>CAVUCP010000019.1:0-61635 GCA_963740075.1 uncultured Solirubrobacteraceae bacterium | reverse complement strand
GGCGTTCAGAAATGTGCTCTTGCCGCGTCCATTGACGCCGTGGATGACGTAAAGGCCCTCGGTTAGCTCAAGTGGCTGCTTGCCGTAGAAGATGTTGAAGTCCTCTACGACAACCTTGGTCAGGATCACGATGACTCCTGCACCGCGGAAGCGATTAGGTCTCGCAAATGAGCGCGGACAGGGCCGCGCTCGTCCTCGAACTGCTTCCCGTGCTCCAAGGCGTAGACGGCCCCAAGCAGGTCGGCGGTCACGTCGTCGTCGGCGTAGCTCTCGACCCGGACCTTTTCGAGCACCTGTTTTGCGTCGATTTCTGCCATCTCATCTCCCATCAGTCCTCGTCTTCGATCTCTGTCCCATCTTCGATCCCTGTGCCAGCGCTCGGCCCGTCGATATCACCCCTGCAATGTCAGCGAGCTCGCGAATCCGCATCTCGGTGCCGCTTGAGTCGGCTGCAGACTGGACGAACTCCAGTGCCCGAGCCATCTCAGTCCGCGCGAACGAGACGCCTTCGGGGTCGCTGAAGCCTGAAGTATCGACGAGAAGGTCGTGGATTACAGCCCGGTGCTTCCCGCCGTGCAGCCTGAGCACGCGACCACGACGCTGGATGAATTGCCGGCGAGTAGCCGACGAAGCGAGCACGAGTGCGTGGGAGATCCGGGGAATATCGACACCCTCGTCCAAGCAGTTGATCGCGACGAGTATCCCGCCGTCACGCGCGAAGTCGGCGAGCGCGACCTCGCCGTCCCCGGCCATTCCGGTGTGGTACTCCTGCGTTCGAAGGCCTCGAGCCTCGCATGCCTGCCGCACCGCCCGCACCTGGCGCTGGTTGTCGCAGTACACGAGCCACGCTTGACCATCCTCGTAGTGCTGCTCCAAGACGTCGACGGCGACGGCCACCTTCTCACGCGCGGACTTCACGATCCGCGCCGGTCGATGAGCAGCTGCCGCACGTTCTCGGTGACCTCACCGCGAGCGGCTGCGATGGCCCGCCCGATCCCGCGCGCGCAGATCCTCCCATGCTTTGCGCTCATCCTCGTCGAGCGACACCGTGTGTACGAAGTAGCGGTACTCGGCCAAGTGACCATCCCGCACAGCGTCGGCGAGCGTGTAGACGGGTTGGATCACCCCGCCGAAGTAGTTCTCGATTGCAGCGGTGCCGGACGATCCCCCTCTCGCTCCCATGTGGCGCTCAGCCCCAAACGCCACTCCGCATCGATTGCCAGCATGTTCTGCCGCTTTGGGCTCCCGGCGCGATGCACCTCGTCCACGACCAGGAACAGCCGGGGGACTCCCTCAACCCGACCGACGAAGGCCTCAGAGCTCGCGGTGTCGATCGTGGAAAGGACGACCGGTGGCACGTCGGGGGGATCCAGTAGGTGATCGCGTAGAACGCTTCCCTGCTTCCACTCGTTGTACTTGTCGCCGCAAGCAGCAGCGCGACCTCGTCGCCGAAGAACGCCCGGACCTCCTTTGTCCACTGGTGGAGCAGGAGCCGACTGGGCACCACGATGAGACTTGGACGCCGGTCGTTGACCGCCAACTCAACGCACGAGAGCGCCGTGATGGTCTTTCCGCTTCCTGTGGCGTGCTCGAACAGACCGCGGTGCCCTGCGGCGACCCAGTTCGTAATCGCGATCGCCTGGTGGTCTCTGAGCGTGGGTCGCGGCGGCCGGTTTACGGCTTGCGGTCTAGCTCGAGTTGCGCCGACTCAAGCCCTTCGGAGTCGGCGCGGGCAATCAGGCAGCTCCCGAACGAGATCAGGAAACGGCTAGACACTAGTCCCGTCATGGTGTTGGTCCAGAGCCTCTCGAAGTAGTCGACGTCTGCTGCGACGTGGTCCTCCTCGACCCAGCTGCGGTGAGCATGAAACCCCTCGAAGTTGCCACGGTTGGACCAGGCGTTCCACGTCTCGTTTGCCGAGCCGCTGAAGCTAACGCGGTCGCCCGCGCTGTCTTTGAAGAGCCCAACCTTGTCGTGGTAGAGCTGCTTCTCGCCCGGCCGGAAGGCGATGCGGATCTCAAGGACTTCCTGGGCAACGAGGGTGGCGAGGAGCTTCGTGGCGGTCTCGGCGACCGGCTCCGCCACCATCGCTTCCAAGTCCCGCAGCAGCGCGTCGGCAAGCCCCTTCTCGTGGTAGCCCTCATCCATCGCCGCGATGTCAGTCTCGGACAGCTTCGGGCTGCAGACAAGACGCATCCGCCCACCACGACCTGCGAATGCCGCGAGCGGCACGCCGACGATCGCGTACAGCGTGCTGCTGAAGTAGCCGGCGGCGCGATCGTAGGCATTCGACGCGTTCAAACACGGTACAAGAACTCCAGCGCGATGTTCTGGCTTGAGTCGTACCGAACCTTGATCGGAACATCACGCAGCGCAGTCATGTTGCCCCTAGTTCGTGCGGATGCGCTCGCCAAGAGCGTTCGCTAGCTGGTCCGGGCGGGCGACGATGATGGCTCGCTCGAGCCGTCCCCAAGTACGCGGTCGCGATAGCCGAGTCCGGTGATCTGAGCGTCTTGATGGGCTCGATCCGCACCTGGCAGTTCTTCGAGAACGCGAAGTCGCGGTGCTTGTACGCGTCCCAGAGGACGAACACGCTGTAGTCCGCGGAGTAGCCGAGGAGGACGACGTAGCTTTCATTGTCCGGCGCATCGAGGTTCGCGCGTTCGCCCTTCTTCTGACCCGGCGCTATGAGCTGGATCTTGAGCTCGCCAGCATCACGACCTCCAGGCGGATCGCTCACGGTAAAGGCGTAGATTGCCAGTGGTACGAGGCCCTTGACGCTCAGTGTGAGCGGCACCGCGTCCGTGTCGCCGTGCGACAACACGTCGGGACCAAGCGCGGTGATGACGTGGCCCGCCAGGACGGACTTAGCGAGTGACGGCATGTTTTTTTCGGGAGGATCTCGCCGGACTCACGCTCGCGTTGGCGGAGGCTGCGCCTTCGGTACCGGCGTTCTCTCCGTGCGGGAGGAACCATCGACCCATCTCGTCCGCCTCGAACCGATCTAGACACAGCCGGCGAACGAGAGCATACGACCCGACGTCGAGGCCGAGGGACCCGTTGAAGTGCGCACGCACCAGTAGCGAGTGGAGATAGGGCAGCGTCCGCTCGCGGTCCGCCTCCAGGTCAGCCCCAACGGGGGGCAGTTTCGCCAAGTGGGCGCGCAACACGTCAGTGGCCTCTGCGAAGCCTCCCGGCGCCTTCGACCTCCGGCGCACCAGGCCTGGCTTGTGGATATTGAGCACGACGTCGAACGCGGGCACGTTCTCCTTCCCCGACCGCCCCTTGTAGCCCTTGAACGATTGCTGCGTCTTGTCGATGTGGCTCGCCGACGCCAGGTCGAACCCAGCCCGCTCAACTGCCACGCGCAGAGCCGACCATACCTCGGTGTCGGACGAGTCGAAGACGACCGTCGTCCAGCCGTCCGGCTTCAGCACGCGGTTGATCTCGACGAACGCAGCATCCATCAGGGCCGCGTAGTCCTCGACGGTCTTGCCACCGGCGGCGACCTTGAGCGACTTGTTGACGACAGCCTCCATCTGCGGGTCCGTGACCCCGCCGAGCCAGGACTCCCAGACCACAGCGCAGTCGGCGTAGAAGATGTTGGAGCCGAAAGGCGGGTCGGTGAAGCAGTAGTCGATGCTCTGGTCGGCGACGTCGAGCGCCTGAGCCGGGTGGTTTGTGACGCGTACGCCAGTTGCGGCACGCGAGTCCTCGGCGTAAAAGCGCTTCAACTGGCGGAGCTTGAGGAACACGCCGGCCGGATTGACCTCGATGGAGAGTTGCGGGATGTAGAGCGTGCCCGTCAGCGGCCGCTGACCTCCGCGGGCGTTGTAACGACGCATCCGTGTGGCGTGCCACGCGGTGTTGGTGAAGGCAAAGGCGAGCGCTTGGCGCAGCCGAACGTCAGACTCCTCGTTGACTGCTGCCCACAGCCGAGCGACGGCCCGCAGGTTCCGGGGGGTCCAAAAGTCCGCGACCGCCGAGACGCCACGAAGATGGAGCGCGCAGCGCACATACATCTCACGGTCGGCGCCGAGCGGCACCTCGGGCACCCAGTCCGTGAGTGCCTCCTCGCTGATTCGCACGAGCAGGTCCAGGTCCTCGGCCGTTGGGGTGCGCTGGTAACGGCCCTGGCTATCAGTGACCGAAACCCATGCGGGGAGAGATTCTGTCGCGACCGCACTCCGCTTCGAGATGTTCGCGCCGCACTCGCGGCACGGCCATTCGCCAGCCACCCGCCCGAGTCTCGCGGTCGACTGCGTCGTCCCAGAGCGAGCTCCGGTAACCGCAACCGGCACACTCGTAGCGCGGGGACCAAAGGGTCCAGTCGAGCGTTGCTGATCCACCGTCCCGGCCCGTCGTCCTATACCAGCGCCCGTATGCGCCTGCCACCCGCTCTAGGACTCTCTCGCCGGCGCGAAGGAGTGCAGCTCCGTCGGCCTCACGAGCGACGTTGGCCGCTAGGTGCACCGCGCCGACAGACAAATCATTCAGGATCGCCCGCCGACCGGTACGCCGGGCTGCAAGTCCCGTCATGCCAGACCCGCAGAAGGGGTCGAGCACGAGGTCACCCGGACGCGTGTGATGCAGCAAGAATGGCTCGATGGCCTCCGGCGGCACCTTCGTCGGATAGGAGTGAGCCAAATACGCTGCGGTGCCCTTTGTGCCGCGCGTCGACATGGCGAGCGGTCTTGCGACCGCGAGAGGTGCTCGACCGGACGACGCGACCTCAGAGGCAAGATCCGGGTAGAGGTCAGCGAACCGCAAGGGGCTCCTCGATCTCGGTCATCAGACTCGACACGGCGTCGAACGTCAATGGCCGCTGCCCTGCGCCGATCTGGGCGGCGGCTACGACCGCATAGAGATGACCGACATGTGCGGGTGCACTTCTCGCGTCTGCCCATGTCCGGATCTCGTCCGCCACGATCTTGCGTAGGTCGGGACGCTCAATTGCGCCGGCTCCAGCCTCGGTGCCAAAGGTAAGGACGACGTCGGTATGCGCGACGCGCTCGCCCTCTTGGACGCCCTTGACCTGCTTGAAAGACGGCTGGCCCTTGTGCATGGTCGAGGCCTCAACGACGAAGAGGCCGGCGCGTTCAGCTGCACTAATGATGGCCCCCCAGACCGCCGCGTCGGTCGCCTGGAAGACGACGGTCGCGCGTCCCTCTGGTTTCAGCACCCTGCGGATCTCGGCAAACGCGCCGTGCAGAAGCTCCTCATAGGCGTCGACGCCCTTTGGCTTGTCGCCGCCGCTGACAACGATGGCCTCTTCGTCTCGGTCGGTCAGATCGCCGAGCCACGCCTCCCACAGCAGTGACACGTCCGAGTAGACGATGTGAGCACCGAATGGCGGATCGGTAAAGCAGTAGTCGATCGAGCCGCTGGCGATCGGGAGTCGAGTGGCCGAAGCCTGATGCACCACGACTCCGGGACCGATCCGCGGGGCCAGCCGCTAGCAGCCGGCCGACTGCGGCAACCTTCCGTTTCCAGAGCGACAGAACGTTCCACTCGTAGCGCAGAGACGATACGTACAACGTGCCGCCTAGAACGTTGGTTGGCCGCTTGGCGTTCCATTGGTAGCGCCGGCTCGCCCGATTTATCACCGCCGTGATCGAAAACCGGAGGGCCGACTGCAACCGCTCATCTTGCTCCTGGTTGGCTGCCCACCACAGGGCAGCGAGCGCCGCAAGGTTGCGCTTGGAGAAGAAGCCGTCGACCGAGACGATGCCCATCTGCTCGTGGTTCTTACGCCACATTGGGCGAGAAGCGATCAAAGGGATCCGTCGGGTACCAGTGATCCTCAGGGATATCTACCGGCTGCTCCGTATCCGCGGCCTCCGCTGCACGAACGATCCTGCCGGTTGCCCAAGATGCCGATAGCGACGCCTCGACCGCCTGCTCGCCAACGTAATCGAAGCTGGCCTTCGCCGCCTGGTGCCCGCAACCTGGACAACGCAGTCCGCGAAGCCCCTCCGCCCGCACATCCCAAAGCAGAACATTCTGACCACAGACGGAACACCGACGGATGTCGCTCCAAACCAGATACTCGATGGTTGCCCTCAGCACCGTCGACGTGCGCCCGATAGAGGGCTGCGATCTCGGCGCCAACGCGCTCCAGCACGCGTCCGACCGCAAGCTGAAACTCGCCCGGATCGCACGGACTCGTGTAGTTCGCGGCGATGTGGACGGCAGCTGGGCTCAGGTCCGACAGTTCTGCCCGCCGGCCAGACATCAGGGCCCCTACGCCGGTCATGCCCGAACCACAGAACGGATCGAGGACTACACCCTCTGGCGGGCAATTCCGCTGTATGTAGTGGGCAACTACGACCGGCGGAACCTTGGTGTGGTAAGCGTGCGTGCGATAGATCGTGTCCGACCTAGAGGCTCTGGTCGCAGCGCTCTCATCGGGTGACGAGGGCCAGCTGCATGGGTGCATCGACGGTAGCCATCAGACTGGCAAGCGTCGCACGAGATCCGGACATCGAGCCGTGCTTGTCGCGCTTCGTGTGGCTGCGCGGACCCAAGCAGGACGCTGGTGTTCCCCGTTTGTACTGCAGCTGCAGACGATCACCCCCTCGGTCGATGGCCGCCTCAGCGGAGACCACGACGCAACTATTCTCGGAGGAGTCGCTCCGTCTCCTGGCCCGCCGAGATGTCGTACTCAGCGACGGGTACCGGAACCTCGAAGTACCGCTTCTCCTTCGCGCGTGCGAGAAGCCGCGTCGAGTTGGTCGCCCCCATAGACGATCAGACGAAAGTGCTGCGGGTCCCCTTGTCGCACGTTCTCAACGACGTACACGAAGAAGTTCCGATTGCGTCGCGCCTCCTCGACTTGGCGCGTCTCAAGCCAGAGGAAACCGTCGCTTCGACCTGACTCCTTGCCGACCGCCTTGATCTCGATCAGCCTCGGCGGACTTTCGATGTCGGCAGGGGCGCCCCGATGTCGGGTATCGCGCGCTTCGCGACCGGCCTGGCGCTCTAGTTGGATCACCCACGCGATCGCCGCGTCCTCGATTGCTCGGTTCCCTCGTAAGTTCGGACACGGCGGGAGCCTACCGCCAAGGAGTGCGTCGCTCCGGCAGGGCGATCTGCTCTGATCCAGCCCATCCTCGAGTCGCCGTCAGCCGGACGTGCGTGGCCTTTCAAAGACACGCTTGCCGCCCGCTTGGTGTACATCCATGAGTGCACAGAAACGCCCGAGCCCGCGATGAGAAAGTAACGCCAGTCAAACACAAAGCGCTAATTTGCAGGCCTTTTCTTCTATCGGGGCGGCGGGATTCGAACCCACGACCCCCTGCTCCCAAAGCAGGTGCGCTACCAGGCTGCGCCACGCCCCGATGGGCTAAGGGTAGTCGCAGCGGCGGCACCGGCCCGACCGCGATGGCGCTGGTAGCCTGCCGAGTCGCGATGGCAGACGTCCAACCACTGCGTGCGCTCCACTACGACACCTCGGTCGCGGGCCCGCTGCCTGACCTCGTCGCGCCGCCGTACGACGTCATCGACGCCGGACAGCGGGCCGCACTGCTCGCCCGCTCGCCTCGGAACATCGTCGCGGTCGACCTTCCCCTGTCGGACGGCGACCCGTATGAGGCTGCGGCGGCCCTGATGAGCAGCTGGCGCGAGAGCGGCGCGCTCGTGCGCGACGACGAGCCCGCGATCTGGGCGCACACGCAGGACTACACGGGCCCGGACGGCCGCGCCCGCACGAGGTGCGGGTTCTTCTGCCGGGTTCGCATCGAGGACTACGGGCCTGGGAGGGTGCGCCCCCATGAGCGCACGCATCCGGGCCCGAAGGAGGACCGCCTCCGTCTGACGCGCGCCACGCGCGCGAACATCTCCCCCATCTTCTCGCTGTACTCCGACCCGGCCCAGGTGGCGTGGGAGGCGCTCGCACCCTCTACCGAGGACGAGCCGTGGGGCGAGGTCACCGACGGCGACGGCACGGTGCACCGGATCTGGCGGGTCGCGGAGCCGTCGGCGATCGCCGCGGTGCAGGCAGCCACGCGCGGGAGCGAGCTGCTGATCGCCGACGGCCACCATCGCTACGAGACGATGCAGGCGTACGCCGAGGAGATCGGCGGGGAGGGCGAGCACCGGTACATCCTCATGTGCCTCGTCGCGCTCGAGGATCCGGGTCTGACCGTGTTCCCCACACACCGCCTCATCCGCGGACTCGACGATCAGCGCCGGGCCGTGCTGCGTGGTGCGCTCGAGCGCGACTTCGAGATCAGCGAGGTGCCTCTCGAGGAGATAGCGCCGGCACCCGGCTCCGGCCCTCTCGAGCTCGGCTATATCGACTCCTGGCACGGGCGTCCGCTGCGGCTGAAATTGCGTGAGCAGGCGATCGCGGACGCGGCGCTCGCGGGTCGCTCGCAGGCCTACCGGGAACTCGACACGGGGGTTCTCGAGACGCTGGTTCTGAAGGACGCGCTCGGCCTCAGCGACGACGACATATCTCATTTCAACGGCCTCTTCTACGCGCGTGACACCGCCGAGGCGCTCGCGAAGGTCTCCTCGGGCGAGTTCGAAGCTGCGTTCCTCATGCGACCAACGCCGGTGGACCAGGTTCGGGATGTTGCCGCGGCCGGCGAGAACATGCCGCCCAAGTCCACTTTCTTCTATCCCAAGCTCCTCACCGGACTGCTGCTGAACCCGCTTGAGTAGCTGAAGGCATGGCTATGATGCCTTCAGGGGCAACGGGGCACTAAATGAAGGGATCCAAATGACCGACACCCACGGGCTGACAAGGATGAAAGCTGCTGCGCGGAGGGAGGGAAAGTCGTTCAAGCACACGGTTCAGGTGCGCGAGCACCAGCTCACGGTCGACGAGCCCGCCGATGTGGGCGGAGATGACATGGGGCCCGACCCCCAGGAGCTTCTCGCCGCAAGCCTGGCGTCATGTACTGCGATCACGATGGAGATGTACGCGGCCCGCAAGGGCTGGGACATCGGCCACGTGGAGGTCGACGTCGAATACAGCCCCGCCGAGCGCGGCTGTCCGACGAAGTTCGAGCTCGTCATGCGCCTGCCCGACGATCTTCCCGAGGATCAGGTCGAGCGACTGCTGGTGATCGCCGCGAAGTGCCCGGTGCACCGTGCGCTAGACGGCGAGGTCATGTTCCAGGAGCGCGTTGAGCGCGTCCGCCTGGCCGCCTGACTCACCCGATGCCGTACCTCTGTCGCGGGCGGGAGCCGCGCGGGAGATCCCGGCTGCTGTGCTCGTCCCGCTGTTCCTCGCCGGTAAGCCTCACCAGCCACACGTCGTTCTGACCCGCAGGCGCTCAGATCTGCGGCGCCATGCCGGCGAGATCGCGTTTCCGGGCGGCCGGCAGGACGACCAGGACGGCGACCTGACGGAGACGGCGCTGCGGGAGGCCGAAGAGGAGATCGGACTCGACCGCACGCATGCGCGCGTGCTGGCGACCCTTCCGGCAACCTCGACGTTCGTGACGGGATATGTGATCCATCCGGTGGTGGCGGCGATCCCGGCGGGCCTTGCCTGGACGCTCTCCCCGCGGGAGGTCGATGCGGTGCTCGAGCTCCCCGTGAGCGCTGTCCGGGACGGAAGGTCGACCACCAGGATCGAACGCCGCGGGATCACCTTCGAGACCGACGCCTACATAGTCGACGAGCACATCATCTGGGGGGCGACCGCCAGGATCATCGACCATCTGCTCGAGCGGATGATCTCCGGTGAGCCGCTCGACCTCACGGTCCCCGGCTGACCGGGTCCGAGCTGAAGCTCAGCTCTCGGGGGTCCAGCCGGACAGGCCGGACCAGGCGCTGCGGACGCTTGCATCGCTGGGAGCGATCGATGGGACCCTCGCGCGCCAGAGGCCGCCGCCGATCATCGCCAGCGAGCCGAGCAGAGCCAGCCACGCGCCCTCGCGCAGGGAGAGGGAGATCAGTTCGCCGGCCGGGGTCGGCGGGTGGACCATCCTGTAGATGACGCACGCCGCGGAGACGCAGCCGAGCAATGCGACGGCGCCGCCGGCGCCATCGGGCAGCGCCGAGCCGGCGCGTGCGAGCGGCAGCAGGGCGTCGATCAGTGCGAGCCCCGCGATGATCAGCAGGATCACGTTGAGGTCCTTCAGCGCCTGGTGCGCGGTGATCGCGGTCACTTCGTGGCCTGCGAGGCTGCCAACACCCGCGTGGAAGTCTCCGAGGTAGGACTGCAGCGTCGCGTTCCCGAACTCCGACACGAACTGCTGGCCCACCTGCTGAACCATCGCGATCCCGGCTGCGGTGAAGCTGACGCCGTACCACGGCAGGAACACCGAGACTGCGAGTGCCACCGCCCCGAGAGCAGAGACGGTCAGGCCATATCTGGAGCGCTCCCCCGCCATTGTGCGTACTCATCGGCACAATGGGCGGCGAGCTTTATCTGAGCCGCCGTGTCGCTCAGGCTGGAGCCAGGAACGAGTCCACCGCGGCACGCGCGGCCGTGAGCCAGGCGGCGCGGTCAGCCGGATCGGCGCGGAGAAACGCCACGGGGATCAGGTTGCGCTCCGTCATGTCTGTGACGATCGCCTCTCCGTCTGCGAGAAGGTCCGGCGGGGTGCTTCCCCCGCGCGCCTCGTAGAGGAAGCCCCGCACCGTCGTGTCGATCAGCTGCGTCATGAAGTACTGGAGGCGCACGGTGTGCAGGTCGCGCACGAGCGCCCGCTCGCCGGACACGGAGCCCGTCAGCCAGCAGGCGACCGTGACGCTGTCCAGGACGCCGCGCATGCTCGCGAGGCGGTCGGGGGTGCCGATCCAGCATTCGGCGCCGGTCTGCTCGATCGCGGCGCGGCCCGCCTCGGTTCTCGTGCTCACGCGGACCGCGTGTCCGTCCGCGACCAGCGCAGAGGCGAGCTGCCTGCCCCTGCACCCGCCTGCGACGATCAATACCCGAGCCACGGCGGCGCATCTTACGCGCAGCCGGGTGCCCGACCCGCCCACGGTGAGGACGGCGGCATGGGAGGCTCGACTAGCATCCGAGGCCCCCGATGAGTGATCCATCCCCAAAGGCGCAGGACTCCGACGAGAACTCGGTTACCGCTGTCGACGTGGTCACGATGGACAAGATCGTCGCGCTCTGCAAGCGGCGCGGGTTCGTCTTCCCCTCATCGGAGATCTACGGCGGCGTCGGCTCGACATACGACTTCGGTCACTACGGCGTGCTGCTCAAGGGCAACGTCAAGGGCGAGTGGTGGCGGGCGATGCTGCAGGAGCGCGACGACATCGTCGCTCTCGACTCGGCGATCCTGCAGCACCCCCGCGTATGGGAGGCATCCGGGCATCTCGCCGGGTTCACCGATCCTCTCGTTGACTGCCGCACGTGCGGCCAGCGCTTCCGCGCGGACCACCTCGCCGACCTGCCGTGCGGGCGCAAACCCTCGAAGCACCCGGGCGAAACCGACGAGTGCTCGCTGACGGAGGCACGCGACTTCAACCTGATGTTCGAGACGACGGTCGGTCCGGTGAAGGAGTCGGGTTCCACCGCATACCTTCGGCCCGAGACGGCACAGGGCATCTTCGTCAACTTCAAGAACGTGCTCCAGTTCTCGCGCAAGAAACCGCCGTTCGGGATCGCCCAGGTCGGCAAGTCCTTCCGCAACGAGATCACGCCGGGGAACTTCATCTTCCGCACGCGCGAGTTCGAGCAGATGGAGATGGAGTTCTTCGTCCCGCCGAGCGAGGCCGACCGGTGGTTCGAGCATTGGCTCGCCGAGCGCGAGCGCTGGTATGTGGAGCTCGGGATCCGCCCCGACCATCTGCGCCTGCGGGCACACGACGCGCAGGAGCTCTCGCATTACTCCTCCGGGACCAGCGATGTCGAATACCTGTTCCCGATCGGCTGGTCCGAGCTCGAGGGGATCGCCAACCGCGGCGACTTCGACCTGACGCGCCACGCCGAGTTCTCCGGGCAGAAGCTCGAGTATTTCGACCAGGCCAGCGGCGAACGCTACGTCCCATATGTGATCGAGCCCGCCGCGGGCGCCGACCGTGCGACACTCGCGTTCCTGGTGGACGCATACGACGAGGAACTCGTCGAGCGTGAGGGCGCGGGCGCGGGCGAGACACGAACCGTCCTGCGGCTCCACCCGCGCCTTGCTCCCGTGAAGGCCGCGGTGCTTCCCCTCGTCGGCAAGGACGGGCAGCCCGAGCTCGCACGCGAGGTGCATGCGTCGCTGCGCGGCCGGCTGCAGGTCGAGTACGACGAGGGCGGAGCGATCGGCAAGCGATACCGCCGGCAGGACGAGATCGGAACGCCGTTCTGCCTGACGATCGACCACCAGAGCCTTCAGGACCGGACTGTGACGGTGCGTGAGCGCGACTCGCTCTCGCAGGAACGCATCCCTATCGACGGGATCGCGGATGACATCGAGCGGCGCATCAAGGCGCCGTGGCAATCACCCAAGCTGTCGCACGAGCGGGCAGCCTGAGAGGAGAGGCATGGACTTCGACCTGACCGACGAGCAGCGCCTGATCAAGGACACGGCCCGCGAGTTCACCGACAAAGAGATCGTGGTGCAGTCGCGCGAAAACGCGCGCAACCATCATTTCGACCTTGAGATCGTCCGCAAGCTCGCGGACCAGGGCTATCTCGGCGCCATCGTCCCGACCGAGTACGGCGGCGCGGGGCTGGACTACCTGAGTTACGGGCTCGTGGTGGAGGAGATCGGACGCGGGTGCTCGTCGGTACGCACGGTCGTCTCCGTCCAGACCTCGCTGGTCTGCTCGGCGTTCCTGAAGTGGGGAACCGAGGAGCAGAAGAAGGCCTACCTTCCCAAGCTCTGCTCCGGCGAGTGGCTCGGGTGCTTCGGGCTGACCGAGCCCGACACGGGGTCAGACGCGGCGAACCAGAAGACCCGTGCGGTCAGGACCGACTCGGGCTGGCTGATCAACGGCGCGAAGATGTGGATCTCGATGGGCAACTACGCGAAGGTCGCCCTGATCTTCGCGCAGACCGACCCGTCGCTCGGCTACAAGGGCGTCGCCTGCTTCCTCGTCGACACCGATCAGGTCGGCTACAAACCTGCGCCGATCGAGCACAAGATGGGGCTTCACGCCTCTGACACGGCATCGATCGCGCTGGAAGACGTCGAGGTCCCCGCCGACGCGATGCTCGGCGATGTGGGAGACGGCTTCAAGGTCGCGATGTCCTCGCTGGACTCAGGCCGCTACTCGGTGGCCGCCGGCTGCGTCGGGCATATGCCAGGGATGCGTTGAGGAGTCCGTGAAATACGCGAAGGAGCGCGAACAGTTCGGGCGCCCCATCGCGAGCTTCCAGCTCGTGCAGGCGATGATCGCCGACATGGTGCTGAAGACCGACGCCTCGCGGCTGCTGGTGTGGCGCGCCGGCTGGCTGAAGGACAAGGGCAGGCCCAACACGACCGAGACCTCGATCGCCAAGCTCCACGCCACCGAGGCGGCTGTCGAGTGTGCGAACACGGCGATACAGGTGCACGGCGGAGCCGGCTACGTCGACGATCACCCTGTCGAGCGCTACTTCCGCGACGTCCGCGTGACGACGCTCTACGAGGGAACCTCGCAGATCCAGAAGCTGATCATCGGCCGTGCGATGACGGGCATCAACGCTCTCGTTCCCTCCTGAACGGATGCCACCGCTGACCAGCGCCGGTGAGATCCGGGACGGAGCGCCCGCGCCTGCCGCGGTCATCGGCGTGCTCGGCGCCGGGACGATGGGCGCGGGCATCGCACAGGTGGCTCTGCGCACCGGGGCGCAGACGCTCCTGTTCGACCCGTTCCCGGCGCCGCTTGAGCGCGGGATGGAGAGGGTCCGCGACGGACTGGCGCGGGAAGTCTCAAAAGGCCGCCTGAGCGAGCAGGAGGGCCGGGAGGCACTGGAGCGCATCGAGCCTGCCGGCGAGCTGCGGGACCTCGCAGCGTGCGAGCTCATCATCGAGGCCGTCCCGGAGAGCCTTCAGCTCAAGCACGAGCTGTTCGCCGCGCTCTCGGAGATCGTCTCGCCTGACTGCGTGCTCGCCAGCAACACCTCCTCACTGCTCGTGACGGCGATCGCGGCGGCCGCCAAGAACCCCGAGCGGGTCGTGGGAATGCATTTCTTCAACCCGGCTCCCGTGATGCGGCTGCTCGAGGTGGTGGCCGGCGTGGAGTCCGGAGCCGGCGCTCTCGCGCTCGCGGATGCCACCGGCGCGGCGATGGGCAAGACGGTCATCAGGGCGACTGACGGCCCAGGGTTCCTGGTGAACCGCTGCAACCGCCCGTTCGGGCTCGAGGCCCTTCGCCTGCTGCAGGAGCGGATCGCCGACCTGGAGAGCATCGACCGCATCTGCCGCATGGAGGGCGCCTTCCGGATGGGCCCGTTCGAGCTGATGGATCTCGTGGGCGTGGATGTCGGGTTCGAGATCTCCAAGAGCTTCTTCGAGCAGAGCTTCGGGGAGCCGCGCTGGCGTCCTTCACCTATCGCAGCCAGGTATGTCGCGGCGGGTCTGAACGGCCGCAAGAGCGCTCGCGGCTACTACGACTACGGCGGCGGACCGGGCGCGCCCTACAGGGACGAGGACCCCGACCCACCCGATCCGAGTCTCACGCCCGGCGAGGGCGTGATCGTGCTCTCGGGCTCGGGCGCGCTCGCCGAGCAGCTCCGCGCGGCGGCCCGCGACGCCGGATATGAGGTGCGTGCGCCGCACGAGCCGAGCGGTGGCGTGCTGCCCTCGCTCGCGATCGACTGCTCGGTCGACGACGCCGACGCGAGCCGTGCGGCGAACGCGGACGCCCAGGGGCACGACGGCGGCGCGCGGCTGATCCTCTGCGCCCGCGCCTCGCTCTGCGAGGCTCGACGGGGGCGCCAGTGCCGTCGGGTTCCACGTGCTCCCGCCGCTGGACAGGGCGAGCATGGTTGAGCTCACGCTGGGAGCGGAGGCCTCGGCGGTTGCGGCGGGACGCGCCGAGCGCTTCTTCAACGCGCTCGGCAAGCACGTCGTGTGGGTGCAGGACGCACCGGGCCTCGTGCTCGGGAGGATCGTGTGCCAGCTGATCAACGAGGCCGCATTCGCGCTTGGGGAAGGCGTCGGAAGCGCCGCAGACATCGACCTCGGGATGGTGCTCGGGCTGAGCCACCCGCGCGGCCCGCTCGAGTGGGCGGATGAGATCGGCATCGATCACGTGCTCGCCGTGCTCGACGGCCTCAGTGACGAGTACCGCGAGGATCGCTACCGGGCCGCCCCCGTTCTGCGCCGCCTGGCCGCCGCGGGCAGGCTCGGGAACAGGACGGGCACCGGGTTCTTCGAGAACCGAATCTGACGGTCTCACGTTTTGAGGGCGCCGCGCGTTCAATGGGTGTGAGCGACGGTCCCCCGCCATTCCAGCTGTTCCTCGACACCCACCGCGACGAGGTATGGCGCTTGCTGGTGCGCTCCGTGGGACCCCTCGATGCCGAGGACTGCTTCCAGGAGACCTTCATCGCCGCCCTGCGCGCATACCCGCGGCTGAAGGACGGCTCGAACCTGCGTGCCTGGGTGCTGACGATAGCCGGACGCAAGGCGATCGATGCGCACCGCGCCCGTTCGCGGCGGGAGGTGCCCGTCGCCGAGCCGGATGCGCTTGACGAGCGCGCCCACCGACCGGCGGCCGAGCGTGACGAGGAGCTCTGGATGGCGGTGGAGAGCTTGCCCGAGCGCCAGCGCTCAGCCATCGTCCTGCGCTGCGTCGGGGACATGCGCCACCGCGACATAGCGGCGGCGATGGGCTGCTCAGAGAACGCTGCACGCAGATCGCTGCACGAGGGCCTGTCCAAGCTCCGAAAGGTGGTTCCATCATGAGCACCAGCAGACGCGACCCTGACGAGGCACTCATCCTCGCGCTACGAGGCACCCTGTCCCCGGACGGGCCGCACGATGGCGCGGGCCCGGCGGACGGCGCACGGAGCGCGAGCGAGCGACTCGCCGTCCGCGCCGAACGCGAGGGCCTGGCGGACATCCTGTATGCGCCCGTGGATACCCCGTTCGGGAGCATGCTCGCTGCGAGCACCGAGCGTGGCCTGGTCCGCCTGGCGTTCCCGGAGGAGCCTGTCGACTCGTTTCTGCAAGCGCTCGCCTCACGGCTCTCGCCCCGGATCCTGCGGGCGCCCGGCTCATCTCTGGACGAGGTGCGGCGCGAGCTCGACGAGTACTTCGCGGGACGCAGGCGCGAGTTCGCCCTTGACCTCGACTGGTCCCTGATCGGGCCGTTCGGCCGCCGCGTGCTGCGGGCGACGGTCGAGATCCCCTACGGCGGCCACCTGAGCTACTCCGAGGTTGCGGCCGAGGCGGGAAGCCCTCGCGGCTCACGCGCCGCCGGCAACGCGCTCGGGTCGAACCCCATCCCGATAGTCATCCCCTGCCACCGGGTCCTGCGCACCGGCGGCGCACTCGGAGGCTACGGCGGCGGACTCGACCGAAAGCGCTGGCTGCTCGAGCTCGAGGGCGCGAGCGTCTAGGACGCGCCCTCGGCCGCAGGCGCCCACTGCGCTTCAGCGGGGTCGCCGAGCGGCATGCCCGCCGGTGCCGGCACACCGGGCGTGTCCCTCAGGTACCACTCCGCGTCGAGGGCCGCCTGACAGCCGGACGCAGCCGCCGTTATCGCCTGCCGGTAGGTGTGGTCGACAAGGTCGCCCGCCGCGAACACGCCCGCCCGGTTCGTGCGCGTCGAGCGGCCCTCGGTCTTCACGTAGCCGTTCTCGTCCACGTCGATCTGCCCGGCGACGAGCCCCGACTGCGGCTCGTGCCCTACGGCGATGAAGGTTCCGGACACGACCAGCTCCTCGACCGCGCCGGTCACCGTGTTCCTCAGCACCGCATGCCCGAGGGCGCCGTTCTCACCGGCGACGAGCGCGTCGACCGCAAACGGGGTCTTGAACTCGATGTTCGACTGCTCGCGAGCGCGCTCGAGCATGATCTTCGACGCGCGGAACTCGTCGCGGCGATGCACGACGATCACCTTCGAGGCGAACTTCGAGAGGAATATCGCCTCCTCCATCGCGGAGTCCCCTCCGCCGACGATGATCGTCGGGACATCGCGGAAGAACGCTGCGTCACACGTGGCGCAGTAGCTGACGCCCCTGCCCGCGAGCTCCTCCTCGCCGCCGATGCCCAGCTTCTTGTGCTCGGCTCCCATCGACAGCACGACGGTGCGCGCGAGGTACTCGGTGTCCGAGGCCCATACGCGGTGGATCCCGCCCGGCTCGCTCGCGAGCTCGACACGGTCCACCTGCTCGGTCAGGAGCCGCGCGCCGAAGCGCTCGGCCTGGTCACGGAATCGCTGCATCATCTCCGGGCCCATGATCCCCTCGGGGAAGCCCGGATAGTTCTCGACGTCCGTTGTCTGCTGGAGCAGCCCGCCCCACGCGAAGCCCTCGATGACGAGCGGGCGCAGGTTCGCGCGCGCCGTGTAGAGAGCCGCCGTGTAACCGGCCGGCCCGCTCCCGACGATGATGACGTTCTCGACCTCGCTCATCCCAGCTCCATTCTCGCGTGCGACCCCCCTATCCGGGGTCACTTCACTTTGTATAGTGTATCAGCGCCACGGTCAGGATCCCTGCAGCGCGCCGGCCGCGCCCGGCGCCGTCCGCGCCGTGGCCGCCGCCGGCGAGCCGACGTCCTGCTCGCGCCAGCGGGAGACCGTGCGCCGCAGCTGCAGGTAGGCGATCGCGCCGGGAACGCTCGGCAGCCAGAAGGAGATGCCGCGGTAGGCGAGGACCGCCACGACCGCGAGGTTGAATTCGACGCCGAACGCGACGAGAGCTCCGATCATGCCGCCCTCCACCCCGCCGAGGCCGCCCGGAAGCGGCAGGAGGTTGCCGAGCGTCCCGATGAAGTAGGCCATCCAGATCACGGTGAACGGCGGCGGCGTGCCGAACGCGTGGAACATCGCCCACAGCACTGCGATGTCGAAACCCCACCACGCGACGGCGCCGAGCAGTCCGGGGTCCCTTGCGCGCACGAGGTCGATCGCGGTCCGCACGCCGGTCGCCGCCAGCGCCGGCACTGTGACCGCGCGGGATATCCAGTGGGCGAACCGCCCCGATCCCTCAGCCGAGCGCGATAGTCGCCGCTCCATGTCGCCCGGGAGCAGGGCCATCGCTCCAGCGGTGGCGAACAGGATCACGGCGACGATTGCGGGGACCACCGTCAGCGCGAACGATCCCCCGCCGGGGAACACCCCGCTCGCCATGCCGACACCGTCGATCAGCAGGGATGCGGCGTATACGAAGTACAGGATCACCAGGAACGCGAACATCCGGCACGCGACGGTCCGCGGGCCCATGCCGGACCGGCGCAGCGCCCATACCGTCAGTGCGATGCCGCCGGCGCCGGCCGTGGCGAAGAGCCGCGTGGCGACGACACCCGCCATCGTGATCTCGTAGCTCTCGCGCCAGCCGATCCGCTCGGAGATCGACGCGAAGACGGCACGGAAGAGGACGATGTAGCCCAGGAAGGAGAGCATCTCCAGGATCACGCCGATCACGATCCACCACGTGTCGCCGGCCTCGATGCGGTGGACCGTGTCACCGAATCCCGCGAGCTTCGGCAGGATTATGTACAGGAAGGCCACACACGAGACCACGAACAGCACCGACGTGATGAGCTCGCGCCTCCCGAAGCGTACGCGCGGCATCTCCTCGTCGGCCGGGATCAGGCTGTCAACGACCGCTGTCGCGGTGCCCTCATCATGCTCCGCCTGCCGCTCTTTCTCCTCGCGCAACGCCATCTCCCCCGCGCCTGCTCCCTCGCTCATGCTGCCTCGTGTGCGAGCTCTCCCAGCGCGCCGATCCCTGCCGACGCGCGCCGCAGCAGCGGTGCTGCACGCGGCCCCGCCCGCCACACGGCACCGGTCAGCGCGGCCCCCGCGATCAGGTCGACCACGTAGTGCTCACCCAGATACACGAGCGCGAATCCGAGGGTCGCGGCATACGAGAGCCCCAGGGCGCCCGGAAGCGGACCGACCTCGCTGAGAATCAGGGCTGCCATCACGGATGTGGCGAAGTGCAGAGAGGGCATCGCTGCAAGTGGATTGCCTCCGAGGACACTGTAGAGAGAGCCCCAGCCGTCTTGCCAGAAGAACTCGCCGTACTCGACCATCATCCGCCTCACCTGAGGCGGCTCGTGCATGACGGCGCTCGCCTCTGACGCCGCGTACCACGGAGGGGCCGTGGGGGCGATCCAGTAGACGCTGGCACCGATGTCGAACACCGCATATGTCAGCGCGGCAGCGCGGGTGAACGCGGCGGGACGTCGCGCGAGCACATAGATCAGGGTCCCGTGCGGCACCACGAACCAGCTCCAGTGGGCCCACACGAGCACCCGGTCCAGCGCGCGCCAGCGCGGACCCTCCGGGCCCACGCGGGCGAGCGCGCGCTGCAGGCGCACCGTTGGCAGCTCTCCGAGCCCGAGCAGCCTGTCGATGTCGATCGGGTAGCGCACGTGGACACGCTGCTCCTGCGCGTCCTCGTCGTCGTGGGGTGACTTGTAGGCCGCCAGGTAGGCCCACATCTGCAGCGAGCACACCGCGACGTCCCTCTTGCGCGACGGGCGCGCCGCGATCGCGAGGCCCACCGGCGCACCGAAGGCGACCGTCTGCATGACCAGCGCCGGCGCCCTGACACGCTTGCGCACCAGGGGGGCTGCGACCCCCGCTGCGACCATGCACCAGGCGGTTGCTCTGATCGCCCTGGACAGCCGCACTGGGCAGGAAGTATATGGAGGCGGCCGGAGCGCTCGGCGGCGAATCAGGAGCCGGCCGTCGCGGCGGATGATCTGGCCGCGGCCTGGACGAGCGTCTGGATCACAGAGCTGGACTCGTCCGCCTCAGGGTGCCATTGGACGCCGAGAACGAATGTACGCCCCGGCATCTCGATCGCCTCGGGAAACCGGTCGAAGCTCGATGTCCCGCTGACCACAAGGCCATCCCCGAGCTCGTCGACGGCCTGGTGATGGTGGGACATGGTCACGTGAGTTGCCTCCCCGGCAGCGGTCGCTGCGAGCGAGCCGTCGGCGAGAACGACCTCGTGGTCGGACCCGTCGAAGCTGCCGATCACGCGCCTGTGCTCCTCGTGGCCGACGACATCCGGCAGGTGCTGGACGAGCGTGCCGCCGCACGCGACGTTGATGAGCTGCATGCCGCGGCAGATGCCGAGCACCGGAATGTCCCGCTCGATAGCGCCGCGCACCAGTGCGATCTCGGCCGCGTCGCGTGCGGGCACAGTGTCGACCGTCAGCGGATGGGGGTCGTGGCCGTAGGAGGCAGGATCGATGTCCGCTCCGCCGGCTAGCACCAGACCATCGACGAGGTCCAGTGCGTCATCGGGACGTTCGACGAGAGCGGCGTCCGGCGGGATCATCACGGCGAGCGCACCGGCTCGCTGCAACGCGGTTATGTAGTTGAACGGAAGCAGCGCGGCGGGCTGGTCCCACACGCTCCAGCGCGCACGCTCATAGGCCGTGCAGAGCCCTATGACAGGTCGTCTCATGCCGTACACCATAGGATCAACTCGCCCAGGAGCCGCGGCCGACCGCACGGCCGCCGCCGGCGCGGCCGGCGTGCACGATGAGAGGAGACCCATGAGCGAGCCCACCACCGACCTGCAGACCGTGAGCCTCGACGTTCGCGATGGCGTCGCGACGATCGAGCTGAACCGTCCCGAGACCATGAATGCTTGGAACACGCAGTTCGGCGTCGACCTGCTGGCGGCGCTGCGCTCCGTCGCCGCGAACGAGGCGGCAAGGGCGGTCGTGATCACCGGCGCGGGGCGCGGCTTCTCATCCGGCGCGGACCTGAAGGACTTCAGTGGCGGGGACCTCACGCCGGACGGCCGCCCCGATGTCTACCGCACCCTGACCGAGCGCTACCACCCGATCATGACCAGCATCCGCGAGATGCCCAAGCCGGTCGTGGCCTCCGTAAACGGGCCGGCCGTCGGGATCGGCTGTTCGCTCGCGCTCTGCTGCGATCTGATCGTCGCAGCCGAGAGCGCCTACTTCCTGCTCGCGTTCGTGAACATCGGCCTCGTACCGGACGGCGGCTCTTCCCTGTTCGTTCCCACGCGCGTGGGAATGGCGCGCGCGATGGAGCTCGCGATGCTCGGCGAGAGGCTGGCCGCGCCGAAGGCGCTGGAGTGGGGCCTGATCAACCGCGTCGTCAAGGACGAGAGCCTGGCCGGCGAGACCGCGGCCCTGGCCGCGCGCCTGGCCGGCGGACCCACGCTGTCCTATGCCGGCAGCAAGCGCCAGCTCAACAACTGGCTATACGCGCGGATGGAGGAGCAGCTCGAGCTCGAGGCCCAGATACAGCGCGAGATGTCCGGGAGCAACGACTTCCTCGAGGGCGCGATGGCGTTCGCACAGAAGCGTGAGACCCGGTTTTCCGGCACCTAGATGCCAAGTGGCAAACGTCATCAAGCCCTTACCGTCGCAGCCTGAATAGAATCCGCGCCGCCGTGGGCCTTCTCCCCTCAATATTCGCGTTCTTCACGCCGGAGTCCGGCGGGTCGCCCAACGCGAACGAAATCGTCAGCCTCTACAAGATCACGCTCGTCATAGCGGTGATCATCTTCGTGGTGGTCGAGGGCGCGCTGATCTACGCACTGATCAAGTTCCGCTGGAAGAAGGGCAGAGTTGCCGCGCAGATCCGCGGGAACACCCGCCTGGAGACGGGCTGGACGGTGGCGGCGGCCCTGATCCTGGTCGGGCTCGCGGTCGTCACGTTCACGAAGCTCGGAGCGATCCAGAACCCGCCGAACTCGAGCGCTTCGGGTGCCAACCTCACGTCCCTCGACGGGCCGATCTACGCGAGCGCCAGCGAGAAGCTGCCCCCGAACGGCAAAGCGCTGAAAATCACGGTCATCGGGCGCCAGTACATCTGGCAGTACGTCTATCCGGGCGCCAACGAACCGGACGGACTCGGCGCCCCCTACTCATACGAGGAAATGGTCGTCCCGACCGAAACGACGGTGTCCCTCAACATCGTCTCCTCCGACGTCGTGCACGCCTGGTGGGTGCCACAGCTCGGCGGCAAGTTCCAGGCCGTTCCGGGCTACCACAACTACACCTGGTTCAAGATCTCCAAACCCGGCGTGTTCAAGGGCCAGTGCGCGTTCCTGTGCGGGCGCCTGCACGCCCGTATGATCGCCACCGTCAGGGCGGTCCCGCCGGCACAGTTCGAAGCATGGCTCGCCCGCCAGAAGCAGCTGATCGCCGAAGCGAACGCAGCCGCGCAGGTCTCGCGTGCCAAGCTGGGCGCTGCGATAGGCGCCGGACAGGTCGAAAACCCCTAGCTCACCGAGGAGAGCCGCGCACGAGATGGCCACCTACGTAGCACCGATCCCCCAGGTAACCGCGCATCACGCAGAGCGTGAGGCCACCGGCTGGACGAGCTGGATCACGACCACCGACCACAAGCGCATCGGGATCATGTACATGGTCACGACGTTCATGTTCTTCTGCCTCGGCGGCGTCGAGGCGCTGCTGATCCGGCTGCAGCTGGGGGTCCCCAACAACACCCTCGTCACGCCGCAGGTCTACAACCAGCTGTTCACGATGCACGGGACGACGATGGTCTTCCTGTTCGTCGTGCCGATGATGGCGGGACTCGCGAACTACTTCCTTCCGCTGATGATCGGTGCCCGCGACATGGCATTCCCGCGGCTGAACGCGCTGTCCTACTGGCTGCTGCTCTTCGGCGGCATCGTCTTCTACGCATCGATCTTCTGGAACCCGCCGGAAGCGGGCTGGACCAGCGTCGTGCCGCTCGCCAACTCGGTGTACTCCCCCAGCGGCGGCCAGGACGCCTGGATCTTCCTGATCCACATCACCGGTGTCTCCTCGCTCCTGGGCGCGATCAACTTCTACGCGACGATCGTCAACATGCGCGCCAAGGGCATGAGCTGGGGGCGTCTGCCGCTGTTCGTCTGGACGATCCTCACGTACTCGGTGCTGCTGATCATCGCGCTGCCCGTCGTCGCAGCCGCCGTCACGATGCTGCTCACCGACCGCCACTTCGGCACCCACTTCTTTGATGCGGCGAACGGCGGCTCCGCGATCCTCTGGCAACACCTCTTCTGGTTCTTCGGGCACCCGGAGGTCTACATCATGGTCTTGCCGGGCTTCGGCGTGATCTCCGAGATCCTGCCCGTCTTCGCCCGAAAGCCCATCTTCGGCTACAAGGCGATCGCCGCGTCGACGGTCGCGATCGCCTTCCTGGGCTTCCTGACCTGGGCGCACCACATGTTCGCGGCGCCGATTCCCGAGGCGATCCTTGTGTTCGTGATGCTCAGCTCGTTCCTTATCGCCGTGCCGACAGGCGTGAAGATCCTGAACTGGATCGCGACGCTGTGGCGGGGGACGATCGAATTCAAGACGCCGCTGCTGTTCTGCGTCGGCGGGGTAGGCCTCTTCCTGATCGGCGGCATCTCGGGAGTCTTCCTTGCGACGTTCCCGATCGACTGGCAGGTCAACGAAACGTACTTCGTGGTCGCCCACCTTCATTTCGTCCTCATAGGAGGAGCCGTCTTCCCGATCTTCGGCGCGATCTACTACTGGTTTCCGAAGATCACTGGGCGTATGCTGAGTGAGGGAATGGGACGGATCAGCTTCTACCTGATGACCGTCGGACTGCTCTGCACCTTCCTGATCCAGCACGTCATGGGTCTGGACGGCATGCCGCGGCGGATCTACGAGTACGACAACGTCGGCCATCTCGCCCTGTACAACATGATCTCCACGGTCGGCTCCTTCATACTCGGCGCCGGCGTGCTGCTGACGATCATCAACGTGGCCCGCAGCCTGAAGAACGGTGTGGTCGCCGGCCCGGACCCGTGGAAAGCGAACACGCTCGAGTGGTTCACCCCGTCCCCGCCGCCGGTCAACAACTTCGACGTGATCCCGCTGATCCGCTCGGCAGAACCGATGAAGGACATCCGGCGCGAGGTCGAGCGGCGCTCCACCGGAGCGCCCGCCGGCGCAGCGACCGCACCAGCTGGCGCGACCCAGGTTGGGGTGTAGTGAGCGCAGCGCCCCCCTCGGGGACCGCCGCACCCGCGATCGACGCCACGAGGGTCGGGCTCGCCCCGCGCACCCGCCAGATCATCAGCGACTACACGGAGCTGACCAAGCCGAAGGTCCAGTCGCTCCTGCTTCTGACGACGATCGCGACCATGTACGTCGCGGGCGACCCGTCCGCCCTGCTCGTCGCGCTCACGTGCCTCGGCGGCTACCTGTCGGCGGGCGGCGCAGGTGCCGTCAACCACTGGTTCGACCGTGACATAGACGGGCTGATGACACGCACCGCGAACCGGCCGATCCCCGCCGGGCGCATCTCGCCGCGGGCAGCCCTGATATTCGGCTGCACGCTCGCCGCGCTGTCGCTGCTCGAGCTTTCGATCCTCGTCAACCCGCTCGCGGCAGCCCTCTCTTTCTCGGGCTTCCTCGGGTACGTCTTCATCTACACCGTGTGGCTCAAGCGCAGGACGCCGCAGAACATCGTGATCGGCGGAGCTGCGGGCGCGGTGCCCCCGCTGGTGGGCTGGGCGGCCGTCACCGGCTCGGTCAGCGGCACCGCCGTGATCCTGTTCTTCATCGTGTTCTTCTGGACGCCGCCGCACTTCTGGGCGCTGTCGCTGCTGATGAAGGAGGAGTACCGCAAGGTCGGCGTGCCGATGATGCCTGTCGTGAGGGGCGAGAACGAGACGCGCCGTCAGATCCTGCTCTACTCCGTCCTGCTCTACGCGGTCACGCAGCTGCCCTTCTGCGCCGGCGGCTTCGGCCTGATCTATCTCACCGCGTCGCTCGTGCTCGGACTTGGCTTCATCGCGGGCGCGGTCCGGCTCTACCGCAGGGCCGACCGGCCGTCCGCCCTGCGGCTGTACCTCTACTCCCTCGCCTACCTGGCGCTGCTGTTCTGCGCGATGGTGGCCGACGTTCATCTGTAGACTGCGCGACTGCCCATGATGACCCGACGGCTCGCACGCAAGAACATCAGGACCGCCCTGATCCTCACGGCGATCATCCTGTTCATGTTCGGCATCACGTGGGTCGTGGCCGCGGCGTACATCTCGTGAGCCCGCTCGATCCCGAGCTTCCGCCCGTCGGCGAGGAGATCCACCTCCCGGGGCCTTCGATCCTGCCGATCATCACCGCTCTCGCGGTGACCCTCACGGTGATCGGGACCACGACCTTCATCGAGCTCACGATCGTCGGCGTGGTCCTGCTGGTCGTGTGCATCGTGATCTGGATCAAAGACACACGACGCGACATCGACGAGCTTCCGCTCGACGTTCCCAGCGACAGCTGAGCACCGCTCCCGGTTTGCGACCCGCCTGGCCCGCCCTCACGGGGTGCCGCCGTGCGCCGAGGCCAAGCGCCGGGCGCGGCCCCTCAGCCGCGCCCGGCCGCCGTCCCCGAGTGGCACGCTCGCTCCCCACGCGGGCGTGCCCCGGTTCCCCTCACCCCACGGCCGCCCTGGAGGGCAACGGACAGATTGCTCCGTCCTCGGTCCAGCAACGCACAACGTCGCGGACCGACAGGATGCCCACCGTTTCTCCGTGGTCGAGGACGATCAGATGTCTGAAGCCTCCGCGCACCATCGCGGCGGCGGCCTCCTCGAGGGACCAGTCCGGCGAGGCGTAGACGACGTCTCGCGTGAGGTGCTCCGCCACGCTCTCAGCGTCCGGGTCCTGGCCGGCGCCTATGGCGATCAGGATGTCACGCTCGGTGATGATCCCCGGGCCATGGCCCTCGGGGTCCATGACCACGGCGGCACCGACCGCGCGCTCTGACATCAGGCCCGCGACAGCCCTCAGTGTATGGCCGGGGCCCACGGTCAGAACCATCTCGCTCATACCTTCGCGAACCTGCATACTCGCCTCCCGGCCGCCGCTCAGATGACTTCTCGCACCCTCATCACCACGCATCCTTCCCCCAGAAGAGCCCTGGGCAGCAGGCTTCGCGGCCCTTGCAACTATTGCATCAATCTAGTACTTCAGCGTCCTCCCGTCAAGGTCCGAGCGGTCCGGGGACTCACCCATTAGGATGCGCATCTCTATGGAGAGGGCCGAGCAGAAAGCACAGCCGATGCGAGGGGGCCGGCGACCATGAAGATCGAGCGTTCGATGATCGTCGCGGCCGTGCTGGCCGTCATCGCTGTGGCGATCGGCATCGTCCTGAGCTACGTGATCAAGTGGTTCCCGGTGCAGGCCTCCACGCAGGCCATCGAAACCGACCGGCTCTACCACGTTCTCGTGATCGCATCGATCCCGATCTTCGTGCTGGTCGTCACGGTGATCCTGTACTGCGTGTGGCGTTTTCGCATGCGGCCCGGGCAGGAGCTGATGGACGGTCCGCCCATCCATGGCAACACCCGCCTCGAGGTCTTCTGGACGGCGATCCCGACGGTCCTGCTCCTCGGCCTGGTCGGCTACTCGTTCGTCGTGCTGCACAACAACGAAAAGAAACCCGCCCGCGAGATCCAGGTCGGCGTCATCGGGCAGCAGTTCGCCTGGAGCTACGTCTACCCGCCGTCGATCACGGGCAGCGCCCCGCTGCACAGCACGCAGCTGTACCTGCCCGAGAACGAATCGGTGCTCTTCAACATGAACTCGCGGGACGTGATCCACGCATTCTGGATCCCGGCCTTCCGCCTCCAGGAGGATGTCGTCCCCGGCATCACTACGCACTACCGCGCCACGCCAGACCGGCTCGGCTCATACCCGGTCGTGTGCAACCTGCTCTGCGGCCTCGGCCACAGCCTGATGCGCTCGACCGTGCATGTCGTCACACCCGCGGCATTTCATGCGTGGATCACCCTGCAGATGAGATCGAACGCGCGCGGCGTGACCGGCGCGTCCACCACCACGGGAACTTCCGGATAATGTTGAAGCGCTCGACGACCGCCAAGAGGAGAAGCTGATGGCAGCGAAATTCCGGGCACCGGGGTTCTACAGAGCAGGCGTGCTGATGGTGTGCGCGGTCCTCTTCTCGGCGGCGCTCACATGGATCGTGCGGATGTCGACGGGACACTCGACGTTCCACCACTTCATCGCGGCGAACGCGATCACCACCGTCTCGCTCATCACGGTCCCGCTCGCGTTCCTGGTCGGCATCGGCGGCTTCGACTACTGGTTCTACTGGGCGATCGGGCGCCCCACGCGCCCTGAGGACCACTCCGGCCACGGCGCCTACACATGGAAGGACTACTTCCGGATCAACACCGACCACAAGGTGATCGGGATCCAGTACACGGTCAGCTCGTTCTTCTTCCTCCTGCTCGGCGGCCTCATGGCCATGCTGATGCGTGCTCAGCTGGCGCAGCCCGACTCGCATTTCGTGGACGCGAACACCTACAACGGGCTGTTCTCGGTCCACGCCTCGCTGCTGATCTTCCTCTTCATCATCCCCGTCTTCGCGGGCATCGGCAACTACGTGATCCCGCTGATGATCGGTGCCCCCGACATGGCGTTCCCGCGCCTGAACGCCCTCTCGTTCTGGCTGCTGCCGATCGCCGGCGTGATGATGATGAGCAGCTTCCTCGTTCCCGGCGGAGCGTTCGCCGACGGTTGGACGGCATATGCGCCGCTGTCGGTGAACGCGCCGCTCGGCCAGACGTTCTTCTCCATGGCGGTCCAGTTCGCGGGCGCCTCATCGATCATGACCGCGCTGAACTTCCTGGTGACGATCATCACCATGCGGGCACCCGGAATGAGCTTCTTCCGGCTGCCGCTGCTCGTGTGGTCGAACTTCGCGACGTCGCTGCTCGTCGTGATCGCGACGCCGTTCATCGCGGCGTCCCAGTTCTTCGTGCTGCTCGACCGCGCGCTCGGCTTCAACTTCTTCAACGCAGCGAAGGGCGGCGACGTCCTGATGTACCAGCATGTGTTCTGGTTCTACTCACATCCCGCGGTCTACATCATGATGTTGCCCGGGTTCGGGATCGTCAGCGAAATAATCGCCGTGAAGGCGCGCAAGCCGATCTTTGGCTACCGCATGATGGCGTTCTCGCTGCTTGCGATCGTCGCGCTGGGCTTCACCGTGTGGGCGCACCACATGTTCACGTCGGGCATGGCGGCCTGGATCAGGATCCCGATGGCGGTCACCACGGCGATCATCGCCGTTCCGACCGGCATCAAGATCTTCTCCTGGCTGGCGACGCTATGGCGAGGGGTGCTCCACCTCGACACGCCGATGCTCTTCGCGCTCGGCTTCCTGACCACGTTCACACTGGGCGGGATCAGCGGGGTCATGCTCGCGATGGTGCCGTTCGACATCCACGTGAGCGCGAGCTACTTCGTCGTGGCGCACATCCACTATGTGCTGTTCGGCGGGTCGCTGATGACGATCTACGGCGGCGTCTACTACTGGTTCCCGAAGATGACGGGCAGGATGTACGACGAGCGCCTGGGCAAATGGCACTTCTGGGCGACGTTCATCTTCGTGAACCTGACGTTCGGCCCGATGCACATCCTCGGGCTGGAAGGCATGCCGCGCCGCGTCGCGACCTATGCGGTGCAGTTCGCAGACCTCAACCTCTTCATCTCGATCGCGAGCTTCGCGCTCGGCCTGAGCACGCTCGTGTTCCTCTACAACATGGTGACCAGCTGGAGGGGCGGCCCGCGCGCCACCTCCAACCCGTGGCGCAGCATGACGCTGGAGTGGGCTGTCTCCTCGCCTCCTCCTGTCTTCAACTTCGACCGCCTGCCGACAGTCGTCGGGGGACCATACGAGTACGGGGTGCCGGGTGCGGTCCACGGCATCTTCGCCCCCGCTCCCACGCCGGCGACAGCCGGGGCCGTGAGGGCACCGAGCCAATGACCAGGAGGCAACCCCGATGAGCGAGATCCTCGTCGTCGCCAACCGAACGATCTTCGGTGCGAACCTGCTCGACGCCATCCGCCGGCGGGCTGCGGGGGGAGACGCCACGTTCCGTCTCGTCGTCCCGCAGACCAAGCCCTCCGACGGCTACGTCATCTACGACGAGGTCGTGCGCGACTCAGCCCAGGTGAGGGTGGATCTCGCGCTCTCGGCCGTGAACGCCGAGGGCATAGTTGCGACGGGCGAGGTTGGCGACGAAGACCCGTTCCTCGCGACGATGGACGCGGTCGCCGAGCGGCGTCCGTCGGAGATCATCATCTCCACCCACCCGGCCACACACTCCGGCTGGCTGCGCCGCGATCTGATCGAGCGGATCCACAACGCCACGGGCCTGCCGGTCGAGCACGTCGTGGTCGACCTCGCGAACGAGGGCAAGAGCTTCGCGATGACCCTCGTCGTCGCCAACCGCACCTCCTCCGGTGAGGAGCTCATCGAGCACCTCAAGGCGAAGGCCGCCGACGGCCGCGAGCACCTGTTCGTCGCGGTCGTGCCGCAGACCGACGGTGGCGGGCACGCACCGCGCGAGGCGCGCGAAAGGCTCGCCGCGATGCTCGACCGACTCAGGGCCGCAGGGCTGCTGAGCTCCGGGATGATCGGCGACCCGGACCCGTACACGGCGACGATCAACGCGCTCGAGCTGTTCAGGGTGGACGACGTCGTCATCTCCACCCTCCCCAACGAGCGCTCCGGCTGGATGCGAGCCGACCTGATCGAGCGCGTCAGCAGCGCCACCTCCATACCCGTCGAGCACGTCGTGGTTGACACCCAGCCCGCCACTACCACCGCACCCGCGGTCTAGGGGTCCCGCAGATGGAGGCCGCCAGCATCGCCCACCACGGAGCCGCCCACGGCGAGCACGAGCACGCCGAGCCGCTGCTGGCCAACAAGAGCTCCCGTGTCGAGGCGCCCCTGCTCGGGATGATGCTTTTCATCATCTCGGAGATCATGGTCTTCGGGGCGTTCTTCACCGCCTACTTCTTCATCCGCGTCGCAGAAGGCAACCCGTGGCCCGCCGCAGGCACGAAACTGCCCGTTCAGGTCGCGGGAGTCAACACGGCGATCCTTATCTCCTCGTCGTTCACGCTGCACTGGGCGCAGGTGTCGATCAGGAAGGGCAACCGCTTCGGCCTGAAGGCGGGAATGGTCTGCACGTTCCTGCTGGGATGCACGTTCCTGTTCGTGCAGATCAACGAGTACGCGAACATCGGCTTTGCCCCGCAGGACGCCGCCCAGCAGTCGGTCTTCTACGCGCTCACCGGGCTGCATGGCGCCCACGTGTTCATCGGGCTCCTGCTGCTGCTGTTCGTGACGATCCGGTCCTTCCGAGGACATTTCTCGGCCGAGTCCCATCAGGGCCTGGAGGTGCCCGGTGTCTACTGGCACTTCGTGGACATCATGTGGATCATCGTCTACTCCTCCGTCTACATCCTCTAGCGGGACTGCCGCGGCGGGCGCGCATGGCGGCTGTCACGCTACGACGGCCCGTTCGGGCTCTTCCTCCATGCTGAACCCGCTGCGCTCGGAGGACGAGGCCTTCCAGTTCCTCCTGCGAGCCATCCTGGTGATCGTCGTGATCGTCGGCCTGATCCTGGTTGGCCGCGCGATCATCTGAGCGGCGCCCGGCACCCGCGCAGCCGGCCGGGAACGCATCAGCCCTCCCGGCAACGTCGAGGGCCGCGTCGTCCGGCCGTACCGCGCTCGCGGCGCCGCTGCTACTTGACGGTGATGGTGCCGAACATGCCGGCGGCGCGGTGGCCCGGCGCCTGGCAGAAATACGTGTAGGTGCCGGGTTTCAGGCTCACGGTCACTGACGTGGCGCCCTTCGTGATGAACGAGCTGGCGCCGAGGACCGTTCCCGAGCCGCTGGCACCCCCGCTGCCGGGTTCGACCGCGATGTTGTGCGAGACCCCGGACATGTTCGCCATCGTGATGGTCACGGGACCGGCCGTGGCTTCGGCTTTGGAGGTGGTGTACGCAAGCTGCCCGGAGGGGCTCGCAGCGAGTTCGAGCTTGCCGGCCTTCTCCACCGCCGGCTTCCCGGACCCGGGGGCTTCGACGGCGCTGGCGAGCAGCCCGGTGTCGCTGCCGGGCCGCGCAACGGACTCAGACACATATGCGGCTATGTCCCGGAGCTCCTGGCCGCTGGCGAGTTCTTTGGGCATCGCTCCGTCCGGATTCGGGATTTTGACCTGCCCTTCGACGACCCCGCGAACGGAGTCGCGGCCGAGGCCTTCGTTGATGCTGGCCCGGAACGCTTCGTCGAGGTTCGGGCCGACGACACCTTTCGTGCCGGCTCTCGCGAGCGTGTGGCACGAGCCGCATTTGGCGACGAACTGCTGCTTGCCGACGATCAGGTTCGCGTTGTCCGCGCCCTTGACCGAGCAGCCGGAGGCCGCCAGGGCGAGCGCCGCGAGCGCGCCGGCGCCGGCCGCGCGGGCGGCGACGGCCCGCCGACGGTCGGAGCGGCTGCGCGCCGCTTGGGCTGCTGGCGTCGTAATCCCCATGACGGCGCCGAACTCTACCCGAACCGGCGGGGGGTTCGGCTGCACATTGTGCACGCAGTTGCGCGTGCGAACGGTTGCCGCGCGCCTGTGCCCGGCCGACGCGATCCCGTCCGGCGCGAGGTCCGCCTCTCCCGGTTGTTCGCTGTAGAGAATCGGAGGACCACCCGCTCCGGTAAAGTGCCGGGCGTGGACACCAAACAGCGTTACCGCATGCGTAATCCGGCGACCGGCCGCGAGATCATCATCGAGGCTGAGCCCGAGGAGATCTACCGTGACCGCGAGAGCGGCGAGAAGCTGGAAGTGACCGGCAAGGTGCTGCCGCTCGCACCCTCCGCCTCGCGGCTGCCATGGTCCGTCGACAACCTCCGCGTCTGCCCGTGGTGTGACCAGCTGGCGCAGAAGGACCTGAACGAATGCCCGACATGCGGGCGGCGCATGGGGCCGCTCGGACCGGCCACGACAAGCTCGTGATCCGCCCCGCGCGAGGTAGCGTGCGCCCCAGCGACCACGAGATGACCGTGCAGCAACCGGCGGAGCCGGCTCCGCGCAGGCGTGCGCCGGCACGCGTGGCGATGTGCGCGTGCCTGGTCGTGCTCGGCGGATTGGGCCTGCAGGCCTGCGGTGGCGGCAGCGTGTCCGAATCGGTGCCCAAGAGCACGCCCAACATCGTCCCACCGTCCGACACGAGCGCTGAAAAGGCCGCCCTGTCGACGACGTCGACATCGACGACCTCCACGAGCAAGACGAGCACCAGCGGCGGCGAAACGACCTCGACCGGCTCTTCCAGCGAATCCGCCGGCTCGGAATCCAGCGAAGCGCCATCCAGCGGCGGGACCTCCGAAGCGGGCTCTTCGGGCGGCTCCTCAGCGGGCAGCGAAAAAGCCTCCACCCCCGAAGCAAGCTCGAAAAGCACCGAAGCCACAGGCGGCGCCAGCGCGCCCTGACCGGCGGCGGCGCCTGCGGGCGCTCGTCGTCGGCCGACGGGCGCCGTGCCCGCCGGCCGCCGCCGATACCGGACTACGGAGTTGAGATGACCGTCGCGCTGTACGTCAGGCGCGCAGTCAGGTACAGGCAGTAGTACTGGACGTTCTTACCGATCGCCGTCTGGGTGGTCTGTGCGCTCGTGGTGAGGCACTGGCCCTTCTGGCGGCTGGCGCGCCAAGACGTGGTTTCGCCGAACCCGAGCGCCAGTGCGGGCGCCCATGTGGGCACCGTCAGCGCCACGATGTCGCCTTTCTTGGTCTGCAGCGCCGTTTCGAGTGGGAACTCGGCGGTCTTGCCGAACCACTTTTCGAGCTTGACCATCGGGCTCTGGGCGATCAGCTTGTACGTGAGGTTCGGTTTCTTCTGGGGCTGGAGCACCGCAATGCCGGCTTCCGCGACGCCACCCTCGTGTTCGTTGAAGAACTTGATCTGGGTCGCGTTCGGCTTTCCGAGCGAGATCGTCCACGCGACCAGAGCACCTGAGTGCGGGATGGTCATCGGAGTGTTGACGGTGCCGATCTTGACCTGGAAGCCCGTGGTGCGGCTCACCGCAAGACAGGGCGTCCCCGGGCAGCTGGCGACCGTGGTTGGGACCGTGGCCCCGATCACACCGACTTCGGCGAGGGTCGCGGGAGCGCTCGCCGGGAGTCCGAGGGCGAGAGCGAGTGTCGTGATTGCTACTAGGTATGTTCGTCTCATATGTGCCATTGAACACCGCTGAGCCCCAGATGGAGCGGTGCGGGTAGCGGTTCAGGTATTTCGCTGCCGTCCCGCGAGTTCCTGCCCCGCGAGCAGGATGTCCTGCATATCCCCCTCGGACGGGACCCACGGCAGGCGCAGCGGATCGCCGTCGTAGCGCGGGATGACGTGGACATGGAAGTGGAAGACCGTCTGCCATGCCGCCGCTCCGCACGAGTTCAGCAGGTTCACGCCGTCCGCGCCGAGCCGCTCGATCGCGCGCCCTGCGACGCGCTGCGCGGTCTGGGCGACGGCGCTCAGGTCATCTGCAGCGACCGAGCGCAGGTCGTCGCAGTGTGCGCGCGGGATCACCAGCGCGTGGCCGCGGGTCGCCGGCGCGATGTCCATGAAGGCGATCGTGCGCTCATCCTCGTCGATGATGCTCGCCGGTATGTCTCCCGCCACGATCTGACAGAAGATGCAGTCGGTGTCGGCCATCACAGAAGCCTAGATGACCGGCAGCAGCTCGTGTGCGCGAGCGAGCGCCTGCTCACGCGTTGTGATCTCGCCCGTGTAGCGCTCCTGCGCGAGCCTCTCGAGCAGGGCCCCCAGCCGCGGGCCGGGCTCGATGCCGAGCCCGGCGGCCAGATCGTCGCCCCGGACGAGCGGCTCGCCCGGCCCATCCGCGCGCCACTTGAACGCGGCGGCGAGCACCTGCGGGGCGAGCGCCAGGTGGGCGCGGATCGATTCATCCGCCCGGTCTCCGCGCGTGGCGAGCCGATCCGCTATCGACAGGAGCGTGACATCCACCTCGACGGGCTCGCACGCCTTCATGTAGCCGTAGAGCACGCGACGCGAGAGCGGCTGGGGCTCGTGGACCAGAAAGCCCAGGCGCAGGTGCTCGCGCGCGAGCGCCGCGACATGCGCCTGGAGCCGGTCGCTCGCGCGCAGCCTGCGGAGCACGTCGCGGGCGAGCTTCGCCCCCCTGACGTCGTGTCCCATGAAGGTGACGCGCCCGTCCAGCGGCGATTCGCTTCGTGTCATCGGCTTCGCGGCGTCGTGCAGTAGCGCGCCCCAGCGAAGCGCCTCACCGCGTGTCATTTCGTCCGCCAGCGGCTCACCGAGCAGGTCACGTACCGCCTGCTGGCTTTCGCCGTAGGCGAGCTGCAGATCGGCGGCGCATGGCCCTGTGGGGCCCGCCAGCTCGATCGTGCGCTCGAGCACCTCGAGGGTGTGACCGAGCACGTCCAGATGGTGGAAGCGGTTCTGCTCGACCCCCCGCAGAGCCTCCAGCTCGGGCAGCACGACCCGGCCGGCACCGAGCTCGGAGATCATCTCCAGGCCGCGCCGCGCACGCTCGCAGCCGATGATCCGGCGCAGCTCTGCGAACACCCGCTCCGCCGAGACCGTGTCGAGCGCAGCGGCGCTCGCGGCCGCGAGAACGCTCGTCTGCGTGTCTGGCTCGAAACCGAGCTCGACGGACATCCGCACCATGCGCAGCACCCTCAGGGGATCCCGCTCGAATGCACCCGGTCCAGCAGCACGCAGCACCCGCTCGCGCACGTCGCAAGCGCCCCCGAGCGGGTCGATCACCTCACCGCCGGCCAGGGGCTCGGCGATCGCGTTGACGGTGAAGTCTCGCAGCGCGAGGTCCTCGTCGAGTGTGCGGCCGCGCATCGGCTCGACGTCGACCTGCCAGGAGCCGTCTCGAGCCGTCACCCTCCAGGAGCCGAACTCTCGCGAGAGGGCGAAGCAGGCTGCTCTCGAGCCGGCACGCGCGACTGAGCGGGCCGCTCTCTCCGGGTCGCCGTCGATGACGATGTCGACGTCGCCGGTGGGTCTGCCGAGCAGCCGGTCGCGGATCGCGCCGCCGACCACCCACGCGCGCTCGCCGCCGAGAGCCCCGCGGGCGACGTCGACGGCTCGGGTGCTCGCGTCCCCGTTCCCCGAGGGGCTCACGGCACCGGCGGGCCGTCCGCCGCGCGACCGTCACGGTGGTAGCTGCGCGGGACCCGCGCCGTGAGCCCGCATGTGATCTCGTAGTTGATCGTCCCGAGCCGCAGCGCGAGCTCCTCTGCCGTGATCCGCTGCTCGCCGCTCGAGCCGATCAGGATCGCCGGTTCGCCCCGCAGCCGCCGCGCCGCCTGGTTGCCGCCGAGGTCCACCGTGACGGAGTCCATGCTCACGGTTCCCACCAGCGGGTAGCTCGCCCCGTCGATCAGCACTCTCGCGTTGCCGGAGAGCCCGCGCCGCCAACCGTCGCCGTAGCCGATCGGTATCACCCCGATGCTCGTCGGCCGCGATGCGATGAAGCGCCTTCCGTACCCGGCGCTCTCCCCCGGCCCGCAGCTCTTGACCTCGGCGACGTACGAGCTGAGCTCCAGCGCCGGCTCCAGCTGCACCTCGAGCGGATCTGCGCCGAAGGGGTCCATGCCGTAGATCGAGATCCCGCACCTGACCATGTCGAAGTGCGAATCGCTATCGCGCATCGTCGCCGCGCTGTTGGCCGCGTGCACGAGCACCTGCGGGTGCTGGGCCTTGACCGCAAGCGCCCACTCGGTGAACACCGCGAGCTGGGCCTGCAGGAAGCCGCCGTCCTGGCGTTCGTCCGCGGTCGCGAAATGCGTCATCACGCCGGCCAGCTCCACATCCGGGCTCCCGGCGGCGGCCGCCACAGCGGCCGAGGCGGTGGTCGCGTCCCGTGTACCGAGACGACCCATCCCGGAGTCGAGCTTGACATGCACGCGCCCGCCGCCCGCGTCCTCGACGCGGCGCACGCCCTCCTCGTCCCAGACCACGACGTCACAGGCCGCCGCAAGGGCTTCATTGAGCTCCACCTCACTCAGTGCTCCCAATGCGATGAGCGGCACGTCCCGGACGCCGGCGTCGCGCAGCTCGCACGCCTCGCGCCCGTCCGCGACCGCCAGCCAGCTCGCTCCGCCCGCGATCGCGGCGCGGGCGCACGCTGCAGCGCCATGTCCGTAGCCGTCGGCCTTCACGACCGCGCAGAGCATGGCGGGGGAGCTGAGCGACGCCAGCAGCCGGCCGCAGTTGCGCTCGATCGCGGCCGTGTTCACCGCCGCCCGCGCGCGGCGCAGCGCGGGTGCAGAAGGTGCGCCGGCGTTCGCGGCCCGGACGCTCACGGGCGCTCCCTCGGCGCCTGGGATGTGCCGCGCGCAGCCGGCAGGGAGTCGATCACGTCGGTGGCGATCACTCCCTCCGCTGCACCCACGCGGGCAGCCGCGAGCCGGCCCGCGCGGGCGTGGAGAAACACGCCCGCGCACGCGGCGGTGAACGCGTCCACGCCCTGCGCGAGCAGCGCCGCGATGACGCCGCTGAGGACGTCCCCGGTTCCGGCTGTGGCGAGCGCCGGGCTGCCGCCGCGGCTGATGGCGACCCGCCCGCCGGGCTCCACGACGAGCGTGTCGTCGCCCTTGAGCACGAGCACAGCCTGTGCGCTCTCGGCGGCCTCCCGCGCGTGAAGCAGGCGCTCGCGCTCGACCTCCGCGCTGTCGATGCCCAGCAGGCGGCCGAGCTCCCCCGCGTGGGGTGTCATCACCGTCGGGGCCCCGCGCCCCGCGAGCTCGCGGAGCCCGCCGGCGTGTGCATTCAGTCCATCCGCGTCGAGAACGAGAGGAACGGGAGCCTGCGCGGCAAGCGCGCGCGCGAACTGCGCCGCGCCGTCGCTGCGGCCGAGCCCGGGGCCGAGCGCGACCGCGCCCGCCCGCTCGCCTGCGGCCAGCACCTCCTGGACGCCCGCGGGAGTGTGGGCGCCGTCCAGGTCCGCCAGGCCCCTGACCATCAGCTCGGCGCTCCCTGCCGCGGCGACAGCCGCCGCGGCCGCCGAGGGGACGAGCAGGATCACATAGCCGGCGCCCGCGCGTGCTGCCGCCCGGCCCGCCATCGCGGGGGCTCCTGTCAGCCCCGTTGATCCGCCCACGATGAGCGCCTGCCCCGAGCTGAACTTCGTCGACTGTGCACCGCGGCGGGGAAGCTGCTCGAGGATCGAAGGCTCGATCAGACCGGCCCAGGCACCGCCGGGAGCACCGCGCGGTATCCCGATATCCACGACCCGGACCTCGCCGGCGAGCCCCTTGCCGGGAGCGATCCAGAGCCCCGGCTTGCCTGCGTGGAAGCTGACCGTCATCGTCGCCCGGACCGCGCGCCCGCGCGCGGCGCCGCTCGAGGCGTCCACGCCGCTCGGCGCATCGACGCTGAGCACCGGAAGCTGCGCGGCGTTGATCGCGTCTATCGCGTCCGCCACGACCCCCCTGGGCTCGCCGTCGAAACCCGTACCGAGCAGGGCGTCCACGATCACGCCGCCGCCCGTTATCTCGGCGCCCTGAAGGCTCTCGGGCGGCTCGCCGGGAAGTCGGTCCAGGTTCGCGCGGGCTTCGGGTGAGATCTCCTCGGCGGACCCTGCGATCAGCACCTTCACCGGGCGCCCGGCGTCACGCAGCAGACGGGCGATCACGAGGCCGTCGCCGCCGTTGTTTCCCTTGCCGCAAAGGACTGTCACCGGGCCATCGGGCGCGAGGTTCTCGAGCTCTCGCACCGTAGCGCCGCCGGCACGCTCCATCAGGTCGAGCCCCGGCACTCCCTGCACGTCGATCGCCCAGCGGTCGATCGAGCGCATGATCTCCGCATCCGGGAGAGCTGTTAGCCACTCTGGTAGCCGATCCACGAACAGCGATGCTAGATGGTCTCCCAGCCGGTGGCCCTGGGAGGCGGGTCGTGCGCGGCGCGTCCCGGCGGCTCGCGCTACTCGACCGTGACGGTCTTGGCGAGGTTGCGCGGCTGGTCGACGTTCAGGCCGCGGCGACGGGCGATGTCGTACGCGAGCACCTGCAACGGGATCACGGCGAGCATCGCCTGCAGTATCCAGTTGACGGCGGGCACCGTGATCACAGCGTCGGCGACCCTGTCCAGGCGCTCGCCGCCCTCGGTCGCGACGGCGATCACGTGCGCTCCGCGTGCACGGACCTCCTGCATGTTGGAGATCACCTTCTCCAGCACCGGCGAGTCCGTGGCCACCGCGACCACCGGCGTGGAATCGTCGAGCAGCGCGATCGGGCCGTGCTTCATCTCGCCCGCCGCGTAGGCGTCGGTGGCGATGTAGGAGATCTCCTTCAGCTTGAGTGCTCCCTCCAGGGCCACGGGAAGCCCGACGTGGCGTCCTATGTAGAGGAAGAAGTCGCTCTTCCAGTATGTCTCGGCGACCGGCGCCACCTGCGCGTCGATTCCCGCCAGCACAGCGTCGATGAGGTGCGGCAGGCGCTTGACGTCCACGACGAGGTCGGCAAGGGCGCGACCGGTGAGCTCGCCGCGCAGCTCCGCAAGTCGCAGCCCGAGCAGGTACATCACGGCGACCTGACAGGTGAACGTCTTGGTGGCGGCGACCCCGATCTCGAGTCCGGCGCGCGTGAAGAGCACGCCGTCGGCGTCGCGGGTGGCCTGTGAGCCCATCACGTTGGTCACGGCCAGCACCCGTGCCCCGCGCTCGCGGGCGAGATTCATCGCTGCGAGCGTGTCGGCTGTCTCGCCGGACTGCGTGATGCCGAGCACGAGGTCGCCCGCGCCGACGACCGGGTTGCGGTACCGGTACTCCGATGCGATGTCGATCTCGACGGGTACCCTCGCCCACTCTTCGATGGCGTAGCGGCCGATCATCCCCGCGTGGTAGGAGGTCCCGCACGCGACGATCACGACACGCTCGATGCCGTGAAGGATCGCCTCGTCCAGCGCGCCCTCCTCCTGCAGGTCCACCCCGTCGCGCCTTGCGGTGCGGTCCGAGATGGCGTCGGCGACCGCGTCGGCCTGTTCATGGATCTCCTTCAGCATGAACGTCTCAAAGCCGCCCTTCTCGGCGGTCTCCTGATCCCAGTCGACGGTGATCGGCTCGCGCTCGACCGGCTCGCCGTCCGCGGTCATGATGCGCACGTCGTGCGCTGTCAGGACGACGATCTCGCCGTTTTCGACATGTTGGACGCGGCGCGTGTGCGCCAGGAACGCCGGCACCGCGGAGGCGAGGAACTGCTCGTCCTCCCCGCGCCCGACGATCAGCGGGCACTCCTTGCGTGCGGCGACGAGCATCTCGGGCTCATCCAGGCTCATCGCGACGAACGCGTAGTGGCCCTCGAGCTGCGCGTATGCGGCACACACCGCCCGCGGTAGGTCGCCGTCGTAGAGGTCCGCGATCAGGTGCGCGATGACCTCCGCGTCCGTCTCGGACGTGAACACGCACCCGTCGGCCGCGAGCCGGTCCTTCAGCGCCATGTAGTTCTCGACGATCCCGTTGACGACAACGTGCACGCGGTCGGCGCTGTCGAAGTGCGGGTGGGCGTTCTCCTCGCTCACCCGCCCGTGGGTGGCCCACCTGGTGTGGCCGATCCCGGTCCGCGCCGGCGGTGCCGCGACTGCCACACCTCCGGCCGCGTCGTCCTTCTCGATCTTCGCGCGCAGCGCGCTCAGGTTGCCTACCGCCCGGATCGCCTCGATGTGATCGTCGGCGATCACCGAGATCCCGGCGGAGTCGTAGCCCCTGTACTCGAGCTTGGTCAGGCCCTCGAGGAGAACATCCCTTACGGGGCGCTCACCGACGTAGCCAACGATGCCGCACACGCACTCGACGATACCAGCGGTACGGGCTGCAGAAACGAACCGGCGCTAGCCGAGGTCGGTTTCGACGAGCGTGACCAGCCGGCTGCAGACGTCCTGAGCCTCCCGGTCGGTCGGCGCCTCGACCATCACCCTCACGAGCGGCTCCGTGCCGCTCGTGCGTACGAGCACACGGCCGCGGCCCGACAGATCCCGTTCGGCGGCCACGATCGCCTCCTGGACTGCGCTGGCCCCCGCGAACGCCTCACGGTCGCGAACGGCGACGTTCACGAGCCTCTGCGGAAGCTTGCTCATCGCGTCGCGCTCGCTCAGGTCGCCGCCGGCGAGCGCCTCCAATGTCAGCAGCGCACTCGCGATCCCGTCACCGGTGCGGTTGAAGTCCATGTCGATGATGTGCCCGGACTGCTCACCCCCGAGGGCCCAGCCGCGGGCGCGAAGCTCCTCGAGGACGTAGCGGTCGCCCACGCTCGTGATCCCCACCTCGACTCCGTGGCGCTCCATCGCTGCGTGGAACCCGTAGTTGGTCATGACTGTGACCGCGACCCCGCCACCGGTGAGGCGACCGAGGCGGCGCAGGTGCAGCGTGACGAGCGCCATCAGCTCGTCACCGTCGACCACCGTCCCGAGCCTGTCTACCGCGAGCACCCTGTCACCGTCGCCGTCGAACGCGAACCCGATCGAGTGCCCTCCGGAGAGCACCTGCTCCGACAGCCTGTCCATGTGCGTCGACCCGCACCCGTCGTTGATGTTGCGCCCATCCGGCGTGTCTGCGATCACGCTCACGTCGGCGCCGAGGCGCCTGAAGATCTCCGGTGCCACCTCGTATGTGGCCCCGTTGGCGCAGTCCAGGAGCACGTCGACTCCGTCGAGATCCAGGTCCGCAAACCGGACGTGGAGCTCGCGCAGGTAATCCTCGGGTGCGCCCCTGAGCTCACGGATGTGGCCGATCGCGCCCGCGGAGCGACTGCCACCCGGGGCGGCCGTCGCCGCATCGGCCTCCAGCTCCCGCTCTATCTGAGCCTCAGCGTCATCGGAGAGCTTGTAGCCGTCGCCAGCGAAGAACTTTATGCCGTTGTCCCGGTAGGGATTGTGAGAGGCCGAAAGCACGACCGCCAGGTCGAAGCCGTAGCGGCCGATCAGCAGCGGTGCTGCCGGCGTCGGGAGCACACCGCCCAGGAGCACGTCGCCGCCGGCGGAGCTCACACCCGCCGAGACCGCCGCCTGCAGCATCTCACCGGACTCTCGGGTGTCGCGCACGATCAGCACCTGCGGGCGCCGTGACGCGCACCCGATGGTGGCCGCGCGTCCGAGCCCCAGGGCGAGCTCGGCGGTCAGGAACTCTCCCGCCACACCGCGAACGCCGTCGGTCCCGAACAGCTTGCGGGCCATGCTCTCCTCCGTAACGGGCGCGTCCCTAGCGCTTTGAGAACTGCGGGCGCTTGCGCGCCTTCTTCAGACCGGCCTTCTTGCGCTCCTTGGCGCGCGAGTCGCGCGTCAGGAACCCGCGGCGCTTGAGCTCGCCTCGCAGGTTCGGGTCGGCCTCGAGCAACGCCCGCGATACACCGTGACGCAGCGCGCCGGCCTGGGCCGAGATGCCACCGCCGTGCAGTCGGGCGACGACGTCCATGCGGTCCTCGTACCCGACGGTCTCCAGCGGCTGGCGAACGTTGCGCTGGAGGGTGAGCCGGGGGAAGTGCTGCTCGAGCGTGCGCCCGTTGACGAGATAGGTGCCCGTGCCCGGACGGAGGGTGACGCGGGCGATCGCCGTCTTGCGCTTGCCGGTCGCGCGGTAGCGCGCGCCCGACGCCAGGTCGATGGCAGCGGTCGAGATCGGCTGGGAGAGCGTGTCGTCCTGCTCCTGCTCACCGTCGCCCTCGGCCTGATCGGACTCCTCCTCGACGGCGTAGGGGTCCTCGTACTCCTCGGTGCGCCCGAGCGGGTCCGCGCCCTCGGGAACGATGTCGACCTCAAGGTGTGCTCCGGGGACGGCCGGCTTCTCGCGCGGTGCCTGCTCCTCCTCGTCCTCCTCGGCGGCGGGGGCCGGCGGCTCAGCCGCGGCGGCGGGCTCGGGGGCGGGCTGCTCGGCCTGCGGGGCTGCGGGTGCGGCCTCGACGGCAGGCGTCGGCTCGGCGGCCTGCTCGGCCTGCTCGGTGCCCTCGGGCTCGGACTGCGTGTTCTCCTCGTCTGCCATCAGCCCTTGATCTCCAGAGATTGCGGTTTTTGCGCGACGTGTGGGTGCTCGGGCCCGGCGTAGATCTTCAGCTTCGTGATCTGCTTGCGCGCGAGCCTGTTGCGGGGCATCATGCCTTTGACTGCAAGGCGGATGATCTCCTCGGGGCGACGGGCCATCATCTCCTCGAACGTGCGCGAGCGAAGGCCTCCGGGATAGCCCGAGTGACGGTAGTAGCGCTTGGACTGGCGCTTGTTCCCGCTGACATGGATCTTCTCGGCGTTGATAACGACGACGAAGTCACCGGTGTCGATGTGCGGCGTGTACTCGGGCTTGCGCTTGCCCCGCAGGATGTCGGCTATCTGCGTGGCGAGGCGTCCGAGCGTCTGGCCGTTGGCGTCGACGAGCACCCAATTGCGCTCGCGCTCGGTCGGCTTGGCGACGTAGGTCTTTACTGAGGGGGCCATAGCGTGAAAAAGGCCACGCGTTAGCGCGCGGCGTCGGTCCATAATAGGCGAAGTCGCCGTCCTTCGCGGAGCCGAGCGGCATAAGCCGCCCCCCGGCCGCGCAAAGCGGCCGGTACCCGCGTCAAAACGAGTTGTCGCCGCGCCGAGCTACTCCCACTCGATGGTGCCGGGCGGCTTGGACGTGATGTCCAGCACCACCCGGTTCACCTCGCGCAGCTCGTTGATCATCCGCGATGCGATCGTCTCGAGCAGGTCGTACGGCAGCCTGGCCCAGTCGGCTGTCATCGCGTCGTCGCTCGTGACGGCCCGGATCACGACCACATACCCATACGTGCGCTCATCGCCCTGGACGCCGACGGTGCGCACGTCCGGCAGCACGCAGAAGGACTGCCAGAGCTCTCGGTAGAGCCCGGCCCTGCGAATCTCGTCCTGAAGGATGTGATCGGCCTCTCGCAGGACGTCCAGTCGCTCCTTCGTGGCTTCGCCGCCGACGATCCGGATCGCGAGGCCCGGCCCGGGGAACGGCTGGCGCCAGACGAGGCGTTCCGGCAGCCCCAGCTCAGCCCCGACCGCGCGAACCTCGTCCTTGAAGAGCGCCCGCAGAGGCTCGACCAGCTCGAACTCGAGATCGTCGGGGAGCCCGCCGACGTTGTGGTGCGACTTGATCGTGGAAGCACCCGTTCCCCCTCCGGACTCGATCACGTCGGAGTACAGGGTTCCCTGCACGAGGAACCTCGCTCCTGCGCCGCCGCCTTCCTCGGAGAGTTTCGCGGCCTCCTCCTCGAAGACCCGGATGAACTCCGCCCCGATCGCCTTGCGCTTGGCCTCGGGATCGGTCACGCCCTTGAGCTTGTCCAGGAACCGGCGCTCGGCGTCAACGGCCACCAGTGGCACCTTGAAGGTGTCGCGGAAGGTCCTGACGACCTGCTCGCCCTCGTCCTTGCGCATCAGCCCGTGGTCCACGAAGACGCATGTCAGCTGCTCGCCGATCGCGCGGTGCACGAGCAGCGCGGCGACCGAGGAGTCCACTCCGCCGGACAGGCCGCAGATCACGTTTCCATCACCCACCTGCTCGCGTATGCGGCGAACCTGTTCCTCGACGATCGAGGCGGCTGACCATGTCGGCTCGCAGCCGCACACCTCGGTGAGAAAGCGTGTGAGGATCTGCTCGCCGTAGGGCGTGTGGACGACCTCGGGATGGAACTGGATGCCGTAGATGCCCCTCTCGGGGCTCTCGACGGCCGCGACCGGGGAGCCCGTGGAGGAGGCGAGTGCCGCGAACCCGGGCGGCGGCTCGAACACGGTGTCGCGGTGGGACATCCAGCAGGTCTGCTCATGGGGCATGCCCGCGAGCAGCGTCCCCGGGTCCGACACGTGAAGCTCCGAGCGCCCGAACTCGCCGACGTCTGCTTCCTCGACGCGCCCTCCCAGCGCGTGCACCAGCAACTGCATGCCGTAACAGATGCCCATCACCGGGACGCCCAGCTCGAGGAGTCCGAGCTCGAGCGGCGGCGCCCCCGGCGCGTAGACCGACGCGGGACCTCCGGAGAGGATGATGCCGCGCGGTTTCCTTGCAGCGATCTCCTCGAGCGGAACGTGATGGGGAAGCAGCTCGCTGAATACTCCGCAATCTCGAACACGGCGCGCGATGAGCTGCGAGTACTGCCCGCCGTAGTCCAGGACGAGTATCTCCTCGACAGGCGTCTGCAGCGGCGCCGCTGCGACCGTGCGCGCCGCATCCGCCGTCGGGTCGGACTTGGCGCCGGGCTGCTCGAGCAGCCCGGCGGACCCGGCGCCTTGCCCCGAGGCGATTCCCGGGGGCGAGGACCCGTCAGTCATTGACGAGGGCGGCTACCTTCCCGTTGGTCGCGCCCATACCGACTCCTTGGTCGCGTTGCAGCGCCTTGCCCTCGGTCTGGAGGGATGGCGCGACGACGACCTCGGCGCGGTTGAACTCTGCGAGGTCCTTGTGCCCGCACGTCGCCATCGACGTGCGCAGACCGCCGAACAGGTTGAAGGTCCCGTCGTTCTCCCGTGCCGGCCCAACGAGGATCTCCTCGAGCGTGCCGTTCTGGGTTGTTGCCACGCGCGCTCCACGAGGAAGCGTCGGGTGGAAGGTCGCCATGCCCCAGTGGTATCCCCGACCGGGCGCCTCGTACGCGCGGGCGAGGGGAGAACCGATCATCACGGCGTCCGCGCCGAGAGCGATTGCCTTCGAGACATCGCCACCGTTGCGCATGCCGCCGTCGGCGATCACCTGGCTGTACTCGCCGGTCTCGAGCATGTGTGTCGAGCGCGCATGCGCCACATCGGCGATCGCGGTCGCCTGCGGCACGCCGATCCCGAGAACGCCGCGCGTGGTGCACGCAGCACCCGGGCCGACGCCCACGAGTACGCCGGCGGCCCCTGTGCGCATGAGGTGCAGCCCCGTGTGGTACGAGGCGCAGCCTCCGACGACAACCGGAACGTCGAGCGTCGGGATGAACTCCTTGAGGTTCAGCGGCTCGGACACCGTCGAGACGTGCTCGCCGGAGACGACGGTTCCCTGGATCACGAGCACGTCGAGCCCGGCCTCGAGAGCCAGCTCGTGGTACTGGAGGACCCGCTGCGGCGTCAGCGACGCCGCGACGACCACTTTCTGCTCCTTGATCTCGCGTATCCGCTGGGCGATCAGCTCCGGCTTGACCGGCTCGCGATAGATCTCCTGCATCTCGCGGGTCGCCTGCTCCTTGGGCAGACCTGCGATCCGCTCGAGCATTTCATCGGCGTCCTCATAGCGCGTGAAGATCCCCTCGAGATTCAGGACCGCGAGTCCGCCGAGCTTGCCGATGATGCCCGGCGGTCTCCGGCGAGACGACCCCGTCCATCGCCGAGGCGAGCATCGGGAGCTCGAACTGGTACGGCCCGAGCTTCCACGAGATGTCGATGTCGTCGGGGTCGCGCGTCCTGCGGGAAGGAACGATCGCGATGTCGTCGAACCCATAAGCACGGCGGCCTTTCTTGCCGCGGCCGATTTCGATCTCCATTAGCTCATCCTTTCAGCCGCAGCGGACGAGAAGAGTTCGCTCTCAGTGGCGCCTGAGGTGGTGCGGACCGTCTCGGAGAGGGCCTTGTTGGGGACTGCGGGCAACTGGGTTCCAGCATACCAACGGGCACCTTGGGGTAATGCCCTCGGATATCCTCGTTTGGGATATGGGAGACGGTGCACGCATCAGGTATGAGCCCCAGGAGATCGAGGCTCGTCGGCAGGCGATCTGGAACGAGCAGGGCGCGTTCCGCACGCCCCCGATAGCCGACGACCGCGCGCACCTCTACATCAAGCCTTCAGCGCCGTTCACGTCGGGGAACATCCACATCGGCCACGTGCGCAGCTATTCCATCGGCGATGCCTACGCCCGGTTCCGCCGATCGCGCGGCGAGGACGTGCTGTTCGCTTTCGGTTTCGACGCTTTCGGCCTGCCCGCTGAGCTGGGGGCCATATCGGGCGGCGTCTCCCCCAGCGACTGGGTGTCGCGTTGCGCTGAGCACATGCAGGGGCAACTCGAGCGGCTTGGGTTCTCGTTCGACTGGGAGCGCGCGTTCCTCAGCTCGGACGCGAGCATGTACCGCTGGTCACAGTGGCTGTTCCTGACCCTCCTCGACGCCGGCCTGATCTACCGCGGAACGGGAAACGTCGACTGGTGCGACAACTGTGAAACGACCCTCGCGTCGATCCAGGTCGAGGCAGGCGGCACATGCTGGAGGTGCCACGGTCCTGTCCGGCTGATCGAGCTTCCACAGTGGTATCTGCGCATCAGCGCCTACCTCGAGGAGAATGACCGCCGCCTGGCCGAGCGTGCCGAGAGCGGCATCTGGGACGAGGTCGCCCTCGCCTCGCAGCAGATCGTGCTCGGGCGGGTCGACGGGATCGAGGTCGATCTGGCGGGAACCGACGGCGAGCGCCTGACCGTCTTTACACCGCACACCGATGCGCTGGGTTCCGCGCGGTTCGTGCTGCTCTCGGCCCGCCACCCGGACGCTGAGGCGTGGGCTCGCGAGCCCACGGTGCTCGAGCAGCTCGAGACCCTGCGCTCGGGCGGCTGGGAGCGCAGCTCGCGTGAGGCGGAGACCATCCCCGTCATCGATACCGGCCGAAAGATCACCGGTCCGGCCGGCACAGCACTGCCGGTGTACATCTCCCCCGTGGTCGACTCGCGCTTCGGCGTGGCAGCCGTCTTCGGCGTCCCCTCCGAGGACCGCACCGACGAGGTCCTCGCGGGCAGGCTCGGCCTCGAGATCGCCCCGCAGAGCGACGAGGACACCGGGCCGACCGAGCCGACGGCGGACGCGCGCGAGGCGGTGCGCTACCGCGCGTTCGATTTCACGATCTCCCGCCAGCGCTCCTGGGGCACTCCGATCCCCATCATCTACTGCGAGCGGTGCGGCACGGTTCCGGTGCCGCGCGAGGACCTTCCGGTCCTGCTGCCGTTGGACATCCGCCCGACCGGGACAGGCAACCCGCTGGCTGAGATGCCCGAGTTCTTCAGGGTCAGCTGTCCGTCATGCGGCGGTCCCGCGCGCCGCGAGACCGACACGCTCGACTGCCATTTCGACGCCCTTTGGCTGTGGGTTCCGGCGTGCGTCCCGCCCGAGGCGCGGGACGGCTCACTCGAGGAGATCCTCGCGCTCGCGGACCTTCGGCACTGGCTGCCATCCGAGCGCCTGGTCGCCGGATCGGACAGTGGCAACTTCGTGTTCGACCAGCGCATCGTGACCAAGGCGCTGCGCGACATCGGCCCACTTTCGTTCATCTCGGACGGGGAGCCGTTCGCGGGCTGCCTGTTCCACGAGATGGTGATCAGCGACGGGCGGAAGATGAGCAAGCATCTCGGGAACGTCGTCGACCCCGACGAGCTCGTGGCGACGTATGGCGCGGACACCGTCAGGCTCGCGGTCCTCTATGCGGCGAAGCCGCAACGCTCGCTGAACTGGAGCGACTCGGCTGTCCTGCGCTGCAACCGTTTCCTGACCCAGGTGTGGGACTACACGAGCGGCAAGATCGCCGACCGGGAGAGCGGTTCGGAGCAGGACGGTTCGCTCCCTGAGACGACGGAGCAGGCTCCGCGCGATGACACCGAGCATCTGCGTGTCAGGCTGTCAAAGTGGTGTGAGACAGGCGTGGAGAAGGTGACCGAGGACATGGAGGCGCTCGAGATGCACACGGCGGTGCGAAACGTGATGCGGTTGTTCGACCGCATCAAGGACTTCGAGAAGCGCGTCAAGGCCAAGCAGGGCGAGCTCAATGCGGCGAACCTCGACGCGGCAATCGACGCGCTGACGGTTCTGGTTCAGATGCTCGCGCCGTTCACGCCGCATCTTGCCGAGGAGCTGTGGGCGGCGCTCGGCCACGACGACGTTACACCCCCGCCGTGGCCAGGCGTATCGTTACCGGTACCGGCATGACCACGTCGACCCCTCAGCGATCAAGCCAGCGGACGCGCTCGTGTGCCACAGGACTCGTCTGCCATCGATGCGACAACAGCTATCCGCTCGAGCAGTCGATCTTCGCGTGCCCCGACTGCGGCAAGGGGCTCGACGTCGTTTACGACTACGAGCTAGCCGCAACCCATTTCCGCGACTTCCCCACATCCGAGCGGCCTCAGAACATCTGGCATTTCGAGGAGTTGCTGCCGATCGTTGATGCGGGCGCCCAGTCCCGCGTGGGACGTTACTCCGGCTACACGCCGCTGATCCGCGCAGACCGCCTCGGCGCCGAGCTCGGCCTGGGCAACCTGTACCTGAAGGACGACTCGACATCCCGCCCGAGTCTCTCCTACAAGGACCGCGTCGTCTCGATGGCTGTCGCGCGGCTGCTCGAGCGGGGCGGCACGGAGATCGGCTGCGTGTCAACCGGCAACGTGGGCACGGCTGTCGCGGCGATGGCAGCGAAGGCCGGCGTCGACGCCTACGTCTTCTACCCCAACGCGCTCGAGGAGATGAAGGCCAGGGCGTGCCGCGCGCTCGCGGCGAAGGTCTGCCAGGTCGAGGGCAACTATGACCAGGCGAACCGCCGCTGCCGCGAAGTCGCAGAAACGACGGGCATGGACTTCGCGAACATCACGCTGCGCCCGTTCTACGCGGAGGGCGCCAAGACCGCCGCGTTCGAGATCGTCGAGCAGCTCGACTGGAACGCACCGGAGCACATCGTGATCCCGGCTGCCGGCGGCACGCTCTCCTCGCGTGTTCACAAGGGCCTTGTGGAGATGGCACATCTCGGGCTCTCCGAGACGGGCCAGACGAAGATTCACATCGCTCAGCCGAGCGGATGCAACCCGATCGCCAGCGCGATAATCGCCGAGGAGGCCGAGGTCGTCCCGGTCACGCCGGAGACCGTCGCGCACTCCCTCGCAATCGGTGCGCCCGGGGACGGCTACCTCGTCATCGACGCCGTTCTTTCGCGTGGCGGAACCGGCGGCTTCGCGAGTGACCCCGAGATCTTCGCCGGAATCGACCTGCTCGCCTCGACCGAGGGCCTGCTCACCGAGCCGGCAGGCGGCACGACGATTGCCGTGCTCGAGAAAATGGCTGCGGCGGGAACGTTCGCCCAGGATGAGACGGTGGTGGCGATCATCACCGGCAATGGACTCAAGACGCTCGACGAGCACCCCGACAAGCCCTGGCCCGCGAAGGTCAAGTGCGAGCTCGACGCGATGTTGGAGGCCCTCACCGAGCTGAAGGCCGAGGAGACGCTGCTCAACAGCGCTCAGCGGCTCCTCGGCAGCTAGACGAGTTCCGCAGCGAGCACACGGCCGCCCCCGCCAGTCAGATAGGGTGCAGGTATGGATGACTTCGACGCAGCCCGCGAGCTGGACCTGAGGCGCGCCGAGGCACGGCGCGCGGTAGAGGAGGCCGGCGGCGGCGAGTCAGAGGGTTTTGAGCTCGCCGAGGAGGAACTGATCGAGCACACCTCCCACGGCGATGAGCACGCCAGTACGAGAATCCTGCAGGACTCCGCCGATGACGGCGAGAACGGGGACGCCACCTACGGCGAAGCCGACGAGGAGCTCAAACCCGACTGAGCCCCGACCGTGCGCGCATCAGGGCACACAGCAGGCCCGTTCAGCGCACCGCCCGATCCACTGACCGGCATCACCACCTCGCCGCAACTCCGCTGAGGCTGACCGGTCGTGGCCGTTTGCCCCAGCGTGCCGAGCACACGCACGACTCGAGCGCGCATTCCTCCAGGAAATAGAAAGACCCCGCCGAAACGGGGCCTTTCCTTAGCAGGTCGATAAGCCGGATTCTGTCGTTGAGCAACCATCCATCTGAGCGGCCTACCTGGACCTCGGCGGGCAACCTGCAAGCGGTCCGGTTTGGCCTTGCATCGGGTGGGGTTTGCCCAGCCGCCGCGTCACCGCGGCGCTGGTGCGCTCTTACCGCACCATTTCACCCTTGCCGGCCCGCCGTTCACGTGGGACGGCGGGCTTAGGCGGTTTGTTTCTGTGGCACTTTCCCGCGGGTTTCCCCGGGTCGATACTCGACCACCCTGCCCTGTGATGTCCGGACTTTCCTCGAAGGCTGAAGCCTCCGCGGCTGCCTGACCTGCCCGACAAACGTACCGCGTGCGAGCGCGCACGTGAAGGCGCGGTCTTCACCCGGCGTCTGAGGCGTCACGCGTGAGACAGCTCACACGCGCCTGAGGAGCCCCACCACGCGGCCGAGGACCTTGACCTCCTTGCTGCGTATCGGCTCCATGGAGTCGTTCTCCGGCTGCAGACGGATGTGATCCGGTTCGCGGAAGAAACGCTTGACTGTCGCCTCCTCGCCGAGTAGTGCGACGACGACGTCTCCATCGTTGGCCGTCTCCTGGGGATGCACGACGACATAGTCATCTTCGAGAATGCCCGCGTCCTTCATCGATTCCCCCCGTATGCGGAGTACGTACTCGCCGTCCTCCCCACCCGCTATGTCCGGGACCGACACGTACTCCTCAACGTTCTCCTCAGCGAGCATCGGCTGTCCCGCCGCGACCGACCCGAGCAGCGGCAGGCCCTCGGCACGGACTATGCCCTTGACGCTTCCCACGGCGCTGCCGACAGCTCGGTCGAGGAGCTCGATGGCGCGTGGCTTGGAGGGATCTCTACGCAGAAGCCCGATCTTCTCGAGGTTCGCGAGGTGGGCATGGACGGTGGAGGAGGACGCGAGGCCGACCGCTTTTCCGATGTCACGCACGGTCGGCGGGTACCCGTAACTGGCCGAGTACTTGCGGATGAAGTCGAAGATCTCCTGCTGGCGCTTGGTCAGGTCCACAGCTGCATCCCTTCGCGTTGGGTTGGAGAACGGGGTTCGACGAACATGTGTTCGCACTCTAGCGGCGCCGGACGACGGATGCAACGTGCGCTGCGAGGGGTCCGCGCGGCGGCACATCGCAGGGATATACTCGCCCCTCTGCGCCCGTGGCGGAATTGGTAGACGCGCAAGGTTGAGGGCCTTGTGGGGAAATTTCCCCGTGGTGGTTCGAGTCCACTCGGGCGCATGCGAAAAAGCCCTGCTAAGCGGGGCTTTTTTGCTGCCTGCAGAGTTTCGTCGCTGCTCATTGGTACTGTTCGGATCGTTGCCAGTGGCAACTCCGAACACTTTTCCGAACATTCTGGATGCCATGTTCGGACCGATTGGAGCGAGGATGAGCTGCAGCTTCGTCAAGGGCGGTTGGGAGGTCAGGTGGAGGGACTCCACCGGCCGCCAGCGCTCCCGGCGCTTCCGGTCCGAGGAGGCAGCGCGGGAGTTCGACGGCTCGCTTCACGAGCACCGGCGCGAGGAGCGATCGCGCCAGACGACCCGGCATGGCCAGAGCGGAGGCGTCTACCCGTACACCACCGCCAGCGGGACGATGTGGCGGTTCGTGGCGCGCCGCACCGACGGGACACAGACGAGCAAGCGCGGTTTCGCCAGCGAGAAGGCTGCGCGAGACGCTCGCCGCCGGCTGACCGAGCGACAGGAGCGCGGCGAGGTCCGCGACACCAAGGAGACGTTCGCGGCTTTCTGGGAGAGGTGGCTGGCGCGCCGCAAGCCCTATCTGCAGTCGGGCACGTGGCAGGCCTACGAGCGCGACGGTCGACTACGGCTCCTCCCCGCCCTCGGGCCGCTCAGGCTCGGCGCCGTCGACGTAGCGCGGCTTCGGACGCTGATGGACGAGTGGGTCGAGGCGATCGATGCCGGCACGCTCGCGCCGAAGACGATCAACAACACGATGGGAACGCTCGTCGTCTGCCTGAACGGCGCAGTCGAGGATGGCCTGCTGCCAAGCAATCCCGCGCTCCGGGTACCTCGGCTTCCCGCCGGCCACATCGAGCGCGAGTTCCTGCGCCTCCACGAGATACCCCGCTACCTCGAAAGTGCCAGCACCGTGTACCGCCCGCTTGCCGAGTTGCTGATCGGTAGCGGCCTGCGGATCTCCGAGGCACTCGGTCTCAGGCTGGGAGACCTGGAGCTCGAGCCATCGGGCGGGGTGATAGTCGTCTACCGCTCACGCAAGGCGGCGTCCGTCGGCTCGACGAAGTCCGGGCGTTTCCGCTCCGTTGAGATTGGACGCGGGCTCTCACGAACGCTGAGCCACCATGTGGCACGTCGAGGCGAGCTGACAGACGACGACGACGCAGGCACAGGCGAGTACGTATTCGTGATGCCCACCCGGACGCGCAAGCGCGACCCCGGGCGCTGGCACGGCGAAGGCGATGGCGAGCCGATGGACCGAACGACCGTGTCGCGAGACTGGCACAAGGCGACACTCCAAGACGCGGGCCTGCGCGACATGCCGCTACACGCACTCCGCCACACGGCGGCTGCCTCCTGGCTCGCAGCCGGCAACTCGCTGATGTACGTGCAGCGTCAGCTTGGGCACGCGGACATCGGCACGACGGAGCGTTATTACGGGCATCTTGAGCGGCACGTTCTCGCCGCCGGTGCGATCGCGACGGAAGAAGCGATCGCCCGCGCGGTCACGCGGAACGCCTAGATCAATCGCTGTTGCCCGCTGCCGGCGCTTCTCCGTGCAGGGCTCTTCGGTCTCGCGCGGCGTCTGGAAGTTGGTGGCGCGCGACGCGTGTCAACGGTGGCAGGCCGCCAGCCGCCGCGTGCTTGGTCGATCCAGCGATCGATGTCCTCGGCGACGAACCGTAGGGGTCCGCGCTCGCCGCCCACGCGGATTGACGGGATGCGTCCGTCGCGAGCGGCGTCGTAGAGCCAGGTGCGTGAGACGCCTAGCCGCGCGGCGAGATCGTTGGGCTTGATTAGAGCCTCCACGCCGCCCCGATCCGATGCCCGGCGCTACTCATCGTGTGCGCTCGTTCGACGCGGGTGGTGGGGTTGTGAGGCGGCTGATTGTCCTGGCGATTCCGGGGATGCGGCTGGCGCGGCTGGGTGCGAGCGGGATCTCGAACCCTGGTCCCCAATCGCGGTCGGGTAGCGGTGGGTGTGCAAGGGACGGGGTTTGCCTGTCGCTGCGGCTCATCATGCGGGAGAGGCGTTTGATGCGGTCGCTGTCCTGCCCCTCGATGCCGAGGTCCTCGCGGGAGACAAACCATGTGGTGCCCTTGCGTGCGCGTGATGCCTCGACATAGGCAGGCTCGCGGCTGGTCTGCCAGCCTCCGGTGATAACCAGGCTGCGGGTTACGGTCGCGCCCTGCGCGCGATGGATGTGCTGGGCGTAGCCCAGCCGCACGCTGGCGAGCTCTTCTCCGGCGAGTGTTCGGGTGCGGCCCGTGACATCGAACTGGATCTGCAGCTCCCCGGCCGGCGTGACGTTCAGAACGTCGCCCTGGCTTCCGTTCTCGATCCGCGCCGTGCCCGGCTCATGATGCTGGTCGATCAGTGTGACCCGGTCGCCCTGACGGACGCCGTAATGGACGCCGGGGATCTGGGCTTCCGTGTTACCCAGTTCGCCACGTTTCAGCCGATGGTTCTGGGCGCGGGCGTTCAGCCGGTCGATCTCAACGTTCGAGGCGTCGGAGATCAGCGCGACCTCCTTGATCGGGTATTCGGTGGTGAGGCGTGCCCAGTTCTCGACGGCGTGCTCGACGGTCTGATCCCGGGTGTCGGACATGAACAGCTCGCCGCGGGACTGGTAGTGCGCCATCGCCCGATCGCTACGCCCTGCCCGGAGGTCCGCCCACGCCCGCTGCTCGCGCTGGTCCAGGGTGCGGCGGACGTTGGAGAGCTCCACGCTGGGCGCGATCGCTGCTAGGCGGTCGAACATGCCTCCCGCCCCGATCGAGGGAAGCTGCTGTCCGTCGCCGATCGCCACGAGCTTCGCACCGGTGCGCTCGACGAGCTCGGTGAGGCGCTCGAGGCGTGCTGTGTCGGCCATCCCGGCCTCATCCAGATAGATCGTCGTGTCCGGGCCCACGCTCATCTTGCCGTACTCCACGCGGGCCACGAGGCCATCCAGTGTCAGGGTCCGCCCGGCGAGGGCAGGGCTGTCCTGCCCGAGGCGCTGCGCTGTCGAGCCGGAAACTGCGACCCCGAGTGTGTCGCGTCCGGTGAGCTGCTCCGCGCGGGCTGCGGCGTCGATCACCACACCCTTACCGGTCCCCGCGGGGCCGACCAGGACCGCCGCGCGCTCGGGACCCGTGATCAACTCCAGCGCCCAGGCCTGCTCACGGCTGAGGTGTCCTGTGATTCGCTCGGCGACTTCCCCGCCGGCGAGGCTACGAGCAACGTCACCGACGTCCCGGTCCGCGGGCCTTGCGAGCTCTGCGACCCGCCGCTCGATCGCCTGCTCGCGAGCACGCACCCTCAGCGTGGTCATGAGCCCGCCCTCGAGTGGCAGCACCCGACGCTCGCCGACCATCACCCGGACACGCTCCAGGGCCTGATCCGGCGCGAGCTCCCCGACGGACTGCTCCAGCAGAACCGCCCGCAGCTCGCTGGTCGTGAACGTAGCCGCCCTCTCGGTCAGGCACTCCTCAACACGATCCTCGAGCGCGCGCGTGACGTGTGCTCCACGGGCTGGCCCGTGAAGGCCCGCGAGCTGGTCGGCGTTGAACCCGAGCGCGGCGGCCTTCTCGTTCCACGAGCGTTGCAGGTCGCCCCGGGTGACCGGGATCTTTGCCTTACGGTTCTCGAGGGCCATCCAGCGAAGCTCCCCGTGCTCCGGGGCACGGCCCCATTTCGCGCGGAAACGCTCCGCGGCACGCGCGACCTCACGGCTGCGTGCCGAGAACGCCTCAAGAAGCTCCTTCGGCACCCCGGCGATCTCGAAATACCGACCCTGGTTCCCGGTACCCCGCTCGATGCCGTAACCGCGGTCAGCGAGCTCCGCGGCCAGGGCGGAGCGATAGAACGCGCCCACCTCCCTCGCTGAGCGGAAGATCGGCCTGGAAGCGACCGCGACGAACCGCCCGTCCTCCCTCACAGCGCTCGTCAACACCACATGGCTATGCAACTGCGGGTCCGGGACATCACCATCCACCACACCCCGCGCGGTCGTGTGCAGATACTCCGCCGCCACCACATCATGAGCAGGCTCCTCGACCACCCCAGCCCCATAGCGCCTGCGCACGACGGGCACGGTCTCCCTCAGATGCTCGACAGCCTGGCTGACCGCAGCCGCGTGCGCCGCCTCGACATCCCGCCGCTGAGCCTCGTTCCCGAGCGCCCACACGACGGACACCGACTTCGGGGCGCTGAGCGTCACATCGATCCCCCCGCCACGACCCCCACCGGCACCCTCCCGACGAAGCCAACGACCGGTCCCCGGATGACGGCCCTCCATCAAGGCGATGAAATCGTGGCCCTCCACCGCCTTGCGCTGGATCCCGAGCCGCTCCATGGTGTCCGGCGAGGCGAGCCAGCGGCCCTCGGCCTGCGTCAACTCACCGGCCGGCGTCAAGTAGTAGTCGCCGCGCTCAGGCGCAACCGTCTTGGCCTCCAGATACCTGGCATACCCCCCGCCCTTGGCGGCACCGATACTCGACGCGCTCATCACCAGGGTTAATGAGCGCGAGCACCCGATCGCGGCCAACAAATCTCAACGTTCCGTCTCTCCACAACGGTTCATGACCCCGAACACGCCGAACCGGCCACGAACTTCACCGCCACCCGGCCCACAAGACCACCGCCGCCCTCCAAGCACTCCTGACGCGACCACCACCCGACAGCCCCTGTGCCGCCAGCCGACCCCAACCACGACAAAGCAACAAACGGCCCGACAGACAATATGCACAGGTGAGCGATCGGTCCCTGATCGGTGACCGTCGTTGCTGAAGGACTCGACTGGCGACGACGGGACCGCCGGCGGCTCGACTGCCCCCGTCAATCTGCCGGTCCCAATCCGCACATCGACGGCGCCCCCCAAGCCTGGTAATACGCCATGGAGCCGGGTCCCCCGTGTCTCCGCGGGCTCGCCGCCAGCAGTCAGGCGGGGGTCCCCGCGCATACCCCCCACCCCTCCCGGCACCGCACCGCGCGCCGAGCGTGAGAGGTTTCGCTATCTGTGCCCCTTCGCCGAGTGGCTCTGAGATACCGGCGCGCCCCCGTCGAGATAGCCGGTAAGCCTCCGTAGCTCTGCCTGGACCATGACCTCAAAGTGCCGCTCGACGCGACGGGACCCCGGGATGCGCGACGAGTTTTGCCGGCGCGCCGCGTCCTCTCGCCGGACACGCGGTAGGACGCCGCGGACCGACCGGGACGACGAACCTATGCGGCGCGGTCGAGAGACTGTAGGCACGTTCGTCCTACCGAGTCTCGGGTACGAAATGAACTGGAATACCGGCCAGCGGGCTCGAGCCTGACTGTCCGGCTCTCTCCAATAACTGGTGCAGCCGCTGGACCGGGCCCGCGAGACGCAGCACAAGTAGCGGTACGCATCCGGCGGCGCGGCATTGGGCCGCGCTCGCGCTCACTGTGCGCAAACCTGCGACATCGATGAAGTCGACGTCGCTCAGGTCAACAAGCAAGAATGTTGCGCCCGTTGCCAGGGTCTTGAGCACAGCGGCGCGAAGGGCGTCCCCTGATGCCAAGTCGATCTCCCCACTGACCCGCAGTATCCGGCTGGACTCTCCAAGCGCGTCCGTCCGAAGCTCAATCCCTCTCGTTGGCGAGCTCTTCTGGGCGTGGCGGCGATCGGACCTGACCGTGGCAGATCGTGCTCCGCTCCTGGATCGGCGCGGCCTTGATAACACCCTTATCTCGTTCATCGATTCGGTCCTTTTCAGTTGCTACCGAAATGAATAGCGGCGCACCCCGGGCCTCGCCGGTTCGGGCGTCAGCACCGTGACCTCGGCCGGTACCGGCCTTCTCATGCGGCAGGTGCTGATACCTCGACGGCATCCGCCACGGGTCATGGCGCTGACACAACTGCGTCCGTCATTGCCTCGCGTGTGCTTTTAGGGTCATGCGCCTACGTCATGACCGCCTATCTCGTCGCCACCTAAGGGAGTTGCTGGGGGCGGCGCGAATCGGTCTGACCCTTGCCACTCGTCTGCGCCGAAGCCGCTGTCCGGTGTGCGACAGCGCGATCCGCACGGGAGACGCCCAGGGTCTCGTCGAGGGCCATCTCGCGCACGCGGAGTGCGCCCTTGTTCACTGGCTGTATCCAGCCGAGATCGATGGTGCGGTCGCCGCCGTCATACCGAGGCGACCGGACGACGACCCCGATCAGGGACCTCGATCGGCGCCGCGTCGCCGCGGCGGGCCGCGTATGCGCGCAGCAGGTCGCGATGGGTGAGCCATCCGACCAGCCGGTCGGATTGGGCCGCCAGCACGGGTACGCCGTCGTCCTCGGCGGCCAGCACCTTCATTGCGGACTCGAGTGACTCGTTCACTCGTACGCTTGCCGCGTTTCGCAGCAGACCGTCGAGGGTCGGCGGATCCTCGACTTCGCTGACCGCAGCATCCAGGTCGGCTGCGCTGACGATCCCGGCCAGCTCCCCGTCGGTGGTTGCCAGCGGCAAGGTCGCGAGGTCGAGCGCGGCGAACCGCTCGATCAGATCGGCAATCGTCGAGTCGGGTTCGAATGCCGGTCTGGGGTCGCCCATCGCCTCGGAAACGAGAATTTGTTCTAGTAGGCCAGGTTTCATCGGGCGTGCGATGTCGATGCCACGACGGCGAAGCTTCAGCGTGTAGATCGTGTCGCGAGTCAGCTCGCTGCTTAGGGCGGTCGCTACCACAACGGCGACCATGAGCGGAAGAATGATCTGGTAGTCGCCCGTCAGCTCGAAGATGATGATGACCGCCGTGATCGGTGCCCGCGCGGCGGCGGCGAACACCGCGCCCATCCCCACCAGACCGTACGCTCCGGCGGCGACGGCGATGCCGGGGAGCAGGCTGTGCGCCGCCGCACCGTAGGCGGAGCCGAGCATCGCCCCCATGAACAGAGAGGGCGCGAATACTCCGCCTGAGCCGCCGATCCACATGGTGAGGCTGGTGGCTAGGATCTTCGCCGCGAGAAGTCCGAGCAGCGCCAGGACGACATAGTGGCCGGCGACGGCCAACTGGAGCACCGGGTAGCCCACCCCGTACATCTCGGGTATCGCGAGAAGGAGCAGCCCGAGGCACGCCCCGCCGACTGCCGGTCGTAGCCATTCTGGCCTGCTCCCCCAGAGCTTGTCGGAGAGGTCCTCCCCGGCGTAGAGGATCCGTACGAAGCCGAGGCCAACGCCCGTCGCGATCACCCCGAGGCCGGCGTAGAGAAGCAGCTCGACCGGGGAGCCAAAATGGAAGGGGGGCAGCCGGAGGAAAGGGTTGCTGCCGAACACTGCGCGTCCGATCGCATCGGCGGCCACCGAGCTGAGTACCACCAGGCCGAACGAGCGGGTCTCGAAATCGCCGAGGATCAGCTCCAGAGCGAAGAACACGCCGGCGATCGGAGCATTGAACGTTGCAGAGATCCCGCCGGCCGCCCCGCAGGCAACCAGCAGCCGCAGTTGACGCTCGGGCAACCTGATGGCCTGTCCGAGTACGGACCCCAAGGCGGAGCCGATTTGGACGATCGGCCCCTCCCGGCCCACAGACCCGCCAGAGCCGATGCAAATCGCGGACGCAAGCGACTTTACGACGGGCACCTGCGGGCGCATGCGCCCCCCCTGCCGGTGGACCACGTACATGACCTCTGGAACGCCGTGACCTCGGGCCTCGGGCGCGAAGTGGCTGACGAGCGGCCCATAGATCAGGCCCCCGACGACTGGTGTGAGGCACACGAACCAGATCCCAAGTCCCGGGAGGTGGGGGTTGCCGGCGTACCCGGCCGCGCTGTAGTCACGGTGCCCTGTGAAGAGCTCGGTGAACCCGAGGATCATGTACCTAAACGCAACCGCGCCGCCCCCAGCGCCGACGCCCACCAGCAACGCAAGCATCGTCAGCCCGGTCGAGCCCTCGAGGCTGGAGCGCCGCAGCCGTTCGGCGAGTCTCGACGTCGCGGGACGTGAGACCGGAGTTCTTGAGATCAACCGGTCCCCCTGAGCATCCCGCGACCTCACGCTTCGGGTGCGGCTGCGCCCCGGCGCGTCCGGCGGCCGGGTCCGGCAGTTTGCGTCATTGCGCTCGATTCTGGGGCACCCTTACGCTCGACCCCATACCCGAGGTCAGCGCGCTGACTTGAACGTCGACCCATCGCTGAAACCGGCTCTACGCTGTCCATCCTGGTTCCAAGGGGGCCGGGCATGGCCCACAGCCCCCGGGTCATGCGGAGGGGAGGCCAGACCCGGGAGCGGAGCCCTAAGTCCCCCGCCGCCCGGGTTTGCGCCTGCTCTCCCGAAGTGTTTGGTCAGGGCACGCATCGCCCTGTCGTCAGCCGGATTCGGGGCATGCACAGCTCGCCTCGAGTGGTTGGTGGCTCCGAAATGGCGTTGCTATTCTCAACCCTCGGTTCCTGCTGTTCGTGGGCCGGACGCCCACCTGTGAGCTGGAGTGACCCGATATGCCCGGGCAGGTTGTAAAAGTGCTCGATGTCGATCCTGAGCTTGGAGAGATGCTCACGTCCGAGCAGCTCAGATCGGCGGCTCCGACCGTTCGTGCACTCAAGATCTCGTTCCCGGACGGCCAATGGAAGCCTTCTGCCTGGCCTGCGGAGGTCCGCGCTGGTCTCGGCCTGCTCGTTCTCGACGGGCTACTCATACGGCGCATCGAGCTCGCGGGCCGGTTTGCGGCTGAGCTGCTCGGGCCCGGGGACCTGCTCCGCCCGTGGCAGGAGGACGATGAGGTCGCGTCAGTGTCGCGGACCTCGGGCTGGCGCTGCCTGCGCGATTGCAGTGTCGCGGTCCTCGACCTCGATTTCGCAAAGCGGATCGCCCCGTTCCCCGAGATACAGGGGCAGCTGATGGCGCGAACGCTTCGCCGTTCGCGAAACCTAGCGGTAACGATCGCGATCCTCAACCAGCCCAAGGTGGACGCCCGACTGCTGATGCTGCTCTGGCACATGGCGGACCGCTGGGGGGTGTTGAGAGGCGGCGAGGTGCTCCTCCCCGCGCAACTGCCCCACGCCGTGCTCGCGGAGCTGCTGACGGCGCGGCGACCCACGGTGACAACGGCGCTCGGGACTCTGCAGCAAACCGGGCGCATCACGCACACACTTGACGGGTGGGTGTTGCACCAACCGCCGCCCGGAGCGTTGAGCGAGGTCGCCGCCGGATCGACCTGAGCGCACGGTGACGGCGGCGCCCTGCCCGCATTCTTCACACGGCATACACCTGGGCATCCTGGCGTTTGAGCTCGAGTCCCATTCCGGCCCGGCTGCGGTCGGGCCACAGGGCGCCGTCGTGCAGTCGGGGTAGCCCGTCGAACAGCATCCGCTCGATGCGAGCGTGGTCGTGGAAGTACTCGACATGGACGAGATTGGCGACCGCGGCTGCAACGTGCGTATGAATGGCGGGTCCGCAGTGGCAGGAGAACGGGACGTTCCGCGCCTCGCACATCCCAGCTGCTGCGAGGATCCCTGTCACCCCGCCGCAGCGAGTGACGTCGGCCTGCATCACGTCAACCGCCTCGGCCGCGACCATGCGCTCGAAATAAGTCCGACGTAGCCGTACTCCCCTGCCGCGATTTCCATCCCCTCGGGTCCGTGATCGCGGAGCAGCCGCAGCCCGGCCAGATCGTCGGAGCTGACCGGCTCCTCGAACCAGCTCACACCCCTCTCCTGGCGGAACCGTGACCGAGCGCGAGCGCCTGCTTGCGCTAATACGCACCGTTCGCGTCCACGAACAGTTCGGACTCGTCCCCGATCGCCTCCCGGGCAACGCGACCCGCCGGGGGTCCTGCGACGGGTGCCCCGACCTTGATCTTCACGCGGGGTATGCCCTCGGAACCCAGCCCACCAGCTGCTCCTGCAGTCGCTCGTTCGAATAGTTCGTGAAACCCCCCGAGCCGTACACGGGAACGCCTCGCGAGCGGCACCGAGCAGCCCCCGAGCGGCGTGTTCGAGTAACCGCGAGTGGAGGTCCCAGAGCGCGACATCGACAGCCGAGATCGCCATCGAGCCGATCCCCGGGCGGCCGAGGTTACGAATCGCCTTGACCATCGCCGCCCAAGCGTGGCGAGGGGCGCCCGCGTGCAGGCCGCCGACCACGCCGGCCAGCTTGCTCTCGATCAGCTTGGCCGTCGCGAGGTCCGCGTAGGTGTAGCCGAGCCCCGTGTGGTTGCCCGCATGTGCGTGGACCACGACGATCGTCGTCTCATCCCAGGCCAGAGTCCCGTCTTCCTCGGGCTGGTCTGTCGGAATGGTGTATGCGTCGACCTCGACGCGCTCGATCACCGGATGGTTGGGCACATGTGACTCCCGCTGGGGTCTAATCTCTAGGCCCGCTGCTGCCCCGGCGACGATCGCACCGAACTGGCGATGTCAGCTAGCTGACACGCGCAGTTGGCCGTAGATCGCGCGGGGTACCCGCCGCTCAGAGCCTCTCGGATGCACTCACGGAGGCGGGCGAAACGAAAGGCGGCGAGCGTCGAGATGACTGCAGCAGACAACCTGTGCGAGCGACTGATCGCGTGGGACGTGAACACGATCTACGGTTTTCCCGGCGACGGCATCAACGGCATCCTCGGTGCCCTGCGACGCCACGAGGACGAGCTGAGGTTTGTCCAGACACGGCATGAGGAGATGGCTGCCTTCATGGCCTGCGGTCACGCCAAGTTCACGGGCGAAGTCGGTGTCTGCATGGCGACATCGGGGCCTGGGGCGATCCACCTTTTGAATGGGCTCTACGACGCGAAGCTCGACCACCAGCCGGTCGTGGCGATCGTCGGTCAGACGTTTGTCAGGGCACTCGGCGGTGACTTCCAACAGGAGGTCAACCTTATGCAGCTCTACAGCGACGTCGCCTCAGCGTTCTGCGAGCAGGCCAACGAGCCCTCGAGCATCCGCCACCTCATCG
>CAVUCP010000018.1:0-27398 GCA_963740075.1 uncultured Solirubrobacteraceae bacterium | reverse complement strand
CATGCGAAAAAGCCCTGCTAAGCGGGGCTTTTTTGCTGCCTGCAGAGTTTCGTCGCTGCTCATTGGTACTGTTCGGATCGTTGCCAGTGGCAACTCCGAACACTTTTCCGAACATTCTGGATGCCATGTTCGGACTGATTGGAGCAAGGATGAGCTGCAGCTTCGTCAAGGGCGGTTGGGAGGTCAGGTGGAGGGATTCCACCGGCCGCCAGCGCTCCCAGCGTTTCCGGTCCGAGGAGGCAGCGCGGGAGTTCGACGGCTCGCTTCACGAGCACCGGCGCGAGGAGCGATCGCGCCAGACAACCCGGCATGGCCAGAGCGGAGGCGTCTACCCGTACACCACCGCCAGCGGGACGATGTGGCGGTACGTGGCGCGCCGCACCGACGGGACACAGACGAGCAAGCGCGGTTTCGCCAGCGAGAAGGCTGCGAGAGACGCTCGCCGCCGGCTGACCGAGCGACAGGAGCGCGGCGAGGTCCGCGACACCAAGGAGACGTTCGCGGCTTTCTGGGAAAGGTGGATGGCCCGCCGCAAGGCCTATCTGCAGTCGGGCACGTGGCAGGCCTACGAGCGCGACGGTCGACTACGGCTCCTCCCCGCCCTCGGGCCGCTCAGGCTCGGCGCCGTCGATGTAGCGCGGCTTCGAACGCTGATGGACGAGTGGGTCGAGGCGATCGATGCCGGCACGCTCGCGCCGAAGACGATCAACAACACGATGGGAACGCTCGTCGTCTGCCTGAACGGCGCAGTCGAGGATGGCCTGCTGCCAAGCAATCCCGCGCTCCGGGTACCTCGGCTTCCCGCCGGCCACATCGAGCGGGAGTTCCTGCGCCTCCACGAGATACCCCGCTACCTCGAAAGTGCCAGCACCGTTTACCGCCCGCTTGCCGAGCTGCTGATCGGTAGCGGCCTGCGGATCTCCGAGGCACTCGGTCTCAGGCTGGGAGACCTGGAGCTCGAGCCATCGGGCGGGGTGATAGTCGTCTACCGCTCACGCAAGGCGGCGTCCGTCGGCTCGACGAAGTCCGGGCGTTTCCGCTCCGTTGAGATTGGACGCGGGCTCTCACGAACGCTGAGCCACCATGTGGCACGTCGAGGCGAGCTGACAGACGACGACGCAGGCACAGGCGAGTACGTATTCGTGATGCCCACCCGGACGCGCAAGCGCGACCCCGGGCGCTGGCACGGCGAAGGCGATGGCGAGCCGATGGACCGAACGACCGTGTCGCGAGACTGGCACAAGGCGACACTCCAAGACGCGGGCCTGCGCGACATGCCGCTTCACGCACTCCGCCACACCGCGGCTGCCTCCTGGCTCGCAGCCGGCAACTCGCTGATGTACGTGCAGCGTCAGCTTGGGCACGCGGACATCGGCACGACGGAGCGTTATTACGGGCATCTTGAGCGGCACGTTCTCGCCGCCGGTGCGATCGCGACGGAAGAAGCGATCGCCCGCGCGGTCACGCGGAACGCCTAGATCAATCGCTGTTGCCCGCTGCCGGCGCTTCTCCGTGCAGGGCTCTTCGGTCTCGCGCGGCGTCTGGAAGTTGGTGGCGCGCGACGCGTGTCAACGGTGGCAGGCCGCCAGCCCCCGCGTGCCTGGTCGATCCAGCGATCGATGTCCTCGGCGACGAACCGTAGGGGTCCGCGCTCGCCGCCCACGCGGATTGACGGGATTCGTCCGTCGCGGGCGGCGTCGTAGAGCCAGGTGCGTGAGACGCCTAGCCGCGCGGCAAGATCGTTGGGCTTGATTAGAGCCACCACGCCGCCCCGATCCGATGCCCGGCGCTGCTCATCGTGTGCGCTCGTTCGACGCGGGTGGTGGGGTTGTGAGGCGGCTGATTGTCCTGGCGATTCCGGTGATGCGGCTGGCGCGGCTGGGTGCGAGCGGGATCTCGAACCCTGGCCCCAATCGCGGTCGGGTAGCGGTGGGTGTGCAAGGGACGGGGTTTGCCTGTCGCTGCGGCTCATCATGCGGGAGAGGCGTTTGATGCGGTCGCTGTCCTGCCCCTCGATGCCGAGGTCCTCGCGGGAGACAAACCATGTGGTGCCCTTGCGTGCGCGTGATGCCTCGACATAGGCAGGCTCCCGGCTGGTCTGCCAGCCTCCGGTGACAACCAGGCTGCGGGTTACGGTCGCGCCCTGCGCGCGATGGATGTGCTGGGCGTAGCCCAGCCGCACGCTGGCGAGCTCTTCTCCGGCGAGTGTTCGGGTGCGGCCCGTGACATCGAACTGGATCTGCAGCTCCCCGGCCGGCGTGACGTTCAGAACGTCGCCCTGGCTTCCGTTCTCGATCCGCGCCGTGCCCGGCTCATGATGTTGGTCGATCAGTGTGACCCGGTCGCCCTGACGGACGCCGTAATGGATGCCGGGAACCTGGGCTTCCGTGTTACCCAGTTCGCCACGTTTCGGCCGGTGGTTCTGTGCGCGGGCGTTCATCCGGCCGATCTCCTTGTTCGACGCATCTGAGATCAATGCGACCTCGCTGATCGGGTATTCGGTGGTGAGGCGTGCCCAGTTCTCGACGGCGTGCTCGACGGCCTGATCACGGGTGTCGGACATGAACAGCTCTCCGCGGGCCTGGTAGTGCGCCATCGCCCTATCGCTGCGCCCGGCCCGGAGGTCCGCCCACGCCCGCTGCTCGCGCTTGTCCAGGGTGCGGCGGACGTTGGAGAGCTCCACGCTGGGCGCGATCGCTGCTAGGCGGTCGAACATACCTCCCGCCCCGATCGAGGGAAGCTGCTGTCCGTCCCCGATCGCAACGAGCTTCGCACCGGTCCGCTCGACGAGCTCGGTGAGGCGCTCGAGGCGTGCTGTGTCGACCATCCCGGCCTCATCCAGATAGATCGTCGTGTCCGGGCCCACGCTCATCTTGCCGTACTCCACGCGGGCCACGAGGCCATCCAGTGTCAGGGTCCGCCCGGCGAGGGCAGGGCTGTCCTGCCCGAGGCGCTGCGCTGTCGAGCCGGAAACTGCGACCCCGAGTGTGTCGCGTCCGGTGAGCTGCTCCGCGCGGGCTGCGGCGTCGATCACCACACCCTTACCGGTCCCCGCGGGGCCGACCAGGACCGCTGCGCGCTCGGGACCCGTGATCAACTCCAGCGCGCAGGCCTGCTCACGGCTGAGGTGTCCTGTGATTCGCTCGGCGACTTCCCCGCCGGCGAGGCTACGAGCAACGTCACCGACGTCCCGGTCCGCGGGCCTTGCGAGCTCTGCGACCCGCCGCTCGATCGCCTGCTCGCGAGCACGCACCCTCAGCGTGGTCATGAGCCCGCCCTCGAGTGGCAGCACCCGACGCTCGCTGACCATCACCCGGACACGCTCCAGGGCCTGATCCGGCGCGAGCTCCCCGACGGACTGCTCCAGCACAACCGCCCGCAGCTCGCTGGTCGTGAACGTAGCCGCCCTCTCGGTCAGGCACTCCTCAACACGATCCTCGAGCGCGCGCGTGACGTGTGCTCCACGGGCTGGCCCGTGAAGGCCCGCGAGCTGGTCGGCGTTGAACCCGAGCGCGGCGGCCTTCTCGTTCCACGCGCGTTCCAGGTCGCCCCGGTTGACCGGAATCTTCGCCCGCCGGTTCTCGGCCATCTAGCGCAGCTCCCCGCGCTCCGGGGCCCTCCCCCACTTCGCACGGAAACGCTCCGCAGCGTCGCGCGACCTCACGGCTCCGCGCCGAGAACGCATCAAGCAGCTCCCTCGGCACCCCGGCGATCTCGAAATACCGACCCTGGTTCCCGGTACCCCGCTCGATGCCGTAACCGCGGTCAGCGAGCTCCGCGGCGAGGGCGGAGCGATAGTACGCGCCCGCCTCCCTCGCTGAGCGAAAGATCGGCCTGGAAGCGACCGCGACGAACCGCCCGTCCTCCCTCACAGCGTTCGTGAACACCACATGGCTATGCAGCTGCGGATCCGGGACATCACCATCCACCACACCCCGCGCCGTCGTATGCAGATACTCCGCCGCCACCACATCACGAGCAGGCTCCTCGACCACCCCAGCCCCATAGCGCCGACGCACGACGGGACCGTCTCCCTCGATGTCGACCGCCTGGCTGACCGCAGCCGTGTGCGCCGCCTCGACATCCCGCCGCTGAGCCTCGTTCGCCGAGCGCCCACACGACCGACACCGACTTCGGGGCGCTGAACGTCACATCGATCCCCCCGCCCCGACCCCCACCGGCACCCTCCCGACGAAGCCAACGACCGGTCCCCGGATGACGGCCCTCCATCAAGGCGATGAAATCGTGGCCCTCCACCGCCTTGCGCTGGATCCCGAGCCGCTCCATGGTGTCCGGCGAGGCGAGCCAGCGGCCCTGGGCCTGCGTCAACTCACCGGCCGGCGTCAAGTAGTACTCGCCGCGCTCAGGCGCAACCGTCTTGGCCTCCAGATACCTGGCATACCCCCCGCCCTTGGCGGCACCGATACTCGACGCGCTCATCACCAGGGTTAATCGAGCGCGAGCACCCGATCGCGGCCAACAAATCTCAACGTTCCGTCTCTCCACAACGGTTCATGACCCCGAACACGCCGAACCGGCCACGAACTTCACCGCCACCCGGCCCACAAGACCACCGCCGCCCTCCAAGCACTCCTGACGCGACCACCACCCGACAGCCCCTGTGCCGCCAGCCGACCCCAACCACGACAAAGCAACAAACGGCCCGACAGACAATATGCACAGGTGAGCGATCGGTCCCTGATCGGTGACCGTCGTTGCTGAAGGACTCGACTGGCGACGACGGGACCGCCGGCGGCTCGACTGCCCCCGTCAATCTGCCGGTCCCAATCCGCACATCGACGGCGCCCCCCAAGCCTGGTAATACGCCATGGAGCCGGGTCCCCCGTGTCTCCGCGGGCTCGCCGCCAGCAGTCAGGCGGGGGTCCCCGCGCATACCCCCCACCCCTCCCGGCACCGCACCGCGCGCCGAGCGTGAGAGGTCTCGCTATCTGTGCCCCTTCGCCGAGTGGCTCTGAGATACCGGCGCGCCCCCGTCGAGATAGCCGGTAAGCCTCCGTAGCTCTGCCTGGACCATGACCTCAAAGTGCCGCTCGACGCGACGGGACCCCGGGATGCGCGACGGGTTTTGCCGGCGCGCCGCGTCCTCTCGCCGGACACGCGGTAGGACGCCGCGGACCGACCGGGACGACGCACCTATGCGGCGCGGTCGAGAGACTGTAGGCACGTTCGTCCTACCGAGTCTCGGGTACGAAATGAACTGGAATACCGGCCAGCGGGCTCGAGCCTGACTGTCCGGCTCTCTCCAATAACTGGTGCAGCCGCTGGACCGGGCCCGCGAGACGCAGCACAAGTAGCGGTACGCATCCGGCGGCGCGGCATTGGGCCGCGCTCGCGCTCACTGTGCGCAAACCTGCGACATCGATGAAGTCGACGTCGCTCAGGTCAACAAGCAAGAATGTTGCGCCCGTTGCCAGGGTCTTGAGCACAGCGGCGCGAAGGGCGTCCCCTGATGCCAAGTCGATCTCCCCACTGACCCGCAGTATCCGGCTGGACTCTCCAAGCGCGTCCGTCCGAAGCTCAATCCCTCTCGTTGGCGAGCTCTTCTGGGCGTGGCGGCGATCGGACCTGACCGTGGCAGATCGTGCTCCGCTCCTGGATCGGCGCGGCCTTGATAACACCCTTATCTCGTTCATCGATTCGGTCCTTTTCAGTTGCTACCGAAATGAATAGCGGCGCACCCCGGGCCTCGCCGGTTCGGGCGTCAGCACCGTGACCTCGGCCGGTACAGGCCTTCTCATGCGGCAGGTGCTGATACCTCGACGGCATCCGCCACGGGTCATGGCGCTGACACAACTGCGTCCGTCATTGCCTCGCGTGTGCTTTTAGGGTCATGCGCCTACGTCATGACCGCCTATCTCGTCGCCACCTAAGGGAGTTGCTGGGGGCGGCGCGAATCGGTCTGACCCTTGCCACTCGTCTGCGCCGAAGCCGCTGTCCGGTGTGCGACAGCGCGATCCGCACGGGAGACGCCCAGGGTCTCGTCGAGGGCCATCTCGCGCACGCGGAGTGCGCCCTTGTTCACTGGCTGTATCCAGCCGAGATCGATGGTGCGGTCGCCGCCGTCACACCGAGGCGACCGGACGACGACCCCGATCAGGGACCTCGATCGGCGCCGCGTCGCCGCGGCGGGCCGCGTATGCGCGCAGCAGGTCGCGATGGGTGAGCCATCCGACCAGCCGGTCGGATTGGGCCGCCAGCACGGGTACGCCGTCGTCCTCGGCGGCCAGCACCTTCATTGCGGACTCGAGTGACTCGTTCGCTCGTACGCTTGCCGCGTTTCGCAGCAGACCGTCGAGGGTCGGCGGATCCTCGACTTCGCTGACCGCAGCATCCAGGTCAGCGGCGCTAACGATCCCGGCCAGCTCCCCGTCGGTGGTTGCCAGCGGCAAGGTCGCGAGGTCGAGCGCGGCGAACCGCTCGATCAGATCGGCAATCGTCGAGTCGGGTTCGAATGCCGGTCTGGGGTCGCCCATCGCCTCGGAAACGAGAATTTGTTCTAGTAGGCCAGGTTTCATCGGGCGTGCGATGTCGATGCCACGACGGCGAAGCTTCAGCGTGTAGATCGTGTCGCGAGTCAGCTCGCTGCTTAGGGCGGTCGCTACCACAACGGCGACCATGAGCGGAAGAATGATCTGGTAGTCGCCCGTCAGCTCGAAGATGATGATGACCGCCGTGATCGGTGCCCGCGCGGCGGCGGCGAACACCGCGCCCATCCCCACCAGACCGTACGCTCCGGCGGCGACGGCGATGCCGGGGAGCAGGCTGTGGGCCGCCGCACCGTAGGCGGAGCCGAGCATCGCCCCCATGAACAGAGAGGGCGCGAATACTCCGCCTGAGCCGCCGATCCACATGGTGAGGCTGGTGGCTAGGATCTTCGCCGCGAGAAGTCCGAGCAGCGCCAGGACGACATAGTGGCCGGCGACGGCCAACTGGAGCACCGGGTAGCCCACCCCGTACATCTCGGGTATCGCGAGAAGGAGCAGCCCGAGGAACGCCCCGCCGACTGCCGGTCGTAGCCATTCTGGCCTGCTCCCCCAGAGCTTGTCGGACAGGTCCTCCCCGGCGTAGAGGATCCGCACGAAGCCGAGGCCAACGCCCGTCGCGATCACCCCGAGTCCGGCGTAGAGGAGCAGCTCGACCGGGGAGCCGAAATGGAAGGGGGGCAGCCGGAGGAAAGGGTTGCTGCCGAATACTGCGCGTCCGATCGCATCGGCGGCCACCGAGCTGAGTACCACCAAGCCGAACGAGCGGGTCTCGAAATCGCCGAGGATCAGCTCCAGAGCGAAGAACACGCCGGCGATCGGAGCATTGAACGTTGCAGAGATCCCTCCGGCCGCCCCGCAGGCAACCAGCAGCCGCAGTTGACGCTCGGGCAACCTGATGGCCTGTCCGAGTACGGACCCCAAGGCGGAGCCGATTTGGACAATCGGCCCCTCCCGGCCCACAGACCCGCCAGAGCCGATGCAAATCGCGGACGCAAGCGACTTTACGATCGGTACCTGCGGGCGCATGCGCCCGCCCAGCCTGTTGACCGCGTACATCACCTCCGGAACGCCGTGACCTCGGGCCTCGGGCGCGAAGTGGCTGACGAGAGGTCCATAGATCAGGCCCCCCACGACTGGTGTGAGGCACACGAACCAGATCCCGAGTCCCGGCAGATGGGGGTTGCCGGCGTACCCGGCCGCGCTGTAGTCACGGTGCCCTGTGAAGAGCTCGGTGAACCCGAGGATCATGTACCTAAACGCAACCGCGCCGCCCCCAGCGCCGACGCCCACCAGCAACGCAAGCATCGTCAGCCCGGTCGAGCCCTCGAGGCTGGAGCGCCGCAGCCGTTCGGCGAGTCTCGACGTCGCGGGACGTGAGACCGGAGTTCTTGAGATCAACCGGTCCCCCTGAGCATCCCGCGACCTCACGCTTCGGGTGCGGCTGCGCCCCGGCGCGTCCGGCGGCCGGGTTCGGCAGTTTGCGTCATTGCGCTCGATTCTGGGGCACCCTTACGCTCGACCCCATACCCGAGGTCAGCGCGCTGACTTGAACGTCGACCCATCGCTGAAACCGGCTTTACGCTGTCCATCCTGGTTCCAAGGGGGCCGGGCATGGCCCACAGCCCCCGGGTCATGCGGAGGGGAGGCCAGACCCGGGAGCGGAGCCCTAAGTCCCCCGCCGCCCGGGTTTGCGCCTGCTCTCCCCGAAGTGTTTGGTCAGGGCACGCATCGCCCTGTCTTCAGCCGGATTCGGGGCATGCACAGCTCGCCTCGATTGGTTGGTGGCTCCGAAATGGCGTTGCTATTCTCAACCCTCGGTTCCTGCTGTTCGTGGGCCGGACGCCCACCTGTGAGCTGGAGTGACCCGATATGCCCGGGCAGGTTGTAAAAGTGCTCGATGTCGATCCTGAGCTTGGAGAGATGCTCACGTCCGAGCAGCTCAGATCGGCGGCTCCGACCGTTCGTGCACTCAAGATCTCGTTCCCGGACGGCCAATGGAGGCCTTCTGCCTGGCCTGCGGAGGTCCGCGCTGGTCTCGGCCTGCTCGTTCTCGACGGGCTACTCATACGGCGCATCGAGCTCGCGGGCCGGTTTGCGGCTGAGCTGCTCGGGCCCGGGGACCTGCTCCGCCCGTGGCAGGAGGACGATGACCTCGCGTCAGTGTCGCGGACCTCGGGCTGGCGCTGCCTGCGCGATTGCAGTGTCGCGGTCCTCGACCTCGATTTCGCAAAGCGGATCGCCCCGTTCCCCGAGATACAGGGGCAGCTGATGGCGCGAACGCTTCGCCGTTCGCGAAACCTAGCGGTAACGATCGCGATCCTCAACCAGCCCAAGGTGGACGCCCGACTGCTGATGCTGCTCTGGCACATGGCGGACCGCTGGGGGGTGTTGAGAGGCGGCGAGGTGCTCCTCCCCGCGCAACTGCCCCACGCCGTGCTCGCGGAGCTGCTGACGGCGCGGCGACCCACGGTGACAACGGCGCTCGGGACTCTGCAGCAAACCGGGCGCATCACGCACACACTTGACGGGTGGGTGTTGCACCAACCGCCGCCCGGAGCGTTGAGCGAGGTCGCCGCCGGATCGACCTGAGCGCACGGTGACGGCGGCGCCCTGCCCGCATTCTTCACACGGCATATACCTGGGCATCCTGGCGTTTGAGCTCGAGTCCCATTCCGGCCCGGCTGCGGTCGGGCCACAGGGCCCCGTTGTGTAGTCGGGGTAGCCCGTCGAACAGCATCCGCTCGATGCGAGCGTGGTCGTGGAAGTACTCGACATGGACGAGATTGGCGACCGCGGCTGCAACGTGCGTATGAATGGCGGGTCCGCAGTGGCAGGAGAACGGGACGTTCCGTGCCTCGCACATCGCAGCCGCTGCGAGTATCCCCGTCACCCCGCCGCAGCGGGTGACGTCGGCCTGCATCACATCAACCGACTCGGCTGCGAGCATGCGCTCGAAATAGGGTCCGTCGTACCCGTACTCCCCGGCCGCGATTGCCATCCCCTCGGGTCCGCGATCGCGGAGCAGCCGTAGCCCGGCCAGGTCGTCCGAGCTGACCGGCTCCTCGAACCAGCTCACACCACTCTCCTGACGGAACCGATGACCGAGCGCGAGCGCCTGCTTGCGCTCATACGCACCGTTCGCGTCCACAAAGAGTTCGGACTCGTCCCCGATCGCTTCCCGGGCCAACGCGACGCGCCGGGGGTCCTGCGACGGGCTGCTCCCGACCTTGATCTTCACCCGGGGTATGCCTTCAGAAACCCAGCTCGCCAGCTGCTCCTGCAGTCGCTCGTCCGAATAGTTGGTGAAACCTCCCGAGCCGTATACGGGAACAGCCTCGCGGGCGTCGCCGAGCAGCCCGCAGAGCGGCGTGTTCAGAAGCCGCGCATGGAGGTCCCAGAGCGCGACATCAACAGCCGAGATCGCCATCGAGGCGATACCCGGCCGTCCGAGGTTGCGAATCGCCTTGACCATCGCCGCCCAAGCGTGGCGAGGGGCGCCCGCGTGCAGGCCGCTCACCACGCCGGCCAGCTTGCTCTCGATCAGCTTGGCCGTCGCGAGGTCCGCGTAGGTGTAGCCGAGCCCCGTGTGGTTGCCCGCATGTGCGTGGACCACGACGATCGTCGTCTCATCCCAGGCCAGAGTCCCGTCTTCCTCGGGCTGGTCTGTCGGAATGGTGTATGCGTCGACCTCGACGCGCTCGATCACCGGATGGTTGGGCATATGTGGCTCCTTCGCTGGGCGCTGGTCTCTAGAGTCCGCTGCTGCCCCGCGCGGATCGCGCCGAACCGGCGATGTCAGCTAGCTGACACGGCGCAGTTGGCCGTAGATCGCGCGGGGTACCCGCCGCTCAGAGCCTCTCGGATGCACTTGATGGAGGCGGGCGAAAACGAAAGGCGGCGAGCGTCGAGATGACTGCAGCAGACAACCTGTGTGAGCGACTGATCGCGTGGGACGTGAACACGATCTACGGTTTTCCCGGCGACGGCATCAACGGCATCCTCGGTGCCCTGCGACGCCACGAGGACGAGCTGCGGTTTGTCCAGACACGGCATGAGGAGATGGCAGCCTTCATGGCCTGCGGTCACGCCAAGTTCACGGGCGAGGTCGGTGTCTGCATGGCGACCTCGGGGCCTGGGGCGATCCACCTTCTGAACGGGCTCTACGACGCGAAGCTCGACCACCAGCCGGTCGTGGCGATCGTCGGTCAGACGTTCGTGCGGGCGATCGGCGGCGACTTCCAGCAGGAGGTCAACCTGCTGCAGCTCTACAGCGACGTCGCCTCGGCGTTCTGCGAGCAGGTCAACGAGCCCTCGAGCGTCCGCCACCTGATCGACCGCGCGATCCGGATCGCCAAGAGCCGAGCGAACGGTCACCTGCGTGATCGTGCCCGCCGACGTGCAGGACATGGAAGCCGTCGAGGCTCAGCCGCACAAGACCCACACCGTCCACTCCGGCACCGGCTACTGGCCGGGCCGGCGCATCCCGTCACGCGATCAGCTCGAGCAGGCCGCGGAGATCCTGAACCGCGGCGAGCGTGTCGCGATGCTCGTCGGACAGGGCGCGCTGCATGCCACCGACGAGGTGATCGCGGTCGCCGACGATCTCGGGGCGGGAATCGCCAAGGCCCTGCTGGGCAAGGCCGCCGTGCCTGACGACGTCCCGTTCTGCACCGGCAGCATCGGACTGCTCGGAACCAAGCCGAGCTGGGACATGATGCAGGAAGCCGACACGCTGCTGATGGTCGGCTCGAGCTTCCCCTACTCGGAGTTCCTGCCTCGCAGAAGGACAGGTCAAAGCGGTGCAGATCGACCTCTCCGGCCGGATGCTGAGCATCCGCTATCCGATGGATCTCGCACTCGAGGGCGACAGCCGCGAGAGCCTCAAGGAGCTTCTTCCGATGCTCGAGCGAAAGCAGGACCGTTCGTGGCAGGAGCAGATCAAGCAGAACGTCGAGGACTGGTGGCGGCTGATGGACGAACGCGGAGAGCCCGCGGACCGCGACGGCCGTATCCGCCCGCAGGGTCTGTTCAGCTCCGCTGTCCCGCCAACTGCCCGACAACGCGATCCTCTCCAGCGATTCGGGGTCCGCGGCCAACTGGTATGCCCGGCACATCCGTATCCGCCGCGGGATGAAGGCAATGCTCTCGGGCAACCTCGCGACGATGGTCCCAGGTGTCCCCTACGCGATCGCCGCCAAGTTCGCCTACCCCGACCGTGTCGCGATCGCGATGGTCGGCGATGGTGCGATGCAGATGGGCGGTATGGCCGAGATGCTGACCGCCGCGAAGTACTACAAGAGCTGGTCGGACCCCCGGCTGATCGTCCTGGTGCTCAACAACGAAGACCTCAACCAGGTCACGTGGGAGCAGCGGGTGATGGAGGGCGACCCGGCATTCGCCGCATCGCAGGAGATCCCCGACGTCGACTATGCGGCGTTCGCCGAGCTGATCGGCCTGAGGGGCATCAAGCTCACTCAGCTCAAGCGAAATCGAGGGCGCCTGGCGCGAAGCTTTGAGCGCCGACCGGCCGGTTGATCATCAACGCCCTGACCGATCCAAACGAGGCGCCGCTCCCGCCCCATATCTCCTTCGAACAGGCCGAGAGCTTCGCCAAGTCGATTCTTGCCGATCCGGCCTCCGGGCTGCCTGGCGCCGTCGAGTCGGTCCGCGACGAAGGTGCACGAGTTCCTCCCGGGCCGCTGAGATGCGGATCGGCGCTTGGGGCAGCACCGCTGCGGTAAAGCCCGCGGAGCACCGCATCGACCGGTGGGTCGCGAACATCGAACATGGTCGCTTCGAGCGCTCGCTGTCGGGCCTGACGGCGTTCGCTGCGGTCGTCACAACCGCCGAGGTCTACGCCGAGCACTACCGGGCGAGCTTCGGCAACAAGATGATGTGGAGCCCGATCGTCGTAACCCCGCCGGTCGTCATCGCCGGTCGGCCGGGATCCGCAGCAGGCGCTGGGCCAAGACCGCGCTACCGACGGCGTCGGCCATCTACATGCTCGACGGCCTGATCGGCGAGTACTACCACTCCCGTGGCGTCGCTCGACGCCCCGGAGGCTTCTCCAACGCGACCTACAACATCCCGATGGGCCCGCCGATCATGGCGCCGGGCCTGATGTCGATCGTCGGCGCGCATGGGTGTCCTCGCCGCGCTGCTTCGCCGGGAGGACTGAGCGGTGCGCGACCTCCGACGGCCCGATCATCTGCCCAACCGCAGACCCGGTGGCGAGGCGCCCCGGCCGGACTGGCTGCCGCGCCAGCGGCGCGGGCACGACACCGCAGATGATCGGACGCTTTCCGGACTATGACGTACTGCGAGTCCGCTCCCGACTGGGACGAGGCGACGCGCGCGGTGGTGCTGGCGCGGCGTTGAACCGCAGCGCAGAGCCGTGCTTCTTCGAGCGCCGAGCAGCGCGCCCACGCTGCACGCTTTCTGTGACGTGGTCCTGGCCCAGGACGAAGAGCCGCGCGTCCCGGTCGCGAGCCTGGTCGACGAGAAGCTCTCGGCCGGGCGCCTCGACGGCTACCAGTACGCCGACATGCCGGACGACCGCGAAACCTGGCAGGCTCACGCTCGCCGGGCTCGACCACACGGCCGCCGAGTGGCATGGTCAGCAGGCTCTTTCCGGATGCTCGTTCGAGGACCGCAGCGGGATCGTCGACGGACTCGCCGCGGGCCGGCTGGCGGGCGGTCCATGGGAGAGCTCTGAACGTCGCGCGCGCGTGGTCTGTGTGCACTCGCATGATGCTCGAGGCCTTCTACTCCCACCCCTGGGCGTGGAACGAGATCGGCTTCGGCGGCCCGGCATACCCGCAGGGCTACATGCGGCTCGGCCCGACCGGGACGCTCGAGCCGCACGAGCGTGCGGGGGCGACCGATGAGGACCCCGTGCGCGCTGCGACAGGAATTCGGCGGTGGCACATGACCAACATCCTCAAGGGCTCCCGCGGGCCGGCCGAAAACGATTCTCGTTTCCTGCTCGACGTCCACCGCCGCGACCTCCCGGGCAGGGAGACGATGCGCAGCTACTCCGACAGCGAGGAGGTCGACCTTTTGATCGTCGGCGCCGGCGCCGGCGGCTCGGTGCTCGCCCAGCGCCTTGCGCGCAGGGGCTGGCGGATCGTGATCCTCGAGGCCGGGCCGTTCTGGCACCCCGACGAGGACTGGGTCTCCGATGAGGCGGGCTCGCATCGGATCTACTGGAACGAGAAGCGAATCATCGACGGCGAGGACCCGATCGAGCTGGGGAAGAACAACTCGGGCCGCGGGGTCGGCGGCTCGATGGTCCACTACGCCGGCTACACCCCTCGCTTTCACCCCTCCGATTTCGAGACCTTCAGCCGCGACGGAGTCGGCGCGGACTGGCCGATCTCCTATGCCGAGCTGAAGCCCCACTACGAGGAGCTCGAGCGCGAGCTACCGGTCGCCGGCCAGGACTGGCCGTGGGGCGACCCTCACTCCTACCCGTTCTCGCCGCACCCGGTCAGCGGGGCTGCGCAGACTCTCTGGCAGGGCGCGTCACGCCAACGGCATCGAGATGCGTGCGGGTCCCGTCGGGATCGTCAACGGAACCTTCGGCAACCGTCCCCATTGCATCTACCGCGGCTTCTGCCTGCAGGGTTGCAAGGTCAACGCGAAGGCCAGCCCCTACGTCACCCATCTGCCTGACGCGCTGGCGCACGGCGTCGAGATCCGCGCAGACTGCATGGCGGTGCGGGTCGAGCTCGACGAGACCGGTCGAGCGCAGCGGGCGTCACCTACATCCGTGCGGGCGAGCAGCGTCGAGTGCTTCCAGCGCGGCGAGCGGCGGTCGCGGTCTGCGGCTATTCGATCGAGACCCCGCGGCTGCTTCTGAACTCGACCTCCGCTCGCTTCCCGAACGGGATCGGCAACAACGGCGATCAGGTCGGGCGCTACGTCATGGTGCAGGGAGCCACGCAGAGCGCGGGACGTTTCCCCGACGAACAGCGGATGTACAAGGCGCCTCCCCCCGAGGTCTCCTCCGAGCAGTTCTATGAGACCGACACGGCACGCGGCTTCGCGCGCGGCTTCTCGATCCAGACCGTCTCACCGCTACCGATCGGCTGGGCAGAGCACGTGATCGCCGAGGGGCACCGAGGAAGGGCCCTCCGCGAGTACATGCGCGACTACAACCACTGGAGCACGATCGGAGTGCTCAACGAGCTGCTGCCACAGGCCGAGAACCGAGTGACCCTCGCCGAGGAGACGGACGCGCGAGGCATGCCGATCGCGCAGTTCACCCACTCGCGCTGCGAGAACGACCGACTCAACATGGATTACTCACGAGGAGTCATCAAGACGATCCTCGAAGCCGCCGGCGCCCAGGACATCCTGACCATCCAGCGCTACGCCCACCTGATCGGCGGCGCCCGGATGGGAACCAGCCCGGAGAACAGCGTCGTCGACGCCGACCATCGCGTCTGGGGCGTCGCGAACCTGTTCGTTGCCGATGGCAGCGCCTGCCCGACCCAGGGATCGGCAAACCCGGCGCTCACGATCATGGCGCTCTCATCGCGGCTCGCCGAGCTGCTTGCGGGCAAGCGAGTGACGAGCCGAACCGCCTCCAGGCCCGACTACTTGGACGCCGGCGCTCTGCGCCGCCGCACCCCAGAGGCCATCGGCTCAATTCACCCAACGACCAAGTCAGGAGCCGGCATGAGCAGCGAAAGCGTCCCGAGGTCGTCGTCGTCACAGGTGCGTCGGGGGGGTCGGGAGGGCCATCGCCCACGCCTTCGCCAGACGCGGGGCCCACGTCGGCCTCCTCGCCAGGGGCAGCGAGGGCCTGGAGGAGGCAGCGCGCGAGGTCAGATCGCTGGGCGGCGAGGCGCTCGCGGTACCGACCGACGTCGCCGACCACGAGCAGGTCGAGGCAGCGGCGGCGGCCGTTGAAGCCCGCTTCGGGGAGATCGACGTCTGGGTCAACGATGCCATGTCGACCGTCTTCGCGCGCTTTGTCGACACCGAGCCGGAGGAGTTCCGAAGGGCAACCGAGGTCACCTATCTCGGGACCGTCTACGGCACGATGGCGGCGCTGAAGCGGATGACGGCCCGCGACCGCGGCAAGATCGTCCAGGTCGGCTCGGCGCTCGCCTATCGCGCGATCCCTCTGCAGGCCGCCTATTGCGGAGCGAAGTTCGGCATCCGCGGGTTCACCGATTCGATCCGCACCGAGCTGCTGCACGAGCACAGCGCGGTGCAGATCACGATGGTCCAGCTCCCCGGGGTCAACACGACCCAGTTCAACTGGTGTCGCTCGAAGCTGCCCGAGCACCCCAAACCGGTGCCCCCGATCTACCAGCCCGAGATCCCGGCCGAGGCCGTCTACTGGGCCGCCCACCATCGCCGCCGCGAGCTCTGGGTCGGCTACCCCGCGGTCGAGGCGATCCTCGGCAGCAAGCTCGCGCCGAGCTTTCTCGTCGACCGCTACCTCGCGCGGACCGGGTTCTCCGGCCAGCAGGTCGAGGGCATGCCCGTAGACGGCGAGCGGCCCGGCAACCTCTTCGAGCCGCTGGAGGGCGAGGCCGCGACCCACGGCATCTTCGACGGACAGGCCAAGTCACGCAGCCCGCAGATGTGGGCTGCCACCCACCGGCCGCTGCTCGGCGGCGCCGTCGCCGTGCCGCTGCCGCGGGGGCGCGAGCGCACTTGCGCGACTGCGGCCGATGAGCGCGACGGCCGCGCCGCCGAGCGCCGGTGCGATCGCCACTCCGCACGTCCTGCGCGAGTATGCGCTGCTCGCCGACGGCGAGCGCGGAATTCTCGTCGGGCCCGCGCGGGGACTTCGTCTGGATGTGCTTTCCCGCGCTGGGATTCCGAGGGCGTGTTCTCCTCGCTCGTCGGCGGACAGGGCGGCTACGCGATCACGCCCGCCGAACGCCATGTCTGGGGTGGCTACTACGAGCCCGGGAGCCTGATCTGGCGCAGCCGCTGGGTCACCTCGGAGGCGACCATCGAGTGCCGCGAAGCGCTGGCGCTGCCCAGCAGCCCGAGCCACGCGGTGGTGCTGCGGCGGGTGGAGGCGATCCGCGGAACGGCACGCCTGGATGTGTGTCCTGAACCCGCGGGGCGAATTCGGGCGAGTCGGCCCCTACGCGAGGGCTCAAAGCTGCGCGACGACGGCGCCTGGACGGGGACCGTCGGCGAGAGCAGCTTCTGCTGGACCGGTGCAGCGACGCGGAGCCGCGCCCCGACGGACACGGCGGGCGCGCCCTCTCCCTCCACCTGTCACTCAGGAAGGCGACGCACCACGACTTCGTGCTCGCCCTCGCCGCCGACGGAGGCGATGCCGACGCGCCCGATCCCGGACTGGGCATGGCAGGGCACCGAGGCGGCCTGGGCCGAGCGCGTGCCCGCAGCTCGAGCAAGTCGTCGCGCAGCGCGACGCCCGCCATGCCTACGCCGTGATGGCGGGCCTGACGAGCGCCGGCGGCGGCATGGTCGCCGCCGCCACGACCTCGCTGCCCGAGCGGGCCCGCGAGGGCCGCAGCTATGACTACCGCTACGCCTGGATCCGCGACCAGGCTACGCCGGCCAGGCGGTCGCCGCGGCCGGGCCGCATCCGCTGATGGACGACGCTGTCCGCTTCGTCTCCGACCGGCTGCTCGCCGACGGACCCGCCCTCAAGCCCGCCTACACCGTGCAGGGAGGCCAGGTTCCCGACGAACGGAAACTGTCCCTGCCGGGGTATCCAGGCGGCACCGACATCGTCGGCAACTGGGTCAACAAGCAGTTCCAGCTCGACGCGTTCGGCGAGGCGCTGCTCCTGTTCGCGGCGGCGGCCGAGCACGACCATCTCGATGTCGACGGCTGGCGGGCCGCCGAGGTCGCGGTCGAGGCGATCGAGCGGCGCTGGAGCGAACCGCACGTCGACGCGGGGATCTGGGAGCTCGAACCCGACGCCTGGACCCACAGCCGCCTGATCTGCGCCGCCGGCCTGCGAAGAATCGCCGCCTGTCGCCCGCCGGGCGAGCAGGCCGCCCGCTGGGTCTCGCTCGCCGACACGATCGTCTCCGACACGGCGCGTCCACGCGCTCCATCCCTCGGGCGCTGGCAGCGCTCGCCCGGCGACCCCCGAGTCGACGCCGCGCTCCTGCTGGCCGGCGATCAGGGGAGCGCTCGACGCCGAGGACCCGCGCTCGCTCGCGACGCTCCACGCGGTGAGCGAGGAGCTCACCCAGGACGGCTACTGCTACCGCTTCCGGCCCGACGAGCGGCCCCTCGGCGAGGCCGAGGGGGCGTTCCTGCTCTGCGGATACTTCATGTCGCTCGCCTACAGCCAGCGGGGCGATCACGTCGACGCGGCACGCTGGTTCGAGCGCAGCCGCGCCGCATGCGGCCCGTCCGGTCTCTGCTCGGAGGAGTTCGACGTCGCGCCAGCGCCAGCTGCGCGGCAACCTCCCACAGGCCTTCGTCCACGCGCTGCTGCTCGAGTGCGCCGTCGTGCAGGGCCGGCACGCGGCGGGGGTGGCGTGACCCAGTGCCTCGCGGCCACGGCACCCGAAGACCGCGCCCGCGCAGCGCCGCGGCTGCTTATCACGCTGGACGACGGTATGGGGCTCATGGCTAGCTCAGCACAGCGCCCGGCCGCCTCTCAACAGACCACGGCGTCCCGCGGCATCCGTGAGCGCTCTCGTCAGGCTCCTCGGCGCCCGCCAGCTCGCCCAGGCGGCGCTGATCGCAGACCCGCCCGAACAGCGTCCCGGATTCTCGCCGGCTCGGTGGTCGACGGGCTGCACGCAATAAGCATGCTGATGGTGGCCCGCAACCATCCCAGCGACTATCCGAACCGGCGCTCGCGAGCGCGGCCGTCGGCATCCCTGCTGTCCTGCTACGGGCTGCGCTGCGGCCTGCACCGCCGATGAGCGATCTCCGTCAAAGCCTTCGCTCCTCCGTTGCCGCCAGCACCGCCCCCTACGGCTACACCCTCACCGTCTGGGCCTCGGGCGCTATCGCCATCTCCCTGCTCGGCACACCCGACCTGCTCGATGTGCTACTGCTGATGGCAGGTGCCGTGTGGGCATTTGTCTCGATCGAGGCGCTGGCCTACGGATCGGTGGCGTTGCGCATCCGGGTCGGCCCGCCCCCGGAGGTGACGGTCTGGGGAAGCGCCCACTGGATCTCATCCGGGCTCGCGATCGTCGCCGTCTGGGCATCGGACCACCTCGTGCGCGGCCCGGCGGGATGGGCACTCAGCGGCCTCCTGGCGACCACGCTGTATCTCCTCGTCAACTCGACGCAGGTCGCGATCGCCACCCGGCGAATCTCATCGGTCGGCGGGCCGGAAGCCGCGACCGAAATGCATCTGCGGGTCGACCGCGAGCGGCGTCCTCGTCTCGGCGGTAGGCTCGGACCTACACAGCGATCGGCCAGGCGCGACTAGGACATTCGTGCCGAGCACCAAACACGCCTACGAACACGTCTGGGGGATCTACCTCCCGATCGCGGTCGCGGTGTTCGCCGTGGTCGTCCTCACGCTGTTCGTGTTCCTGGCGGCCGGGGCGCGGCGGTCGCGACCGGGCCGGCGTTCGAAGGCCCTGCCGCTGGAGATCGGCTACGCGTGCGTGCTGGCCGCTGCGGCGGGGGTGCTCGTTTGGGTGACCTTCGGCGCAGAGGCGCCGATCGACCGGCTGGTCGCCCACCCGGCGCTTCGCATCAGGGTGATCGCGGCCCAGTGGAGCTGGCGCTTCGTCTACTCAAACGGCGTGCAGGTCGCCGACATCGACACCTGGCACCCCACGCCGGCCTACGTCCCGGCCGGCACCGAGGTCGAATTCACGGGCACCTCCGAGGACGTCATCCACGGCTTCTACATCCCGGCGCTCCACTATCAGCGCCAGGTACTCCCCGGCTACAGCACCCACTTCGATCTGATGTTCGAAAAGAGCGGGGCCTATCTCGGGGAGTGCTCCGTCCTTTGCGGTGAGGACCACAGCGAGATGCACTTCGCGGTCGAGGCCGTGAGCCCGGCGCGCTTCCAGGAATGGCTGGCCCGAGAAGGCACGAGGCTGAATGAAGGGTCCGCTGCGGCAACGGCGCCGGGGGCCTCGGCGTGAACTCCCTCGCCATCCCCGCCCGCGCGCCTTCGGCGCGCACGCTGGCCTCGACAGATCACAAGCGAATCGCCGGCGCGACCTGCGTGATCGCGTTCGTCTTCTTTCTCGCTGGGGGCCTGATGGCGCTCCTGATGCGCAGCCAGCTCGCCGCCGATGGCGGCGTCGTCTCCCAGCAGACCTACAACGAACTGTTCACGATGCACGGCTCGACGATGGTCTACCTCGTGATCGTGCCCGTCGCCCTGGCCGCGGGGTTGTATCTGGTGCCACTGCAGGTCGGGGCGGCCGAGATCTCGGGGCCGCGCGTCGCCCTGGCCGGCCTGTGGCTGTATCTGCTCGGGGGGATCTGCATGTGGTCGGGCTTCCTGACCAGCGGCGGCGCGGCTAGCGCCTCCTGGTGGGGATTCGATCCGCTCTCGGAATCGATCCACTCGCCCGGCACCGGCATGGACCTGTGGATCTTCGGGGTGATGCTTGCGACGCTTGGTCAGATCCTCTGGGCGGGCTGCATCCTGCTCACCGCCCTGCGCGGCCGCGCGCCCGGGATGACGCTGATGCGGATGCCCGTCTTCACCTGGACGATGGTCGCCACCTGCACGCTGACCGTCTTCGGATTCCCCGCCCTGATCATCGCGCTGGGGCTGCTGTGGGCGCAGCGGCATCTGGGCGGCGTCCTGACGGGCGGGGCGGGCGCCGTGGACTATCAGGCTCTGTTCTGGTTCTACGGGCACCCGGTCGTCTACGTGATGTTCTTCCCGTTCGTCGGCATGGTCGGAGAGATACTCGCAACGTTCTCCGCGCGCCGGTTCTTCGGCTACTCGGCCTTCATCGTGGCACTGCTGATCTTCTCGGGCCTCTCGATGACCGTGTGGGCGCACCACATGTTCACCTTCGGGGTGCTCTCCAACAAGTACTTCGCCCTCACCTCAACCGCCCTGATCGTTCCCGCCGGGATCGAGTACTTCGACTTCCTCGCGACGATCTGGCGCGGGACGCTGCGCTTCACCACAGCCTTCCTGTTCGCGCTCGGCTTCCTCGTGCAGTTCCTGATCGGCGGCCTGACCGGGATCATCCTCGCCTCGCCACCGCTGGACTACGGGCTGAACATGTCCTACTTCGTGGTGGCCCACTTCCACTACACGATCTTCGCCGGCAGCGCCTTCGGACTGTTCGGCGGCATCTACTACTGGTTCCCGAAGGTGACGGGGGTGATGTTGCGCGAGCGCCTCGGCAAGCTCAACTTCGCCCTGATGGTGATCGGCGCGAACCTGACGTTCTTCCCGATGTTCTTCCTCGGCGCCGAGGGCATGGTCCGCAGGATCGCCCGCTACCCGGCCTCCAGCGGCTGGCAGGGCCTAAACATCGCTGGCGACGGTCGGCTCGGCCGTGATCGCGGTCTCGGTCTTGGTGTTCATCGTCAACGTCGCTCGTCTCGCTGCGCGACCGCCGTCCCGCCGGGGAGGACCCGTGGGGGGCACATACGCTCGAGTGGGCGACGAGCTCGCCGCCGCCGCGGCACAACTTCACCGCGCTGCCCCCGATCCGCTCCTACGCGCCCGCTGCTCGATCTGCGCGAGGCTCGCGATGAGCGGCGGAGCCCCGACCCGCGCCCATCCCCGGAGGGAGTACCGGCATGAGGCGGGGCGCCGTCTGGCTGCTCGCCTGGGGGCTGTGGCTCGGCATCCTGACGGCGGTTCAGGCCGCTGTTCGCGCCCGAACCTGATCCAGTTCGCGATCCCCGGCGTCGCCTCGGCGGCCTGCCTTGCCTCGGGCTTGGCGATCTGGGCACTCGACAAGCATCGCCGCCACGACGGAGGGCGTGCGACTGATCTCCGACAGCTCGTTCGCCACGGTTACGCTCGTGGCAGGAATAGCGCTCGCGTTGGTCGGCGCGGGCTTTGGGCTGTGGCTGATCCTGATCGGCGCCGGTGTCGGGGCACTCGGTCTCGGCGGCGTCGTGCGCGAGCAGCGCGCACGCGGCCGAGCGCTGAACGGACGGAGCACACAGTGAAAGCTGGCGCCCCCACGCTCGCCCGGCTGCTGGGCGACTGGCAGCTCGACCCAACCGTGCTGGCCCTCTGCTCGCGTCTCAGCGGCCCTCTACGGATACGGTGTTCTCCGGTCTCGCAAAGCCTGGCCGCTCGCGCGCAGCGCATCGTTCCTCGCAGGCCTGCTCGTGCTGAGCAGAGGCGCTGCTGTCGGGGATCGACGCCTACTCAGATGAGCTGCTCTCGGTCCATGTCGTGCAGCACCTGCTGCTGATTCTCGTCGCGCCGACGCTGTTGTTGTGGGGCGCGCCGGTACGTCTAGCGCTGAGCTCGGCCTCGCCCGCCGCCCGCGCCCGGATCGGCTGGGTGCTGCATCAACCCTGGGTCAGGGTCTTGACGAGGCCGGCATTGGGGTTCGTGCTGTTCACGATCGTCGTGCTGGCGACGCACCTGACGGGCCTCTACGAACTTGCGCTTCGGAACACCGACGGTCCACAGTCTCGAGCACGCCGCCTACTTCTGGTCCGGCGTCGTCTTCCTGCTCCCGCTGGTAGCGGCCGACCCGGTCCCCCGCCCCCCGGGTGCGATCGTCCGGTTCTCCTGGCTGATGGCGGCCATGACCGTGATGTCGATTCCGGCGGCGCTGTTCATCTTCGACGAACGCGTCCGCTACCCGTTCTACCTCGCTCCCGCCAGAGCGCTCCACAGATCGGCGCTCGCAGATCAGCATGCGGCGGGGATGATCATGCTGTTCGCGGGTGGCGCAGCGATGGCGCTGCTGGCGATCCTCGTGGCGATGGAAGCGATGATCCACGAAGAGCGCCGCCAGCTACGTCGTGACGCCTATCTCGACCCGGACGGTGCGGGTCCGGCCGATCTACCGGCGGGCGCCGCCGAGAAGCTGGCCGGCGCATGAAGCGAGGCATTCTCCTATTCGCGGCGATCGTCTGCTGCCGGCCTGTCACTGTTTGACTTTGCTGCGCACGCTGAAGATCAAGGGCGCACCGCCAGCGCCGTCACCGGCTCGGCGTCAGCGCCCAATAAGGCGTTGGCGGCTCAGGGACATGAACTGTTCCTCTCCTCCTGCGCGGCCTGCCACGGAATGAATGCCCAGGGAATCCGTGGGCGCGCACCCGAGCCTCCACGGTGTAGGCGCGCTGGCCGCGGACTTCTACCTGGAGACCGGACGCATGCCACTACCGTCCCCTCGCGCACAACCGATGCGCACCCGGCCTGCGTTCTCCCAGGCGAAGATCCAATCGCTGATCGATTACGTCGCCTCCTTCGGCGGCCCGGCGATCCCCACGGTCAACGTGAGGCGGGGCTCGCCCGCGAAGGGACAGAGCCTGTTCGCTCTGAATTGCGCCGGCTGCCACTCGATCCAGGGGTCCGGCGGGATCGTGACGGGCGCCGTCGTTCCGTCGCTGAACGTCGCCACGCCCCGTCAGATCGCCGAGGCGATCCGCATCGGGCCCTACGTGATGCCGCGGTTCGGGCCTGGTGAGATCTCCGAAGCGGACATCGACTCGATCGCCAGCTACATACACACAATCCAGGCTCCCCATGACCGCGGCGGCTGGGGCATCGGGCGGATCGGGCCGATCCCCGAGGGGATGGTCGCATGGCTGCTGGCGATCGCCGCCCTGCTGGCGATCGCGCGGGCGCTCGGAGAGCGCACACCCGCGAGGCCCGGCGGCTCTCCCATCGGAAGAGAGGAGGTCAAATGAGCGAGCGTCCGCACCGGCCGGGCATCCTGCGCCGCCTGTGGGAGGCGCTGCTGATGGTGACGCTCTGGCGGATCGGAGCTCTACGCCGCCCCCGCGAAGTGCCGGCGGAGCCCGACGCGAGCGACCCGTCGCATCGTGACACCGGGGCGAGCGAGTGGGCGCAGCTCGTAGTTCCCGGCATGCTGGGGCTGTGCGCGCTCGCGGGCCTGGGGTTCGTCGCCCTGTTCATCCTCGACCCGAACACTCAGCTGCTGGCCCTGTGCATGGGCGCCGCGCTCGCGTTGCTGGCCGGCGCGCTGATCATCGCCGGGCGCTTCCTGGTCCCGCAGGAGACGACGGTCGAGCAGCGGCCGATGTACGGCGACCACGAGGCGAGCGCCGAGGTCGCCGAGCAGCTCGAGCGCGGACTCGACGGCATCACACGGCGACGGCTCCTCGGGGGAGCGGCGAGCATCGCGGGCGCCGGGATCGCCGCAGCGGTCGTGATCCCGGTCGTCGCCCTCGGCCCCGGGGTAGAGGAGCAGCTGAGCAAGACCCCCTGGCGAGCCGGCCGGGCCCTGGTCGATGAGGAAGGCAACCCGATTATGGCCGCGGACGTCAACGAGGGGAGCTTCGTCACGGCGTTCCCCGAAGGCGCCGAAAAGGACAACCTCGGCTCGCCGGTGGTCGTCGTACGCGTCGACCCCGCGACCCTCGCGCTACCCGCCGACCGGGCGTCGTGGGCGCCCGAAGGGATCCTCGCCTACTCGAAGATCTGCACCCACGCGGCGTGCGCCATTTCGCTGTTCCGCTCGCCCCTGAGTCCCACCACCCAGTCGCGTGGGCCAGCACTCGTCTGCCCTTGCCACTACTCGACGTTCGATGTGCTCGACGGCGGCAGCGTCGAGTTCGGTCCCGCCGGGACGGGCCCTGCCCCAACTGCCGCTGCAGATCGACGCGTCCGGCGCCCTCACCGCCGCGCGGTCCGATGTCCGGGCCCGTCGGGCCATCCTGGTGGGAGGACGCCAGTGAGCAGGACCAAGGCGCGCGGCGAGGAACCGGACCGTCGACGCGGTCGGCTTCGTTGACGAACGCACTCGGCGCCGCGCGCGGCGTGCGCTTTCTGTTGGACTACGTCTTCCCCGACCATTGGAGCTTCCTGCTCGGGGAGATCGCCCTCTACTCGTTCATCATCCTGATCGCCACCGGCACTTTCCTGGCGCTGTTCTTCGACCCGAGCACCAGCCAGACCGTCTACCACGGCAACTACGCGCCGCTTCAAGGGCAGACCATCTCGGCCGCCTACGCGTCGGCGCTGAACCTCTCCTTCGATGTGTCGGGCGGCCTCTTGATGCGACAGACCCACCACTGGGCGGCGCTGGTGTTCGTCGCGGCGATCACGCTGCACATGCTGCGGATCATCTTCACCGGCGCGTTTCGCAAGCCCCGGGACATCAACTTCTTCATCGGCCTGACCCTGCTTGATCCTCGCGATCCTCGAGGGGTTCGCCGGCTACTCGCTCCCGGACGACCTGCTCTCCGGGATGGGGCTCGCAATCGCCTGGGGCGTTGCGATGTCGCTCCCGCTCGATCGGCGGCCCACTCGCCTTCGCGCTTTGGGGTGGGCGCTTCCCCGGCTCGACGACGTTCGAGTCACGGCTCTACATCGCCCACGTCTTCATCATCCCCGCTCTCCTCGCCGGTCTGATCGCCGTTCACCTGGCGATCATCATGATCCAGCGCCACTCCCAGTTCCGCGGGCCGGGACGCCGAGAGGACAACGTCGTCGGCACGCCGATGTGGCCCGGGTACGCCCTGCGCTCACTGGGGCTGTTCGCCGCGGTCGCTGCGGTCCTGGTGCTGATGGGCGGGCTTATCCAGATCAACCCGATCTGGCTGTGGGGCCAATACCACCCCTACATCGGCACCAACGGCGCACAACCGGACTGGTATCTCGGCTGGCTGATCGGCGCCCTGCGCCTGATGCCAAACCTCGAGATCAGCGTCTTCGGACACACGCTCGTGCCCAACCCCTTCTTCGGAGGCGTCCTCTTCCCGGGGATCATCTTTACATTGCTATACGCCCTGCCGTGGCTGGATCGACGCTTCATCTCGCGTGACTACGCTCGCCACGATCTGCTGGAGCGCCCCCGTGACAACCCGCGACGCACCGCACTCGCGGCCGCCGTCTTCTCGCTCGTGGTCGTGGTGTTCGCCGCCGGCTCGGCCGACCGCCTGTTCTTCCAGTTCGGCTTCGGATATGAAGGCGCGATCTGGTTCTTCCGTGCCATGTTCCTCGTCGTACCCGTCGTCGTATACGTGCTGACTCGCCGGATCTGCATCCAGCTCGCTCGGATCGAGGCGCACCCGCTCAGAGAATGGGACGGACAGGCGATCAGCCGCGCTCGCACAGGAGGATTCGAGATTGCTTCAACATCGACGCGCGACCGGTCGAGCGACGACATCGGCGCTTCCTGAGGTCCGACGCGTGTTTGTGCTCCCGGCGAGAGAAGCGTGCCATCGCCAGCAGCGCCCCCAAGAAGCTCAGGAACACGGATACACAGGCCGGCTCGTATAGGCACTGCCAAACCGCCCCCGCGAGGTCCCCGAGGAGCGCATCGCCTCAGCCCGTTTCGCGGTAGCTGTTCTGGCCGGTGGCAGCACCCAAGCTCAGCGACCGGGATATACGGCAGCCGCGGCACCTCCGCTCGGAGGGCGAGACCTCGCTCTCACGATGGACGATGCCTGCCATCTTCGCCGCCCCTACCTTGAAGACTCGCAGCCTGCCATCGCGTCGGGTGGCCGGGCATGTCGGAGCGTCGATGTCAGCGCCATGACGATGAGCGTTGACTACCGGCGTCAATCACCTTTAGGTGGCCGGGGTGACCATGTCGCGACTGCCGAAGCTCGGACCCGCGGGAGGACACGGCACGGCTTCGGCACACGCCGCAACGGCGGCCCGCGGCGCTCCTGGGCCTTCTCGTGAAAGTCGTACACCCGAGCATCGTCGGGGCGTCGCGGCTCTCGTGGTTTTGTGGGTTTCCATCCTCGCGCTCGGATTCGCGGCGCAGACGACCGAACTCTTCGGGTCGCACGGCGGCACAGTCCCATGGTTGCTACTTGGGGCAGCAGCTCTGGGCTTCATGTTCACCGGCGTGCTGGGGGTCCGGCTTATCCAGCGCGCGCTTGATCAGGACGAAACGGGCAGCAACGGACGCTCGCCAAGGGACGGCACCGAAGATCCCCTGGTCCCAATTGAAAGGGCGAAGCCTTGTCCACCCACTCACGCGCACGACTGATTCGCAAACGTTGCGGGCCGCGCCAGGTGGGCGTCGCAAGGCGCTCGATCACAGGAGCCTCGACGCTCGCGTTGCTTATCAGGAGCGTCGCGGCCTGCGGGCCGGGCTCTCGCAAGAGGCTGTCGATCGTCTCCCAGCGCGCCCGTCGAGGTCCTAACGACGCGCTACCGTTCCTGACGTGAAGGCGCTCACCTTCAACGTGGTCTTCGAGGATGCCGGCGACGGTTGGGTGTACGCACACGTCCCTGAGCTGCCTGAGGTGCACACGCAGGGCGAGGGACTCAATGAGGCACGCGTCATGGTGCGGGAAGCGATTGAGCTCGTGCTCGAGGATCGTCGCGAGCGCGGCGAATCCATTCCGGCGACTGGATGGGCTCTCGTGGAGTCCGTCGAGATCGCTGCGTGAAGAAGCGCGATCTCGAACGCCACCTCAGCGCCAACGGTTGCGTCCTCGCTCGCCAGGCGGCTAACCACGAGGTCTGGCAGAACGCGGCGACGGGCCAGCGTACGACGGTGCCGCGCCACAAGGAGATCAAGCCACCGACCGCCCGCGGGATCTGCCGCCAGCTCGGCGTGCCGGCTCCGACCGGCTCTCGATGATCGATTCCGGGGCGCTACAGCCGCCACCCAATTCCCGCGGCATACGCCTCACGCCGTGGCAACACTTTGGCAACGTCCAGATGGTCCGATACGTCCTATGCGTCGGATTCTGGGACTCATAGGACGATCTGGACGCGAGCGGACGCATCTACACGTTCTGTACGGGGTTGAGGGCCTTGTGGGGAAATTTCCCCGTGGTGGTTCGAGTCCACTCGGGCGC
>CAVUCP010000017.1:0-6180 GCA_963740075.1 uncultured Solirubrobacteraceae bacterium | reverse complement strand
GTTCCCGGCTCCTTATCTCCGACCGCCCAAAGCCAGACCGAACGACGGTTTCTCTGTCGTCTTGGTTTTCGTTCTGTCCCCTTAAGTGCATCGTTGTAGTTTCGGCAACGATTCGGCTGCAAATCGTCATGTCTCGATGTCGCGTCGCTCGGCCGGACGCGGCGCTGCGTGAAAGGCCGGTCAGGGGTCAGGCTGCGAGAGCCGCGACGCGGGTAGCGATCGCCGCATGGTCGTAGCGGTGGCGTTGCCCATCCTCAGGGTTCCGACTCCCCGCCGAGGATAGAGGCGCATCATGCTGAAGTAGCCTGCGCCGCCACCGAGGTGCTCGACGAACGGCTCGGCGTCGCCGCGCTCGCGCGTCTGTCTAAACCAGCCGAGGCCGACGTCGAGTCTGCGCCCGTGAGCTCGCAGCTGCTGCATCTCTGTGACTCCCGTGTCTGAAAGCAGCCGAAAGCTCCCGAAATGACCTCCGGCGAGATGAGCTGCCATTAGCCGGGCGGCATCCGTTGCAGGACCAATGAGGCCGCCATACGAGGGTCCGTCGACGCAAAACGGTGCAAGTGCAAGGAAACGGCCCTGCCGACCCGCGATGAGTCCGCGCGGGAGTGCCAGCCGCAGGAGCGGCGTAATGGGGCTGCAGCGAGGGTGATACCCCGTGGCCGCCGCGGGGCTCTCGGGCCCGGGGATAGCGAAACCCGGTGTGAGACATCCCAAGCGGGGCGAGTATCTCTGCCGCCACGTAATCGACGTACGGCCTGGCGGCGACCGACGCGACTACCTCGCCGAGCGCCAGGTAGCCCAGGTTGCTGTAGCTTGCACGTCGCCCGGCGGGAAATCGCAGGCGTCCGTGGCGCCGCAGCAGGTCGCTGGTGAAGGCAGCGGTCTCGCGCGGAGCGTCGTCTGCCGCGTGCACCCATCGAAGCGGCAGGGGGTTCGCGAGCCCGGAGCTGTGGCTAAGCAGATGCTTGATCGTTACCGCGGGCCAAGAGCGTCGTGGCCTGGGGAACTCAGGCACATAGCGCGACACCGCGTCGTCGAGCCTCAGCAGATCTTTGTCGGCAAGCTGCATAACCGCGGTCGCAGTGGCGATCTTGGTGAGCGAGAACCACAGGTACGGGGTGGACATGGTCGCCGGCTCATTGGTCGCGAGGTCCGCGACACCGACAGCCGCCTGGGCGACGGCGCGCTCACCTTGCAGAACCACGGCAACTGCACCGGGCACCCCCGGAGAGGTCAGCCCGCGGAGCATCGCCTCGAGGCGCCGCGAAGCATCCGCTGGTCCTTGCTGGGCGCCATGAACGGTCAATGGCTGTTGACGAACCACGCGCGCACTATCGCACGACACCGAATAGAATGTCAACCGTGGTTGACTTAAGCCGTGCGGCGGACAAGCGCCCGGACCTCGGACTACTCGGTGCTCTCGCGTTCGAAACCTACGCGCACGGACTCCGCGACTACCTGGCCCGACACGGCCACGGTGGCCTGCGCCCTGCCGACACCGAACTAATCCGGCTCCTCCACGTCATGGGCAGCCTGCCCATCACGCGGATTGCCGAGCTTCGAGAAGTGACCAAGCAGGCGGCAAGTCGCCACGCCGCGGAATTCGTCAAACGGGGCTATGGCGAGACAACGCACGCATCATCAGACCGCCGGGAGCGCCACGTCCAGCTGACCGCAAGTGGCCGCCAAGTGCGCCAGCTCGCTATCAGCTACGGCGATGAGGTCGCCGCCCGCCTGATAACCGAGCTGGGAGCCGCCACCATGCAATCTACCGTCGGGGTCTTCGAATGGCTGATCAACTCAGCCGACACACGCTCCACGCGCATGCAGACCGCATTAAGGCTCCTCGGCGAGCAGTAGCCGCCTCTCGGAGAACCGCAAGCCGAACGGTACCCACGCGAGCCTGGAGAGGTGCTGTGATCCACGAGCAGCGATCACGACCGCCCTCCGTAAATCCCGCCTCGGTGGTTTTAGTCCTGTCGTCTTAAGTGCACTCGCTGTCGAAGTCACAACGATCCTCCTGCATAGGGAGATGTTCTGATGTCAGGTGGCTCGGCCCCGTTGACGAGCCGGCGCGGCGCCTGGGTCTCCTCTGCCACAAGGCGTGAAGGTCAAGACCTGCGGCGGCTCTCGCTTCGATGAAGCAGACGCCCGCCGGGAGCGCGAGCCCACCAGGATGTAGCATGATCTGTGCTACTATCGGGCCGTGAGTCGGTCCCTGCACGTGCGCCTAGACGACAGCTCCGCCGAGGCCCTACGAGTCGTGCGTGGCGAGGGCATGAGCGACTCCGAAGCGGTTCGGACGGCGTTGCGAGAGGCGGCATCTCGCAGGCGAACACGCTCGTCGATCACCGCAGAGGTTCAGCGCCTTATGACCGACGCCGATGACCGCCAGGAGATGCGGATCATCCGCGACCAGCTGTCAGATCTGGCACCGGAGCCCGGCGACTGAAGTGGTCCGCGGCGAGATCTTTCGTCTGCCGCCCCCGCGCGGCGCACGCGGTCACGAGCAACGTGGCGCACGGCACGCCGTCGTTGTCCAAGCAGATGAGTTCCTAGCGCTGAGCACGGTGCTCGTATCACCCACTTCGACCCGCGCCCGCGCCGCGAGCTTCCGTCCAGAAATCACCCTCGACGGCACCGTCACCCGCGTGCTGGTCGAGCAGACCACCGTCGTTGACCCGGAGCGGCTGGGACGCTCAAGCGGCCGTCTCGACGCGGAGGAGCTTCAGGCGGTCGACGACGCCCTCGCGTTGATGCTGGGGATCTAGCGAGACCAAGCGAGCGAACGGCCGCGCTGGACCCGAACCCGTCCCCGCTCTCGAGCGGGCACCCAGCCGCCGTGGCTCTTGCGAATGCAGCCGCCCGCGCCGACACGGGTCGCACTGCCGCTCCGGACGAAATCCAGGCGTCTCGCTGACCTCCGACCAGGCCCCTGCTTTCGGTCCCCGCGACGCCAGACAGAGCGTCCAGACATCCATCGACGATGCCCGCAACGGCGGGCATATGGTTTTAGTCCTGTCCTCTTAAAGTGCATGCCGCGAGGAACCGACGTCGTCGGACCAAAGCGCTCACGAAGGCGGTCGGGCGCGAGCCCGGCTGCTGGAGGAGGCTCCTCGGCGAGCAGCCACTGGAAACGCTGGCCCTGGATTGGACCCGAGCGTCGACGGACCCGCCGGCAGGAATCGGGCGACGTTGAGCAGGCCAGAGCGCCGCCCTCGCTCACAAGGTCGCCGGATGAGCCTCCTGGCGAAGGCCGGGCTTTCCGGTGTCCGGCATCATGTGCGCGAAATGTGTGCGACGCAGCCAACGCCGAGCAAGGGCGTCAGACGCGCACTGCCGCGCGATCGCGACGAAGTCACCGAGACCGTTGCCGCGGCGTTCGCCGACGACCCGGGCTGGGCGTTCATCTTTGGCCAGGACTACGACCGGCTCGCGGCGCATTTTGCCGGCGCGCTGTTCGACGTGCGCGTGGCGACGAGCACTATTTGGGTCGCCGACGACGGGGCGGCGGTCGCCATGTGGGATCCCCCCGACGAGCAGCCCGGCACCCGCGAGCACGCGGACAGCGTGTGGCACCGCTACCACGCTCTCGCCGGGGAGGCCGCAGCTCAGCGGCTCGCTGTCTATAACCACGCCGCGCATGCGGTGGCGCCGGCCGAGGACCACTGGTATCTCGGTGTACTCGCCACTCGCCCGAGCTACCAACGCGCAGGGTTAGCGATAGCCGTTCTCAGGCCGGTCCTCGATGAGGCAGACCGACGCAGCATTCTCTGCTGCCTCGAGACCTCGACCCCTGAGAACCGCCGGTTCTACGAACGGAGAGGGTTCACCCAGGCGACCGAGATCCTCCTCCCGGGTGGTCCACCGACTTGGTGGCTTGAACGCCCGCCGGCTCCTGACATCCCCTTGTTGAGCAGCCGAACCTAGCCGGCGCGCCAAAATCACTCGAACACGATCCGCGGGTCCCCGCCCACGGGTCTGGCGCGGAGCGACGGCCAGGGACACCACGACTGAGCGCGGTTACGCCTGGCGCCGTTTCGTTCGTTCGATGGCTGTTCGTAGGTCGTCGAGCGCTTGGTTCATGAGGTCGGCGAAGTCTGCGTCGGGGTGGTCGATCCAGTCGTCGTAGGCGGCGTTGAAGACGGTGATGGCGGCCTGTGCGGTGAAGCGTGCGGCCCTGGGTGTGGCTCCTCGGGCGGTGAGTCCGTCCTGGAGGTCTTGGCTGAGCGATGCGAGCTTGACGAGGTTGCGCTCCTGCAGTTCGGTCGAGCTGGCGATCAGCTCGCGGCGTGCGCCGGCGACCTGGCCGTAGCCGGCCAGTGACAGCCCCGCGTGGGTGAGCGTCGCGATCGCAGCGTCGAGGGGATCCGTCCGGGGTCGAGCGCGGCGAGGTATTCGGTCAGCGTGCGCCTGAACGCCTCGGCGTCGGCGAACAGGACTTCGCGCTTGTCGACGAAGTGGTTGAAGAACGAGCGCTTCGTCAGCCCGGCCCGCTCGGCGATGTCTGTGACCGTGACCTCGGCGTATCCGCGCTCGAGAAAAAGCGCCATCGCGGCGCTCTGCAGGCGACCTTTGGCGTCGGGCTCCCATCGGGACATGGGTCCATCATATCGAGTTGATTGCACTTAGTGCAGTGATCTGTCATGCTGGGCACTGCACCAAGTGCAATCAACCATTTCCAGAAGGAGCTCCGACCATGCCAAGCACCTCCCGTCCCGCCAACTCCGCCGCCTGGCTGACCGCCCCTCATGCCGCAGCTCGAGATCAAGGACGCCCCGTACACCCAGCCCGGCGACGACCAGATCGTCGTGCGCGGACACGCGGTCGCGGTCAACCCGTTGGACTGGATCGTCCAGGTCGCTGCCAACCTGACCTACCGGTGGCTGTCCTACCCGACCGTGCTGGGATCCGACGTCGCCGGCGAGGTCGTCGAAGTCGGCAAGGATGTCACGCGCTTCGCCGTCGGCGACCGGGTCATCGGACACGCGGTCGGCACCGACAAGGACAGCAACAGCCGCCTCCGAGGGCACCTTCCAGCGGTACGCGGTGATCCTGGAGCGGCTGGCTTCGCCGATCCCCGACTCGCTGCCCTACGAGGACGCGTCGGTACTGCCGTTGGCGCTGTCAACCGCGGCCTGCGGCCTGTTTCAGAAGGACTTCCTGGGTCTGAATCATCCGTCCGCGAGCCCGGCGGCGACCGGAGAGACGGTTCTGGTCTGGGGCGGGTCCACCAGCGCCGGCAGCAACGCGATCCAGCTCGCGGTCGCCGCCGGCTATGAGGTCATCACCACCGCCTCCCCGCGCAACTTCGAGTTCGTCAAGGAGCTCGGAGCCCGCGAGGTGTTCGACTACAACAGCCCGACGGTGATCCCGGACATCATCTCCGCGTTCACGGGTCGCCGGTTCGCCGGAGCGATCGCGTTCGGCACCACAGCGGCACCCTCGTGCGTGAAGATCGCAGCCGGCTGCGAAGGCAACCGGTTCGTCGCGATCGCGACCCCACCCGTCTCGTTCGCCGGCCTCGCCCGTGAGGAGGGTCGCCGTCGGGAGACCGCCCGCGTGATCCGTCGGCTGATCGCCTCGAACGTCGCCCTGCAGGTCCGTTCCCGGACCGGTGGCGTTCGGATCAAGTACATCTTCGGGACCTCGCTGAAGCACAACGAGGTCAGCCACGCGATCTACCGCGACTTCCTGCCCGCCGCACTGGCCGACGGCCGCTACCGCGCCGTTCCCAAGCCCCGCGTGATCGGCGATGGACTCCAGCACCTGCAGGGCGCGCTGGATATCCAGCGCGAAGGCGTCTCCGCGGAGAAGATCGTCGTCACGATCCCCCAGGAGGAGGACCGCTGATGCCGACCATGCCCTGGACCCCACGCCCCGATCGACCCCGACGCCGACTACCTGGTCATGGCGACCCGATTCACCGTCGTCCGCCGCCGCGACCTCCCGCGCGTCCTCGCGGCCACCAACGGCCTGTGGTCTGGCTTCGGCGACACCGCAGGCCTGATCGGCTACAGCCTCGTCCTCACGACCTGTCCGTGGAACACTCGCCACGCTCTCAGCATGGCGCGACCACGACACGATGCTCGCCTTCGTCCGCGGACCCGCCCACCAGGGGGATCGCGAGCACACCCGCGAGCGGCTGCGAGAAAGCACGTTCACAAGCTGGCGCGCCAC
>CAVUCP010000016.1:0-176090 GCA_963740075.1 uncultured Solirubrobacteraceae bacterium | reverse complement strand
GACAGGTGCTCTACCAGCTGAGCTACTCCGGCAACGCCGCACTGCGAGGCAACTGTAACGGCGTGGTCCCGGGCGGTGTATTGCAGGCGTGGACCACCGGATCACCAAGCGCAGCGAGCCTGACGGGCTCGACGAGCCCGCCGAGGGCGGGGTGGACCTCGGCGCGTTCCGCGAGCGCGCCCTCGTGAAGGGGGTCAGCCCGCTGGCTCTACCGCCCGGTGCGGCTCCTCTTCATGCCGTTCTTCCTCATCTACTTCCGCCTGCAGCGCATCGGCCGCGAGCACCTGCCGCGCAGCGGCCCGCTGCTGCTCGCCGTCCAACCACCGCAGCTTCCTCGACCCGTTCGTGATCGGCGCCGATGATCAAGCGGCCCGTCTACTACATGGCCAAGCGCGAGCTGTTCGAGAAGCCGCTGGCAGGCGTGGATCCTGAACGCGCTCGGTGCCTTCCCGGTCGACCGCGGCACCGGCGACGGCGACGGCGATGGACACGGCGCGCGCGATCCTCGAACGCGGGGACTGCGTCGTGATCTTCCCCGAGGGCACGCGCATCCGCACGGGCGGCCTCGGCGAGCCCGCGGCGCGGGATCGGGCGCCTCGCGCTTGAAACGGGCGCCCCCGTCGCGCCGATCGCCGTGATCGGCACCGAAGATGTGCGCCGCGGCTGGCGCATCCGCCCGCGCAAGGTGCGCGTCCGCGCCGGCCGCCCGACTGCACTTCCCGACCGTCGAGGACTGCTCGCCCGCGCTCGCCGCGGGCGTCACCGACCGCATCTGGGCGTGCGTCAGGCTGCAGTGGGAGTGGCTCGGCGGCGAGGCGAGCCGGCGCGAGACGCTCGCGGATGCCCGCCAGCCCCGGCGCGCGTCGAGGTCTCGCGCGGCAGCCTGAGCGCCGGCTGCGGCCCGTGGAGGTAGGGTGCGATGAGTGCCGGAGCAAGCGCCCAGAAGCCGAAGGCCCAGCTCGACGCCGAGTTCTCCGAGCTCTACCGCGCGCACCTGCGCGACGTCTACAGCTACGCCTACTACCGGGTCGGCAACCACCACGACGCGGAGGACCTGACCGAGCAGACGTTCCTGCAGGCCTACCGGCACTTCGAGCGCGCCCAGCGCGAGTCCGACGGCCGGCCGCTGCGGCCGTGGCTGATCCGGATCGCGCACAACCTCGCGGCGAACCTCTACCGCGACCGCTCGCGCAAGCCGGCCTCGCCGATCGAGGACGACGACGACGCTCGCCGCCGCCGCACACGACCGAGCAGCTCGTCGAGGGCCGCGACGAGCTGAGCAGCGATCCTCGACGGCGTGCGCGCAGCTGCCCGACGACCGCCGCGAGGCGCTGATCATGCGCTTCGCGCTCGGGATGGACAACCGCGAGATCGCGCGCGCGCTGGGCCGCACCGACGGCGCCACGAAGGTGCTGATCCACCGTGCGATCAAGCAGCTCGAGGAGATCGTCGCCGAGCACGCGGAGCGCATCGGGAGCCGTCGCAGGGCGAGCGATGAGTGAGGCGGCGCACAGCTTCGAGGGGCTGCTGCGCGAGGCGCTGACCCCGGTCGAGCCGCCCGCGGACCTGGTCGAGCACGCTGGAGAGCACGCTCGACGAGCATCACCGAGATGGCCGCCGAGGAGCTCGAGGCATGGGAGCTGTCGGCGATGCGCGACCCGCGCAACTGGGTGCGGCCCGCGCCGCGCGATCGTCGCCGGCAGCGCGGCCGGCGCGGCGCTGGTGCTGCTGCAGCGTCCGCAGCCGTGCTCGCAGCGCGTGCGCCGGCATCCGTCGGCGCCGTGCGCGAGACGCGCCGAGAGCACGATCCGCGACATCGGCCGCGAGACGCGCAAGCTCCTCGGCGACCGCTGAGCGCCGCCGCGGCCGCCGACGCCGCGAGGGCGCGCTGGCGCTGATACGCTGTCGCCCGACATGGCCACCTGCTACCGCCACCCGACACGCGAGACCGGGCGTCTCCTGCTCGAACTGCGGGCGGCCGATCTGCCCGGACTGCATGACGCACGACCCCGGTCGGCATGCGCTGCCCGGAGTGCTCGCGCGACAGCGCACGAAGGTGCGTGACCATGCGCGGCATCGCGAGCCGTCCCGCAGCGTCACGTACGCGCTGATCGCGATCAACGTGATCGTGTTCCTGGCCGAGGGCACGAGCGTCTATTCGCTCGAGCGGCGCAGCGACCGGGCACGGTGGTCAACAAGGGCGGCGCTGATCGGCAGCAGCCCGGTCGCGCAGCCGCGCCGGCGACGGCGTCGCGCACGGCCAGTTCTGGCGCGTCGTCACGAGCGGCTTCCTGCACGAGAACCTGCTGCACATCGGCTTCAACATGTGGGTCCTCTACTGCTCGGCATGATGCTCGAGCCGGCGATCGGCTCGCGTGCGCTTCGCTGGTCGATCTACTTCGTCTCGCTGCTGGCGGGCTCGTTCGGCGCGCTGCTCGTCTCTCCGCACGTCGCTCGACCGTCGGCGCCTCGGGGGCGATCTTCGGCCTGATGGGAGCCGCCGTGGTCGAGATGCGCGCGCGGCAGATCCCGATCATGCAGAGCGGCGTCGGCGGGCTGATCCTGATCAACCTCGTCTTCAGCTTCACGATCCCCGGCATCTCCTGGGGCGGGCACATCGGCGGGCTGATCGGCGGCGCGTTCGCGATGCTGATCTTCAGGGTCGCCGACCGCCAGCGGATGCCCGCGCTCGCCTATGCGGCGTGCGCGGTCGATCGCGGTCGGCTCCGTCGCGGCCTCCGTCGCGACCGTCGAATGCCAGCGGAGGTCGAAACGATCAGCGTCAGTCCGCGCCAGCTCGAGCTCGAATCGGCTGGCCGCTAGAGCGCTTCAGCGCGCGAGCTGCTGACGGTCGACCTCGAGCGCCCGCGCGCCCGCGGGCGGGCTCGGCAGGACCAGCTCGGGTGCAGGATGTGGCGCGAGCAGCTCGAGCCCGTCGACCAGGCGCGGGCCCGGGCGCGAGAAGTAGGCGGAGGCGTCGACGGCGACGACCCTGCGCGGCGCCGCACGCTCCCGAGCCGGCCGGCATGCGCGTGTGCCTCCGCGTGAGCGCCCGGCGCTCGTAGCCGCACGGCATCACGATGACGACCTCCGGCTCCGCCGCCGCGACCTGTCCCAGGACAGCTCCTGTGAGCCTCGCCGGGCATCGCCGAGCACGTCTTCGCCGCCCGCGAGCTCGATCAGCTGCGGGGTCCAGTGGCCGGCCGCGAAGACGGGGTCGAGCCACTCGAGCGCGGCGACGCGCGGGCGTCTGCGCCCGCGCACCGCGAGCCGGACCCGGTCGATGCGCGCGGCGGATCGGGCGATCAGATCGACCCCGGCGTCGCGGCGCCCCGTCGCCTGCGCGATCGTTCGGACGTCGCCGAGCGCCTCGCCGAGCGTCTTCGGGTCCAGCGCGATCACGCGCGGGCTCGATGGCAAGCGTCGGCGCGAGCTCGCGCGACCTCCTCGTAGGAGACGGCGCACACCGGGCACAGCGCCTGCGTGACGATCAGATCCGGCTCGAGCGCGTGCCAGCAGCGGCGCGTCGAGCTCGTAGATCGCCTGGCCCTGCGAGCGTGCGCTCGCGCACGGCGGCGTCGATCTCGCGCCGCGCTAGGCCGGCGGGCAGCACATCGCGCGTGACACGGCGGCAGGCTCAGCGCGGCCGGCGGGTGGTCGCACTCGTGCGTGACGCCGACGACCTGGGCGCCGAGGCCGAGCGCGAACAGCAGCTCGGTCGCGTGGGGGACGAGGCTGACGATGCGCACCCCATGACTTTACGCACCGCCCGCGGTCTGGATAAGCTGCGAACAGATGACGCGTGCTGAGCGAAGGGGAGATCCGGGAGCGCCTGCGCGAGCACGCGCAGCTGGACGTCGGGCGACGGCAGCTCGATCGACGCGCGAGATCTGACGTTCGCGGACTTCCCGGCGGCGATCGCCTTCGTCAACCGCGTCGCCGAGGTCGCCGAGGAGCAGGACCACCACCCGGACATCCTCATCCACGGCTGGAACAAGGTCCGCCTCACGCTCTCCACGCACTCGCAGGGCGGGCTCACCGACGCCGACTTCGAGCTCGCGGGACGACTCGATCCGCCTCGTCTGAGCGACGCCCCGCACGGGGGCTTCCGACGCATGCCGCTTGCTACCTTTCAGCGGCCTGCGCAGCGCGATGAACGACGACGAAGAACTTCCCCGAAGTAGCCGGGCCCTGACGGGCCCACGCGCCGGCCGCCGCCGGTGCCCGCGGGCTCGACCCACGCGCCATGGCTCAGGGTCCGCGTGAGCGACGGCCTGAAGCTGATCATCGCGGCGCTGCTGGTCGCGATCAACGCGTTCTTCGTGATCGCCGAGTACGCGCTCGTGCGCTCGCGCCGGGCGCGGCTCGAACTGATGCGCGAGGAAGGCGCGCGGGGCGCCGGCGCTCGCGCTCGAGCAGCTCGGCAACGTCAACGAGTACATCTCCGCTGTCCAGATCGGCGTCACGATGACCTCGATCGGCATCGGCGCGCTCGGCGCAGCCCGCGCTCGCGCTCGATCCTGCAGCAACGCGCTTCGGCAGCACGCGCTCAGCCACGGCGTCGCCGTCGTCGATCCCGCGTGTCGTCGCCTTCCTGCTGATCGCCTCCGCGCAGCTGATCGCCGGCGAGATGGTGCCGAAGTTCTACGCGATCGACCGCGCCGAGGCGGTCGCCCGGCGGGTCGCGCGGCCGCTGCGGGCGTTCAGCGTCGCTGTTCAGGCCCGTTCATCCTGCTCCTGACGGCCGTCTCGCGACCGGATCCTGCGCCTGCTCGGCGTCGACATGAGCCTCGAGCGCCGCGGCGGGTCGCCGGACGAGCTCAAGCGGCTGATCGCCGAGTCCCACGCCGGCGGGCACATCGACCCGGGCGAGGCGGGGATGCTCACCGGCGTCTTCCACCTGCACGAGCAGGAGGCGCGCCAGGTGATGACGCCGATCCCGGCGGTCGTCACCGTCGACACCTCGCAGGACGTCGAGAGGCGCTGCGAGCTGTGCGTCTCGAGCGGCCACACGCGCCTGGTCGTGACCGAGGACGACGACCGCGACCGCGTCCGCGGCCTCGTGCACGTCAACCAGCTGGTCGAGCCTGCTGATGGCAGGAGCGGCCCGCACGCCCTCGCTCGCGCTCGTCGTCCACGACGCGCTGATCGTGCCCGAGACCAAGCCGCTCGACGACCTGCTCGCCGACCTGCAGCGCCAGCGCACCTCGATGGCGGTCGTCGTCGACGAGTACGGACGCGTCGTCGGCATCGTCACGGTCGAGGACATCATCGAGGAGGTCGTCGGCGAGATCGCCGACGAGACCGACCCGAGCACCGGCGAGATCCGCCGGCTCGCCAACGGCGACTGGTTCGTGCGCGGGCACGTCGCGGTCACCGACCTCGCCGACTACGGCCTCGAGCTGCCGGTCGACAGCGACGCCTACAACTCGGTCGGCGGCTTCGTGTTCGCCGAGCTCGGCCGGCTGCCGCGGCGCGGCGACACGATCAACGCCGACGGCTACTCGATCCGCGTCGAGTCGGTGCGCGAGAACCGGATCGAGGCGGTGCGGATCCGCGAGCGCCGTCCGGTGCCGCGCCGCGAGGCGGGCGCCGGCGAGGACTGAACGCAGACGGCCCGTTAAACACGTCCGGCCCGCGGGGGGAGCGGACCGGACGTGTGCACTTGGAGGAGGCGGGTGTGCGTTGCGACTCAATGTCGCATGTACAAGTATCGCGACCTCGATGAAGCGAGCCTAAAAGGTCCTTCATGCCCGATAAATGTTCCGGGAGAGCCTCAATACGTGTGGAATCCGCGCCCGGTCTTGCGCCCGAGGGCGCCCTCCGCGATCAGCTCCTCGACCGCGGGGGGCACGGCTCGCCGATCGTCTCGCCGATCGCCGCGGAGACGTCGAGCCCGACCAGGTCCAGCAGCGCGAGCGGGCCCATCGGGTGCCCCGCGCCGAGGCGCATGCAGGTGTCGATGTCAGCGGGGTCCATGCCCGTCTCTTCGAGCAGCGCACGGCGTTGAACAGGTAGGGGAACAGCAGCCGGTTGACGACGAAGCCCGGAACGTCGGGAACCACGACCGGTGTCTTCTCGAAGTTCTCGCAGAGCGCCAGGGCGCGGCTGCGCGTCTCCTCGCTCGCGGTCGTGGGGAAGATCAGCTCGACGAGCTTCATCCGCGTGACCGGGTTGAACACGTGCAGCCCGACGAACCGGTCGGGTCGCCCGCTCTCCTGGGCGAGGCGCTCGATCGACAGCGACGAGGTGGTGCTGGCCAGGATCGCGTCGGGCCGGAGTATCTCGTCGAGCTCCCGGAGCAGTCCGGCCTTCACGTCGTGGTCCTCGACGACCGCCTCGACGACGAAGGTCGCCTCGGTGAGCGCGTCCTGGTCGGTCACGATCTGGACGTGTTCGGGGTCGACCTCGGCGCCCAGCCGGGCGAGCGTCCGCTCCACGCTGTCCCGCGCCCGCTCGGCTGAGCTCTCCGAGCGGGCGAGCAGAAGCACCGGGCCGTGGTGGGCGGCGGTCGCTGCCAGCCCGCAGGCGATGGCTCCGCTTCCGGCAACTGCGAGCTTTTTGCTGACCATGGGCGATTGGACTCCTTGGGGTGTTGGGCCGGTTTGGTCCGGCGAAGCCGGTTGACTGATCAGTCAATCTACTTATGGGAGGCGTTAGAGTAGATGGTGCAGGGTCCGGGCATCGTTCGAGCGCACTGCGTGCTTTCCCGGAGCGCCACGGGTCCTCTTCAGCAAACACTGGGCAACGAGATCGTAGGAGGACTGCGGAAATGAGGCAGGCAGAGGGCCGAGAGGTCGTCATCGTGGAGGCCGTTCGCACCCCGATCGGGCGCGGGCACAGGGAGAAGGGCTACTACAAGGACACGCACCCGAACGCGCTGCTGGCCACGTGCTACACGGAGGTCATCGAGCGCGCCGGCGTGGACCCCTCGCAGGTCGAGGACGTGATCGCGGGATGCGTCGCGCAGTTCGGTGAGCAGGGGCTGAACATCGCCCGCAACGCCTGGCTGCAGGCGGGCCTACCGATCGAGACGCCGGGCACGACCGTCGACCGCCAGTGCGGATCCGCCCAGCAGGCCGTCAACTTCTCGGCCGCCCTGATCGCGGCCGGCGTGCACGACGCGATGATCGGCTCGGGCGTCGAGCACATGGGCCACTTCCCGTTCTCCGCGACGATGAAGACGCAGGAGGACTTCGGCCTCGCGTTCACGCCTGAGCTGATGGCCAAGCACAACATCGTCGGGCAGGGGCTGGGCGCCGAGATGATCGCCGACCAGTGGGAGATCTCCCGCTCCGAGCTCGACGAGCTCGCGGTCCGCTCGCACCGTCTCGCCCACCAGGCGACCGAGGAGGGCCGCTTCGAGCGCGAGATCGTGCCGATGACCGTCGAGGGCCAGGAGTTCGTGACCGACCAGGGAATCCGCCCCGACACGAACCTCGAGGCGCTTTCGCAGCTCAAGCCGGCGTTCAAGCCGGACGGCAAGATCACGGCGGGCAACGCCTCGCAGATCTCCGACGGAGCGGCGGCGGTGCTGCTGATGTCCGCCGAGAAGGCGGGCCAGCTGGGGCTGAGGCCGCGTGCCCGCATCGTCGATCAGACGACCGTCGGCTGCGACCCTGTGAAAATGCTGGAGGGCCCGATCCCGGCCACGCGCAAGATCCTCGAGCGCAACGGCATGAAGATCGGCGATATCGACCTGATCGAGATCAACGAGGCGTTCGCGCCCGTGGTCGCCGCCTGGCGCCGCGAGCTCGAACCGGACATGGATCGCGTGAACGTCAACGGCGGTGCGATGGCGCTCGGCCACCCGCTGGGCTCGACGGGCGCGCGCCTGATCACGACGCTCCTGCACGAGCTCGAGCGCTCGGACAAGGAGATCGGCTTCGTGACGATGTGCTGCGGCGGCGGGCTCGGGACCGGAACCCTGATCCAGCGCGTCTGAACGTGACCTGAGGTCGCCCGGCTGGGCCCGCGTGGCGGCTCAGCCGGCCGGCCCGGAGCCGGTCCACACGACCGGCACCGGGGGAAGCGCGAGCAGCGCCTGCCACGTGGCTGCGGTGGTCACCCCGCTCGCGGGAATCCCGTGGGCGCTCTGGAAGGCGATCAGGTTGGCCGTGGTGGCCGCGTTGAAGACCCCCGTCGTCGTCTGCGCGGGGATCGCGTCCGCGAGGTGCTCCTGCATCCACAGCGTCTGGTCGCCCTTGCTGCCCTGCGAGAGTTCCGGATAGCTCGTGTTCGGCGTGACGCTGGTCAGCGGGGCCAGCGGCGCCGGCAGGTCCGCCCACTGGGCCGAGCTCGTTTCCTGCCAGTCCCAGAACGACCACCCGGTCGCACCGTAGTCGACGGCCTCCTCGCGGAACCGCAGGAGATCGCTCGCGCTGACGTTTTCGTAGGTCTGCCCGAGCGGGAAGATCTGCCTGCCGTACATGCGGTTGGCGATGTAGGTGTTCGCGTAGACCGTGTCGACGGAGTCGCCGATCGCCTTCCAGTACATCTGCGGTGCGTTGTACTGGGCGCCTTCGGGGCCGAGGAAGACGGAGTAGGGGAAGGACTCGTGGTAGGAGACGTACGGGAAGGAGGCCAGCGCCAGCGGGTAGGCGGCCCCGATCTTCGCCCGCAGATCCTTTATGTAGGTCTGCGCCGCGGCGTAGTGGCCTTCGTACTCGGACTCGGCGTCTATGACCAGGCAGTCCGCGCCGTTCGCGACAGCCTCGGCGCCGAGCGCCGCCTCGCCGGCGGGGTTCGTGCCGTAGACGTACTGCCAGGCGCAGATCTTCAGCCCGGCTGCGTGCATTTCGGCGACGAGCTGCGGGGAGAACTGGCTCCAGTAGTTGCTCGGGCCGTCCGAGCTCTTGACGAACACCGTGCTCACGCCCGCGGCCTTAGCGCGGGCGATGATGGCGGGGACGCTTCCGCCCGAGGACTGGCTCACGTACCAGATCCACATCCCCTGGCCATCCAGGGCGGTGCCGCTCGATACGCCCCCGCTCGGGGCGCTCGGCACGGGCACGATCACCTTCGGCGCGGGCGGGTGCAGCGGGTGGGCGACCACCGTGATCGGCCCGTAGGAGCTCGTGTAGCGCCCGTTGGCGAGCAGTACCTTGATGCGCCCGGAGTGGGCGGCCGCGGGCACGCTCACCTCCAGTCCGGCGCTGGTGGCGCGCAGCCTGGATGCGGGCGAGGTGCGGCTGATCGTCGCGCCCGCCGATTTCGGGAACGCCACGACCATACCGGCGGTGAGGCCGACGCCCTGAACGAGCAGGGTGCCGCGCTGGGACACCTGATGCGGGTTCGTGCCGCATTTGGCGGACGGCACGCATGTCGCGTGGATGATCCGCACGCTCGTCACATGCGCCGAGGAGCGGACGGGCGCGGCTTTCTTCGGGGCTGTGGGCGCGCCGGCGACGGCGGTCCCGCCGGCCGGGGTCACGCCGGCGGCGGAGGTGCCTCCCGCGGATACGCCTCCGGCGCTGCCTGCGCCGAGCGCGGCTGGAGCGAGGATGAGCGCCAGCGCTGTCAGCGTTGCGGCGATGAGTCTGGTTCGCACGTGGGCTGCGGTGTTGGCCAAGTTCACGAGATCCCTCAGCATGGAACGAGTCTCGTTCCCGTGCTGACCGGAGAACGCCCGGACAGCGGCGACGGACGTTACCGGTTATACGTCGGCAAACAAGGCCCCGGCGCTTAAGTTGCGCTCTCTGGCCAATCAGCCCCAGGTAAATCCGAGCGCTGCCGGTGCGGGCGGGAGCGGGCTCGCGGGCAGCCCGGCCGGCACCTGCGGCAGGTTGAAACCGGTGGGTGCGACGTCGTTCGGAGCATCGGCATGGAACAGCGATGCCAGGTACTGGTTCTGCCCGCGCCCGACGCCGAGCTCGAACTGGCCTCCGCCGTAACAGCCGATCCCGTTCTGGGCGCAGTAGTCATATGCGTCGAGCAGATTGCGCAGTCCGCCCAGCCGGGAGGGCTTGATGTTGACCATGCGCGGCGGGTAGGGGAGGTCGAGGATGTCCTGGATAGAGTGGATCGGCGCGTCCCAGGAGAAGCGGTCCCTGTCGTGTGCGAGCACCGCGTCGGTCTCCGGGGTGAGGGCCGGATCCTCGATCCACGCGTCCGGGAACGCCCGTGCGACTCGTTCGTAGAGCACCGGATCGGCGGGCTGGTCCACCACGGACCCCACGTACAGGCCCTTGAAGTCGACCGAGTCGACCGCGCCGGTGGCCACGAGGCCAGCGATCAGCTGCTCATCCCAGGAGCTCGTCGGGTCGAGCTTGAAGCGCAGCCCGGGGTAGAGCTCCAGGCGGCTGAGCAGCGGCTCCAGCGAAGGCGGCTCGCCGAGCCGAAGCGAGACGACGTATCGCACCGGCGAGGGCTCCCGCGCGAGCGCGCCGTACAGGGTGCTCCCGGCCTGGCGGAGCGCGAGGTCGAGTGCCGCGGACTCGTATGCCCAGGTGCGGTAGCGGCCGGAGACCTCACGCTGGGGAGGCTCGGGGAAGAGCTCGAGCTCGGCGACTCGCTCGCAGAAGGAGGCGAGCGTGAAGTGCCCAGCCAGCGGCTGCACCGCGCCGGCGCGCTGCAGGATCTCCTGGTCCACGGCGTCGTAGGTGACGTCCTCCCCGACGCCCTCATGTCCCGCCCCGCGCAGGGCGATGATGGTGCTCTTGCGCTCGAAGTCGCTCGACACGGAGGCCTGCAGGCCGGTGAGCCCGTATCCCTCGACGTGCAGCTCGAGGCCGGCGAGCTTCTCCCAGGTGCTCACTGGCCGGACTCGGCTTCCAGCCGGGTTACGAGCTCGTCCAGGCGCAGCTCCTCGAGGGCACCGCCGACGGCCGCGAGCTCGCTCGCGCAGAGCTCGATCAGCGACTTGCCCTCGCTGACCAGCTCGAGCGTCTCGTTGAGCGACGCCTCACCCGAGTCGAGCCTGCGGATGATCTCCTCGACGCGTGCGGACGCCGCCTCGTAGCTGAGCTGCTCTGCCGGCGGCGTCTGACCGTTGGGTTCCTCGGGGGCGCTCATCTGTCGAGAATCATCGCATTGCGCTCGCCGTCGGCGAAGCGCAGGCGGAGCTCCGCACCCGCCGGCGCCTGCGAGGCCGACACGACGGGGTCGCCCGCGGCCGTGCTGGCGAGCACGTAGCCGCGCTCCAGGGTGCGCTGAGGGTCATGTCCGGCGAGGGCCATCGCGAGGCGCTCCAGCTCGCGCGGGCGTCGCTCGCGGCAGTCCAGGATGGAGGAGGCGCTCTTGCGGGCGAGGACGATCGCCCGCCTCGTGCTCACCTCGAGCTCGTTCTCCAGCCGCCGCGCGGGACCCCGCCCGGATCTCGCGCAGCTGCTGATGAAGGCGCGAGCGCTGACGGTCGATGTGGGCTGTGGGCGCGCGCGAGAGCATCGCGAGCCTCTGGGCGCGGGAGAGCACCGCCCTGCGTCCGTGCTCGCGCAGGCGCCCGGCCGCTGCCAGCTGGTCGAGGCGTGCGCGCGAGCAGTCGACCCCCACGGCGGCCTCCGCCGCATGGGTCGGCGTGGAGCAGCTGACCGCGGCGACGTCGTCGAGGAGAGTCCGGTCGGTGTGGTGTCCGACCGACGCCATCGACGGGAACGCGCAGCAGTCGCGACGGTGCGGCAGAGGGTCTCGTCGCAGAACGCGAGCAGGTCCGCGAGCGAACCGCCCCCGCGCGCGACGATGATCACGTCGACCTCGGCGATCGCGGCGAGGTCGCCGAGCGCGCGCACGATCGCGGGCGCAGCATGGCGGTCCTGGACCGGCGTGAACGCCCATACCAGGCGTCCCGCCCAGCCGCGCCGGTCGAGTGCCGCGAGGACGTCGCCGCGTGCCTTGCCCCCCTCGCCGGTGACGACCCCGATCGTTCGCGGCAGCTGCACGCGGGGGAGGGTGCGCTGAACGGTGAGCAGGCCCTCCGCGTCGAGCTGCTTGCGCAGCCGCTCGATGCGCGCGAGCAGGTCGCCCTCCCCGGCCACGCGCAGATCGCTGACGGCGAACGAGAAACCCGGTGAGGCGCTCGCGCTGCCCGGGTAGTAGTCGCAGCCTCCCGCGACGACGATCTGCATCCCGTCGCTGGGGATGACTCCCGCGCGGGCGCTCATCGCGTCCCACTCGCCCCGCCATGCGCTGCACGGGAGCGCACCGTTCGCGTCCCGCAGCTCGAAGTACACCCTCGCGCGTGACGGGCGGAGGTTCACCAGCTCGCCCATCACCTGCACCCGCGCGAACTGTCTCAGCCGGGAGCGCAGCGCCGCCGAATACTCCCCCACGGGGTACGGGCCCGGAAGCGGGCTGTCCGGGATGCCCGCGCCGGCAGGATCCGCGGGCGTTGGTGAGCTGGCCACGCCCCAGAGCATAGGAGCTACGATCGGCGCCAATGCGGCGCGGCGATCCTCGGCACGGCATCTAGGCTAGGGCCGTGGCCAAGCGCAACACCGGCAGGCGCGGCACGCGCAAGCGCCGGCCCCCTTCCCAGCCCCGCCGCGACGGCGCGACGGCCGTCGCGGACAGCTCGGCTGATGACCCCGTCCAGGGCGCTTCCGCCACGGCCCGGGGCGCACCCGCCCGCCCGCGCCGCGAGCGCCGCCCGTCCGACAGCTCCGCCGGTTCGTCCTCCTACAGGGATCCGGGCTCGTTCGGCGAGCGCCCGCAGTCCCTGTGGCATCCGCTGCCACTCTCGGAGCTGCTGATCCTCGTCGGCGCGATCGGCACGGTCGTCGGCATCCGCAGGGGCGTCTCCCACGGAGGGCCGGTGCTGATCGCGGGAGTGGCCGCGGTCGTGATCGGCACGGTCGAGGTGAGCCTGCGCGAGCACCTCAGCGGCTACCGCTCGCACACGATCATGCTCGCCCTGCTGCCGGTGATCGTTCTCCACTCCGTCGTCGTGCTCGCGGTCGCAGCGGCGACGACCGTGCCGCCGCTGCTGAACGTCGCGATGCTCGCGGTCGACGTCGCCGTGTTCGCGTTCCTCTACAAACTGCTGCGCGCGCGCTTCCTGGACGCCCGGCGCGAGCGCGTCTTTCTCGCCAAGCGCGGCTGACGGCCGCGACCTGGCTCAGGAGCCGCAGGCGCCCCCGGGCAGGCTCAGCGACGGCATCGGGTGCTCCTGCTCGTGCGCTCCCTCGCCGCGGATCTCACCGCTGAACCCGAGCGCCTCCAGGCGCGCGATCTCGCGCTCGCCTTCCAGGCGGGCGGGGTCCTCGGCGGGAAGGCCGGCGATGAGTTTCGCGATCCTGTTGCGAAGCTGCAGCGCGAAATGCGGGGTGGATGCCCCCATCAGCTGGCGCACGTCCTCGACGCTCACGGTGTTCTCGTTCGCCTTCCTGCTCAGACGACGCGGATCCTCTGCCTGGCTCAAGTCTGCCTCTCTGTGGCTATTCGGCCTGTGCGACCGGTTGTTCTTCCGAGCTCTGCTTGCGGGGGCTGATCTCCAGCAGCGAGTCGAGTTCCGCCTGGGTCGTGGCGGTGATCGCGCTTTCGTCGCCGATCAGCCAGCCGTGATTGTAGACGCCCCTCACCGGCCGGTATTCCGGGGCCGACGTGTACGCGGGCTGGATGTCGGCGAGGTAGGACGCGAGCGCCGGGGCGATGACATCCGGGCTTTCGAGCAGCAGAAGCGGGCCGTAGTTGCCGGTGGCCGAGAGCAGCGCGGCAGCCGGCGCATCCAGCGGCCGGTCGGAGTTCGCGAACACCAGGCCGTGCCCGGGTTCTTTGACGCCCCAGCCGAACGTCCCGTCCGTGTACCGGGACACCGCTATCGAACCGGTCACCGCGGGGTCCACTTCACCTGGCCTGCCGGCCGACACCACGCTGACGCTCCCGAGATGGCGGAGCTCGTGAAGCGCCGCGGGCCCCACATCACCCGCATCGATCACGTAGATGTGCGGGTGACGGAGCGCGTGCAGCGCGAGCGCGGTCGTGTCCGGGACGCGCGCCGGCGTCACGAACATGATCGGAGCGCCGCTCTCCGCGGACAGGCCCGCCGCGGGCATCAGCAGCGCCGCAGGCGCGTTCGCCGGCACCACGATCACCTGCCGGGGAGCACCGACGGCGCCCGTGTACGCGCTCGCGATGAGCGCCGACGTCGGTGCCGGGGCGGAGACCGGGATGGTGCGGGTCACGTATCCGGAGGGCACCTGGATGGAGCTTCCCAGCCTGAGGACCTGCGCGCCGCCGAACGCGGGATCGCCGACGGGGTTGAGCGCGCGGAGCGTCTGGCTGCTGACTTCCGGCAGGGTGCCGCCTTCGGAGTACAGGATCGGCGCGCTGACCGGGGCCGACGCGAACACCGATGCCGCCAGTGCGGCGGGCCAGTTGCTCTCGTCGGCGACCACCACCATCAGCGGGCGCGTCGCCGGCGTAAGGCCGGGGTACACGGTCCGCGCTACCGATGCGGCATCTGCCGCGACGACGGCACCGCCGAGCCGCGTGGTGTTGCGCGTGGCGACGCTGACCGCCCCCTGCGCCACGACCGGAGCGACCTTGTGCGCAGGGCCGCCGGACTGCTGCTCGGCCGTCGAAGCGCCCTTGCCGCAGCCCGCGAGGAGTGCGAGCGCCGACAGGGCGGCTAGGGCGGACAGGCGCGTCCGGGCGGCTGGCATCACGCCACCCTAGCGTTCGCTGCGGCGCGCAGACGCCGCAAAACGCCCCGTGTTTGCAGCAAGAACCTGCCCAACCCGCCGGTTACCTGTGCAAGTGTCCTTGCAGTTTGCTAGCGTGCCGCCCAGAACGCCGAGTCCTTGACTGGAAGTCATGGAACGGGGGACCCAATTTGTTGGGGCTAATTCCACGCAATACGCGTGGGAAGCGCAGGCTCTTTCCGCGCTAGCCCGTCAGCTAACCCCGCAGGCCGACGAAAGAGGTAGCTGAATTGTTCGTACGTACAGTCACAGCGGCCGTGTGCAGCATGTTGGTCACAGCAGCAGCGCCGGCGCTCGCGTCGGCCTCCAACGGCACCGGCGGCTCGGCACCGATCTCCCCGGTCACCGCGGCCACGCCGACGGCCACCGCCCCGGCAAGAGCGAAAGTCGTCCTGGCGCCGATCACCGCGCCGACGCCCAACATCGCCTACCACGGCCCCGTCTACGTCAAGACTGCATCAGGGGCGATCGTCCCCTACGTGCCGAACGCGACCACCACGACCGTCGGCGAGATAAGCGTCAACGGCGGCCTCGCGATCGGCACCGAGAACATCAGCGAAGGCAAGCCCGACCTGCTCGTCCCCGGCTCGCGCGCCCGCTACGTGAACGGCCTCGCGGCTGCCCCGATGGCGGCGCCCGCGGTCATCCAGCAGATCATCTGGACGGGCAACCAGATCATCGGGCTCCCGTACATCTACGGCGGCGGCCACGCATCCTTCACCTCACCGGGCTACGACTGCTCCGGCACGGTCTCCTTCGCGCTGCACGGCGGCAAGCTGCTGGAGACGCCCGAGGACTCCACCGAATTCGAAAGCTTCGGCTCCCACGGCGCCGGCCGCTGGATCTCGATCTTCGCCAACGCCGGTCACGCATACATGACCGTCGCAGGCCTGAGGCTCGACACCAGCTCGGCCGACGACCCCTCCAACCAGCAGGGCCCGCGGTGGCGCCCGCTGCGCCCGGCGAACGAAGGGTTCGTCGTCCGGCACCCCCTCGGCCTCTGACGCTCGCCGGTCGGCTACGCTTGACGCAGTAGGCCGGTCGCGGACCGGTCGCCCAGAGGAAACGCAATAGGAGGATCAGATGGCCGGCTTAGGCGGTCGCATGTCTACCGTCGTGAAGGCGAAGGTCTCCAAGCTGCTTGACAGGGCGGAAGACCCAGCCGAGACCCTGGACTACAGCTACCAGAAGCAGGTTGAACAGCTGCAGAACGTCAAGAAGGGGATCGCGGACGTCGTAACGGCCAAGAAGCGCCTGCAGATGCAGGAGAGCTCCCTCCAGCAGAGCGTGGTGAAGCTCGACACGCAGGCACGCCAGGCCCTCGCGGCCGGCAAGGAGGATCTCGCCAGGACAGCGCTCGAACGCAAGAACGTCGCGCAGACCGAGCTGCAGTCGCTGGACACCCAGGTCACCGAACTCGAAGAACAGCAGCAGAAGCTGACCGACTCCGAGCAGAAACTCCGGGCGAAGATCGAATCGTTCCGCACCAAGAAGGAGGTCATCAAGGCCCAGTACTCGGCCGCGGAGGCCCAGGTGCGCATCTCCGAGGCAGCGACGGGCGTGGGCGAGCAGATGGCCGATGTCGGGCTCGCGATGCAGCGCGCCGTGGACAAGACCGAAAACATGCGGGCGCGCGCCGACGCGGTCTCCGAGCTCGAAGCAGCCGGGACCTTTGACGACATCACCCAGCTCGGATCCGGCGAAGACGACATCGACCGCCAGCTCAAGGAGCTCTCGAGCCAGCCGGCGGTCGACGACGAGCTCGCGAAGATGAAGAGCGAAATCGGCGACGGGGGAGCCGGCGCGCCGCAGATCGCCTCCGGCGAGCAGGCGCCCGCCGGCGGGGACGAGAAGGCATGATCGTCCGTATATCCGGGGAGGGCCAGTTCACGCTCTCCGACGAGGACGCCGCCCATCTCAACGACCTCGAGAAGGACGTGAAGGCCACCGTCGACTCCGGGCGCGGTCAGGATTTCCCGGCCGCTCTCGGCGCGCTGCTCGCCTACGTGCGGGAGAACGGCGAGCCTCTGCCCGACGACTCCCTGGAGGGATCCCAGGTGATCCTCCCGCCCTCGGACGCCACCTTCCAGGAGGCAGGCCGGGAGTTCACGGGCGAGGGCCTGATACCGGACTGAACGGCCGTGCGGGCCCTGCGGGCCCGCGGCTCAGATCGGGATCCCCCACAGGGGGAACCAGCGCTCGAGTTCCGGCTCGATGGGCATTTCGCCTGACATCTGCGCCTTGAGCTGGAGCTCGCGCTCGGTCACGCGCTGCTCCTGGCGATCGGGGTCCGGGACGAACGGATACCAGGACCCGCGCTTGTAGTTGTAGATGAAGTACACGCGCCGCCCGCGCGCGTCGGCGAACGCGAACACGGCGCACAGGAGCCGCTCCCCGTAGCCGGCGGTCTCGATGGACGAGGAGACGGCGTTGATGCCCACCGCGAGGTCTTCCACGCTCGTCGCCCCCTCGGGGTTGCTCAGCACCATCCAGCGGTAGCCGTAGCTGTCCTCCTGGGACGCGACTTTGGTGGCGCTCTCCCCGCCGGTCGCGGTCACGACCTCTTCCATTTCGCGGAGCGTCGTTTCGAAGTCGCTCGTGGCGAGCGCCTGGAAGACGATCGCCGCGGTCCCCGCGGGCTCGATCTGATGCTCCGAGGAGAGCGTGATGTAGGCCGTCGTGATCGCGAAGAGATGGTCCGGCGCCGGACCCTTGACCTGGTGGCGCCCGGTGAGGATGTCGCGGATGCCCACGGCTCAGGCGGTGCCCTGGAGCTGGGACTCCAGGCGCTCGAGCGCCGCCAGGCGCTTCTCGAGCGGAGGGTGGTCGGAGAAGATGTTCATCATCGACTTCTTGGCGCGCGCCGGGATGATGAAGAACGCGCTCATCCCTTCCACCCTGCGCAGGTCCTGGGTGGGGACACGCTCGACGGTCCCGCTGATCTTCAGCAGCGCCGAGGCGAGGGCGCTCGGGCGTCCCGTCAGGACAGCCGAGCCGCGGTCCGCCGCGAACTCCCGGTAGCGCGAGAGGGCGCGCAGGAGCAGGAAGGAGAGGGCGTAGACGATCACCGAGACGAGGATCACGATCATGATGTCCTCCTCCTCCTGGTTGTTGCCGCGGCCGCCTCCGCCGAAGAAGAAGGCGAACTGCATGATCAGCGACGCCAGCGTCGCGAAGAAGCTCGCGAGCGTCATCACCATCACGTCGTGGTTGACGATGTGGGTGATCTCGTGCGCCATGACGCCTTCGAGCTCGGCGGGCTCCAGCATGTTCAGGATGCCCCTGGTCGCGCACACGGTCGTGGACTTCTGCGAGCGGCCCATCGCGAACGCGTTGGCCATCGGCGACTCGAGCACGCAGACGCGCGGCTTGGGGATGTCAGCCTGGACGCAGAGACGCTCGATCACACCGTGCAGCTCGGGCTCCTGTTCGGCCGTGACCTCCTTCACGCCCATCGTCGCCATGGCGATCTTGTCCGAAGTGAACAACTGCATCAGCAGCAGCCCGACCGCGAATATCACGATGAAACCCGCCGCTGCCCCGGCCGCGAACAGGACGCCGATGAACACGACGTAGACAAGGCCGAGCAGGAACATCGTCAGCAGCATCCGTGCCTGCAGGCCTGTGTCTTTTCCAAAGCTTGTCTTGCGCTGAGCCATCGCGGTTTGATTGTGGCAGAAGGACATTCCGGTGCCCTAAAGTGGCCGGCGGTCACAGATGCCCCGCCCGCGCACGCCATGAAGCCCGAAATCCATGTCCTCGGGATCACGATCAAGACGTTCGGCGTGTGCTTCGCGCTGGGGTTCCTCGCGTGCGGCGCCGTGGTCGCCAGGCGCCTGCGCGAGCTCGGCCGCCCCACCGACTGGGCCTACGAGATCGTCGGCGCGGCGCTGCTGGGCGGAGTCGTCGGCGCCCGCGCCTACTACCTCGCGGAGAACTACTCACAGGTAAAGCACGACCTGCTGGGCAACGTCTTCTCCGGGTCGGGGCTCGTCTGGTACGGCGGGGCGCTGGGCGGCGCGATCGCGGTGATCGCATGGATGCGCTGGCGCGAGGTGCTCGAACTGCGGATGCTCGACATGAGCGCGACGGCGCTGGCCCTCGGGTACGCGATCGGGCGCATCGGCTGCCAGGTGTCCGGCGACGGCGACTACGGGATCCGCTCGAGCCTGCCGTGGGCGATGGGCTACCCGCATGGCACGGTGCCCACGCCGGCCGGTGTGAGGGTGCAGCCGACCCCGATCTACGAGACGGTCACGATGTGCCTGCTCGCCTATTTCCTGTGGCATCTGCGCGACAGGGTGCGGCCCGGGGTGATCTTCGCGCTCTACCTCGTGGGCAGCGGACTGGAGCGCTTTCTCGTTGAGTTCGTCAGGCGCAACAGCGAGGTCGCGCTGGGCCTGACCGCCCCTCAACTCGAGAGCTTCGTGCTCGTCCTCGCCGGGCTCGCATGGCTGTCCGTGATCGTCAGCCGCGGCGGGACCGGCGCGCTCCGGCCGACGACGGCGTGAGCGTGCGGCGATAATCCCCGGCGATGTCGACCGTCTCCAGCCTCTCCACCGTCTTTCCGCTTGGCAGCCGCCTGGACGAGCGCGGCCGCCTGGAGGTCGGCGGATGCGACACGATCGAGCTCGCCCGCGAGTTCGGGACACCCGCATACGTCGTAGCCGAGGATGACCTTCGCAGGCGCGCGCGGGCGTTCCTGCAGGCGGGGCGGGACGCGGGCCAGGAGAACCTCGGCGTGCTGTTCGCGTCCAAGGCCTTCCCGTGCACGGCCATACTCGAGGTGTTCGCCCAGGAGGGGCTCTGGTGCGACGTCGCCTCGGGAGGCGAGATGCACCTCGCCCTCGCAGCCGGATTCCCCGGCGAGCGGATCGTGATGCACGGCAACGCCAAGTCCGCGGAGGAGCTGAGGATGGCCCTCGAGCACCGCGTGGCCGCGATCGCGCTCGACAACTTCGACGAGATCGACCGGCTCGAGAGGCTCACCGCCGAACTGCGTCTGGATCATCCGCAGCCCGTACTGGTACGCGTGACCCCCGACGTGCGTGGGGACACGCACGAGAAGATCTCCACCGGCCAGGCGGACTCCAAGTTCGGCTTCGCGATGGCAGACGCCCCCGCGGCGCTGGCGCGCGCCGACGCCGCGCCGGGACTTGAGCTCCTCGGCCTCCACGCGCACATCGGCTCGCAGCTGCTGGAGCTCGAGCCTTTTCACAGGGAGGTCCTGGAGATGGCTGCGCTCGGGAGCTTCCCGATGCTCGACCTCGGCGGCGGACTCGGCGTCCGCTACACCGAGCGCCAGCCCGAGCCGCCGACGATCCAGGACTACGTCGGGACGCTCGTGCGCGCCGCCCGCGAGGCCGGCATCGGGCCCGACGTGCGCCTGCTGATCGAGCCCGGACGCTCGCTGAGCGCAAACTCCTGCGTGACGCTCTACACCGTCGAGAGCGTCAAGCAGAACGTCTCGCGCTGGGTGGCCGTCGACGGCGGCATGTCTGACAACCTGCGCCCGATGCTCTACGGCGCCGAATACGAGGCACACGTCGCCGACCGGTTCGGCGGGGACGTGGAGTGCGTCCTGGCGGGCAAGCACTGCGAGTCCGGTGATGTGATCGTCCGCAGCGCGCTGCTGGAGAACCCGCGGCCCGGCGACGTCATCGTGACCCCGGCGACGGGTGCGTATGGTCACTCGATGGCCAGCAACTACAACGGCGTCACGCGCCCGCCGGTGATCTTCTGTGTCGGCGGAGTAGCGCGCGTCGTGCTCAGGCGCGAGAGCTTCAAGGATCTGACGGCACGCGATGTCCGCTGAGCATCCGGCGCACGGTGCGCCGTTCAACGTCGGGCTGCTCGGCCACGGCACCGTCGGCGGCGCCTTCGCAGAGCTGCTCCCAGCCCGCGCCGGCGAGATCGCTGAGCTCACGGGCCGGGAACCCCGGCTCACGGGTGTCCTCAGGAGATCCAGCGGCGACTACCGCGAGATCCTCGACGGGGCGGACGCGATCGTCGAGCTGATCGGCGGCGTCGACCCGGCGCGCGAGTACGTCCTCGCGGCCCTGCTGTCGGGCAGGCACGTCATCACCGCCAACAAGCTGCTGCTCTCCCAGCACGGGGAGGAGCTGTTCGCAGCCGCGGAGAAGGGCGGAGCCCAGCTCCTGTTCGAGGCGGCCGTCGCCGGCGTCGTACCCGTCATCAAGGTGCTCGAACAGTCCCTGGCCGGCTCTCACATCGACCGCGTGCACGGGATCGTGAACGGCACGACCAACTTCATCCTCAGCGAAATGGCACGCGGGCTCAGCTACGCCGAAGCTCTCGCCGAAGCCCAGAGCAAGGGTTTCGCGGAGGCGGATCCCAGCGACGACGTGAGCGGCAGGGACGCCGCCGCGAAGATGGCGATCCTCGCGCGGCTCGCGTTCGGCGTGCCCGTCCACCTCGACCAGGTGCCGTACGAGGGCATCGAGCAGCTCCAGGGCGACGACCTCGCGTATGCCAGAGAGCTCGGCCTCGGCCTGAAGCTCGTCGGCACAGCCGAGCGGCGCGACGGAGGGCTGTCGGTGCGCGTCCACCCCGCATTCCTCTACAGCGGCCATCCGCTCGCCTCGATCGCGGGCTCGTTCAACGCCGTGACCGTCGAGTCCGACGCGATCACCGAGATCACCATGTCCGGGCCCGGGGCCGGCGGGCCGCAGACGGCCAGCGCCGTCCTGAGCGACGTGGTCAGCGCGATCCTCCCGCCCGCGGGCCGCCGCGCTCCCGTGCGCAGGCTCCCGCTCGTCGCAGACATCCAGAGCGCCTTCTACGTGCACATGGACGTCGCCGACCGGCCGGGTGTCCTTGCGGCCGTCACACAGGCCCTCGGCGAGCACGGCGTCTCGATCAAGTCCGTCGTGCAGAGGGGCATGGGCGAGCGTGCGCGCCTGGTGATGGTGACCCATCCTGTCGTCGAGTCGAGCATGCGGGCCGCCGTGGCACAGGTCGCCGAGTTCCAGTTCGTACGCTCTGCCCCCCGGACAATCCGCGTGATCGAAGAGGAGTTCGTATGAGCCAGGGAGAGCGCCGATGACCAGGTCCCACGTGCCGCTGATCGAGCGCTACCGCGATCGCCTCCCGTTCGCGGCCGATGACCGCATCGTGACCCTGCAGGAGGGCTCCACGCCCCTGCTGAGGGCGCCGGTGCTCTCGGAGATGGTCGGCGCGAGCGTGCGGCTGAAGCTCGAGGGCGCAAACCCGACCGGATCGTTCAAGGACCGCGGGATGACGTGCGCGGTCTCCGCGGCCGTGCGCGAAGAGGCAAGGGCCGTGATCTGCGCCTCCACCGGCAACACGGCGGCGAGCGCGGCGGCCTACGCCGCGCGCGCGGGGATCACCTGCGCGGTGATCGTTCCCGAGGGCCGGATCGCGCAGGGCAAGATGGCGCAGACGCTCATCCACGGCGCGAGGGTCATCTCGCTGGCGGGCAACTTCGACCAGGCGCTCGAACTGGTCAGGGAGCTCACCGGCACGCACAAGATCGTGCTCGTGAACTCCGTGAACGAGTTCCGCATCGAAGGCCAGAAGACGGCTGCGTTCGAGCTTCACGAGGATCTCGCAGGAGAGCTTGAAGCGCTCTGCATACCGGTCGGGAACGCCGGCAACATCACCTCCTACTGGCGTGGCTTTCGCGAGGTCGGGGCGGCGCCGCGGCTGTTCGGCTTCCAGGCCGAGGGTGCGGCCCCGCTCGTGCTGGGGCATCCCGTCGAGCATCCGGAAACGGTCGCCAGCGCGATCCGCATCGGCAAGCCCGTCCGGTGGGAGGACGCGATGGCGGCCGCCACCGACTCGCGCGGTGCGATCCGCGCGGTCAGCGACCACGAGATCCTCTCCGCCTACCGTCTGCTGGCATCACGCGAAGGGATCTTCTGCGAGCCGGCGTCGGCGGCCTCCGTCGCCGGGCTCCTGAAGTACGGGGCGGACGGCGCGCAGGAGGTTGCGTGCGTTCTGACAGGCCGCGGGCTCAAGGATCCCGAGACGGCGATCGCCAACAACGACGGCCGGGTGATCCACTGCCAGCCCGACCGCGCAGCGATCGAGGAAGCGGTGCTTGGTGATCCGTAGGCGCCTGGTGCGGCGTGCCGGCCTCCTCGGCGAACCTCGGGCCCGGATTCGACTGCATGGCTGCTGCGCTGTCCCCCTCGCTGGAGCTCGAGGTCGTCGAGACCGGAAGCTTCGCGGTCGAGTCCGAGCTCGCGGTGCCGCTGGACCGCGGGAACCTGTGCGTGCGTGCCTTCGAGCGCCTGCACCCGGCCGACGACTTCACATTCCGGATCCGCTCGGAGATCCCGCTGACAGGCGGACTGGGCTCGAGCGCCGCCGCGATCGTCGCCGGCATGTACGCGGCCGACCATCTCTTCGAGCTCGACGCCGACGTCCAGGGGCTCGCGAGCGAGATGGAGGGGCATCCGGACAACGTCGCCGCCGCGCTGCGCGGCGGGTTCGTGATCTGCGCGGACGGGAACGTCACGCGGATCGACCCTCCGACCGGGCTCGAGGCGCTCGCCGTGATCCCGCTCGACGCGGTGCGCACCCACGAGGCCCGGAACGTGCTCCCGGACAGCGTCCCGATGGGCGACGCGGTCTTCAACGTCGCGCACGGCGCGCTGCTGACGCTCGGGCTCGCCAGGGGCGACTGGGATCTGCTCTCGCGCGGGCTCGCCGACAGGCTCCACGAGCGCCAGCGCGCCCACCTGTTCCCGCGTTCCAGCGGGCTGGCCGCACGGGCGCCTGAGCTGGGGGCCCTCGGCGCAACGATCTCAGGGGCAGGCCCGGCGGTGCTCTTCTGGTGCTTCTACGAGCAGACGGGCGCGGTCGCGGAGGCGCTGGCCCCCGAGGTCGACGGCTGGGCGAGCGTGCTCCGCGCGTCCTTCGAGCCGCAGGGCGCCTACGTCACCGAGCTCTGATCCAGATCGGACAGGCGCCCGCGCGCCCCGGAGAGCTCCGGCAGACGCCCGAGCATCTCGTCCGCGAGGGCGACATAGTCCGCTCCGAGGTCGGGGCGGTGATCCAGGATCGAGCGTGCACGCTCGGCGGACTCGGCGTACGCGATCGACGCTCGGATCACAGACTCCATCACCTGCTCGCCGAAACGCTCCTGCAGGGATATGAGCGCCTCGCGTGAGTGGACGGTGCGCATGTCCGCGAGGTTGAGGACCACGCCGAGCACCTGCAGGCGCGGATTCAGGCTGTCCCGTGCGAGCTCGACGACCTCCATCGCCTGCTCGACGCCCTGGAGGGCGAAATACTGGGCCTCGGCCGTGATCAGCGCGCTGTCCGCAGCCACCAGGCCGTTGACGGTGAGGAGCCCGAGCGATGGCGGGCAGTCGATCAGGATCACGTCGTAGTCGTCCTGGACCGACGCCAGGGCTCGCCTGAGCGTCAGCTCGCGGCCCATCTTCCCGCCCAGCATCAGCTCTGCCTCGGCGAGGCTCAGGTTCGCCGGAACGATGTCCTGGTGGATCGCCTCGCCGGTGCTCGCGCGGCCCGACAGCACGTCGGCGATCGTCGGCTCGACATCCGGGGGGAGGTCGAAGTAGTCGGAAAGGTTGCCCTGGGGATCGAGGTCGACCGCCAGGACACGCAGGCCGCAGCGGCGCAGAACGTCGGTGAGGGTTCGTACGGCGGTCGTCTTGCCGGTACCGCCCTTCTGCGAGAGCACCGCGATCGTGTGTGCCATGACGCGATACTACGCGCACTTCGGGCGCGAGGCTGCCATCTCCCCCGCCGCGGTGGCCGAGGGTCAGCTGGACTGCCTGGCGGAGCCCGGAGAGGACTCCTGCCCGGCGCCGGCGTCCCTCGTCTGGGGCACCGATATGAACGACAGCCTGTAGCGGCCGACGATGATCTCGTCGCCGTCTCCCAGCGTCCGCCCGTCCACCCTGGCGCCGTTGACGAAGACGCCGTTCAGGCTGCGGTCGTCGAGCAGGCGGACGCCGTCCGGATGGCGCACGATGAGAGCGTGGCGCCTGGAGACGGTGGGGTCGTCGAAGCGCACGTCGGCGGCGAGGCTGCGGCCGATCCGGGTCCATTCCCGCGTCAGCGCGACGGTGCGCAGCTCACCGGCTTCTTCGTAACAGATGTACTCGCCCGGCGTCTTGAGCTGCTCGCGGGCCTTTGCGAGCTGTGCGCCGTGCTCGGGCGAGGGACCCTCGATGAGGTTCGCGCGGCTTGTCTCGGCGGCATATGCACCCGTCTCCTGCACTCCTGCGCCAGCCAGCGCCCTGGCGTCGAACAGCGACGCCCGCACGAACCGGTTCGAGCCGCAGGACGGGCAGTCGGTAAGAGCCTGCGAGGACTCGAGCGCAAGGACGTAGCCGCAGTTCTCACAGCGGAAGGATCCGGCTCCGACGAACGTGCCTGTCGTTACAGAGTCCATGGTTTGCCTCCCTTTATATCGCGGCTTTGAAGGGGGCTCCCGCCGAGGGAACTCGTAGCGATCATAACAAAGCGTCCTCGCCGCGGGAACGGGCAGGAGGGTGCTCGCACGCGGCGAAACACGGGAGGGCGATGGCATCCACATCCAGCCAGGGAGACCAGCTCGAGATGCTCCTGCTCAGGCGCGGCCTGGGCGCTCTGGAGGCCGACAGGGCCCGCTGCGCGGACTGCGGCAGGACGCCCCTGACAGGAGAGCGGGTGCACGCGTTCGCGGGACGCAGGACGGTGGTCGTGTGCGAGCTCTGCCGGCTGCGACGGCGCGAGTCGCCGATCGCGAGCGAGGTCGTCCGCCACTGCGAGCACGGCCACGCCGTTCGCCTCACCGCACGGGCCGCATAGCCCCCGCAGCACGCTCCGCGTGGTCCTCCGTACACGGGGACGAACCAATAGACTGGGCGCGCTTTGGATCCCATGACCGTCTCAATCGTCGTCTCCGCGCCACGCGAGCAGGTATTCGACTATCTCCAGGACATCGCCAACCACCCGGAGTTCACAGACCACTACCTGGTCGACTGGCACCTGACACGCATCGACTCGGTCGGCGCCGGCGCCGGCGCCCGCTTCAGGATCAAGGCACCCGGCGCCCGCTTCAACTGGGGGGACGTCACGTTCTCGGAGGTCGAGAGGCCCCACAGGATCGTCGAGGTCGGCCGCACCGGCAAGAACAACCGCGTCCGGACGCTCGGTGTTTACGACCTCGCGCCCGCCACGGCGGGGGGCACGAGGGTCAGGTTCACGCTGCAGACGGTCCCCGCGACCCTCGCGGACCGGATCATGGAGGGGCTTGGGGCGCGGTCGTGGCTGCGGCGCAAGAACCGGAAGGCGATGCTCCGCCTGCGCTCGATCATCGAGCGTGGCGAGGGGCGCGGACAGCGCGTCACCGTCGCCGGCGGATAGACTGCCGCGTCGCATGTCCAGCCGTCTGCGCAAGCTCACCGTCCTGCTGCTGTCCGTCGCCGCCGTCTTGGCGCTGTCGGCCTGCGGCGACTCGCACACGCGTGTGACCACGGGTACCTACGCAGGTGAATCAGGCCAGAACGCTCCCTACCTCAACGTCGGCCCGCTGATCTACGAGGTTCAGCTCTCGCGTGAGCTCAACCCGACGAACTCGGAGGACGCCGGCTATCTGCAGGGCCTGGCGCCCGCAGAGCTGGCGCTGAACACGGGCGAAGAGTGGTTCGGCGTCTTCATGCAGGTCTACAACACCACCTCCGGCGACCTGCCCTCCTCTGACGACTTCAGCATCACCGACACCCAGGGCAACACCTACACGCCGCTCGCGCCGCCCGAAGGCAACCCTTACGCGTACCGCCCGGGGATCGTCCCCGCCAACAGCGTGGTCCCCGCAGCCGACACGACCGCGTACTTCGGCCCCACGCAGGGTGCGCTGCTCCTCTTCAAGATCAAAGTCGTCTCGCTGGACAACAGGCCGCTGATCCTGAGGATCGTCGACCCGAACGACCCGACGCAGACCGCGTCGGCCACGCTCGACGTCTAGCGCTCCTAGATCCCGCCTTTGAGGCCCGCTTCCAGGATCTGCCTGGCGATCGGCGCTGCGGTCGCGCCCCCCGCCCCGTCTTTGACGAGCATCACGCACACGACCAGCTTCGGGCTGTAAGCGGGGGCGAAGGCCGCGAACCACGCGTCCGTGTTGCTCGCTTCGCTTTCGCCGGCGCATGGTTCCTTGCCGGCTTCCGATTCTTCACCCGAGCCGCTGGCGGGGGCCGTGCACGCGCTCTTCAGTTCCGCGGTGCCGGTCTTGCCCGCCACAACCACCCCCGGGATCGCGGCTGCCGTGCCGGTCCCCATGCGAACGACACCGATCATCAGGTGGCGCACGGTGCGGGACACGTCCGCAGGGACGGCGCGGACGGTGGCGGTCGCGCCGCCGAGCTCGAAGGTGGGCGTCGGGCGCAGGCCTTCGTTGGCGATCGTCGCCGCGACGAGCCCCATCTGCAGGGGGCTTGCGAGCACCTCGCCCTGACCTATGGCCGTCGAGCCCGTGTCGAGTTCGCCCTGGATCTGAGACGCCGCCGGCAGCGTGCTTTCGGCCGCACCCGCGATGCCGGGATCATGGTTGAAGCCATACGCTTCCGCCGCGGCTACCAGCTTCGCCGACCCGAGCTTCGCCCCGAGCGGGGCGAACACCGAGTTGCACGAGACGGCGAACGCGAGTTCGAGCGTGCCGCCACATTCCTCGCCGTTGGCGTTGCTCAGCTTGACGCCGTCCAGCGTGGCGTACGTGGCGTATGGGAACACGGTGTGCGGCGTCGCCAGGTGCGCCTCGAGCGTCGCGGTGAGAGTGACCATCTTGAAGGTCGACCCGGGCGGCTGAAGGCCGTCCAGCCCGAGACCGGCCACGGCCAGGATCTCTCCGGTGGAGGGCTGCATCACAACGATGCCGCCGAGCTGCGATCCGAGCGCCGCGACGGCTGTGCGCTGAAGCTCGGGCGAGACCGAGGTGCGCACGCTGGCCGCCGCGTGCGGCGTCGCATACGCGAGCACGCGTTCGCCTGCGAGCAGCACACCGCCGGGTGTGCCGCGAAGACTCGAGTCCAGGGCGCGCTCCAGGCCCGTCTGCGCCCACGAGGGACTGGGCCGGTATGCCCTGGGCTTCGAGCGTGGCGCGCTCCGCCGCGGTCGGCGGCCCGATCGTCCCGATCACGGAGTCGGCTGCTTCACCCAGCGGCGAGGTGCGGGTCTCTTCGCTGGCCTGTGTCCCCGCCGCCACCTCCCCCGAGCCTTCCGCGAGCACGGTGCCGTCCCGCGCCAGCAGGCTCGCTCGCGGCGGGAGGGTCATCCGCCGGCTGAGCCTCTCGCCGGCGCGCAGGCCCGGGAACGTCATCGAATGCGACCAGGCGATCCGGGTGTGGCCCGATTCCTCGACGGTCCGGAGCGCGAACGGCAGGGCGAGCGTCCCGAAGAGCCGGGTCTGGACGAGCGTGGGCACCGTCACGCCGCTCCCGGGCGTTTCAGCGGGCTTGCCCGTGACGCTGAGGTGGAACGCGGTCGCGGTGCGCAGCGCCTGCTGATATGCCGAGGCGAACTGGCTGGCGGAAACCGACCGTTTCGAGGCCGCATCGATGTCGGCGTACATGCTCGCGTAGTCGGCGTGGGTCCACGCGGTCACGAACTGCTGGCCGAGCGAGTCGCTCGCGGAGGCGCCCTTCTGCACGCCGACGATCGCACCGATCACGAACGCCAGCGCGGCGAGCGCGATCACCGGCCGGGCACGCCGGACACGAAGGTTGCTCCTATCGGTCACTGAGCTTGTAGAACATGGCAGGTGACACAGCTGGACTGGATCATTCTCGCGTTCGCGACATTGCTGGCCCTCATGGGCTTCCGGCAGGGGTTCATCGTAGGTGCGCTCTCATTCGCGGGCTTTGCAGTAGGAGCATTCCTCGGCACCCGCCTCGGTCCTCTTCTGCTTCCAAAAGGCTCGGCCTCCCCGTACGCCCCCGCATTCGGCCTGATCGGGGCTCTGCTCGGCGGCGCGATCCTCGCCAGCGGGCTCGAGGGGCTCGGATTCAGGCTTCGACGGACGCTGATAATCCCCGGCCTGGGCCTGGCCGACGGCATGCTGGGAGCCGTGCTCGGGCTGGCGCTCGCGCTCGGCATCGTGTGGATCCTCGCGGCCGTCGCGGCGCAGACACCCGGACAGCAGTCCCTGCGCGCCGACATCCAGCGCTCGGCGATCCTGCGGGACCTGAACGAGATCCTGCCGCCGTCGGGCGCGGTCCTGAACGCGCTCGCCAGGCTCGATCCGATACCGACGCTGACGGGCCCCGCGCCGAACGTCGCCTCGCCCGAGCCCCAGATCGCCCACGCCGGCGGCGTCGAGCGCGCCTCGCGCAGCGTCGTGCGCGTGCTGGGAACCGCGTGCGGACTCGCGATCGAGGGCTCCGGTTGGGTTGCCGCGCCCGGCATAGTGATCACCAACGCCCACGTCGTGGCGGGGGAGGAAGACACCACCGTGGAGATCGCGGGCGGCCCGCCCGGGCTCTCGGCACAGGCGATCCTGTTCGATCCCACCAACGACATCGCTGTTCTGCGTGTCCCCGAACTCGACCTGCCCGCGCTGACGTTCGCCTCCGACACCCAGTCCGGCACGGCGGGCGCGATCCTCGGCTACCCCGAGAACGGGCCGTTCCGGGTCCAGCCCGCGCGCATCGGGCACACCCAGACGGTTCTCACCCAGAACGCGTACGGCCAGGGCCCGGTCTCGAGGCTGCTCACGCCGCTGCGCGGGATCGTGCAGCCCGGAAACTCCGGCGGCCCCGTGGTCGACCAGGACGGAAGGGTGCTGACGACCGTCTTCGCGTCCACCGTGGGGGCGCAGGAGAGGGGTGGCTACGGCGTCGCAGACGAAACCGTCGGGCGAGAGCTGAGCAGGCTCTCGAGCACCAGCGCGCCCGTCTCGACAGGCCCCTGCGCCCCGGGCTGACAGGGGCGCAGGGCATCAACTCCGGGGGCACCCGCTACGCTGACCGCCATGTCCAAGACGCTGCTTGTCGCCGAGAAGCCCTCAGTGGGCCAGGACCTCGCGCGTGTCCTGAAGGGCCCGTTCAAGAAGGAGGAAGGCTCCCTCGAGGGTCCGGAGCACGTCATCACGTGGGCGGTGGGACACCTCGTCCAGCTCGCGGAGCCCGAAGCGTACGACGCGAAGTACAAGAGCTGGCGCATGGCCGACCTGCCGATCGTGCCGGACCGCTTCAAGCTGATCGTCCGCGACGAGCGCTCGCGCAAGCAGATGGCCGTGGTCACCAAGCAGCTCCGCCGCGACGACATCGACGAGGTCGTCAACGCATGCGACGCCGGCCGCGAGGGCGAGCTGATCTTCGCCTACCTCTACGAGAAGGCCAAAGCCGACAAGCCGGTCAAACGGCTGTGGCTGAACTCGATGACCACCGCAGCCATGAAGGACGCCCTCGCGTCCCTGCGGCCCGGCGACGAGTTCGCCCGCCTGGAGCAGGCCGCACGGTCGCGCTCGGAGGCGGACTGGATCGTCGGGATGAACGCGACCCGAGCGGCGACCATCCGGCTGAGGAGCTCCTTCGACGGTGCCGTCTCCCTCGGCCGCGTGCAGACCCCGACGCTCGCGATAGTCGCGCGCCGGGAGGAGGAGATCCGCGCCTTCAAACCAGAGCCCTACTGGCTCGTCGACGCGACCTTCGCCGCAGCCCCGCTGGGCGACGAGAGCTCCGAGCGCACCTACGTCGGCCATTACCACACCCCCGCCGGTGGAGCAGGCAAGTCCAAAGGGCCACGCCTGGCCACCGAGGAGGAGGCACTCGCCGTCGTCGCGGCCTGCGAGGGGCGCCCGGGTGCGATCACCAAGCTCGAGAAGAAAGAGCAGCGCGAGAAAGCTCCGATGCTCTACGACCTGACGACGCTGCAGCGAGAGGCCAACAACCGCTACGGGTTCTCGGCCAAGCGGACGCTCGCAGCCGCCCAGCGTCTCTACGAGGAGCACAAGGCGCTGACCTATCCCCGCACGAACTCGCGCTACCTGCCCTCCGACATGGTCGATGAGATCAAGCCGATCGCCGAGCTCGTCGGCACGCACACCGAGTACCGCGCCGGCGCCGAGTACGTGAGCGCCCTGGACGTGCTGCCACTGGCGCGGGTGGTCAACGACGAGAAGGTCACCGACCACCACGCGATCATCCCTACCCGCTCCGAACACAACCTCGAGAAAATGGGCTCTGACGACCGGCGCATCTACGACATGGCCACGCGGCGCTTCCTTGCGGTGTTCCACCCGGAGGCCGTCTTCGAGAACACGCGGGTGGAGACCACCGTGCAGGCATCCGGGCAGGACGCACGCGGCCACATGTTCCGCACCAGCGGCAAGGTGCTGGTGATCCCGGGCTGGCGCGCCGTCTACGACGAGGTCGCCGCCGACAGCAAGGCGCCTGAGACCGAGGCCGCGGAGGACGAGGAGGAGAGGGACCAGCAGCTCCCGCGCCTGCTTCAGGACGAGGACGTGGAGACACGCCGGGTTCAGAGCCTTCGCAAGGAAACCAAACCCCCGCGCCGCTACAGCGACGCGTCGCTGCTCGGCGCGATGGAGACCGCGGGCAAGCTCGTCGACGACGACGAGCTGCGCGAGGCGATGAAGGACTCGGGGATCGGGACGCCCGCCACACGGGCCGCGATCATCGAGCGGCTGATCACGGTCGGATACCTGGAGCGCGACGGCCGCGCGCTCGTCGCGACGGAGAAGGGCCGGAACGTGATCAGGCTGCTGAACGACCATGCGCTGACCTCGCCCGGCCTGACGGGCAGCTGGGAGCAGCGCCTCGGCGAGATCGAGCGGGGCGAGGAGTCGCGGGAGCATTTCATGGGCGACATCGCAGACTTCGCCCGCGAGACGGTGAAAGAGCTCGACGAGACGCTCAAAGACGTGCGCATCCCCCGTGCACGCCTCGGCCCCTGCCCGGTATGCGGCCACGAGATCGTGGAGAACCGGAAGGGATACTCGTGCTGGGCGCGGGAGGACCCGGGCTGCGGCTTCGTGATCTGGAAGGCCAAAGCCGGCAAGCAGCTTCCCGTCGCGGTCGCGCGTGAACTGATCAGGACCGGCTACACCGAGCAGGCCATAACCGGATTCAGGGGACGCAGCGGGCGCAGCTTCCGGGCGCACCTCGCCCTCAGCCAGACCGATGAGGGCAAATGGCGCGTGGAGTTCGACGAGGTCTGGGCGAAGGAGGGCGCGAAGCCCCCCGAGGTCGACGCAGAGGCCGCCGCCGACGGCGCGGTTGGCGCCCGCAGCGCTGCCTGACACGGTCCCGCCAGCCGCCGTCGGGCGTGTACGCCAGGATGGGACGTGATGGCGATCACGCTCGTCACAGGGCCCGCGAACGCGGGGAAGGCCCAGGTGGTGCTGGACCGTCTGCGCGCCCATATCGCGCGCGGAGAGGAACCGCTGCTCATCGTCCCGACGCGTGCGGACTCCGAGCACTACCTCCGCGAGCTCGCCGGCGGACAGGCCATCCTCGGTGCGCGGGTCGAGCGGTTCGACGGCCTGATGGACGAGGTGGTGCGGCGCGCGGGTATGCCTGGTCACGCGGTCGGCCAGCTCGCCCGCGAACGGGTGATCGCGGGCGCGGCGGCGCAGGCCGGCATCGACGCGGCCGGCCCCGGCCTGGTCAGGGCCGCCGCCGCGTTCCTCGCCGACCTGCGTGTGCGACGGATCTCGCCCGGCCGTCTGGCGCAGGCGCTGGCGCAGGCAGGCGCGCCGGCGACGGCCACAGCGGCCGGGCGCCTGTACAGCTCCTACGACATCGAACTGCAGCGGCTCGGCCTCGAGGACCGCGAGAGCAGGGCGACCCGCGCCCTGGACGCGCTGCGGCGAGCTCCGGCGCTGTGGGGCTCCTCGCCGGTGCTGTTCTACGGCTTTGACGACCTGACGCGCCTGCAGCTCGACGCGATCGAGACACTCGGCCGCGTGATCGACGTCGACGTGTGCGTCTCTCTGGCCTACGAGCGGGGCCGGGCGGCGTTCGCCGGTCGCGCGGCGAGCTTCCAGGCGCTGGCGCCGATGGCCGCGGAGCACAGGGAGCTCGCGCCGCGCGAGGACCACTACTCGCCCGGCTCGCGGATCCCGCTCGCCCACCTCGAGCGCCGGCTGCTGGAGGTCGGGTCCGCTCGGATCGAGCCGGGCGCGGCCGTGCGGCTCCTCGAGGGAGGCGGGGAACGCGCCGAGCTCGAGCTCGTGGCGGGCGAGATCACCGCGCTGCTGGGCGACGGAATGGCGCCTGAGGAGGTCGCGATCGTCGCGCGGGCCCCCTCGGGGATCGCCGATCTGCTCGAAGAGGTCCTGACCGCCGCCGGGATCCCGTTCGCGCTGCGGCGACGGGAGCCGCTCCCGGGTGCCGCGATCGGCAGGGCTCTGATCGGCCTGCTGCGCTGCACCGGCGGTGACGGCGCGCCCGCGGACCTGCTGGCGTGGCTGCGCGCGCCCGGGATGCTTGAACGTCCCGAGCTCGCGGACCAGCTGGAGATCCGCGTCCGGCGCACCGGCACCCAGGACGCAGCCGGAGCACGCGCGCTCTGGGAGGAGCGCGGATGGCCGCTCGACACGATCGACCTGATGCGCGAGAGCGAGCAGCGGGGCCCCGCTGCCCTGATCGAGCGGGCGGGCGCCGAGCTCGACAGGCTGTTCCTGGCACCCAGGCGCGGGCGCGCAGCGATCCTCGGCGCCGGCGAGGAACGCGAGGCGCACGCGCTGGCGGCCGCGCGCGCCGCCCTCGCGGAGCTTCGTGAGCTCGCGCGGCGCGCGCCGGAGCTCGCCCCATCCAGCGCGTCCGACCTGGCGCGGGTGCTCGGGCGCGTCGAGTTCGTCAGCGGCGCGCGGCCCGGTCCGGGGACGGTCGCCGTCCTTGACCCCCTCGAACTCCGGGCCAGGCGCGTGCGGGCTCTCTTCCTCGTCGGCCTCTGCGAGGGTGTCTTCCCGGCACGCTCACGCCCGCAGCCGATCCTCTCGGACGAGGAGCGGCTGCAGCTCGCGCAGGCCTCGGGGCTGATCCTCGGCGAGGCGCACGATCAGCTGGCAGCCGAGCGCTACCTCCTCTATGCCGCGCTCTCGCGGCCGCAGGAGACGCTCTACCTGAGCTGGCACCTGGCGAGCGACGACGGCGATCCGGTCAGCCGGTCGCTGTTCGTCGACGACGTACTCGACCTGTTCGACGGGGCTCTGTTCGCATCACGCGAGCGGCGGGCGCTCGGTACGGCCGACGATGCGCCGGCGCCGGTCACGCGCACCCGTCCGCTCGGGCCGCTGCGCTCCGAGCCGGTCCTTTCCGGGCTGCGCGAGCACGTCTGGTCGGCGTCCTCGCTGCAGAGCTGGATCGGATGTCCGGTGCGCTGGTTCGTGGAGCGGATGCTCCGTCCGGGCGCGATCGACCCCGACGCAGAGCCGCTCGCGCAGGGCGCGCTCGCCCACGCCGCTCTCCGGGACACCCTCGAGGGACTCAGGGCGCAGTACGGGTCGGCGCGGCTGACGCCCATGAATCTCGGGCGCGCCCGCGAACTGCTGCACGCCGCGCTGGCCGAGAACGAGCACCGGCACCCGCTGTCCGTCGCGCCGGAGCGCCGGCCGGGTACGCGTCGGCGCCTGAGGGCCGACCTCGAGCGCTACCTGGAGCACGCCGCGCTCGCAGACAGCCCACTGGAGCCGCGCCATCTCGAGCTCGGCTTCGGATCGGCGCCGGGAGGCGGGGAGGGGCAGGAGCCGCAGGCGGGAGCCGTCGACCTCGGCGGGGGCGTGCTGATGCGCGGGCGGATCGACCGCGTCGACGAGGACGGGGCGGGCCATGCCGTCGTCTACGACTACAAGAGCTCCTCCGCGCCGGCGCCCGCCAGATGGCTCGGCGAGGGCAACCTCCAGGTCGCGCTCTACATGCACGCGGTCGAACAGATACTCGGCGTCGAGGCAGCCGGCGGCTTCTACCAGCCGCTGTCGGGCCAGGACCTGCGTGCTCGCGGCGTGCTCGACCGCGACAGTGGGATCGAGCTCGACTGCGTCAGGGGAGACTCGCGCGATCACGAGCGGGTGCGCGAACTGCTGGAGGGGGCACTGCAGGCTGCGCGGCGGGCGGCCGCCGAGGCGGGCAGGGGAGATCTGGCCCCGCGGCCCGCCACGTGCGCATACAACGGGGGCTGCATGTACCCGACGATCTGCCGGTGCGAGCCATGAGCGGAACCCTCGGAGCGGGTGTCGCCGCCGACTCCTCCGCGCGTGCGCTCACCGAGGAGCAGGAGCGCGCAGCCGAGCGGCGCGCGGAGCCGCTGCTGCTGTCGGCGGCCGCGGGCAGCGGCAAGACGCTCGTGCTCGTCGAGCGGTTCGTCCGCGCTGTGCGCCGCGACGGCATCCAGCCGGGGCGGATACTCGCGATCACATTCACCGAGCGCGCAGCTGGCGAGCTGCGCGAGCGGGTCCGCGCGCGCCTGCTCGAGCTCGGCGAACGGGAGGCGGCACGGGATACCGAGGCGGCGTTCGTCGGTACCTTCCACTCCTTCTGTGCACGTGTCCTGCGGGCGCATGCCCCCGCCGCGGGCCTTGACCCCGAGTTCGAGATCCTCGACGAGGGCCTCTCCGGGCGCCTGCGGGACCGTGCGATGCGCATCGCGCTCACCGACCTGCTCCGTGGAGAACGCCGGGAGGCCGTCGACGTCGTTGCCGCCTACCGGGTTGATCGCGTCGCCGCGATGATCAGCTCCGTACATGCCCAGCTGCGAAGCCGCGGGCAGCGCGAGCCGCGCCTGCCCGCGCTGCTCCCGCGCGAGGGCGGCGAGCTCGAGGAGCAGGCGCTGGCGGCGTGCCGCGAGCTGGACCTGCTGCTCGCCGCCTTCGGGCGAGCCTACGAGCGGCTCAAGCGCGAGCGCGGGGCGGTCGACTTCGACGACCTCGAGCTCATCGCCGGAGAGCTCCTGGCCGGCGATGAGGCAGTGCGCTCCTCGTGGTCCGGGCGCTTTGAGCTGCTGATGGTCGACGAGTTCCAGGACACGAACCCGCGTCAGCTCGAGATCCTCCGCGCCCTCGACAGGGGCAACCTGTTCACCGTCGGCGACGAGCTGCAGTCCATCTATGGCTTCCGCCACGCCGACGTGAGCCTGTTCCGGGACCGCCGCAGCGAGCTCGAGGACGTCGGCGCAAGCCTCGCGCTGACACACAACTTCCGCAGCGACCCCGCGGTGCTCGACATCGTCAACGCCCTCTTCTCGGATCGCTTCGACGGGTTCACGCCGCTCGTCCCCGCCCGCGCGGGCGGGGAGCATCACCCGCACAGGGTCGAGCTGCTCATCAGCGACCGCGACGGCTGGGATGAGCGCCCCGAGCTCGCACGGGAGCTCTCCAACGGCATGCCCACGGCGGCGACCTGGCGGCTCGCGGAGGCACACGCCCTGGCTGCGCGCGTCGCGGAGATGGTGCAGCTCGAAGGCGTTCGGGCCGCAGACATCGTGGTGCTGCTGCGCGCGGGAGGGGACATGCGCGTCTACGAGCGCGCTCTGACCCTGCGAGGAGTGCGCACCCTCGCGGCGACAGGTGCCTTCTGGGAGCACCAGCAGGTCGCAGACATGCTGGCCTACCTGCGGGCGCTCGCCAACCCGCTCGACGAGCTCTCCCTGTACGGCGTGCTCGCCTCACCGCTCGTCGGCCTGTCCAGCGACGCGCTCGCCGTGCTCGCCGCGACGGCCCGCGAGCAGGGGCGCGGGCTCTGGCACGCAGCGTGCAGCGGCGCCGCCCCGCTCTCAGAGGCCGATGCGGCGGCGCTCGGGGCATTCTGCCGGAGCCTCGGCTCCGAGCGTGACGGCGCGCCGATGCGCCCGCTCTCAGATCTGATCGAGCGGGCGGTGCAGGCAGCGTCCTACCGGGCGCACATCCTGGCGCTGGAGGGCGGCGAGCGGCGGCTGGCGAACATCCACAAGCTTCTGCGTCTCGCAAGGCGCTTCGAATCCGCTGAGGGCCGCGATCTCAGAGGGTTCCTTGACCATGTGGACCATCTGTCGAACTCCGCCGGAGCGAGGGAGGCCGAAGCTCCCGTGGACGGCGCGGACCCCGACGCCGTGCGCCTCATGAGCATCCACGCGGCGAAGGGCCTTGAGTTTCCCGTGGTCTGCCTCGCCGATCTCGGCCGCGCGCCGAACAACAGCACCCCCGACCTGCTCATCGACGGTGACCGGGTCGGCCTGCGCCTGGCGCTCCTGGACGGCGAGCGAGCAAGGCCCGCGCTCGATTTCGAGCAGCTCGCGCACGAGCGGTCCGCGAGGGAAGCCGAGGAGGAGGACCGCATCCTGTACGTCGCGATGACACGCGCCCGCGAGCGGCTGCTGCTCAGCGGCGCCGCCGACTTCGGGCGGTGGGCTGACGCGAGCGCCTCCGCCGGGCCGATGTCCTGGCTCGGCCCGGCGCTCGTGCCGGACCTTCCCGTGCGCATGCAGACCGAACCGCGCCGGCGCTACGAGCTCCGGGTCCCCGGCGGCGCGCCGCTGCTGTGCGCTGTCGGCACGCCGGCCGGCGCGGCCCCCGCTGCGCAGGAGCACCCCGCGGACGCTGCGCCGACCGCTGCGCGCCGGCGCGCCGAACCCGAGCATGAGGCTGGGCGGCCGCCGGCTGCCACGGCCCGCGGGTCGCTCAGCTACACGGCGCTCAGCGAGCTCGAGCGCTGCGGATACCGCTACTACCTGCAACGGGTGCTCGGGCTGCCCGAGCGCGCACCCCGCGGTCACGGCGCACAGCACGGGCTGTCCGCCCGCGACCGCGGCACGCTCGTCCACCGGCTTCTGGAGACCGCGGACTTCGGGCAGCCTCGGCCCCCGGACGAGCATGCCGTCGCGCGCGCCGCCGGCGAGCTCGGGATGCGCCCCTCGGGCAGCGAGCGCCGGGAGATCGCAGGGCTGCTCTCCCGAGCCCTGCGCTCGCCGATGGCGCGGAGGCTGGCCGGCGCGCAGGAGGTTCGCCGCGAGTACCCGTTCGCGTTCTCGCCGGGGGCGCAGGAGCCGCTCATCACCGGAGTCCTGGATTTCCTCGCGACGGCCGGCCCCGGCCGCATGCTCGTCGTGGACTACAAGAGCGACAGGGTGGACGAGCATGCGGACCTGGAGGAGATCGTGGAGCGCGACTACGCGATCCAGCGTCAGCTCTATGCGCTCGCGGTGCTTCGCACGGGAGCCCGCGAGGTGCAGGTCGCACACTGGTTCCTCGCGCGGCCCGCAGAGCACGCCGAGGTGCGATACACGCAGGCCGACGTGGCGATGCTCGAGAGCGCGCTCGCTCAGCGGCTCATCCGTGCGGACACCGGCGGCTACCCGGTGAGCCCGCGTCCATATCGAGGCCTGTGCCTCACCTGCCCCGGGCGCGGCGGCATGTGCTCGTGGGGCGACGAGCAGACCCTGCGGGATACCCCTGAGGGGTAGGTTCTGCGCGTTCCGGCGCCGACGGAGCCCTGATGGAGCGCCCGAAGACGGGCTGGCGCCCGCTCCCGCGAGCGGCCCGGGCGCCGGGAGAGGTTGCGAGCGGGCGGATTATGCCTCCATTTCGCTGATACGCTTTCCGCTCCGTCTCAGGTGCCCGCCTGCTCGCGCCACGGTGGACATGCCCACAGAGGGAGGGCATGCCGGCCATCCGCGGGATGCACCGCCCCAAGGGAGCACTTCCATGACTACGCACAACACGCAGCCGCCAAAGGCCGTCGGCCTCTACGACCCTCGCTTCGAGCACGACGCATGCGGCGTCGGCATGGTCGCCCGTCTGGACAACGTCCCGACACACGAGGTCATCGCGCGCGCGATAACAGCGCTCGAGAACCTCGAGCACCGCGGCGCGTCGGGCGCCGACCCGCGCACGGGCGATGGCGCGGGGATCCTGATGCAGATCCCCGACGAGCTATTCCGCGACGTCGTCGAGTTCGAGCTTCCACCGGCCGGGCAGTACGGCGTGCTGATGTGCTTCCTGCCGACCGACGCGGACGCGCGCGGGCGCCTGACGGTGCTGCTGGAGCAGGCGGTGCTCGCCGAGGGCCAGAGGATCCTCGGCTGGCGTGAGGTCCCGGTGGCCCCCGAGCACACCGGTGAGGTGGCGGGCGCGTGCCGGCCGGAGATCCGCCAGCTGTTCGTGGGAGCCGGGCCGGCCGAGAGCTCCGACCAGGACGCGTTCGAGCGCAAGCTGTACGTGATCCGCAGGACCTGCGACCTGACGGCGCAGGAGCCCGGACTGTACGTCACCTCGAGCTCCTCACGGACGATCAACTACAAGGGAATGCTCATCAGCTTCCAGCTCGCGGCGTTCTACACCGACCTCCGCGACGAGCGGGCCAAGAGCGCGCTGGCACTGGTGCACTCACGGTTCTCGACCAACACGTTCCCGAGCTGGGAGCTCGCCCACCCATACAGGGTGATCTGCCACAACGGCGAGATCAACACCGTGATGGGGAACGTCAACTGGATGCGGGCACGCGAGAGCGAGCTCAGCAGCGAGCTGTTCGGGGACGACCTGAAGAAGATCCTGCCGGTGGTCAGCCCGGGGAACTCGGACTCCGCGACGTTCGACAACGTCCTCGAGCTGCTGATGCTCGCGGGGCGCACGCTGCCGCACGCCGCGATGATGATGATCCCCGAGGCCTACCGCGACCGCGATGACCTGCCCGAGTACCTGAAGGGCTTCTACGCGTTCCACTCGTGTCTGATGGAGCCGTGGGATGGCCCGGCGTCGGTCGCTTTCACCGACGGGCGCGTCGTGGGCGCGACGCTCGACCGCAACGGCCTGCGTCCGGGACGCTGGGTCGAGACGACGGACGGCCACGTCGTCCTCGGCTCCGAGTCCGGCCTTCTGGACGTGCCGCCCGAGCAGGTCAAGAGGCTCGGCAGGCTGCAGCCGGGCAAGCTGTTCCTCGTCGACCTGCAGCGGGGGCGCATCGTCGAGGACGAGGAGGTCAAGCGCGAGGTGGCTGGACGCCAGCCATACGGCGAGTGGTATGCGCGCAACGCCGTGCCGTTCTCGGACCTGCCGCCGTCCAGCGAAGTCACGCTCTCCGACCAGCCGATGAGACTGCGCCAGAGGGTGTTCGGCTACTCCCAGGAGGACCTGCGCGTGCTGCTCACGCCGATGGCGGTGGACGCGGCCGAGCCGATCGGCTCGATGGGCAACGACCTGTCCCTCGCCGTGCTCTCCGACCAGGCTCCCCCGCTGTTCTCCTACTTCAAGCAGCTGTTCGCGCAGGTCACGAATCCTCCGATCGACCCGATCCGCGAGGAGATCGTGATGAGTCTGGCCACGACGCTCGGCAACGAGCGCAACCTGTTCGACGAGACACCCGAGCATGCCCACAAGCTCCTGCTGAACCAGCCGATCCTCCTGAACAGGGAGCTCGAGACGCTCCGACACGTCGACCATGACGTCTACAAAGCACGCACGATCGACATCACGTGGCAGATCGCCAAGGGTCCGGAGGGGATGCAGGAGGCGATCGACCGGATCTGCAGCCAGGCACGCGACGCGATCGCCGAGGGCGTCAACATCATCATCCTCTCCGACCGGCTCGTCAGCCCGAGGCGCGTGCCGATGCCCTCGCTGCTCGCCGTCGCGGCCGTCCACCACCACCTGGTGCTGCAGGGAACCCGCCTGCGGGCCGGGATCATCGTGGAGTCCGGCGAGCCGAGGGAGGTGCACCACTTCGCGACCCTCATCGGTTTCGGTGCGAGCGCCATCAACCCGTATCTGATGCTCGAGACGCTCGACGAGCTCGTCGTCGAAGGGCGCATCGCGCGCACGGGCGCGGACGGGGAGGTCACACGGATCGGTGCGGAGGACGCCGCCCAGAACGTCGTCAAAGCGCTCGGCAAAGGCCTGCTGAAGACGATCTCCAAGATGGGGATATCGACCATCCAGTCCTACAGGGGCGCTCAGATATTCGAGGCCGTCGGACTCGAGCGGGAGCTGATCGACACCCATTTCACCTACACCGCCTCGCGCATCGGCGGCGTGGGTCTGGACGTGCTTGCGACCGAGGCCCTGCAGCGGCACGCCCGCGCATATCCCGTTCCTCACGACGACCTGCTGCCCGTCGGAGGTGTCTACGCGTGGCGGCGCGACGGCGAGCACCACATGTGGAACCCGGAGACGATCGCGCTTGTCCAGCACGCCGTGCGGGCGCCGATCGCGGATGTCGCGGCGGCGATGGCCGGCGACGCGGACGCCCACGCCGCCGTCCGCGACAGCCCCGCCTACGAGAAGTACCGCGAGTACGCCTCCCAGGTCAACGACCATGCGGCGCGTGCCGCGACGCTGCGCGGGCTGCTGCAGATCGCCCCCACGCAGGGCGGTCCTATACCGCTCGAGGAGGTGGAGCCCGCCAGCGAGATCGTGAGGCGGTTCTGCACGGGCGCCATGAGCCTCGGGTCGATCTCGCGCGAGGCGCACGAGACGCTCGCGATCGCGATGAACCGCCTCGGCGGGCGGTCCAACACCGGAGAGGGAGGAGAGGACCCCTCCCGGTTCGTGCCCGACCAGAACGGCGACCGCCGGAGGTCTGCGATCAAGCAGGTCGCCTCCGGGCGCTTCGGCGTGACGATCCACTACCTCGTCAACGCGGACGAGCTGCAGATCAAGATGGCGCAGGGCGCGAAGCCGGGAGAGGGCGGCCAGCTGCCCGGCCACAAGGTCGACTCGTACATCGGCTCGATCAGGCACACCACACCGGGCGTGGGACTCATCTCGCCGCCGCCGCACCACGACATCTACTCGATCGAGGACCTCAAGCAGCTGATCTACGACCTGCGCTGCGCCAACCCCAAGGCGCAGGTGTCGGTGAAGCTGGTGTCCGAGGTGGGGGTCGGGACCGTCGCGGCGGGCGTCTCGAAGGCGAACGCCGACCGGGTGCTGATCGCGGGCCACGACGGCGGCACCGGGGCTTCCCCTCTGTCCTCGATCCAGGCGGCGGGTGTCCCGTGGGAGATCGGCCTGGCCGAGACCCAGCAGACCCTCCTGCTCAACAACCTGCGCTCGCGCATCATCGTGCAGACCGACGGGCAGCTGAAGACGGGCCGCGACGTGGTGATCGCCGCGATGCTCGGCGCGGACGAGATGGGTTTCTCGACCGCCCCGCTGATAGCGACCGGCTGCATCATGATGCGCGCCTGCCACCTGAACACGTGCCCGGTGGGGATCGCAACGCAGGACCCGGAGCTGCGCGCGCGCTTCAGGGGGACGCCCGAGCACGTCGTGAACTTCTTCTTCTTCGTCGCCGAGGAGGTTCGCGAGATCCTCGCCTCGATCGGGCTGCGGACGCTGGACGAAGCAACCGGACGCGTCGACCTGCTCCAGGCGGCAGACGCGATCGAGCACTGGAAGGCGCGCGGGGTCGACCTCACGCACATCCTCACCCACATCGAGCTGCCCGAGTCCACGCCGCGCAGGCGGGTGCAGCCGCCGCCGGCCGTCCTGGAGGACGCGCTCGACTGGAGCCTGCTGGACGGTGCGCGCGCCGCGATAGAGCAGGAGCAGCCCGTGCGCATGTCGATGAAGATCCGCAACCGCAACCGCTGCGTCGGCGGCATCCTCTCGAGCCGCATCGCCGAGCTCCACGGGGCCACAGGCCTGCCGGAGGACTCGATCGTCGTCGATTTCGAGGGCTGCGCGGGGCAGAGCTTCGGCGGCTGGCTGGCGCCGGGTGTCACGTTCACTCTCAGCGGCGACGCGAACGACTACGCCGGCAAGGGGCTCTCCGGAGGCATCTTCTCGGTGCGCCCGCGCGAGGGGATGGGCGAGCATTTCATCGCGCAGGAGAACGTCATCGTCGGCAACACCGTGCTGTACGGCGCGACCGCGGGGCGAGCGTTCTTCCGGGGCTCGCGGGCGAGCGCTTCGCTGTCCGCAACTCCGGGGCGTGGGCTGTCGTGGAGGGCGTCGGCGACCACTGCTGCGAGTACATGACCGGCGGCCGGGTCGTGGTGCTCGGCCCGACCGGAAGGAACTTCGCGGCGGGGATGAGCGGCGGCGTCGCGTACGTGCTCGACGAGGACGGAACCTTCGCCGAGCGATGCAACATGGGGATGGTGGGTTTCGAAGCGCCGTCCGAGGCTGACGCGATAGAGCTGCGCGCGATGATCGAAGAGCACCGCCAGCGCACCGGTTCACCCGTCGCGGCCCGTGTGCTCGACAGCTGGGGCGCGCTGCTGGCCGGCGGCGCGTTCGTGAAGGTCATGCCCCATGACTACAAGCGTGTGCTGCGCGAGCTCGCCCAGCAGGAGGCCCGTGCAGCGGGCGCGGCAGGCACCGACGGCGCTGCCGGCGAGCGCTCACTGGACGCGGTCGGCGGGAGCGGCTCCTGATGGGCAAGCTCGGCGGCTTCCTGCAGATAGAGCGTGTCGGCGTCCCGCAGCGGGACCCTGAGGAGCGCGCCCATGACTACAGCGAGTTCCAGCTCACCAGGCCCGTCGCCGAGCTGGCCGCCCAGGGTGCACGGTGCATGGACTGCGGGGTCCCCTTCTGCCACAACGGCTGTCCGCTCGGGAACCTGATCCCCGACTGGAACGACCTCGTCTACCGGGACCGGTTCGCGGACGCCATCGCGCAGCTCCACGCCACCAACAACTTCCCGGAGTTCACAGGCCGCCTGTGCCCCGCGCCGTGCGAGGCCGCGTGCGTGCTCGAGATCCGCGAGGGAGAGGCCGTCACGATCAAACAGATCGAGAACTCGATCATCAACCGGGCGTGGCAGGAGGGCTGGGTGAAGCCGCACCCGCCGCGGCGCGAGAGCGGCCGATCGGTGGCGGTCGTGGGCTCCGGGCCCGCGGGGATGGCGGCGGCGCAGCAGCTGCGCAGGGCAGGCCACAGCGTGACCCTGTTCGAGCGCGACGAGGCGATTGGCGGCCTCGTGCGGTTCGGGGTGCCGGATTTCAAGATCGAGAAGACAGTGGTCCAGCGCCGCGTCGAGCAGCTGATCGCCGAGGGCGTGGACGTGCGGTGCGGCGTGGATGTGGGCACCGATGTCAGCGCGCAGGAGCTCAGAGAGCGCTTTGACGCCGTGGTGCTCGCCACCGGGTCGCGCGTTCCGCGCGACCTTCAGGTCGCGGGCCGCGAGCTCGACGGCGTGCACTTCGCGATGGAGTACCTGTATCAGCGCAATCGCTTCGTCGCACGGGAGCACGGCCCGGCGACAGCGGTTCCCCAACCGCCCGTCGAGCGGGCCATCAGCGCTGCGGGCAAGGACGTCGTCGTGATCGGCGGCGGCGACACGGGCGCGGACTGCGTCGGCAACTCGATTCGCGAGGGCGCCCGCTCGATCGTCCAGCTCGAGCTTCTCGCCGAGCCTCCGGCGCACAGGCCCGACGACCGGACCCCGTGGCCGCAGTGGCCGCTGAAGTATCGCCTCAGCTACGCGATGGAGGAGGCCAGGACGCTGGGTGTCGGAGAGCAGGACTTCTCGGTGACGACGGCAGCCTGCCTCGACGACGGAGGAGGGGCCGTGCGCGCGCTGCAGATCGCGCAGGCCGAGCCCGGCCCGCCGTTCGCTGCGGTGCCGGGCACCGAGCGCGAGCTTCCTGCACAGCTCGTGCTGCTCGCGATGGGCTTCCTGCACCCAGAGCAGGGCCTGCTCGAGCAGATCGGTGTCGAGCGTGACCCGCGCGGCAACGTGAAGGCGCTCAGCCCATACACGACGTCGGTGGACGGGGTGTTCGCGGCGGGGGACGCCCGCCGCGGCCAGTCGCTGATCGTGTGGGCCATCAACGAGGGGCGCCAGTGCGCGCGCATGGTCGACAGGTACCTGGCGGGCGTCGAGGACGCGCAGGAGGAGATCCCGCAGGACGACGGTCTCGCCGGCCACGCGGACGCCGACGAAGGTCCCGAAGGCCCGCCGCAGCAGGCGGGGCCGGGCATCGGCGTCTCCTGACCCGCGCCGGCCCCGCGCCGCGGCGTTTCTTCTAGGCTTGCGAAGAGGGCGACCGTGTCGCCCCGAGACTCAACCCGCCGACCCGAGACCCCGCGACATCGCCCACCTTCTGCCGTCACAACCGATTCATCGAGCGCTGCCCGATCTGCAGCAAGACGCTGCCCGGGCACGCACCTGCGTCCGCTCGCCCGGCGCGTGGGAACGCGGGGAGCGCGACCCGCACCAGGAGCACAGCCGAGGGCACGCGCAGACGCCAGTCCCGCGCCGACGGCCTGCGTGTCGTGCGCGAGACACGCGCCGCCGACGACGGATACCGCTCCGAGCTCCTGCCCGGCATACACGCCACGCTGGACGCCGAAAGGCTCGCGGATGAGATCGCGTTCGCGTCGGGGCGCCTGCTCGCCCTGGCCGCCGACCCTCCCGGGTGCTACGCCGTCGTGCGCGAGCTCGCCGCCGAGGACCTCCAGCAGGCCGCATGGACGTGCTTCCTGATCGTTTACCTGTCGCCGCTCGAGGGCGAGGACCCGTTCGCCGGGATCCGGCTGGCGCTCGACGGGGGCGACGTGCCGGACCTCGACGGGGTGCCCCTTGGCCCGCGGACCTCGCACGACCCCGCACGCGGGAGCGAGACGCTCATCGCCTACCGGAACTGGGTGGAGCGCGCCGGCGGCCTGCGTCCCGGCGCGGACGGGGCGCCCGCGACGCTGCCGGCATTCTCCGGCGACCCCACATGGGCCCCGGAGCGGCGCTTCGAGCGGGTGCTGGAGCGCCTTACGCTCCCGGGCTTCGGCCGGGCCGGACGCTACGACCTGCTAGTGACACTCGGCCGCCTGGGCGTATTTGACATGCGGGCGGGGTCGCTCGCCCTCACGGGCTCCGCCACCGCAGCTGATCCCACGGTGCTCGCCGCAAAGCGCGTGTTCGGGATCGGCGACCCGCTGCTGCTGGAGCGGCGAGCGGGCGCTCTCGCCGAGGCCGCCGCAGTCCCGATCGAGTCGCTGGACCTCGCCCTCGCGAACTGGGCTGCCCCTGAGCGCGCGACCCTCGGGTTCCCGCCGCAGAGCAGCGACGACGGCGCCCTCGAGCGCGCCGCCGGCGCGCTCGAGCTCTGATCGCTCCAGCCGCTGCGCTCCCACGCACGGCCTCCCCGGACCGTGGCGGCGGTGTCCAAAGATGCCGTCCACACGGGGGCCTACAGTCCGTGCTGTCAGTTGTCCCTAACCCTTCGGGAGACGCCGATGCCCCTCTGCTTCATCGAGCCCCAGGACGCCATACGCGTGATCGCCGAGTCGGTCGGCCGTGAGGCCCGCCGCCAGCTCGTCGGCGAGGTCGTGCGCGCATGGGTGGACGACATCCCCGACCAGGAGCTGTCCCTCCACTACGCGAAGGCGATCGCGGACCTCGACGAGGACGACCTGCATCTGCTCGCCGCGTGGCACGCCTCGCTGGAGGTCGGCCAGCCGATCCCGAACACCGAGTTCCTCGTCGGTGTCTTCCCGAGTCTCGGGGAGAACCGGCGTGAGGCGCTGAAGATCGCAGCCGGCTTCCGCGGCGAGGAGGCCTTCCAGGCGGGTGTCGCCGAGGACCAGGCGCTTGACACGGTGCTGCCGAGGCTCACCAGCGAGCGAGCGATCGAACTTGCGAACGAGTGCATCCAGCTCTACATGTGGGACCGCCTGGGCTGCGATAACTAGCGGCCCGCGCACGTCGGGGCGCCGCGGGCATCACGGCTGATGCCGAGCATCGAGCGGGCACGGGCTCTCGCTCTCGCGCTGCCGGGGGCTGAGGAGCAGGACCATCACGGGCGGCCGTCGTTCCGTGTCGCCGGCAGGATCTTCGCGACGCTCTGGGATGAGCGCCACATGAACGTGATGCTCGACGAGCCCGGCATCCTGACCGCGGTGCAGGACTCGCCGGAGATCTGCACGGAGTTCTGGTGGGGCCGGCGGCTGCGCGCCGTGCAGGTGGAGCTGGGGCGCTCCAGCAGCGAGCTCCTCGCGGGGCTTCTCGAGGACGCGTGGGAGCACAAGGCCCCGGCTGCGCTCGTCCGCGGGCGGCGCTGCTAGGAGAGGCCCGCCTCCACGAGCGCTTCGTCGTAGGGGACGTTGAAGTCGACGCGCACGATCAGGCCGTTGCGGATCGTCCAGACCGTCGCGCGCCTGCGGGTCACGACGTCGGCACCGGGCTCGGGGCGGCCGCTGCCGCGGTGGACGACGAGCACGCGCTCGCCGCCGTCGAGCACATCGTCGATCTCGACGCGGTAGCTCTCCCAGGACCTCAGCCACTCGCGCCAGGCGTCGCGCAGCCCCTCGATCCCGCCCGGGTAGCTGACGGGCGCCCTCCCTGGGTGGCGCATCGTGCACTGGACCGCCGGGTCATAGAAGCGCTCGACGTGTTCGCGCTGGCGCCGGGCGGCCTCCTCGTCGTTCACGAGCGCCTTGATGTCGACATCCGGCGCGGGTAGCAGGGACCGGACAAGCTCGACGTTCTCTGCCGACATGGCGCCTTCCTCCCAAGTTCGACTGCACACACTCAATCGCGCTCTGTGCTGCGGTGCGTCCCCCTGATGAGAAGCGTAGCCGCTGTTGCCCCCGGAACCATTGACACGTGACCAATAGGTCACATATACTGCCCGCGTGGACGCCGTTTTCAAAGCGCTCGCAGACCCCACCCGAAGGGATCTGCTCGACGCCCTCTTCGAGCGGGATGGTCAGAGCCTCAGCGCGCTGGAGGCCAGGGTGCCCATGACGCGCTTCGGCGTGATGAAGCACCTGAAGGTGCTCGAGGACGCGGGCCTCGTGCTCACGCGCCGGCGCGGGCGCGAGAAGCTGCATTTTCTGAACCCCGTGCCGATCCGGCTCGTCCACGACAGATGGGTGAGCAAGTACTCCGAGCCCTGGGTTCCCAGCTCAGCGGCCTAAAGAAACGAATCGAGGAGGAGCGGACGATGCAGCGCATGTTCGAGATCTACATCAAGACGACGCCCGAGCGGCTGTGGGAGGCGATAACCGATGATCAGATGCGGCGCGTCTACAGCTTCGGGGTCGGGATGGACACCGACTGGGAGCAGGGGTCCAGGTACGTGGCCCGCTCGCTCGAGGGAGGCGAGATCTCCGAAGGCGAGAACCTCGAGGTCGACCCGCCTCGACGCCTCGTGCAGAGCTACGTCGCCCTGTGGAGCGAGGGGGTGAAGGGCGAGGGGCAGTCGCGGGTGACGTGGGAGATCGAACCCGTCGGCGACTCGTGCCGTCTGACGGTGACGCACGACCAGCTTCGCGAGGACGCGAGTCCGGAACTGTACGGAGGCTGGCCGATGATCCTCTCGGGCCTGAAGACCCTGATCGAGACGGGCCAGGCCCTGACCACTCCGGGATCGCTGAAATACGGGCAACGTGCAGCGGCGCTGGATCCCGGCGATGGATCTCGTCGAGGACGGCGATCACTACGTGCTCCGGCTCGACATCCCCGGGGTCGCCCAGGATGACGTCAAGGTCGAGCTCGTCGAGAACGTGCTCACGATCTCCGGCGAGCGCCGGTCCGAGCACGAGAGCGCGAAGGACGGAAACCGCCGCATCGAGCGCGCGTGGGGGAGCTTCACCCGCTCGCTGACGCTGCCGGAGGGCATCGACGCGAACTCGCTCACGGCGAGCTACGACAAGGGCGTGCTGCAGGTCAGCATCCCCAAGCCCGAGGTTCGCAGGCCACAGCGCGTGACGATCAACGTCGGGGACGCCGCCCCCGCGATAGAGACACCCGAGACGCCGGCCTCCTGACACCCACCGCCGCTGAAGGCGCGGGCCCGCCCCAGGGCGGGCTCAGCGCCCGGCGGTCACCGCGCCGGTGTCGGCGTGCACACCCGCGCCTGGGCCCGTGGAGACCACGGTGCGGTCGCGGCCCGCGCGCTTTGCGCTGTAGAGCGCCGAGTCGGCGCCGAGCAGCAGCCGCTCTATGCTCTCAGGCGCGATCGCGGCGAGGATCCCGGCGCTCATCCGCACGGTCGGCAGTCCCTCGAAGTCGTCGGCTGCGAGCGCCTCGCGAACACGCTCGGCGAAGCTCGCGGCGTCCGAGCTGGTGGAGCGGGGGAGCAGTACGACGAACTCCTCGCCGCCGAAGCGCGCCGTGACGTCGATGTCGCGTGAGTGATCGCGCAGCAGGTCGCCGATCCGGGCGAGGACCCGGTCCCCGATCTCGTGGCCCCACTCGTCGTTGACGCGCTTGAAGTAGTCGATGTCGAAGACCACGACGGCGATCGAGTTCTGCTCGCGCCTGGCGTGCGCGAGCTCGAGTCGTGCGCGTTCATCGAAGCCCCTCCTGTTGAGCAGGCCCGTCAGCGCGTCGGTCCTCGCTTCTTCGCCGAGCTTCGTCAGAAGCAGATCATTGTGGTGCACGAGGGTGAGGATGACCACGGCAACGACCGAGACCGACACCATCACGTCGACCCACCGTCCGGGGTAGCTGCTCGACGGCGGCAGGGCGAGCAGCGTGAGCGCATGCGCGACGCCGATGAACGCGACGATCGAGAACGCGCCGCGGCGCCCGAAGAAGAAGGTCGTCCACAGCACGGGCCACATGTAGAGCACCGCGCCGTCGCCGGCGCCGGGGGTCGCAGCCAGGGCGACCGCGATGAGCAGCACGCCCAGGGCTCCGAGCGGTGCGAGCGCCCAGCGAGGCAGGCGCGGGCCGAACGCCACGAGGACGCCGGTGAGCAGGATGGAGACGACGACCGGCGCGAGCGCGAAGCTCGGGTCTCCGGGCAGGAACCCCTCGATGGCGCCGTCGAGCCCGGCGCCGCCATACATGGCGGCGGCCGTGTAGGCCATCAGCCGTTTGTTCATGCGCAGCTTGTCCAATGATGGACTCACGGCTGTAGATATCGGCTCCTTCGCCCTTGAGCAAAAGAGCGGGGCGCTCTATTTCGGCGGCGATCCGGGCGTGCCGGCGCGCGTCAGCCGACGGGCGGGGGGCCGCTGGACCTCGGCACACGCGGGGCGTACCGGTGGTGCAGCATCAGAACGTTGCCGTCGGGGTCGGTGAAAAGCGCCATGTGGCAGACGCCGGTGTCGATCGTGTCGCCGAGGAAGCCGACGCCCCGCTCCTGCAGCGTGGCGCGCGCATCCGCCACGTCGTCGACGTGCAGGGCTATGGCGTTGGGGTTCGTGTGATGCTCCAACCCGGAGGCCTCGAAGTCCATGACGCTGAGCGTCACGTTCGCCGTCTCGAACTCCGCGTAGTTGCGCTCGGGAATGTGCACGGAGTTCTCCAGTCCCAGGGTCGACCCGTAGAACTCGACCGCCGCATCGAGGTCGTGGGTCGGGATCGAGACGAAGTCGACGCCGCCGATGAGGGTGAGGGACGATCGCATGGCGTTCTGCCTCCTTGTGTGTTCCGTGTTCCGTGGCCGGTTTGCCGACGTCAGGCGCAGTATCGCCGAGGCGGAGCCCACGGCGGGCGGACGTGCCCCGCTTCAGGGTTCCGCGTGGGACGCGCGATGGATCAGCCCGGGAACCTGGCTCCTGGAAAGCGCGAAGTACACCGCCACGAGGGCGTCGACAGCGAACGAGGCGGTGGCGCTGAAAGGGGCGAGCGCGACCGCGACGAGGTAGATCCCGCCCCCCGCCAGGGCCCGCCTTGCGCCCGCGGGAAAAGCTGCGCGCGCGGGCTCCGCCACCATCTCGGGGTGATCGGCGAGGTAGCGCCAGCCGGTCCAGAACGACAGGCCCATGAACAGCATCGTGCCCGCGTAGAGGGCGGCGGCGGTGCCCGCCTGCGAGCCGCTTTCGGCATACTGCGCCGCCAGCGCGGTCGGCCACGGGATGATCGATATGAACAGCAGGAACAGCAGCGTGCGCTCAAGGAACCGCCTGTTGACCTCCGTGACGGCGCTCATCATCCCGGTGTGCTCGATCCACAGCAGCCCGACGGTCACGAACGACACGAGGTACGCCGCGTAGCTGGGCCACGAGGCCGCGAGATCATGCGCGAGGTTGGTGGAGCCCTGCGGCCTGGGCAGGTCGAGCACCAGCAGCGTCATTGCTATGGCAAAGACGCCGTCGGTGAGCGCGTGGAGCCGGCCCGGACCCATGCAGGAGCGGTTCAAGGCCCCGAACACGAATCCTGCACGGACAGGCCTACGGCAGCTGCTCGCGCTTGTAGAGCTCGCTGAGGTGCTGCGTGGGGGCGTCGCCCCTGACACGGACCTCGTCGAGCCTCGCTCGCTCGGCCGCGGTCACCTGCGTCTGCAGCCCCAGGTGTCTGATGATCGTGGCCACCGCGGTCTGGATCTCGCGGACCCTGTCCTCGAGCCGGGTGACGGACTCCTCTGTGCTCATGTTCTCCTCTGCGCTCATGTTCTTCTCCGTTCGCTCATCGTCACCGCAGCGGACCGGCGCTCAGCCGGCCACCGCGTCGAACCCGGTCGTGGCGTGGCCCTCGAGGGCGTCGACCGTCTCCCATATGGCGCCGACCACGGTCCGCTCGCAGTTACGGTTGAAGAGCGGGCCGAGGCCGTCGGTCAAGAGACGCTGGGCGAGGATGACCCCCGCCGGCTCCACGGGCTGAGGGGACTCGAGCCGCTGGGCGAGTCCGAGGATCGCCTGGCGTGCCGGCCTGACAGCTGACGGCTCGATCACGACTGCCGTGATCAGCGGTCGGGGCCCGACGCGCTCGACGTACTCGACGATCCCGCGAAGCTGGCGGGCGGCCCGCCGCCGGGTCCGGGCGTCGGTGAGCTGGCGCGTGCGTAGCGCGAGCGCTGAATCCACGTCGACCGGTGCGCCGGCGAGTATGGCGGCGTCGAGCTTGCCGCGCGTCAGCCGTACGCGCCAGCGGAGCGCAAGCGACTCACCGCTCGCTCCGGCGGCGGTCCCTGCCCAGGCGGCGTCCACTCGGCGCCGGCTGCCCATGAAGCTCTGGTGGGTATCTCTCTGGATTGACATCGCAATCACCTCCGGGGTCATCTGCGGTTGAGGCTGACCCGAGTGTTGCGCGCTCGCCGTTACGCGTTCATGACGATTCAGAGGACCCCCATAACGATTGCGTGAAGGTCCGGGCAGGCGCCCGCCGCAGCAGGCTCAGGCGGGCTTGCCGGCGAGCCACGCCAGCAGGCCGGGCCGCGAGAAGCGCCATTGGCCGCCGATGAGGCGACCGGGAAGCTCCCCGTCCTGAGCCGCCTTGAGCACAGCCTGCTCGTCGAGCTTGAGCAGCGCCGCGGCCTCTCCAGCGGTCAAGACCTCGTCCCCGATCTCCTGGATCGAGGCGCGGCCCACGACCAGGCCTTCGTCGGTGAGGTGCTCGCGAACCGCTTCGCTGACGAGCCGGCGCTTGCTCTTTCCGGACGCGGCGACGGCCTCGTCCAGATGCCTGGCGTCGGCGCTGGGAAGCCGGACGAAAAGCGGGGTTGATTCAGAGGACATATCAACCATGATATCAAGTGATATCGCCGAGGCGCGTTCTGCTCCGAGCTAGACTGGCCCTGATGTCCGACCCCGTGGCGACGCTCTCAGAGGAAGACGTGATGGACGCGCTCTCCAACGTCATCGACCCCGAGCTCGGCCTCGACTTCGTCGAGCTCGGCCTGATCTACGGCGTCGAGATCGAGCACGGGGACGTGACCGTGACGTTCACGCTGACGACGCCCGGCTGTCCGATCGGCCCCCAGGTCAACGAACAGATCGCGGAGTTCGTGGGCGAACTGGAAGGCGTCACGAACGTCGAGTCGCAGATGGTGTTCACGCCACCGTGGACGCCCGAGATGATGAGCGAGGACGCGAAGTTCGCACTCGGCTACTGAGCCGAAGCGAGCGCGCAGCGCTCTCGCGCTGGGACGGCGAGCGGTCGTCCGCGCGACAGCCTCCCAGACGCCCACCAGGACGAGGAGCAGACGTCTCGCGCGGCTCTCCCTGAGACGGCAGATCGCTCCACGCCAACCCGTTGCGGTGGGACCGGGGCCGGTGCCGTGGCCCCGGCCCCACCCCGGCAACCTCAGATCTTCTTGGTTGTGTAGCTCGTTTTCCCGTTGCAGACGGGGCTTTTTGGATAGCTGCTCGTGACAGCCCCTTGCTCTGTGCCACCGGTGCCGAACTTGCCCGTGATTGTCAGCTTGGTGCCAATCTGCCCCTTGAGCGGCCCTTCGGTGATCACGTATCTGCCGCCGCTGGTGAACGTGCCCGACCGAGAGATCGTCGCGTTCGCGAACCTGACTGGAACTGGGGGCCCGCCGCCTCCGCAGTAGAACGGCGTGTTGCTGATCGCCAGTCCCGTCACCTGCTTGCCGTTAGCAGACACCTTGAAGCTGACGAGGTAGGACGTTCGGGGCGCGGAGAGCTGGCCGCTGTACGCAGCCCCCCTAACCGCGTTCGCGGCGAGCGCCGCTCCCGTGAAACCGAGCACGCCCACGGCTACCGCCGCGATCAGTGCACTTTTCGATGTGTACCTTCTGAGCAGCCACATTCAGTCCTCCGATGCTCGTGGTTCCTAGCTTGGGCACATGATGCTTCAAGACGCAGGCCCGCGCGCTCCCCAACGGATCAAGGCTCTGGCGCATCCGCTCACAACCGCCCACAGGGAAGATGCCTGTCGGCCCGAGACCGGCACTCGGGGTAGGTTCTGTCGGTGGAGCGACGGCGTACGCCCACGACGGGCGGCCTGGGCGGCTGAGGGTGATGAGACTTCGCGTGCTCGTGATAGCGGCGGTCGTGGCGCTCTTCGCGTGCGCCGCGGGCGTCGGCGCGGCAGGAGCCGCCACGTTTTCGGCGCGCTCACGCCGCCCCCTGCCCGGTACACGGTGATGGCGCCAGGCCGGACCTTCTGGGCTGAGGCACTCGGCGTAGGCGAGCCGCTTCCACCGCCCGCTCCTGGGGTCAGCAGAGTGTCAGCGGCCCCCACGCCACGTCACACCACAACGAACGTCGCGATCGTGGCGATTGCGGCATGAGACGTGGGATTCCCCCGACTCCACGACACTCCACGGCACTCGCCCGGAGGACGCGAAGTTCGCACTCGGCTACTGAGCCACCTCCGGAGGGGTGGCGCAAACGCCGGCAAACCCCTTGTCCTCGCTAATCAGGCGTCAACGGGTCCGTCAGCGCAGCGACCTGAATGCCGCTCGCATCTCCTCAGCGAATAGCTGCGGCTGTTCCCAGGCTGCGAAGTGGCCGCCCCTGTCGAGTTCGTTGAAATGGATCAGGTTGTCGGGGTAGGCCCGTTCCGCCCAACTCCGAGGCGCCTGATAGAGCTCGTCGGGAAACACGCTCATGGCGATACGGGATCGAGACGTTCTTGGCTTCGAAGAAGCCGGCCTTGTTCTCCCAGTACAGCCGAGCCGAGGACACGCCCGTGTTCGTCAGCCAGTAGAGCGTGATGTTGTCGAGCAGGTCGTCCAACGTGACGTCTCCCGGGGGGTTGCCCTGAATGACCTGTTCCACGAGTCCTGGCTGTCCTGCACCGTCACCGTGGTCGAGGATGAACGACGCCAGGTCGATCGGCGAATCCGCCAACCCGTAGAGCGTTTGGGGGCGTGTCGTCATGATCAGCGCGTAGGCGACGTGCTTCGCATAGAAGTCGCTCAACTGCCGATACGCGCGCGCCTCGTCGTCGGAGAGGCCGGACGGCAGCGGGCTACCGTGTTCGAACCCGTCCGTGAGATCGAGCGGCGCGGTACCGGGCATGTTGGAGTGAATGCCGAGCAGCTCAGGGGCTGCCTGTTCTCCCATCGCCTGCGTGACCGCCGCGCCCCAGTCGCCGCCCTGCGCGACGAACCGTGCGTATCCAAGGCGCTTCATCAGCTCCACCCACGCGCCTGCGGTTCGAGGCGGACCCCACCCAGTCGAGGTGGGCTTGCCCGAGAACCCATAGCCCGGCAGAGAGGGGATGACCACATCGAAGGCGTCCGATGCCTGCCCGCCGTATGCCGTCGGGTCGGTCAGCGGGCCGATGACCTTCAGCTGCTCGATGATCGAGCCGGGCCACCCGTGCGTGATGATCAGCGGCAGGGCACCTTCGTGCTTTGAGCGAACGTGAATGAAATGAACGTCCAGCCCGTCGATCTCGGTGATGAACTGCGGGAGGGCGTTCAGGCGCTGTTGGCACTTGGTCCAGTTGTAGTCCGTCCCCCAATAGCGGGCGAGCTCCTGAATGGTCGCGAGCGGCACGCCCTGCGAATCGTCGGTGACCGTCTCACGCTCGGGCCAGCGCGTGGCCATTATTCGCCTGCGCAGCTCGCTGAGCTCCGCCTCGGGATAGTCCACCTGGAATGGATCGACCGCGGTCCGGTCGCTGCTCCTCTGTTGCCCTACAGCATCATGTTGAGTGGTGCTCGTACTCATCTGGCCGGGCTCCTTTGCCTTGGTGGTGAAGGCCTCGCTCGGCCCGGCAACGCGGCCGGGACAGGAGGCTCTGTGCATGAGCGCAAGACTCCCGAGGTCAGGACGAGCCCTGCCAGCTACGCGGCGCCTCTGCCGCTACGCGCGAAACAGCCCGTGAGGTCGGCGGGAGGCGGCGCCTCCAGGAGCCTGCGCGAGAGATCCGAGCAGAGCGGCCGATAACGGTCCCGTGCCGACGGTACACCTGCCCTGCGGGTTTTCACTGGCTGCCGAGATCAGTAGACGCGAAAATCTTCGCAAAGAGCGCGGTTTTAAGCGGGGCCTGACCGCGGGGATGAAAGTCGCCCTCGAGGCTGGAGCCCGACCGAGCCATTGCGCCACGGGAGGGTCTTGCAGCATGAGGTGAAGAGTTCCCCGACTGCACGACGCCCCAGGCAAAGTCGACGCAAAGCTCGTACCCGGCTCCTGAGCCGAGGTCAGCAGTGCCCCCAGCGGATAGCCGCTCCGACGGCAGATTCTCGGCTGCCGGCTACTACACGGGAGCCGGCGCGGACTCGCGTGCGAGCGAGACCAGCGTCGCAAGCTCCTCGGCGATGTTCGCGCCGAACACGTCGAGGTCCGGGAGCGCATCGAAGTCGCCGAGCAACCCGAAGTTCATCTGCCCGTTGTAGGACATGATCGCGATCGCGAGCGCGTGGTTTTCGGGCAGGAAGGCGACGGGGACCACCTGCAGCATCTCGCGCCCAAGGACATACAGCGGGAACTGCGGGCCGGGGACGTTGGTGACGATCAGGTTGAACAGGCGGGTCGAGAAGTTCAGGCGGGAGGCCTGGGCGAGGATCGTCGGCGGCGCGAAGTTCTGCGCGCCCGCTATGACCTCGGCCCCGAGCGCCTGCTTGGACTCCTTCAGGCCAGCCATCGAGCTCGAGACGAAGCGCAGCCGGTGCACGGGGTCGGCGATGTACACCGGGAGCGGCCCGCGCATCACGACGATCCGGTTGCCCCCCTCGGCGTGCTCGCCCTCGGTCCTGACCGACACCGGCACGAGCGCACGCATCTCCAGACCCTCGGTGCGCCTGCCGCGGGAGATCATGAAGGACCGCAGCGCCCCGGCGACGACCGCGAGGACGACGTCGTTGACGGTGCCCCCGAACGCGCCCTTGACCATCTTGAAGTCGTTCAGGTCGTTTGTCACCGCGACGAACCTGCGGTGGGGGCCTATCGGGACGTTCAGCGGCGTCTCCGGTGCAGGGTTCAGCCCAGCCCAGATGATCTCGCCGACACCCTCCGCGGCGTCGCGTGCCCGGTTGATCGCCCGCTCGGGGTGGGCCACAGCGTCGAGCGCACCCTCTGCGATCGCGACACCGGTCCGAACGGCGCCGATGAGCCCCGAGGCGATCAGCTGCGCGGAGCTCGGTTCGGGCCGCGGTCGCCACGGGCGTCCCGAGCGCGGCATCGGCGGCGGGTCAGGCGAGAGGTCGAAGAGCACCGTCGCGAGGTCGACCCCCGCAATGCCGTCGATGAGGGCGTGGTGGGTCTTGGTGATGAGGGCGAAGCGGTCCTCCTCAAGGCCCTCGATCAGCCACATCTCCCACAGCGGCTTGGACCGGTCGAGCTGCTGGGAGAAGATCCTCGCGGTCAGGTCCTGCAGCTCCTCCTGGCCGCCCGGCGCGGGCAGCGCCGTGTGGCGGATGTGGTACTCGAGGCTGAAGCTCGGGTCGTCGATCCATACGGGCCGGCCGCTGTCGAGCACCGTGTACGCGAGCTTCTGCCGGTAGCGAGGAACCAGGTGCAGCCGCAACCTGATCTGCTCCAGGAACTCGTCCATCGTCGGCGGGGGGCCCTCGAGGATCGTCACGCCGCCGATGTGCATGTGGGAGTGGTCGCCCTCCTGATGCAGAAACGAGGCGTCAACCGGCGTCAGCCTGTCGAGGTGACTCTGCGGCATTGCCCGTAGCGTACCTTGCCGCCCCCTACAATGACTTGTGTGTCCAACACGGTCGAGAAGCTGCTTCTGGCGGCGCCGCGAGGGTACTGCGCGGGAGTCGACCGGGCGGTCCAGACGGTAGAACAGGCGCTGGAGATCCACGGCGCGCCCGTCTACGTGCGCAAGGAGATCGTCCACAACAAATACGTCGTCGAACAACTGCGCGCGCGTGGCGTCATCTTCGTCGAGGAGCACACCGAGATACCCGAGGGCGCCGTCTGCGTGTTCTCGGCGCACGGGATCGCGCCGTCGGTCCGGCAGGGCGCTGCCGAGCGCGGACTTCAGACGATCGACGCGACCTGCCCGCTCGTCACGAAGGTCCACCGCGAGGCACTGAGGTTCGCCGAGGAGGGCTACACGATCGTGCTCGTCGGCCACGAGGGACACGAGGAGGTCGAAGGCACCATGGGTGAGGCGCCGGACCGGATCGTCCTGGTGCAGAGCGTCGCCGACGTGGACGAGATCGAGGTCGAGGACCCGGATCGGGTCGCCTACGTGACGCAGACGACCCTCGCTGTGGGCGAAACGAGCGAGATCCTCGCGCGCCTTCGCGAGCGCTTCCCGAGCGCGGTCGGACCGCGGACCGACGACATCTGTTACGCGACCACCAACCGCCAGACGGCCGTCAAGCAGCTGGCGGTGCAATGCGACCTCATGCTCGTGATCGGCTCGCGCAACTCGTCGAACTCCGTCCGCCTGGTGGAGGTCGCGCGCGGGTGCGGGACGGACGCGCACCTGATCGACAACGCCGGCGAGGTGCGCGAGGAGTGGCTCACCGACAGGCGGGTCGTCGGCATCTCCTCGGGAGCCAGCGCCCCGGAGAACCTTGTGGGCGAGCTCGTGGACTTCTTCCGGGCGCGCGGGGTGGACGACATCTCCGAATTCGACGTCGTCCGCGAGGACGTCCGGTTCATGCTCCCCAAGCCGATCCGCGAAGCGGTCAGCGCCGGCGAGGCATCCTGAGCGCCGCGGGCGGGAAGGGATCCGGCGCCCGTGGAGGGCGTCCGGTCACTGCCGGACCACTCCGATGAGCACGCTGATCCTCTCCGACCTCCACCTGGGCAGCATCGTCCGCTCAGATCTGCTGCGCCTGCCCGAGCCTCGCGAGGTGCTCCTTCAGGCTGTCGCCGACGCCGACCGCGTCGTGCTGCTGGGCGACGTCCTGGAGCTCAGGCACGGGCCGGTGCGCGAGGCGATGGAGATCGCGCGGCCCTTCATGTCGGACCTCGGCGCCGCCTGCAGGGGCAAGGAGATCATCATCGTCGCCGGCAACCACGACCACGCCCTCGTCGAACCGTGGCTGGCGGCGCGAGGCCTCGACAGCGACCCGGGGCCGCTCGAGCCCGAGCAGCTGCTCGAGCCCGCGGACGTCTCGCCCGCGATGCAGCGCCTCGCATCGTGGGCCGCGCCCGCACGCGTGCGTGTCGCCTACCCCGGCCTGTGGGTGCGGCCCGACGTATACGCGACGCACGGTCACTACCTCGACTGTCATCTCACCGTGCCCACGCTGGAGCGACTAAGCGTCGCGGCGATGAGCCGGGTCCTCGGCAAACCCGCCGGCACGTTCTCATGCGCGGACGACTACGAGGCACTCGGCTCGCCGGTGTATGCATGGCGCGACGCGGTGGCGAGGGATGCCCGGACAGGGGACGCCCTGAACGGCATCGCGACCGTGAGCGCATGGAACGCACTGAACGGCGGGTCACGCACTTCGCGGCGCTCGCTGACGGCGAGGCTCAAGCGCAGCGCTCTGGTTGCCGGCTTCCCGCTCGCGGTCGCCGCGCTGAACCGTGCGGGCATCGGTCCACTGAGTGCGAATATCTCCCCGGTCGAGCTGCGCCGCGCCGGCCTGCGTGCGATGGGCGAGGTCGCCGCGAGACTCGAGCTCGGCGACTGCCACGTCGTGTTCGGCCACACGCACCGACCCGGTCCGCTTCCGGGTGACGAACGGTGGGAGTGGCTCGGGCGCTCGGGCGCGAAACTCGTGAATACCGGCAGCTGGACCTACTCAGCCATCTTCCTCACGGCCCGCACCGGCGAGAGCCCCTACTGGCCGGGGTGCTCCGTACTCGTTCCGGAGAGCGGGGACCCCCAGGTTCTGCGCATGCTTCAGGACTTCACACATGAGCAGCTCGCGCCGGGCTTGCGTACGCGCGAGCACGCCCTCACCTGAACGGCTGAAAACCCCGTAAGGGGGAGACCGAAGACCGGATCTTGTGCGAAATACCACAGGCCCTTGACGGGCCTGTATCATTTGGCGCCCCGGGTCGCTGGGTGTGCATTCGACGATCCGGTAATCGGAGCGAGAAAGGACGCTGGCACGATGACCCGGAAGGGGGGTTACGTGGCCACGACGGCCAACAGGATGGAGAATGGGAAGAGCCACGACGCGTGGCGACCAGAGCTGACGCCAGCTCTGGTGACAGGTGCGCGCGCGACGAGGGCTCGCGCTGCCCAAAAGGCCTCCCAGAAGCTGATCGTGCCGCCCGCGAGCGATCGCGTCGCGGTCATTCTCATCGGCGGGCAGTGCCTACTTCGGGAAGCGACAGCCAGCCTGCTCGCGAAAGAGGCGGACCTCGAGGTACTCGGCTCGTTCGAATCGAGCGCCGAGTATCTCGCCGACGGATCGGGGGATACGGCTGCAATCCTCCTGCTCGACTGCGACGAGGAGCCCCAGCACTGGCAGAGCGAGGGAAATGCGCTGGCGGCCGCGAACCCGGCGTGCAGCATCGTCCTGATGTGCAGGGAGTCGCGCGAGGACGTGATCAGGTGGGGCGTCGCCCACCGGGTACGGGGGATTCTCCTGAAGAGCTACAGCAGGGGTGAGATCCGGGACAGCATCACCTATATGGCCACCGGCCGGACGGTGATGCCCGCAGGCTGGCAGAGAGCGGTTGCGCAGAGCGGCCTGAAGGCGCTCGAGCCGAGCCCGCGCCAGCGCCAGATCCTCACCCTGATCGCACAGGGCAGGCGCAACAGGGAGATCGCCGTGGAGCTCGGGCTGAGCCCGAACACGGTCAAGTTTCACATTCGCGAGCTCTACGCACGACTCGGAGTGCGAAACCGGGTGGAGGCGGTGAACCGCCACACGCTGATGACGGAGGGTGAGGACTGAGGCGCCCGCGGCTCTGGAGGGGCACCGTCACATCAAGCGGGAACTCAATCGGAGGCAGTCGGTCTTGTGCAGGACGCACGATCTGCAAGTGATACGTAATATCTAGCAGAGGGTGCTTGGTTAGAGAGAACTTGGGTAGACGCCGCGACCTTGGGCAACGCACAAGGGGGGGCAGCAAGTGGGTCGAAGCGCCAGGAAGGTAAGTAGGGCGGCCGGCGACGAGGACGCCGGACTCGCAGGGGTAGGTCTCTCCCCTGGCGGGGGCGCACGCGCGATCGCCGTCGGGGCGGCAGCCGCCCCGACGCTTCCTTCACCTTTCGACAGCCGTGCCGCGGCGGTTACGATGGCGATCATCGGCGGGTCGAGACTGCTGCGCGACTCTGCCGCCGGACTGTTCGACGCCGATGAAGAGTTGCGGGTAGTCGGGTCACACGCATCCGTAGCGGACTTCCTCGAGACAGGTGCCGCCGTCGCACCTGACGTCATCCTGCTCGACTGCAACGGTGGCGGCCCGGAGAGCTGGGAGCGCGCGATCACGGCGCTGAGAGATCCGTATCCGCACTGCAAGATCCTGATGCTGTGCGCCGAGGCTCGCGACGACGTCATCGGCTGCGCGATCGAGCTGAGGGTCGGTGGGGTGGTGCTGAGGGAGTACACCACCGCTCAGATCCGCGACGCGATCGTCTACGTGGCAACGGGAAGAACCGTCATGCCCGCCGGCTGGCAGCAGATGCTCACGCACGCACGGCCGCTCGCGTTGAGCCCACGCCAGCGCCAGATCCTGTCCCTCATAGCCCAGGGCCGCGGTGACGTCGAGATCGCCGCGGAACTCGAGCTCAGCACGAACACGGTGAAGTTCCACGTGCGCGAGCTGTACATGCGGCTGGGGGTGCGAAACCGCGTCGAGGCGGCAAACGAGCACGCGAAGATGAGCCATGCCTACGACTGAAGCCGGAATCGCCATCGTCGGTGGTCCGGGTCTTGTCTCGGAAGTGCTCTCGCACGTGCTCAGCAACAGCGGGAGTCGCGTCCTCGGCTCGTATCTGGACATCCGCGATCTCGAGGCGGCGATGGATGCCGGCGCAGAAACGCCGCGCGCCGCGGTGGTCGACGCGGAGGACCCATCGGCGGGGCCCGAGGCGGTGTCGGCGCTCAGGCGCTCTCATCCGGAGCTGAAACTGATCCTCCTGTGCGAAACGCTCTCGCCCGCCGTCGTTCACTCGGTCGTGCTCGATTCGGTCGAGGGCGTCGTAATGAAGTCCGACGGCCCGCAGGAAGTCATCCTCGCTCTCCGGCATGTGCTGGACGGCCGCGCCGTGATGCCCGCGGGCTGGTATCAGGCGGCGCTCGGCACGGACACAATCACGCGCAGCCTGAGCGACCGCGAGCGCGAGGTGCTCGAGCTCGCCGCGACGGGGATGAGCAACGCCGAGATCGCCGAGAAGCTCGTCGTGTCGACCAACACCGTCAAGTACCACCTGCGAGAGATCTACTCCAGTCTCGGCGTCCACAACCGCGTCCAGGCGAGCCAGCTGCTCAACCCCGACCTCAACACTCAAGTGGAGGCTGAGGCGGACGGCGCCGAGGACGGCGGCCGGGCCACGGGCTCCGCCGACTCCGGCGATCAAACCTGAACCCACGCCCGCGGCACGGCGGGGTGGGTCCAGCACAAACGGGTGGGCCTGTTACCCACCCGGTTGCCGGATATCGAAACTATCCCTTCTAATTATTGTGGAGGGGGTTGGCCAGACGTATCGTTCCGTTTGCATTACACGTTGGGGGTCGCCCAGAATGGGGGGGTCCTCTGATAGTGCTGTTTCGGGGTTCGCTCGGAGCAGTGACTGCAAACCTAGGAGGAAGTCATGGAGCGACGCAGTCTCTTGGCGGGTCTCACTGTTCTCATCATCAGCGTATTTGCGATGGGCGGAACGGCGCTTGCGCACAAGGCCCCCAAAAAGAAGGCAGCAGCAGAAGAAACGGCGACGTGTGTCGTCGTATCACAGCCCTCGTTCGTCGACCAGGGCGAGTTCAGCCAGGCCGGCAGCGTGGCTGACATCGTCGAAGTGCACTGCAACTCGGTCTACGCCGAGCAGTACGTGAAACTGAGCGCGACCGAGCTCAACAGCCGGTGCAAGGGCGGGATCAGCTGGCAGACAGCGACCGACCCGTACGACTCGGTAGATGGTGCGAGCATCAGCAAAGTCCTGCTCGACGATGCCGGCAACGCGACGGTCGCGGTGTTCGGCGGCCCGAGCTGCGCGAGTGGCGAAAGCCTCATCTCCGCACACCTGGAAGCAGCGCCTTATGAAACGTTCACGACGTCGTTCACGGTGGAGCCGCCTCACGCGACCACACCGGGCGTCACGACGCTTCCGAGCAGCCAGGTCGAGGATGACATCACCAGCAGCGTGGCGACCATCGTCGAGGTTGAGTTCCCGTCCGTCTACGCCGAGAAGTACGTGGACATCAACGCGGAACAGCTCTACGCGCGTTGCCAGAACGACCCGCAGCTGAGCTGGTTCGGTCCGGACGAGTCATCGCTGGGCGCTGGCGAAAGCCAGGAGGTGCAGCTCGACAACAGCGGTAACGCATTCGTCGTGCTGTTCGGCAACTCGTCGTGCGCGAGTGGCAGCAGCCTGGTGGAAGCGAGCCTCGTTTCGGCTCCGTACACCACGTACACGACCGAATTCACGATCGAGTCCCCTCAGACGGTTGCATAGCTAAGGGGAACTGACAGACGCATTGTCAGCTGTGCGACTGGGCCCCGGAGTGCAACGGCACTCCGGGGCCCTTCGTGTCTTTACAATGGGGGATCTGAGCAGGAACCAAACCGCGAGTGGGAGGCAGGCACAAGGATGATTTCGCGAATCGTGACGGCGATCAGGCACAACATCGTCGCGTGGCTGGCCCTGTTCGTGGCCCTCACCGGTACGAGCATGGCCGCCTCGCACTACCTGATCACGTCGACCAAGCAGATCAAGCCCAGCGTGCTCAAGGAGCTCCGTGGGCTGAAGGGTGCGACGGGATCCAAGGGCGCGGCCGGATTGGCGGGCGCGCAGGGGAAAGAAGGACCCCAGGGCAAAGAAGGGGTGGCCGGGAAAGAAGGGCCTCAGGGCAAAGAAGGCCCGCAGGGGCCGTCGGGTGGGCTGAAAGGCGAAACCGGGGCGCGGGGGCAGGAAGGCAAAGAAGGCAAGGAAGGCAAAGAAGGCAAGGAAGGCAAGGAAGGCAAGGAAGGCACCGGGGTACACGCCTACGTTCACGTGAATGAAAAAGGCGAACTGGCCTCGACGGGCAACGTGAACGACGCCGGCCTCGTCATCAAAGAAGAAGGGGAAGGCGTGTACTGCCTATCGGGCCTGTCGTTCGAACCGCAGGACGTGGTGGCCTCTGCAGACGCCGACGAATCGTATCTGCCCGTGGTTGCCGCCACGATCGGAAAAAGCCAGAACTCGAATTGCCCGAAAGGGACGCAGATCACAGTTGAAACCGGGGAACCCGAACCGGCCGAATCCGAAGGCAAAAAGGTCGACGAGGAGGTCTACACGGCCCAGGCGTTCTACCTCCAGATCAACTAGGGGGTTGCGTCCGCAAGACGGCAGGCCGCATGGCGATATTCAGTCGGCGGCCTGCCGAGCGGCGGAGACCGGACCTGGACGCCCAGAATGGACGGCGCCCGTCGACTCCTGGGATAAAATTGCTCATGAAGGGGGCGGGTCGCGGCACGGGTTGGCAACCCGTGTCAGGTGCGGCGGGTAATCAATCGGAGCAGGATGTGAAGGATGGCCAGGCGACCGCGGATGAGACCCATCCTTGAGTTCGTCCCTCGGGGCACGGAGAGCCGGAGAGAGCGCGCCAGTGAGGTTCGTGCGCGGGGTCCTCCTCGTGGTGGCGATGAGCTGGGCGCTCGTCGCAGCGCCCACGCCACAGGCTGCGAGCGCCCGCTGGACGAGAGTCTCCGCGGCTCCGTCGGCGACCCAGCCCTACCTGGCCTGCCCTCGCAGGGGACACCGCCCCCGCTGTGCGCTCATCGAAGACCCGGTCCGCGGCACGATCAGCAGCGGGCCGGTTCGTGCCGGTGCGATCACGACGGGACCAGAGCTGGAGGTCAGCCCGGCCCTCTACGGAAACGGCGTGGAAGGTGGCTATTCGCCGGAAAACCTGCGCGACGCATACAAATTGCCGTCGTTATCGGCGGGGACCGGCCAGACGGTGGCTGTCGTCGACGCCTTCGACGATCCGGATGCCGAATCGGACCTGAAGGCCTACCGTGCGCACTACAAGCTCTCGGAATGCACCGCCACAGGCGGATGCTTTCGGAAGGTCAATCAGGCGGGCGGAACCTCGAGCTATCCGCCTGCCAACGTCGACTGGGCACGTGAGATCTCACTGGATCTCGACATGGTGTCCGCGATCTGCCCGAACTGCAAGATCCTGCTCGTCGAGGCCAACAGCGAATCCAGCGCCGACCTCGCTGACTCCGAGGACGAGGCGGCAGCTCTCCACGCCACTGAGATCAGCAACAGCTTCGTCGGCCCCACGCCGTCCGAACCGCCCGAAGACGCCGATGCCTACGATCACCCCGGGATACCGATAACCGCATCCGGCGGGGATGAAGGCTACGGAGTTGAGTCCCCTGCATCAAACCCGCACGTCATAGCGGTAGGTGGCACCACCCTGGTTCCCACATCAAAATCTCGCGGTTGGACGGAAACGGTCTGGGACGACGTCGTGGAAGGCCATGCCGCAGGCACCGGAAGTGGATGCAGCAAAGAACCGAAGCCCGCCTGGCAGACGGACACCGGATGCGCCTACCGAACGACGAACGACGTAGCTGCTGTAGCCGATCCGAACACGCCGGTCTCCATCTACGACAGCTACGAACAGCCAACCCCGTGGCGCCTGATCGGCGGAACCAGCGTCGGCGCCCCGATCAGTCGCAGGCGCCATGGCGCTCGCAAATCCATACACGAGGTCTTTCGAAGGGGCGCAGGCCCTCTACCTCGAGATCACGGCTGGCGGGCCCGGACTGCTGAACGACATCGTGTCGGGAAGCAACGGCGGCTGCAAAACCTATCTCTGCGAAGCCCGCGTGGGCTATGACGGGCCGAGCGGGCTCGGCAGCCTCGACGGACCCCCGGAAGTGCTGCCACCGACGGCCGTCACCGAAGGCGCCACCAAGATCGCCCAGGCCGAAGCCACCCTGAATGCCACGGTCGACCCCCACGGCGTCGAAGTGGACGCCTGCAACTTTGAATATGGCCCAACAAACTCGTATGGGTTGACGATCCCGTGCGCACCGCAGCCGGCAACCGGGCTCAGCCCCGTCCCCGTATCGGCTTCGCTCAGCGGGCTCACCGGTGGCACCGTCTACCACTTCCGGGTGACCGTGCAGTACCACGACGGGGCGTCCAGCGGCGGCGATCAGACCCTGACCACGCCGGCGTCCCCGCCCCCTGCGCCCCCGACCGTCTCCACACTTGCGGCTTCTGAAGTCACGGAGAGTTCCGCGACCCTCAACGGGACCGTGAACCCCAACGGCAACCTGATCGGCAACTGCGAATTCGAATACGGCCCGACTGAGTCATACGGATCCTTCGTGTCCTGCGCCCAGGCACCGGGAGCGGGCAACGCGCCAGTCCTGGTGTCCGCTTCGATCACCGGTCTCACTGCGGGCGCCAGCTACCACTACAGGATCGCCGCATCCAACACCGGGGGGACGACCGAAGGAAGCGATGAGACGCTCGACGTCCTGGCCTCGAAGAACCCGGTCGAAGAAGTCTCGCCTGGTGGACCTCCCTCCACGGTCATTCCACCTTCCGAAACTGCCGGGCCGAGCACGCCGCCAGCCGAAGAAAGGGCACCCGCGTCGGATCCGGTGCTTCTCGGCACGAGCATCGACGGCAAACGCTTCCGGCACGGTGGTCCTGACCGTCCGCTGCACGACCGGCAAGGCTGCCTGCGCCGGCACCATCACGCTCCGCACCCTCAACGCGGTCAGCGCAGTGACCAGCGGGCACAGGGCGACCAAGCGGATCCTCGTCCTCGCGTCAGGTTCGTTCAGCGTTGCAAGCGGGCGGCTCGCAAAGATCCGGCTGCGGCTCTCCGCAGCGGCGCGCGGCCTGCTCCTGCATTCGCGCTCCCTGCGCGCACGCGCCACGCTCGTGCCCCAGCCGGCCGGCGTCCCGCCGCACTAGACGATCATCACCCTGCGCGCTTCGGCTGCTACGACGCACTGACGCCGACGGCAGTGCCGTCGCGCGCCCTGACGCGATTCCGCTTGACGGGACGCTGTCGGTCCTCAGCGCGTCAGCACGAAGGACTTGATCCAGGTCGCCGACGCCCCGCCGGACGCGGCGAACACAGCCTTCGTCGTCAGGGTGATGCGTTTGCTCTTCTTGAGCAGAGCGCGCCCCGCTCTCGTCAGGCGCAGTTCCACGGTCTTCAGCGTCGCGCCGCTGAAGGTCGCGGTGGTCGTCGCGACCAGAAGCGGAACGGGTTTGCTTTTTGCCGACGAGACGTGAGCTCCCTTCGGGCACCTCATACCAGTACAGCTCTGAGTGTCCCCGACGCCGGGGCGGTGAAGTGGAACCAGGTTGCGCCGCTCTTCAGAAGCGACCCGATCTTCGCACCGCGCTGCACGCTCGTAAGCTGCGTGCCCACGCGCGTGAGGATTTCCGCCGACGGTCAGCGGCTTCGGCGTAACGACCGGCGGTGTCACAGGGGGTTTGGTTTCCGGTTTGGGCGCCGCGGCTGGGATCGTGATGCGTTGATGCTTGCCGCCGTGCCGCTTCCTTCGGGGTTGGTCGCTGTCACGACGCACGAGAATGAGTGGCCCTGGTCCGCGAGTTCGACCTTGTAGCCTTCGCTGGTGAGGCGATGACCGAGCCGTCGCGCAGCCACTGGTATGAGAATGCCGGCGCGGGCTTGGCTTCCCATGTGCCTCGCGAGCAGGTGAGTGTTTCTCCGACGACGGCCGCTCCGACCACTTCTACGGGTGTCCCCCGGCACAGGATGGCGCCCCCGTTGGACCCGCACAGCTTTGCTGTAGACGGAGTCGCACGCCGGCGCTGTTGGTGCCCGTGACCTCGCACGAGATCGACCTTCCCTCGTCGTGACGGGTGATCTCGTATTCGGTGTGGGTCGCGGACGAGATCGGCACGCCTTCGAGCAGCCACTGGTAGGTCAGGACCGGCGTCGGTTCCCCGGTCCACGGTCCGCCACGCAGGTCAGGGCTTCGCCTGCCTTCAGTTCCCCGTGATTTCAGGTGGCTGTCTTCGTGGCGTGGGCCGTTCCCGGGGATTCGATTGTGGCGGACGCTTCGCCGGCTGGGGAGGTTCGCCGTTGGTCGCGGTGACCTTGCAGGTCAGTGTGTTGGCCGCCATCTTCGCGCTCCGACGACGTAGCTGTCGGTTGTGCCGACGGTCGTCCCCCCCCAGCCACTGGTAGGTGTACGTCGGGAGCGGGCGCGGCTTCCCAGGTCGCCCGATGTACACGTCAGCGGTCGCCCGACCACGGAGTTGCCGAGGATTTCTGGGTGGCGATAGGGGGATGGCGCGAGACCCTTGACGGCCCGCTGCGCGCTTTCGAGCGGGACGCTGCCTTCGGTGTTGGACGCGGTCACCAGGCAGGAGAGTTTTCCGCCCTCGTCCGCTTCTTCGATGTCGAATGTGCTTTCGGTCGCGCCGGGGATGTTCGCTTTGTTCAGACGCCACTGGTACGTAGATTATGGGGTTCCCGGTCCATGTCCCCGGGTTGCATGTCGCGGTTTGGCCAGCCGCGAGCGTCCCGACGACTTCGGGGTGCTTCGGTGTTGTGCGGTTTTCCTGCTGCCGCTGTTCAGCGGGACCGTCACTTCGGGGCTCGACACCGTTTCCGTGCCTTCTGTGGTTTTTCCCGGTCACCTGGCAGGAGATCTTCTGTCCGCGGTCTTCGTTGGGGATGAGGTAGGTGGATTCCGTGGCTCCCGACCGTGACGCCTTCCTTGAGCCACTGGTAGCTGTATTCGGTCGTGGGCGTTCCGGTCCAGGTGCCCTTTTCGCAGGTCACGCTGTGTTCGGCTTCGACGTCCCGTGATTTGCGGCGGCTTGGTGTTTTGCGGTGGGGTCCCGGCACCTTGACCTTGTTTTCGCTTTCGACGGTCACGGGTCTTCCTTGCCCGTTTTCCGCGGTGACCTTGCAGGAGAGGTAGTGCGTCTCGTCTTCACTGCGACCGTGTAGATGCTTCGGTCGCCGACCCGATCGCGCGCCTTCGCGCAGCCACTGGTATTTGAATGTCGGCGGGGGGCTGCCTTTCCATGTGCCCGGCGTGCACGTTAGCTATCCTCCGACGCTGAGGACCCCGGCCGGTCGACAGTGGCTTTTCAGTGTTTCCAGTTTGGTGCCGGCGACCGACACGCTGTTCTTGCTTGTGGCCGTCGCGAAGCCAGCGGTTTGTGCCCGTGACCTTGCAGCGATCGAGTGCCCGCATCGTCTTCGCCCGACGTGTACGAGCTCGAGGTCGCGTTCGGGATCGCCGTTTCGTCCTGGAACCACTGGTAGGCGAAGGTGGGCGGGGGATTCCCGCTCCAGGCGCCCTGGGAGCACGTCAGCGTCGTCCCGACGGCCCCGCTCGAGGGCGAGATTTCGGGGAGCACTTCGTCATGCGGCGGCGAGCCGTGTTCGCCGGGGATCAGGAAGCTGTTCTCGCTTTCCTCGACTTCTTCGTTTTCTTCGCCAACCGCTTTGCGGCGATCCGATGCAGGTGATATAGTAGCCACGGTCCGCTTTCGTGACCTTATAGGTTGCCGCCCTGCACTTCCTGTCCTTCCCGGAGCCACATGTACGTGAACGTGGGCTTCCCGTCCCAGCTCCCCGGGTGGCACACCAGGGTTTGGCCCACCTCGCTCCTCCCGTGACTTCCGGCGCAAGGGTGTTTACGGGAGGCGCTGCTGCGGCAGTCCCGGCCAACGGGCCCGCGAGCACGCACGCAAGGCACACAAGCGCGAGCGCCACCCAGCGAGCGCGCTGCACACCACCGCGAATGGACCTGCAAAGTGCCGACAAAACCCCTCCATGATTCGTCGTCGCGTTCCCCCCTTCGAGCAGAGGGCAGCCGAACGTACCGCTTGCACACCGGGGTGTCAAGAAAACAACGGTCAGTTGCAGCGCATTTCACTGCAGGTGGCTGCGGCCGGAAATGCGGATGGCGGCAATCCCTGGGTCAAGCGGCGTAGCCGCGATGTCGGCTGGTCGTCGTCGCTTGACTTCGCATTGGACACTTGCTACTTTTTCGCAAGGAGCGACTTCAGTGTGCAAGAGGAAGCTCCGTGCGCTCAGCGCTCCTTTCGCCTAGCCAGTTGGGGGGAAGTCATGGAGAGACGCGGCCTTTTGGTCGCCCTCATGGTCCTGCTCGTCAGTTCATTCGTTCTGACGGGTCCGCGATGGCGCACAAGAGCGCACCGAGGGTGAAGCCGGCCGCTGAAGAAGCCGGTGCGGGCGAATGCTCGGTGCGCACTCTTCCGTCCTTCGTGGACCAGGGCGAGTTGGTGAAGCAGGCAGCATCGCGGACGTTGTGCAGGTCTCGTGCGAACCGGTCTTTGCTGGGCAGATGGTCAAAATCAGCTCGGAGGAGCTGTACGACCGGTGCGGTGGGCATCTGACCTGGTCGGCGCCATACCCGTATGACCCGGCGTCCGGAGCGAGCTTCAGCACGCAGCTTGATGACGCAGGCAATGCGACGGCGGTGCTGTGGGCCGGTCCGTCCTGCGCGTCAGGGGAAAGCCGATTCGGTCCACCTGGTGGAAGCTCCGTACACGACCTCCACGACCAGCTTCATGGTGCTGCCTCCAGCCGGGTCACCACCGGGCGTCACGGCCACGCCGGCCGGGGAGATCGAGAACGCACCTACGGAAGCGTTGGAACCATCGTGCAGGTGGAGTTCCCGACCGTAGACGCCGAGAACGAGTCGACATCAACGCCGAACAGCTCTACGCCCGCTGTCTTGTTGCGCCGCACCTCATCTGGGTCGGGGCAGACGCGAAAGTGCTCGGTGAGGGGGAAACCGTCGAAGTCAAGCTCGATAACGACGGCGATGCCTTCGTGGTGCTCTCGGAGCGGCGTCGTGCGCGAGCGGCGACAGCGAAATCGAAGCTAGCCTGGTCGAAGCGCCGTACACGACCTACACCACGAACTTCACGATCATCCCTCCACAGGCGATGGAAAAACCGGCTTCGCGATTGAAAAGCTCCAGGAGATCCAGGGCGGCGCAGGCTACGTCACCGGGCCGCTGAATGGAAAGCTCGGGCAGGCCGTGGACTACGATATCGTCGTCAGAAACACCGGGCCTGTCGCCGAGACATTCGCCGAATTCCACGACGCCCACTGTGATCCCGGCACCATCGCCGGAGGTCCAGGCTCGAGCCCGTGCCCCGGAGAAGCGACCACGTACACGTGTAGCCACGTTCTGACCAGCGTCGGAAGCTACGTGAACGAAGCCACCGTGACGGGAGTTCCGCGGACGGCACACGCGTCACGCACACCTCCAACCAGGTTGTCGTGGACGTGGCCTCTGAACCCGGGTTCACGATCGAAAAGCTCCAGGAGATCAGCGGTGTCGGCACCGCGTTCACGTCAGCCCCGCTCACGGGCAAGCTCGACCAGACGGTCGACTACGAGATCATCGTCGCGAACACCGGCAACGAGGCTCTGACGCTGTCCGGGTTCACCGACGCGCGCTGCGACGCCGGAACGATCGCTGGCGGCCCGGGAGAAAAGCCGCTGGAGCCTGGGGAATCCGCGACCTACATCTGCAGCCATGTGCTGGACAGCATCGGCCGCTACGTCAACGAAGCGGCCGTCACCGGCACGCCGCAGGGCGAACCGCCGATCGTCCACACCTCGAACCTGGTGGAAGTCAACGTTCCGCCTAGCGGGGCCTATTTCACGATCCAGAAGTTCCAGGAGATCGCTGGGAGCAGCGGAGGCTTCACGACCGCGTCTGTGACGGGAGCGCTCGGCCAGACCGTCGACTACGAGATCGTCGTCACCAACGCCGGCGACGTCGCCCTGACGCTCTCCGGCTTTGCTAACCTACCGCGATCCCGGAACGATCGCAGGAGGCCCCGGAGAAGCTGTTCTGCAGCGGGAATCCACGACGTACACCTGCAGCCACGTGTTGGGCAGCGTTGGTAGCTATGTCAACGAAGCGACCGTCACAGGCACACCACAGGGCGAATCGCCGATCACGCAGACCTCGAACGCCGTCGCGGCGCTCGTGCCCCCCGCCCAGGCGACTGTGCCGGCAGCCAACACGCCATCGCCCGGCCCGCCCGCGGGATCCGGCGTGCTGCCCTTCTGCGGGCTAGACGAGCCGGCGACCGTGCTCTCGAGGAGCGTCCGGTCCCAAGCGCACGATGTTCTCCGTGCAGATCCGCTCCACCGGGATCAAGCAGATCACTTTCTATCTCGACGGTCGCAAGGTCAAGACGCTCAAGGGGTCTGAGGCCGGGGCGGCAAGTTCACGATCGAGATCAATCCCGCCAAGCTCTCCTACGGTGCTCACAAGGTCACGGCACAGACGGTGATGAGCGACTCCAACTGCACACCAATCGCGCGAGCGAGTGTCTTCGTTCGCCCGCGTGCGGCGCGCACTACTCCCAAATTCACCGGCTGACAGCTCTCTGAGCTCAGACGATTTCGATCGGCGTGCCCACCGGAATCAGCTGCCACAGGCGGGTTACGTCGGCGTTGGTCAGCCTCACGCATCCGTGGGAGGGACGGCCGGGAACGAGTTGCGGTTCGTCGGTTCCATGGATGCCCACGACCCCCCCTCCCGGCCATTCGCTCAGCGTGGGCGCATAGGCACTGGTGCCGATCGCGTACGGGCCATACAAGGGATCTCCGACTGACACGAGCTTGTCCGTCACGTAGTAACGGCCTGCTGGAGTCGGCAGTTCGGGCCGCCCGACGCCGATCGGCGCGCTCCAGACGATGCGGCCGTTCATGTAGAGCGTCGCGCGGAGCAACTCGCGATTCACTCGCAGGTATCCGTGCGTGACGTGAAGTTCGCCAAGCGCCTGTGCAGGCACCCAGCCTGTGGTCCCGTTGGGGCGCCCCGGGATAGGCACGAGTATCCACGAGATTCCCCCGATGGAATGTGAGCGCAAGGCCAGGTACACCTCTGCCTGTCCGTCGGCCGTCAGGAACTGTAGGTGCCCCACGACGCGGGACTGCGCTGACGGACCCTCATGAGCCGCGGCGGCAGCCTGTGGATACGCCCACCGGGAGAGCGTTCTCAGATTGGAGAGGGTCGCAGGGAGCACCTCGGCCACGCCGGTTAGCGAACCGGAACCGGAGGCGTCGGCGCAGGCGACGAACGCGCACGCGATCACCAATGCTGCTGAGAACACGCAGCCGAATGCTCGGAGTGCGTTACGATAGCGATCTCTCTCGCGCGATCCAACACGAGCCTCCCTGCACGCATGGTAGCCGTTCGCCGACGCCTCCTTCGCGTGTCTGCTGCTCTATCGCGGCGCGAACTGCCACGCGACCCCGAACACCGATGGTCAGTGGCGAGCGAGACCTCCGCTGATGCGCTGCCGCGTCGGTGGAGTGCACAGCAGCCGCCACGATCCGGTTTCGGCGGCTTCAGAGAGCTCCAAGGCCACGCCGGGCATCCGCATCGCTTCCACCGGCGCCGTGCTCCGCGCGCGTCGCTCGAGCGCACGACCGATGCGGGCGCTGGCGAGGACCGTGAGCGGTGCTGCCACGGGCACGGACGGTCCAAGCGCCACACGGCACGTGAGCGTCTGGCCACCTGCGACGCGGTCCGTGCAGCCGCCGAGACGCCTGCCCCCGAGAAATGCATCGAGGCTGATGCGCGCACTCGCGGGCTGGCCGTGGTCATGACGAGGTCGGCGTCCGGACAACATCGCCGTCGGCCTCCCGAGGTCAGCGTCGCCGAGGGACGCTCCGACGAGCTCGAGCGCTGTGGAGGCCACGGGCGGGACAGTTCGCTCGCGGGCGCCTCCGTTGCTGGAAGCTCGTGAGGGAGAGCGACGATCGTTACCCTCATCGGGAGGCTGACCGCCCGCCCATCGCTCGCGCTCGCACGGATCGTGACGCGGGCGCCGGGAGGCTGATCGGACGGTGCTCGGTAGAGCGCCGTCCTGCCCGACACGCCTTCAGGCGTGACGCTGCCGGCCGATGCGCTCCACGTGAACGCTTGCACGCCGCGGGTCGTCGTGGCAGACAGTCTGCACTGCCGTCCCGGCGATGATCCTCATGGGTGCGCCCGAGACCGCCACGGTCGCAAGGCGAGCTACCCCCGCCCGCCGGCGGGAACGGTGGAGAACTCCTCCGCGCCTGCTCCTGGCGTGCGTGTGGGGTCTAGCTTTCCCTTGTGGGGCGGTGACCGGCGTGAGCTCGGCGGCACCCGCGTTTGGCGCGGGCGCCAGGATCGCGATGCTGATTCGGTCGGTGATCTTGCGGTGGCGGCTCAGACGCGCGGTGACCGTCGCGCTGCCGCTGGAAGGCGGCTTGGCGGGCGCCGTGTAGAGGCCTTCGCGCGTGATTGCACCCCCTGCCGCGTGCCAGATGACGCCCGAGGTGGTGCCGCTGACGCTCGCCGACAGCTGGACGGAGTCTCCGGCCTGGATGCTGGCGGGCGCCCCGAGGATCGTAACGCTGGGCTGGAGATCGATCCGATGTCTTCGATCGCGACCGTTGCCTGCGCCGGGCTCAGCGGGAACGACTCGCGGGGTCAGTCGCGGCGTACGTGAACGAGTCCGGGCCGGAGTATCCGGGGGTCGGCGTGTAGCTCACGCGGTTGCCTTCGACAGGGCCCAGCGTTCCGTGAAGCGGCTCTGAGAGAACCGAGTAGGCGGGCGTGTCGGTGTCGTCCCACGCGGTCGCCGACAGCGCGATCTCATGCGCTCCTTCCGTCGAGACCGTCAGCGACCGCGCCTGGGCGTCGAAGCCCGGGATCGTGACCGGGCTCGCCGAGTACGCGGGAGCGTTCGCGCCGCCCGCTTCCTTGACCACGCCTTCCGGGTTCACGTCCTCACGGATCCAGTATTCGCCCGGTAGGACGTCGGAGACGTCGACCCACTGGAACGCTATCCCGGCGGGGTAGACGTCGCGCCAACCCGCAGAGATACCCTCGTAGACGCTCGTGGCGTCGGGGTTGTAGCGCTGGCAGAAAGCCTGGCCGACGGAACTGTATACGGGGCCGATCGGTCCTACGCCCTCTTCGACGTGCTGGCTGTCGTCCAAGCAGAACCCGACCTTCTGTGCGGGTGCGACTTCTGCGGTCTTGTCCGCGTTCCAAAGGGAGAACTTGGCCACGTGCTGCAGGTGCCAGTGGTGGTGGCCGTCCGCGTTGACGTAGATCATTTCGCCGGAGCTCGGTTCTTCCACATGAGGGCGTTCGACGTCGTTGGCGGGCTGATCGGTGGTGAACAGGCGCTGGGAGACGGCCATTCGCGGCGTGGCGAGTTCTTCTTCCACCCTCTGAGGCAGTTCAGCCTCGTCTTCTCTGGCCCTCGCCACTTCTTCTTCGACCTGCTTGCTGATCGTGGCGCAGTCGCGACCCGCGAAAGTCGACGGCCCCCGGGCCGACGTTCTGGATGTAGCCGTTGAAACGGAGCAGCAGGCGTTCCGCGCCGGGAGAGCTGTCCACGCCGAGGCTGATGTTGTCGGGAGGATCAGCGACGAGATTCGGCAGTTCCGGCGTAGCCGAGTCCGCCGCGCGCGCCTCCTGCATGAGCCCGACCGAGATGCCGGCCAGCGTGAGCACGCCGAGCCGACGATGGCCGCCCGGTGGTGCTTCGCCGGCCCCGCAACCATTCCCGATACCGCTCACGGGCATCGAGCGTACCGCTTGTGTCAAAGATCAGGCCCAGCGGGGTGAGCCCTCGCGCAACCGCAGGATCGCCGTCAACCTGAACGAACTGTCGCCGGCGCCTTGCCGCCCAGCTGCGTCCCGTGCCTGTCCGCGAGGAGGTCCACGGGCGCCCAGCCTTTGGCCGAGAAGCTGGTGCTTCCGCCGCATTCGCCGGCCTCGGTGTGCACCGTGCCACTCACGCTTCCACCTGAGAACCGTCCGGTCACGACCTGCACGATCGCAGCCGCACCCGGTCCCGATTTGAACCTCTCGTTGATCGTCGCGCTGAAGCTCCCGCTTCCGGAGATGAGGCCTCCTTCAGTGCTCTGACTGTGCAGTTGCTCCGTGGTGTTGCAGTAGAGCAGGGGGCGAGAGGAGGGGAAATGCACCGTCACCGATCGACCGTTCGACGACACCCGGAGCGAGATCGCGCTGGCCGCTGCGTTCAACCGGTGCGAGTGGCCTTCGCTGTCGACGCCGGACGATCCTGTCCTTCCCGGTATGTCTGCTGCCGAGCGGTCCCGCGAGCGCGGCCGCCGACTTGGCGAGCGTAAGCGAAAGCGCGATTCCTCCGATGCGACGTGCCGAGTACATGGTGTTCCCTCCCCGAAGGTTTCGCTTGGCAACGGCGAACCATGATGGCACAAGATCTGATGTCGCGAGACGGTTCGAGTTTGGGTGGGGAGATGCAACCGAAGCATTGGCCTGTTGCACAGACCTTAAACGCCGCCTGGTCCGTCGACCGGTGTGCCCGTACGCATCCCCAGGCGATGCGCGGGCGTGGCCGTGCACCCCCTTCCAACCCGGCGCCGATCGATGTACCATCCACGGTCCAGCACCGGCGGGGGTGCTGGTTCTGGTCGGCGTGTGCGCCGGGGGACACCCAAAGGGATGGGTGGCAGAGATGCGTGGAAAATCGCATTGGAGTGTGCGCGGCGCCTTCTTGGTGTGATCCTTGCAGGCCTGCTCGTGCTCGTCACCGGTCCTGTGGCGAGCGCCTCCGCGGCGCTGACGATCGAAACGCCGCTCAGCGGAACCTCGTCGAACATCACCAGACCTACGTTCACGGGCAGCACCGCTGAACTCGTAGAACCGGTCACCGTGCACATCCACGAAGGTGCCACCACGGCCGGCACGGTCGTGCAGACGCTTGGCGCCGCCGAGCCGGGGCTTGCCGGTGAATGGACAGCCCAGGCCGGCGAAACCCTTGCGGACGGCACCTACACCGCGATCGCGGAACAGCCTGAATTGGGCGGCCTCGGCCCGGCACAGGAAAGCAACGCCGTCACCTTCACGGTCGACACGCTGGCGCCCACCGTGTCGCTGAACCAGCCCGCGTCGCTGTCGAAGAACCGCACGCCCACCTTCAGCGGTTCCGCGAGCGAAAACTCGAAGGTCGTCGTCCACCTCTACGAAGGCACAACCGAAGTCGAGAACGTGAGCACGACCGCCAGCGGCGGCTCATGGTCCACCGGCGCGCTCTCGCCGCCGCTGGCAGCCGGCGATCACACGTACACGGCGGTGGCGAAGGAGGAAAGCCTGCTCGGTAACCCCGAAGGCGAAAGCTCAACCGTCACGTTCACGGTCGACACGACATCCCCCGTCGTCACGCTGGCCCAGCCCACGTCGCCGTCGAAGAACCGCACGCCCTCCTTCAGCGGGACGGGAAGTGCCTCCACCGAAGTCGTCATCCACATCTACGAAGGCGCGAAGGCCGAAGGCACCGAAGCCTCCAGAGCGACAGCGGCAGGGACCGAAGGAGCTTGGACGTCCGGCGACGCGAGCCCGCCGCTCGCAGCCGGCGAACACACGTTCACAGCGGTGGCAACCCAGGCGAGCCCCCTGGGCAACCCCGAAGGCAAGAGTGCACCCGTGACCTTCACGGTCGATACCAACCCGCCGACAGTGACGCTCACCCAGCCCACCTCCCCGTCGAACAATCGGAAACCGACGTTCAGCGGGAAAGCCAGCGAAGGCTCCAAGGTGGTCGTCCATGTCTTTGAAGGCCCCACGGAAGTGGGGAGCGCGAGCACGACCGCAAGCGGCGGGTTGTGGTCCACGGGAGCGCTGTCGCCAGAACTTCCGCCGGGTGATCACACGTACACGGCCGTGGCGAAGGAGGAAAGCCTGCTCGGCAACCCCGAAGGCGAAAGCACCGTCGTGAGCTTCACCGTCGACACCGACCCTCCGCCCGTCACGTTGAACCAGCCCGAAACGCCGTCAAGCGACCGGACGCCGTCGTTCACGGGCACCGCAGGCGCGAAAACCGAAGTCGTCGTCCGCATCTACGAAGGAACGAAAGCCGAAGGTCCCGAAGTCTCCCATGCGACCGCGTCCGGTACCGAAGGGGCATGGACGTCCTCCAACGCGACCCCTGCGCTGGCCTCTGGGGAACACACGTACACGGCCGTCGCGACACAGAAGAGCCCACTCGGGAACCCAGAAGGAGTCAGCGCCCCCGCGACGTTCACGGTGGACACGCACTCCCCGGTTGTCACGCTGAACCAGCCCGCCACGCCATCGAACGACCGAACCCCCTCGTTCAGCGGCGAAGCGAGTGCCTCCACGCCCGTCGTGATCCACATCTTCGAAGGCTCCACAGAAGTCTCGAAAGCAACGGCGACCGCACCCGAAGGGGAATGGGTCTCAGGTGCGGCGAGCCCGCTCGCGACCGGAGAACACACCTACACGGCCTACGCCACGCAGAAGAGCCCGCTCGGGAACCCCGAAGGCAAAAGCAACACGGTGACCTTCACGGTCAACACGCTGCCGCCGACGGTGACCCTGAACCAGCCGGCATCCGCCGACGAACAACCGCAAGCCGTCGTTCAGCGGGAATGCAAGCGAAAACTCGAAGGTTGTCGTCAGGGTCTACGAAGGCGCAACCGTGGTCGCCACCGCCACGACGACAGCGTCTTCAGGCGCTTGGTCCGCGGTGTCCCCGGAATTGCCGGCGGGTGATCACACGTACACGGCGGTGGCGAAGGAGGAAAGCCTGCTCGGGAACGCCGAAGGCGAAAGCGCCACGAGGACGTTCACGGTCGACACGCTGGCGCCCACCGTGTCGCTGAACCAGCCCGCGTCGCTGTCGAAGAACCGCACGCCCACATTCAGCGGTTCCGCGAGCGAAAACTCGAAGGTCGTCGTCCACATCTACGAAGGCACAACCGAAGTCGAGAACGTGAGCACGACCGCCAGCGGCGGCTCATGGTCCACCGGCGCGCTCTCGCCGCCGCTGGCAGCCGGCGATCACACGTACACGGCGGTGGCGAAGGAGGAAAGCCTGCTCGGTAACCCCGAAGGCGAAAGCGCCACCAGGACGTTCACGGTCTACACGCTGCCGCCCACCGTGTCGCTGAGCCAACCCACGACGCCCACGAACAACCGCACGCCCACGTTCAGCGGCTCCGCGAGCGCGGCCACCGAAGTCGTCGTGCACATCTACGAAGGACCAACCGCCGAAGGCACGGAAATCTCCAAAGCGACCGCGTCGGGCACCGAAGGGACGTGGACATCCGGCACCGCGAACCCTGCTCTTGCGACCGGCGAACACACGTACACGGCCGTGGCGACGCAGACGAGCCCACTTGGGAACCCCGAAGGCAAGAGCAACACCGTGACGTTCACGGTCAACACCGAACCGCCGAAGGTCGAACTCAGCAAATCATCCGTGGCGGAAGAATCCAACGACAGGAAACCGACCTTCAGCGGCACGGCGAGCGCGAGCACCGAAGTCGTGGTGCACGTATATGAAGGACCGACGCCGAGCGGAACCGAAGTCGCGAAAGTCGGGACCGCCGGCACCGGCGGCGCGTGGTCGTCGGGACCCGTCACGCCCGAACTCGCCTCAACCGGCAAGCACACCTACACAGCCATCGCGACCCAGATCTCGCCGCTCGGAAACGGGGAAGGCAAGAGCAGGGCGGTCACGTTCATCGTGAACGACGAACCGCCTACGGTCACGCTGAACGAAGTGGTCGAAGCTGTCAAAGAACCGCCAACCCGTGTTCGCCGGGTACTCGAACGTCAGCACCGAAATCGTGATCCACGTCTATGAAGGCGAATCGGCAACAGGGACCGAAGTCGCGAAAGCGACAGCCAAAGGAGACTCCGGCGACTGGACGGCCGGAGCCGTGTCGCCGGAACTGGCTGACGGGGGACCACACCTACACCGCGGTCGCGACGGAGGTCAGCCCGCTCGGGAACCCCGAAGGCAAGAGCAACCCGTACACGTTCACGGTGGACACCGAACCGCCGAAGGTCGAATTGACCGGACCCGTGGCGCCGGAATCCAATGACCGGAAACCTGCCTTCACGGGATCATCGAACGCGGAAACCGAAGTCGTCGTCCACATCTACGAAGGCACCAGCGAAGTGGCGAAGGCGACGGCAAAAGGCACCGGCGGCGCGTGGAAAGCGGGTGCCGTGTCCCCCGAACTCCCCGTCGGAGACCACAACTACACGGCTGTGGCCACCGAGGCCAGCCCGCTTGGGAACCCCGAAGGCAAGAGCAACACGGTGTCCTTCACGGTCAACACCGAACCGCCGAAGGTCGAACTCAACCCAGCATCCGTGGAACAAGAATCGAACGACAGGACCCCGTCCTTCAAGGGGACCGCGAGTGCCTCCACCGAAGTCGTGGTCCGTGTCTACGAAGGCACCACCGAAGTCGCGAAAGCCGGCACAGCCGGAACCGGAGGCGCGTGGTCCACAGGACCTGTCACCCCCGAACTGCCCGCCGGCAAGCACTCGTACACCGCCGTCGCGTCCCAGACGTCCCCGATCGGCAACGGGGAAGGCAAGAGCACCGCGGTCCCGTTCATCGTCAACACCGAAGCGCCGAAGGTCGAACTGAAGGAAGAATCCGTCGCCAAACGTTCCAACAACAGGAAACCGGTGTTCTCGGGTACCTCGAACACGCCAGAACCCGAAGTCGTCGTCCACATCTTCGAAGGAGCCACGGAAGTCGCGAAAACGACGGCGAAGGTCACCGAAGGCAGTTGGAAGACGGCTGCGCTGTCGCCGGAACTCCCGACTGGAAACCGCTCCTACACTGCGACCGCGACGCAGGTGAGCCCGCTCAAAAATCCGGAAGGGAAGAGCAAGACGGTCCCGTTCGTCGTGGACACCGAACCGCCCGAAGTGAAGCTCACCGCGCCGACGTACAGCGCTCGAACGACAGCCACGCCATCATTCAGCGGCACGTCGAGCGAACCAGGAGTCGTCACGGTCAGCGTCTACGCGGGCAGCGAAGCGAAGGGCACGCCGGTGGACCGCCAAGGGCGAAGACAAGGAAGGGCAGTGGGTCACCGGGGCAGTCACCGAACTCAAGAACGGCACGTATACGGCAGTCGCCAGGGAGCCAAGCGCGATCGGCAACGAGACAGGGGTCAGCAAGGAAGCAATCTTCGAAGTCGAAACAGGGCGTCCCGACAATCGAGATCAACGAGCCTACAATCCCCGTCGAACAACACCACGCCCGCCGTTCACCGGCACGTCCACCGAAAAGACAGACCCGATCACGGTTGAAATCTTCGCCGGCACGAGCACGAACGGCGCGAGGGTCGCGGAGGCGACAGGCGACAGGAGGCCTCAGCTGGAGTTCGAGCGACGTGAGCCCAGCCCTCGCACAACGGCGAATACACCGTGCGTGCGAGCCAGTCGAGTTCCCTCCCCGGCAACGGCACCGGGCGGAGCAACGCGATGTGATCTTCGTGGTCGATCACGGAGCCGCCGACGGTGACGCTCGAAACGCCCCCATCGCCTTCGAACGACAGGGATCCGTCATTCGCCGGCACGTGCGAGCGAACAGATCCAAGGTGGTCGTTCGCGTCTACGAAGGCACCAACCGAAGTGGCGGCAGCGACCGGCACGGGCACGGCAAGCGGGCACATGGTCAGCAGGCGCCGTGTCCCCCGAACTGCCGGTCGGCGAACACACATACACAGCCGTGGCGAAGGAGCAGAGCCTCGCCGGGAACTCGGAAGGCGTGAGCGGAAAGGTCACGTTCACGGTCGACACGCCTGCCCCCGACCGTCACGCTGAACGCGCTGCCCTCTCCGTCCACGAACGGCAGCCCTGCCTTCAGCGGGACCGCGAGCGACCACACGCCGGTCACGGTCAAGATCTACTCCGGCGGCAAGCCCGAAGGCACCGTTGTTGCCACCGCCGGCGCGGAAGGCGACGGCGGCGAATGGCATTCGGGCAAGACGAGCGTCGTCCTCGACGAACGGGCAGTACACCGCGCTGGCGACGCAGCCGAGCTCGGTCGGGAACCCGGAAGGCGTGAGCAAGCCGGTGAGCTTCACGCTCGAAGAGCGCCCGCCGACCGTGCGCACCGAAGGGGCGTCCTCGATCACGCGGAGCGCGGCGACGATGTCGGCGGTCGTGGATCCCAACGGCGGCACGCTGGGCACGCTGCCATCTGGAATACGGGACGACCGCGGCCTACGGCTCGAGCGCTGAATGCGCGTTCCTGACGGCCGCGAACGCCGAATGCCCGTTCGTGGCGCAGGCCACCGGCGCGTGCGAATTCCCGCTCGCCGGCGCGATCCCCGTATACGCGCGTGTGTTCGGCCTCGCGGCCGGCACGACCTACCACTACCGGGTGGCGACGGCCGACGAAGGCGGTCCCGGTGACGGCGCGGACGCCACGTTCACGACGCTCCCTCGTCTCGAATCCACGAAAACCGGGTCCTCGGAAGTGCTCGGCAAGAAAGAAGCGTCCCCGACCTGCAAGCTCGCGCTCGTGAGCACGCACGTCACGACGCCGTTCGGAATGTCTGCTGCGCTGAAGCTGAAGTGGACCGGCACGGGCACCACCACCTGCGGCGGATCGGCGAAGCTGACGGTCAAGACGAAAAAGGGCAAGCACACGACGACGACGGTGATCGGCCTGGCGGCGTTCTCGCTCAAGGGCACCGCCGCGAGCACGGTGAAGGTCAAGCTCAGCAAGACCGGGCACGAGATGCTGAAGGCCGATCACGGGAGGCTGAGTGCGGGGCTCGCACTGACCAAGCTCCTGCCGGCGCCCGCTGAAGCGAAGAACCTGACGATCCAGCTGATACCCGAACCGAGCAAGAAGGCCAGCAAAGCCAAGAAGTGAGCGTCGCGCCGGCCCGCGCGGTGGCTCAGGCGAGACCGGGGGTGAAGCAGGTTGCGAGGCAGCTGACTCCCGCGCCGGGAAGGATCTCGATCGTCCCGCGGGTGTGGTGCTCATGCTTCAGGAGCTCGTAGGCGCCGGGATGCTCGACGGGGATCTCCGTCCCGTTCACGCTGACGGCGCCGCTGCCGTCGAACACCGCCCACACGCCGCCCGCCTCGTAGGGCCCGCAGTACGCGCCGGGCTGGTCCTCGGTCTGCGGAGCCAGCAGGGCACCGACGGCGTCCTCCGCTCGCACAGGCTCCACCGGCTCGACCTCCACGCCCAGCAGCTCTCCGATCGCGAGCTCCGTCTCCGCATAGGCGCCCTCGCCGTAGTGGTAGTCGAACAGGCGTGCGCGGCCGTCGAACAGGTAGCGGGCGGGCCATCCGAGGTTCTCGTAGTCCTCCCACACCTCGAGCTCGCTGTCGATCAGCACCGGGTACTCGATGCCGAGCCGCGCCACCGCGTCGCGCACCGCCTGCTCCTCGCGCGAGGCGTCAAAGCCGGGGCAGTGGACCCCGATGACCCGCAGGCCGAGCGGGCCGTAGCGCTCGTGCCACGCCCGCATGTAGGGGAGCGTGCGGATCGAGTTCGGGCGGCAGAAGTCCCAGAACTCGACGAGCATCGGCGTGCCCCTCTGGATCGTCGGCTGGGGCCCGCTCGCGTTGACCCACGGCAGGCGGGTCGGGAACAGCGGCGCTGCGATTGTGTCAACCGGTGCGCGCACGCGCTCAATCTCCTGCGGATCGTCGCGCCGGAGGAGCGCCACTGCTCATACGAGAACCGCTCGAGCTCGACGACCTCTCCGGGCCGGCTCCACTGATTGCCGCCGAGCCGCCCGAGCGGCCGCAGCAGCCGAACGTCCGGGCGGCCATCCGTGAGCACCGACCGCGCGATCGAGGCGCCCACGACACGCCCGAAGACGACGGTCGAGTCGCCGAACGACAGCGTCCCGTGGAGCAGGCATTCAAGGGCAGCGGGCGAGTGTGCGACGCGAGGCGGCGAGACGCGCTCGCTCGGCTCGGTCTCCAGGCCCACCTCCTCGAACTCGCTGAGCTCGGCGGGGAAGTTCGTGGCGGTGGCGTTGACCTTCTCGATCAGCGCCTCCGTTGCGAGGTTGACCACGAACTCCCCGGTCTCCTCGATGTTTCGCAGCGAGTCCTTGCGCCCGACGGACGTGAACTGGATGACGGGCGGCTCGACGCACGAGACGGTGAAGAACGAATGCGGAGCCACGTTCGGCGATCCCGTCTGCCGACAGAGACGACACCCAGGCTATGGGCCGGGGGACGATGACGGCCGTCAGCAGCCGGTAGAAGGCGTGCGAATCCAGCTCCTCGGGGTCGAAGTCGCTACGCACGCCCACCCGCCCGCCGATGCTCGGCGGAGCGGCCCGGTCAGCCGATCGAGCCGACCATCTCCAGCTGGATCAGACGGTTGAGCTCCACCGCGTACTCCATCGGCAGCTCCTTCGTCACCGGCTCGATGAAGCCGTTGACGATCATCGCGGCCGCCTCGTCCTCGGTGAACCCGCGCGAACCCATGTAGAACAGCTGGTCATCGGAGATCCTGCCCACCGTCGCCTCGTGCGCGACAGTCACGTGCGGGTTCTGGATCTGGATGTCCGGCCATGTGTCCGAGCGCGATTCGCCGTCCATCATCAGCCCGTCGCACTGCACGCGCGCTTTGGAGCCGGCGGAGTTGTGGCCCATCTTGACCAGGCCGCGGTAGCCCATGATCCCGCCGTCCTTCGAGATCGACTTGGCGAGGATGTTCGACGTCGTGTTCGGCGCGAGATGCACGCACCTTGGCGCCCGTGTCCTTGTGGACGCCCTTGCCTGCGACGCCGACGTTGAGGTGGTCTGCGCGCGCACCCTCGCCCATCAGGAACGAGCCGGGATAGAGCATCACGTACTTCGCGCCCATCGAACCACCGACCCACTCGACGGTGCCCTCGGCGTCGACGATCGCACGCTTGGTGTTGAGGTTGTAGACGTCCTTCGACCAGTTCTGGACGGTCGTGTAGCGGGCCTTCGCGCCCTCGTGGACGAAGATCTCGACGACGGCGGAGTGCATCGAGTTCACGCTGTAGGTCTGCGCGGTGCAGCCCTCGATGTAGTTCACCTCAGAGCCCTCGTCGGCGATGATCAGGGTGTGCTCGAACGTCCCCTCGCCGGCGCCCTCCATGCGGAAGTAGGACTGCAGCGGCAGGTCGCACTTGACGCCCTTCGGGACGTAGCAGAACGCTCCGCCTGACCAGACGGCTCCGTGCAGCGCCGAGAACTTGTTGTCCTGCGGCGGGACGCACTTGTTCATGAAGTACTTCTGGACGAGCTCCGGGTACTCGGTGATCGCCGTGTCCATCGAGCAGAACAGGATCCCCTGCTTGGCGTACTCCTCCTTGAGCCCCTCGTAGACCGGCTCCTGGCGCCACACGCCGACGACTCCGGCGAGGTGCTCGCGCTCGGCCTGCGGGATCCCGAGGTCCTCATAGGTCTGCTTCATCTCCTGGGGGACCTCGTCCCAGCTGTTGTAGCGGCCGGCGGTTGGAGGCGAGTACAGCACGAGGTCATCGAGGTTCAGGCCGGAGAGGTCCGGGCCCCATGTCGGGATCGGCTTGCGTTCGAAGATCTCCAGCGACCTCACGCGTTTCTCGATCATCCAGTCGGGCTCGCCCTTGATCTTCGAGAGCTCGCTGATCACCTCTCGGGAGATCCCCTGGCGTGCACGCAACTGACCCTGGTCGTCTTCGACGATCGGGCTGGGCTTTGCGATGCGGTCAATCGTGGCCATATTGCTCCTCGCTGGCGAGTCTGGATGGAATCCTGTGCGTGGAAGTAGGAATTGTATCGCGGGGTCAGGTGGGCCAGGCGTTATCGCCGGTGACGGCGCCGCGGACGACCTTCAGGTTCAGCAGCGCGCACTTGCGGCGGGTGGCGGATACGGGGATGCCGAGCAGGTCGATCATCCAGTCGGCGTCGAGGTTCTCGATCTCGTCGACCGTCATCCCCTTCAGCTCCTCGGAGGCGATCGACGCGGCTGCCTGGGAGATCGCGCATCCGTGTCCGTGGAAGCGCAGGTCCTCGATGCGTCCGTCGCTGATCTGGACCTGCACGCCGAGCTCGTCCCCGCACAGGGGGTTCTGCTCGAGTGCCTCTGCGTTGTGCGGCTCGAGCTCGCCGAAGTTGCGCGGGCTCTTGTAGTGGTCGAGGATGTAGTCGCGGTAGAGATCGTCCATGCTCTGCTCACCCCTCGTCGAGTGCGAACACGCGGCGCGCGCCCAGCAGCGAGTCGATCAGTATGTCGACGTCCGAGCGCTCGTTGTACACGCCGAGGCTGGCACGTGCCGTGGCGCCCACCCCGAGGCAGCGCATGAGCGGCTGGGCGCAGTGGTGGCCCGCGCGGATGCACACGCCCTCGCGGCCCGCGAGCTCGGCGATGTCATGCGGATGCATTCCGTCGATCGTGAACGAGGCCAGGCTGCCGCGGCCGTCGGCCTCCGGCGGGCCCACCACGCGCAGCCCCGGCACCTGCGCGAGACCCTGGAGCATGTACCCGGTCAGCGAGCTCTCGTGCTCGCGCACGCGCTCCATGCCGATCGCGGAAAGGTAGTCGCAGGCCGCGGCGAGCCCGACGGCCTCGGCGACCGCGGGCGTGCCCGCTTCGAACTTCCACGGCAGCTCGTTCCAGGTGGCGCTCTGCAGGTCCACGGACGCGATCATGTCGCCGCCCGTCAGGAACGGCTCCATCGCGTCGAGGAGCTCGCTGCGGCCGTGCAGCACGCCGATGCCCATCGGGCCGAGTGCCTTGTGGCCGGTCCACGCGTAGAAGTCGGCTCCGATGCGCCCGACGTCGACCGGGAGCTGAGGGACGGCCTGTGCTCCGTCGATGACGCTCACGGCGCCCGCGGCGCGGATCTCTGCGCACATCTCATGCACGGGGTTGATGGTGCCGAGCACATTCGAGACATGGGCGAAGGAGACAAGCCTCACATCGCCGCGCGCGAGCTCCCGGCGCAGAGCCTCGGCTGAGAGCTCGCCGCGCTCGTCGACCGCCAGGTAGCGCAGCTCTGCTCCGCGTTCGCGGCAGAGCACCTGCCAGGGGACGATGTTCGCGTGGTGCTCCATCTGCGTGATCAGCACCGCGTCGCCCGCGCCGACGTTCGCGCGTCCCCACGAGTAGGCGATGAGGTTGATCGCCTCGGTGACGTTCTTGGTGAAGATCGTGCTCTTCACGGGGGCGCCCGTGAACGCCGCGATGCGCTCGCGTGCGCTCTCGAAGGCCGCGTCGGCCTCCTGCGCGAGCGGGTAGACGCCGCGGTGCACGTTGGCGTTGTGCAGGCTCAGATGGTCGCTGAGCGCGTCGATCACCACCTGGGGCTTCTGCGAGGTCGCCGCGGAGTCGAGGTAGACCAGCGGACGTCCGCCGGGGTGCGTCGAGAGGATCGGGAAGTCCGCGCGGACCTGGAGTGTGCGCTCAGCGACTGGTGGCATACGCCTCGATGTCCTCGCGCGCGGACGCGAGCTTCGCCGCGACCTTGGCGCGCACGATCCCCTCGAGCGCCTCGTCCTGCAGCTCGGCGATCAGCGGCTCGAAGAAGCCTTCGACGATCACCCTCACCGCGGCCGGCCGGTCAAGGCCGCGCGTCTGCATGTAGAAGATCGCGGTCTCGTCGAGCTCTCCGACGGTCCCTCCGTGGGAGGCCGAGACATCGTCGGCGGACACGAGCACCGAGGGGATCGCGTCGATCCGCGCCTTCGGCGAGAGCATCATCGAGTGGAACTGCAGGTAGGTGTGCGTCGCTGCGCGCCGGGGTCGATCTGGATCAGGCCCTCGAAGCTCGCGCGGCTCTCGCCCGTGGCGGCTCCGCGCCAGTGCACGTCGCCGCCGGATGGGCCGGTTTCGTGAAGGTCGACGGCGAACACATCGAGGTGCTCGTGCTCCTCGGTGAACAGCAGACCCCTGAACGCCATGTCGCCGCCGGGCTCGGTGATCGCGAGCTCGAGGTGCTGGCGCACGAGGTGGCCGCCGAGCAGCGCGGGCAGCCAGTGGCAGTAGGCGTCCCTGCCGACCGCGACGAAGCGCGTCGAGACGTCGTACACCTCACCGCGGCCCCAGTCCTGGACCTGCGCGAGGCGGCAGCGCGCGCCGTCCTGCAGGTACATCTCGAAGGCGCCGGCGTGCAGAGCCTGGCGTCCCTCCCCGTCCTGCGGGAATTCTTCGGCGAGGTCGTACTCGTGCACGCGGAAGTCGCTCGTCGGCCCGCCGAGCACGAGGGTGCGCCCGTACTGCGCGACCCCGGGGCGGTCGATCGCGTAGACGATCTCGAAGGGGTCCTCGACGAGGAGCCCCGCCGGCACGTGCAGGAAGGCGCCGCCGCTCCAGAACGCCGCGTTCGCGGCCTCGAGCTTGTGGCGGTCGATCGTCAGCCGCTTGGAGAACCAGGGCGTGACGAGCTCGGCGTGCTCGGCGAAAGCGTCCTGCAGGGAGCAGAGGATCACGCCGGCATCCGCGAGCGCCGGGTCGAGCTCGCACCTGAACGACCTCGCCGCCGCACTGCACGATCCTCCCCGCACGCGGCCGGTCCGGCAGCGTGCTCGAGACGACGGCGGGGATGGCCCCGGAGGCGCCGCGAGCGGCGCGTTCCTGCGGGCTGTCGAGGGTCAGGGCATCGAGGTCGAGGCTCTGCAGGCTCGTGGTCCAGAATCCCGAACGCCGCCAGACCGGCAGCTCGCTGTCCTCATAGACGGCGAGCGCATCCTTTCGCAGCTGCTCCAGCGAGCGGCCGTCGCCGGCGCCTGCGCCGGCGAGCGCGTGGTACAGGCTCGCCTCGCGGTGCCGGCCGGCCTTGACCCTCGTGGGCGTGTTGCCGTTGGAGGCCTGCTCCGGCGGCTGGGCCCCGCCGGCCTCAGACACCGAGGTCTCCGCCGGCGACCGCGCCGACCTCCTGGCGGATCTGGTCGTAGCCCTCGCGCTCGAGTCTCTCGACCAGCTCGACGCCACCCTCGAGGACGATCCTCCCGTCCATCAGGATGTGCACGAACTCCGGCTTGACGTAGTGCAGGATGCGCTGGTAGTGGGTGATGATCAGCGCGCCCAGACCCTGCTCGTCGTGCAGGCGCTGGACGCCCTCGGCGACGGTTCGCAGCGCGTCGATGTCCAGGCCCGAGTCGGTCTCGTCGAGGATCGCGATGTCGGGCGCGAGCATCGCCATCTGCAGGATCTCGGCGCGCTTCTTCTCGCCGCCGGAGAAGCCGTCGTTCAGGTGGCGTGAGGTGAAGGCGCGGTCGACGTCCAGCAGCTCGATCGCGTGCTGGAGCTGGTTGCGGAACTCCTTGACCTGGATCGGTTCGTCGCGGCTTGGCGTTTATCGCCATCCGCAGGAAGTTCGCGACCGAGACGCCGGGGATCGACACCGGATACTGGAATGCGAGGAAGAGCCCGGCCTTGGCACGGTCGTGCGGCTCGGCCTCGGTGATGTCCTGGCCCTTGAACGTGATCGTGCCCTCCGTCACCTCGTAGGAGGGGTGGCCGAGCAGCGTGTTGGCGAGCGTGGACTTACCCGATCCGTTCGGCCCCATCAGCGCGTGTATCTCCCCGCGGTCGATCTCGAGGTCGACACCGCGCAGGATCTCGCGGTCCTCAGTGCGAACGTGCAGGTTCTTGATCTCTAGCTCGGCCATGTTCTGGTTTCAGGCTCCGGTCGTGAGTGGTTGCGTGAGTGGGTGCAGCTGAAGCGGCGCGATCGGCAGCGCCGACGGCGAGATGAGAAGGTCGGCGAGGGTCGTCTCCTGGAGCGTCTTGACGATCGAGAAGCGCACGCGCGTCCACAGGAGCTTGGTCGGGCAGGTATGGCTCGGGCTGGACTCGCGCGAGCAGACGATCGAGCCGTCGGAGGCCTCGGAGATGCACTCGATGGGTGCGATCGACCCCTCGAGCGCCTCGACGACCTCCGCCATGCTGATCTCGCTCGCGGGACGGGCGAGCATGTAGCCGCCTCGCGAGCCTCGCCGCGAGGCCACCAGATCCGCCTTGCGCAGGCGCGCCACGAGATGCTCGAGGTACGCGAGCGGGAGCCCGTCATGGGCGGCGATCTCCGCGAGCGGGATCGGTTCGTCGCCGGCCCTCCGAGCGAGCTCGACCATCACGCGTACGCCGTACTCGGCCTTGGTTGAGAACATCATCGCAAGATTTCCTACCTGCGAGCTAGGGTATCAGCCCCTCTGCAGCGCCCGTATGTCGTGCGAGAGTGCTTCGGGCGTCAGCTGTTCGGTCTCGAAGAGTACGCGCTCCCTGCCGGACGGGTCCAGCAGCATCACGAACGCGTAGCTGCTGAAGGTCGTCGGCCCGTCTGCGGCGGGCTTGACGCGGTATGCGCTCCAGATCGGCCGGAGCTCGGATTCGGTTCCGGTCAGGAAGCTCGCCCGGCCGGTGAGGGAGACGGACGCCAGAAAGCGCGCCACCGCGGCAGGGCTGTCGGCGGCCGGGTCGGCGGTGATGATCAGGACCGCCGGCGGCGAGGAGAGTTCGTCCAGCGCGCCCCGGATCTGCTGTGCGATGACGGTGCATGTGGCCCCGCAGCCCGGATACAGGAACGTGATCACGGTCACCCTTCCCCTGTATTCGCTGAGCGAGACCTTCCGGCCGCTCTCGTCGGTCAGCGTGAACGGGGGAGCGGGCGTCGCGGGCAGCGGAGCCCCGTCAACGCTCTCCCCGGAGGCGGTCGAAGTCGTGGCGCTCGTGCCGCTAGAGTTTGATTGGCGCGCGATGACGACGACCGCTACCGCGAGCGCCAGCATCGCGACGAGCGCCGCGGGCAGGATGGGGAACGAGAACTGTTTGCGCGGCATTCGCGGGAGAGGGTAAGGCAGCCCCTTCCGGCGCACGCCGACAGTCGCTACACTTTATGAAGTCCATGAATCCCGACCGTGGTTTAGGAGTTTCAAGATGAGCACCACCTCCGGAGCCGAGCTTCTACGCAAAATCAAGAGCCAGATCCACGAGGTCGACCCGGCCGAGGTGAACGAGCTCGTGGACGAGGGCGTCGTGATCGTCGACGTGCGGGGCAGCGAAGAGTTCGCGACTGGGCATCTTCCCGGCGCGAAGAGCATCCCTCGCGGTCATCTCGAGTCCCGTATCGAAAGCGTCGCACCCGACAGGGGCGCGGAGCTCATCGTCTACTGCCAGTCCGGTGCCCGCTCGGCATACGCGACGCGCACGCTCCAGGACGATCTCGGCTACGAGAACGTACGCTCGATGACCGGCGGGATCACGCTCTGGAAGGACCGTGGGTACGACGTCGAGGTGCCGCGTGCGCTCAGCGCCGAGCAGCGCGATCGGTACTCGCGCCACCTGCTCATCCCCGAGATCGGCCCTGAGGGCCAGCAGAAGCTCCTGGACGCGAAGGTCCTGCTGCTCGGAGCGGGGGGGCTGGGCTCGCCGACGTCCCTGTACCTCGCCGCGGCGGGAGTCGGGACGCTCGGGATCGTCGACGACGACGTCGTCGACCTGTCAAACCTCCAGCGCCAGGTGATCCACAACACCCAGCGCGTCGGCGAGTCGAAGGTCGACTCGGCAAGGGAGACGATCGAAGCGCTGAACCCCGACGTGAAGGTCATCGGCTACAAGACGCGCATCGACGCCTCGAACATCATGGAGATCATCGAGGGCTACGACGTGATCGTCGACGGGGTGGACAACTTCCCGACGAGGTATCTGCTCAACGACGCGAGCGTGAGGCTCCAGATCCCCGTCGTCTCCGCATCGATCCTCGGTTTCGACGGCCAGCTGTCCGTCTTCAAACCGTACGACGGCCCTTGCTACCGGTGCCTGTTCCGTGAGCCGCCGCCGGCCGAGCTCGCACCCTCATGCGGCGCCAACGGCGTCCTCGGGGTGCTCCCCGGGACGATGGGACTGCTCCAGGCGACCGAGGTCGTCAAGCTGATCCTCGGCATCGGCGATCCCGCGATCGGGCGCCTGCTCCTCTACGACGCGCTCGGTGCGACGCTCACCGAGGTCAAAGTGCACAGGGACCCGGAGTGCCCGATCTGCTCGCGCGACCCGCAGGACATCGCGGATGAGGAGATGGGGGTTTTCCCGGACTACGAGGCGTTCTGCGCCGCCGCCGGGTAGTCTGCGCGCACCGATGGCCACGATCAAGATCCCACCCGTGCTGCGGGCATCAGTCGGCGGCGAGAAGGAGGTCGGGGCGGCCGGCGCCAACGTCGGCGACGTGCTCCGAAACCTCGCAAGCCAGCACCCCGCGACCGAGACCCAGCTGTTCTCCGCCGACGGGGCTCTGAACCGCTACGTCAACGTGTACCTGAACGACGAGGACGTCCGGGTGCTCGACGGACTCCAGACCACGGTCGGCGAGAGCGACACACTGGTGATCCTGCCGGCGATGGCCGGCGGGTCTCGCTGACCGCCGCCCCCGCCGCTCGCTGAACGCGGCGAGCCGTAACGTCGATCGCGAGCCGCGAACCTCCCCGTTCGGGCGCCCTCTGCGGGCCTATGCCGCGCGGCGCGGGCGAGGCCCCGGCACTGGCTTTGCCGGCGCCTGCTGCGGCGCCGGACGCGGGTCCGCGGACCCGTGGCAACGCTCATACCTGATTCCTACCGTTCCCCGGCCGTCCTCCAACCGGCCGGCGGGAGCCTTCCGTCACTGCTTCCAACGACGACGAAGGGTTACGACGAAATGAATCTACAGACACTGAAGAAGCCACTTGCGACACTCGCGGTTGTCGGTACCGCGGCAGCACTTGCCGGGCTGGGCACGTTCGCGACGTTCACGAGCAGCACCTCGGCAAGTCACACCATCAGCTCGGGAACGGTCTCGATCGCGCTTGGTGCCAGCGGGGCCAGCACCAACAGGCTCACCGTCGGTGCGTCAAACATCGTTCCGGGCGACACCATCCAGCGCTCCGTGGACCTCATCAACAACGGCACGGGCACCTCGGACAACCTGTCCTCGATCCAACTGACTACGACGGCATCCCCGAGCTCGCTGCTCGACACTGAACCGACGAGCGGCCTGCAGATGGTCATCGAAAAGTGCTCCGTGGCCTGGACCGAGTCCGCGTCCCCCTACACCTACACGTGCAGCGGGACCACCACCACCGTCCTCGCAAGCCACGCGGTTATCGGCTCGAACCTCGCGCTGAGCGGCCTGTCGTCCCTCACGACCGGCTCAACCGACCACCTGCGTGTGACCCTCACCCTCCCGACGACAGCCGGGAACACGATGCAGGGCCTCACGTCCACCATCTCCTACAACTTCGTCGGCACGCAGCGCGTCGCCTCGAACAAGTAGGCAGCCAGCCATGACCTCGCTCAGAATTCCCTCAGAGCAGACCCACGGGTCCGGTCATGGCCGCCCGGCGCAGGGGGCCTCAACGGCCCTCCGCGCCGGCTGGCGTTGGGTCCAGCGCGCGCTCATCGGGTGCGCGCTGGTCCTCTTCGTCGGCCTCGCGGTGCTCCCCGCACTCGGCCTCTACAGGCCCGTCACGGTGCTCTCGGGCAGCATGCGCCCAACCTTCTCGCCCGGTGACGTCGTGATCGACGTGCCTGAGCCCATCAGTGCCGTGCGTGTCGGGCAGGTCATCTCCTACCACGTCCCGGTCGGCATCCGCCAGATCGAGACGCACCGCGTCGTGAAGATGACAGGCCCCGCATCCGAACCAACCATCCAGACACGCGGCGACGCCAACAACGTCAACGACCCGTGGACCGCCAAGCTCGAAGGCACCACAGCCTGGCGCCAGGTGGCTGTGATCCCCAAGCTCGGCTACCTCATCAACGCCATGCGCTCCAGCACGCTGCACCTCATCGCCGTGGTCCTCGCCCCCCTGATCCTGGCGCTGCTGCTGCTCGCCGACATCTGGGGCCTCGGCGGCAAGCTGAGGCGCCCCGAGCGTCGCTCGAGCCCCCGCATCGGTGAACCCGCAACGGACGCGCAGGCAGGATGAGGCGCGCCCCTCGCATTCGGCGGGCGCCCGCCGTCGCCGGCCTGTTCGGCGCGGTGCTGGTGGCGATGCTCTGCGCGCAGTCGGCGTTCGCCCTCTTCACGCACGCCGTCACAGGCGGACCGCTCACGATTGCGTCGGGCACTCTCGCCGCGCCCGCAAAAGTCACGGCCGCCCAGCTCACGTGCCGCACGGGCAAAGCGCCCGAAGTGGAAGTGAGCTGGAGCGCGAGCACCTCTTCGTTCGCCGTCTCCTACTCCCTCGAACGCGCGACATCCTCGAACGGGACCTACACGGTGCTGGCGAGCGGCATCCCGCTCGAAACGCTCCATCGCGTCGACGCCGCCTCGCTGGCCGCCTCGACGACCTACTACTACCGGGTCAGCTCGGTTGACCACTCATGGGTCACCGCGTCTGCCAGCGTTTCAGTCAAAACGCTCAGCAAAAGCTGCAGTTAGGCGGCGCCCGCCCGTTGTGCGGGGCGGCGAGCACCCGAGCGGTAGCGGTAGCCGAAGCCGCGCACGGTCTCGATCGGCGCGCGAGAGGGCAGCTCCGGGTCGAGCTTGCGCCGCAGGTAGCCGATGTAGACCTTCACCTCGGCGGGTGAGACCGCGTACTCGTCGCCCCATACGAGTTCGAGCAGCTGCTCACGGTTGAGGACCTGGTTCGGGTGTTCCAGCAGCGTCCTGAGCAGAGCGAACTCCAGCGGCGTGAGCGCCACCTCGCGCCCTTCGCAGCTGACGGACCTCTGGGCGAAGTCGACGCACATCAGTGCGTCTTCGTACTTCTCCGGGCGCGTGGTGCCGCCGCCGCCGCGTCGCAGCAGCGCATGGACGCGGGCCGCGAGCTCCTGGTTCCCGAACGGCTTGACGAGGTAGTCGTCCGCCCCGGCGCGCAACCCGCGCACGCGCTCGAATTCCGAAGCGCGTGCGGTGAGCATCAGGACGGGGACGTCCGAGAGATCGCGGACACGTTCGAGCGTCGCCCACCCATCCATACCGGGCATCTCGACATCGAGCACCAGCAGGTCGGGGCGGCTCGAGTAGAGCTCACGAAGCGCGGACGGCCCGTCGGTTGCCTGGAGAACCTCATTGCCCGCGCCTGCGAGGACCGTTGCGACGAGCTCGCGTGTGAGAGCGTCGTCGTCGGCGACGAGGATGCGGGCGCGGCTCACGGGCCGGCAACTCCTCCGACGCCCTCGGCGGCTCGCACGCGCCGGCGCAGCAGCGGGCGGGCGGGGGGCCGACGCTCCTGTTCGGATCGTCTCTCCGCGAGCATCAGCTCGAGCATCCGGGGCAGGGCGCGAGGGTCGAACGGCTTGGCGATCACGCCGGCGGCCCCGAGCGCGAGCAGGCAGTGGTGGTCGGCCCGGCGGGTGGTCGCGGTGAGGAACACGACGGGGACCTGCTCGGAGAGACCGGCCTCACGCATCCGCCCGAGCACATGCGGCCCGTCCATGTCCGGCATGACCACATCGAGCACGACCGCCTCAAATGGTTCCCGCGAGCAGCTGAGGGCATCGAGTGCCGCCGGGCCGTCGCTGACCGGGTGCACGTCCCATCCGGCCTGCTCGAGCGTCAGGCAGGCGACCTCGCGGATCTCCGGCGCGTCGTCGACGAGCAGCAGCCGGCGCGCGGGCGCACCTGGCTCGGAGTGGAAGGCGTTCGTGGTGTCTGGGGCGGGCATTTGCTCTACATGTCGTCCGCTGCGCGCCGGCGCACGTCAGTAGTGCCCGGCAGGCGCGCTGCGGCATGCAGCGGTCACCGCCATCCGGGCCAGGGCCGATCGAACACATGGACATGCACGCCCCGACCTCCACCATCTCTTCGGGCAGCCGCTCGCCGGCGCCCTCGCGGGTCATTGACGGCGACGGCGAAGCCGAGATGCTGAGGCGGCTGTGGAAACGCCACCGCGAGGATGTGGCGCGCCGCGTCGACGTCCTCGCGCGGGCCGTCGCGGCCCTGCACGAGGGCCACGGTGATCCCGTCATCGCCCGCGAGGGCCAGGCGGCGGCGCACACGCTGGCAGGGTCGCTCGGGATGTTCGGCTTCCGTGAGGCGGGGGAGGCGGCCGCAGACCTCGAGCGCAAACTCGAACCCGGGCACGACGGGGGATCAGCGGACCTGTGCGACGCCCTCGCGCGACTGCGCGCCGACATCGAAAGGGAGCCACCCGGCGCGGGCGGCTAGGTGCTCGCCGCGACCTGGTGCTCGGCGTCGGACCCCGGCGCAGCCGGGATGCGGCTCATCGCGTGCTCCGCGAGTGCGGTGATCGTCAGCGACGGGTTCACCCCGACGTTCGCGGGAATCGCAGAGCCGTCGCACACGAGCAGGTTCTCGTAGCCGAACACGTGCTGCCCGGAGTCGATCACGCCCACGTCGGGACCGGGGGCGATGACGGCGCCGCCGAGGATGTGCGCGGTGCTGGGGATGTTGAACATCGCCTCCATGAGCGAGCTCTGCGCTATCCCGCCCGTCCGCTTCGCGAACCACTCGGCGGCCTTGTTGGCAATCGGGATGAATGTGGGGTTGGGTCGCTCTGGGTCCTGTTCGGTCTGCAGCCAGAACGTCCCGAACGGCCCGGTGCGCGGACGCAGCGCGATCGCGTTGTCGAGGGTCTGCATCACGAGGATGATGATCGTGCGGCGCGACCAGTGCTTGGGGAACAGGACCTTCGCAAGGCGCCCGGGGTGCATCGCGATCTGGGTGAGCAGCTTCAGAGGGCGGGTGATGCGCGTCCCCTCGCCGGTGAGCAGCGTGTAGAGGGCACGCATCGAGTCGCCTGCGTCGCCGTAGGTGACGGTCTCGATGTGCGTGTTGGGGTCCGGGTAGATGGAGGAGGTGATCGCGACGCGTTTGATCAGGTCCTCGTGATAGTCCTCCGGCACGGTGACGGTGAGTATCGACTCGGAGTTGGTTCTGACGAGCTCGCCGAGACGGGAGGAGATGCGGGGCAGCGAGCCTTTCAGGCGGCAGCGCTGCAGCAGCTTGTTGGTTCCGAGCGGTCCGGCTGAGACGACGACGCCGCGGGCGCGCTGAACGCGCCGTTCCTTGTTCACCCATGCGCCGGAGCGCACGCTTTCGACCTCGTAGCCGTCGCTGCCGTCCGGGGAGCCGATCGGGCGGATGTCGAGAACGGTCCGCTCGGGCATGACGTGTGCGCCGCGCTTCTCGGCGAAGTAGAGGTAGTTCTTGACGAGCGTGTTCTTGGCGCCGTGCCTGCAGCCGACCATGCACTGACCGCACAGGTGGCATCCCGTCCTGTCCGGGCCCTCGCCCCCGAAGAAGGGGTCCTTGACGGTCTTGCCGCTCTCGCCGAAGTAGATCCCGACCGGGGTGCGTTTGTATGTGTCGCCGACGCCGAGCTCCTCGCCGAGCTCGCGCAGCATCTGGTCGGCTGGATCCTCGTGCGGGTTCTGGGTCACCCCCAGCATCCGCTGCGCCTCGTCGTAGTGGGGGGAGAGCGCGCTCTCCCAGTCCTGCATGTCCGCCCACTGGCGGTCCTGGAAGAACGCCTTCGGCGGCACGTAGAGGGTGCACGCGTAGCCGAGGCTGCCGCCGCCGACCCCGCACCCAGAGACCACCGAGACGTCCTTGAACGTGGTCAGGCGGAAGATCCCCTTCATGCCCAGGCGCGGGCTCCACCAGTAGCGTTTCGCGTCGGAGGTCTTGGATGGGAAGTCCTCGTCGGCGAAGCGCCTGCCGCACTCCAGCACACCGACGGAATACCCCTTCTCAGAGAGGCGCAGCGCCGACACGCTTCCCCCGAAGCCCGAGCCGACGATCAGCCAGTCGAAGTCGTAATTGCCGCCGGGTGCACCCATGCTCGCCTCTGCTCTCCTGTGGTTGGACGCTGGATGTTAGTCACTGACTGGCCGGGCAGCCAGTGCCTTTCTCCGCGCCGCGTGTGCGGAGAAGTGCGGATCGTCGTTCGCCGCGCGGGATGCGGCGACCCGCGGGTAGCGTGAGGCACGGGTCTCTTTCAAGGGAGGGCTGAGTTGTTGCTCGATGTGCAGGAGCTGAGAGGGGAGATCCTCGCGCGCGGTGCTCGTGTCGTGGCGATCGACGGCCGCGGCGGCGCGGGCAAGTCCACGCTCGCCCGGCTGCTGGCCGACGGATGGCCGGCGGCCGTCGTGGTCGGGATGGACGACTTCTACCGCCCGGTGGCCGAACGGGCGCGCCCCGAGAGCCACGGCGCCAGCCTCGACCTCGAGCGGCTGAGGAGGGAGGTGCTGGACCCTCTCGCGTCCGGCCTCCCGGCGCGTTATCAGCGCTATGACTGGGATCAGGATCGCCTAGCAGAGTGGCATGAGGTGCCCGCCGGCGCCGTCGTCCTGCTCGAGGGTGTCTATTCGGCCTCGGAGATGCTGTGCGGCCACCTCGACTTCACGATCTGGGTCGAGTGCCCACACCAGGAGCGTCTGCGGCGGGCCATCGCGCGGGACGGCGAGAGCATGCGCTCGGTGTGGACCGGGGAGTGGATGCCGGCCGAGGACCGCTACGTGCACGCTCAGCGGCCGGACCGGCGGGCCGACGTGGTCCTGGACGGCTCAGGCGAGGGCGTGGCCGGCGTCGGGTTCCAGGTGCGCGCAAGGCGGCGCCGGCGGTGAGTGGCCGCTGGGCCGGGGTGCATCAGCTTGGGTCTGAGCTCCGCCCGTGGCGGCGGCTCGGCGGTTTCACCCCTGAAGGTGTGCCGCGACCCTTTGCGGTGCGCCGCTGTCGTCGGGGGTCGCCCCCCACAAGCATGTGCTGCGCTCCCCGGACGCCCCCGCGCGAAGGGGCCGTCCCCGGCACGGTGCAGTGGTGTTCGTGTTCAGTCCCCGTGCGGGGTCTGCCCGACGCAACCGTGGTGGCTGTGGATTGCTATCCCTCACCCGTATGGGTTCAGCGGTGACCGTAGCGGCTACTGATGGACGCTCCGTGGCGGGTCCGTAGATTCGGTGTGCGGTCGACGGGTGGCCGTCTGCTCAGAGCGCAGCACGCGGGATCGGGCCGCGGAGGGAGGATGCCTTTGCTCCGCGGTCCTTCCCGCGTCAACAGATCGAATCCAACTGATACACCACCGCCACGTGACCCCGCTATATTTGGTGAAGTAATGGCTGCTGAGCGGCTCAGGAATAGGCCCTGCGGAGGCCGCTATAGCGACATCGTGCGGTCGATCGGCAACACGCCGCTGATCGAGCTCTCACGCCTGTCGCCGAAGCCCGGCGTTCGCATCTGGGCCAAGATGGAGTCGCGCAACCCGACCGGCTCTGTCAAGGACCGTGTGGCGCGTGCGCTGATCGAGGATGCCGAGATGAAGGGCGCGCTCGGCAATGGGATGACGATCCTCGAACCGACGTCGGGCAACACAGGCATATCGCTCGCGATGATCTGCTCGCGCAAGGGCTATCCGCTGAAGGTCGTCATGCCCGACAACGTGACCCCCGAGCGCACCCAGCTGCTCCGGATGTACGGCGCGGAGATCGTCTATTCAGATGGCACGCAGGGCTCCAACGGAGCCGTTGCGATGGCGCTGGAGATGGCCACCGACGACGCCTCGTACTACATGCCCTACCAGTACGGCAACCCGGCGAACCCCGCCGCGCACTACAACGGCACGGCCCTGGAGATCCTCGAAGAGCTCGACGACGTCGCCGCCTTCGTGGCGGGGCTCGGGACCGGCGGCACGCTGATGGGCAACGGCCGGCGCCTGAAGGAGGCGTTCGGTGACGCCGTCAAGATCGTCGCGGCCGAGCCGATGCAGGGCGAGCCGGTGCAGGGCCTGCGCTCGCTCGACGACGGCTTCATACCGCCGATCATCGACCTTTCCCTGCTGGACCGCAAGATCTTCGTGACCAACCGCGACGCGATCCTGTGGACCCGCAAGCTGCTCGACGAGGAGGGCATCTTCGCGGGCGTCTCGAGCGGCGCGATCGCGAGCATCGCGGTGCGGATCGCCGGCGAGCTCGACGAGGGCAACGTCGTGTTCGTCGTCTGCGACGACGGATGGAAGTACCTCTCCAGCGGCCTCTACACGCTGCCGGTGGACGAGATCGCGAATCTCGACTCCACCGTCTGGTGGTAGACGGACCCGCCGAGCCGGAGCCTGCCGGAGGACCATGAACATCTCCCCGGAGCTGCTCGGCGAGATCGTGTCGCACGTCCTCGAGGACCCCGGCAACGAGGTCTGCGGCGTGATCGCGGTCGATCCCGCCGCGGCGGGCTCCGACGTCGCGGATGCCGTGCGGGTACTGCGCGCGACGAACATCCACCGCAGCCCGCTGAAGTTCGAGATCGACCCCGACGAGCTGCTCGCCCTATGGAAAGCGATCGAGTCCGAAGGCCTGGAGCTCGGAGGCATCTACCACTCGCATGTCCGCAGCGCGCCCTACCCGTCGCAGACCGACGTGAACTTCGCCGCTAACTGGCCGGGGGTCGAGTGGATCATCGTGGGTCTCGCGCCCGGCGCCGAGCCCGAGGTCCGCTCCTATTCGATCGACGCGGGGGTTGTGCGGGAGGTCGCGGTCGGCGGGGCGGTCACTTGAGCGCCGAGCGGCTGGTATGCCCGGGCTGCGAGCGCTCCTACCCGGCCGAGGACCGGTTCTGCGAGCCGTGCGCGATGCCGCTCGTGCACGCGCCCGGCATGGAGCTCCAGTCCAGCAGGAAGCGCGCGCGGGCCCGCAAGATCAAGCCACAGTACGCGGAAGGCAAGCTCGTGAAGGTCGCGCGGGCGCAGAGCCAGCCCGAGGCTGAGTTCATCGAGGGGCTGCTGCTCGAGGAGGGGATCCCGAGCATGATCCAGCGCTCCGCCGGGATCGACGTGCCGGATCTTCTCGCCGCGGGAGCCCGCGACGTGCTGGTGCCCGCGTCGGGCGCCGACGCCGCGCGTGAAGCGCTCGCGTTCGACCAGGACGCCTGAGCCTCGCGGGGGAGCGAGGCCGGGCTAGACGAGAACCGGCTGGCCGGCTTCGCTGGTGATCGCGCGGATCTCTTCGGAGGCGCGCTCGAACTCGGCGTCCGAGAGCACCGGCGTGCCCTCGAAGGGCAGTTCGCGCTGAAGCTCGACCCAGGGGTTCGGGCCCGTGTACTCGTCCTTGACCTTCACGGTCACCGGCCGCGGGATCCGGTAGGTGCGCAGGAGCAGCACGTGCAGGGGCTGGCGCCCGCGCCAGCCGAGGCGCTTTTCAGCGTAGTTCGGCGTCCACACGTAGAACGGTGAGAGCGCGTCGACGCAGCGCGGGTCGACGATCGTGAAGTGATCGGTCACTTCGGCCCACGCGCGGATCCTCACCCTGTCGGGCTGCTGCAGGGGGGCACCGGAGACGAACGTGTGAAGTGGCGGCTCACCCTCGCTCCACACGCCCTCCTCGAGCGCGCGGCGCAGCTCGGGCTGGTGGGACTCGCGTACGAGGTCACCCGGCTGGTGGTCGAACGTTGGGTACAGGAAGAAGCGCTCGTGGGCGAGCCTGAAGGGCTTGTCCGCCTGCGCGGGCAGTCCCTTGCGGAGTGTGAGGAGCTGCTCGCCTTCCGCGAGGGCGCGGACGGTGACAGCCCATTCTTTGAAAGCAATTGGCATAGCGAGGGTGATGCAGGGGGAACTGCCGTGAACGTCTTACTCCATAAGGCGCCCTGCCCCGGAGGGGGGCCGGAACGACTGACGCGTTAAACATACGAAACCTGCGCCAAAACCCCAAATCCCCTGCAAATCAAAGGTTTTTTTTGGCGATTTCGCCGCACGGCATGTGACGTGGTGTCACAACCGCCTGTCAGCGAGTCCCTCGACCGCCTCGATAATTGCGCAATAGTCCTGATCGCCGTAACCACGGCCCATCGTGGCGGTCAGAAGGTCGCGCGCGTGGGCGGCCGCGGGGAACGGCGCACCAGCCTTTTCGGCCTCGCGAAGACAGAGCCGCACGTCCTTGAGCATGTGCGCCGTCTTGAACAGCGGTGCGAACTCGTGGCCGGCCATCGAGGCCGCCTTCAGCGTCAGCTGGGTCGACGCGCCCGAGCCGCTGGAGACCACCCGGATGAGATCGTCGATCTCGATCCCGCCGGCGCGGGCGAGCACGAGCGCCTCCGCCACAGCGGATGCGTTCGCGGCGGCGACCGCGTTGTTGATCAGCTTGAGCATCTCGCCCTGGCCGAGCTCGCCGACGTGCGCTATCAGCTCGCCCATCGTCTCCAGCGCAGGCAGGGCCCGCTCGAAGTCCTTCCGCTCGCCGCCGGCCATGATCGTCAGCGAGCCGTCCTCGGCGCGAGGCGCTGATCCCGTCACCGGCGCGTCGAGCATCCTCACCTCTGCGGCCGCGAGGGCCGCGCCTATCCGCCGTGTGTCGGGCGGCGCGATCGTCGACATGTCCACACAGAGCAGGCCGGGACGCGCCGCCTCGATCACTCCGCCGGGGCCGAGCAGGATCGAGGACACCTGCTCCCCGTCGACCACCATGCTGATGATGATGTCGCTGCTCTGCGCGACCTCGGCAGGGGTGGCGCACGCGGTGGATCCGTTCTCCGCGGCCCAGCGCTCCGCCTTACCCGGCGTGTGCGTCCACACCGTCGTCTGAAAGCCGGCTCGGACGAGGTTCGCGGCCATCCGCGAGCCCATGATCCCCAGGCCCAGGAAACCGATGCGCTCACTCACCCCGCTGCTCATCACCGAATCCTCCTCCACCGGGCGTTTCGATGCGCAGACGTTGACCCTCGTGCATCACGCCGGTCGACTTTCCCGCCAGCGGCCGCCCGTCGAGAAGGTCGCGGCCGGCGGCCCCGTCGCCGCCGCCCCCAGCGCCAAGGGGGCGGTGGCGACGGCGCTCGGCGATCAGCGAATAGGTCATCTCCGTCAGTGCCTGCACCTCCCGTACGATCCCGTCCCCGCCGTGCCAGCGCCCGCGGCCGCCCGACCCTCGGCGCAGCGCGTATTCCACCACGCGAAGGGGGAATTCGCGCTCGAGCGCCTCGATCGGCGTGTTCAGGGTGTTGCTCATCGCGACGTGGACCGCGCTCGGCCCGTCAGCGCCCTCGCATGCGCCCTGTCCTCCGCCGAGCGTCTCGTAGTAGGAGAAGCGCTCGTCGCCCAGCGTCAGGTTGTTCATCGTCCCCTGGCCCTGCGCCCGGCCGAACGCGCTCAGCACGAGGTCGGCCACACGCGAGGAGGTCTCGACGTTGCCGGCCGCCACCGCCGCGCCGGAGTGGGCGTTGAGGACCGTGCCGAGGGGTGCTGTCACGCTCACCGGCCTGTAGGCGCCGGCCGTCGGCGGGATGTCAGGGTCCGTCAGGACCCGGACCGCGAACAGGCACGCGGACCGGGTGACGGCCAGCGGGCAGTTCAGGTTGCCCTCGTGCTGGGGTGCGCTGGCGCTGAAGTCCAGCATCAGGGAGTCCCCGTCCACGGTGGCAGTCAGTCTCAGGAGCAGGTCGCGGTCCGCCGCCTCGAGCACGTCCTGAGCGGCGACGGTGCCATCGGGCATCGCCGCGATGCACGCACGGGTCCTGCGCTCGCAGTAGTCGAGCACGGCGTCCGTCGCCTCGCGCAGGCGATCGGCGGACAGTCTCTCGGCGAGCTCCGTGAGCCTGATCGCGCCCGTGCGGTTCGCGGCGAGCTGGGCGAGCAGGTCCGCGCGGCGCTCCTCGGGACGGCGCATCCGCGCGGTGATCTCACCCATCGAGGCCTCATCCAGCGGGCGCGGGGAGATCACGACGCCCTCGTCCTGCAGCGACGTGCTGTCCGCGGGCATCGAGCCGGGCACCCTGGCGCCCACGTCGGCGTGATGGGCGCGCGAGGCGGCGAACCCGATCAGCTCGCTCCCGTGGAGGAAGATCGGCGTGACGACGGTGATGTCGGGCAGGTGCGTGCCTCCCGCGAACGGGTCGTTCAGGATCCACGAGACGCCGGGCGAATGGCGCTCGGCGATCACGGCCGCCACCGCCGCCGGCATCGCGCCGAGATGCACGGGGATGTGCTCAGCCTGCATGACCATCTGCCCGTCGGCGTCGAACAGCCCGGTCGATGCGTCCTGACGCTCCTTGATGTTCGACGAGTGCGCCGAGCGGATGAGCACGACTCCCATCTCCTGGCACGCGGCGCGCAGGGCGCCCGTCACCACCTGCAGTTCGATCGCGTCAAGCACCGCTCACCCCGATCCTGCGAGCGTCATGCGCACGGTGCCGTGCTCATCCACGCGCGCTGTCCAGCCGGGCGGGATCAGGAGCGTCGACTGGGCGTGCGCCCACAGGGCGGGACCCTGGACCTCTTCGCCGGGTGCGGGCTCGCCCCGGAGAACCTCGGACTCGATGGGCTCGCCGCCGAAGACGACCATGCGCCGGGAGCCGCGCCGCGTGTCCCTCGGGCCCGCCAGCGGCGCCATCTCGGGCGCCAGTCCCCAGGCGGACACCCGCATGTTGACGAGCTCGACGCCGGCGGCGCCGTCGCGGTAGCCGTAGCGCTGCTCGTGTGCCGCCTCGAACGCCTCGCGGAGCTCTGCCGGGCCGAGCCAGGCGTTCGTCCGGGAGGGCTCCTCATGGACCGGCAGCTCGAAGGACTGCCCGACGTAGCGAAGCTCGTGGCGGACCCGCGTGCGCGAGGGCTCGGCGGAGAGTGCCGCGCCGGCCTGGGCCACGAGCGCGGAGCGGACGCTCTGAAGACGCTCGCCCGTGAGCGCGTCGAGGTCCAGGAGCAGGGTCCGAGACACGTCGCGGCGGGGGGCTGCGGCGGCGAGGCCGAGAGCGCAGAGCACGCCGCCCGCGCGCGGACTGATGATCGTGGATATCCCCAGCTCGCCCGCCATCGAGGCGGCATGCAGCGGGCCGGCGCCCCCGAACGGCATGAGAGCGAAGCCGCGCGGGTCGATCCCGCGCTCCACCGTCATCAGCCTCAGAGCGCCGAGCATCTCGGTCTCCGCGACCCTCACGATCCCCTCGGCGCAGGCTGTGAGATCGATGGAGAGCTCGTCCGCGAGCGGTGTGAGAGCACGCTCCGCCGCGCCGCGGTCGAGTGTCAGCCCTCCCGCGAGCGGGACGTCGTCGAGCAGCCTGCCGAGCAGCAGGTTCGCGTCCGTCACCGTCGGCTTGGAGCCTCCGAGGCCGTAACACGCCGGTCCGGGGCGTGCACCGCAGGAGGCGGGCCCGACGCGAAGCGCCCCGCCCGCATCGAGCCATGCGATGGACCCTCCGCCGGCTCCAACGGTGTGGATGTCAAGCGCGGGCAGCGCCAGCGGCCGGCCGGCGATCACCCGGTCGGATGTCTCGGAGACCTCGAAGCGGTCGATCAGGCAGACGTCGCACGAGGTTCCGCCCATGTCGAAGCACAGCACGTCCGGCTCTCCCGCCAGGCGCGCGAGCAGGAGCGCGCCGCCGACCCCGCCCGCGGGCCCCGAGAGGACGGTGAGGGCTGCGTGGGCGCCGGCACGCGCCACATCGGTGAGACCGCCGGAGGACTGCATGATCTGGGGCTCGGCGAGCTCCATCTCGCCCGCCTGCTGCGTGAGCCGGGCGAGGTAGGCGCTGAGCGGCGGCGAGAGTGCGCCGTCGACGACGGTCGTCGCGGTGCGCTCATACTCGCGGAAGGTTCCGACAAGCTCGCTCGAGAGCGAGCACACCGCATCCGGGAGCAGCTCGGAAAGCAGGTCTCCGATCATCCGCTCGTGCGTGTCGTCGACGTATGAGTGCAGCAGCGCGACGGCGACCGCCTGCGGCCGCGACCTCGCGACCTGCTCCACGAGCAGGCGTGCCTGCGCCGGGTCGAGCGGGCGCAGCGGCCCGTCGGGACCCATCCGCTCGGGGGCCGCGAATCGCAGCTCCTGCGCCACGAGCGGCTCGGGGGCGCGGTCACACAGCCTGTAAAGGCTCACGCGGGCCTGGCGCCCGAGCTCGATCACGTCGGTGAAGCCGCTGGTCGCGACAAGCGCGGTCCGGGCGGTGCGACCCTGCAGGAGCGCGTTCGTCGCAACGGTCATGCCGTGGGCGAAGCGCTCCACGTCCCGTGCTGGCGCCTGCGCCTCCTGCAGGACGAGCGCGATGGCGGCCAGCACCCCGGCTGACTCCTCGCTCGGAGTGGACGGGACCTTGGCGCTGTGGACGGCGCCGTCGCTGCTCACCAGGACGGCGTCCGTGAAGGTGCCGCCCACGTCCACCCCGAGGAGCATGCGCTCAGCCTACGGCAGGCGCCGAAGCTCGGGGCGGCGGGCTCGCGCCCGGCGGACCCATTTTGGGAGGACGCCGGGCGGGTGCGCTGATCAGGCGGCCAGCGCGCGGTCCTCGGTCTCTGCGAGGTGCTGGTGGGACGGGCAGTAGCCGTTGCGCGGGAGCGGGGTCCGCTGGCACGCCGAACCCTTGCGGGTCGTCGCACGGCACTGCGGCGGGGCACCGCTGATCGCCGTGTAGCCCTCGTGGGGGTTTTCGGCGAGGAACTGCTGGGCGAAGCCGATGTAGCGGGTGACGATGCGGTGCACGTCGCCCTGGACAGCCATCGGGAAGTAGTTGCGGATATCGCAGAACAGCGTCCTGGCCGGCCTGGCGAAGTAGTGCCCGTCGGTCGCCAGGCGGCTGATGACGGCCTCACACGCGCGCAGGACGGCGGCGTGGTTGCTCGTTGCGGGAAAACCCGGCGGCGGCGGCTGAATCTTCGGTGCGAGCTCCCTGTAAATGGCTCGGCTGAACTGGTACATGGCGCGTTTCCTCAAGCTCTTTCTCTGGGTTTTGTCTGTGGAGCACGCCCGCGTTCTCCATCCCCCCGCGTTCACAACCTCCATCTGCCCAAACACCGCTCTACGCAGGAAGGTTCGGACATAAAGACAAGTCGGCCAACTTCTTAGGTTTGGCGCCTGAAAGCCGGGCTTTCGCGCTCCGGCCTTTCACGTCCAGTGTTGCCACGCGCCCGGCTCGCCGCCCGTGAGCACCACATGACGGTGGTCCAGCGCCGGGTCCCGCTCGGGGTAGTCCACGCGGATATGGGCGCCGCGGCTCTCGGTGCGCTCGAGGGCGCAGCGGGCGACGAGCCGCGCCAGCGGGTGCGCCTCGGACAGCAAGGAGCGAAGGGCCTGCGGCGAGCGCACGATGCCCGCCGAGCGCCACAGCGCGGCACGCGTGTCAGGGTCGGCAGGAGGGGGAGCAGGGATTTCGCGAAGCGCATCTATCGCCCGCGTGTCCGCGGCCGCCCGCGCGGGCGCCGGGGTCGCCAGTGCGTCGCCGATCGCCCTGCGGGCGAAGACGAAGCACTCGCTGAGCGAGTTGGACGCGAGCCTGTTAGCGCCGTGCAGCCCGGTGCAGGATGCCTCGCCAACCGCATAGAGCCCCGCGACGGTGGAGCGCGCGTTCAGGTCGGTGACGATCCCGCCCATCATGTAGTGGGCCGCCGGTGCCACGGGCACCAGTTCGCGAGCCGGGTCAAGGCCGGACTCGCGCAGCGCACTGACGACGTTCGGGAAGAGGGCGGGATCGACCGACCTCATGTCGAGATCGACGGATCTCTCACCGGAACTGTCGAGCTGGGCCTGGATCGCCCGCGACACCTCGTCCCGCGGGGCGAGCTCGTTCACGAACCGCTCCCCGCGGGAGTCGAGCAGCGTGGCTCCCTCGCCGCGGATCGCCTCCGTCACGAGGAACCCCTCGCGTCCGGGGATGCCCGTCACGGCCGTCGGGTGAAACTGCATCAGCTCGAGGTCCGCGAGAGCGGCGCCCGCCTGGTGGGCGAGCATCAGGCCGACGCCCTGCGAGCCCGGCGGGTTGGTGGTGCGCGACCACAGCGCGGCCGCTCCCCCCGTTGCGATCACGACCGCCCGCGCCGCGATCACCCGCCCGTCGGCGCAGACCAGTCCGCGGCATCCGTCCTCATCGGTCCAGAGCGCCTGCGCGCGCGCCTGCTCGAGCACGGTGATCATCGGCTCCTCGACCGCGAGCGCAGACAGCTGGCGCACGACGCGGCGTCCCGTGGCGCTGCCGCCGGCATGCACGACGCGCCTGACGGAGTGCCCCCCCTCGAGCCCGAGTGCCAGCTGGCCGAACCGGTCCGCATCGAATCGCACGCCGAGGGACTGCAGGTCGCGCACGCAGACCGGCGCCTCATGCACCAGGATCTCGGCGGCGGAGTGCCTGACCAGCAGGCGCCCCGCGACCTCGGTGTCGTGCAGGTGGAGCTCGAAGCTGTCATCCGCCGCCAGGGCCGCTGCGAGCCCGCCCTGCGCCCAGTAGCTCGCGGTCTGTGCGAGCGGCGTCGCCGAGATGAGCACCACGCTCGCGTGCTCGCGCGCGGCGCAGAGAGCCGCGTAGAGCCCGGCGGCTCCCGCGCCCACGACGGCCACGTCAGCCTCCGCGGTGACCGCGGCGGAAAGTTCAGGCATCCGGCGAACCGTATCTGTCCGGGCGCCCCTTGCACCCGCCCGCGCGTGCGCGCCGGATCCGGCTCAGCGGCCGGAGGCGGTCGATCTTTCGATTTCCGCGACGCGTTTCCTGATGCGACTCCTGAGCTCTTCGATGCCGCGCTTGGAGGCGGCGCTCGAGCCGGCCAGCGGCAGGGCGTTGGTCGCAGCCGGTGTCGTCCCGGCGGGCGTGGTGGCCGTGGTGGACTTCACCGCTCCCGTGGCCGACGCCGCCGTAGTGGGCGTGGTCGGTGTCGTGGGCGTGGTCGGTTTGGCGCCCGCGCTGGTGCTCGCGGGCGTCGCGGCTCCCGTGGTGAGGGTGAGCACGGCTGCGGTGGTGCCCGAGGTCGATCCGGAGTCGCCGACCAGCTTGACCAGTGCGGCGGCGAGAACGCCGAGTGAGATCGCGATGACGAGCGTGAGCGCTATGAGCGGCCGCCTCCAGTTCGGGGCGGCGGCGAGCCTCGTGCGGGCGGCCGCCCCGCATTTCAGGCACCACTCCTGCTCAGGTCGCAGCGGCCCTCCACACAGCGGGCAGACATCACGCGGCTGCGGCTGGAAGGGCGGTGATGGCTCGCCGGCGACGCCGGCGGGGCCTGCGGAGGGCTGCGCGACGCTCACGTTCCCTGAGCGGGCGGCCGCAGGATCTCGGTGAGTTCCTCGGGCTCCCGTGGGGGCTGCTGGGCCGGCTCGCCCTCCGGCGTCGGCGCGGAGCTCGGAGGATGAGGCGATCGCCCGGTCGCCGGCGCGGTCGCGGGGGACACCGGCGGCGGCGCGGCAGCCGGCTGGCCCGGTGTCGCTGCGACAGGGGCCGCGGTGGACCGGGCGGGGGGCGCCGGGGCAGCAGGCGGGGTGAGGACGGGCGCGGGGGTCGCGGGGGGTGCGCTCGCCTGCGGCGGCACGGCGGGCGGCGCAGGCACGGCGGGCGGCGCCGGCGCGGCCGGCGGCGCAGGTACGCCCGCGATCGGGAGATCGGCGTTGCGGCCCATGGCGATGCCGCAGTTCGGACAGAAGCGGTCCTCGCTGCTGTGGATGGCCGCGCAGCGCGGGCATGCCGTGATGCCCGCTTCGCGCAGCACGGTCACGGGACTGTGCTCGGAGAGCACGCCCTCGAGCGTCCTCAGCTCCCGGTCGATGTGACCGAGGGTGTTGAGCTTGTCGAGGACCAGCGGATCGTTGCGCTGCCCGAACAGGTGCAGGTTGTAGACCAGGCCCCCGAGGTCGCGGTAGGCGAGCTCCCTGGCCTTGCGCAGGAAGCGAACGCGTCTGCGCGCACGGCCACGGGCACCGAAGCTGGTTGCGAGCGCGGTGGCCTCGTCGGTTGCCGCGACGGGGTCCTGGGGTGGTGCGGGCTGCGCCTGCGCCGAGGGCCCGCCGGGGTTGGCGTCAGATATCTGACTCACAGCCGATCAATGCTACCCCCGCCGCTACCCGGACCGCGCCAGCGCGCGGTTCCAGGCGCCCAGGACCCTCTCGGCCATCACGTCCGACGAGTAGCGCTCGGCGCTCGCCCGGCCGGCGATGCGCGGGTCCGCATCTCGAAGGTGAGCTTCCGCAGCCTGCGCCCAGCGATCGGCGTCGAATGGAGCGCAAAGCGCGCCGTGCACGCCGGCGAGGGCGTCGGCGTGGACTCCGACCGGGGTCGCGAGCACCGGGACGTCGCATGCGAGCGCCTCGAGGACGGCGAGCCCGAAACCCTCCCGCTCGGAGGGAACCAGCACCGCGTTGGCCGCGTTGATCCACAGCCCCACGCTCTCCGGCGCCACCGACCCCAGCGTGAGCAGCTGGGCCCCGGTGCGCTCCGCCACCTCGGCGGCGCGATCGTGACGCTTCTCCGCCCGAGCGGGATCAGCGGGAAACAGCAGGTAGCGGCCGTCCGGGTCGAGACCGAGCTCGGCGCGCGCGGTGGGCCGCGGAACCGGCTGGAAGCGTGAGAGGTCGATGCCGCACGGAAGGACCTCCGCACGCCGCCGTGCTGCGGCCCCGGGGATCTCGGCGAGCAGCGGCCGCGAGACGACCGCGGGCAGGTCGACCATCGGAAGCACGAGTGCCGTCGCGAGCCTCGTGCGGGGGTGACTGACGTCCGTTCCGTGGATCGTCAGCGCGTGAACACGGGCACGCACCGCCAGCGCCGCCCACGCTGTCAGCCCGAAATGGGAGTGCACGATGTCCAGCGGCGGCGCTGCGGGGCGCCTGTTGAGCGACGAGGGTGGTCCATGGCTTGCGCGCAGACGGCGGGCGGCACGCGCCAGCGAAGCCGGCCCGGGAGCGAACTCCAGGAGCTCCACGTCGACACCGCCGAGCGCGCGCAGCGCCGCGACCTGGTCGCGGACGAAACGGCCGCGCTCCGGGTGGGCGGCGTCGGGCAGCATGTTCGAGAGCACAAGGGCACGCAAGACCCACCGACCGTACCGCTCTGGAATGATGGCCCGCATGCACACTCCCACGCAGCCGCAGGGCTGAACAGACGATGAGCGAGCGCAGCTACGGCAGGGCGGCGGGCGACATGCGCCCGACGGACATCGAGCCCGGCTTCGTGAGGCCCGCCAGTGGGTCCGCGCTGATCTCGGTGGGCGAGACGCGGGTGATCTGCACCGCATCGGTGCAGGAGAGCGTTCCGCGCTGGATGGCCGGCAGGGGCAGGGGCTGGGTGACGGCCGAGTACGGCATGCTCCCCGCCTCGACGGGGGAGCGCAAGCAGCGCGACGCGACCAGGGGGCGCCAGGACGGGCGGACCGTCGAGATCCAGCGCCTGATCGGACGCTCGCTGCGCGGGGTCGTCGACATGCAGGCGCTGGGCGAGCGCACGATCTATCTCGACTGCGACGTGCTGCAGGCCGACGGCGGGACGCGATGCGCGTCGATCACCGGAGCCTACGTCGCGCTCTCCCTGGCGTGCGAGCGGTTGAAGCGCGCGGGCCTGATCGACGGCGAGCCGCTGACCGGGTCCGTCGCCGCGATCTCGTGCGGGATGGTCGCAGGCCAGGCCCTGCTCGACCTCGACTACTCGGAGGATTCCACGGCGGAGGTCGACGCGAACGTCGTGATGACGGGCGACGGAGGGCTGGTCGAGGTGCAGGCCACCGCCGAGCGCACCCCGCTCTCACGGGCGAGCCTCGACGAGCTGCTCGCGCTCGCCGCCAACGGCATCGGCCTGCTGAGGGAGCTCCAGCTCGAGACGATCGAGCTCGCGAGCGCCGCACAGGAGGGCTAGCGACGGGCTTTGACCAGTCTGCTCCTGGCCACCCACAACGAGCACAAGCGCCGGGAGTTCGCGCGGCTGCTTCCCGGCGGCGAGCTGCAGGTCGACATGCTCGCGGACGACTTCGTGCTCCCACCCGAGGACGGCGACACGTTCGCGGAGAACGCGCTCGGCAAGGCGCGTGCCGCGGCAAACGCAACGGGGCGCGTGAGCATCGCGGACGACTCCGGGATCGCGGCGGCGGCGCTCGGCGGGGCGCCTGGGGTCCGTTCGGCGCGGTTCGCCGGGGAGGACGCGAGCGATGAGGAGAACCTGGACCTGCTGCTCGCCAGCGCACCCGCGGGGAGCGCCCTGGAGTACGTGTGCGTGATCGCGTACGTGGATCCCGTCGCGGGTGTCGAGAAGCTCTTCGAGGGGCGCTGCCACGGCCGCCTGGCCGAGAGCCCCGCGGCTCGGGGGGATTCGGGTATGACCCTGCGTTCCTGCCCGACGACGGGCCCGAGGGTCTCACGATGGCCGAGCTCAGCGATGAGCAGAAGGACGCGATCAGCCACCGCGGCATCGCGGCGCGGGCCCTCGCGCGGTGGCTCACAGGGCCCGGCGCCTGAGCAGCTGCCGGCTAGAAGAGGTTGATCGAGGCCGACGCCGCGACGGCCACGCCGAGGCCGGCGTAGCCCACGTAGCCCTCAAGAGCCAGCAGCAGTGCGGTGATGAGAGCGACGAGTACGGTCGTCAGCCATGCGATGCGGGTGATGGCCACGCGCCTATTCTTGCGTATGCGCCCGTCCGCACGCGGTGTTAGCGTCGAAGCGAGCTTCTAACCAACGAGGAGGGTGAAGTGACGAAGTCCGAGCTTGTCGAACAGGTGGCCGACCGCGCCCAGCTGACGCGCAACGATGCCGCAAGGGCCGTGGATGCGGTGCTCGCGACCGTGGAGGACGCGCTGCGGCGGGGCAGCGAGGTGACCGTGTCGGGTTTCGGCAAGTTCCACGTCAGCGAGCGCAGCGCACGCGCGGGCGTGAACCCGCGAACCGGAGAGCGCATCGAGATCGCCGCCTCCCGCGTCCCGCGGTTCACGGCCGGAAGCGGCCTGAAGAACGCGGTGAAGGGGCGCTGAACAGCACGGCCTCCTTCGGGGACAGCCTGGACGCTCGGGTCGCCGAGCGCGAGTCGCAGATCGTCCTCGGCCTCGATCCCGATCCCTCGGCGCTGTGGCCCTCGGCGGCCGCAGCCGCCGCCGACAGGTCAGATCCCGTGCAGGCGGCTGCCGCCGCCGTCCGGGCCCACAGCCTCGCCCTCCTCGACGCCGCCGCGCACGCGTGCGTCGCCGTCAAGCCCCAGCTCGCCCGTTTCGAGCTGCTCGGCGCGGCGGGGTGGGCCGTCCTTGAAGAGGTGACGGGGTATGCGCACGAGCTCGGCCTGCTTGTGATCGCCGACGGCAAGCGCGGCGACATCGACGTGAGCGCCGGCGCATACGCAGGGGCGCTCCTGGACGGGGCTGAGACCCCGTTCGGCCGCGTGCCGGGCCTCGGAGTCGACATGGCCACGGTGAACCCGCTGATGGGCTCCGATGCCGTCGAGCCGTTCGTGAAGGGCGCGAGACACGCCGGTTCGGGGGTGCTGGTGCTCGTCCGCACCTCCAACCCCGGCGCCGCCGACGTGCAGGATCTGCGCCTGCAGGACGGGTCGGCGGTATGGGAGCACATCGCGCGGCTGGTCGCGTCCGCCGGCGAGAGCGGTGTCGGCGAGAGCGGGATCAGCGACGTCGGTGCGGTCATCGGCGCGACGGTGCCGGCACACCTCGAGCGCGCTCGGGAGCTGATGCCCAGCGCCCCGTTCCTGCTGCCCGGGATCGGCGCCCAGGGCGGACGGGTCGAGGATCTCGCCCCGGCGTTCACACCCGGCAGGGCGGGCGGCCTGATATCCGCCTCCCGCAGCATCGCCGGCGCCCACACGACGCACGGCGGAGCGCCCGCCGATGCCGCTGCAGCGGAGGCCGAACGCCTTCGCGAGACGGCCTGGCAGCTCTCGGGGCAGGCGACGGCCGCTCTGTGAGAGCCGCGGTCGCCGGGCCGCCGACCGGCTTTCGTCCCTCCCACCGGACGGCGGGCGCTGTTCGCTAGCCTTTGTCTCGTGCAAGCCAGGCAATCAGCCGGCAATGCGCGCCGGCACGCCGGCGGGGAGGAGCGGACATGATCATCACAGTCACGCTCAACGCGGCCATCGACAAGGCGCTATCGGTCCCGAACTTCAGGATCGGCCGGCGCCACAGGACGGTGGAGCAGCGGACGACCGCAGGCGGGAAGGGCGTCAACATTGCCCGCACACTGAAGGCTCTCGGGCAGCCCGTGATCGCCACCGGCTTCGCCGGCGGCGCGACGGGCACGCACCTCGTCGAGCAGCTGACGGAGGAGTCGATCCTCAACGACTTCGTGCGCATACGGGACGAGACGCGCACCAACACGTCGGTGCTCGACCCGACCACCGGTGAGCAGACGGAGATCAACGAACGGGGGCCGCTCGTCTCAGACCAGGAGGTCGAGCTGTTCCGGGACAAGCTCCTGTACCTCGCCCGCGGCGCGGCGATCGTCGTGTTCGCCGGCTCGCTCCCGCGCGGCGTGGACACCGACATCTACGCATCCCTCGTCCGCGACCTCGAGCGCTCGGACGTCACGACGGTTGTCGACACCGACGGTGAGCCGCTGCGCCAGGCCGCCCGCGCCGAGCCGGACCTCGTCTCCCCGAACGTCCTTGAGGCCGAGGAGCTCGTGGGCCACGAGTTCGCCGGCGAGGAGGACCGCTCGCAGGCCGTCGGCGAGATCGCCGCGCTCGGGCCGCGGGAGGCGATCATGACACTTCCCGACGGCTGCTACGCGCAGCTCATCGTCGACGGGCAGCGGGTCCTCAAACGCGCCCACATCGAGCCGCGTGAGCCGATCGCCAAGCGCGGCTCCGGGGACGCGTTCCTGGCCGGCTATCTCGCCGCGCGCTACGAGGGCCGCGCACCGGACCACTGCCTCCGTTTCGGTGTCGCCTGCGGCGCCGAGTCCACCGGGCGCATGGGGGCGGGCCTGATCGACCCTCGCGAGGCTCGCCGCCTGATGGCCGGGGTCGACCTCTCGGTGATCGAGCCGCCCGCCCAGGTCAGCCGGGCGCTCTAGCTCCAGCTATCCGCCCGCGACGTCGCGGCGCAGGAACACCAGGTAGCCGGCGACCAGCGCCGGCACTGCGTAGAGCGCACACACCCAGATCGAGTGCGTGATCGGAGCCCAGTCCGTGGGCGTGCGAAGGAGTCCGTGCCAGTTGCTGTACTGGTTCGTGAGCAGGTATCCCTGGAGGCCTTCGAGGCCCGGGATCTGCGCCACGATCGCAAGGATCAGCGTGATCCCGACCGTTCCGACGACCGCCGCAGCGCTGTTGCGGGTCACAGTCGAGAGCAGCACGCCGATGCAGACGACCGTCAGCAGCGGGATCAAGAAGCACCCGTTCGCGGCGAACACGAGCAGGAGCGCCTTCGGGGCCGATACGACCGTGCCCGAGTAGCTGGTGATGCTCTTGAAGCCCCATGAGGCAACGCCGGCGATCGTTGCCACGGCCGCAGAGAGGAACACCGCGATCACCGCATAGGTCATCGCGGCGATGGTCTTGGCGGCGAACACCTGGCCGCGGTCGACCGAGCGCGTGAGGATCGTCTTGAGCGTCCCGTTGCCGTCCTCCGCAGCCACCACATCCCCGGCCACGAGCGCCGCGATCAGCGGCAGCAGGAAGAAGGACTCGAACAGGAGCATCAGCACGGGCGTGGCGAGCCCGGACTGGGTGATCTGTGCCGCGAAGATGTTGTCCTGTTCATGCGGGTTGTGCTGGCGCAGATGCTGGCTGAGCACAAAGATCAGCGGCATCAGGACAGCGAGGAAGAGACCCAGGTACGTGCGCTTCTGGGAGACGAACTTGCGCAGCTCCCAGCGGTAGACGGTCAGGGTGGAGGGCCTGCGCCCGCGATGGGATGGGGCGGCTGCTGCCGGCGGGGCAGGTGAGGCGGCGACGGCGCTCACTGCGCTCCCGCCAGGCTCTCGAGCCGCTCGGAGGCCGCCGGGGCGCCGGCGTCGGCGGGCGCGGCCGCGCCGGACTCGGTGAGCCGGAAGAAGAGGTCCTCGAGTGTCGCGAGCTCCGGGGTGAGCGCGAGGATGCCGATGCCGGCTCTCCCGAGGGCGAGCGACAGCTCCCCGATCTCGCGCTCGTCGGCCTGCAGGCTGAGATCGTGCTCGGCGGCATGGGCGTGCTCGACGCCGGGCTGCTGCGCCGCGATCGCGAGCGCACGGACATCGTCTGTGGTCCGCAGGCGGTAGCCCGCCCCGCCCTGGCGGCGCAGGTCCGCAAGCGCGCCCTCGTAGACGACGCGGCCGCGGTCCACGATCGCGACGCGGTCGCACAGTTCCTGGACCTCCGGGAGCTGGTGGCTGGAGAGCAGGACGGTTATCCCCTGATCGGCCAGGCCGCGGATGAGCACGCGCATGTCGCGCATCCCGGCCGGGTCGAGGCCCGTCGCGGGCTCGTCGAGGATCAGCAGCTGGGGACGGCGCAGCAGCGCGGCGGCGATCCCGAGCCGCTGGCGCATACCGTGCGAGTAGCCACCGACGCGATGGATCGCCCGTGCGCTCAGTTCGACCGTCGAAAGGACATCATCGATCCTCGAGCGTGCGTCGTCCCCGTCGAGGGCGGCGAGGAGTTCCAGGTTCTTGCGGCCCGTCAGATACGGGTAGAAGCGTGGCGCCTCCACGAACCCGGCGACACCGTCGAGCGCCCGCGCGCCGTGGCGCATCGGGTCAAGGCCGAACAGCTCGGCGGTTCCCTGCGTCGGCGTGATCAGCCCCAGGATCATCCTGAGCGTCGTGGTCTTTCCGGCTCCGTTGGGGCCGAGAAAGCCATACACGTCGCCAGTGTGGACGTTCAGGTCTATGTGGTCTACGGCGAGTACGTCGTCGTAGCGCTTGACGAGACCCCTCGCCTTGACCGGCGGGGCCTGCTCGCTCACGCTAGAGGCCTCGTGCGAGCGCCTCGATGGCGGCCGGCGTCACCGACCCGGCGAGCACGTAGGTGACGCCGGCGCGCTGGAAGCTCAGGATCGTGCCGAGGGCCGTGCGCAGCTCGGTCGCCGTCGTCGACCCGATCTGCACCTTCGGCAGGCCTTCGAGCTCCGAGGAGGACGAGGCCTTGCCGGACTTGCTCCTGGTCTCGAGCACGCCGATCGTCGCAAGGCCCTTGCCGTGCGAGCTCAGCTGCGGCTTCTCGCCCGCGGCGTGCTTGTGGGGGCTCTTGTGCGCCGCCGAGGCCTTGCTCGGGGGCACGACCTGGACGATCTTGGCGCTCGCCGGCGGCGTGAACGAGAAGACCGAGCTTTCGACGGGTCCGTAGCTGACTTCCGTTGCGGCGAGTTCGATGACCGGGGATGGGCTGGTCGAGGAGTAGATCGCGGCCCGCAGCGGAACGCCGTTTGCGGCGTCGAAGGACAGCTCGGCGCCGCCGAGCAGGCTCCCGCCTTCCTTCGGGGAGATGCGGACCGTGTAGGCGGCACGGCCCGCGACGTCGGTCGGTTGGGCGCCCGAGAGGTCGGCGTGGGCGCCGATGTGCGAAATGGCGTTTTCGATCTGGGCCACGCTCGGAGGCTGCCCGGTGGAACCCGCGTGCGCGGTCGTGGAACCGGAGCCGGTTTCAGACGCCGTCGGCGTGTAGCGGTACAGCGTGTTGGAGGCTGCGTCGTAGATCGAGATGGTGTGCCCGTCGGAGATCACCTCTGTGTCGCCCTGTTCGGCCTGCAGCTCGAGGCGCACTCGCCCGTCGGCTGCGATCCAGAGCCGGCCCGAACCGCCCGTAACGAGGGGATTCGAGGTGATTTCGCCTCCCTTGCCGCCTCCGCTCGCGAGGTTCGCGCCTTCGAGGAGGTGGTTGGTGAGCGTGACCCTCGCGCTCACACCCTGGACCGGCGGCGCGGAGAGGGCGTCGTGGACGGCCTGCGCGAGAGGCTTCGGCGCAGGGGTGGGACCGGCGCTCAGCGCGGAGGCGATCGCGGTGATCGAGATCCCGGCCGCGACGACGACGCCGCATAGGATCAGCAGCCTCGACAGGGGGAGACGGCGCAGGATGTTCACGGCGGAGAACCCACTTCCTCAACGGTTTGCCTTACAACACACAGTAGCGCCGGAGCTTCGGGCTCGATAAACGTGTGAGAGCTCTCACCGGGGTCCCGCCGGCCGTCTGTGGGCCGTTCCGGGCGCTCACCCGATATCTTCCGCGGGCATGGTCATCGTGATCGTCCTCTTCTGGGCCCTGCTGGGCCTCGGCGTCTTCTTCGTCGCGATGCGCGGCGGACCCAAAGGAGCGCGCGAGAGCCTGTACACGGAATCCAAGCTCGGGCACCGGCTTGTGACCCTGTGGGTCGTCGTGATGGTCGCTTTCGGGCTCGTGGTGCCGGCCCTCGTGCTCGCCGACAACAAAGCGCACAAGGCGAGCGTCGCCGTCGGCGGCGTGCACCTGAACGCCGCCGAACAGAAAGGCCGCGAACTGTTCGCGCATACCTGCGCCGTCTGCCACACGCTGGGAGCAGCCAACGCCGTCGGGCGTACGGGCCCCAACCTCGATGTGCGGGTGGGCGAAGACATCTCGACGTTCAGCGGCCGCAAGGCGCTGGTGCTGAACGCGATCGCCGAAGGAAGAGCCCGCGGCCTCGGGCAGATGCCCGCCCTGCTCTACCAGGGCAAGGAAGCGGAAGAGATCGCCGACTTCGTCGCGCACGTGGCGGGCCACTGACGCGGCACGGCGTCGCGCGCCGGCCCCGGCCGCGATCTTGGCCAAACGTCGATACCGCCCTTCGCCGAGCATCGTCTAAGGTCCGGCTCGATGAATGACCAGCCGAAGACAGCGGAGGACGTCAAGGCGCTCGTCCTCGAGCACGAGATCCGCTTCATCCGCTTCTGGTTCACGGACATCCTGGGCCAGCTGAAGTCCTTCTCGATAAACGCGGCGGAGCTCGACGACGCGTTCGAGGCGGGCATGGGCTTCGACGGCTCCTCGATAACGGGCTTCAACGCGATCGAGGAGTCCGACATGATCGCGATGCCGGACCCCAGCACGTTCGCGGTGCTCCCGTGGCGGCCGGAGGAGCAGGGCGTCGGCAGGATGTTCTGCGACGTGATCACGCCCGAGCGGACCCCTTACGAGGGGGACCCGCGGCATGTCCTTCGCCGTGCCGTGGAGCGCGCGAGGTCGATGGGCTTTGAGACCTTCAACGTCGGGCCCGAGCTCGAGTACTTCCTGTTCCGCGACTCCCGCTCCACGGAGGTCCTCGACGAAGGCGGCTACTTCGACCTGACGACCCTGGACGCGGGCTCGGACGTCCGCCGCGAGACGGTGCTCGCGCTCGAGCAGCTCGGGATCCATGTCGAGTACACCCACCACGAGGTCGGGCCCTCCCAGCACGAGATCGACATGCGCTATGCGGACGCGATGAAGATGGCGGACGACTGCATGACGTACCGGATCACAGTCAAGGAGTACGCGATGAAGTACGGCTGGCATGCCACGTTCATGCCGAAGCCGCTGTACGGCGAGAACGGGTCCGGGATGCACACGCACCAGTCCCTGTTCCGTGACGGCAAGAACGCCTTCTACGACCCCGACGACCAGTATTTCCTCTCCGATGTCGGCAAGGCGTTCATCGCCGGACAGCTCAAGCACTCGCGCGAGATCTGCTCGATCTTCGCGCAGTGGGTGAACTCCTACAAGCGGCTCGTCCCCGGCTTCGAGGCGCCCGTCTACGTGGCGTGGTCGCGGCGCAACCGCTCGGCGCTCGTGCGCGTCCCGCTCTACCACCCCGGAAGGGAGAAGGCGACACGGATGGAGCTGCGCTGCCCCGACCCGGCATGCAACCCGTACCTGACGTTCGCGGTCCTGCTGCAGGCCGGCCTGGAGGGGATCGAGAAGGGCTACGAGCTCCCCGAGCCGATGGAGAAGAACCTCTACCACCTCTCCGGTGAGGAGCGCCGGCGCCTGGGTGTCGAGCAGCTCCCGGAGAGCCTCGGTCAGGCGATCGAGCTCACCGCCCAGTCGGAGCTCGTGCTCCGAACCCTCGGCGAGCACATGTTCAACCGCTACGTCGAGATCAAGCGGCAGGAGTGGGACGACTACCGCGTGCAGGTGACGCAGTGGGAGCTCGACCGCTACCTGTCGATCCTGTAGGCCGCTCAGGCGGCGGGACGCGCCGGCACAGGGCACGCCAGCGGCCGCGCCGGCGACAGGTACCAGTGCTGGACCTGCAGCAGATGCCCGAACGAGGACGGGTGGCGCGCGGCGATCTCGTGGAGCAGCATCAGGACGGACACGGCGTGGCGCTCGTAGCGGGCCTCGCCCGTGAGCTGAGCGAGGCGCAGCAGCCCGGCGGCTGCGCTCGACGCCCCTGACGGGATCGGCGAGTCCTCCAGATCCTTGCGCCTCGCGATCAGGGCTTCCCCGTCGCTGGCGGTTGAGAAGAAGCCGCCTCGCTCAGGGTCCGCGAAACGCTCGATGATCTCGTCGGCCAGCCTGACGGCCTCCAGGAACCACCGCTCCTCGCAGCTCGTTTCGAACAGCACCAGCAGCGCCTCGAGCAGGAAGGCGTGGTCCTCCAGGAACGCGGGGATCGTCGCGTGCCCCTGGCTGTAGGTGCGCAGCAGCCGCCCGTCCGGTCCCCTCATCTCGCCGAGCAGGAACTCGGCGCACTCCCTGGCGGCGTCCATGTAGCGCGGCTCGTCGAGGCCGGCGCCCGTGTCGGCCAGGGCAGCGACCATCAGGGCGTTCCAGCTGGTCAGCCGCTTGTCGTCGAGCGCAGGGCGAACGCGCTGCCCGCGAGCCCGCTCGAGGGTCCCGCGGATGCGCTCCCGCGTCGCCCGGTCCGGGCGCGGTCCACGGTCCTGCAGAACGTTCAGACCCGGCTGCGGGTGGTGGGGGTCGACGAAGTTGCCCTCCTCGCTCGCTCCCAGCCATGCGATCGCCTGCGGCGCGTCGTCTCCGAGGACGTGCTCGAGCTCCGCGACGGTCCACACGTAGTACCGGCCCTCGACGCCCTCGGAGTCGGCGTCCAGGGCGCTGTAGAACGCTCCCTCCGGGCCGCGCATCTCGCGCAGAGCCCACTCGAGCGTGTCGACGCACGCCTCGCGCAGGTCGCTGTCCCCGGACGCCTGCCATCCGTGCAGGCACGCACGCGCGAGCAGCGCGTTGTCGTAGAGCATCTTCTCGAAATGCGGCACCGTCCACTCGGCGTCGACGCTGTAGCGGGCGAAGCCGCCGCCGACCTGGTCGTGGATCCCGCCGGAGGCCATTCCACGCAGGCTCTCCACCGACATCGCGCTCTCGCCATGCGCGAGCAGGAACTCGATCACGGGCACCTGAGGGAACTTGGGCGCCCGTCCGAAACCGCCGTTGACGGCGTCGAAGCTCTCGCTCAGCACCGCGACCGCGCTCTCGAGCTCCTGCGCGGTCGGCGGATTCGCTGATGGCTGAAGGCGCGCTCCGCCTGTCAGGCGCTCGCGCAGCTGCTCCCCGCCGGCGCGGATCTCATCGCCGTTCTCGGCCCATGTACCGGCGATCGCCCGCAGCACGTCGCTCCACGAGGGCATCCCGTGGCGAGCCTGCGGCGGGTAGTAGGTGCCGCCGTAGAAGGGGATCTGCTCCGGTGTGAGGAACACGTTCAGCGGCCAGCCGCCCGCTCCCGTCATCCCCTGCACGGCCTCCATGTACAGGGCATCGACGTCGGGGCGCTCCTCGCGGTCGACCTTCACGCACACGAACGACTCGTTCATCAGCCGCGCCGTGTCGGGGTCCTCGAACGACTCGCGCTCCATCACATGGCACCAGTGGCACGAGGAGTAGCCGATCGACACGAGCATGGGCCTGTCGAGCTCGCGCGCGCGGGCGAATGCGAGCTCACCCCACGGAAGCCAGTCGACTGGATTGCCGGCGTGCTGTCGGAGGTAGGGGGAGGTCTCGTTCGCGAGCGCGTTCGCCACGCGTTCAGCGTAGCCGCGGCGTCCCGCCTGCCAGCCTGGAATGGCCGAGCAGGGCGCCGAGCTGGGCGAGCGTCGGCCAGCCGGATCCGGCGGAGGCGAGCCTGCCCTTGACCACCGCGATGCTGAAACGGCGCCCGCCGAGCGTCCCCGACACCCTCGTGGCGCCTGCGCTGATCCTCACCGTGCCCCTGGAGGACTGGCCGCCGGAGATCCGGAGGGTGCCCGCCCCGAGCCCGCCGTCGCGCACGGGCAGCGTCCCGGTGACGGCGACCCCGGGAACGAACTGGTAGCCGTGCAGCACCAGCGCGGACACGGTGAGGTCTGCGTAGCCGCCGCGCAGACCGCCGAAGCTCGATCCGGACGGGAGCTGCGCGTCGTACTCGAGCGTCGCACCGACCACCTGCCGCGCGAGATCGACGATCGTGTCGAGCACCGCCGCGAGGGTCCTGCCGGGTCTGCCGCCCAGCCGGGAGGGGGCTCGCACCCGCGCGAGCGTGCGCGGCGCGAGGGGTGTCGGCGCGAAATCGTTCCGGGTCGCCGCGCATGCCGCCACCGCCGTGCCGGAGAAGAACGCCGACACCGCCTTCGCCGCGCAGCCGCTGAGGTCGCTCCCGATGACGGAGTGCCCCGTGAACGGGACGAGCAGCAGCTGCGCGTCGGGTATCAGCGCCGCTACCTGGCGCGCGCCCGAGGTCGGGGTGCGCAGGTCCTGCTCGCCGGAGAGGATCAGCGTGGGCACATCCGGCAGCGGGCGCTGAGCCGCGGGTGCGGCGGAGGCATCCGGCCACGCCGCGCACTCGGAGGCGGGGCTGTCGGTGAACGCCGTCGCCGCGCTGAAGGGATAGAACGCCGACGCCGGCTGGCTGTTGATGAATCCGTGCGCTTCGGCGAGCCGGGCCGCTTCGGTACCCGTGCGCGACCACGGGAACGGGCTCTCCTCGCAGATGGTCGTCCAGTACAGGACTTCGTCGACGTCGCCGGAGGATTCCCCTTCTTCGCTGTCGACGCCGCTTTCGGTCGGGAGGTTCGGGATCAGGCCCTCGGAGAGCAGGTGCAGCCTGAGCAGCGGCCCGGCGTCCCCGTCCAGGGCGGAGCGGACCGCGGCCGGCAGGAGAGCCCGCAGTGCCGGGTTCAGGTCGCCCGCCTCGAGGATGTTGAGCAGACCGTCGCTGGAGAGCGTGCTCGTGCGCCGCCTGCCCGCGCCGTTGTAGACAGAGCCGCTGAGGGGATGCTCTTCCAGGCGCGAGTTCAGGCTCGCCAGGTCAGCGATGGGGTTGCCCGTGATGCCGGCGCACGCCCCCGCGGAGCAGAGCTCCTGCATGACCGGCGTGATCGCGGTGAACGAGGAGAGGTGGAACGGTTCCCAGCCGTTGGGCGGGACGACGGAGTCGAGCACCATCGCCTCGACGTTCTGCGGATAGCGTTCTGCGTACTCCAGAGCCACCTTCGTTCCGTACGAGGTGCCGTACAGGACGAGCTTTTCGTAGCCCCCCGCGCGCCGCAGGTCCTCGATGTCGTTCACCGATTCGGCGGTCGTGAACGAGCCGCGGGCCTGCCCGATCTGCTGGGCGCACTGTTCGAACAGGCGATTGACGGGCTGGTTGCTGAAGCGTTCGAGCGCCGAGCACGCGAGCGGATCGGACGTGCCCGTGCCGCGCTGGTCGAACAGGAGCAGGTCCCGTGTGCCGAGCGCGGACGCGATCGCCTTCGGGATGTATTCGGCGAGTGGCAGCGCGGCCTGTCCAGGGCCGCCCGCGAGTGCGACCACGGCGTCCTTCGAGGGGGTGGAGCCCGCGAGGCGGCGCTCGACGCTGAGCGCGAGTGTGCCCGGCACGGCGCCCGTGCGGTCGAGCGGTACCGACAGGGACGCGCACGAGTATTCGGTGCTGTGGGGACACGGGATGAACGTCAGCCCGGATGACGCGGAGGCCCCGGCGGCCCCGAGGGTCAGCACGAACCCGAGCACGGCGATCAGCGGGACTAGGGCGCGCAGCCGCATGAGTTTCGAGCATACCTGCCGGCCGGCGCGCGTCCGCCGGTTGCCGCGCGTCCACAGCGAGTGCTCTCGCGGTAGTGTCCGCCCATGGGCTCGGACCGCGAAACCGTCGACGCGCCCGGCGCCCCGCCGGCGATCGGGCCGTACAGCCACGCCGTCCGCGCGGGCGACCTGCTGGTGTGCTCCGGGCAGATACCTCTGGATCCCGTGAGCGGCGAGATCGTGGGCGAGAGCGCCGCCGAGCAGGCGCGCAGGTGCCTGGAGAACCTCACCGCGGTGTGCGAGGCCGCCGGGGCCGACCTGTCGCGTGCGGTCCGCCTGACGGTCTACATGACGGATCTCGGTGCGTTCGCGGAGGTGAACGAGGTCTACGGGTCGTTCTTCCCGCAGGACCCGCCCGCCCGCGTTGCGGTCGGCGTTGCCGCTCTGCCGCGCGGCGCGCAGGTCGAGATCGACGCGATCGTCGCCCTCTAGTCCGCGCCCCGTAGCTCCGCGCGCCTGATCTTCCCGCTCGCGGTCTTCGGCAGCTCGGCTGCGAAATCGATGATGCGCGGGTACTTGTAGGGCGCGGTCTCGTGCTTGACATGGTCCTGCAGTTCGCGCACCAGCTCCGCCGAGGGCGCACGTTCGGGGTCCTTCAGAACGACGACCGCCCGCACGACGGAGCCGCGCTCCTCATCGGGTGCGGCGACCGCCGCGGCCTCCGCCACCGCGGGGTGCGAGACGAGCGCCGACTCGACCTCGAACGGGCCGATCCGGTAGCCGGCCGAGACGATCACGTCATCGCTTCGCCCCACGAAGTACAGCCAGCCGTCCTCGTCGGCGGTGACGCGGTCGCCGGTGTGCCACGGTCCGCCGGCCCGGCGGTCCTCGATGACCCAGCGTGTCCCGTCGCGCCGCACATGCTCGTGCAGGTAGCCCAGAAAGAACGTGGGCACGCCGGCGGGGTCCACGACCAGCTCCCCGTCCTGGACGCTGAGGCCCATCCCCGGCAGCGGGCGGCCCATCGACCCGGCGCGGGCCGGCTCGTCCAGGGGGGCGCCTGTCAGCTGACCGGTCTCGGTCTGCCCGTAGCCGTCGCGGATCTGCAGCCCAGTGGCCTGGCTCCAGACATGCAGGACCTCGGGGTTGAGAGCCTCGCCGGCGGCCACCATCCCGCGCAGACCGGGAAACGCGCGCAGACTCCACGCGCTTTGCGATCACGCGGTACTCGGTCGGCGCCATGCACAGGACACCGACGCGTTCGCGCTCCAGCAGCTCGACACGCTCATGAGGGTCAAAGCGCGCGTCGTGAAGGAGCGCGGGCGCACCCAGCAGCCAGGGGGCGATGAACACGTTGCGGGCGGACTTCGACCACCCGCTGGCCGCGGTACACCACACGAGCTCGCCCTCGCGCGCCCCGAGCCAGCGGCTCGCCTGGACACGCTGGCCCTGCAGGTAGCGCTGTCCGTGCACGACGGCCTTCGGCTCCCCTGCGGTGCCGCTCGTGAACGTGATCAGGCAGGGGTCGCCGTCGCTCAGGTCGGCGGCCTGCGCCGGAGCGGCATGGAACATGTCCTCGTCCGGCACGTACAGCAGCAGCGGCGATGGGCCCGCGAGCTCCCCGCAGGCTGCCTGCAGCTCGGTGCGGTTGCGCTCATCCGCGATGATCACCGCCGGCCCGGCGACGTCGATGCGCAGGCGCAGGTCCTTCGCGCGCAGCTGCTCGGTGCACGGCAGCACGACGGCGCCGACGTGGAAGCACGCGAGCATGCTCAGCACCCACTCCGGCCGGTTGCCTATCAACGTCATGACGACGTCGCCGCGCCGGACACCGAGCTCCTGCAGGTGGCCGGCGAACGCCGCGGAGCGGTCTCGGACCTCGCCGAACGTCCACTCGCGCCGCGTGCTGTCCCGCGCCAGCTCGACGAGCGCCAAGCGCTCTGCGGGCGCCGCGGCCAGCACATCGGAGGCGAAGTTCAACCTCTCTCCCGCGGGGATGTCGCTCGACCGTGCCTCAGCAGGCGGGGGAGGCTACCAGCGCGCGCGACGGTCGCCGATACGTCGGGCGCAGGTATCCTCTGGGGCATACCGCGAGAGCAGACCATCCCCGACCTGGAGCGTCACCCACTATGGCCGTAGCCGCCGTCCCGTACATCGAGAAGACCGACGAGCAGAGGGCGATCACCGAGATGGTGCACCAGTTCGTCGACGAGCAGATCCTGCCCAACGCAGAGCACTACGACCACGAGGATCTCTTCCCCGAGCCGATCGTGGAGCAGATGAAGGAGCTCGGCCTGTTCGGGGTGACGATCCCCGAGGAGTACGGCGGGATGGGCCTGGACCTCACGACCTACACGATGATCGTGGAAGAGCTCTCGCGAGGCTGGATCTCGATATCCGGCGTCATCAACACCCATTTCATCGGCTGCTACCTGCTGATGAAGTTCGGCAGCGACGAGCAGAAACAGAAGTACCTGCCGCGGATGGCGACCGGCGAGATGCGCGCCGCCTTCTCGCTCTCCGAGCCCGAGCTCGGATCGGACGTCCAGGCGATCAAAACGTCCGCAAAGAAGGGCGAGGACGGCAAGTACGAGATCAACGGCCAGAAGATGTGGGTCACGAACGGCCTGCTGTCATCGCTCGTCTTTGTCCTCGTCAAGACCGACCCCGACGCCGACCCCCGGCACAAGGGCTTCACCTGCTTCATCGCCGAGAAGGAGCCGGGTGCCGAAAAGAACACCGGCGAGTACGCGGGGCTCATCGTCCCGCCGAAGATCAAGAAGCTCGGCTACAAGGGCGTCGAGTCGACCGAGCTCGTGTTCGACGGCTACCGCTGCCCCGCCGAGAACATCCTCGGCGGCGAGGAGGCCGGCCTTAACCACGGCTTCTCGCAGATGATGGACGCGCTCGAGGTCGGGCGGGTCAACGTGGCCGCACGCGGTGTCGGCATCGCCCAGCGCGCGCTGGAGCTCGCTCTGCGCTACTCGCAGGAGCGCCGCACATTCGGCAAGCCGATCGCCGAGCACCAGGCGATCCAGTTCAAGCTCGCCGACATGGCGACCCAGGTCGAGGCCGCCCGGCTGCTGACGATGAGGGCCGCGCGCCTGAAGGACGCAGGCGAGCGCTCGGACCTCGAGGCCGGGATGGCCAAGCTGTTCGCCTCCGAGGCGGGCCGCTTCTGTGTCGAGGAGTCCTTCCGGATCCACGGCGGCTACGGCTACTCGAAGGAGTACGAGATCGAGCGCCTCTACAGGGACGCGCCGCTGCTGCTGATCGGCGAGGGAACCTCAGAGATCCAGCGCATGGTGATCGGCCGCAAGCTCCTGCAGCGTCACAAGATCTGACACGCCGGCGACCGGGGCCGCTGCGGCGGCCCGGAGGGGATTAGCGAATGGCCGAGGATGCGAAGGCCCTGATAGAGCTTGCCACCCGCAGGTTCATCGAGGAAGTACCGGCGCTTGAGCCGATCAAGCTCGTCGTCGCGGTGGACCTGCGCGGCCGCGGCGACGTGCAGCAGTACCGCCTGGAGATGCCGGGCATAAAGGTCAGCAAGGGAGATGCGCCGGATGCCCGCATTCGCGTTGACATGCGGCGCGAGTTCTTCAACGTGATGGCGAAGGAGGGCAAGGTCCCCGACTGGGTCGAGGCGTTCACGTACGGCCAGGCGAAGGCTTCCGGTCCCGAGCAGTTCACCAAGCTGATCGCCAACGTCGTCGAACGCCAGCAGGAGCGCGAACACACGCGCCGGGCCCGCAAACACGACTGACACCGGCCGGTGGTGATACGGCGAACACCGGTCCATCGCTTCGAGCAACCCGGGGGGCGACGGTGTAGGTTGAACCCCACGGCAACCACAGGAACGGGCTCGAGCGCCAAGTGAACGGACGGCTGCCGGCGTTCGGGTGAACCAGCGAGGGGGCGATGCACGGTGGTCAAGCGGAGCGCTGCACTCACGATCTTGCTGCTGGTTCTTGCGTACGGAGCCGCGTACGCGGCGGATGCGTCCGCGCGAACTGAGACCCACCTCGTCCCGCTGTCCGAGAAATGCAACTACGTGCTCCCGGCATCGGACTTCCAGGACGACCTGGAAGAAGTTGCGCCCCCGATGGTGCTCCACCTCGGCCATGACTCCGCACTGTCGAGCGGGGAATGCAAATACGGCGCACTGACCGAGAGTGGCGGCGCGCCGATGTCGTTCACGAACGGTGGGCTCGGCGGCGAATGCCTCGCCAACGTCCTGCGGCTGGGACTCGAATCACCACCCGGCGGCTGCTACCGGGACGCCACCGTGTCGCTGGGCGTCGAAACGGGACCGCAGGTCACGAAAATCCTTCCCGCTCTGCGAAAGGGCCGCAAGGACAAGCTCTATCCGTCGAGGTTTCCCCGTCACATCGCACACGGCATCGGCAACCGCGCCGAATTCGGCTACGACGGCGAAGAAGGCTACGGCTGGGTTCAGGTGCTCAACGCCTACGTCACCATCGAAACCCACGGGAACGTCTCCCTCATACAGCTCATGCGGGAGGCAGCCTCGCGCATGTAGCCCTCGCGTGTGCCGGGCTAGTGGTAGGCCGTGATCTGCTCGGCCAGGAACACCAGCGACGCGAGCAGGAACAGACACATGACGACGAGTGAGAAGTTTTCGTTCATCGGCCTGCGTTCACGATAACGCCAGGCGTCCTCGTGCGGTAGGCCCCGAGCGGCGGGGCCCGACGCTCAGAGCGACGCGCCGTCCTCGTAGAGCTTCAGCACGTGCACACCCTCGGGCACCGCGTCGAGGCACAGACGGCACAGGACGCACTCGTCGATGTTCTTCTCGACGATCTCCAGCCTGCCGCCGGACACGGCGAAGATGTCAACGGGGCACACCTCGGCGAGCTTTGCCGCGAGAGCCGCGTCGGAGGCGACAGCATCATCGACCTGCACCGCTATGAAGATGCCGTCCTTCCTCACGAGGGGCTCCTCTCGGCGATCTTCGCGCGGATCATCTCGGGGATGTCCTCGATGCGCTCGGCGACCGTGATCCCCGCCTGGGCCAGGCGGGTGATCTTCTCGGAGGCCGTGTCCTCCTTGCCTTCGACGATGGTCCCTGCGTGGCCGAAGCTCATGCCGGGCATCTCGTCCATGAAGCGGCCCGCCATGAACGCCACGATCGGCAGGCGCGAGTCATTCTCGGTCACCCAGCGCGCGAGCTCGGCCTCCATGCGGCCGCCCGGCTCGGTGTAGATAACGATGCCCTTCGTCTGCTCGTCCGCCTCGAAGAGCGGCATCAGCTCGGCGTAGCTCGAGCCGATGATCGCGTCGCCGCCGATCGAGACCGCCGTCGACTGGCCGAGGCCGGCAGCCTTCAGCGTCGAGGACATCTCGGTCGTCATGCCCCCTGAGCGGGAGATGACGCCGATCGGGCCGGGGGTGTAGGCCTGCGCGGCGTTTTTCGCGGGGCCGCCGATCCCTCCCATCTTCACGACGTCGGGCACGATGATGCCGAGGCAGTTCGGTCCGATGATCCTGGCGCCGCGCAGCGTCGCGAGCTCGACCATCTCCGCGACGTCGCGCCGCGGGATCCGCTCGGTGACGATCACGACGAGCTTCACGCCGTTCTCGATCGCCTCGAACACGGCGTCCTTCGTGAACGCGGGGGGGACCGTGACGACGGACCCGTCGATCGGGCTGCCGTGGTGCGCGACGGCCTGCGCGACCGTGTCGAAGACTGGGACGCCGTGGACCTCGCGGCCGAGACGACCCGGCGTGACACCGCCGACGATCTTGGCTCCCGCCCCGTAGTCCAGGCACTCTCGGGTCAGGTTCACCGCCTCGCGGCCCGTGATGCCCTGCACGATGAAGGTCGTCTGTGCGTCGATCAGGATGGACATCAGGCGGCCTGCCCTCCGATCTTCTCTACGGCGCGGCGGGCTGCCTCGTTGAGGGACACCGAACGATCCGCGTAGTCGACGCCGTACTTGTCGAGGATCTTGAAGCCCTCCTCCTCCCAGGCGCCGGGGATGCGGAAGATCGCGATCTTCTCCGACGGGTCGTAGCCGAGCTCGATGCAGGCTTTGATCACGCCGCGGGCGACGATGTCCACGCGGGTGTTGGAGACGATCGACATCATCACGGCGATCTTGTCCACGCCGGGCTTCTGCAGGACGAGCTTCGCGAGCCCGCAGGCCTTCGCGACGGACGGGTTGCCGCCGATCTCGCAGTAGTTCGCGGGGCTGCCGCCGTGCGCGCGGACCGCGTCGAACAGGGTGAGGGACCCTCCGCCCGCGCCGATGACCAGGCCGAGGTTGCCGTCGAACTCGGTGACGTTGCCGGCGACCCCGCGGTGATCCTGGGCATCGACCTCCTCGCCGGCGAGCTCGAACGGCGTCGCCTCGCGTGCCTGCCGTGTCTCCTGGTCGCCGACGCCGAGGTCGGCGAGGAGCTTGCGGTGGCGGCCGCGGGCCTCGTTCTCCATGTCCATGTGAGCGTCCAGGGCGACGAACGAGCCATCTGCCAGGCGCCCGAGAGGGTTGATCTCCGCGAGGATCATGTCGTTCTCGACGAACAGCCTGGCCAGGCGCGTGACGATCGGGACGAGCTTGTTGAGAGCTGAGCCCGTGACACCCGTGGACGCGATGACCTCCTTCGCCTGGAAGTCGCTGAGCGGCAGGATGTTCGAGAAGTGGCGGCGGCCCACCTTGTCGGGCTGCTCCTCGGCGACCTGCTCGATGTCGATGCCGCCGACGGGGGAGAAGATGATCACGGGCTGCTTGCGGATGCCGTCCCAGACCACGCCGGCGTAGTACTCCTGCTCGACCTCGGCCTTCGGGTCGACCAGCACGCCGCGCGGCATGTGGCCGTTGATCTCGAGCGCGAGGATGTCGCGGGCGTACTCCTCGGCCTGCGCCGGGGTGTCCGCGAACTTGACTCCGCCGGCCTTCATCCGGCCGCCGGTGAGCACCTGCGACTTGATCACCGTCGGGCCGCCGATGCGCTCGGCTATCTGCCTGGCCTCGGCTGGGTCGGTGGTGAAACCGAAGTCGGTGACGGGGATGCCGGCGCGCTTGACGACCTCGCGGGCCTCGAACTCGAAGAATCTCATGCGGCGCGGAAGCCTACCGGGACTCGCTGCCTCGGCGTCGCCCGGCGAGCCGAACGGCTGCACTCGGGCGCCGTGGCGGCTTCGCCCGCCCCGCCGGGATCTCCATGAGCACAGCGCGCACGGTCAGAGCCCGTAGGCCTCGGCCAGCTCCGGGTCCTTCTTGGCGAGCATTTCCGCGAGGTTGACCATCACCTTGCACTGCTTCCAGGTGGCGTCGTCCTGCATCTTGCCGTCGATCATGTGCACGCCGCGGCCGTCCGGGATCGCCTCGATGACCTTTTTCGCGAAGGCGACCTCGTCCGGGTCGGGCGAGTAGACCTTCTTGGCGATCGCGATCTGGGCCGGGTGCAGCGACCACGCGCCGACGCAGCCGAGCAGGAAGGACGCGCGGAACTGCGTCTCGCAGCCCTCGAGGTCGCGGATGTCGCCGTACGGGCCATAGAACGGCAGCGCACCGACCGACGTGCACGCGTCCACCATGCGGGCGATCGAGTAGTGCCACGGGTCCTGCTGGTAGCTGGGACGCGGTGCCTCGGGGTCATTTGCGTCGGGGTCGGCGATCGTCCGGTAGCCGGGGTGCCCGCCGCCGACGCGTGTCGTCTTCATCCGCCTCGACGCCGCGAGGTCCGCCGGGCCGAAGCTCATGCCCTGGATCCGCGGGGAGGCGCAAGCGATCTCCTCGAGGTTCGCCACGCCCTGCGCGGTCTCGAGGATCGCGTGTATGAGGATCGGCCGGTCAAGGCCCGCCTTCGCCTCGAGCTGGGCGAGGAGGCGGTCCACGTAGTGGATGTCCCACGGGCCCTCGACCTTCGGGACCATGATCACGTCGAGCTTGTGCCCGATCTCGCCCACGAGTTCGGTCAGATCGTCCAGCACCCAGGGGGAGGCGAGCTCGTTCACGCGCGTCCAGAGCTGCGTGTCGCCGAGGTCGATGTCCCGCCCCACCTTGATCAGGCCCGCCCTCGCGGCGAGCTTGCGGTCGACGGGGACCGCGTCCTCGAGGTTGCCGAGAAGGATGTCGACGGTCGGGGCGATGTCAGGCACCTTCGCGACCATCTTCTCGTTCGAGAAGTCCAGGAAATGGATCATTCGCGACGGTTTGAACGGGATCTCGCGGGCCGGCTCGGGGGCGCCGATCGCAAGGGGCTTGAGGAAGTCTCGGGGGTTGCGCAAGTGGGCTCTCCTGTGTCGTCTGGAGCCTGAACGGTATCGACGGCGGACGGCGAAGGCGCGGCGACCATCTAGAGTCTGGCCCGCAAATCAGCCAAGGAGAGCCATGAGCGAGACCCATTCCGTCGAGACAGAGCAGGCCGAGCGCGAGGCGAGCGGCGCCCACCCCTACGGCCGCTACCTGGAGGAGTTCGAGGTCGGCGACGTCTACAAGCACTGGCCGGCAAAGACCGTCACGGAGTCCGACGACCATCTGTTCTGCCTCATCACGATGAACCACCACCCGCTGCACCTGAACGACGTGTACGCCGCCAAATCGCAGCAGGGGCGCAACGTCGTCGTCGGTCCGCTCGTCTACTCGCTCGCACTGGGCATGTCCGTCAGCGACGTCAGCGGCAAGGCGATCGCGAACCTAGCGACCGAAGAGCTCAAGCACCCGGCCCCCGTCTTTCATGGCGACACGCTCTTCTGCGAGTCCGAGGTACTCGAGAAGAAAGAGTCCAAGTCCAAGCCCGACCGAGGCACCGTGAAGGTCCACACCCGGGTCCTGAACCAGGACGGCGTGCTGGTGGCGGAGTTCAAGCGTCTGGTACTCGTCCCCAGGCGCAATCCGGGACCTTCGGCGTAGGTCCTGCGGGAAAACCCGATCAGGGAGGCTTGCGCGTTGCTGTAGGCTTTCCTGGTCGCCCGTTGTGGGCGTTTTCTGTTTCCCGGAGCCAGTCCTGGCCCGGCCGCAGCGCCCATGCGCGCTCGCCGAACATGCCCGCCAACCGAGGAGCCGCCTGAGATGAGCACCACCGTTCCCGCCCCAACCAAGAATGACCGACTGCTGGCATGGGTCGAGGAGGTTGCAGCTCTCACCGAACCGGCCGGCATCCACTGGTGCGACGGATCCGCTGAGGAGTACGACGACCTCTGCCAGACGCTCGTCGACGCAGGCACCTTCGAGAAGCTCTCGGAGGCCAAGCGCCCGAACTCCTACCTGGCGCTCTCGGATCCGGGCGACGTCGCCCGCGTCGAGGACCGGACCTTCATCTGCTCGGACACCGAGGCCGAAGCTGGCCCGACGAACAACTGGAGCGACCCGGCGGAGATGCGCGCCAAGCTGACCGACCTGTTCGCCGGCTCGATGCGGGGGCGCACGCTGTACGTCGTGCCGTTCTCGATGGGTCCCCTCGGGTCCGACAAAAGCTACGTCGGCGTGCAGCTCACCGACTCCGTGTATGTGGCGGTGAGCATGAGGATCATGACCCGGATGGGGCAGGGCGCACTCGACGTCCTCGGCGACAGCGGCGAGTTCGTGCCGTGTCTGCACTCGGTCGGCATGCCGCTCGCCGACGGCCAGAGCGACGTCCCGTGGCCGTGCAACGCGGAGAACAAGTACATCGTGCATTTCCCCTCGACGCGCGAGATCTGGTCCTACGGCTCCGGCTACGGCGGCAACGCGCTGCTGGGCAAGAAGTGCTTCGCGCTGCGGATCGCGTCGGTCATGGCCCGCGACGAGGGCTGGCTCGCCGAGCACATGCTGATCCTCAAGCTCACGTCCCCCGAGGGCGAGGTCAAGTTCATCGCGGCGGCCTTCCCGAGCGCGTGCGGCAAGACGAACCTCGCCATGCTGATACCGACGCTCGAGGGCTGGACGGTCGAGACGATCGGCGATGACATCGCGTGGATGAAGTTCCACGAGGATGGGCGCCTCTACGCGATCAACCCCGAGGCAGGCTTCTTCGGCGTGGCCCCCGGAACCGGCGAGGAGACCAACCCGAACGCGATCAGGACGATCGAGAGCAACACGATCTTCACCAACTGCGCCAAGACCGACGACGGAGACATCTGGTGGGAGGGGCTGACGAAGGAGACGCCCGCGCACCTGATCGACTGGCACGGCAACGACTGGACGCCCGACTCGGACACCCCCTCCGCACACCCGAACGCGCGTTTCACGACACCCGCCGCGCAGGACCCCGCGATCGCGCCCGAGTGGGAGGACCCGACGGGCGTGCCGATCGACGCCATGCTGTTCGGCGGGCGCCGCTCGACGGTCGTGCCGCTCGTGACGGAGGCCACCGACTGGGAGCACGGCGTGTTCCTCGGTTCGGTGATGAGCTCTGAGAAGACCGCGGCTGCCGCCGGAACCGTCGGCGAGCTTCGCTTCGACCCGTTCGCGATGCTGCCGTTCTGCGGCTACAACATGGCCGACTACTTCGCGCACTGGCTGAAGATGGGCCGTCGCGAGGGGGCTGTCCTGCCGAAGATCTTCTACGTCAACTGGTTCCGCAAGGACGAGCACGGCCGCTTCCTGTGGCCCGGCTACGGCGAGAACTCCCGCGTGCTCGCGTGGGTCTTCGCCCGCTGCGCGGGACATGGCGCAGGCCGAGAGACCCCGATCGGCGTGATCCCGCCCGTCGGCGGCGAGGGCATCGACACCAACGGGCTGAACGTCTCCGATGAGGACATGGCCGAGCTCCTGCGCGTCGACGTGGAGGAGTGGAAGGCCCAGCTGCCCCAGTTCCGCGAGTACCTCTCGAAATTCGACAACCTGCCTGCGGAGATCACACGCCAGCTCGACGCGCTGCAGGAGCGCCTGGGCTGAGGAGCAGCCCCCGGCCCGGCCGGGGGAACGTGGGCCGCGGGAGCCGCGGCCCGGCCGAGCTCCGACTACTCGTGCCCGTGGCTCTCGCCGGCGGCCGCCGGCGGCCTTGACTCCTCGGCGAGTGAGGTGATCGTCAGCGACCCGCGGGCCGCGGACTCCAGCACCTCGGTCGCCTCCTCCAGCGAGCGGGCGTAGAGCTCGACGAGGAGGTGCACGATGATCCGCGTGTCGTCTTCGTGCTTGTGGAAGCGGACATGCGTGAAGAACTCGCGGACGCCGTGGTCGCCGAACGCCGCGAACGAGAGCTGGTCCCCGGCCTCCGGCCCCGAGCAGCTCTCCACGTCCTCCGCATCGACCGTCACGGTGCACGAGGCGACCCATGGGGTGCCCGCGATCATCCGTTCCCAGCGGTCCTCGATCGGCTCGACCCGGCCGTTGGTGAAACCGAGGTGCGGCTGGTCGTGCATGCAGTCCAGGCACTGCACGACGGCCTCCTGCAGCTCGTCCACGACTTCGGCGCGCTCGCCGGTCTGAGGGTCGATCTTGTGGATGCCCTCGTAATGGACCTGGACCTCCAGGTCCTGCGACCAGCAGCGGTAGCAGCGCAGCCAGCTGCGCGCGCCTGTCTCTGCCATCGAACCCTCCATGCTCCCATTCTAAGGGCACTGCAAGGCTTCTCCCGTTACGGACTCGCAAGGACGCCCCATCGAGCCGGCACACGACGCGCGGCCGAGGGTGCGGAAATCCCATGCGTGGTTCGCCCGTATGTGTGTCCTCTGTCACGGCTACCCGTCTGCGCGACCTGTAGGTTCTAGGCCGACAAGCGGGGGCGTCGCCAGGGCGTCTCACTCACGGAAAAGGGGCACGATGCGGTTGAGCTCGGGTGGAATTGGAATCTTCGCGCGGGCGCGGTTGTTGCCCGCCGCGGCATGACGTTGCCTGCACGGTGCTCGCGGTGCTCGGCACCGGCCGCTTCAGCGAACAATCTGTTCACCCTCGATCCGAGCGCCGAACTCACCGGGCCCGTCGTGACGGACAGCGCGGGCAACGCATACGTCGCATGGGTGCGCAAGCCCGAAGCCGGCAGTGAAGTCGACACCACGCTCTTCTGCAAGGTGGCGCCGGGAGGTACATGCACATCCCCGAGCTGCTCGCTCGCACCGGTGCCGGGACGTCCACCGCTGAAAACGTCACCCAGGCCTTCCCGGTGCTCGGCGCGACGCCGGGTGTGGTCTATGTCGTGGGTCCCCGCTACGACCACGTGCCCGGAGACGCCCTCGTCTGGACATCGGACCAATGGCGGCGAAACGTTCTCAGGGCCGATGACATCGCCGCCTACGCAAATGGTTCGTATGTCGGTTCGGTGCTGCGCAATCCCGCTCTCGCCCACGAGCGACTAAACCGACCTCCGACCTGCTTCGACATCGCTTCGACCAACAGCTCGGTCGGCGTTCACGGAGTCGGTGATCTCGATGCCATCCCCTTCGACTTCCCGCTTCACAACGAGCGAAGTTCTACATCATGGCGGCAGCCTGGGCTTTACCGGCTCAATCTCCCGGTGGAGGCATCTTGGACGTTCGCCGGCTCGGGCAATCCCGACGAGGTCCACTTCTACCGCCTGCTGAAAGCCGGATCCGCCTCGGAAGAAAACTAGATTGGTCGGCTTCTCAGCTTGCGTGATTCGGCTACGAGCCGAGCTTGCGGCGGCCCGGGCGGCCTATACATGGTGTCAGTCGACCTCGCACCCGGCGAACCAACGGAAGCCAGCCAACTCTGCTCGAGGTTCGCAAGTTCAACGAAGCAACAACACGTTCGGGGCGCCCACCTTGATCACGAGTGTGCAGCCAGGCGTGTTCAGTCTCTTCCAGCCTCCGACTATCTGCGAGAGCCCGAACGGTTACCTCTACGTCGCCTACACCCTCCAGAGGCTCCGGCGCCGATGAAATCTTCGCCTGGGAATCGACCGACGGGGGCGCAGAGCTTCCACGGCGGACGCCCGGTTGCGACGACTCAACGGGGGCGGACTTCGACGAAGCCCCGCGCCTTGGCGGTCGCAAGCGACTGGCGAGGCCTGGCTTTCCTTCCGTGACGAAACGGAGTCTTGAGATCGCGGACCTCACGACGTCAGACACGATCCTCTCCACCAGCCTCACCGGCGGAGGGCAGGCCGGCGCATCGATAACCGTCGGGCAGGGCGCGTCGGTCAGCCGACTCAGCCACGGTTGGAGGCCCCGCCGGCTCCACGCGACTGGCACCGTCAGCTACGACGTGTTCGGCAACCCGACCTGCACCGGTGCGGCACGTCCGCGGGTCCGCCGGCGTGTCCGGCGGTGTGGCCGGCCCGTCCGCAGCCCTCGCGCTGTCCCCGGGCAAATCTGGTGGCGGGCGAGCTACAGCGGCGACGCCGACCCACGAGCCCTCGACGAGCCCGTGCGGTAGCGAGAGCGCTCACCGTGCTCGGAGCCACAGCGACCACCACCAGCCAGTCCGGCGGCGGGCTCAGCGGCTCGGCCCTGACAGTCGACTACGGCACCACCGTGACCGACCAGGCCCGGATCTCCGGTGCGCTCGCGTCGAGCGCCACCGGAACCGTGACATACACGCTGTACAAGAACAGCAAATGCACCTCTGTGGACGCCTCGAGCAGCGAGTCCGTCTCCGGCGGCGTCGGAGCGCACTCTGCGGCGGTCAAGCCGAAGGTGGGCACCTACTACTGGAAGGCGACCTACAGCGGCGACTCGGCAAACGAGGGTTCGGTGAGCGCATGTGGCAGCGAGGTCCTCGTCGTGGCCGAGAAAGCCGAACTGGGCCTGCCCTCCCCGAAGGTGTGCCTGAGCCGGCGCAAGTTCATCGTGCACCCGCGCGCACCGCGGGGCGTGAGGCTGGTCAGTGTCGAAATCCAGATCAACGGCAAGACCGTCAAGAAGGGCAGGATCTACAACGGCGCGACCACAGTGAGCCTCGTCGGGCTGCCGAAGGGCACGTTCGTCGTCTCGCTCATCACGAAGTCCTCGAAGGGACAGACGTACGCCGACATCCGCACGTTCCACACCTGCGTGGCCGGCAAACACAAGAAGAAGAAGTAGGCGCGAGCGCGGCGCCGTCTATATGGGCGGCGCCGCGCGAGCGGTGCTACCCGAATGTGAACGCGTAGGCGCTGACTCCGGGCGCGAACCTGAGCGCCAGGCGGTGCTGCTGGTCGTTCGGGAGCGAAACGAGGTGTACAGGCGCTGCTGGCGCACCGTGACGACGCCGCCGTGGACGTCCGAGCCCGCATACCTGGCGGGGATCGGTTTGCCGTCCAGCAGCACCTGGACGCTGCAGGGGCCGTTCACCGGGAGAGCTGAGGACGAGGTAGACGTGCTTGGCGAGGAACTGAAGTTCGACGCCGGCCTGCGAGACCGCTTCCGCGGGCTGTTCGTCGATCTTCCATGTGCCGCTGTAGGAGAAGTCGTTGAGTGCGAGCGGCGCCGTGCTCGGCGGTCCGTAGTCATGCGTCCCGCTCTTGGGGCCGATGACCCAGCCCTGTGCGCGGGCGGTGCCGAGGTAGGTCTCGGGGGTCGCTTCTTCGGAGGGGACGACGACATCGCTCGGGTGGCTCATGCCGCCGACCTGAGCGCCTGATTCGGCGAGCAGCGCGCGTATCGCGGTCTCGGTCTTTTCGTAGTCGCCCTCGCCGAAGGCCGTGTACCGGACTTCCCCGTTCGGGCCGATCAGGTAGTCCGCGGGCCAATACTCGTTGTCATAGGCGTTCCATGTGCCCATTTCGTTGTCCTGGACGACCGGATAGTTGATCCCGAACTGCTCGATCGCGTTGCGGACGTTCCCCGCTTCGTGCTCGAACTGGAACTCGGGCGTCTCCACGCCGACGATCGACGAGCCCGTCGCGGTGGTAGGCGGAGTACCAGGCCTTCAGGTAGGGGAGGGTGCGGATGCAGTTGATGCACGTGTAAGTCCAGAAGTCGACGAGCACGACCTTCCCGCGCAGCGCGGAGAGCTGCAGCGGGTTGCCCTGCGGTGTGTTGAACCAGTCCTCGGTGTCGGTGAATTCCGGTGCGGCGCCGAGGTGTTCCAGCGACCGTGCGTCGGCGAGCAGGAGCGGCCTGCGAGGCGTTCGCGGCGGCGGCGCGGATCTTCGAGGAGGCCCTTCGCACGCGGAGGAGCCGTTCGCCGGGCTTGAACTTCGCTTCGCGCCCGGTGATCTCGTGCAGCCGTGCGGTGACGGTGGGGGAGCACTCCAGGCTCGCGGTCAGGTTCACGTCGGGGATGTGCTGCGCGACGAACTGGTCGAAGTTGACGTCCGTGTTCGTGGCGATCGCCAGGCCCGTGACGATCATGATCACCCCGAGCACCCGCTGGAGCGCGGGGCCGCGGCCGGCGCTGCGCACGCGCTCCATCAGCGCGCCTGCCGCCGAGCGCGAGCGACGAGCAGGATGATCGCCGAGCCCGGCCGCGTAGGCGAGCGCGACGAGCACCGTTCGCCCGGCTACCGCGCTCACCGAGATGACGGCGGCGAGGATAGGGCTGGCGCACGGCGTGTAGACGAAGCCGAGCGCGCCCCCGACGACGCATGCCCGAGCAGAAGCCGTCGCCCGAGTTCTTCGGCCCGAAGCGGGCCAGGCGCGACAGCGGCGCCTCGATCCGCGCGCGACGGCGGGTATCATCATCGTCGACGCCGAAGACGATCAGCACGGCGACCGCCAGATCCAGCGCAGCGGATCGGCTGCCGAGGCCCACGCCGCCGACGACGTTCGCGACGCCGACGATCGTGACCGTGAAGGTGACCGCCAGCCCGAGCACGATGCCGAGCGGCCGGCGCCGGCCGCCGACGCTGCCGGCCGAGAGCAGCGCGGGCAGAACCGGCAGCACGCACGGCGAGAGCGCGGTGCCGGCGCCCGCAAGGAAGGCGAAGATAATTAGGACAAGCATCGTCAGCGGGCCTCAGGTGGTCCTAACGTGTGGTCCTCGCGAGCCCCCCGAAAGCGTTACACGACGCGCCACGGACCCTCGCCGACCGCGCGTCAGGGTCGGCGCAGCATGATGTAGACGACGGTCGCGCCGCGAGCGCCATCTGGCCGAATGCGAGCGCCGTCCCGAGGTTGCTCGCCCCGAGCAGCCGGCGAGCGCGCTCGCGAGCGACGAAGGCGCCGATGATCATCGCCAGCTCGGCCGCACCGTGCTCCGAGCCGCCCGCCGGCCGGTGCGCGTCACCGGCGCTGCTCCTCGAGCAGGTCCTCGAGCGCGGGACCAGCTCGTCGAGCGTCCAGGCCGGCGTCCTGCGCGCCGAGCAGCGCTGCGCAGCGCGCCGCCCGCCGAGCTCGCGCATGCCGCCTCGCCGTGCTCGAGCGCGAAGTCGCGTGAGGCGCGGCCCTACGCGTCCGGACAGGCGCCGCGCGCGGCAGGTCGATCCGGGCGCGGTGGCGGTCGAGCGCCGTCGGCGAGCTCGTCGACGCCGCTGCGGGCGGTATGCAGCGAGTGACCGCGAGCACGTCGGTCGAGCGCGCTCCGAGCGAGCGCAGGGCGGCCGACAGGTCACGTCGGGTCCTCATCGCGATCTGGCCGAGGTCGGACTTGGTGACGACGAGCACGTCCGGGATCTCCATGATCCCGGACTTCAGGAACTGCAGCGCGTCGCCGCTGCCGGGCTGCACGACGACCGCGACGGTGTCGGCGACGTCCGCGACCTCGGTCTCGGCCTGCCCGACGCCGACGGTCTCGATGATCACGACGTCGAAGGCGGCCGCCAGCGCCAGCGCGGCCGCGCGCGTCGGCGCACGCGATACCGCCGAGCCGCTCGCCGGCGGCGGTCGAGCGGATCAGGACGCCCGCGGTCGGCGGGGTCGAATTCGATCGCGCGCGCGGTCGCCGAGCAGCGAGCCGCCCGGAGCGGCGCGAGCTCGGGTCGACGGCGAGCATCGCGACGCGTCCGCCCGCGCTCGCGCAGCTCGCGCAGCGAGCGCCGAGAGCAGTGTCGACTTGCCCGCGCCGGGCGGGCCCGTGACGCCGATCAGGTGGCCGGCCGCCTCACCGCCGAGCGCCTGCGGGGAGAGCTCGGCAAGCAGCAGCGCGCGGCCTGCTCGAGGTCGGCCGGCGCGCTGCTCTCGAGCAGGTTCAGCGCGGCCGGCGCCGCGGCCAGGTCGCGCTCGCGCAGGCGAGCTCCGAGCGCCGGCCCGTCGGCGCTCACGCGGCGCTTCGGACGGCCGCCGGAGCGCCCTGGCCGGCGCTCTCAGCGACGAGCCGCACGATGTCCCGCATGATGCCGGTGATGTCGAAGTCCTTGGGCGTGTAGACCGCGGCGACGCCTGCGGCCCGCAGCTCCGCGACGTCCTGCTCGGGGATGATGCCCGCCGACGACGACCGGGGCCTGGACGCCCGCGTCGCGCAGCGCGCTCGACGACGTCGGGGATCAGCGCGCGGTGCGAGCCCGAGAGGATCGACAGGCCCGACGACGTGCACGCCCTCCTGCAGCGCCGAGGCGGCGATCTGCGCGGGCGTCAGCCGGATCCCCTCGTAGACGACGTCCATCCCGGCGTCGCGGGCGCGCACCGCGATCTGCTCGGCGCCGTTGGAGTGGCCGTCGAGGCCGGGCTTGCCGACCAGGATCTTGGGCCGGCGGCCGAGCGTCTCGATCAGCGCGTCCACCTCGCCGCGCAGCTCGTCGAGGTCGGCGTCGCTCGGCCGCGGCGCGTGGCCTCGCCGACGCCGGTCGGCGCCCGGTAGCTGCCGAACACCTCGCGCAGCGTCGCGGCCCACTCGCCGGTCGTCGCGCCCGCCCGCGCGGCGGCGATCGTCGGGACCATCAGGTTCGTCGCTGGCGTCGCCCCTCGCGCGCCGCGGCAGCGAGCTCGGCGAGCGCGCGTCGACGGCCTGCCTCGTCGCGCTCCGCGCGCCAGGCGCGATCGTTCTCGATCTGCTGCTGCTTCGACGGCGGGGTCGACGACGAGGATGCCGCCCTCGGCGTCGGCCGTCAGCGGCGATTCCTCGGTCTCGCGTGAAGCGGTTCATGCCCGACGACGACCTGCTCGCCGGACTCGATCGCGCGCATCCGCTCGCGGTGGGAGTCGACGAGCGCGCGCCTTCATGTAGGGCACGGCCTCGACCGCGCCGCCGTGCTCGGCGACGACGGCCATCTCGGCGCGGGCGCCCTCGAGCAGCTCCTCGACGAGCCCGTCCATCACCTTCGAGCCCTCGAAGATGTCGGGGTACTCGAGGATGTCGGTCTCGTAGGCCATCACCTGCTGGATCCGCAGCGACCACTGCTGGTCCCACGGCCGCGGCAGGCCGAGCGCCTCGTTCCAGGCCGGGCAGCTGGATCGCCCGCGCGCGCGCGTCGCGGCCGAGGGTGACGGCGAGCATCTCGAGGACGATCCGCTGGACGTTGTTCTCGGGCTGGGCCTCGGTCAGGCCGAGCGAGTTGACCTGCACGCCGTAGCGGAAGCGCAGGCGCCGGCGCGTCGCTGACGCCGTAGCGCTCGCGTCCGAGCTCCTCCCAGAGAATCGACATCGCGCGGAGCTTCGCGTGCTCCTCGATGAAGCGCACGCCGGCGTTGACGAAGAAGGAGATCCGCCCGAAGACCTGCTCCATGAGCTCGGGCGGCGACCCGCTCGCGCGCGGCGTCGAGCACCGCGATCGCGTTGCTCATCGCGTAGGCGATCTCCTGCACCGGCGTCGCGCCGGCCTCCTGCAGGTGGTAGGAGCAGATGTTGATCGGGTTCCACTTCGGCACGTGCTCGACCGTGTAGGCGATCATGTCGCGCGATCAGGCGCATCGACGGGCGCCGGCGGGAACGCGTAGGTGCCGCGCGCGAGGAACTCCTTGATGATGTCGTTCTGGGTCGTGCCCTGGAGCACGCTCCTGCGACGCCCTCGCTCCTCGGCGGCGACGATGTAGAGCGCGAGCAGCCAGGCGGCGGTCGCGTTGATCGTCATCGAGGTGTTCATCTCGTCGAGCGGGATGCCGTCCATCAGCGCTGCCATGTCGCCGCGGTGGGCGACCGGCACCCCGACCTTGCCGACCTCGCCGCGCGCGAGCTCGTCGTCGGGGTCGTAGCCGGTCTGCGTAGGCAGGTCGAACGCGACGCGACAGTCCCGTCTGGCCCTTTTCGAGGTTGCGCCGGTACAGCTCGTTCGAGGCCTTCGCGGTCGAGTGGCCGGCGTAGGTGCGCATCATCCAGGGCCGGTCGCGCTCGCGCAGGCGGGGCTGGCGTGCTCGGAGCTCCATGCCGCCATTGTACGGTCGCGCCGTCCGGCTTTATCCTCTCGCGCAATGGCATCAGCACATCGAGAAGTCCGCGTCCAGCAGGGTCCCGGCACCGGCTCTCGGCGGCGGCTGGCGCGTGATCGTCCGCAACGACGACCACAACACGTTCGACCATGTCGCGCGCACCCTCGCCCGCTACATCCCGGGGATCACGCTCGACCGCGGCCACGAGATCGCGAACGTGATCCACAACACCGGCCGGGCGATCGTCTTCAGCGGCCACCAGGAGCTCGCCGAGCACTACTGGGAGCAGCTCAAGCTCAGCGGGCCTGACGATGGCCCCGCTCGAGCAGGGCTGAGCGCCGCCGCGCCCTAGATGCCCGGGCCCGCCTGAGCCGTTGCCGTGGCCGTTCGAGGTTGGCGAGGCCTCGGGCAGCACCGAGCCGGAGGCTGCGGATCCCACCAGCCGTACAGCACCGGCACCTGGTACCAGCTCGAGTGCTGCGAGCGGAAATAGATCATCTCCGGGTCCTTCCCAGTAGCGCTCCCAGTCGAGTTTAGTCCTCGAACTCGGCGAGCTGCTGGATCTTGTAGCGGTCCTCGCGCGAGCGGTAGACGGCGTACGAGGTGGCCCCGTAGCGCATCGCGACGGCCGCGACCTCGACGAGGTCCTTCTCGAACTGCGTCGCCGCGGAAGCCCGTCGCGTACCAGGGAACGATCACCGTGCCGGCCATCAGGCACCAACCTCGGCGTGGATCGCGCCGGGTCCCTCGGCGGTCTTGCCCTGGCCCTCGGAGTCCGCGCCCACGAGGATCGAGATCTTGCCCAGGTGCTTGTTTTCGAGCATCAGCTGATGCGCTTGCCCGACGCCGTCGAATCCGAGCGTGCGCCACAGGACGGGGCGGATCTGGCCGCTCTCGATCAGCTCGTTCGCCTTCATGCACTCGTAGGCGTTGGCGAAGTGCGACCCGATGATCTCCTTCTGCTTCATCCAGAGGTAGCGCACGTCGAAGTCGAGGTTGAAGCCCGTCGTGCCGGCGCAGATCACGACCTTCCCGAACGGCTTGACGGTGAACACCGACGTCGGGAACGTCGCCTGTCCGACGTGCTCGAAGACGATGTCGGGGGCGTCGCCGAGGATCTGCCTGACGCGCTTTGAGAATTCGCGCGATACCCCGAAGCGCGCCTTCTCCTCCTCCGGCGTCTCGTTGCCTGTGCGCATCATGCCGGCGAACTCGGCGCGGTCTATGTAGTCGACGGCGCCGAGGCGCTTGACGAGCTCGCCCTTCTCGGCGGAGGAGACGACGCCCACGCAGTGTGCGCCCGCCGCCGCGCAGAGCTGGGTCGCGAACACGCCGAGGCCACCAGCTGCTCCCCAGATCAGGACCCGGCTGCCGGCCTGCATCTTGCAGCGCGAGATCAGCATGCGGTATGCGGTGAAGTAGACGAGCCCGTATGAGGCGGCCTCCTCCCAGGTGAGGGCGGCGGGCTTCGGCAGTAGCTGCTGGGCCTGGACCTTCGTGAACTGGGCGAATGAGCCCCAGGTCGTCTCGTAGCCCCAGATTTTCTGTGACGGCGCGGCCATCGGATCGAGGCCGTGGACCTCGGGGTCCTCGTAGGAGGCCTGGTTGCAGTGCACGACCACCTCATCGCCCGGCTTCCAGCGCGTGACGCCGGGGCCCACCTTCCACACGACGCCGGATGCGTCCGAGCCCCCGATGTGGTGGCCCATCTCCGGGTGGTCGCCGTAGCGCATCACAGACACGGGCTTGCCGAGCGCCGCCCAGACGTTGTTGTAGTTCACGCCTGCCGCCATCACGCGGACGATCACCTCGAACGCCCCGGGCTCCGGGACGTTGATCTCCTCTAGCTGGAAGGCATCCTTTGGTTCGCCGTAGCGCTCCTCACGGATGACCCAGGCGGCCATTGTTGCCGGCAGCTCGCCGGGCTCGACGTCTAGGGCTGAAACCTGCTGGAGATCGATTGCCACGTGCTCTGGAACCTCGCCTCTCGGGATCGTTGATTGCCTGCAGAATCCTACCCGTGCCTCGTGCAAGCGGTGGTGCGCCCGTCGCGGGGGGCGCCGATCAGACCTTCAGCGGCTCGCCGGGAGGGGCAACCGCCGCGTCCTGGGCGCTTTGCGCCTCGGTCTCGACGGCGCTCTGGCGCCCGATCATCCTCCACGCGAGTACGGCGCCGAACAGTGCCACGGCGGCGCCGAGCCTGAGCCCGTACTGGAGCGCGTAGACGAACGCCGTCTGGCTCGCGAGCACGATGTGCTCGGGAACGCCGTGCAGCACGCCGCCGGAGCCGAGTCCCGCCGCGAGCTGCGCCCGTGCGCCGGCCGGCAGGTTCGGCAGGAGCTGGTCGATCTTCGAGCGCCCGAGCGTGGCCACCATCGCGCCGAGGATCGCGACGCCGAAGGTTCCTCCCACCATGCGGTTCATGGAGAGGATGCCCGACGCCACCCCCGCCTTCGTCTGCTCGACGGAGTTCATCGCGGCGGTGCTCATCGGCGACATCACGAAGCCCATCCCGATGCCCATGAGGACGAATCCGGGCAGGAGGGAGGAGTAGCCGCTGTCGATCGTCATGTGCGACTGCCAGAAGACCGCGCCCGACACGCACAGGAGCCCGAAGGTGATCAGCGGACGCGGCCCGACGCGGTCGGTCAGCCGTCCCGCGAACGGCGCGATGAACATGATCATCATCGTCGAGGGGAGGAACCTCACACCCGCCTGCAGAGGGGAGTAGCCGAGGACGTTCTGCATGTACAGCGCCATGAAGAAGAACATCGCGAGCATGGCGAAGCTGACGATGAACGCGACGATGTTCGCGCCCGCGAAGGTGCGCGAGCGGAAGAACCGGAAGTCGACCATCGGCGCCCTGCTGCGACGCTCGACGAGCACGAAGCTCGTGATCCCGATCACCGCGACGGCGTACAGGATGATCTCGCGGGTTGAGCCCCAGTGCCATTCGTTGCCCTGCACGAGGGCGAGCACGAGCGCGCCGAGCCCGATCGTGAGCGTCAGCACGCCGGGCACGTCGATGCTCTGCCTGGCCGTTTCATCGCGTGACTCGCGGACCGCGAACAGCGCTATCAGGATCGCGCCGGCGGCGACGGGGAGGTTCAGGAAGAAGATCGACTGCCAGCTGACGCTCTGGACGAGGAAGCCGCCGACCACCGGTCCGATCGCGAGCGCCATCGCGGAGACCCCGGCCCACGTGCCGATCGCCTTCCCGCGCTCGGCGGGGGGAAAGGCGTTGGTGATGATCGACAGTGTCGCGGGCATCATCAGCGCCGCCCCGACGCCCTGGACGGCGCGCCAGGCGACGAGCCAGGTGTCGCTTGGAGCGAATCCGATGGCGCCGCTCGAGAGCGCGAAGATGGTCACGCCCGCGAGAAACGCTTTGCGCCGGCCGAAGAGATCCCCGAACCGCCCGCCGGTGACGAGCAGCACCGCGAAGGAGAGGGTGTAGGCGTTGACCGTCCACTCGAGCGAGGCGGTTGACGCGTCCAGGCTGCGCTGGATCGACGGCAGGGCGACGTTCACGACCGTCGAGTCGAGCATCACCATGAACAGCGCGAAGCACATCGCCCCGAGCGCCCACCAGCGCCGGTTCTCCTCGGTCATGCGCAGCGCGCCGACTTTCCCGGTCAACGCGTGCTCGCGTTCTGAGCCGGGCGGTAGGCGGCGATGTCCTCGCGCCGCTCGAGGATCAGCGCGGCGGCGTGTGCGAGCGCACCGGCCTGCTCGTCGTCGAGCGAGCCCATCAGTTCGGCGAGCGCCGAAAGGCGCGCCTCGCTGAGGCCGCGCGGGACCGCAAGGCCGGCGTCGGTCAGCCGTACGCGCTTCATCCGGCGGTCGTCAGGGTCTTCCTCGCGATCGACAAGGCCGCGCTCGAAGAGCCCGTCCACGGCCCTGCTCATGGCCGGCACGGAGAGGCCGAGCGAGGACGCGAGCGCCCCAACCGAGCGCTCTTCGCCCTCGGCCTCCAGTGCGCAGAGGGCCTTGATCTGTGTGAACGAGAGGTCCATCTCGGCGATCGCGTTGAAGGTGCCCACGTTCGCGGTCCTCAGCAGGTAGGCCGCGAGCGCGTACATGTCGTGGGTGAGGGCGCTTCTGTCCACACCCGCTGGCGCCGAGAATGCTTGCACAGGCGCAACGATAGCGCCGGCGCAATTGTTGCGTGTGTGCGATTGGTCACACATCGGCCACCCTTTTGGGGGTCTTGTGGGCATGCGGTCAAACACTTAGACTCTCGGCGGTCGCCGGGGGTGGGGCCGCCCTCCAGCGCGCGCGCCTTACAAGCAAGTTCTGCGTGCCCCGGCGACCTGCTTCAGGTTCCCGCGCCCCCAGGAGGCGCCGGCCGGCGTCCGGGAGCAGGCGCACACCTCGCACAGGGCTGCGGCGTGCTCGTGGGCCAGACGTTTGAGGGTCGCCGCATCCGGTCATCTGCCAGTCGACCGCGCGATCTTCGCGCCCTCACGATCGGAGGATCGAGGCACATGCCAGCGCCCGGAGACAGCGACCCCGAACCCGGCCGGACACCGTCGGCGCCGGCCCCTCCGGCACCTCCGGCCCCGGCACCCGGCAAGACCCCCTCGGCGCCCGACCCGCCGGCTGCGCCGCCCGGCCAGGGGGAGCCGGACCGGGGCGGGCGCTCAGTCGGCCGGGAACGGAAGCTCGAGCACGCTCGCGCTCGCGCCTGAGCCGCCGACGAGAACCTCGGCCCCCGGCTCGGCCTCACGTCGCACGATCGCAAGCGCGATCGGGCCGAGGGCGGGGGAGAGGGCGCTGCTGCCGATGTGCCCTACGACGCGCTCGCCCAGCCGCAGCTCCTCGCCGTGCGGCGCGGGAGCCGACAGACGCAGTCCGCGAAGGATCCGGTTCGGCTTGCCCTTGTAGAACAGGCGCGCGACGGTCTCCTGGCCCACGTAGCAGCCCTTCGTGAAGCTGACGGCGCGCGTGTTGAGCCCCGCCTCCTGGGGAATCACGCTCTCGTCGAGGTCGACGCCAAAGCGCGGGCGGCCGTGTTCGATGCGCAGGCACTCGGCCGACTGCTCGTCAACCGCCCGTGCCCCTCTGGCGAGCAGGATCTCCGACAGCTCGGAGGTATCGGCTGACTCACAGATGAGATCGATCCCCACATCGGTCCGCACGGCGAGCGACGGGATCCCGTCGATCTCGACCCAGGCGTTGGAATGCTCCGCAGCCGGGATGTCCCCGGCTCCGGCGATCGACGGGGCGAGCGGCCCTATGAGCGAAAGCAAGCCCCGCTCCAGGGTGCGCTTGTGGACCTCCACCGCATACCCGACCTTAAACCGGCGGATCATGTCGAACAGCGATTGCAGCGCACAGCGCTCGGTGTCGAGCAGAAGTTCAGCGCGGGGAGCTGCATCGGTGCTCAGGGTGGCCGGGGCGAGGATCCGCAGGTCGCCGAGCATCTTGCCCTTGTGCGTGAGGAACGCCGCGTAACGCCCCTCGCCGGGAGCCAGGTCCGCCAGCTCGTTCGTGACCTGGCCGTTCAGGAACTCGGCGGCCTCCGATCCGGTGAGGGCGAGCTTGCCGCGGTCGGACCGATCCAGCAGTCCACAGCCGCGTAGCAGGGTCTCGTGGTCCGCGGCGAGGGTGTCCGATGGCGCGCTCGACATTGATTCGAGAATAGCCGCGGTAGGCTTCATCCCATGGGTCTCGCCGACACCTTCACCCAGATCGTCGACTCGCTGCCCGAGGACTGGACGGATCTCGAGCTCGACATGCGTATCGCTGACGAGTCGCGGTACGTCGAGGCCGCCCTCTACCTCGCGACATGCAACGCGCGGCCCTATTCGCACTACGACTGGCACTGGCGGCTGCTCGTCGCCCACCGGTTCGGTCATGCGGCATCGGCACAGGCGGTGCATGCGGCGCTGCGCCTGCTCGACGAAGCGGGCATCGAGGCCGAGCTGGTGGTCCGCGAGACCCGCTCCGGCCGCGTCGAGGTCACCCAGATGTGGGGGCGTCCACAGTCCGCGCGCGAGGAGTTCCGCAGGCTGCGGGCCCAGTAGCGATGGCGCGCGTCCTCGCGCTCACCGCTGACCTGATGTTCGGCTCGCGCCTTCAGAGCGCGCTCTCATCTGCGGGGCACGCGGTCGAGCTGGTCGCGGACCCGGTCCGCCTGCGCGAGCTCCTGGAGGCTGCGCCCGAGCCCGGCGTAGCGGTTCTGATCGTCGACCTGACCGACCCCGGCCTCGATGGCGCGGGCACCCTCGAATCGCTCGCAGGTCTGCTCGAGGCAGGTTCGACCAGGACGCTCGGGTTCTATTCCCACGTCGACACGCTGGCCCGCGAGCGCGCCGCCAGTGCGGGCTTCGACCTGCTCGTGCCGCGCTCACGCATGGCACGAGAGGGCGCCGTGCTCGTCGGGCGTCTCGCGGTCTCGGGGGACGCCTAGCGTCGCGCAGCAGGCTCGCGCCATGCGGCGGCTGGGCGCCGGCGCAGAGGATGCTCGGGCCGTGCTCCGGGGCCCGGCACGGCCAGCGCCTGGCGCACGGACACCCGCTCGCCGCACACGGTGCAGATCCGGTGATCGTCGATGGCGCCACCGCATCCGCGGTGCTCGAGCAGCACGGGGGGGCCGCCCTCGGGGGTCGCGTACCTGTCGCCCCAGTTCATCAGCGCGACGATCGTCGGCCACAGCTCCAGGCCCTTCTCGGTCAGCAGGTACTCGTAGCGGGGCGGGCGCTCCTGGTAGATCCGGCGTTCAAGCACGCCCTCCTGCGTGAGCCGGGTAAGCCTGGTCTGCAGCACGTTGCGCGCGATCCCGAGGTCCCGCTGGAGCTCGTCGAATCGGCGTACCCCGAGCAGCACCTCCCGGACGATCAGCAGCGACCAGCGCTCGCCCACGACCTCAAGCGCGCCGGCGATGCTGCACGTCTGGGAGCTGTAGTCGTTTCTGAGCATGGGTCCATTCTAGACCGCCGGGTTGCATGATGCAACCATCAGTGTTACAGTGCATTGCATGATGCAACGTAAGTGGCGCGTCTCTCTCATCGTGTGCGTCGGCGTGTTCATGTCGAGCCTCGACCTGTTCATCGTCAACATCGCGTTCCCCTCGATATCGCGGCACTTCGGGGGCGCGTCGCTCGGCTCGCTGTCGTGGATCCTCAGCGGCTACGCGATCGTGTTCGCGGCGCTGCTCGTGCCGGCCGGGCGGTGGGCCGATGCCTTCGGGCGCAAGCGCGTGTTCCTTCTCGGCCTGGGGATCTTCGTCGCCGCGAGCGCCGCGTGTGCGGCATCGCCGTCGGTGGGCTTCCTGGTCGGAGCGCGCGTGGTCCAGGCTGTCGGGGGCGCCCTGATGCTCCCCACGTCGCTCGGGCTGATGCTGCCCGAGTTCGCCCCGGCCGAGCGGCATGTCGCGATCGGCCTCTGGGCGGCGACCGGAGGGATCGCGGCCGCGGCGGGCCCGCCGCTCGGCGGCCTGCTGGTGCAGGCCGACTGGCGATGGGTTTTCCTGGTCAACGTCCCCGTGGGCCTTGCCGGGCTCGCGTTCGGGTGGCGCACGCTCACCGAGCGACGTGAACCGGGTGGAGCGCGGCCGGACGTGCTCGGCGCGCTGGCCCTGATCGTGGCGATCGGCTCACTGGTGGTCGCGATCGTCGAGGGTCAGGAATGGGGCTGGACCTCCCCGGCGACGGTTGGGCTGCTCGTCCTGAGCGCCGTCCTGCTGCCGGCGATCTGGAGGCGCAGCGAGCGTCATCCCTCGCCGATATTCGACCCTGAGATGATGCGCGTCAGGAGCTTCGCGGTCGCGCTCGGAGCGTCCGTGCTGTTCTTCGCGGGCTTCGGCTCGATGCTGCTCTCCGGCGTGCTGTTCCTGACCACCGTCTGGCACGAGGACGTGCTGACGGCGGGGCTGATGCTGTTTCCCGGTCCCGCGATGGCGGCGAGCTTCAGCGTTCCCTCGGCGCGCCTCGGTGCGCGGGTCGGCTTCAAGCTCCCGGGTCTGGTCGGCGCGGCGCTCTTCGGCGCCGGCTCGCTGTGGTACATCGCGCGTGTGGGATCGCACCCCGCGTACTTCTCGCAATACCTGCCCGGCATGCTCCTCACGGGGTCCGGTGTGGGGCTCGTGATCCCGACGCTTACAGGCGCGGGCGCCTCATCGCTGCCTCCCGAGCGCTTCGCGACGGGAGCGGCGGTCCTGACGATGGGGCGCCAGATCGGCGCGGCGCTGGGAGTCGCCATCCTCGTGGCGGTGCTCGGCACCGGCGCGGACACGGTCGCCGACTTCCACAGCGCTTGGACCGTCACCGTGCTCGCCGCGCTCTCGACCGGCGGATTGCTGGCGGCGCTCGGGCCGGCGGTGCGCGGCCCGGTGCCTTCGCGCGAGCCCGCGCGCGGAGCGGCATGAGCACAGCCCGGGCCGAGCGAACCAGGACGTTCACATGGGAGGACCCCGCCGAGAACGCGGCCGCCGGGCTGCAGATGGCGGGCCTTGAGTACATCCTCGCGATCGCGGACGGCCGGATGCCGCCGCCTCCGATCGCGCGCCTGATGGACCTCACGATCGCCGAAGCCGAGCGGGGTCGAGCGGTGTTCGCGCTCGTTCCGGCGGAGTGGATGTGCAATCCGCTCGGGGGCGTGCACGGGGGCGTCGCCGCAACGATCCTGGACTCGTGCATGGGCTGCGCGGTGCACACGACGCTGCCGGCCGGCGTCGGGTTCGCGACGAGCGACCTGCAGGTCCGCTACGTCAGGCCGATCACACCCGGACATGGCCGGATCCTCGCGGAGGGCACCGTGCTGAACGTGGGCCGGCGCACCGCGGTTGCCGAGGGACGGCTCTACGCCGAAGACGGGGAGAGCCTGCTCGCGCACGCCACGACCGGCTGCGCGATCCTCCGCTGAGCGCTCAGGCCGCGCTCGCCAGTCAATCCGGGGCGAGGGAGCGCGCGAACGCGAGCATCGCGGCGGCGGCGACACCGTCCAGGCGCGAGGATTCGAGCACCGGCACGCAAACGAAGGAAGGGCGAACCATGAAGCACTACGCAGTCGCTGAGATCAAGGTCACCGATCCCGCCTGGGTGAGTGACTATCTGGCCGACGTCACTCCGATGGTGGAGCGACGCGGCGGGCGCTACCTGGCGCGCACCGGGACGGTGGAGAGGATCGAGGGCGAGCGGGCGCTGCCGCAGACGGTCCTGATCATCGAGTGGCCGTCGCGGCAGGCCGCCGACGAGTTCTACGAGAGCGATGAGTACCGCCCGTATCGCGAAGCGCGGAGGGCGGGGGCGATCAACGAGTTCCTGATCGTCGCCGGCGAGGACTCGAGCGGGGTCGCGAACGTCCCGGCATAGCCGCGCTCACAGGACCCGATCAGGTCGCCGTCGTCGCGGCGCCGCCCCCGAATCCGCCGCGCTCGAACTCCGCCGCGTCGAGCGGCACGAGCGCGCCGTTGGCGACCCGCTCGAACGGTCCGATCCCCCGTACGTGGAGCGCCGCCCGGATCACCATGCCGTGGCAGACCACCAGCGCCGGGAGCTCGCCCGCCTGCACGTCGAGCAGCGCCGCTCCAACGCGCTGCTCCTGCTGCGCGAACGACTCGCCCCCCGGAAAGGCAAAGGAGGGGTCGCCCGACGCGAACGCGTCGAAGAGCTCAGGCGTGCTGGCGCGCACCTCCTCGAACGTCAGGTCCGTCCAGTCACCCGCGTCGGTCTCCACCAGCCGGGCGTCCTCGCGCGGGGTCAGCCCGATGGCGCCGGCGACTATGTCAGCCGTCTGCCGTGCGCGCAGCAGCGGGCTGCACCAAAGCGCGGCGAACTCGCGGGAGCGCGCGCGCTCGGCGAGCTCCGCGGCCTGTGCGAGCCCGGTCTCGTCGAGCGGAACGGGCAGATGGCCCTGGAAGCGCCCGAGGCGGTTGTATGCGGTCTGGCCATGTCGTGCCAGGTAGACACCAGCTGACATCCGGTGCCTCAGCCTCGCCCGCCGGGCGCGGCCGTGACGCGGAGCCCAGCCGGGAGGGATGCCCATTCAGCGCTCATGCTGTGAAGCCTTTCGGGTGGTGTGCGCAAACGCGCCTTCGACGCGGGAGCGTACATGCTCGGGGGAGCGGGCCTTGAGCGCCTAGACTGCCGGTGATGCGCCGCCGCGTCACCTTTTCGCGCAACCTGACGCTGTCCCTGTCGCGGACCTGCCGCTGCTACTGCAAGTACTGCGCGTTCGCCACCCACCAGGCGCATCTGTACTCGCCCGGGGAGGTGCTCGAGATCCTCGACGGGGCCGGAGCACGGCGCGTGAAGGAGCTGCTGGTGCTGACGGGAGAGATGCCGGAGGTCAACCCGCAGGTCCGCGCGAAACTGGGCGAATACGGCCACGAGGACTTCACCGCGTACGTCGTCTGGGTCTGTGAACGGGCGCTCGAACGGGGCCTTCTGCCGCACACGAACCTGGGCGTGCTCTCGCGAGAGGATCTCGGGCGGCTGCGCGAGGTCACCGCATCGCAGGGGCTGATGCTGGAGTCGATCTCCGAGCGGCTGATGGAGACCGTCCACGCGGGCTCCCCGACCAAGCATCCAGCCCGCCGGCTCGAGACGATCAACGCCGCCGGCGAACTGAGGATCCCGTTCACGAGCGGGATCCTCGTGGGGATAGGGGAGACCGAGCAGGAGCGGATGCAGTCATTGGAGGCGCTCGCCGCGGTGCACCGCGAGCACGGGCACCTGCAGGAGGTGATCCTGCAGAACTTCGTCCCGCACCAGCGCTACTACGGTCAGGAGCCCGCCGAGATTGCCGACGCAGCCGCGCGCGAATACTGGAGGACAGGGCTAGCCGACTCCCGCCCGCACCTCCCAGCACCGGGATGGGCGCTGGAGGGCGCCGGTCCCGTGGACATCGAGGACATGAAGCGGCTGATCGCCGAGTGCCGCAGGCTGATGCCTGACGTAGGCATCCAGGTGCCCCCGAACCTCGCGGACTGGTGGGGGGAGCTCGTGGAGGCGGGCGCCACCGACCTCGGAGGCCTGAGCGCCAACGGCGACCACATCTCCCCCGAGCATCCGTTCCCATCTCCCCACCAGGTGCGCAAGGAGCTGCAGGCGGACGGCTACGCCCTCACCGAGCGGCTGTGCGTCTACCCGCGATACATCGACACGCAATGGGTGGCACGCGCCGTCATGGACACGATCCGCTCGCGCTACTGGAGCTTCATGCCGCGTGGTGGCTCGGGGCGCACCGACCCGCCGTGGCCGATACGACCGAGCATCGTCGCCGGCGCGATCGCTCGCGGGCGCGAGGGCCTGGCGCTGGACGGGAGGCAGCTCACGGCGATGTTCGCGGAGAGCAGGCCCGAGGTGATCGAGGACATGCGCCAGGCCGCCGACGAGCTGCGGGCCGAACTCGCCGGCGAGGAGGTGACGTTCGTCGTGAACCGCAACATCAACATCTCGAACGTGTGCACGGTCGGCTGCGCGTTCTGCGGATTCGGCCAGAGCAAGCGCTCGCCGGACGCCTACGAGCACGACGAGAGCGACTTCGTCGCGCGTGTCCGCGACGCCGTCGACTACGGGGCCAGCGAGCTGTGCATCCAGTCCGGCATCCACCCCGACTGGGAGCTCGATGACTACCTCGGCTGGCTCGCGCTCGCCAAGAGGACCGCGCCCGAGTTGCACCTGCACGCATACAGCCCGATGGAGATCGCCCACATGTGCGACATCTCCGGGCTGCCCGCCGCTGAGGTCTTCGCGCTGCTGCGCGAGGCGGGGCTCGGCTCGACGCCGGGTACCGCCGCCGAGGTGCTCCACGACGGTGTGCGCGCACGGATCTCACCGAACAAGCTTCCCGTCGAGCGCTGGGTGCAGATCATCCGCGCCAGCCACGAGGCGGGCCTGCGCTCAACCGCGACCGTGATGTTCGGTCATATCGAGGAGCCCTGGGAGCTCGCCGAGCACATGCGGGTCGTGCGCGAGCTGCAGGAACAGACAGGGGGGATCACCGAGTTCGTGCCGCTCTCGTTCATCCCGTTCCAGACGCTGCTCGGGCGCACGCACGGGGTGCAGGAGATCTCGCGGGAGGAGAACCTCAAGCACACCGCGGTATTCCGCCTGGCGCTGGGCAGGACAGTCCCGAGCCTGCAGGCGAGCTGGGTGAAGATGGGAGTCGAGGCGGCCACCGAGTCTCTGCGGTGGGGGGTCAACGATCTCGGCGGAACCCTGATGGAGGAGTCGATCAGCCGGCTCGCCGGCAGCTACCACGGCACGAAGCTCGACCCCGACGAACTCGTCGCCGCGGCGCACCGCGCCGGGCGGCCCGCCGCCGAGCGCAGCACGCTCTACGCCATCCGCCGGCGCTACCCGCTCCGCGACGGCGAACCCGAGCTCGCCGCCCCCGGACTTCTCGCCTGAGCGAGCCGCGCGTCTCAGGCGCCGGCGTCGAAGTGGCCGTGAAAGCCGAAGGGCACGTGGTGCGGGAGTTCGGCGCGAGCGACCTCGAACAGGTCCGCGGCGTCCAGGACCAGCAGGAACGATCGCTGCGTGCCCGCGTCGAGCACGACGGACAGCAGGACACCGTCGTCCTCGTGGTAGGCGCCGGGGCGCGGGACGAACACGGGCTCGCCGGGGAAGCAGCCCTCGTTCCTCCATCCGAGCGTGGAGCCGTCGCGCAGTTCGACCTTGAGGATCTCATCGATCCATCCGCTGGCACCGACACCGACCCCCCAGACGTGATGGTAGGGACGTTCGTTGCAGCGCTCGTAGCTGATGCGCGGAAGCTCGATCGGCGCCTCGCAGAGCGTCTCGCGCGTCACCGACCCGTCCGACGGGCGCAGGTGAAAGCGCGTCAGCGTTCCCGCGGGAACCGGCCCTCCCGCACGCAGATGGTCCAGGTAGAGGCTCTGCACGATGCTCGCGTCCGGGTAGGCGCAGATGTCCACGAGCACCTCGTCCCCGTCCTCGTAGGAGTTGACATGGTGGAACGCGAAGCACGGCTCGCTGCGGAAGCCGCTGACGGCTTCGCCGCTCGAGCGGTCCACGAGCGTGAAGCGGGTCCCGCGCTCGGGCTTCCAGCGGAAGTTCTCGATGAACGGGCGGCCAGAAAGCGCCAGGCTGACCGGGTTGACGACCAGCGGGTACTCGGCCAGGACGACCCAGCGCTCGGTGAGGCCGAACGAGTGCATGTAGGACGGCTCTCTGGTGGGCAGCGAGCACAGCTTCCTGGTGGGTGCGCCGTCGGGACCGACGCTGAAGATGCGATAGCTGCTCGAGGCGCCCAGCTTCGACGCGTAGTTGATGATCGCCCCGTCGGAGCGGTCCACATGCGGATGTGCGGTCGAGATCTGGCCGGGTGCCCTGTAGGGCGTCACGCCGGCGGCCTCCAGTGTGTCGGCGTCGAACTCGACAGGGATCGGCCCCTCGGTCATCGCGATGAACCGCTCACCGAGCCTTGCGATGCTCACGCTCGCGTTATCGGTGATCTCGCTTCCTGAGAACATGCTGTGAACGCGCCTGAACAGCTTCCGGCACGGGTCGCTCGCGAACTCGCGATAGGCGAGCTTGCCCTCGTCGCGAGCCGCGCGGTAGCTGCGGCTGTTCAGGAAGCGGTTGCCGTAGGAGACGGAGCCGTCGGCGATCGTGAAGCGGTGGAGCATCGCGAGCCCGTCGAACCAGTGGCGCAGGCTGTCCTCTCCCACCTCGAACTTGGCGGGGCCGGTGCGAAGCAGCGATCCAGACAGCCACGCGGGGATCTCACCCTGGAGGGGCAGTTCCTCGACGGTGACCTCGCTCTCGAGTGTCGAGAAGCCGAGCGCGGGGAAGGGACCGGATGTCGGGTGTTCTCGCTGGATCGTCATCCTTTGATAGTGCGCCGCGCACTATACCGCTAGCCTCGGGGCCGTGCCCGACAGCCGCCTAACAGAGGCCTCCTACATCGTGCTCGGGCTCGTCGAGCAGCTCGAGCCCGCGACGCCGTATGACCTGAAGCGGCTCGCCGCCCGCAGCACCGTGAACTTCTGGACGATGCGCCACACCCAGATCTACACGGAGAGCGCGCGCCTGGCCGAGGATGGGCTCCTCAGCGAGGAGCGCGAGCTCACCGGCCGCAAGCGGCGCGTCTACCGGATCACGGACGCCGGCAGGTCGGAACTCGACCGCTGGCGCTCGGACGCCGGAGCCCGGGACTACGAGTTCCGTGACGTTGCGACGCTCAAGCTCTTCTTCGGCGCAGACCCGAAGGACATGGCCCGCGAGCAGGTTCGCAGGCACACCGAACTGCTGCGCAACTACGAGAGCCTCCTCGAAGACGTGGCGGGCGGCCCCCCGGGGTGGGCCCTCGCGCTCGAACACGGAATCGCCCACGAGCAGGCATTCCTGAGCTTCTGGTCGCGGTTTGAGAAGGACGGGGACTAACGGAAGAGGTCCTCCTCGAGCGGGCGCAGCAGGGCGCCGGCGCCGGGGCCGTCATCGTCGCTCACGTACCGGTCCAGTCCCCCGAGGATCACGACGGGCTCGCGTGAGTCCTTCGCCCGCGCCAGATCGGCGGTCGCCGCGGCTGCGTCGGCGACCGCGAGCCATGTCGCCTGCAGCTCGAGGCCCATCGAGTCCGTCCGTCCTCGCCAGTCGTCCAGCGGACTCAGGCCCGCGAGGCCGATCGCGACGTCCAGCTGCCCGTGGCGCCAGGCTCGCCCGAAGCTGTCGCTGATTAGGACCGCGGGCCCTTCGCCGGTGAGCTCGCGCAGCCGCGAGCGGATCCTGCGCGCCGACGCATCCGGGTCGCGGGGGAGCAGGATCAGCTGCTCTGCGCGGGCGGCATTCGAAGCGTCGACGCCCGCGTTGGCGCACACGAAACCGTGCCGCGTGCGGGTTATCAGCACCCCCCGCTGCTCGCGGAGTATCTCCAGCGACTCATCCAGCACGACCTGTATCACGCGGGGGTCCCGTCCCTGCGAGAGCCCGATCGCGCGGGCGCGCTCACTCGGATCGACACCATCGAGCTCGACCACAGCGCCCTCTGACTTGGAGACCACCTTGTGTGCGATCGCCACGACACTGCCGTCGAGCGCCCATCCGCCCGCAGCGCCGGCGATCACCTCGGCGAGGTCCTGCCCCTCGTGGATCTCCGGTATGCCCTCGAGCGGGTGGGCGGACACGGCGCTCATCGCTCGTGTCTCACCCCGACCCGCTCGCCGCGCCCGCGGAGGACTCGCCGGCTCCCAGCACCTCGCGGGTCCGCCGGGCTCCTCCCCGCGCCTGGGCGAGCCGCTCGCGCAGAGCGGCGAGGTCCGCCCCGGTGTCTATGTCCAGCAGCAGCGAGGACGGGTGCTCCAACCTGCACGCGGATCCCGCGTCGCGCGCGAGATCCGCGTGGCGGGAGCAGCTCCCCGGACCGAAGCTCGGATGCTATGGCCGTGGGCGGGGTGAGAAGAAGCCCGTTCGTGCCCGTCCCGTGGCGGTCCGGCACGATCACGACCAGCCCACCGCCGCCGGGCTGATCCACAGGGTCGCTCAGAAGCGCGTCGAGCTCGGAGGGATCGAGCGCGGGACAGTCGCCGGGCACGCACAGGACACGCTCGATGCCCTCCGACGCTGCGAGCGCGATGCCAAGCGCGACCGCCGCCGACTGGCCACTCTCGGCGGTGTCGGGGATCACGGTCGCGCCGAGCCCATGCGCGGTGCCGGCTATCGACTCCTCGTTCGTGACGACGATCGTGCGCTCAATCGATCGCGTGCGAGCGAGCGCGTCCAGGACGTCGCCGACCATTGCGCGCGCGAGATCGAGCCTGAGTCCGTCCTCGACGCTCTCGCCCAGGCGCTGCTTGGCGAGCGTGAAGCGCTTGACGGGAAGAACCGCTGCCGTGCGCATCGGCTATCCGCGCATCGCCCTTGCGAACGTGAGCGTCTCCTGCGCGAGCCGCACCCGCGCGGCGCCGTCGTCCATGCGGATGTCGGTCCTGAGCGTCGGCAGTCCCTCCACGTCCTCGTCGGCCACGATCCCGCTGAGCAGATCGCCGTAGTAGGCGGCGACCCCCGAGGCGCTCACGGACTGCCCGGCGTACGCCATGAACGAGGCGGTCGGCCCCTTCAGCACCTCGCCCGCGACCACGGGACTCACCGCGATCACGGGAGCGTCGGAGGCGAGCATCGCCTCGCGGATCCCGGGCACGGCGAGGATCGGAGCGATCGAGGCGAGCGGGTTGGAGGGGCCGATGATGATCGCCCCCGCAGCGGCGATAGCCCGGAGTGCAGCATCGCTGGCCCTCGCCTCGGCGGCGCCCCGGAACTCGAGTTCCTCGATCCTCCCCGCTGCGCGGTCGCGGATCATGAACTCCTGGAAAGGCCGCAGGCCAGCGGGCGTTGTGACCCATGTGCGGACCGGGTCGTCGCTCATCGGCAGCACCCGCGAGCGGACGCCGATCCGCTCGTTCAGATGAGCGAGCGCTGTGGTGAGCGTCGATCCGGCGGCGAGCAGCCTCGAGCGCTCCATGCACCACGCGAGATCGCGGTCGCCGAGGTTGAACCACACGTCCACGCCGAGCTCGCGCAGCCCGTCCATCACGTTGAAGGTGTCTCCCGACAGGCCCCACCCGCGCTCGTCGATGAGGTCGGCGAGCCAGAACGAGACGAGGTCCGGGTCCGGCGAGACGTGGGCGCCGTAGATCTCGATGTCGTCGCCCGTGTTGACCAGCACGGCGAGCTGCTCCGCGCCCGCGGCGTCCGCCATCCCCCTCGCGAGCTTCGCTCCGCCGGTGCCTCCGGACAGGAGCACGATCTCCGGGTCGCTCACTCCCACAGGCGGTCGGGGAGGCTGGTCAGGCGGATCCCGGCATGGATCTTGTACCGGGAGTTGACCGCGATCAGCAGCGCCGTCAGGGACTCGGTCGTGCGCGCCATCTCAAGGCGGCCGCAGTCCACGCATCGCAGCCCGTCGATCCTCTCGATCACGTCGGCCGCCCGGTGCTTGTCCTCTCGCGAGTCTCCGCACACGAGCACATCCTGCTCGAGAGGGTGCTCCAGATTGGCGAGCGACGCCGCGCTGACGGTGTGCAGGGCCGACACGACGCCCACGCCGTCCGGGGCCATCTCGGCCGCCTGCTGCGCCGCCGAGCCCTGCCAGACGCCGATCATTCGCGTCGGCCGCCCGCCGACTGCGGCCGCGAGCGGCACCGTGGCGTCGATCAGGAGCTGTCCGGGCGAGAGCGAGTCCTTCATGTCCGAGAGCGTCCCCGCCTGGTTGCGGTAGGGCACGCTGAGGATCACGACCGGCGCCGCCTGCGCAGCCCCGCTGTTCTCGTGCGCGGAGAACTCGCCGCCGGGGACGATCTCCCGTGCGCGCTCAGCGGTCTCCTGGGCGCGCGAGAGCTCACGCGAGCCGATCGCGACGGGCACTCCCGCCCGCGCGAGCCTGATCGCGAGACCGAAGCCGAGAGCACCGGACGCGCCGATGACTGCGACGGGCTCTGCGGTCGACGGAGGCACGGCGCCCGAGTATAGGCTGCACGGCGTGAGGCTCGAGGGAAAGACCGCTCTGGTCACAGGGGGAGCGTCCGGAATCGGCGCCGCGACCGCGAGGAGGCTCGCCGCTGAGGGAGCGCGGGTCGCGATCGGCGACATCGACGTGCAGGGGGCCCGCGAGCTGGCGGGCGAGCTCGACGGCTTCGCGTGCGAGCTGGACGTCGCGGACGTGGGCTCGGTGCGGCGCGCGAGCGCCGGTGTGCTAGACGCCTTCGGGACCGTGGACGTCCTCGTCAACAACGCCGGCACCGACAGGTTCTCGTTCTTCGTCAACACCGACGAGGACCTGTGGGACTTCGTGCTCGGCGTGAACCTGCGCGGCGTGCTCGCCGTGACCCACGCGCTGCTGCCGCACATGCAGGAGCGCAGGAGCGGCGCCATCGTGAACGTGGCAAGCGAGGCAGGACGAGTCGGATCGCAGGGCTCGGCCGTCTACTCCGCAGCGAAGGCGGGCGTGATCGGCTTCACGAAGGCGATCGCGCGCGAGTCGGCCCGCTACCGCGTGCGCTGCAATGCGGTAGCGCCCGGGCCGATCGAGACGCCGCTGCTGAACTCTGCGCCGGCGGCCCTGGGCGAGATCGGCGAGCGCCTGAAGCAGGGAATGGTCAACGCAACGCTGATGGGGCGATGCGGCGAGCCCGAGGAGGTGGCGTCGGCGATCGCGTTCCTCGCCTGCGATGACGCGTCCTTCGTCACCGGCCAGACGCTGAACGTCAGCGGCGGCCTCTCGATGTGGTGAGCCCGCCCGCCTCAGATCCGAACGAGGGCGCTCCCGCGACGCGGAAGGTGAGGATCCGCGAGGTCGGCCCCCGCGACGGTTTCCAGAACGAGCCCGAGATCATCCCGACCGAGAGCAAGATCGAGCTGATCAACATGCTCGCCCGCACGGGTGTGCACAGAATGGAGATCACGAGCTTCGTCCGTCCCGACGTGATCCCGCAGCTCTCCGACGCCGCCGAGGTGCTCGCCGGGGTCGACCTGCCGCGCGAGGTCAGCGCGTCCGTGCTGATCCCGAACGAGCGGGGACTGCAAGGTGCGATGTCGGTCCTGGAGGCCGTCGGCGGCCCGCGCCCGGCCTTCGACGAGATCAACGTGTTCCTGTCGGCGTCCGAGACCCACAACCGCAAGAACGTGAACCGGACGATCGCCGAGTCGATGCGCGGCATCGAGCGCGTCCTCGCCCGCGCTGGCGAGGCGGGCCTTCGGTGTGAGGGGGTCATCTCCACCTCCTTCGGATGCCCCTACGAGGGACACGTTCCACTCGACAGGGTGCTCGGGATCGCCGCGCGTCTCGCGGACGCCGGGGCCCAGGAGATCGGTTTCGGCGACACGACGGGCATGGCGAACCCGATCCAGGTGCGCGAGTTCTTCACCGCGGCGCGCGAGAGGCTCGGGCCCGATCTGGAGCTGACCGCGCATTTCCACAACACGCGAGGGCAGGGTCTGGCGAACGCGCTCGCGGCGCTCGAGTCCGGCGTCGACAGCTTCGAGTCGAGCTTCGGCGAGCTCGGAGGCTGCCCCGTCCCCGCCGGTGCCACCGGGAACATCGCGAGCGAGGATCTCGTGTCCATGCTCCACGAGATGGGGATCCACACGGGGATAGACCTCGGCGCGCTGATCGCGTGTGCGCGCCGCGTGCAGGAGATCCTGGGCAGGCCGCTCGGCAGCCACACCCTGATCGCCGGCGCCGTCGACTGGGCGCCGGCCGAGGAGCCGTCCCCCTAGCCTGCCAATGCCTCCTGGGCGCTCTCGGCGGCCTCGCGCGCTGCGGAGACGCAGTACTCCTGGACGGCGACCTCCATCTCGAGGGTCTGCGCGAGCGCGGGCCGTGCCGAGGCGTCGATCACGCGCTTGGCCCGCCCGACGGCGATATGCGAGTTGGCGGTCAGCTCCTCGATCAGCGCCTGCGTCGCATCCTGCAGATCCTCGGGGGCGACCACACGGTTGACCAGGCCGATGCGCTCCGCCTCGGCGGCGTCGATCAGGCGCGCCGTCATGATCAGCTCCTTCGCGCGGCCGAGGCCGACTACGGCGGGAAGGCGGGTGGAGCCGCCGACGTCCGGGATGATCCCGAACTTGACCTCGGGCAGCCCGAGCTGCGAGTCCGAGGATGCGATCCTCAGGTCGCAGCCGAGCGCGACCTCGAGCGCCCCGCCGATGCAGGCGCGGTGGATCTGGCAGACCACTGGCTTGGCCATCGATTCGCAGAGGTTCGCGCACTCCAGGAACACGTTCCGGAAGGGACGCAGCATGCCCGCGTGGCCGGTGGACTGCGCGAGCTCGACCAGATCGACGCCGGCGGAGAAGACCGGGCCCTCGCCACGCAGCAGGACACAGTGCACGGACGGGTCATCGGCGGCGTCCCTCAGTGCTGTGCCCAGCGCTCTCAGGAGCTCCTGGTTCATCGCGTTCCGCTTCTCCGGCCGGTTGAGCACGATGTGCCGGACGTCTGCGTGATCCTCGGTGAGGACGATGCTCATATCGGGCTCCTGACGCTCGTTTGCCGATCCACGGGACCTGTGGGCGACCCGTATGGGTTGAGCCTACACGCGCCCGCGCCGGTGCTGCGCGTCGTCGTCGGGCTCCCGGCGACGGGCGAGTAATAGGCTGCCGTCTGCGAAACGGAGATCACTAGGAGGCCGGTATGGCGCAGGAGATCGAGAAGGTCGGAGTGCTCGGTGCAGGGCTCATGGGGCACGGCATCGCCCAGGTGGCCGCGCAGGCCGGCTACGAGGTCGTGCTGCGCGAGGTGGACGACGCGACGCTCGCGAAGGGTGTCGGCAAGATCGAGAAGCAGCTGGCGCGAGCCGTCGAGCGCGAGAAGATGAGCGAGGCCGAGGCGGACGAGGTCCGCTCGAGGATCGCCGGCACCACCCATTACCGCGAGCTCGCCGACTGCGACCTGGTGATCGAGGCGATCACCGAGGACCTTGCGATGAAGCTCGAGATGTGGCGCGAGGTTGACGAGATCGCCAAGCAGTCGGCGGTGTTCGCAACCAACACCTCCTCGCTCGCCGTCATCGACCAGGCAGCCGTGACGTCCCGCCCCCACAAGTTCGTGGGGATGCACTACTTCAACCCCGCGCAGGTCATGAAGCTCGTGGAGGTCGTGCGCTGCGTGACGACCTCGGATGAGACCTTCGACACGGCGCTCGAGTTCGTTCGCTCAGAGCACAAGCTCGCGATTCCCACGAGGGACAAAGCCGGGTTCATCGTCAACCGCCTGCTGGTCCCGTACATGCTCGACGCGATGCGGGCCTACGAAGAGAGCGTCGGGTCGGTCGCCGAGATCGACGAGGCGATGAAGGCAGGTGCGGGACACCCGATGGGCCCGCTCACGCTCGCGGACTTCGTCGGACTCGACACGCTCGGGTCGATCTGCGACGTCCTCTTCGAGGAGTTCCGCGAGCGGCGCTTCGCACGCCCGCCGGTGCTTCGCAAGATGACCAGCGCCGGATGGTTCGGGCGCAAGTCCGGGATGGGCTTCTACGACTACTCCGGCCAGGCGCCCGCTGAGAACCCGGGCATCTAGGCGCGTGGGTTCCTCGCGCACCCCACGACCCAGATGAGCGACCTCGGCTCCGCCAACACCCGTGCGCTCGCGGGCGGCCCCGAGCATCACCGCGAGAAGGCTCGCGCACAGGGCAAGCTCCCCGTGCGCGAGCGCGTCGCGATGCTCCTGGACGAGGGCTCCTTCTCCGAGGAGGCCCTGCTCGCCAACTGGGACCAGGACGGCCTCGGTGCGGACGGGGTCGTCACAGGCGTCGGAGCGGTCGACGGGCGAACCGTTGCGCTGATGGCGAACGATCCGACGGTCAAGGCCGGATCGTGGGGCCCGAAGACGGTCGAGAAGATCCTCCGGATACAGGAACGCGCCATCTCGCTCCAGATCCCGATGATCTACCTCGTCGACTCGGCGGGCGCGCGCATCACCGAGCAGGTCCAGATGTTCCCGGGCCGCAGGGGAGCCGGGCGGATATTCCACAACCAGGTCAAGATGTCCGGTGTCGTGCCGCAGGTGTGCGTCCTGTTCGGGCCGAGCGCCGCCGGCGGGGCATACATACCGGCGTTCTGCGACATCGTGATCATGCGTGAGGGCAACGCGTCGATGTACCTCGGGTCGCCGCGTATGGCCGAGATGGTCATCGGCGAGCAGGTGAGCCTCGAGGAGATGGGCGGCGCGCGGATGCACACGGGCGTATCCGGATGCGGGCACCAGCTCGTCGCCAGCGACGAGGAGGGCATCGCCACCGCCAGGCGCTACCTCTCCTACCTGCCCGGCAGCTGGCGCGATCAGCCGCCCGCGGGGCCGCCGGCCGCTGCTCCCGCCGGCGCCTCCTCGATCGGCGAGCTGATCCCGCAGGACGAGAACAAGCCGTTCGACATGCGGGCCCTGATCCGCGCCGTCGTCGACGAGGACTCGTTCATGGAGATCCATCCTCGCTGGGCGAAGGAGCTGCTCGTCGGCTTCGCGCGACTTGACGGTCATGTCGTGGGGATCGTCGCGAACCAGCCGAAGCACAAGGGCGGCGTGCTCTTCTCGGACTCCGCCGACAAGGCGGCTCGCTTCATCTGGAACTGCAACGCGTTCAACGTGCCGCTGCTGTTTCTCGCGGACGTACCGGGCTTCATGATCGGTACCCAGGTCGAGCGCCAGGGGATCATCAGGCACGGGGCGAAGATGATCAGCGCCGTCAGCGAGGCGACGGTCCCGAAGATCTCGGTGATCGTGCGAAAGGCCTACGGTGCCGGGCTCTACGCGATGGCGGGGCCGGCGTTCGAGCCGGACTGCTGCATCGCGCTCTCCACCGCGTCGATCGCGGTGATGGGGCCGCAGGCCGCGATCAACGCGGTCTTCTACAACCAGCTGCAGTCGATCGACGACGAGCAGGAGCGGGCGAGACGGACCGAGGAGCTGCGCACAGAGTACGCGCAGGACATCGACATCCTGCACCTCGCCTCGGAACTCGTCGTCGACGCGGTCATCGACCCGGGCGTGCTGCGCCCGGAGCTGGTGCGGCGGTTCGCGCAGTCAGCCGCCAGGCAGCGCGACTGGCCGGCGAAGCACAACCCCGTCACGCCTGTCTAGAGGCCGCCCGGCGCTCCCGCGGAACGTGTCTGCTCGTCCTGGAAGGGCGGGTATGTCTCGGTGAGGAGCAGCACGTAGGCATCGCTGCGGGCCATGTAGGAGTTCGCGAGGACCATCAGGTCGAACAGGCCCCTCGGCATCCGACCCGTGATCAGGATCACGAACCACGCCCCGATCGCCCCGATCTCCAGGAGGATGTTCATCGCGTAGCGCACGATCAGGATCGGGATCGCGAGGATGATCCTGAACAGCGTCTTCAGACGGCTGTACTGCTCGAGCGGCTCGAACTCCATCCGCACCGGGTAGGCGGGGTCGTCCGTTCCCCCGAACGACGGATATGGGTCGCAGAGCAGAGCGGCGTATGCGGTGAACCTCGCCACGAACCGGTTGAAGCCGGCCAGGAACCCGTACAGAGCGGGCGGGTAGCGGCCCGTGATCACGATCGTGACCCACGACACCACCACGGCGACCGTGGCTCCAATGGCGTAGATGTACAGCCAGATCGCAAGCGGGATCGCGAGGATCAGCCGGAAGAACGTGGTGAGGCGGTTGCGCTCGTGTATGTAGTCAACCTCGAAGCTGACCGGGTAGGACATGGAGATCTCCCTTGTCGGCGGGGCATCCGGGCGCTGCACGCAGAGACTATGCGCCTCTACGGCGGACCGCGGGCACTTTCAATAGATTGCCCACGATGGACGCAAGCGAGCTCGCATACGCAGGCATCGCCCGTCAGGCCGCGCTGATCGCCGCCGGCGAGGTGTCCTCGCGGGAGCTGGTCGAGTTGTACCTCGAGCGGATCGCGCGGCTGGACGGCAGGCTCAACAGCTTCCGTGTCGTCCTGGGAGAGCGCGTGCTGCTCGAAGCCGGCCAGGCGGACGCCCGCCGCGGGGCGGGCGCGGGAAGACCCCTGCTCGGTGTGCCGATCGCCGTCAAGGACGACATCGACGTCGCCGGCGAGCTCACGACGTACGGCACCAACGCGACCGGCGGGCCGGCGCGAGCCGACGCCGAGGTGGTGCGACGGCTCCGCGAGGCCGGCGCCCTGATCATCGGCAAGACAAACGTTCCCGAGATGACCCTCTGGCCGTTCACCGAGACCGCCACATACGGTGCGACGCGCAACCCCTGGGACACCCAGCGTGCGCCGGGCGGCTCGAGCGGCGGCAGCGCTGCGGCGGTCGCGGCAGGGCTGGTCGGCGCGGCTCTCGGCTCCGACGGCGCCGGATCCATCCGGATCCCCGCGGCCTGGTGCGGGCTGTTCGGCCTCAAGCCCCAGCGGGGGAGGGTCTCGATGGCGCCGCAGTCGCGGGGCTGGCACGGCCTCTCGGTGAAAGGTGTGCTCTGCCGCAGCGTGGCCGACACGGCGCTCTTCCACGACGTCGCATCCGGCGCGATCGACACGGACGCGGACAGCGCGCCGACGCCGGAGATCCCCTTTGCGCAGGCCGCCGCGACCCCGCCCGCGCGGCTGCGGATCGCATACAGCAGGCGTATCCCGCCGGGCGTCATCTCAAGTCTGAGCGCAGATGTCGAACGGGCGCTGGCGGAGACCGTCGACCTTCTTCGCTCGCTGGGGCACGAGGTCTCAGAGCACGACCCGGAATATGGGCTGGACGCGATTCCCGCGGTGCTGGCGCGCTACCTGCGCGGCGTCCACGACGACGCGGCCGCGCTCGCGCACCCGGAGCGCCTGGAACGGCGCACGCGCGGCATGGCAAGGATGGGAGCCCTGATCACGCCGGCGCTGCTCGAACGCTCGATGGCCGGCGAGCAGGCGCTGACCGCGAGGGTCTCGGCCCTGCTGCAGGACCACGACGTGCTGCTGACGCCCGCCACCGCGACGGGGCCGCCGCAGATCGGGCAGCTCAACGGGCGCGGAGCCCTTTGGACGCTCAACGCCGTCGCCGGGATGGTCCCGTTCACGGGGATCTGGAACGTGACGGGACAGCCCGCGGCGTCCGTGCCCGCCGGCATGGGCTCCGACGGGCTGCCGCGCGCCGTTCAGCTCGTCGGGCGGCCGGGCGAGGAGGCGACCCTGCTCTCGCTCTCCGCCCAGATCGAGTCAGAGCGCCCGTGGGCCGGGGAGCGCCCGCCCGGGTTCTCGTGAGCGAACCCGAGGAGCTCCTGCAGGTGGCCATCGACGCCGCCAGGATGGCCGGTGCCCTGCTCACCGACAGGGTCCGGACCGGCAGCGAGCACGAGGTCAGCAGCAAGAGCACCCCGACAGACCTCGTCAGCGAGGCGGACAGGGCGTCCGAGCGGGCGATCCGTGACCTGCTGCACACGCGCCGTCCCGAGGACGGCTTCGTCGGAGAGGAGGGGGGCAGCGAGCGCGGGACCAGCGGCCTTGAGTGGGTCGTGGACCCGCTCGACGGCACCGTGAACTTCCTGTTTGGGATACCCCAATGGTGCGTGAGCGTGGCGGTTCGCGACGACGCCGGGACGCTCGCGGGAGCGATCTGGGACCCGGCCCGCGAGGAGCTCTTCACAGCCACGCGCGCAGGTCCCGCGTCGGCGGCCCGCGAAGGCGCGACGCGGGAGCTGGCGGGCGGCCGGACGCCGGCCGCGCACAGCTCCGGCGCCGATGACGGCCTCGCCGGTGCGATGGTCGCGACAGGCCTCGCCTACGACGCTCGCGTGCGCGAGGCCCAGGCCGCGGTGCTCGCCAGGCTCATACCCCGCGTTCGTGACATCCGGCGCTTCGGGAGCGCCGCACTGGACCTCGCATGGACCGCCGCCGGGCGCTATGACGCCTACTACGAGAGAACCGTCAAGCAGTGGGACATAGCGGCCGGAGCGCTCGTGTGCGAACGCGCGGGCCTGTCCGTGATCGAGTTGCCCGAGCGTGAGGGCCTGCCGTGGGGCATCCTCGCCGCGCGGCCGGGGCTCGCCGAGGCTCTCCTGGAGATCGTCGGCTGATCAGCGCGGCAGGCCGCGCCGCTGCGGATGGATGCTCTCTCCCCGCGCGAGCATCGCGACGAAGCGTTCGATCGCTCTCGCCCGCGTGGCGGGCGTGCGGGTGTTCTGGATCCGGTAGAGGATCGCGTAGCGGTTCTGGCTCGTGAGGATGTCGAACATCGCCCTCGCCTTTGGCTCGCGGTCGAGGGCGGCGGCGAGGTCGTCGGGCACCTCGGCGGTCGCGGGCCCGGCGTAAGCCTGCTGCCAGCGGCCGTCCGCGCGGGCGCTCTCCACAGCCTCGAGGCCGGCGGCCTGCATGCGCCCCTCTGCCAGCAGCCGCTCGATGATCCCGACGTTGCGCGCGGACCAGGCTGAGCGCGCCCTTCGGGGCGTGAACCGCTGGCGGAAGGTACGCTCGTCGCGGCCCCTCACCTGGCCGTCGATCCAGCCGTGGCAGAGCGCCTCCTCGAGGGCCTGGTCATAGGTGAGCGATGTGGGCTCAACGGTCCCCTTCTTCGCGAGCACGAGCCACAGGCCGGGGGCATGCAGATGGTTGCCCGACAGCCAGCGCCGCCACGCGGCGGCGTTGGGCAGGATCAGTTCGGGAAGCGACTCTGGCATGGCGCTCTGAGAGCCAAATCTACCCGGCCGGCTGCTCAGCTGCGGCTGGGCCGAAGGTCGCTTGGTGGGTATCCCGCTTGACGGGGCCCTGATGGTTGACTACTTTTCGCAGTGATAAACTGAGGAATAGCGAACCTATTCCACGACCCCGTATGGGAGGCCCACCGTGTTCTTCAGACAGGTGCTCTACCGCGATCTCGGATGTGCGTCCTACGTCCTCGGCGACGGCGGCGAGGCGATCGTCCTGGATCCGCGATTCGACATCGACATCTACCTGGACATCGCGCGCGAAGAGGGCCTGCGGATCAGCCACGTCGTGGACACCCACGACCACGCCGACCACGTGAGCGGGCGCTCACGGCTCGCCGCGGCGACTGGTGCGCTCGCCCATCGCCCCGCACGCCCGCAGGAGCCGCGCGAGGAGGACCTCGAGCCGGGCGACGAGCTCACGGTGGGGGACGTGCGCGTCCGTGCTCTCGCAACGCCGGGACACCGCCCCGAGCACATCGTCCTCGCCGTGATAGACGACACGCGCTCGCCCGAGCCGTGGATGGTGCTCACCGGCGACTCCCTCCTGGTCGGTGATCTTGCGCGCCCGGATCTCGCGGTCGAGCCCGACGTCGGGGCACATGACCTGTACGCCAGCCTGCGGGTCCTGCTCGGGCTCGGCGACCACGTCGAGGTGTGGCCCGGCCACGTGGGCGGGTCGCTGTGCGGCGGAGCGGGACTCAGCCGCAAGACGAGCTCCACGATCGGCTACGAGCGGCTCAACGATCCGCTGCTCTCACTGGACGAGCCGACATTCGTCGACGTCCTCACGAGCAGCGTGCCGTCGCGGCCGCCGAACGTGCTCCACATCTGCACCACCAACATGCGCGTCGACCCCGAGGAGCCAGCGGAGCCGAGGCTGCTCGACGCGCAGGAGGTGCTCGCCGTCCTCGACGCCGACGTGACCGTCCTCGACGCCCGCAACCCAGACGCGTTCGACCGGGCGCATATCGCGGGTGCGCTGAATCTCCCGGTCGCCGCGCCGGCGGTCGGAACCCGCGCCGGCTGGGCGCTGCGCCCCGAGGAGCCGGTGCTAATCGCCGCCCGCGACGAGCAGGACGCACAGGCGATGAAGCGTGCCCTGCACGCGGTCGGCCTGTGGAACATCCTCGGACTCACGCTGGACTGGAATGGCCTGCCGCTCGCAAGCGAGCGGTCATTCGGACTGAGGGCACTCGCGGAGGGCCTGCGCGAGCACGCTGTGACGCTCGTCGATGTGCGCGAGGAGCGCGAGTGGCGAGAGGGTCACGTGAAGGGTTCGATACACCTTCCGCTCATCGAGCTCGGCAGCGGCCGCGGCCTGCCCGAGCCGCAGGGCGCGGGGACGATCGCGGTCGCCTGTGCCGCCGGGGCGCGCGCTGCGTTCGCGGCGAGCCTGCTGCGTCGCGGTGGCTGGAACGAGGTCGTGCGAGTGTCGGACGGCGGGGTGGTGGGCCTCGCCGACCTCGGGATCTCGCTCGTCGGCGGCCCGAATTGACGGCGGGCGCAGCCGCGGACGGCGGCTCGGACGCGCGGGCCACGTCAAGATGACCTGCGATCATCTCGCGAAGTGAACTCAGGCATCGACGCAGGCCACGGGGGCACAGACCTGACCGACAGGCGCGTGCCCGTCGTGGCGATAGTCGGCGCGGGATGCACGGGGACGCTGCTCGCCGCGAACCTGCTGCGCGCAGGCGATACGCCGATCGAGATCCTGCTCATCGAGCGCACGGGCGTGTTCGGGCCCGGCGTTGCATATGGCACGAGCGATCCGCGGCATCTGCTGAACGTGCCTGCCGCGAGGATGAGCGCCTGGTGCGATGAGCCGCTGGACCTCTGTGACTGGGCGGGAAGGGAGACCGGGGACGGCGCGCCGGAGGCGTTCCTGCCCCGGCGCGACTTCGGCGCCTACCTGCAGGCGGCTCTGGCGGATGCCGAGAGCCAGGCTGCCCCGCAGCGAAAACTCACGCGGGTCAGCGCCGAGGTCCTCGATGCGCGCGAGGACGCCGGGGCGATCGAGCTCGCGCTCGAGGGACGAGCCCCGATCACCTGCGACAGGCTCGTACTAGCGCTCGGCAACCTTCCGGGAGCCCCGATCGGGGTTCTGGGAAGCGACCCGCGGATCATCCCGGACCCCTGGGCCGCGGGGCCGGTCAAGACGCCACAGGAGGGCCGCACCCTCGTTGTGGGGATGGGCCTGACAGCCGTCGACACGATCCTCTCCCTGACGGCCGACGACGACGACGCGGCGGTGCTGGCCCTCTCGCCGAGCGGCCGCTTCCCGTTCGCGCACCTGTCCGGCGAGCACACGCCCTCACCGGCGCCCGCGATCCCTGAGGGATCGATCGGGCTGGACGAGGCCGAGAAGCTCGTGCGTGACCACATCGCGCGGATGGAGAGCGAGGGCTATGACTGGCGTGATGCCTTCGACGGTCTGCGGCCCGTCACCAGCGAGCTATGGTCGCGTCTATCGGTCGCGGACAGACGCGAGTTCCTGCAGCGGCACGTGCGCGAGTGGGAACGTCGCCGCCACCGGATGGCCCCCGCGGTCGCAGAGCGCCTCGCACAGCTGGCCTCCACGGGGCGGCTGACGACGCTCGCCGCGAGGCTCAGCGGCGTCGACGGGGCCGGGCCGCGCCTGCGGGTCACCGTCGATCTCGGAGGCGGGCGCGATAGCCGGCAGCTCGACTGCGAGCGCATCATCGTCTGCGCAGGCCCCGGCACCGACATTCGCAGGTCCCCGAGCCGCCTCCTGCAGAGCCTCCTCCAGAGCGGCCGCGTCGTGCCGGACGACCTCGGCCTCGGCCTCAGAGCGAGCGGTGACGGCGCGCTGCTCGATGATCAGGGTCGCGAGGGCGACGGCCGGATCTTCACGCTCGGCCCCCTGCGGCGCGGAGAGCTGTGGGAGACGACGGCCGTGGGTGAGATCAGAGAGCAGGCACGCGACCTGGCGGCCGTGCTCGACCGCTCGATCGCAGGTGAGCGTCCTGCGGTTCGCGCGGCGTAGAGAGTAGCCGCGCCGTCCTGCAGTGCCGCGCCCATGCCCTGCCAGTGGCGCCGGCCACCGGGGCGCTCGGCCGAGCGCTCAATGGACGCATCCCGGCTCAGCCGTGTGCCCGCTGTGCCAGCATCACGTGCGTGAGCCAGATCAGACGCGTGTTTGCCGGGGCGACCGGCTCACCCAGCCTGCCGACGGCCGGCGCCGGTGCATGCGCGCTCCTCGCGCTGTTGCTCGTATGCCTGGCCCCGGCTGCTGCTCAGGCCGCGGGCACGATCCCCGCGCCTGTTCGAGCTGAACTGCTCGGCGAAGCGCAGCTGCAGGCGAGCCGTGAGGGCGACGGCCACCCATACGACATCCGTGCGCTCCGAACCACCCTCAAGCTGGCCGAACGCGCAACCGGCGGGGTCACCACGCTCGAGAGGGGGCCGGGACCCGCCGTGTACCTGATCGCGATGCGAGGGCGTTTCGTCTGCGACGAGTGCAGCCCGCCGCATGGGATTCGAGCTCCCCGCGGATCGATCATGACGCTGGTGCTGCCGGTGAACAAGGGCGAGGCGGTCGGCGGCGAGTTCGGCTTTCGCAGCCACTATCCGTCCCTCGCGTCGGCCGGCACGCCCGTCACGCTGAGCGGCGAGAGCGCACGGAGCACGACGACGCAGCGGCTTTTGAAAGACGAATGCGACGAGCCGCTGCTGCCCGGACAGCCGGTGCCGCCATGCGCTCCGCCCCCGCCGGCAGGCGCGCTCGGCACACGACTGGCGCTTGACCGCGCTCACGCCGGCCGCGTATACCTGCGGGCGAGCACCGCGATCGCCGACACGGCGGGTGCGGGGACGGACGCGAGCGTGCAGTGCGCCGTCTATCTCGACGGCAGGGCCGTCTCCTCAGAGACCGTCAGCGTGCCGGGCGGAGAGCACCGGCACGTGACCCTCGGGGTCGCGGTGAGCGTGCCGGGCGGGCGTCACACGGTCTTCCTTGAAGCCGCGGGCGCCGAGTTCACCTCAAGAGAACCGGGCGAACTGCTCGTCTCCGAAAGCTCCATCATCGCTCTCTCGACAGGCGGCGGGGCATGACGGCACGGCCCCGGCTCGAGTGCACGCCCGGCTCCGCGGCCCGGGCGCATGGGCGGCGCGGCAGAGCACCCCGAGTGGCCCTCTCGATGCTCATCGCGAGCTGCTGCATCGGCGCGGCGGGCTGCGGCGAAGCAGCCGTCGCGACGCGGACGGCCCCGCACCAGACGACGGCGACGGCGACGGTCACGCCCAAACCCGATCCCGCGACGCCGAGGCCCAGTCCCGCCGCGGCGAAGCACAGTGCTCTCATCGCGAAGATGGACGTCTCCTCGGACGCGATCATCGCCGAAGGCAAGGTGCACATAGCGTCCGGGGCGCCGTCGGACGCGGAGGTGCGGCGCGAGATCGCGGCGGCGCGCAAGGCCGGGATCCAGCTGCCCTCGGGGGACACCGCTGCGTCCTTCGAAAACGCTCCGGCGAACTCTGGCGCCGGCCTGCAGATCGAAACCCCCGAAACGTCGTGGAACCCGCGCGCCAAGCCGATCGCCGACTGGATCATCCCGGTGCTGACCTGGGCAGCCGCGCATGGATGGACCGGAACGGTGACAAGCGGGTACAGGACCTTCTACGAACAGGAGCAGCTGAATGCGGCCGGTGCGTTCAGCGCGCCCGCCGGCGTGAGCAACCACGAGACCACCGTCTATCCCGGTGGAGCAGTCGACGTCACGAACTCGTCTCAGCTCATCGCCGTCCTGCGGGGCTACACCGGTCCGCTGAAGCTGATCGGAGGGGTGCTCGGACCGGCCGACCCCGAGCACTTCTCGGCCACGGGCGACTAGCGACGGGCTCCGCCCTAACCGCAGGCGCGCGGCACGGTCGCCGGGGAGGGCCGGCGACCGTGCAGTCCGAGAGTTCCTGCTCAGCTTGCTTTGACTTTCCCGGACCCGGTGATTTTGTCTTTGCCGATCACGTCGACCGAGTTGCCTCCGCTGTCCGTCAGCGTGCCGGACGTCAGGCTGAAGTCCAGCAGGTTGAGCGCAACTTCGGGCGTGAGCGTGCCGTGCAGTTTGTCGACGACCACGCTGTTGCATTCGAGCCCGAATTTCGGCGAGAATTCATCGCGCACCGGGGTGCCGGCGACGAGCACGGATGCCCACGGCAGGCCTTCGGGCACGAGCGTGTACGTGTGGGAGGTGCACAGCGCCGTGGTGCCCTTGCATGGGGCGGGGCCGAACGCCGTGAAGCTGTCTTCCCCGGGTTTGCCGCTGCCGGGATTCCAGATTTCCTCAGTGTCGGTGACCTTGCACTTGACGACCCCGACGGATTGGATGCTCACGGCGAGCACACCTTTGGTGCTGACGGCGACGTGCGTGGCGCCGAGGAGGACGTTGTTTTTTTCCCATTCCGGCGCGGCATGCGCCACCGCCGGAACGAGCATCAGGGCGAGTGTCGCGAGTAGCGGGACGAGCTGCGTCCGGCGCTTGCTGATCATGATGATCCTTTCCTCCGAGGGCCGAGCGACTGCCTGCGAACGAGGCTCCCCGTGCCCCGACGCCGGTGCGAGCGTAACCCGCCGGGAAGGCGGCCGTCAAGGACCTCGCCGAGCCCGCGATGTTTCGCCGGGTAACGGCGGTGCGCGAGCCTGTCGCGGCCTAAGATGACCCATGAGAGTTCGGAGCTACAGCTTGCGTCCAGCGACCGTTTCCGACACCCGCCTACGACCGTCGCCCGGACGACGCGGCTTCATCGCCGCCGCCGCCTGCTCGCTCGCCCTGCTCGCCGCCGGCTGTTCGGGTGGAGCCCGATCGGCTCCGGCCAGCGCCGCGGGTGGCGCAGTTGGTGGTGCACCCGACGTGAGCCTGTCGATCACCCCGGCCGAAAGCGGCATCGACGACGCGCCAGAGCACGGGATCACCGTGCGAGCGGCAGGGGGAAGGATCACGAAGGTCGCCGTCGACACCGGCGGCGAACCCGTCAGCGGGAAGCTCCGCGACTCGGGAACGGTATGGCGGAGCACCTGGGCGCTCGACGTGTCCCAGCACTACACGGTCGTCGCGACAGCCGTCGGCCGGAACGGCATACCGATCACCAGGACGGTTTCGTTCCGCACGCTCACCCCGAGCAAAACCGTCTCGACGCAGGTCATCGAGGGGTATCGCCAGACCTACGGGGTGGGCATGCCGATCGTCCTCTACTTCAGCCGGCCGATCCAGGACAGGGCAGCGGTTGAACGGGCCCTGCAGGTCAGGAGCTCCAAGCGGGTTGTCGGCGCCTGGTACTGGGACACCAGCTGCAACCTGGCGGCAATGTGCGTCTACTTCCGTCCACGCAGCTACTGGCCGGCGCACACCGACGTGAGCTTCACCGGTCACCTCGACGGCGTCGAGGTCGCGCCCGGCGTCTACGGCAGCCACACGCTGACGCAGACGTTCACGATCGGCGACCCGGTGGGGGTGGTGGCGAACACGCAGGAGCACTCCATGACCGTCTACCGCGATGGCCGGGTCTTCGCGCGCTGGCCGATCAGCACCGGGCGCCCCGGCGACGAAACCCCCGACGGGACGTACCTGACGATCGAAAAGGCGAACCCCGTCGACATGATCGGTCCCGGCTACAACATCGAGGTGCCCTGGTCGGTGCGGTTCACATGGAGCGGCGACTACCTGCATGACGCGTACTGGTCGGTGGGGGAGCAGGGGTTCACCAACGTGAGTCACGGCTGCGTGAACATGTCTCCGGCCGACGCCGAGATCTTCTACCGGCTGGCAGACCCGGGCGACCCCGTGACCATCCAGGGCAGCCCGAAGGCCGGGGTCTGGGACAACGGCTGGACCATGTGGTTCCTGTCCTGGAAGCAGTGGGTGCACGGCAGCGCACTTCACGAGGCGGTGCTCGCCGGCCCACACGGCAGCACCCTCATCAGACCCCGAGCATCAGCCTGACTCGTGCGCGCCCGCGAGAACGATCTCGCGGTCATCGACCGCATGCGCGCCTCGAGCGGACCAATCGCCTAGAATCCTCCCGCTGTCGCGCGAGGGAAATGTGGGGAGAGCGCCATGAGGGCTGGGCGGGGAAGGCAGGAAACGCGCCAGAGCAGCGCCCGCGCGCACGCGCTGGGTTTTGCAGGGCGGATCGTGGCCACCGCGGTCGGTATCTGCGCAGTCGCCGGGGCAGCAGGGGCGGCCAGCGCGGGGGCGGTGGTCTTGCATCTGCCTGGCGCGACCATCAGTTACCTGCCACCGCCTGGTGTGCGAGCACCACAGTCCGGCGCTGGGGGGAACGCCAAGCCCGACGTCAGCAAGCTCCTCGAATACCACGGTGGTCCTGTGATGCCGAGCAACACCGATTACGCCCTTTACTGGGATCCGGCGGGGGCTCCGGTGTACCCGGCGGGTTATGAGGCCGGTATCGACCGGTGGTTTGAAGACCTCGCCCACGACAGCGGGGGCGTGCAGAACACGGACTCGGTGCTCACGCAGTACAAAGACGCCGCTGGAGAAACGGCGAGCTACGACGTGCATTTCGCCGGTGCGCTCGTTGACACAGACGCATACCCGGCCAACGGGTGTTCGGCTGCCCCGATCTGTTTCACGGAGGAACAGCTTCGCTCGGAGATCGCCGCGTTCGTGGAAAGCAACAAACTTCCGAGCGACCTGCAGCACGAGTACTTCCTGCTGACGCCTCCCGGCGTCGAAAGCTGCTTTGAAGCGGCTGGGCACTCATGCTCGGACGGGACCAAACACGCGACCTACTGTGCATACCACGGTTACATCACGGTCGGCACGGGTGTCATCGTCTACGCGAACAACCCGTACGTGGCTGGTCTCAACTGCGAGCCCGGGGAAGAACACCCCAATGACAATCCGTCCGACGCCACGATCGCAGGCGGGCTCGCCCATGAGCACAGCGAGTCGGTCACCGACCCGGAGCTCACCGCGTGGTACGACGTCAAGGGCGATGAGGTCGCCGACAAGTGCCGGACCTTCAAGCAGGCGACGGAATTCGGCGAACCCCTCGGCAAGGCTCCCGACGGGGCCAACTACAACCAGGTGATCAACGGCGACCTCTACTGGTATCAGCAAGAGTGGAGCAACGAAGCCGGCGGATGCGAGCAGCGCTCGGCGCAGCCTCCGACGGTCACGAAGGTCACGCCGAAAAGCGGCCCCACCACGGGCAAGACCGTCGTGACCGTCACGGGGAGCAACTTCGCGGCACCTGCCACCGTCAGGTTCAACGGGAATCTCGCCACGGAAGTCACTGTCAAATCATCGAAGTCGATCAGCGCGGTGTCGCCACCGGGCGCCGCCGGAATCGTCGATGTCACGGTCACCACGAGCACCGGCTCAAGCCCGATCACCAAGAAAGACCACTTCACCTACAAGACCGGCAAATAGGCGCATCGCCCATCTTGCCGTTCGTCGGTGCTTTTCGTGACCTGTGTCGTTCTCCCGGGACGCGCCGGCGTTGTT
>CAVUCP010000015.1:0-64852 GCA_963740075.1 uncultured Solirubrobacteraceae bacterium | reverse complement strand
CTCGGACAGATTCCGTTCGATTGGCAATTCCCGAATGGCTTTCCCGATGTCGCATCCTTCTGGGCAAATACCAGCGGCTTGCTTGAACGTTGGAATTTTGGCAACTTATTGACATCCAACAAAATCAACGGCGTGCATGTGGATGTAAATACTTTGACACAAGATGCTCAATCCGCTCAAGATGTAGTGGACGTTTTGAGTCAGCGTTTCATTGGCACAACTCTGCCGGACGATGCGCGCAATATTTTGCTGGACTTCGCCTCGAGTGGCGATCTGAGCAATAATCTCGCCAGTATTGCCGGATTGATCCTCGGCTCGCCGCATTTTCAGGTGAGATAAATGTCTTTGCGCGTTGTCCGCTAATCTCCGCAAATGCTCGCGAATAGGTCAAATGTATTCGTGACGACTAGCGAAAATTCGTTTACAAAATCTTTTACTGTTTGATGATAAAGGAGCAAAATGGACACAAAACTTTCCCGTCGTGATTTTATGAGGCTCAGCACAACTCGGATGAGCAAATGGGCCGTTTCATCCGCCTTGCCCTCCTGGATGCCGCGCATGGCTTTTGCGCCGGATGGTGTTGAACCGCCTGGCGATTTATTGGTGGTCATCTTTCAGCGCGGCGGCATGGACGGTTTGAATGCCGTCATCCCGCACGGTGACGCGGATTATTATCATCTGCGAACTGAATTGGCAATCGCCGAACCGTCAGCGGGCAATACCAAGACCGGCATCGACCTCGATGGATTCTTTGGATTGCATCCGTCATTGCAGCCGCTGAAAGATTTATGGGATGAAAAAGCTTTGGCCATTGTGCACGCGGTCGGTTCACCCGATCCAACTCATTCCCATTTCGACGCGATGGATTATATGGAACGCGGCACGCCCGGCGAGAAAACCATCGAGACCGGATGGATTGGCCGCCACTTGCAATCGGCGCCTTGGCAGAACACTTCTCCGTTCCCGCGCCATCGGCATGGGCGGCATCATGCAAGAATCTTTGCGCGGACCGATTCCGGTCACCACGCTTCAATCCATTGCGGACTTCCATTTGCAGGGTGACGTGAGTTCAGCTCAGTGAGATCCGCAAAAGACTGGAGTCGCTGTATAGTCTCGGCGGCAGTTTGGATCCGATTGCAAGCGATACGTTCGATGCAGTGGATTTACTTTCAAAGGTGGACATCTCCAATTACGCGCCGAATGGCAACGCGCAATATCCGCAAACCGAATATGGCACGGCTCTCAAGCAAGTCGCTCAAATTGCCAAAGCGGAAATCGGACTCGAAGTTGCCTGCGTGGATATCGGCGGCTGGGACACACACAACGCCGAAGGCGCAATCGATGGCGACATGCCGAAACTGTTGAATGAATTGAGTTCTGGACTCGCCGCGCTTTATACCGATATGGGCGATGCCGCCAAGAAAATGACGATGGTTACGATGTCCGAGTTTGGACGGCGCGCGCAGGAGAACGGTTCGGGCGGCACTGATCACGGACACGGCAACTGCATGTTTGTCGTCGGCGGAGGCGTCAACGGCGGCAAAGTGTACAGTGATTGGCCTGGGCTTTCTCCTGATAAGTTGTACGGCCCCGGTGATCTGAACGTCACAACCGATTATCGCGATGTGTTGGCAGAGATCGTTTCGAAGCGAGTTAAGAATCAAAACCTGACTCAGGTATTTCCTGATTATCCAGTTGCAAAGACTCTGGGGATCGTGCAGAGTTAAGATGATCCAAAACGCGTAAGCGTGCCCGGACGCCACCGACCAGGAGGTCGAGGACGCCGCAAGGGCGGCTCAGATACACGACCTCATCTCCTCCCTGCCCGAGGGCTATGACACCCCCGTCGGCGAGCGTGGCTACCGCTTCTCCGGCGGCGAGAAGCAGCGGATAGCGATCGCGCGCACGGTGCTCCGGAACCCGCCCGTGCTGATTCTCGACGAGGCGACCTCGGCGCTGGACACCGAGACAGAGCGTGCGGTGCAGCAGGCGCTGGACGAGCTCTCACGCGGGCGCACGACCATCGCGATCGCGCACCGTCTCTCGACGATCCGCGACGCCGACCAGATCCTCGTCCTCGACTCCGGGCACATCGTCGAGCGCGGCACCCATGATGAGCTCGTGGCGCTCGGCGGCCGCTATGCGGCGCTGCTCAGCGGAGCCGAGGTCGGCGAGGACCGTCCCGGCGCCGCGGTCCTCTAGCCCGGCGCGCGGCTCGTGTCCTCAGTGGCCGTGGGGCAGCTGGGCGCGGATCATCCACAGCTGCTCCTCGAGCGAGCGGATGACTCCGACGAGCACGTCTTCGGATGCGGAGTCGAGCTCGGCAAGGCGGTCCATCCGCTCGCGTGTGCGCTCGGCTACTCCCGCGAGACGGATCGCGAGCTGCTGGATGACGGCGTGATCCTCGATCGGGCCGCGCTCGACGCCCTCGACCGGGCTGTCGGCGGCAACCGCACGCGCCTGGCCTTCGGGAAAGAAGCCGAGGGCGACGGCGCGCTCGGCGACCACGTCACCGGCATCACGCCAGGCGTCGATCAGCTCGTCGAGCTGCAGGTGCAGCGGCCTGAAGCCCGGGCCCACGACACTCCAGTGCAGCTGCTTTCCGAGAAGCGACAGGTCGATCAGTTCGATGAGCTCCGCCTGGAGCTCGTTGCCGATTTCCTGCCGCTGGTGCTCGCCGAGCGCGGGAAGATGCGCGGAGCCTGTGGTGATCGCCATCGTCGTTCTCCTCTTCGTCGCTTGTAACCGCCAGCCGTTCATCGAGATGTGCCGAGCCGGGTCGGCCTCACGTGACGTTAGCGCGATGTCGGCGACGTGCCATTACCCCGGATGCGGTGAGTTCTCTCAGGCGATCGCGTCGATGTTCAGGCGCACATAGTCGATGATCACGGGCTCTCCTAGCTCCTGCATGACCTCGTCCATGTAGGGGCCGCGCAGCTCCTGCGCCAGCCTCTGCACGATCGGCCCGAGGACGATCGTCTGCAGGTACTCCCTGGGCTCCTGCGGCTCCGCGGGCGCCGGCGTCAGCCAGCACTCGGCCGACGCGAAGCCCGCCTTCAGCAGCCGCTCGCGGGTGAGCTCGGCCGCCTGGTAGTTCCAGGGGGCCCGCCAGCCGGCGAGGTGCTCGGCGTAGGGGGCACGGGCACTGACCACGCCCGCACGGCCGCGCAGTATCTCGATGTTCCCCTCTCCCCCGCACTGGGCGACGAGCCGGCCACCCGGCCGCAGGCACGCGTGGAGCCGCGAGAACAGCCGGTCGTGATCGGCGATCCAATGGAACGTCGCGGTCGAGAGGACCGCGTCCACCGGGCTCTCGAGCTCGAGCTCGAGCAGATCGCCGACGCGCAGGTCCGCGGCGTCCCCGAGCCTCTCACGGGCGGCGGCGATCATCGACGGCGACTCGTCGACCCCGATGACCCGCCCCTGCGGCAGACGCTCGATCAGCGCCTGCGTCACCCGTCCGGAGCCGCACCCCGCGTCAAGCACGCTCTCCGAGCCGTCGAGCTCGAGCCTCGCGAGGACACCCAGGCCCATCGCCTCCATCGTTCCGGAGATCCGGTCATAGCTCGCTCCGTCCCACTCTCGCACCGGCATGGGCACCTCCAACCTGGGGGCATGATCACGTACGCTCGTACGCTATCACGTAGCCCGTTCGCAGAGCTCGGCGATCGCCTGCGATAGCTGGCCTCCCTGCCAGGCGATCGGCGAGCGCGGTGGCGGCCCCGCCTCCTCGACGAGCAGCGTCGCGCCCGCGATCGTGCTCGCCCATTGCTCGCCAACATGCAGCGGATGCCCCGGGTCGGCCTCATCGCGGCTGGCGACCACGAGTGTCGGGACCGATATTCCCCGCAGGTCCGCGATCGCTTCGAACGGCCGGGAGCGGGGCACGCGTTCGAGCGCGTCGGCGACGGCCAGCGGGTGCTCGTGTGCCGCGAGCCGCTGACGCAGGACCGTCTCCACCGTCGCGCGCCACACCTCGGGCACCGCGTCCAGGTCATACGCGCGCACGAAGCCGTCCACGCCTTCCGCGCGCAGCCCACGGGCGAGTGCGTCCCAGCGTGCGATGTCCTGCTCCTCGCGCAGCCCGTCGGGCTCGTATGCCGGCGTGATCAGTGCGAGCGCCGACACCCGCTCGGGGTGCTCGAGCGCGAAGCGCGCCGCGGTGTGCGCGCCCATCGATGCCCCGGCGATGACGCCGCGTGCGACTCCGGCCGCGTCCAGCACCGCGAGCAGGTCCTCGGACAGGTGGCCGTAGCCGTATTCGCCGCCGGGAGCGGGCATCGACCTGCCGTGGCCGCGCGCGTCGTAGGAGATCATCCGCCTGCCCGAGCGCTCGAGCGAGCGCGAGCCCATCACCACATAGCGGCGTGTGGCGGTCAGCCCGTGCAGCAGCACGACGTCCTGCCCCTCCCCGGCCATCTCACCCGAGAGGGTGACGTCGCCGGAGGCGACGATCAGATCGTTGGGAGCACCTGGCACCTCAGGTCTGCGCGAGCGCGTGGGAGATGATGAGCTGCGCGGACTGCTGCGGGCGCCTCCCAGAAGAACAGGTGCCCGACGGGGTCCAGGATCTCGAGCCGCGACCCTGGGATCAGCGACGCGATCAGGCGGCCGTTCTGGACAGGGAGCATCTCGTCCTCGGTGCCGTGCACCACCAGTGTCGGCATCTCAAGCTCGCCCAGTCTTGAGCTCGTGTCGTGCGCTGCGGCCGCCTGGAGCTGCGCCATCACGACCGGGACGGCCACCGCGCGCTGCGCGGCGACCGCGAGGTAGCGCTCATACAGCTCCCGGTCATCGCGCATCGCGGGCGAGATGTTCGCCTCCCACCCGGCCCGCAGAGCCTTCTGCCTGTCCCCCGACAGCATCGCCTCTGTCAGCCTGCCCATCACCTCGGGGCCGGGCAGCGCGCTGCCGGGCCCTCCGCAGTAGCTGCAGCCGATCGTGAGCGTGCGCACGAGGTCCGGGCGCGAGAGCGCGAGATCCTGCGCGATCATCCCGCCCATCGAGATCCCGAGAACGTGTGCGCCGGTGATCCCGAGTGCGTCCAGCAGACCCGCGGCGTCCCGTGCCATCAGGGCGATCGACAGGGGCCCCTCAAGGCGGCTGCTCGCGCCGACGCCGCGGTGGTCGTATGTGATCACCTCGAGGCTCTCGCGGAGAGGCTGCAGAAACGGCTCGCCCCAGTGCAGCGCCGTGCCGCTCATCCCCATGATCGTCAGCAGCGGCTCGCCGGCCCCGGTGCGCTCGTAGTCGAGCTGTATGTCACCGACCTGGGCGAGGGCCATCGCCGGATCCTAGACACAGTCCGCTCACAGGAGCATCGCGAGCTGTCCGCCCTCGGCGCCCTGCGCGTCGCAGGAGCCGGGCTCATCGGCACGCTGCGCGGGACCCGTGGCGGCGAGCCCGGCGACGCGAACGCCGAGCAGCCTGACGGGCCGGGCGGGCGAGTATTCCTCGAGCAGGCGCAGCGCATGGGCGCCGACGACGGCCGGGTCGCATGTCGGCTCCCCGAGGGTGTGCGCACGGGTGGCGGTCGTGAAGTCGTCCAGACGCACCTTGATGCCGATCGTCCTGCCGCTGCGCCCGTGGGCGCACAGGCTCTCGCAGAGCTCGACCGCCATCCTGCTCATCGCGGCCTGCAGCTCAGCCGGGTCGTGCATGTCGACGTCGAAGGTGCGCTCCCGCGACTCCGAGACGACCTTGCGTGCCGCCGCAACCTCGCCGTCGTGTTCGAACCGCGCCCGCCTGGCGAGGTCGCGCCCGAGGTTCGCGCCGAACGTGTCCAGGAGTACCTGCTCGGGGAGCGCAGCCATCTGCGCGAGGCTCGACACGCCGAGCGCCGTTAGCCTTGCTGTCGTCTTCGGCCCGATGCCCGGGATCAGGGACGGAGGGCTGCCCGCGAAGCGCTCGCATGCCTGCTCGCGTGTGAGCACCACGAAGCCCGCGGGCTTCTCGGCGTCGGAGGCGACCTTCGCGACGAGCTTGTTGGGGCCGATCCCGACCGAGCACGCGAGCTGCGTCTCGGCGCGGATCTCGGCGATCAGACGTCGCATCGCAGCCCGCGGCGAGAACAGCCCGGAGAGGTCCAGGTATGCCTCGTCAAGGCCGACCACCTCGACGGTCTCGACGTGCTCGCCGCACGATCCCCATGATCTGCGCAGAGGCCTCGCGGTAGGTCGGGAAGTCGGGCGGGAGGAACACCGCGCCGGGACACAGGCGCCGCGCACGCGAGGCGGGTATCGCCGAGCCCACCCCGAACCTCCTCGCCTCGTAGCTCGCGGTTGTGACCACCGCCCGCGGACCGGTGCCCGCCACGACGACCGGCAGGCCGCGCAGCTCCGGGTGTCGTCGAAGCTCGATCGAGACGTAGAACGCGTCCGCGTCCATGTGCGCGACGCTCAGAGCTGAGTCGCGATCGGACATGACCCACGAATCTATAGGGGCAGGCGGATAACAGCCGGGCATCGCGACGGCCGCCGTCTGGCACGCTCGTGCGGGGCCGGGCTGCGCCGCGTGGCCCCGCGTCGCGCGAATAGGTACTCTTCCGCGGCAGCGATGGATCTGACCTTCAGCCCACAGGAGATCGCCTTCCGCGACGAGATCCGCGGCTGGCTCGCCGCGAACCCTCCGAGCGCCGAGCCCACCGAGGGCGGCGAGGACGCGCACTACCGCTGGCGCCGGGACTGGCAGCGGCGGATGTACGACGGCGGCTGGGCGGCGCCGAGCTGGCCGACCGAGTACGGCGGGCGCGGCGTCCACCCCGACCGAGTCCGCGATCTACTTCGAAGAGATCGGCCGCGCGAGGGTGCCGCTCCCGCCAACGTGCTCGGCCTGCTGCTCGGCGGCCCCACGCTGATGGTCTGGGGAACACCCGAGCAGAAGGAGCGCTACCTGCACCCCGATCCTCTCCGGCGAGGAGATCTGGTGCCAGGGCTTCTCCGAGCCCGACGCCGGGTCCGACCTCGCCGCGCTGAAGACGCGCGCGGTCAAGGACGGCGACGAGTGGGTCGATCACCGGCCAGAAGGTCTGGACCAGCGGCGCCCAGTACTCGAAGTGGTGCATGCTCGTCGCACGCACCGACGCCGAGGCCGCCAAGCACAAGGGGCTCACGTACTTCCTGATGGACATGGAGCAGGACGGCCGTCCAGGTCCGCCCGCTGCGCCAGATCACCGGCGAGGCCGAGTTCAACGAGCTCTTCATCGAGGAGGCGCGGATCCCCGACGCGAACGTCGTCGGCGGCGTCGGCAACGGCTGGAAGGTCGCGCTCACGACGCTGATGAACGAGCGCGCCGGGCTCGGCTTCGTCCTGCAGATCCGCCTGCGCCAGCTGCTCGACGACCTGATCGACGCCGCCGCCGAGCGCGGCCTGCTCGAGGACGGCTGCTACGCCGACGCGCTCGCCGACCTGCACGTCCGCTGCGAGTCGATCCGCCTGCTCGCCTGGAAGGGTCTCACCGACGCCGAAAAGCTACGGCCAGCCCGGCCCCGAGGGCTCGCTCGTGAAGTGGCTGTGGTCGGAAACCAACCAGATGCTGACGCAGCTCGCGGTCGACATCGTCGGCCCGGAGGCGCTCACGAGCGGCACGAGCTGGAGCTACGAGCTCCTGCGCGCACGCGGCAACACGATCGAGGGCGGCACCACCGAGGTGCTCAAGAACATCGTCGCCGAGCGTGTTCTGGGACTGCCCCGGCTGAAGGCAGGGGCATAGCCGATGGATTTCGGCCTCACCGACGACCAGCGCGACATCCAGCGCACCGCGCGGGACCTGCTCGCCGAGCGCGCGAAACCCGAGCGCGTGCGCGAGCACGCGGAGGCCGGAACCACGGACGACGCACTCTGGGCGGAGCTCTGCGAGCTCGGCTGGCCCGGTATCGCCGTCGCCGAGGAGAACGGCGGCCAGGGACTCGGGCGGATCGAGCTGTCGATCCTGTGCGAGGAGCTCGGCCGCGTCGCTCGCCCCCGTTCCCTTCCTGCCGACGGTGCTCGCGGCGGCGCTCATCGAACACGCCGGCATCCGCCGCCCAGCGCGAGCGCTGGCTGCCCGGGCTCGCCTCCGGCGAGATCACCGGCGCTCTCGGCAGCTCCCGCGACGGTGTCGCCGAGCTCGTCATCGGCGCGCCGGGCGCCGACGTGATCGTGCTCGATCGGGCGACGACGGCGCGCGCCGTGCTCGACGCCGCGCGAGGCCGAGGTGACGCCCATCGCGTCGATCGACCCGACGCGTCCGACGGCCCGCGTCCTCGCGCGCGAGCAGCCGGCGAGGAGCATGCCGGGCGATGTGGCCGGCGCGGGGTCGACCGGGCCCTCGTCGCGATCAGCTCCGAGCTCGTCGGCGTCTGCGACCGGGCGCTGGAGATGACCGTCGCGTACGTCAAGGACCGCCGCCAGTTCGGCGTGCCCGTCGGCTCCTACCAGGCCGTCTCCCACCGCTGCGCGCAGATGCTGCTCGACACCGAGAGGGCACGCTCGACGGCGGCGTTCGCGGCCTGGACGCGCCGACGCCGACCCGGCCGCGCTCGCCGAGGCCGCCGCGATGGCCAAGGCCTGCGGCCTCGCAGGCCGGGCGCGACGTCACCGCGGCGCGATCCAGGCGCACGGCGGCATCGGCTTCACCTGGGAGGCCGACGTGCACTGGCTCTACAAGCGCGCCCAGCTCGACGCGGTGCTCCTCGGCGGAGCCGGGCTCCACCGCTCGCACATCGCGGCGATCCTCGCGGACCGTCCGCGTTCGGCCGCCGCTGTCTGAGACGCGGGAGGTTGGGAGGCGCGCTCCCGGCGTGTTAGCCGCGTGAGCACGCGAGCTGGGGCCAGCGTCTACGAGATGGCGCCCGGCGCCACGGGGTTCAACCCCCCGAGCAGGGGATGGCCGCGGTGTCGAGGCGACACCCGTCGACGCGGCGGCGCCGGGCGAGGATTAGGGAGTCGTGGGGTTCTTCAGGCTGAGCGAGGACCTGCGCCGCGGCGGGTGGGGCTACCCGGCCGGCGGGACGGCGACCTGAGCTGGCGCGTGCGCCTTCGCCCACGCGATGATGTTCGCGCTGCCGTTGACCGTCGATCCGTCGGGGAGCTCGAGCACCGGCAGCTTCTCCTGGCCGCTCAGCTCCTTCAGCTCCGGCCGCTTGCCCTTCGTGAACAGGCCGAACGGAATGCCTTTTCCGGCGATGACCTTGTTGAAGTCATGGCCGTTCTCCCTCAGAGCTTCGATCGAACGGCGGCACGCGTGCGGCTTTGGTCCGCCTTCATCTATGTGGCAGACATACAGCGTCAGCTCACCGGGCATGTTGCGCCTCCCCCTGTAGTGGATTTCCTGCAGCTGAGGGTACCCCTCCCCCGCCTTCGGCGGGCGGCGCTCGCTGGCGGCGATGGAGCGCTACGCAGCATTTCTCCGCGGCATGAACGTCGGGGGCCATCGCATCACCAATGAGGAGCTGCGCACGATCTGCACCGAGATCGGGCTGATGGATGCCGCGTGCTTTCGTGCGAGCGGCAATGTCGTGTTCGCGGCCGAGCCGCGCGAGGCCGCCGACGTCGAGGACGAGATCGAGCAGGGCCTCTCCTCCCGCCTCGGCTATCCCGTGCCCGTGTTCGTGCGCACGCGCGCGCAGGTTCTCGCGATCGCGGCGCACCGGCCGTTCGGGGCCGAGTCGCTGCAGGCGTCCGCCGGCAAGCCGCAGGTCGCGCTCCTCGGGGCGCCGCCCTCGGCCGCGGCGCGGCGGCGGATCACGCAGATGGCGGGCGAGCGTGATGAAGTCGCGTTCGGACCGCTCGAGATGCACTGGCTTCCCCACGCCGGGACGCTGGACTCCACGCTGGACATGGCCGCGATCGAGTCGGTCCTCGGACCGATGACGATGAGGACCGCCGGCACCGTGCAGGCGCTCGCCGGCAAGCACCTCGCCGCGTGAGTGCGCCCGCCGCCCGCATGCGGCTGGAGGTAGTCTGCTGGCGTTGACGACCGGGAGAGGAGCGCGATGATCACACCGTGGCCAAGAGGACGCAACCCATTCGATGAGAGCGGGGTTGAGCACGGTCCCGACGGCGTCGCCTTCTACACCGACCGACCCGACTCGCTGGTGCACATGCTTCGTGCGAGCGTGGAGCGCGAGCGCTCCGCGACCGCGCTGCTCGAGGTCGGCGGCGACTCGGTGAGCTACGCCGAGCTGTGGGATCGTGCGGCCCGCGTCGCCGGCGGCCTTCGCGCGGCGGGTGTGGCGCGCGGCGACCGCGTGGCCATAAGGCTGCCCAACGGCATCGACTGGGTGCTCGCGTTCTTCGGCGCCCAGATGGTCGGTGCAACGGTCGTGCCGGTCAACACGCGGCTGACCGAGGAGGAGGTCGCATACGTGGTGGGTGACTGCGGCGCCGTGTACACGTTCGAGCCCGATGTGCTGCTGCCGGTCGGCGAGCCCACCGTCGTCGAGGACCTGCAGCCGTCGGAGATCGCGGCGATCTTCTACACGAGCGGCACGACCGGTTTCCCGAAGGGCGCGATGACGACGCACGCGAACTTCATGACCAACAGCGAGAACGCGTTCCGCTGCCTCGACACGGACCGTTCGCAGGGACCGGGGATCTCGACGCTGGTGTCGGTGCCGCTGTTCCATGTGACGGGCTGCAACAGCCAGCTGATCCCGGTGCTCGAGCTCGGAGGCAGGATCGAGATCCTCTCCGGGCCCCTGGACCTCGACGGGTTCTTCAGGGCGGTAGGCGAGAACGGCGTCAACCAGCTCGTCTCTGTGCCCGCGATCTACCACGCCGTCCTTCGCCACCCGCGCTTTGACGAGCTCGATGTCAGCCGGGTGCGCTGGGTGTCATATGGCGGGGCCCCGATCGCCGAGAGCCTGGTGCACGCGATCAAGCAGGCGTTCCCTGCCGCGCGCGTGGGTAACGGGTTCGGCCTGACCGAGACGTCCTCGCTGACGTCCTTCCTTCCCCATGAGGAGGCCGCGGACCACGCGGATTCCGTGGGCTTTGCGATGCCGGTCGTGGACGTCGCGTTGGATGAGCCCGACCCGGACACGGGTGTGGGCGAGCTGCTCGTCCGTGGCCCGAACGTCGTCGCGGGCTACTGGAACAAGCCCGAGGCGACAGCCGAGGCCTTCGTCGACGGGTGGCTGCACACGGGCGACCTGGCGCGCATCGACGAGGACGGCCTGCTCTACATAGTCGACCGCAAGAAGGACATGATCAACCGGGGCGGGGAGAACATCTACTCGCTCGAGGTGGAAAACGTGCTCGCGGGCGCACCCGGTGTCGGGGAGGCCGCGGTCGTGGCGGTCCCCGACGACATGATGGGCGAGAAGGTGGGCGCCGTGATCGTGCCCGCCGCCGGCGCCGAGATCGACAACGACGCGATCCTCGAGCACTGCCGCGCCCACCTGGCGGACTTCAAGGTCCCGCAGTACATAGAGGTGCGTGAGGCTCCGCTGCCCCGCAACCCGGGGGGCAAGCTGATGAAGGCCGCCCTGCGCGCCGACACGACGTGGGGCAAGCCGCTTCGCTGACCAAACGAGGGAGAGAGATGTCAACCGTTCAGACTGTGCAGGGCCCGGCAGAGTCCCAGGATCTCGGCGTCACGCTCGTTCACGAGCATGTGCGCTTCCGTGACGAGGCGGTCGCCGTGGAGTGGCCCGGCAGATATGACGAGCAGGCCGAGCTCGACGCCGCCCTGCAGGCCGTCGGCGCGGCGAAGGAGCGCGGGGTGCAGAGCATCTTCGACCCCACGGCGATGTTCGGCGGCCGCGACGTGCGCTTCATGAAGCGGGTCGCCGAGGAGACCGGCGTGCGCATCCTCGCGTGCACGGGGATCTACAGCTACGACTACCTCCCTCACTACTTCGAGAACCGCGACATCGACGCGATGGCGGAGCATTTCGTCAGCGACATCGAGGCAGGGCATCCAGGGGACCGGGATCCGCGCCGCGTTCCTGAAGTGCGCGGCCGATGCTGCGGGGGTCACGGAGAACGTCGAGAAGATCCACCGTGCGTGCGCGCGCGCAAGCATCCGCACCGGTGCGCCGATCATGGCCCATTCGATGCCGGCCGTCGCGACCGGGCCGCGGCAGGTCGAGATCTTCCTCGAGGAGGGCGTCGACCCCGCGGCCGTGCAGATCGCCCACTGCGGCGACAGCGAGGACGTGGGCTACATCGAGGGGCTGCTCGAGAAGGGCGTCTATGTGGGCCTGGACCGCTACGGGCTGCAGATGTATCTGCCGATCGACAAGCGCAACGAGACGGCGGCTGAGCTCATCCGCCGCGGACACGGCGAGCGGCTGATGATCTCGCAGGACTACTGCGCCACGATCGACTGGTTCCCGCCCGAGACCGTGGCGATCCTCGAGGGCAGCGGCGCCGTGCACAACTGGTCGATGACGCTCGTGTTCGACGAGGTCGTCCCTGCGCTGAGGGAGATGGGCGTGATGGACGACGCGCTCTTCGACACGATCTTCGTGCAAAACCCGCGCCGCTGGATCACCGCATAGCTCAGGCGGGGGCGAGCAGAAGCTCGGGTCCCTCGGGGGAGGTGACCTTGTTGACGGCGGGGTTCGCAGGCCGGGCGCTGATGCGCTCGGCCGCCAGCGCGGTGCACAGCTCGAGTGCTTCCTGCGCGCCCGAGCGACGGGTCCAGCCATGCCCTGCGCGCCTCGTCGTCCGCGAGTATCACCGGCATCCTGTCGTGGATCGCCGCGGCCGTGCGGTTCGGAGAGGAGTCGCAGGTCAGCAGCGTCACGCTGCGGATCAGCTCCCCGCCGATCCTCGCGGTCGTCCACAGCGAGGCGAACGCGAACGGCTCGCCGCCGTCGACCTGGAAGAAGAACGGCTGGCGCGGCTCTCCCCGGCGCTCGGGTTTGATCCACTCGAAGTAGCCGTCCGCGATCTGGAGGGCGCGGTGGGAGGCCTTGGGCACGAGGTCCCTGAAGGACGGCTTGCTCATCACGCTCTCCATGCGGGCGTTGATCATCTTCGCGGCGCCCTTCAGGTCCGTGGACCAGTGCGGAAGCAGCCCCCAGCGGAGCATCCGGGCCTGCAGCTCCCCGTCGTGCTCGACGACCGCGAGCACCTCCTCGGTCGGGGCGATGTTGAAGCGGTGCGTGCCCGCCGGCGAGGAGATCGGCATCCCGAGGCGCTCGTTTAGTTCTTCAGGGCCCTTCGTGTTCGTGTAGCGGCCGCACATGCCCCGAGCATAGGCGGGCGGGCGGGCGTCCCGAACGGTGCGGGCGGCGCGGCATGCCCGCTACCCGCGGAGCGCCGTCCAGCTCTCGCGCCCGATCCGGTAGAGAACGTGCGGGGCGATCGGGTCATCGACCGCCAGCGACGGGAACATGAAGTCCTCGACCGGGTCCCGGACCATGCCCAGGCTCCGCATCACGCGGCGCGAGCGTTCGTTGCGGGCCGCCGTGTAGGCGACTGAGCTCGTCCACGCCGAGGGTTGTGAACGCGAACTCGCTCGCCGCCCGCGCGGCCTCGCTCGCGATGCCCCGGCCCCAGAAGGCCCGGTCAAGGCGCCAGCCGACCTCCACGGCGCCCGCGAACGCGAGCGCGGCGTTCGTGACCCGCTGCAGGCCCACGAAACCGGCGAGAAGGCCGCTCTCATTGACCTCGACCGCCCAGAAGCCGAATCCGTCGCGGCGTATCGCGTGCTGCAGGTGCTCCATCATCTCCGCTGACTCCTGTGCGTCAAGCGCCTTCGGGAAGTGCTCCATGACCAGCGGGTCGGCGTTCATCGCGGCGAACGGCGCCGCGTCCGCGGCCGTCCAGTTGCGCAGCAGCAGCCGGTCGGTGCGCAGCGTGGCCGGAGCGGCCACCGCGTTCAGCCGGCGGTCCGCACGCGGTAGCGGCGGATCGTCAGCGGTATCACGACCACCAGGCCCGCCAGGCACCACAGGACGCTGGCGAGGACGGGATGCTCGAGCGGCCACGGAGGGTTCTTGGGTATCGCGGTTGGGTTGCCGAACAGCGTGCGGACCGCAGCCGATACTGCGCTGATCGGGTTGTACTCCGCGATCTCGCGCAGCACGGTCGGCAGGCTCGCGGCGGGCACGAACGTGTTCGCGATGAACGTGAGCGGGAAGATCACGATGAACGCGACCCCGGTGACCGCGTCGGGTGTGCGCGCGAGCAGGCCGAGCAGCATCCCGATCCACAGCATCGTGAACGCGAACAGGATCAGCAGCGCGAACCCGGCTATCGCTTCCGCGGGGGCCGACTCGATGCGCCAGCCCACGATCAGCCCCGCGACGGTCATGATCACGAGCGCGAGCATCGATGAGCCGAGGTCGGAGATCAGGTGCCCGAGCAGGAACGCCGAGCGTGAGGTCGGCAGCGAGCGGAAGCGGTCGACTATCCCCTCGGTGAGGTCGGTGGCGATCGACGTCGCCGGCCCGACTATCCCGAAGGTGAGCGTCTGCACGAAGATCCCGCCGAGCAGGTACTGGCTGTAGCTGCCTTCCGGGACATGGATCGCGCCGCCGAAGACGTACGCGAACAGGAGCACGAACATCAGCGGCTGGACGGTGACGTCCAGCAGCTTCTCCGGCACCTGGCGGACATGCGCGACGTTGCGCCGTGCGAGCACGACGCTGTCGGAGACCTGCCGGCGCAGGCGCAGCCCCGCGCCCGGCACCTCGTGCACGGACGGCTGAGCGCTCACGCGCCATCCCCCGCGGAGTTGCCGTTCTGGGAGGGCGATCCACCGGTGAGCGTGAGGAACACGTCGTCCAGGGTGGCCTCGCGGCGGTGCACGTCCAGCGCGTCGACGTCCGCTGCGTCCAGCGCGCGGATGACCTCCATGAGCCGCGCGCCCGGCCGGACCGGGAAGGTGATCTGTGCGCTGGCGGGGTCGATGCTCGCGGCCCCGTCAGTGAAGGCCCCGAGCGCGCTCTGCGCGCCCGGCAGGTCCTCGGCGCGGCCGAGCGTGACCTCTATGCGCTCACCGCCGATGCGGGCCTTCAGTTCCGCCGGAGCGCCCTCGGCCACGATCCGGCCGCGGTCGAGCACGACGATCGCGTCCGCGAGGCGGTCCGCCTCCTCCAGATACTGGGTGGTCAGGATCAGCGTCATGCCGCCATCGACAAGCCCTCTCAGGAGCTCCCACAGGTCGTTGCGGGCCTGCGGGTCAAGTCCGGTGGTGGGCTCATCCAGGAACAGCACCTCGGGCTCCCCCATCAGGCTCGCAGCGAGGTCCAGCCTGCGCCGCATGCCGCCCGAGTAGGTGCGGGCGAGGCGATCCGCGGCGTCGGAGAGGCCGAGCTGCTCGAGCAGCTCGGCTGCGCGCTCTGACGCGCGGGAGCGCGTCAGGTGGTAGAGCCGGCCGACCATCTCGAGGTTCGCGCGCCCGGTCAGCAGGCCGTCGACGGTCGCATACTGGCCGGCGAGGCCGATGCGCTCGCGGACCCGCTCGGGGTGCTCGACGACGTCCACGCCGGCGACGTTCGCATGCCCTGTCGTGGGCAGCGCGAGCGTTGTGAGGATCCTGATCGCGGTCGTCTTACCGGCGCCGTTGTGCCCGAGCAGCCCGAGCACGGTTCCCCGCGGGACCGCGAGATCCACATCCGAGAGCGCCCAGAGCTCGCCGTAGCGCTTGCCGAGGCCGTGCGCCTGCACGCCGAGGGAGTCCTCGGGCGCGGTGCGCGGGCCCGCATCGAAAGCTGCCATCCCGGCAACCTAGCGCCTCTAGGTGATTCCCCCGGACCTTCCGCTCCCCGCGGCGGCGCTCAGGCGCCGAGCTTCACCGGGAGGGTCTTCAGCTGGTTGATGAACAGGGACTCGGCATACACGGGTCTGCCGTCGAGGTGGATGGCGGGGTAGCGGGCGAGGGTCTCCTGCAGCAGGATCGTAAGCTCCAGCCGTGCGAGCGCCGTCCCGAGACAGAAATGCCTGCCGCCCGCACCGAACGCCTGATGCTCAGGGTCGCGCAGCACATCAAACCGATCCGGGTCCTCATACACCGCCTCATCACGGTTCGAGGACACATACCACATCACCACCTTCTCCCCCTCACGGATCCGCTGCCCATGAAGCTCGGTATCCCGCGTCGCAGTACGCCGGAAATGAGCGAACGCCGGGAACATCCGCAGCGCCTCCTCAACAGCACCAGGGATCAGCGACGGGTCATCAACCAGCAGACGCATCTGCCCCGGATCCTGCATCAACGCACGCATCGCAGAACAGTACGTCGCCTTCGTGCTGTCATTCCCCGCCGCCATCAACAGGAAGAAACCCATCACGATCTCGTGTTCCTCGAGTTTCTCCCCATCCACCTGCGCATGCACCAGAACACTCGTCAGATCATCCGTCGGGTTCTCCTGACGCTCGGCGATCAACCGCCTGCAACGCTCAAAGATCTCAGGGAGCTCGCGCTCGATGACGCCCTGGTAGCCGTCCGGGTTCAGGTCCGGGTCGCCGGCTCCGAGGGTCGAGTTCATCAGGTTCGCCCAGATCTCATCATCGGCCTGCGGGATCCCCATGAAGCTCCCGATCACACGCGCCACCACAGGCTGCGCAACATCACCCACCAGATCACACCCATCCCTGCCCTGCAGGCGATCAAGGACACCCCGCACGATCGCCCTGATCTCATCCTCATGATCAGCGATCCGCTTCGGCGTGAACCCACGCTGGAACAGCGCCTTGACCCTGTCGTGCTTCGGCGGGTCCATCCCGATGAACATCGCACGCGTCAGCTCGAGCGGCAGGACGACGTTCGCGGCAGTTATCCCGCCGAGTTCGGAGGAATAGGTCCGCCAGTCGCGGCTGACCTCGTGAACGTCCTGGGCTGTCGTTACGGACCAGAAGCCGGGCTCATCCGGGAAATCTTCGAAGCTGCTCGTCCAGTGCACCGGGCATCCGTGTCGCAGCTCGCGCATAACCTCATGCGGCGGGCCGTCCTGCCACAGCTCGCGCGAGGTGAGCCTCACACCGGTCAGGTCCCTCTCGGTCGCAGACATCAGAACCTCCCTCGTAGCTCACACCCCACTGCGCGATATTACTCACGCGCAGCCTTGTTGGACAGGGCCGCGGAGATGCGCTCAGGCGTGCGCGGCCGGGGAGGGACCGGAGTCGCTGCGGCTCTGCACCTCCAGCTCGCCGACGACGAGCCGCTCGACGCGCAGCTCGCCGATCCGCATCGAGCCGATTGCCGCGCGGCGGACTGCGAGGCGGCCGATCGCGAGGGCTCCGACGGCGATCGCCCCGACTGCAATCGCGCCGGCTGCCAGCGCGCCTGCGGAAAGCGCGCCGGCGCCGTAGCTGCCGCTTGCCTCCATCGCTCTAGCGAAGTCCCGCGGGCGTGTGCTGGGAGTGGCCGAGTTCCTGGCCGGCGAACGTCAGCATGCTCGTCAGGTGCTGCTGGATCGTTTCCAGGTTGTGCCCGCCGGGGTAGATGTAGCCCTGGGCCTGCGCTCCGGCTTCGCGAAGTGATTCTGCGAACGCCGGGTCCTGGGCCGGGTCGGCGATGGTGTCCGATGCGCCGCCGTAGATGAACGCGCGCAGCCCCTCGTTGTTGATGATCGAGGTGTCCGCCGTGAGCGCCGGCTGGAGCCCGTTGAAGAAGCCGAGCCAGCTCTCCACGACGCTGAACCGCGCCGGGTGTTCGAGGGCGATCGCCATCGCGCCGTAGCCGCCCATCGAGAGGCCCGCTATCGCACGCGCGCCGCGCTCGGCGATCGTGGGCAGCATCCTGTCGACGAGTTCCTGTGTTTCAAGGACGTACGTTTCGTAGTGCGCAGGGCCGTAGTTGCGCCAGTTGTTCGCTCCCCGTCCGCCCTGGATCATCACGGCGATCATCGGCGGGATCGTGTGCGATGAGATCAGCTGGTCCAGGTCTTCCTGGAGCCCGATCTGCAGGAACGCGCTGGGAAGCTGGTCGTTGCCGTGCAGCAGATACAGAACCGGATAGTGGGCCGTCGATGCGTGGATCCCCGGCGGGAGATACAGCAGGAACGTGCCCGGGCCTTTCAGTGCGCGGGACTCATAGTGCACCACCCCGATGGAGCTTCCCGCCGCGTCCGTGCTGACGATCCGCAGCTGCGGCAGGGCGACTGCGCCGGCGGGGCTGTAGCGCGCCGCGCTGATCGCTTCGGCGCCGTGGCCGATCCCGAGCAGCCGCTCGGCCGGACCGGGCCCTGCGACGGCGAGGATCAGGCAGATGACGGCGAGCGCTCCGGCGAGCAGCCAGAGCAGCCTGCGCCTGGCCCTGGCGCCGGCGGCGGCGGGAGCGGGAAGCGCGGGTGCGGCCGGCTGGGCGAGCGGCGGCACCGATGGCACCCAGGGCGGCGGCAGGATCTCAGCCGCCGCGCCGCCCTGGCCGGGCCAGCTCCACTCACCCAGTCCGTCCATCCAGACCGGCGCGCGGGATTTTCTCGGCTCACGTGGCATCCAGGTGATTCAACGAACCTGTGGCCGGAAAACCAAGTCCTGCACGAAGGCGCCCACACCGGGCGCCCGTCCGTGCGCCCATCAGCTGGTGCTCCACACCTCGCCCACGCCGGCGAACCCGAGGGCCTGCTTGGTGGCTTCCGTGAGGTCGAATTCGCGGCCCGCGACGTATGGCCCGCGGTCCACGACGGGCACGCGGATCGTGCGTGAGCCGTAGCGGAGCGTGACGAGGGTGCCGCAGGGCAGCGTCTTGTTCGCGACCCCGAGCGTGCTGCTCGTGAGCTCGCCGCCGCATGCCATCGTGCCGCCGCCGCCGTACCAGGATGCCTCCGCCAGGCGGAACACGTTCAGCGTCCCCGCCTCGCGGGAGGAGGCAGACCGCGGTCCCGTCGCCGGCGAACGCTGACGCGGATCGCCTCGGAGCCCAGACGCTGCGGCGAGACGCTGAGGTGGAAGCGCCCGCCACCGCGCGTGCGCGTGGTCGGCGATGGTCCTCCAGCCGCTGCCGGCGCGCACCTGCAGTTTGACGGGCTGGCCGGCGCGCGCTGCGTGACGTCCTTCCTGCAGCCTGCCGGAGATGCCTGCGGTCGCTCCCGCGAGCACATCCAGCTGCGACTCGTGGAGCACGAGCGAGGTGTGCAGGCGCGGCGCGAAGCTGACGTCGGCGGCACTGACCACGGGCCGACCGGGTGCCAGCGCGGGCGCAGCCTGAGCAGGCGGAGCGGGGACGTACATTGGTTTGTGAACCTCCTTGCGGTTTCGCCTACGGGGTTAGCTGTCGGGCTCACGGCCGGCTCGAGCACGCGAATGGGCGCGTGTGAGCCGGGCGTTACGGCCGCATCAGCGGCCGATTCGCCCCATCCGGCCCGCGACTGAGCGGTCCGGCAGTGGGTCCCCCGTTCGCCTCCATCCACGGAGGCGACTCGGCGATGAGAACAGTTGTTCGGGGATCCTAGACGGAACCGGACCCCAATCTGTGTGACGCTCGTCACAGATGTGTCATATAGGTATGTACTCTTGTTTTGTGCCTGCAAACGAGCTCAATGACCGATCAGGGCCCCCCGTCAGGGACTCGGACTACACGCTCGACGAGTTCGCGCGCGAGTATCCGGACAGCGACCGCTGCCTGGACTGGCTGTGGCGCGCGCGCTTCGCACCGGACGGCCGGCACGCCCTCTGTCCGCGCTGCGGGCGCGAGCGCATGTTCCACCGCACGCGCAGCCGCGCCGCCTACACGTGCGACAGCTGCGGGCTCCATGTCCACCCGATGAAGGGCACGATCTTCGAGAACACGAGGGTCCCGCTCGAGCGGTGGTTCTACGCGATCTACCTGATGGGCGCCACCGGGGGCGCGATCTCGATCAGCCAGCTCGAGCGCGAGCTCGGCGTCACCCACCGGACCGCGCGTCGCATCGACACGGCCATCCGCAGCGAGCTGCTCTACCAGGGCGGCCCGAACGCCGCCGCGGACCCCGTTCAGCCGTCCTGAGCGCCCGCCGGCCTTGCCGCGCGCCCGAGCAGGGCATGGACCTCGTGCACGCCCGGCACGGGGATCTCGATCGGCTCGCCGACCTGTGGGCGGGTGCGCTGCGTGGCGGCCTGCCCGCGCAGGGCATCGAGTTCACGCGCACTCGGTGCTTCGGCGTTCAGCACCGCCGCCGCCCGCTGCAGGTCGCTCGCGTAGACGTAGACGTCGCGTCGCGCGTTGGCGGCGAGGGGCACGCCGCGGCGGCTCATCTGCGCCAGCGAGTGGATGCCGGCCTCGGCGAGCCACTCCCGGATCATGTCCGCCTCGAGCCCCCCGGAAGCGCTCGTCAGGATCCTCAGCTCGTCGGTCATCCCCTCGCGAGCCTAGCGTTCACGGGGTAGTCATATGGGGAGGTGACAGGAACGCGCCGAGAGCGTATGGTAACGACGGAGTTCGAGCCACCCTCCAAAGCGAGAACTCTGAGGGAAGTCGGAATGCCCCGGCGCCTCCCCGCACACCAGCGTCAGGCCATGCGACTGACGCTGTGGGGGCGCCGGGGTGCTCCGCTGGCAGACGCGTCAGGAGCCGGCGGGGTCCTCGGGCTTCTGACGCTTGCGGCCCTTCTTGTCGGTGCGGCCGGTGCCGAGGCACTCCCGGCACAGGATCCACTTCGAGTCCTCGGGGGCATCCGCGGGCGCCCACCAGGTCCATCCCGAGCCGCTGCAGTGCGAGCAGCGGTCCTTCGCAGGTATCTGCTTGTCGTGTAGAGGCATGGCGTGAGCGTAATGCCTACCCGCCCCGCGCGCCTGCCGTATCGTGCAGCGCGTGGCGAACATGGCACCTGCCGCACTCTCATCCACCGGCGAACTGGCGATCTACCTCGAGTTCGTCGGCTCGCTGCTCATTGTCGTGCTCGTCTGCGCCGTCCTGTGGTGGTTCTGGCCGTTCCGGGACAGGACCGGCCGCGACAGGCGCGGATAGGACCGTGCGGTGCCCACGGGATGTTTTTGGCGGCCTTCGTTGACGCGGGCCCCCGCAACAGGGAGAATCGCGGGTCATGGCCAACCCTGACCGCCTGACGGCCCTCGACTCGACGTTCCTCCACCTCGAGGACCATTCGACGGCGCACATGCACGTGGCGTCGGTGATGGTCTTCGAAGGCCATGCGCCGACGCTCGACGAGCTCGTCGAGCACATCAACAGCCGCCTGCATCTCGTTCCGCGCTACCGCCAGCGGCTTGCGTACGTGCCTTTCGGGCAGGGCCGGCCGATGTGGACCGACGATCCGCACTTCAACCCCTACTACCACATCCGCCACACGGCGCTGCCGAAACCCGCGGACGACGAGGCCCTGAAGGAGCTCGCCGGACGTCTGTTCTCGCAGCGGCTTGACCGCTCCAAGCCGCTCTGGGAGATCTGGCTCGTGCAGCGGATGGCCGGCGACCGGTTCGCCCTGATCGCAAAGACCCACCACGCGCTCGTGGACGGTATCTCGGGTGTGGACATCACGACCGTGCTGTTCGACACCGCCCGTGAGCCCGCGGTGCCCCCGGCGCCGCCGACCCCGTGGGCGGCGCGGCCGCTGCCCGGCCAGGCGAAGCTCCTCGGTGAGGCGCTGCTCGAGCGGACGACCGTCCCGAGCGAGATGATGCGGGGCGCGCGTGCGCTGCTGCGCGCACCCCGCCGCGCCGTCGGCCAGGTCAAGGACGGCCTCACGAGCATCGGGGCCACCACCCTCGCCGGGATCAACGCGCCGGCTCCCCCGACGCCCTTCAACGTCGACATCGGCCCGCACCGCCGGTACACGTTCCTCGACGCCGACCTCGCGACGCTGAAGCAGATCAAGGACTCCCTCGGCGGAACGCTCAACGATGCGGTCCTGACATCTGTCGCGCTCGCCCTCGGGCGCTACCTGCGCGACCGCGGACACGACACCGAGGGCCTGGTGCTGAAGGCGATGGTCCCCGTGTCAGTGCGCTCAAGGGAGCAGCGCGGCGCACTGGGCAACCAGGTCGCCGCGATGTGGGCGCCGCTGCCCGTCGGGGTCGAGAACCCGGCGGACTGCCTGCGGCGCGTCGCGGACGCGATGGACGACCTGAAGAGCTCAGGGCAGGCGGTGGGAGCACAGGTCCTGACGGACCTCGCCGGCTTCGCTCCGCCGACGATCCTCAGCCAGGCCGCACGGCTGCAGGCCCGCCAGCCGTTCTTCAACCTCGTCGTCACAAACGTCCCCGGCCCGCAGATCCCGCTGTACCTGCTCGGGCACCGTCTGGAACATCTCTACCCCGTCGTCCCGCTCGCCCAGCGCCAGGCGCTCGGCATAGCGGTGATGAGCTACGACGGACAGCCTCGGATTCGGTCTCCTCGGCGACTACGACGCGCTGCCCGAACTCGAGGCGATAGCACGCGACCTGGAATGGGCGATCGACTCGCTCTCGGCCGCGGCGGGTATCACCGCCCGCGAGGAGGACTCCACACAGGACCTCGACACGCAAGAAGTCCGGGGCGTCGCCGGCGCGCCCGGCGAACGGGCGCCGCAAGGCACCGCGGCCCGCCGGCGCCGGCTGAGGTGCGACTCGCCCTCTGCCAGATAAACGCGACGGTCGGTGACATCGCGGGAAACACCGAGCGCGTGCGCGAAGGGATCCTCGCGGCGCGCCGCGCGGGCGCTGAGCTCGCGCTCTTCCCCGAGCTCGTACTGACCGGCTATCCGCCCGAGGACCTGCTGCTCAAGGAGCATTTCCTTGCGGACGCCGGCGCGGCCCTCGCGTCTCTCGCAGCCCACTGCACCGACATCTGCGCGATCGTCGGCTTCCCCGAGCGGGCGGAGGATGTCTACAACGCCGCCGCCGTCCTGGCCCAGGGAGCGGTGCAGGCTGTCTACCGCAAGGTCTACCTCCCAAACTACGGAGTGTTCGACGAGCAGCGCTACTTCCAGGCGGGTGACGGCGGCGCGCTGGCCCGCGTCGGGGCGCACACGATCGGGCTGACCGTCTGCGAGGACATCTGGGAGTCCGGGCCTCCAGCGAGCGATGAGGCGGTCGCGGGCGCATCGCTGATCGCGAACATCTCGGCCTCCCCCTACCACGCGGGCAAGGGAGCCGAGCGCGAGCGGATGTTCGCCCAGCGCGCACGGGACAACCTTGCGTGCATCGCGTTCTGCGCGCTCGTCGGGGGCCAGGACGAGCTCATCTTCGACGGGCACTCCTGTGTCATCGACCACACCGGGCGCACGATCGCACGGGCGCCGCAGTTCCAGGAGGCGATGCTCGTCTGCGACGTCGACCTCGAAGCCGCCTCGGCGGCACGCCTGCGGGATGCGGGCCATCGCCCCGCCGCGCGCATGGCGGCCCGCCGCGTCCCCGTGATCGCCGCGGTGGAGGACCGGCAGGAGCCCCGCCCGGCGCCGGCCGCCTCGGAGATCTCAGAGCCCCTGCAGCCGCGCGAGGCCGAGATCTACGGTGCGCTCGTGCTCGGCCTGCGCGACTACGTGCGCAAGAACGGCTTCACGCGTGTCGTGCTTGGTCTGTCCGGGGGCATCGATTCCGCCCTCGTGGCGTGCCTGGCCGCGGACGCGCTGGGCCCCGCGCAGGTGAGCACGGCGATCATGCCCTCGCAGTACTCCTCGCATGGCACCCAGAGCGACGCGCAGGGCCCTCGCCGCGGCGCTCGGGGTCAGGGCGCACGAGCTGCCCATCAGCGCAGTGATGGAAGCCTACGAGGACGCACTGCGGATCGAGATGGCAGGTCGCGAGCCGGACCTGACGGAGGAGAACCTGCAGGCGCGGATCCGCGGGAACCTGCTGATGGCGCTCTCGAACAAGTTCGGGTGGCTCGTCCTCGCGACCGGGAACAAGTCCGAGATGTCCGTCGGATACACCACCCTCTACGGCGACCTCGCGGGCGGCTTCGCCGTGATCAAGGATGTCCCAAAGACGCTCGTCTACAGGCTGTGCGCATGGCGCAACTCGGCTTCCCGAGATCCGCTGAGCGGCCTCATCGACCCGTCCGCGGGCGCGCACAGCCCGATCCCCGCCTCGATCATCGAGCGGGCGCCGTCCGCTGAGCTGCGCCCCGACCAGCGCGACGAGGACTCCCTGCCACCCTACGCGGTGCTCGACCGCATCCTCGAGGGCTACGTGGAGCTCGATCAGAGCCGCGAGCAGCTGATCGCGCAGGGACTCGGCGCGGAGGACGTGGACCGCACGATCCGCCTCGTGGACCTCGCGGAGTACAAGCGCAGGCAGGCGCCTCCGGGGATCAAGATCACACCTCGCGCATTCGGCCGCGACCGGCGCATGCCCATCACCAGCCGCTACCGGGGATAGCGGGATGCGAGAGCGACCCCGCCGCCGTCCCGCCCGCGTGCGCGTGCCGTGCGCGATCCTCGCCGCGCTGTGCGCGCTCGCCGTCGCCGGCTGCGGCAACACGCTGCAGGACGTCCCGATCGGGCACAACACGCTCGAGGGCATGGTGATAACGCCCTTCCCCGTCTACTGGCTCGGCGCGAGCTTCCACGGGCTCGCGATCAGCGAAGTCACGCACGACCCGAGCGGCGGCTTCGCGATCCAGTACGGCAACTGCCTGCAGGGCGGGCAGTCGACGTGTGTGACGCCGCTTCAGATCGTCACCTCGCCCAACAACAGCTTCGTCCCCGGCGGGAGCACACCCGGCCGCGTCATCCCCGTCCGGGGCGTCTATGCCCGCTTCGCCGCGAAGGGCAGGACGATCGTGATGCCGACCGGGCCCGTCGTCGTCGACATCTACGCGAGCGATGCGCGCGCTGGCCCGCGAGGCGGCGCAGAGCGCCGTCCCGATAAGCGAGCCGAGCTACCCCGGATCGGAACTTCCCGCCGCCCTGCCGGCCACCGGCTTCCAGGAAAAGCCGCTCCCGGATCAGATGCCCCCGCCGATGCGGATCCTGCACCCGGTGGTGGTGAAGCTCAGCCCCGCGCAGCGGGCGCGGCTGAGACGGGCCGCACGGCGATCGTCATCCGGGTGAGCGCGCACGCGCGCCCGTCGTCGTCGGTGAAGCTCACGTCCCACACCCATGTGGTGCGTCCCCTGTGCACCCGCGTGGCGAGCGCGTGGATCGTGCCCTGTGTGATGGGACGCAGAAAGCTGGTCGCGTTGGAGAGGCCCATCGCGGTGTCTCCGTGTGCGAGCACCGCGATCGCGGTAGCCATCGAGGCGATCGACTCTGCGATCGACGCGTAGACGCCGCCGTGCACCAGCCCGAGAGGCTGGCGGATCTCATCGCGCACCGGCACCTGCGCGCGGACCTCGGTGTCCGAGCACGCGAGCACCTGCAGGCCGTAGAGCACGTCGAAGCCACGCATGTGCAGCTGGATGTCATCGGCGTTGGGCGTGCTCACCGCGCCGCCACGATAGCCTACGTCGGCCCACGGGCCGTGCCGCGCGCGCCGCAGCACACGCCGGGCTTTGACCATGAGCAGATTGGACGAGCTTCCCCCAGACCAGCGCGCGGCGCTATCCCTGCTGCTGAGCAGGCGAAAGAGCTACCGGGAAGTAGCCGGCCTGCTCGGTATACCCGAGCACTCCGTCCGCGACCGCGCACACGCGGCGCTCGCGGTGCTCGCCCCCGCCCAGGCGCGCCTGGTGGGTGCCGAGAGCAGGAGCGAGATCGGCGATTACCTGCTCTCACAGCAGCCCGGTGTCGCCGAGCGCCTGCAGACGCGTGCGGCGCTCGCCGCATCCGAGCCCGCACGGGCATGGGCGCGGGCAGTCTCGCTCGAGATCGCCCCGCTGGCCCCGTCCGGCCTTCCGGAGATACCCGCCGCCGGCCCGGGCGCCCAGGCGCCTGCCGGCGGGCAGGGCTCCCGTCAGACGCCCGCACCTCTCTCGGGCGCCCTCGGGTCGGGCACGGGTGCCTTCGCATCCCCGTCCAGCTCAAGGCTCGGCGGCGCGCTGCTGCTCGGGGCGATCGTGATCGTGATCGTCATCGCGATCGTGATCCTCTCCGGCAACAACAGCAGCACCTCGAGCAGCAGGACGGGCGCGAGCACCACCACCGCAGCGCGGGCGAAGAGCACCAAAGGGCCGAAGATCGTGGCGCACATCGTCATGCGCCCGCCGGACCACCGGAGCCGGAGCATCGGCCTGGTCGACATCCTCGAAGAATCAGGCAAACGCGCGTTCTACATCGCCGCGGAAAACCTGCCCGCGTCCAGGGGCTTCTTCTACGCGATCTGGCTCTACAGCTCACCGGGCCACGCGCAGCCCGTGAGCAAGAGCCCCGCCGTCGGCTCGAGCCACAAGCTGGCGGGCGGCGCGCTGCTTCCGACGAACGCTGCGGAATACAGCCAGATGCTGTTGACGCGCGAGACGAAGGCCCTTCCCACACATCCCGGCAAGGTGGTCCTTCAGGGAGCCCTGAACCTCACGGGGTGAGCGCCAGCAGCTTCCCCGGGTTCATGATCCCGTCCGGGTCGAGCTCGCCCTTGAGCGCCCGCAGGGCGTCCACCCCCGCCGCGCCGACCTCTCTCTCCATCCACGCGCGGTGATCACGCCCGATGGCGTGGTGGTGGGTGATCGTGCCGCCGCCGTCGACGATCGCATCGCACGCTGCCCCCTTGACCTCGCGCCACTGCTCGATCTCCTCGCCCGGACGCTGGCGGGCTATGAACGTGAAGTACAGCGAGCATCCCGTCTCATAGACATGCGAGATGTGGCACATCACGAGCGCCGGCGTGCCTCCAGCGCCGAGCGTTCCCGCGATCGCGTCGCCGACCGCCCTGTGAAGGCTCTGGACGTTGGACCACCGGGTGGCGGTCTCCAGCGTCTCCACCATCACCCCCTGGGTGAGCAGGTCATCGCGCAGATACGGGGCGTGGAAACGTCCCGCAAGCCATGCTCTGCCCGGGGACTCTCCGACCGGGAGCGCGCCGTTTGCGCGCAGCAGCGACATGGTCCTCCAGCGCCTGACCCCGACGGCCTCCTCTGAACCCTCGAAGCCGACGATCGCGAGAACCCCCGAGCCGCATGCCTCGCAGCCCGATGTATGCGCGTCCGAGACGTCCCTTCACGCCGCCCCCGCCGGCGAGCGCGAGCGACAGGCGTGTCTCGCTCTCATCCGACAGCCGCGCCACGTCGGGGAGGGCGTGCTCCTGGGCGAGGACCCTGAAGGCCTGCGCACCGGCGTGGAAGTCCTCGAAGAAGACCCCCTCGTAGGTGCTCGCGCCGGGTGCGTCGCGGACCCGCAGGTGCACGTCTGTGATGACCCCGAGCACGCCCTCGGAGCCCACGATCATCTCCCGCAGCGACGGGCCGGCGGCGCTCGCCGGCATCGCGGGCAGGTCGATGTCGCCGCGCGCGGCGCGGCGAGCCGCATCCCGAGCACCATGTCCGCGATCGCGCCGTATCCGGTCGATGCCTGGCCGGCGGATCTCGTGGCCGCGCAGCCGCCGAGCGAGACGTACTCGAAGGACTGCGGGTAGTGACCCAGCGTCAGTCCGAGGCCCGCGAGGTGCTCCTCCAGCGCGGGGGCGCGCATGCCGGCCTGCACGCTCACGGTCCGAGAGTCGCGGTCGAGGCTGACGACCGAGCGCATCCTGCCCATGTCCAGGCTTATGACGGCGCTGTGGGCGCCGCGCACAGGCGCTATCCCACCCACGACGCTCGTGCCCCCGCCGAACGGGACGACGGCGATCGAGCGGCGCGCGCACAGCTCGAGCAGGGCGCGCACCTGCGCGTGCGAGGACGGCCACACGACCGCGTCGGGGGCGCCGTCCGGGCGCCCCTCACGCAACAGCACAAGGTCCGGGTAGCCCTTTCCGGCGGCGTGCTCGACCCTGTCGCGGTGCCCGACGCCGACGCCGTGCGTGCCGGCGATCGTCCGCAGCTCGCGAGAGGACCGTCTCGCCGAGGGCGCACGGGGGGATGCGGACGTGGCCCAGCGCCACAGGTGCGCGCGGGGCGGGCTCGAGCCCGATGTTCTCGCGCAGGAACCCGAGCGCATGTGCGGGAAGGGCGGGTGGCTCGGCCTCATCGCCCCACCCCCACCATCTCATTCGCGGCGGCCGCGGCCCGTCAGCCACTTATCCGCTCCAGCCCGTCGAGCGCCTCGTCCAGTGTCGCTCGCGCGGCACGACGCACCATGTGTCCGCCGAAGCGCGGGAAGAACCCGTTCAGCACCTGCCGCAGCTCGATCGTCACGTCGGTCGCCTGCGGGTCCCGCGCGGGCTCGATGCTCACCTCGGTCTCCGAGGAGCGCAGGACGCGCCCGAAGGGGGTGCCCTGCACTCGCTGTGACCATCTCAGCGCGCGGCGCTGCTCGTCGCTGCTGAGGAGGTCGAAGTCGGCCCGCACCACTTTGCCCTTCGACGTCCTCATCACCTCCGTGAACGCGCCGTCGAGGACGTCCTCGACCCTCTCCACGCGCGGCCACCAGCGCGGCAGGTGGTGGGGATCGCGCACGATCTCCCAGAGATCGCTCGCTGGAGCCCCGATCGTGCGGCTGCGGCGGGCTGTCGGCACGGCCCAAGCTTAGGCGTCGTAGGTGATCAGGGCGTGAACGTCGCGGGGCGTCAGACGCTCGCGGCCGTTCAGGAAAGCGAGCTCCACCAGGAAGCCGCAGCCGGCCACCACGGCGCCGACCCCCTCCGCGAGCTCACAGAGCGCCGCCGCGGTGCCCCCTGTGGCGAGCAGGTCGTCGTGAACGAGCACGCGGGTACCGGGGGCCAGCGCGTCGCGGTGCAGCTCGAGCGTTCCCTGCCCGTACTCGAGCTCGTAGTCCACGGCGAGCGTTTCGTGAGGGAGCTTGCCGGGCTTCCGGGCCAGCACGAAGCCGGCTCCGAGCTCCAGCGCCAGGGCGGGGCCGAGCAGGAAGCCACGCGCCTCCGCCGCGATCACGCAGTCGACCTGCAGCCCGCGAGCGCTCCGTGCGAGCCCTGCCACGGCCTCGGACAGCGCTCCGGGGTCAGCCATCAGAGGCGTGATGTCCTTGAAGGAGACGCCCTCGCGGGGGAAGTCGGGGATCTCCCTGATCAGGGAGCGCAGTCCGCCCCCGTCCATCAGCGGACGATCTTGCGCAGGTCCCTGATCAGCAGCAGGTGCTTCAGGTGGGTCGCTACCGCCGCCAGGTTCTCGAGCGCGTCGACGGCCTCCTTGCGGCGCTCCGGGTTGCGCGAGCGCAGCGCCGGGGCGAGGATCTGCTGGAGAAGGCTCGCCTCGCGGTCCGCCGACGAGCGGAACACGCGCAGGTTGCGCCCGCCCACGCCATAGCGGGCGAGCTCCGCCACGGCGGCGATGATCTCGCGCTCGGTCTCGTCGAAGTATCTGACGCCGCCACGCATCTCGCCCTTGACGACGCCGTACTCCTCGAGCTCGCGCACGAGCTTTGCCTCCGCCTTCGTCTCCTCCAGAACATCCTCGAGCGAATACAGGGCCCCCGTCGCCTCGCGCACGCTCACGCTCGGCCGCCAGGCCCTCGCGCCCTCCCGTCCCGGCACCGGCCCCGCGTCCCCCGAACGCCCGGATGCCAGCTCCTGGCGGATGACGCGCAACGGCAGGAACTCGTCGCGCTGCATCCGCAGGATCGTGCGAAGGCGGTCGACGTCGCCCTGCGTGTAGAGGCGGTAGCCGCCGGGTGTGCGCCGCGGCGTCAGCAGCTTCTGGTCCTCCAGGTAGCGGATCTTGGAGATCGAGATGTCCGGGAACTCCTGTGCGATCGCCTTGCACACCGCGCCGATGGTGAGCGACTTCTGGCGCCTGCCCGTCTCGGGTGCCTGCTCCGCGATCTCCACGCCGGCGGGCAGCGGGTCGCCGGGTGTCGCCTGTACCGCCATCAGCGCGCGTGGAACGTCAGCTTGTACTTGCCGATCTGCAGCTCGTCGCCCTCGTCCAGGCGCTGGGACTCGATCCGTGAACGGTTCACATATGTGCCGTTCAGCGATCCGCAGTCATCCAGATACCACTGGTCGGCGCGGCGTATCAACAGCGCGTGGTCGCGCGAGACGGTCACGTCGTCGAGGAACACCTCCGAGTCCGGGCGCCTGCCGATGCTCATCCGCTCACCGGCGACCGGGAAGCTCTCGCCGACGCGCCCGCCGCCGGCACGGATCACCAGTGCGGGCCCCTGCCCCGTGCCGTCGCCGATCTCGACGGGGACGAGCTCACCGGAGTCGTCGATCCGGTAGGTGGCCGTCACCGGCTCCCCCGGAGCCTCGGCCCTCTGCAGCAGCGCCCCGCACCGCTGGCAGTAGTTGGCCGCCGCGTCGTTCACGAAGCCGCACTCTGTGCAGTGCAGTGCCACCTTCGGCCGCTAGCCTGCCCGGCGCCGGACGGCCGTGATGCTGGCCGCGGTGCTCACTGGGACGCCTCGGCGTCCGTCTGGTGGCGCGAGAGGATGTCTGTCAGCTTCTGGACATCGTCGCCGGTGATCGTCACTTCCCCGCCTTCGTGCTTGTTGCGCAGACGGTTCACCAGCTCTGCCCGCAGAATGTCGATCTTGCCGTGCAGGATGCGCCGCTTGTAGGAGATCTCGGTCTCCTCCTCGGTGAGCTGGCGGATCACGTCTTTCAGTTCGACGTCCGTCAGCGAGCCAAGATCCGGAAACGTCTCGTCCATCGTGGGCTCATCTCCTCTCGCAAACTTGCGCCGGCGACGTCGGCGAGGCTGGCCCGACACACCGGCAAGAGATGCGAGTATAGCCCAAAAGGTAAAGCTGAGCTTGAGACTATTGGGCGGCGGCCCGGCGCATCTGCGCGACGGCGCTGCGGGCGTACATCGCGCTCGCGACGAGCGCCAGCGCGAGGCCCGCGTAGAGCATCACCTCACCGACCGTGGGCAGCCCTGCCATCGCGAAGAAGAACGAGCCCATGACGGGCGCGACCGCGAGCCGGCCGGGCCAGTTGATGCGCAGCTCGGCGCCGTGTGCGAGCGCGTAGCGCCCGAGGATGAGCATCAGCAGCTCCCTCGCCGCGAGCACCGCCAGCGCCCACCGCGGCAGCAGCGAGAAGCGCCAGGTCACGACGACGCCGGAGATCACCAGCAGCCTGTCGGTCACGGGGTCCATCAACGCCCCGAGGCGGCTGTACTGCCCCGTGAGCCGTGCCGCGATCCCGTCCGCGTAGTCGCCCCAGCCGATCACCGCGAAGAGACCAGCGGTCAGTGCGCCCGTGCCGTCGCTGCTGCTCAGCGCGACGATCAGGAACACGGGTATCAGCGCGAGCCGGACGAAGCCGATCGCGTTGGGGATCGTCCACGGCCGCAGCGGCTGGCCGGCCTGCGTCGCCTCGGGTGCCGGCCCCGAGCGGTCGACGCCGAAAAGACGCCCCGCGGTCAGCGGTGCGCGGGTGCGCGGCGGCCCCCCATGGCCCTGCGCCATCGCCCGGCCCGGCGTGCTCTCCTCGCCCGAGCCCCCTACGGAAGGGTCCGCCACAGCTCATCCACCGCGCGCAGCAGCGCGTCGGCCTGGCCGCCCAGCGGGATCCCCGGTGCCTGCGCCCGCCCGCGCCGTATCTGGACCTCGGCCTCCCCGGACTCCAGCGATCGCCGCCCGATCGTGATCCGCAGCGGGCAGCCCAGCAGCTCAGCGTCGGCGAACTTCTCGCCCGGCCCCATCTCGCGGTCGTCGTAGAGCACCTCTACCCCGCCCTCCAGGAGCTGCCCGTACATCACATCCGCGACGTCCCGCTCAGGGGTGCCGGGCTTGCCGAGCGCCACGAGGTGCACGGCGAACGGCGCGAGCGCCCGCGGCCAGGAGATGCCGTGCTCGTCGGCGAACTGCTCGACCGCGGCGGCGACGATCCGGGCCGGCCCGATCCCGTAGGAGGCCATCCAGATCGGCAGGTCCGCGCCGCTCTCGTCCAGGTAGCGAGCGCCGAGCGGCTCGGAGTAGCGGGTCCCCAGCTTGAAGATGTTCCCGATCTCGATCGCGGGCTCAACTCGCAGAGGCTCGCCGTTTCGCACGTAGCCGTCCCCCACCTTCTGCACGTCGGGGCTGGCGAGCGCCACCTCGAGGTTCGCCGCGTAGCCGTCCGCGAGCACCACCTCGTCCTCGCCCGCGGCACACGGCGCCATGTACTCGTGCGCGCCGACGCCGCCCATCATGCCCACGTCCCCCTCGACGCGGTAGAAGTGCAGCCCGGTGCGCTCCATGATCCTGTCGTAGGCGCCGACGTGCAGCTCGTAGCTCTTCTCCATCCCGGCCTGGTCGCGGTCGAAGCTGTAGGCGTCCTTCATCACGAACTCGCGGGTGCGAAGGACACCGGCGCGAGGGCGAGGCTCGTCGCGCTCCTTGACCTGGAAGTGGTAGACGATCAGCGGCAGGTCGCGGTAGGAGCGCACGACCTGGGCGATGTGGAACGTGACGGCCTCCTCGTGTGTCATCGCGAGAACCAGTTCCGAGCCCTTGCGGTCCGTGAGCTTGAAGAGCTCGTCGATGTCCAGGCGCCCGGTCCTGCGCCACACCTCGGCGGGCTGGAGCACCGGCATCAGCATCTCCTGTCCGCCGATCGCGTCCATCTCCTCGCGGATCAGGCCCACAACCCGCTGGTGCACGCGCCAGCCCGCCGGCAGCCAGGTCCACATGCCGGCACCCATCTGCCGGACCAGCCCGGCCCTGACCATCAGCTTGTGGGAGGTCGCCTCGGCGTCTGCGGGAGCCTGCTTCTCCGTCGGGAGCAGGTATCCGGACAGGCGGGTCATCGGCACCTCTCGCTCGCTGGCTGGCTTCGCATGCAGCGAGGGTATAGGAGCGGGTGCCCGTGATGTCGATGGGTGACCGCGACCGGGTTGCGTCGACGTCACACGGGTAACGGGCGGGAAACGGGGCGAGGTCCCGGGCATGCGATCGTGCTCGTGCCAGATCCACGCCTCTGATAGAACAGCCGTACTTTTCCGACCGTCCACGGACCTCGACAAGGAGCATGCTCAGATGGCCTTCACCGTACCGCCGCTCGCCTACGCATTCGACGCGCTCGAGCCCCACATCGACGCCAAGACGATGGAGATCCACCACGACAAGCACCACCAGGCTTACGTGGACAAGGTCAACGCCGCGCTCGAGGGCACAGCACTCGCCGATGCCTCGATCGAGGACATCCTGCGCGACCTCGGCCAGGTGCCCGAGGACAAGCGCACCGCCGTGCGCAACAACGGCGGCGGCCACTACAACCACACGCTGTTCTGGGAGAGCATGAGCCCCGACGGCGGCGGCGAGCCCTCCGGCGATCTCGCCGGGGCGATCGACTCGGCCTTCGGTTCCTTCTCGGACTTCCAGGCCAAGCTCAAGGCGGCGGGCGTCAACCAGTTCGGCTCCGGCTGGTCGTGGCTCGTCCACGACGGCTCGGGTCTCGCGGTCGTCGGCTCAGCCAACCAGGACAACCCGATCTCGGCGGGGCACACGCCGCTGCTCGGGGTCGACGTCTGGGAGCACGCCTACTACCTGAAGTACCAGAACCGCCGCCCGGACTACATCGACGCGTGGTGGAACGTCGTCGACTGGAACCGCGTCGCCGAGCGCTTCGCAGCCGCCTCCTAGCAGAGGCCGCCTCGTCTTCATCACCGTCGTCGCCAGGTCGCCGCGAGGGCCCTCACGGGGCTCTCAGCGGCGGCTGAAGCGCCTGCCGGCGACCGGGGAGAGCTCCTCGTCCAGCACGGACGGCTCTCCGGCCGGTGAGAGCATCGACTCGAGCACCGCGCCAGCTGCAGCATCGCTCTCCGCGGCGGCCGCTTCCAGCGCGGCGACCCGCTCGGGAGTCATCGCGGTGAGGTCCTCGTTCTCGGCGAGCCACTGCCGTGCCTCCGCTGCTGCGGCCTCGTCGCGCAGGACGGTCTTCCCCGCCGCGTAGTACCGGTCTATCTCCTTGAACAGCTCGTCCACGAGCTCGCCCGTTGGCACCTTCTTGAGCGGCTCGCCCTTCGAGTAGATCATCCCCATGTCCTTCGCCCCGGTTATCCCGAAGTCGGCGTGGCGTGCCTCGCCGATCCCGTTCACCGCGCAGCCGAGCACCGAGACCTCGATCGGGTCCTCGTAGGCTTCGAGCCGGCGCTCCACCTCGGCGACGACGGTGTCCATGTCGAACTGCAGGCGCCCGCACGTCGGGCATGCGATCAGGTCCGGGCCTCGCTGGCGCAGCTTCAGGGCCTTCAGGATCTCCCAGGCGACCTTGACCTCGTCCTCGGCATGGAAGGTGGACAGCGAGATCCTGATCGTGTCGCCGATCCCGTCCGCGAGCAGCGTGCCGAGCCCGACGGCGGACTTCAGGGACCCAGACCACTTCGTTCCGGCCTCTGTCACCCCGAGGTGCAGCGGATATGGGATCAGCTCCGCGAGCCTGCGGTTGGACGCGATCGTGTTCGGCACCGACGTGGACTTCATCGACACCTTGAAGTTCGTGAAGTCAAGGCGCTCCATCAGCTCAACCGTCTCGAGTGCGGCGGAGACGAGCGCCTGCACAGGGTCCTCATACTCGAGCTCGCGAAGATGCTTCGGCAGCGAGCCGGAGTTGACGCCGACCCGCAGGGGCGTCCCGCGCTGCTTGGCGAGAGCGATCACCTCGGCGACCTTCTCCGGGCCACCGATGTTGCCCGGGTTCAGGCGGACACAGTGCGCGCCCGCTTCGATCGCCTTGAGCGCCAGCGTGTGGTTGAAGTGGATGTCCGCGATCACCGGGATCGGCGACTGCTCCACGATCACCGCGAGGGCCTGAACGTCCTGCTCCCGCGGTACCGCGACACGCACGAGGTCCGCGCCCGCGTCGGCTACGGTGCGGATCTGGTCCATCGTCGCCTGAAGGTTCGCGGTCTCGGTCTTGGTCATCGTCTGGACGACCACGGGAGCGCCCCCACCGATCAGGACGCCGCCCACATCTATCTGCCGCTGAGAGGCCATAGGCTGATTCTAGATGCCGGAGATCTACTCCACCGCGCGCGGCCCGTTGCCGCGCCTCGCGGGCAGGGCCGCGAACCGCGCCCGCGAGTCCCGGCACAGGCGTTTCTTCCCGCTGACACGGCTGGCCCCCGGGGCACGCGTGCTCGACGTCGGCTGCGGTGCGGTCGGCCTTCGCGCTCTCGAGCCCGACCTCGACATCACGGGCGTGGACATCGCCCCCGTCCCCTCCTACCCGGGCCCGTTCGTGCAGGCCGACGCGTCGGCCGGACTGCCGTTCGCCGACGACGAGTTCGACCTCGTGTACTGCTCGAGCGTCATCGAGCACGTGCCGCCCGGCAAGCGCGCCGCCTTCGCCGCTGAGATACGGCGCGTCGGACGGGGCTGGCTGGTGCAGAGCCCCGCGTACTCGTTCCCGATCGAGCCCCACTCGCTCCTGCCGGGCGCCCACTGGCTGCCGGCGCGCCTGCGCCGGTACTACTGGCGGCTCGGGGCGGCGCGGGACTGGGAGGACATCCCGCTGCTGAGAAGGGCCGAGATGCAGTCGCTGTTCGGCCACGCGCTCCCGGAGCGGTTCGGGCCGCTCACGAAGAGCTGGGTGTGCGTCAGCCCGCCAGCCGGCCGATGTCGTTGCTGATCCCGTTGATCACCAGGAAGAGCATCAGCACGATCCCGACGGAACTGAACCGATACATGGCGATCAGCGATATGCGCTTCCCGCGGACCTTCTCGGCCACGGCCCACAGGACATGGCCCCCGTCTAGCGGCAGGAACGGGAACAGGTTGATGACCGCCAGCACCAGCGATATGTAGCCGAGGAACACGAGGGCGTCGCCGGGTCCCGCCTGCACCGTGGTGTGGGCGTCCTGCGTGATGCCGACGATGCTCGAGATCTGACCCCGGACTTTCGAGCTCGTCAGCGCCTGCCCGAACCCGGTGAGCGTGCCGGTGGTCACATGCCACATCTCGCCCTGCGGCACCCGTCGCGGCGGAGAGCGGGCCGAATTCCTTCGGCACGGCTTCGAAGCCGAAGCCGACGAGCATGCGCCCCGCTTCCTTGTTGTACCGCGGGTATATCGAGAGGTGGACGAGGCGACCGTCGCGCCTGACGGTCAGCTTGACCGGTGTGGCTGCGCGGCAGCCGTTGACCTGTGCGCCGGCGCAGCGGTGGGAGGAGATGCCGCTCATCGCCGAATCCACGGTCGCGGGGCGGCCGTCGACGGCGACGAGCTTGTCACCGGGACGCAGGACCCCATATGCCGGGGGGTGGCCGGCCTCGATCACGCCGACGCTCGTCGTCGCGCTGACCGTCTGCACCGACGGGTCCAGGCGTGAGAGCAGCACGGCGCCGTTGAGCGTGCCGGCCGAGAGCACCCCCCAGAACAGCACGAACGCGATCAAGATGTTCACGCCCGGCCCCGCGAGGATCACGACGATCCGCTTCCACGGCGGCTGGTTGTAGTACGCGCGCTTTGCGACCTCGGGATCGAGATCCGCGATCTCCTCAGGGTTCATGCCCGTGATCTTCACGTAGCCACCCGCGGGGATCGCGCCGATCGCGTACTCGGTCTCCCCCCTTTTTATCTTCAGGATGCTCGGCGGGAAGAAGACCGAGAAGCGCTCGACCCGCATGCCGACGGCCTTCGCGGCCGTGAAGTGCCCGAGCTCGTGAAGCACCACGAGCATCACGATTCCGAGAATTGTCAGGATCCAGTCCACGCCCCCAGTTTGGCACGCGCCGAGCCCAGAACCGCCGGTTGGCGCTTGCGCAGCGCCCCCTCACATGAGCGCGTCCACCGCCTCGCCCGCGAGCTCGCGCGCCAGCCGATCGGCCTCGTAGAGGGACTCGAAGGCCGTCACAGGGCCGCTCCCGGCGAGGTTGAGCGTCTCCTCGATCACCTCGGGGATCTGCAGGAACCCGAGACGGCCCTGCAAGAAGGCATGCACGGCGATCTCGTTTGCGGCGTTCAGGACGCACGGAGCGGTGCCGCCCGCTCTCGCGGCGGCGAGAGCCAGTCGCAGGCAGGCGAACGCGTCCAGGTCAACCGGCTCGAACGTCAGGCGGCCGATCGCCGCGAGGTCCAGCGGCTCGATCGGCAGCGGAGCGCTTTCGCCTGCGTGCAGCGCATAGGAGATCGCGATCCGCATGTCCGGGGGGCCGAGGTGAGCGAGCATCGCACCGTCCGCGAGCTGCACGATCCCGTGGATCAGCGACTGCGGGTGAACGACGACGTCGATCCGCTCGTAGGGCATCGCGAAGAGATGGTGGGCCTCCATCACCTCCAGCCCCTTGTTCATGAGGGTCGCCGAGTCGATCGTGATCTTGCCGCCCATCGCCCATGTCGGATGGGCGAGCGCCTGTGCCACGCTCACGCCGGCCAGCTCGGCGCGGGTGGCGCCGCGGAAGGGACCGCCGCTGGCGGTGATCGTCATCCGCTGCACCGACCCCGGCGGTTGCCCGGCGATGAGCTGGTGAAGCGCGGTGTGCTCGGAGTCGACGGGGATGATGCGCGCGCCCGTGGCCTGCGCGAGCGCCATCACGAGCTCGCCGCCGACGACCAGGGACTCCTTGTTCGCGAGCGCGAGGTCTATGCCCTCGCCGAGCGTCGCCACCGTCGGCCCGAGGCCCGCGGAGCCCACGAGCGAGTTCAGGACCAGGTCCGCCCCGGACTCCACGACGAGGCGCACCAGGCCCTCCGCCCCCGCGAGGACCTCCCCGTCCCATGCCTGCGCTGCGCGCGCGGCGGCGTCGCGATCCGCCAGCGCGACCCTGCCCACCCCGAGAGCGTCGGCCTGGCCGATGAGGACCTCCCACGAGCTCTCCGCCGAGATGCCGACGATCTCGAGCTCGCTGCTGCGCGAACACACATCAAGGGCCTGCGTACCTATGGAACCGGTCGAGCCGAGGATCAGCAGGCGCTTGCGTGCGCTCACGAGCACGCACCCCCGCACACGGGGAATGTAGACGGTTCCTGCGGCGCGCTCACGCGCCGATCATACGTGTGGGGCGAACGCCGGCGGGAGCCCGGACTAGCTGTATCTGTAGCGGTCGGCCGCGGACTTTTTGCTCTTCTTGCCATCGGAGGTCGCGCTGACGTCAACCGTGCGCGCCTTCGCTGCCGGGGGCGTGGTCATCGTGCACAGGGTGCTGGAGGTGCAGTCCACACCGATCGCAGGGGACTTGCTGAAGTCGAACACCGTCCCGGAGCCGAGCGCGAACCCCGACCCGCTGACGCTGACGGGTTCACCGCCGGCGACGGGACCGGAGGAAGGGCTCACACCTGTCACCGTCGGAGAGCCGTAGGTGAAGCGGTCGCCGGCGCTGACGGGGCTCGTGCCGCCTTCGTCGACCACGCGTACGTCCGCCACACCCGTGCTGCCGGCGGGGGCCGTGGCGGTGATCGACTTGGCCGAGTTGACCTTGAAGCTCTTCGCGGGGCTGGGCCCGAACATGACGGCGGTGGCACCCGTGAAGCCGGTGCCGTCGATCGTCACCGGCGTCCCCCCGGCCGCCACCCCTTTCTTCGGGGCGAGCTTGCTGACCGTGGGCGCCGGCAGCGCAAGGCGCTGCTCGCAGCTCGACGTAATGTTGCTCCACTCCTGCTGGTACCAGTACAGGCCGCCGTCCACTACCTGGTTGTAGGGAGCGCCGTCCGGGGCCGTGCCGAGCGGCGTGCCGAATTCGGTCGCCGCCACGAACGTACGGCATTTGTCCCCTATCTCCTCGCCTTCAGAGCCATACCAGGCGTCGAGTTCGGGATCCGTGATCGACTCGTTGTGCTCATGGCTGAGGCCGGCCTGAAGCTCGCCTTCAGCGATGCTTCCGCTCGGATGTTCACCGTTGTCGCAGCCCGCTACACCAGGCGAATACGGGTCGTCGGCGTAGACGATCACACCCGAGCCGTCGGGGATGTAGCCGTGGTATGCGCAGTATGCGGCGCTTTCGGTGTTCGCCGAGCATTCGAGGCTCGACGCTTCAAAGCATGACCCGACTTCGGGCGGCGTCAGCACGAAGTACTCGTGAGAGAGGTCGCTCGGAAGCCCGTTGGCGGTGATGTACCTCGTCAGCTCGGCCTGGATCTGTTCGTCTGTCAGGCAGATCGCCGACGCCGTGCATCCGTTCGCCGGGTACGGGTCGGTGTCGATGATCGCGCCAGCGAAATGGGAGTCGTAGGCGGCCGCTTCGCCTGCGGCGTTCGTGTACTGCGCCGCCACGGAGTCGACGTTCTGGCCGGTCCCGCTGTCGTGCGCGAGACGTTCGAGGTAGGTGTCGACGCCTTCCTGGTAGCCCGCCGGGTACGCGGCCGCGCCACCGGGCGACCAGTAGAACGTGTAGTTCGTGTTGGAGGTCATCACCGGGCCGCCGTGGTAGGTGACCGGGTTGCCTTTCGCGAGCGGTTTCGCCAGGCGGCCCGACAGCCGCTGCGCCAGCGGGTTGCGAACAGGCTGGTAGCTGATCCTCCTGCCGCTGGAGAGATGCACGATCACAGCGGACGCACCGTCGCTCCAGACCGACAGGGCGAACAGTATGCAGGCAGCCCCCAGCACCGCCCAGCCGGCAGTCCGCGCGATTCGTTGCCCCCCACGAGATTCCGACGCACGGTGCGCACGGGATCGATCCATGACTCTTGCCTTCCCTCAAAGGTAGCGTCCGTGCGCAGACCGCACCACAGGAATCTACCGCGCGCAGAGCCCGGCGTCCAGCAGCTTCGGCCGCCGATGGACGAAATGATGCAGGCTCTCTGCGCTGCGCTACCGTGCCGCGCATGGGCGCCCCAGATACCGCCGCCTCACCGGCCGGACAGCACTCGCAGTGGCAGGCCTGGCCACCGCGCGGCCCGCGGTGGGCCTACGTGCTCGCCGGCGCCGCGGTCCTCGCGGCGCTCTTCGCCCTGTCGCTCATCCCCTCCGGAGGTACGCTCTCGAGCACCGGCACGGCACAGCTCGATCGACCAGAGCTATGAAGTGTCAGGAACCGTGTGCCAGGCCGCGCCGCACGGCCGCTACCTCTGCACCCTGAAAGGCACCAAATGCCACGGGACGATGCTCGTCGCGCTGACCGGGCACAACGATTTCACGATTGTCAGCGCGACCCCGGAAAACCTCACGTCCGCGCGCTGCGGGCAATCCGAAGAGGCCGCCGCGGAACACGAATGAGCCGGCGCGCGCTCCGCGGCTCTCCCTCCTTCGCTAGTGAGCGCCTGCGCGCTTGCGCGCTCCACGCTTGGAGGCCTGACCTCTCTGTTCCTCGTGACGCTCGCGCGAGCGTGAAGCGTTCTCTGACGCCGCGCTGTGCTTCTCGGGCCCACGCCGCAGGTGGTCGTTGGCGTCCATCACGGCGGAGGTGAGGTCCGAGAGCGCCCTGCGTGCCGCGCGCGGCTTGCCCTTCCCCTCCACCGCGCGTGCGATCTGGTCGGCGACCTTCCTGCGCACGCCCCGCCCGCGCAGGCTTCGCGAAAGCTCGTCTGTCCTGTTCGCCATGACGTCTCCTGGTGGTTCAGCAGTGTCGGCTCACCGCCGGCGTCGATCCGTCGGCGCGCGGCGCGGCCACTGCCGCTTCGGTTACCCGCGGTATGCGCAGCCAAACGAGGTGCGTGCGCAACGGCGCGACGCCCGCTGGCACACGAGGTGTAGGCGGCGGTGGAGAGGCCTCCGTACCTCTTCCACCGCCATGTGCGGGCACATCGAAACCGTGACGCCATCAGACCGAGAGTCCCTCCGCTCCCGCGGGGCCACTGGTTCCGTTAGAGCAAACCCGCGTCCGGCTCAGAAGGTGCGGTGCACCTACGGTTCCCTCCCGGTGGCCGGTGCGCCGTGCCGGCCTGCGGCTAGTGGCGGCGCACCATCTGATAGCCGAGCCACGCGAAGACCACGACCACGACGAGCAGGACGACGACTTCCCGTCCTGCGAAGACAAGGGTTTCGCCGGCGCGTTCCGTGCCCTCCCCTGACGCGCCCGCAATTGCATTCATGCTCATGCCGCCCGCCGGTCCGCGGACCGTACCCGGCCGCCGGAGCGCGCTCTGCGCATCGATTCCCGCCGTGCGCTGCGCGGGGAGTCGATGGGGCCTGCGGGCATCGACTGCTCAGCCATGACAGGAGTATTCCGCAAGATGCCAGCGCCGCGCACACGCCGCCGGTACCCGTCGAGGCCGGCGCCCGGCGTTGTGTCCGCGGGGAGTCGGGGGCCGTGGGATAGCCTCAGAGCGGGGCGGGAGCGACCACGACTGTGACGGCGGCCACCGGCAAGATCGACTACAAGCGCAGGTTGCGAGCGCTTTATGCGCCCGCGCGCGACCCGGTGATCGTCAACGTCCCGGAGCTCGCGTTCCTGATGATTGACGGACACGGCGACCCGAACACGGCGCCCGCGTTCAGCGAGGGCATCGAGGCGCTCTACATGCTCGCCTACGCCGCGAGGTTCGCCGTCAAGCGCGAAGCCGGCGGCGTCGACTACGTGGTGATGCCACTCGAGGGCCTCTTCTGGGTGAGCGACATGTCGACGTTCGCAAACGCCGAGAGGTCCGCTTGGGACTGGACGCTGATGATCATGCAGCCCGAGACCGTGACGCCGGAGATCCTCGAGGAGGCACGCTCCGCGGCAAACCGCAAGAGGTCGCTGGAAGCGATCGGAAGAGCGCGTCTTGAGCGTTTCGCCGAGGGCGCCGCCGGCCAGATGTTGCACGTCGGCCCGTACGCCGATGAGGGCCCGACGATCGAGTGCCTGCACGACTTCATCGCCGAGCAGGGCTACGCCCTCACCGGAAAGCACCATGAGATCTATCTGAGCGACCCGCGCCGTGCAGCACCCGAGAAGATGAAGACGATCGTGCGCAATCCGGTTTCGCGAGCCGATTGATCGCCGCGAGCGCGCCGGCCACGGTCGACGGCATGTCAGCCAGATCGACCGTTCCGTCCTGCTCGGCCCAGTCGTCGACGACCTCGAGAGTGAGGTTGAACCGCTCGATCTGGATTGGAGCGCCGGATTCCCCAACTTGAGCCGCCGCCTCGGCGCAGCCGAGTCTCATCCCACCGACCACAGCCTCATTTCCGAAATGCAATCGGTGCCCGTCCCGATGGATGCCACAATCAGATCGTGAACGTGCTTCTCGTCCTGGCGGGCGTCGTATGTGTCACGTGGCCTGTGCAACTCCGAGCGAGCAGACGACGCATCCGCGCGAAAGTCGCCGCGCGAGGCGGCGACTCAGCCAGGTTCGACGACAAGATGAGCGGAGGAGCCATTCGCGCACTGCAGGCGGCAGTGGTCGTCGGCGGCTGCGCAATGATCGTCATGGGGTTGCTGAACTTCTAGCCCCACCCCTCGAGACGCTACTAGGAACGCGGATCCCGCGACGCGCGCCACCCCGTCCACGCTCGCCGCGCACCACGCGCGGCAGCGATCGTGATGAGCGCGAGGATGACAACCGCAAGTAACCACGAATCCTCATGCCCACCCCTCGACTTCCCACGGATGACGGCATCGACGAATGCGAACCCAGACCACGCCGCGACCAACGCGAGGGCACCCGCGACCACTAGCGCCGCCCTCGGCCGATCACGCAGCGATGCAACCGGGGTCGGTGCCGTAAATCCGCGATAGCGAAGCGGCTTGCGCTTTGTCATGCGGGAAGTATCGGCACGCAGCGTGCAGTGTCAGAGTCAGAGGCGGCGCATTCCACTACCGCAAATGATCTGCCCGTCGCTCGACCCCTCGCGAGGTGCCCTCGTATCAGGGTCACGCTCCAGTCTCCGCCGTTCGGCCCGTAGAAGCCTCGCGACCTCGCGTTCCGCAGCACTAAGCTCAGCACTTCCCGGCTTGAAACGGCCGACCGGCAACGACGGAGCGTCTGGTCGAGACGCCGGCGGACCCTCGGACCGTTTCCGCAGCAGGGCGCCGACGCGCGCGTTCATCCGTGGCACGGTCAGAACTCCCTCAGTGGCGGGGACATGGTGAGCGGCACACCGGCCGCCTGTGGTCCTCCCAAACAGAGCCGGTGCCGGGCCGCTGCGGCGGAGCCGCGCCGATCTCGAGATGCCTCTGCACGGCCAGCACCAACGCACTCGCACGATCACCGGGTGCACCGTCGGCGGTGCGCGGGTTGATCACACTCGCGCACCCGACGAATTCACCCGGGTCCTGAGCCGTCTCAGATCAGCGATCAGCGGCGGGTCGCTCGAGACCTCGCGGTCGCTACTCGAACGACCGAAAGGCTACGAGCTGCTTCGGATGCTGCCGATGTGGAGCTGCTGCGCGGGCCGCGAATCTCCCCCGATCTCGGCACTGGCGCGAATACTGGCGCGAGATGCCTCTACGCTAAGCCCAGAGCCGAATTACACGTATGCGACCCAGATGTAGTAGCTCACGACCGCCGCGAACAGGACAGCGTCGAGACGGTCGAGCGCCCCGCCGTGGGCGCCGAAGACCCCGCCTGAGTCCTTCGTGCCCGCCTCGCGCTTGACGAACGACTCGAACAGGTCTCCGATTGGCGCGAACACCGCCACGCCGAGTCCGAGCACCAGCGCGTGGGTGCCGGGAAGCCAGTCCTGGTAGCGCCCTGCGATCCACACCCCGAGGACCGCGCTCGCCATGCCGATCAGCAGGCCCTCGACGGTCTTGTTCGGCGAGATGTGCGGGAGCGAGGGGCCGCTCGCCGAACATGCGGCCCCCGAAGTAGGCCCCGGTGTCCCCGAGGAAGGTGCCGACGAGGACGTCGATGACGATGCCCTGGCCATGCGGGAGGTCGCGCAGAAGGACGGCATGGGCCAGGGCGAACCCGATCCAGTAGATCCCGAGCAGCGTGATCGCGATCGCTCCTACGCTCGGCCGCGGCTGAAGCAGGGTCAGGCCGAACAGCATCGGCAGCGCCGCCACCGCGACTAGCAGCACCTGGAACTGGGCTCCGTAGAGCGCTGCCGCGAGCAGGCCGGCGAGCGCGATCAGGCCCGCAAGGCGCACCGGCCGGGCGCGCGAGTACATCGAATACAGCTCGTGCATGCAGATCGCGCCGAGCGCGAACACGCCGATCGTGTAGATCAGGCCGCCCTCGATGACCAGGAACAGCGCGAGCGCGATCGCGGGGATCGCCACGAGGATCCGCGATGTGAGATCCGAGCTCTCCCGCGGCTCTCTGCGCCGCCGGGGCACGCGGCGCGTGATCTGCCCGGAGTCCCGCTCGCGGCTCCGGCGGGCGGCGGACGAACGCGCCCCGCCCGGTGTCTGCGGTCCGCTGGCCATCAACGGACGCTCATCGGCCGCCGAAGCGCCTCTGGCGCTCTGCATATTCGGCGAGAGAGGATTCCAGCGCGGCCCGCGTGAAATCGGGCCACAGCTCGTCCCGGAAGATCAGCTCCGAGTACGCGGACTGCCACAGCAGGTAGTTGGACAGTCGCCTCTCGCCGCTGGTGCGGATGATGAGGTCCGGGTCGTGCATCTCAGGTGCATACAGGCAGTCCCTGAACTCCTGCTCTCCCCCTCCGGTGAAGCGCCGCGCGGCATCCATGATCTCGGCCCGGCCGCCGTAGTTGAACGCGACGAACATCGTGATCCGCGTGTTCGCGCTCGTCAGCTCTTCAGCCCAGTCCATCTGTTCGCTCAGGTGGTCGCCGACCCCCTCACGGCGGCCGATGAAGCGCATCCGGACCCCTTCCGCGTGCAGCTCCGGGGTCTCGCTGGCGATCCGTACCGAGAACATCTTCATGAGCCCGCTGACCTCCTCGGGGGGGCGGCTCCAGTTCTCCGTCGAGAACGAATAGACCGTGAACTCCCTGATCCCGAGCTCGGCGCTGTCCCGCAGCCGCGCCTTGACGATGTCCGCGCCGGCATTGTGACCCTCGTTGACCGGCAGGCCGCGCGCCTGGGCCCAGCGCCCGTTCCCGTCGGTGATGATCGCGATGTAGCGTGCCGCCGTGCTCCCGGGGTCCGCGCCGGTGGCCTGCTCGGCCGCTGCCGGCGCCCGTTCACCGGCGGCGGACATCAGACTGCGAGGATCTCCTCTTCCTTGGCCTTCAGAAGGCCGTCGAGCTCGCTGATGCGCACGTCTGTGAGCTTCTGGAGCTCGACCTCGGCGCGATGCTCGTCATCGGAGGACGCCTCCCCGTCCGCCTTCAGCTCGCGCAGGTGCTGCATCGTGTCGCGCCTGACGTTGCGGATCGAGACGCGGCCCTCCTCGGCGAGGTTCTTCAGGACCTTGACCAGCTCGCGGCGGCGCTCTTCGGTGAGCTCCGGGATCGAGAGACGCACGATGTTGCCGTCGTTCGTGGGCGTGAGCCCGACGTCGGACTCGTTGATCGCCTTCTCGATCGCCTTGATCGAGGACTTGTCATAGGGCTGCACGGTGAGCAGCCGCGCCTCGGGCGCCGAGATCGTCGACAGCTGGTTCAGAGGGGTCATCGCGCCGTAGTAGTCGACCTGCACCCTGTCGAGCAGGGACGGGCTCGCGCGGCCCGTGCGGACGGTCGAGAACTCGTGTTTCGCGGACTCGACCGATTTGCTCATGCGCTCGGTCGCGTCCTCGAGCAGTTCGTCGATCACGTTCTCAGCTGCCATCGCCCTCTCCTGTCGCCGTGGATACGAGCGTGCCCACCCGCATGCCGGAGATTATCCGCGCGAGGCTCGTCTCGTCGTCCATGTTGAAGACGTTGATCGGCATGCTGTTCTCCATGCACAGGGCCAGCGCCGTCGAGTCCATCACCCGCAGACGGCGCTCGATCGCCTCCATGTGGGTGATTTCGGGGATGAACTCCGCCGTCGGGTCCAGTGCCGGGTCGGCGGTGAAGACACCCTCCACGCCGTTCTTGGCCATCAGGATTATCTCCGCGTGTATCTCCGCGGCGCGAAGCGCAGCGGCCGTGTCGGTGGTGAAGAACGGGTTGCCGGTGCCAGCGGCGAAGATCACGACGCGGCCCTTCTCCAGGTGGCGCATCGCGCGCCTGCGGATGTAGGGCTCGGCGACCTCGGAGACCGCGAGCGCGGACTGCACGCGCGTGTCGGTGCCGAGCTTCTCCAGCGCGTCCTGCAGGGGGAGCGCGTTCAGCAGCGTCGCGAGCATCCCCATGTAGTCGGCGGTCGCACGGTCCATTCCCGCGGCCGCGCCCTTCATGCCGCGGTAGATGTTGCCTGCGCCGACGACGATCGCGACCTCGACCCCCTGGGCGCGGATCGCGCCCACCTGGCGGGCCACGCCGACGACGCGATCGGGGTCGGTCCCGTAGTCCAGGCTGCCCATCAGGGCCTCGCCCGAGAGCTTCAGCAGGATGCGTTTGAAGGCAGGGGCCACCGCGGCAGAGCCTATACCCGCCGCGGGCCCTACTGGCCTACGGCAAAGCGCACGAACCTGCGGATTACGACGTTCTCGCCGGTTGTGGCCGTGAGCTCGTCCCGCAGCTGCTGCACCGTCTTGCCGTCGAACTTCGGGTTGTGCATCTCCTGCTCGAGCAGGGTCACCGTCTGGTACCAGGAGTCGAGCTTGCCGGTGACGATTTTCTCCCGGATGTTCTCGGGCTTGTCCGCGGCCTCCTGCTCATAGACGCGGGCCTCCGCCTCGCGCTTCTCCTGCGGCACGTCCTCGCGGCTGACCCAGTTCACGGTGGGCGAGGCGGCGATCTGCATCGCGACCTCGCGGGCGAACGTGACGAAGTCCTCGTTCTTGGCGACGAAGTCGGTGTTGCAGTCCACCTCGATCAGGACGCCGACCTTCGAGCCCGCGTGCACGTACGACTGCACGGTGCCCTCGGTAGCCGCCCGCTCTCCGAGGTCCTGGATTTTCTTGCCCTGCTTGACGCGCAGGACCTCGATCGCCTTCTCGATGTCCCCCTCGGTCTCGGTGAGGGCCTTCTTGCAGTCCATCATCCCCGCGCCGGTGCGCTCACGCAGGGCCTTCACGTCCTTGGCTGAGATCTCCACTGTGCTCATTGCTCGCTGCTCTCCGCTTTCGTCTCGTCGCTTGTCGGTGCCGGTGTCTGTGCTGGGCTCTCGGCGGCGGCCGGCGCCTGAGCCGCCACAGCCGGCTCGGGCGTGGGCGGCGCGGCAGGAGCGGCCGGCTGCTCGGGCTGCGGGACCGCTGCCTGCGCCGTCTCGGCGACGGCGGGCACCTGCGCCTCAGCGGGGGCCGGAGCCGGCGGAGCCGGCGGGGCCGCTGCCGGCGGAGCCGGCGGTGCCTCGGGGGTGGGAGCAGGCGCGGCCTGCGGCCGCAGCCGCCGCGGCGGCCTCTTCGGCGGCCTTCTTGGCGGCCTCCTCGGCCTCGCGCTTGGCCTGCTCTTCCGCCTCGCGCTTCTCCTGTTCCTCTGCTTCGCGGCGCGCTCTGGCCTCGGCCTCCGCGCGAGCCTTTTCCTCGGCTTCCTTGCGTGCCCGCTCCTCCTCGGCCCTGAAGATCGTGTGGCCCTCGGAGACGACCTGGCCGATCGCCTGCGTCACAAGGGCGCACGAGCGGATCGCGTCGTCGTTGCCTGGGATGACGAAGTCGATGCCGTCCGGGTCGCAGTTGGTGTCCACGAGCCCGATGATCGGGATCCGCAGCCGCTGCGCCTCTTTGACGGCGATCACCTCGGTTTTCAGGTCGATGACGAACATCGCGTCCGGGACACGCTGCATGTCCTTCACGCCGCCGAGGTTCGCCCTGAGCTTCTCGAGGTCTGCCTGGGCGGACATCCGCTCGCGCGTCGGCAGCAGCGCCAGCTGTCCCTCGGCCTCGAAGCGTTCAAGGTCGTGCAGACGCCGGATCCGCTGGTTGATCGTCTGGAAGTTCGTGAGCAGCCCGCCGAGCCAGCGGTGGTTCACGTACGGCATGCCGGCGCTCTCGGCGACATCCTTGATCGTGTCGCGCGCCTGCTTCTTGGTCCCGACGAACAGGACTGTCCCGCCGCGGTGCGCGAGCGCTCCTGCGAACTCCTGGGCCTGCGCGAGCAGGGCCTGGGTCTTGAGCAGGTCGATTATGTAGATGCCGCCGCGCTCACCATGTATGAAACGGCGCATCTTCGGGTTCCAGCGACGCGTCTGATGGCCGAAGTGGACTCCGGCCTCCAGCAGCTCCGCAATGCCTACTTCAGCCACGGGCTACTCCCTTGTATGTGTGAGTTGTGAGTTCCGCGCGAACGGAGCGGACCCGGAGCGGGAGATGGATCTCCCCACCGGGCAGGGCCGCTGTCCGCGACCGCGCGGGTCGAGGTTCAGGTTGCTTTCAGCTCAGGATAGCCCTTCCGCTCGAGCCAGCGCCGCCTGCAGGTCTGCGGGCAGCGGCGAGATGACCTCGATCCGCTCCCCGGTGACGGGGTGCTCGAACGCGAGCCGGGTCGCGTGAAGGAACTGGCGGTCCAGGCCCAGCAGGCCCGCCGTGCCGTACTCGGGGTCGCCGCACACCGGGTGCCCGATCGCACGCAGGTGAACGCGGATCTGGTGGGTTCGCCCGCTCTCCAGCCGCAGCCTGAGCAGCGAGGTGTCCCGCAGCGCCCTGTCCAGCGTGAAATGCGTCCGTGCCTCGCGCGCGCCCGATCCGCCCACGGCCATGCGGGTCCTGACCCTCGGGTCGCGTCCGATCGGCGCCTCGATCGTCCCGGTCCGCGACGGCGGGCGCCCCTCCACGAGCGCGATGTATTCGCGCTCGATCTCCCTCGCGGCAAGGGCCGCCTGCAGACGGCGCAGGACCTCCGGTGAGCGGGCGACGACCATCAGGCCCGAGGTGTCACGGTCGAGGCGGTGCACGATGCCCGCCCGCTCCGGGTCCCCTCCGCCCGTGAGCGGCGCGAGCAGCTGGCTGAGGGTGTTCTCCCTGTGGCCCGCCGCGGGATGCACCACCACGCCCGGCGCCTTGTCCACCACCAGCAGGTGCTCGTCCTGGAAGGCGATCGTGAAGGGCTCCTGCGCGCTCATGCGCTGGAATGCGTGCGCGCATGGTCTGCGAGCAGGAACAGGATCACGATCCCGAACGTGATCGACGCGTCCGCGAGGTTGAAGGGCGGCCAGCCGAGCGGCAGCTTGATGAAGTCCGTCACCGATCCGTGGCGGACGCGGTCCAGGATGTTCCCGAGCGCGCCCCCGAGGAGCATGCCGGTGGGAAGCCAGATGAGTGGCCGGTCTATGTGCCGGGCGAAGTATGCGAGCAGGACCACGAGCGCCACACCGATCAGGACCGTGACGATGCCCTGGCTGCCCGGCAGGAAGCCGAACGCGACACCCTGGTTTCGGGTGTTGATGAACTCCACACCCGGCAGGACCTTGTGCACTTCGCCCGCTACCACCGAATGTTCGATCGCGCGCTTGCTCAGCTGGTCGGCGGCGAGCACACACACGCACGTGAGCGCGACAAGCCCGATCGCGCGCGAGCTGCTCCGCGCCCTGTGCAGTCCGCTCGCCTCACTCCCACTGCACCGCCAAGCTCAGCCGTGGATGAGGCGTTGAACCACGATGCTGTTGAACAGCTGCAGTGAGATGAAGGCGATTATCGGACTGAAGTCGAACCCACCGATCGACGGGATGATGCCACGGAAGATTTTCAGGAACGGTTCGCAGATGTCCCGCAGGAAACCGATCACGCTGTCCGTCACCCGTGAATAGGGCGGGCGGATGCCGGCGGCGAAGAGAAGCTGGATCACGATGTAGGCGATCAGCAGCAGCGTGTAGACGTAGATGATCGTCGAGAGGAAGTCGGCGATGTCGGTGCGCGCGGTCGCGAGCACCATCAGCGTTCCTCGAGAACCGCGTCGAGGGCGTCGCTGAACGCCGCCCGCAGACCTCCGCGCTCGAGTGCGTCCACGCCGCGCGCGGTCAGCCCTCCCGGTGAGGAGACCTCCCTGCGGACAGCCATCGTGTCGTTGCCGCGCCGGCGAAGGAGCTCCGCGGTGCCCGCGAGCGTCTGCACCACGAGCTCCGCGCCCTGCGCCGCGGGGATGCCCCTGCGCACGCCCGCGTCGATCTGGGCCTCGGCGACGAGCGCGACATACGCGGGCGCGCATGACATCAGCCCCATCGCGACGTCCACCAGGCTGTCGTCGAGCACCACCAGCGTGCCGAGCGACGCGAACAGCTCGCTCACCTGCGCGTCGATGACGGGTTCCTGCTCGGGTCCCGCCGCCTGCACGACGGCTCCCTGGCGCACCTCGACGGGCAGGGAGGGAATGAACCGGTAGACGGGCCTGGCGGGGTAGGCGGCCTGCAGGTCGCGCCAGCGGCGTCGCCGCGAGGATCGAAGCGACAGCTGCGCCGGAGCCTGCGAGTTCGCCGTGCGACCGCGCGCAGCTGCGCGGGCTTGTGGCACAGCACGACCAGGTCCGAGCGGTCCGCGACCGCGGCGTTGCTCGCGAGCGCGGTCCCTCCGACCTCCGCCGCGAGGCTGCGGGCGCGCTCCTCATAGGGGTCCGCGCACAGCACGGGCCGCCCCCAGCCGCGGGCCAGAGCCCGAGCCATGTTCCCGGCACCGATGAGCCCTATCTGCATCGGGGCCTCAGGCTAGCCGCGACGGACGAGCGCCGCAGCGGGAGCTGCGAGCTCAGGACTGATTGAAGAAGCCCTTCTCGATCAGGCGCGCGCGCTCCTCGGCGGAGATCTCGACGTTGCGCGGGGTGAGCATGAACACCTTGTCGGCGATCCGCTGCATCCCGCCGTCGAGCGCGTACGTCAGACCGGAGGCGAAGTCGATCAGGCGCTTGGAGAGATCGGTGTCCGAGCCCTGGAGGTTCAGGATCACCGGGATCGAGTCCTTGAACTTGTCGGCGATCTGCTGGGCGTCGTTGAACGACTTCGGCACCACCAGGTGGACCTGGACGTCGCCGTTGGTGCGGGCCACCGGCTTGAGCACGGTCGTCGACCGGCCGCCCCGGCTGCGTCCAGCGGAGCTCGGGGCCGCTTCGGCTGCATCGTCGTCGGCGAAGATGTCGTCGAACTCGTCGCGGCGGCGGCGCAGGCGCCGGACGTTCGGGCGCTCCCTGTAGCGGTCCTCGATCTCGGCCTCGGGGACCGGCTCCTCCTCGTAGTCGTCGTGATGCTCCTCGGCTAGGCCGAAGTAGACGAGTGCGCTGTGCCAGGAGTCGCGGAATGCCATCGCTATGGGGTGGTTCGCCCGGAGGGCCGGTTTCCCTGCCCCGGAGAACCGTTTGCCCTGCTGATGCTAGTCGCTCTCTGTGAGAGTGCCGACCGGCGGCAGACGCCGATTATAGAGATCGGCACAAAGTTGACGGTCCGCGGCTTTGCAGAGCCAAACCCGCCCGGTGAGCGCCGCTCTGCGTCCCAATCCGGCTGCCCGCGTCTGCGACGTCCAAGTCTGAGCACGCCGAAGATCAGGGCATTGCACGCCCCCGACACATCGGGGTAGGCTCGCATCGAGGGCTACCACAATGACTCGGAGGAAACGCGATGCCGACCCTGAGAATCGTCAACAGCCCGATGAACCGGGCCACGTACGACGCGACGATCGCGAGGATGGACCTCGATCATGTCCACCCTCTTGGCCTGATCATGCACGGCGCGACCGAGGTCGACGGCCGCATGCTGATCGCACAGGTATGGGACTCGGAGGAGTACCTGCGCAAATACACCGAGGAGCGCCTGAACCCGGCCCTCGATGCGCTTGGCCAGTCCCTTGACTTCGACTCCACAGTTTTCGAGCTCGAGCACCTCGTCACGCCCTAGCCGCAGAGACCGTCGCGCTCGGCCGGCTGCGGCGTGAGGTCGTCGTCCCGGTGGGAGTGCATCCGGCTCTCGCAAGCCCTGGTTGGCTCTCCAGGACATGGCGGGCGCGACCTGCCCCTGGCGGCCTTCACCTGTAGAGGGTGCTCCCCACCCTGACGATCGTGGCGCCCTCTTCGGCGGCGACGACATAGTCCTGGGATGTGCCCATCGAGAGGTGTTCAAGGCCCCGCTCGTCCGCGAGCTTCCGCAGGCCGGCGAACCACGGGCGGCTGTCGGAGGGGTCCTGCGAGAGGGGCGGCATCGTCATCAGGCCCGCCACGGGGACCGGAGAGCCCGCGATGAACGCGTCCAGCTCCCCTGGGGCGATCCCGGCCTTGCCCCGCTCCCCGGAGAGGTTCACCTCGACGAGGATCCTCAGCCCCGGTTTCGCGCTCTGCATGTGCCTGCCGATCTCGCGCAGCGCGGACTCCGAGGCGACCGAGTGGATCATGCTGACGTGCGGGACGATCAGTTTCACGCGCCGGCTCTGGAGCTGGCCGATGAAGTGCCACTCGAACAGGTCGCCGTGCGCCGCGATCTTCTCCTGCATGTCCTGTGCGCGGTTCTCGCCCACGAGCGTCACGCCCGCCCGCGCGAGGATCGGCATGTCCGCGAGCGCCACGTACTTCGTCGCCGCAAGGACGCGCACCGCGGGCCTGCCGTCGGGCTCGCGGGTGCGCGCCGCCTCTGAGACCTCGGCTTCGATGCGCTGGAGGTTCGCCCGCACATGCTCGCCGTCAAGGCCGGTGATCAGCTCAACCATGCGATCCCCGCCTGTCTGCCCGCCTGTGACTGTTCGCGGCGGTGGGAGAAGAAGCGCTCGTCGCAGATCGTGCACGCATCCACGTCCTGGACGTCGCCGGCGCCCGCGCCGAGGAGCCGACGGCGGGCGATCGCGCGCAGGTCGATGGGCCCGCGCCTCGGCGGCTCGCCGAGCGCCTCATGCACCTCGGGTCCCACCTCGTAGCAGCAGCTCCCGGCGCACGGCCCGATGACGGCGCCCAGCGGCGCATCACCGCCGAGCTCGCGGACCGCGCGGACACCCTCCTCGAGGATGCCTGCGGCCAGCCCCCGCCAACCGGCGTGGATCATCCCCACCGCGCTCTCGCAGCCGACAGCGACGAGCATGCAGTCAGCCCCGAGCACGGCGACCCCCACCCTCTCCAGCGCCGTCACGTGTCCGTCGGCGTCCATGTCGAGCGCCGCCGCGCCCTGCGCGTCAAGCATCGTCACCGTGTTCACATGGGCGCCGTGGACCTGCCTGCTCGCGCACAGCCTGCGCAGGCCGAGGTCCCGCGCGAGCTGCTCGCGGCGCTCAGCGCCGTGCTCGCAGTCCACGCCCGCGGCGGTGGACAGGTTGCCGTGCCGGCGCGTCGTGAACAGCACACGGCCGCCGCCCGGCAGACGGGCGCCCATCGCCCCCTCGAGGAATGCCTCGTGCACCTACCGGCCCTCCAGCGCAGCCGCGAGCTCTGCCTCGCGGCCGGCGGCGATCTCGCCGTCCAGCCTGCGCTGCAACGCGAGCTCAAGGCGCCGGCCGATCTCCGGGCCGCCCGGTATCCCGGCCGCGAGCAGGTCATCGCCGGTGATCGACAGGCGCACGTCGCGCAGCGAGGTCAGCCACCGGCGTGCTGCCGCATGAGCCGCGTCGCCGCCGCTCGCTCCCGCCAGCGCTATCTCCTCCGGAGCGCGCGTCCGCACGACGCCCATCAGCCCCGATGGCCTGGCGGCGTCGCCCATCCGCTGCGCGAGCTCCCGTGCGCCGCTCGCGGCGCGGGCCGCCGTGTCACGGTCGCCCGCGGGGAACTCCATCGCGTCCAGCATCTCGGCGACCTGCTGCGACGCGGCGGTGTCCGCCGCATCCGGCAGCAGGCACGCGAGGAGCAGGACGTCGGACCTGCCGTCGGCCGGAAGCAGATCCAGCGCAGCCCGAGCGCGCTCGCGGTCGAGCACGAGGCCGACCGCCGTGAGCACACCGAGGTCGTTCATTCCTGCCAGGGCCGCGAGCGCGCCGGGTTCGCCGAGCGCGAGCCGCAGCTCGGCGCCGATGCGCGCGCTCGAGACGCTCCGGAGCGCGCCCTGCTCGATCGCCAGCTGTGCGAGCGACGCCGTGGCAGGCTCGGGCGCGAACCCCAGGCGCGCGGAGTAGCGCGCCATCCTCAGCAGCCGGGTTGGGTCATCCAGGAAACTCCGCTCGTGGAGCACCCGCAGGCGGCCGGCGCCGAGGTCCTCGAGTGCATGCTCCGCGGCAGCTATCTCCCCTGCGCCCTCCCCGCCCAGGGTGACGGCGATCGCGTTGACGGTGAAATCGCGCCGCTGCAGGTCCTCGAGGACGGTGCCCTCGCGGACATCCGGGAGCGCCCCCGGTGCCGCGTAGGACTCGGCGCGCCGGCGCGCGATGTCGATGCGCCCGCCGTCCCATTCGACGGCGGCGGTGCCGAATCGCTCGTGCCGCGTGATCCGCGGCCGGTGGCCCGCATCGCCGAGCGCCTGCGCGAGCGAGGAGGCCAGCTCGTCCGCGGCGCCGGCCGTGACGACATCGATCTCGCGAGGTGCGCGGCCGAGCGTGAGGTCGCGCACGGCGCCGCCCACGAGCGCGCTGCGCTCGTTGCCCCCGCAGAGCACGAGCAGCTCGCGGCCGCCTGGGAGAGATGCCAGCCCGGTCAGCACCCGCGTCCCGTCGGCGCCGTCGCGCTGCTGCGTCCTGTGGGGCGATGCCTGCACGCTGCCGTCAGTCCTGGCGGACCGCCACGCCCGCGGCCGCGAGATGCGCCTTCGCCTCGCCGACCGTGTAACGGCCGTAGTGGAAGATCGATGCGCACAGCACAGCGTCCGCGCCCGCCTGCAGTGCCTGCACGAGATGGTCGAGCTCGCCGGCACCCCCGGACGCGATCACCGGGACGCCCACCGCCGAGCTGACCGCGGCGGTGAGCTCGAGGTCGTAGCCGTCGTTCGTCCCGTCGCGGTCCATGCTCGTGAGCAGGATCTCCCCGGCTCCCCGCGCCGTCGCCTCGCGAGCCCACTCCACGACGTCCCGGCCCGTCGGCGTGCGGCCGCCTGCCAGGTACGCCTCCCAGCCCTCGCCGGCGTCCCCGCGCGACTTGGCGTCGATCGCGAGAACGACGCACTGCGCCCCGAAATGCTCGGCGAGCTCGTCCAGGAGCTCCGGGCGGGTCAGGGCCGCAGAGTTCACCGAGACCTTGTCTGCACCGGCATCGAGCACCGCCTGCGCGTCGGCCGCGGAGCGGATGCCGCCGCCGATCGTGAACGGGATGAAGACCTCGTCGGCCGTGCTGCGGGCGAGCCTTGCGATCGTGTCGCGCTTCTCGTGTGTCGCGGTGATGTCCAGGAACACGACCTCGTCCGCGCCCTCGCGGTCGTAGTGCGCCGCGAGCTCCACGGGGTCGCCCGCGTCACGTATGTCAACGAACTGCACGCCCTTCACCACACGCCCGCCATCTACGTCCAGGCAGGGGATGACACGCTTGAAGTTCATGCTCCCACCGTATCGACCGTGCCCGCGGGGCGGGCGGTCAGTCGCCGAGCGCGGCGCGGGCCTGCGCGATCGTGAACCGGCCCTCGTAGAGCGCCTTGCCGACGATCACGCCGGACAGGCCGTTCAGCGCGGCGAGCCCCTCGAGGTCCGCGAGCGCGCCGATACCGCCGGAGTAGATCACCTCGGCGCCGGTGGAGGCGGCGACCTCGCGCACTTCGTGCAGGTCGGGGCCCTCGAGCATGCCGTCGCGGTCGACGTTCGTGTAGACGAGTTTGCGCACGCCGCGCTCATGGAGCCCGTTCAGCACGCCCGCTGTGCTGAGCTCCCCCGTCTCGGTCCAGCCGGCCGTCGCGACGCGCCCGCCGCGCACGTCGACGGACACGAGCACCCGCTCCGGGCCGTGCGACTCGAGCGCCCTGAGCAGCAGCGCGGGATCGGTGAAGGCCGCCGTTCCGAGGATCACACGGCCGGCTCCCGCCGCGAGCGCGTCGTCGACCGCCTGCATCGACCGAAGGCCGCCCCCGTACTGCACGGGTACGCCGAGCTCGCTTGAGATCGCGTGCAGGTGCGAGAGGTTCACGGGCGCTCCGCTCCTCGCCCCGTCGAGGTCCACGACGTGCAGAGCGCGGGCACCCGCCCGCACCCAGCCGCGGGCGGCGGACAGCGGGTCCTCGTCATAGACCTTCTTGGCGTCGAAGTCGCCCTTGACGAGCCGGACGGCGTTGCCGCCGAGGATGTCGATCGCGGGATAGAGGTCCATCACGCGAGCGCGGCCCGGGCCGTGCAGATCTGTGAGAAGTTCGAGAGCAGCCTGAGGCCCGCGGCCGATGACTTCTCGGGGTGGAACTGGACCCCGAAGAACGACCCGTGCTCCACGGCGCTGACGAACCGAGCGCCGTACTCGGCGCTCGCGAGGATGTCGCGCTCATCGGAGGGCACCGGCGCGTAGGAGTGCACGTGGTAGAAGGCGCAGTGGCGCGGGAGGCCGTCGATCAGTCTCGAGTCGCGCTCGGCGAAGGTGATCTCCGTCCAGCCGATGTGCGGCAGCTTGAGCGCGCCAGGCTCGAGCGCGAGGACCTGCCCGGGGACGATCCCGAGCCCTGCGGCGCCGCCGAGCTCGCTCGATCCGTCGAAGGCGAGCTGCATCCCGAGGCATATCCCGAGCACGGGTGTGCCCGCCTCCACGCGCTCGCGCAGCAGCTCGTCGAGACCGAGCGCACGCAGTTTCTCCATCGCACGGGGAAAGGCGCCGACCCCGGGAACGATCAGGCCGCTGGCTTCACGCAGGCTCGACGCGTCGGCGCTGACGCTTGCACGGACACCGACGTGCTCGAGCGCCTTCTCCACCGAGCGGCGGTTGCCCATCCCATAGTCGACTACGGCGATGCTCGGACCCCCGCCGTCGGGTCCGGCCATCAGGTGAGTGTCCCCTTCGTGCTCGGCACGCCCGTCTCGTGCGGGTCGATCGCGACGGCGGCGCGCAGCGCCCGCGCGAACGCCTTGAATGCCGCCTCGATCATGTGATGCGTGTTGGACCCGGTTTCCACGCGCAGGTGCAGCGTCAGCTTCGCGGCGTTCGCGAACGCGCGGAAGAACTCCTCGGTGAGCTCATGCTCGAACCCACCGGTCGCGCCCTGCGGGAGCTCCGCCTGGAAGAGCGTGTAGGGGCGCCCGGAGATATCGATTGCGCAGCTGGCCCGCGCCTCGTCCATGGGGATGGTCGCCGAGCCGTAGCGTGCGATGCCGCGCCGCTCACCCAGAGCATCGTCCAGTGCCTGGCCCAGCACGATCGCGGTGTCCTCGGCGGTGTGGTGAGCGCCGGTCTGAAGGTCGCCGGCGACCGCGACGTCGAGATCGAGGTGCCCGTGGCGTGCGAGGAGGTCGAGCATGTGGTCGAGGAAGCCGACGCCGGTGCTGCGCTCACCCGCCCCGGACCCGTCGAGTGCCAGGGCGACGCGAACGTCGGTCTCGCCCGTCACGCGGTGTATCTCTGCAGAGCGGCTCATTGGTCGGGATTCTCGCGCACTCGCGCCTCCATCGACTCCGCGTGCACCTCAAAGCCCTCCGCGCGCGCGATCGGTGCTCCAGCGGCCGCGAGTTTGGGGGCTGCGCTCCCGATCCTCACCTCGGCCATCCTGCGCCGGAAATGCCGGGCAGAGAGCGTGGAGGCGAACCGTGCGGCGCCGGCTGTCGGCAGCACGTGGTTGGAGCCCGCCACGTAGTCGCCGAAGGCCGTTGCGCTGTCGGCACCGACGAACACACAGCCAGCGCTCCCGACACGCGCGGAGAGACTCTCGATCTCCTCGCCGATCAGCTGCAGGTGCTCCGGCGCGAACGCGTTCGCCAGGGCGATCGCCTCGCGTGGCCCCGAGACCTGCAGGACCGCGAAGCTCGCATCCCCGACGCTCGGGCGTTCGAGAACGAGCGCCTGCAGTTCCTCAGAGAGCGCATCGCAGATGCTCGCCGCCGGGGATGCCGCGGCTACGAGGCTCCCCGCACCGTGCTCGCCCTGGGCCAGCATGTCCAGCGCCGCCATCCGGACCTCGTCCGGCGAGACGCCTGCGCCGAGGAGAACCAGCAGATCGCTCGGCCCGGCGAACCCGTCGATGCCGACGATGTTGGACAGCTGGTGCTTGGCCTCCTGGACCCAAAGGTTTCCCGGCCCGACGATGACATCGACCGGGTCCACGCTCTGCGTGCCGTGGGCGAGGGCCGCGATCGCCTGTGCGCCTCCCATGCGGTACACGCGTTCGACGCCGCACAGCCTGCAGGTGCCGAGGATGACCGGGTCGATCTGGCCGTCCGGCCCGGGCGGCGCGCAGACCACGACGTCGATGACGCCGGCGGCACGCGCGGTAACGACGCCCATCACAACCGAGCTCGGGTATGCGGCGCGGCCCGCGGGCACGTAGACGGCGGCCGCCGCCGACCGGCACCTCCCGGAGGGTGATCCGGTGTCCCTGCGGCAGGTCGACCTCCTGGTCGTGACCGACTCCCGCCTCCGCGACGAGCGCCACATTCGCGATCGCCACCTGCAGCCCTGCGACGAGCTCGAGGCCGAGCATCTTGATCGCTTCGTCGAGCTCCTCGGCGGGGACGACTAGCTCGCGCGGCTCCGCGCCCGCCGTGTCGAGCTCGCGTGTGTACCTCATCACCGCCTCGTCCCCCTCCGTGCGGACAGCGTCGATGATCACCCGCACCTGGTCGGCGACCGAGGAGCCCGCGGGCGTCAGCGAGCGCAGGTGGGCGGCGGCGCCCGTCGCTCCTCCGAGCGCGGCGAGCCTGTCGCCGTCGATGCGCTCGAGCTGCAAGTCAGGCTCCGGCGGCGCGAAGTCGTGCCACGACGTCATCTATCTCCGCAGCCTTCAGCTTGTGCGCGACGGGGTTCGCGACGAGCCTGGCGGTGCAGACGAGGATCTCCTCGCGCACCACGAGGTTGTTCTCGCGCAGGGTCGTCCCGGTCGCCGTGAGGTCGACGATCGCCTCGACGATGCCCGTCAGCGGCGCGAGCTCGACGGAACCCTTGACCTCGACGATCTCGGCCTGCCGGCCCGTCTCCTCCAGGTGCCTGGCGGCGATCCGCGGGTACTTGGTCGCAACTCGCATCACACCGAGCCGGCGCAGGGCCTCGACCGCCGGGTCTGGTCCCGCCTTGCTCGCGAGAACCATCGTGCAGCGCCCGTAGCCGAGGTCGAGGAGCTCGTATACGGCGCGGCCGCGGGCCCCTGGGGCCTCCGCGCCCTGCTCGAGGAGCACGTCCTTGCCGGTGATGCCGATGTCCGCAGCTCCCGCCTCCACATACGTCGGGACGTCCGACGGACGCATCGTGATCACGCCGATGTCGGCGAACAGCAGCTTGCGGTCGTTCGAGCGCAGCTCGTCCGTGTTCAGCCCCAGCCCCGCGAGGAGGTCGACGGTCCCGGAGAACAGCGCTCCCCGCGGAACCGCGATGGTCAGGCCGTTGGTGGGGCTGTTCATGCGCCCTCGCGCTCCGCGCCCGGGTCGCTGCGCGCGAGCAGCGCGCCGGTCCCGCGCTCCTCGCCCGCGAGTGCTATGTGCAGGCGGTCCACGCCGAGCGCGAAGCCGACTGCGGGGAGCCGGCGCCCGAACCGGCCCAGCAGGTCGTCGTAGCGGCCTCCGCCGCCGATGGGGGCGCCGAGGGCGGGGTCGTAGACGTCGAAGATCGCACCCGTGTAGTAGCCGATGTTCCGCACAAGGCCGAGGTCGAAGATCACCCGGGCGGCGACCTCCGGTTCGAGGAGCTCATGGACGCCGCGCAGTCCCGTGACAGCGTCCTCGGCGGGGGCGGGGGTGTCCGCGAGGATCTCCGGGCCGCCTCTGCGCTGCGGGACATCCACGAGCAGCTCCGCGGCCTCTCCGGTGATGCCGGAGTCCGCGAGTGCCTGCCCGAGGCCGACGAAGTCGCGTCGTACCAGTGCCTCCAGCAGCGCCGCGCGCGCGTCCTGCGGCACATCGAGGCTCGCCATGAGCGCCGGGAACAGTGAAGCGTCGCCGACACCTATGCGGTAGTCCTTCAGGCCCGTCGCGTCAAGCGCATGGCACAGCACGGTCAGGGCCTCGACGGTGCCCTGCGGCGCCGGGGACCCGATCAGCTCGATGCCGGCCTGGAGCAGCTCGCGCGGCTGTCCTCGCTGGGGCGGCACCCCGCGGTAGCAGTGCGCGAAGTAACAGAAGCGAAGCGGCGGGTCACTGGACGCGTAGCGCGTGGCAACGACACGGGCGATCGGCACCGTCATGTCGGAGCGAAGCGCGAGCACGTTGCCGGACTCGTCGAACACGCGGTAGGCGGGGCGCGCTTCGGCCATGTCGGCGCGCTCGAGGACGGACTCGTACTCGAGCGCCGGCGTGTACACCTCGCCGTAGCCGTGCCGCTCGAAGACCCCCCTCAGGGCGTCGGTGATCGCGCGCACCTCGCGCGTCTCATCTGGGAGCACGTCGCGCGTGCCGCTGGGTATCGGGTGGATCATCCGACCCGAGATTATGCGTGTACGGGCTCCGTGGCCACACGCTCGATGCGCGCGCCGAGGTCCCGGAGGCGCTCGTCGATACGCTCGTAGCCACGGTCGATCTGGCGGATGTTCCCGATCTCGCTTCGCCCCTCGGCACACAGCGCTGCCAGCAGCATCGCCATTCCGGCACGGATGTCTGGCGACTCCACGCGCTCGCCCCGGAGCCTGCGCGGCCCGGTGACGATCACACGGTGCGGGTCGCACAGCACGATGTCGGCGCCCATGAGGATCAGCTTGTCGGTGAAGACCAGGCGGTTCTCGAACATCCACTCATGGACGAGGATCGAGCCCTCGGCCTGGGTCGCGAGCGCGACCGCGATGGATGTCAGATCGGCCGGGAACGCGGGCCACGGGCCGTCCTGGATCTTGCTCTTGTACTCGCCGACATCGGCCTGGGCCACAAGACGCTGGCCGCCCGGAACGAGCAGGTCGTTGCCGTCAAGTTCAGAGTGCAGCCCGACCCGCTCGAAGACCAGGCGGATCATGCGCAGGTCCCCCGGCACCGTGTCCTTGATCCGCAGCTCGCCGCCAGTGACGCCGGCCAGAGCCATGAAGCTGCCGATCTCGATGTGGTCGGGCGCGATGTTGTGTTCGCATCCGCTCAGACGATCCGCGCCGTTGACGGTGATGAGGTTCGAGCCGATGCCCTGGATGTCCGCGCCCATCTTCACGAGCATCCGGGCGAGGTCCTGCACGTGGGGCTCGCACGCGGCGTTCCCGATCATCGTGGTGCCCGGCGTGAGAGCGGCCGCCATCAGCGCGTTCTCGGTGGCCATCACCGACGGCTCATCCATGAACACATCCGTGGAGCGCAGCCCCAGCGGCGCCGTGAGAACGATGTTCCGCCCGCAGTCGACACCCGCGCCCATCGCCCGAAACGCGTCCAGGTGGGGGTCAAGGCGACGGCGGCCGATCACGTCGCCGCCCGGCGGCGGCATCACGGCGCGGTGAAAGCGTGCCAGGAGCGGGCCGGCCAGGAGGAACGAAGCCCTGATGAGCTCGGCGAGCTCCGGCGCGATATCGACGGAGTGCACGGAGGCCGCGCACAGGGACACCTCATTGGGCCCACGCCAGTTCACCTCGACGCCGATGGCGGAGAGGATGTCGATCATCGCCTCCACGTCGCGTATCCGAGGCACGTTGCCCAGGATCACCTCATCCTCCGTGAGGAGGCTGGATGCAAGGATGGGTAGAGCCCCGTTCTTGTTCCCGGCGGGTGTCATCGTGCCGGAAAGCGGGACGCCGCCTTCGATTACGAACTTCTCCATGAGCTGTCGGCGCCGCCCGCGGCCCCGGAAAGGCCCGTCGGTTCCACGCTTGGAGAGCGTAACAGCCATCTCTCGCAGTGGTTCGCCCTCAACTGCGTGAAACCTGCAGCTCTCGACGGATCAGGGCTCCTCGCTCTAAACCTTCGCGGGGGCCAGATGCAAGCCGGATTGCAGCACATCTACCCGCAAACGGCTCCACAGAGCCAAATCTCCCCCACGGGCACCTCGGCGCACGCACGTTCGCCCGTTTCCGTCCGGTACCGGTCCTAGCTTTACGAACACATGTTCCCCCCTAAGAGAACATCGCCACTGCGCCAGCGAGCGCTCGGTGCGCTCCGCCTCACCCGCTCGTTCCTGCTGCTCGAGGACGACCATGAGTTCGGCTGGGAGGCCGACCAGGACGAGCCGGTGACGGCCTCACACCCGCACCGGGCGCCGCTGCGCACGAGCGCCCGTTATGGGCGCCCAGGACAGCCGCCGCAGGCCCCCATGACTTGCCTGTGCCCCATAGTCGCCAGAGGGCCCCAGAGGCCGGCTCCGCAGCGACGTCTCGCGGCAGGCCGCGCCCCTGAGCGCGACTGCAGCGCGCTGCACTAGCCTCCCGGGCGGCATAGCCCATCCACGACCCAGTGCCGCCCGCCTTAACGGCCGCGAGCCGCCTGGTGGCGGCTCGCTGACCTTATGAAGAAACCGGCGGCGTCCTACTCTCCCAGGCCCTTGCGGGCCAAGTACCATCGGCGCTGAGAGGCTTAACTGCTCTGTTCGGAATGGGAAGAGGTGTTTCCCCCTCGCTAAAGCCACCGGAAAAAGGCGAGAGACCACGCCTCCTCGGTCCTTCAAAACTGCACAGCGCCACAACGAGTATCAAAAAATCCGTCAAGCCCTCGACCCATTAGTACCGGTCTCCTTCAGACGTTACCGTCCTTCCAGATCCGGCCTATCAACCTGGTGGTCTACCAGGGGTCTTACTCCCTCTAGGGGATGGGAGAGTTCATCTTGAGGCCGGCTTCCCGCTTAGATGCTTTCAGCGGTTATCCGATCCACACGTAGCTAGCCTGCTATGCCCTTGGCAGGACAACAGATACACCAGAGGTGCGTTCATCCCGGTCCTCTCGTACTAGGGACAAATCCTCTCAACTCTCCAACGCCCACGGCAGATAGGGACCGAACTGTCTCACGACGTTCTGAACCCAGCTCGCGTACCGCTTTAAATGGGCGAACAGCCCAACCCTTGGGAGCAACTCCACCCCCAGGATGCGACGAGCCGACATCGAGGTGCCAAACCGGGCCGTCGATGTGGACTCTTGGGCCCGATAAGCCTGTTATCCCCGGAGTACCTTTTATCCGTTGAGCGACGGCACTTCCACTTGCTACCGCCGGATCACTAAGACCTGCTTTCGCACCTGCTCGACTTGTCAGTCTCGCAGTCAAGCTCCCTTACTACCTTTACGCTCTACACACGATTTCCAACCGTGATGAGGGAACCTTTGTGCGCCTCCGTTACATTTTGGGAGGCGACCGCCCCAGTCAAACTACCCGCCTGGAACTGTCCAGCGCCCGGATTCACGGTGCGCTGTTAGAAATCCAATACACCAAGGGTGGTATCTCAAGGTTGGCTCCACGCCGGCCGCAACCAGCGCTTCAAAGCCTCCCACCTATCCTGAGCGAAGTGCACCGAACTCCAATACCAAGTTGTAGTAAAGGTTCACGGGGTCTTTCCGTCTAGCCGCGGGTACTCGGCATCTTCACCGAGACTGCAATTTCACCGAGCTCCTCGTTGAGACAGCGCTGAAGTCGTTACGCCATTCGTGCAGGTCGGAACTTACCCGACAAGGAATTTCGCTCTTGCTGTTACTTCCCAGGCTCCTTTGAAGCACACCTGGGATCGACTGAGCCGTACTAGCCTCAGCGGGTCGATCATTTCTGTCGACCTCTGCATGTCGCCATGCAGGCCGGACCATATCTTGCCCACCAAACTGGGCCCTGGCGTGTGGTCTCTGAGGGGTCAACCCACTTTGGGCGACTTCCCTGCTGATTGTCCGCACCGACACATTGTCACCGCCCTGTTGGACGGTAGCGTCGGATACTCGGAGTTTCCAGCATACAGCCAGGTTTTACTAAGGCAGCTTGATTCACCTTAGGACCGTTATAGTTACGGCCGCCGTTTACCGGGGCTTAGCTTCGCTGCTTCGAACCGAAGTCCTAACAACTCCACGTAACCTTCCGGCACCGGGCAGGCGTCAGCCCCTATACGTCGTCTTTCGACTTAGCAGAGACCTGTGTTTTTGGTAAACAGTCGCTTCAGCCTATTCACTGCGGCCCTCTCAGGCTTCACTCGCGAAGAGTTTCACCTTACTGGGGCGCCCCTTATCCCGAAGTTACGGGGCGATTTTGCCGAGTTCCTTAACGAGGGTTATCTCGATCACCTTAGTATTCTCTACTTGCCTACCTGTGTCGGTTTTGGTACGGGCACGCGCTTCCTCCCTAGAGGATTTTCTTGGAGGTATGGCGTTAGGGACTCGCCGGCTTAAAGCCAGCTGGCATCGCACCTCAGGTTATGCGGCCCCGCATTTTACAAGGGCCACCCCTACATGCTTACCCCAGGACTACCATCGCCTGGGTTCCCCTAGCCTTCCTCGTCCCCCCATCGGTCAAACGGAAGCGACGTGGTACAGGAATATCAACCTGTTGGCCATCGACTACGCCTTTCGGCCTCGCCTTAGGTCCCGACTAACCCTGAGCAGACGAACTTTACTCAGGAATCCTTAGGCAATCGGTGGAGGGGATTCTCACCCCTCTTTCGTTACTTATGCCGGCATTCTCACTTCCCATGCCTCCACGGCTGGCTTACGCCGCCGCTTTACTGGCATGGGAACGCTCTCCTACCGCGCGATCGACCCGAAGGTCTCACGCACCCGCAGCTTCGGTGACTAGCTTGAGCCCCGTTACATTGTCCGCGCTCGAACACTTGACCAGTGAGCTGTTACGCACTCTTTCAAGGATGGCTGCCTCTAAGCCAACCTCCTGGTTGTCTATGCACTCGAACATCGTTTCCCACTTAGCTAGTACTTAGGGACCTTAGCTGGCGGTCTGGGCTGTTTCCCTTTCGACGCTGAAGTTTATCCCCCAGCAACTGACTCCCGGAGTAAACGTGATTGGTCTTCGGAGTTTGCCTGAAGTCGGTAACCTGGTAGGGCCCCTAGTCCAAACAGTGCTCTACGGCCAACACGCAATTTATCCGAGGCTATACCTAAATATATTTCGGAGAGAACCAGATATCACTGAGCTTGATTAGCCTTTCACTCCGACCCACAGGTCATCCGCCCAGTTTTCAACCTAGGTCGGTTCGGCCCTCCACGAGGTCTTACCCCCGCTTCAGCCTGCCCATGGGTAGCTCGCTCAGTTTCGGGTATACCGCCTACGACTCTGTCGCCCTATTAGGACTCGCTTTCGCTACGGCTCCGCTCATCGCTTAACCTTGCCGCAGACGAGTAACTCGCCGGCTCGTTATGCAAAAAGCACGCGGTCATCCCACGAAGGGACTCCCACCGCTTGTAGGCGCGCGGTTTCAGGTACTATTTCACTCCCCTTCCGGGGTACTTTTCACCTTTCCCTCACGGTACTAGTCCGCTATCGGTCACTAAGGAGTACTTAGCCTTGGAGGGTGGTCCCCCCAGGTTCAGTCCGCGTTTCACGGGTGC
>CAVUCP010000014.1:0-283122 GCA_963740075.1 uncultured Solirubrobacteraceae bacterium | reverse complement strand
CCGTTCATGGGTCCACCTGTTGTGAGAGTCGGTGGGTTTGTGTCGGTTGAAGGGTAGGGGTGTCGCCGTCTCGCGGAGTGAGCCCGTAGGGCGATCGCAGCGAGGCGGCGGGCGGCTCGTGCTGGGCCCTCCAGGCGCGGGCGAACCGGGCGGGTGTTTTCATGCCGAGCGCTGAGTGGGGCCGGTGCTCGTTGTAGTCCTGCCGCCAGTCCTCGATGAGCACCTTGGCCTCGGCGAGGCAGGAGAACTGCTCGACGGCGAGCAGCTCGTCACGAACCCTGGCAGCCGAAGGACTCGACGTAGGGGTTCTGCCAAGGGCTGCCGGGGTCGATGTAGCTGCTGCCGGTGCCGGCGAAGCGGCACCAGTCCTTCAGGGCGTTCGCGGTCATCTCAGGGCCGTTGTCGCAGCGGACGAACTCCGGTGCTCGCCCGCGGGAGGCGCTCAGCGATTCCAGGACCTTGACGGTCGCGTCTGCGTCGATTCTCCGAGCGCACTTGATCTCCAGAGCCTCGCGGGTGAACTCGTCAACGACATGCAGCAGCTTCAGGATGTGCCCGTCGGCGGTCTGATCGAACTGGAAGTCAAACGCCCACACATGGTCAGGGCGCTCCGCCCGCAGCCGGGCCGCGGGAACCGTGGAGTGCCCCAGGCGCTGGCGCTTTCGGCGGCGCTGCGGGACCCGCAGGCCCTCCTCGCGCCAGACGCGCTGCACCCGCTTGCGGTTGATCTGCCAGCCCTCCTCGAGCAGCTCGGTATGAGCGCGGCGGTATCCCCACCGTGGTCGCTTGCGCGAGAGCCGGCGAAGACGTGCCCTGAGCGCCGCGTCGTCCTCTGCGAGGACAGGCTCGCGGCGCTGGGTCGAGCGGTGCTGACCAGCGATCTGGCACGCCCGGCGCTCCGAGACACCCAGCCGGTCCTGAAGCATCAGGACCGCCGAGCGTCGACGCGACGGGCTCACCAGTTTCCCTTCGAGATCTCCCTGAGCGCCAGGTTCTCCAGCTCCTTGTCCGCGACCAGACGCTTCAGCTGCGAGTTCTCTCGCTCGAGCTCCTTCAAGCGCTTCACGTCGTCGGCCTTCATCCCGCCGTATTGCGCTCGCCAGCGGTGATAGGTCGCCTCGGACACTTCCAGGGCCTTGCAGACCTCCGGGGTCTCGATGCCCTCGCCCAGCATCCTGTCGGCCTCTCTGAGCTTCCTGACGATCTGCTCCGGCGTGTGTCGTCTGCGCTTCACGTGATCGGTCCTCCTCTCGCCCATTTTCCATGAGCAGAAGGACTCTCACACGAGGCGGACCGAATCTAAGGGGTCGGGCCATCAGTGTATGACTGTGGAATTAGTTGTTCCGTATCGCCTTAGCGCGGCGGCGAGCGGCTGAGTTCATCAATTTCAGAAAAAATGGCATCCCGTCGACCAGGTAGCGACGCGCAAGGCGGCGCGTCGGTTCCTGCCAGAGGCGGTACGCCCACTCGAGTCCGAGGCGACAAAGCATCGCTGGAGGGCGCGACAGGTCGCCCGTGACATAACTGAGGCTGATGCCTACGCCAAGAAACGCCGCTCCTGGTAGAGACTGTCTCAGCTCTCGAATGAGCAGGTCCTGCTTTGGAAAGCCCAACGCGACAAACACGATTTGAGGGGCCGCGTCGCTGATTTCGTGTCGCACTCGCGCGAGCTCCTGCTCGTTGGCCTCGAAGCCTACTGAGGGACATGCGGTGCCCGCGACTCGCAGGCCGGGGTAGGTTCTCTGAAGCACTTGGGCCGCGCGCTCCGCGACGCCAGGATCGCCTCCTAGTAGGAATATCGACTGGTCGAGATCTCTCGCAGCCGCGCAGATTGACCAAACCATGCTGGAACCAGACACTCGCTCAGGAAGTGGTTCCCCTGCTACACGGCTCGCCCACACCAGCGGCATGCCGTCGGCGACGACAAGGTCGGCGTCGTCGATTAGGGCCCTCTGCACGGCGTTGTGGTGGTATCGCCGAACATGATCGAGGTTGGCGGTAACTGTCCAGTGGCCGCTCCCGGTCTCAGCGGCTCGGACGATCCTCTCAACGGCGTCTGTCTCTGTGACTACGTCCATGGGCGTGCCCATTAGACGGGTCATTTGCCTGGGATGGCCTCTAGGAGCGTCTAGAGAGTTGCTGGTTTGCACGGCAGCTGCGCTCGGTGGCATCACGAATGCTCCGCTGCTTGAAGTTCGATCGGTGCTCCGCCGAGTGCGAGGATCCCCGTGCCCAAGCCACGCTCCGGATCGACTATCAGATGCACAGCCTCGTTCCGTGAGCGCACACCGAGCTTGCCAAACGCCGATGACAGGTGGCTCTTGACGGTGCTTTCCGCGAGGAACAACTGGTCTGCGATCTGGTTGTTGGAGTACCCCATGACGACGAGTGCGAGGATCTGCTTCTCGCGGGCAGACAGCGCAGGTGCCTCGACCTGGCGATAGTGCTCGCGAGGGACACAGATCTGCCCGGCTTGGACCGCCTTGATGCAGGACTCGAGCGTGGCCGCGACGTCCTTCGCGACGACGACGCCCGCCGCACCAGCCGTCAGCACGGCGCGCACGTCTCGGCCCTGGATACCGGAAGAGATCACGACCAGGGGAGCCTGCAGCTGCACGAGCTCCTCGATGCGCTTGATGGCCTCGGCTCCGAGGCCATCGGTGCCGAGCAGCACCGCTGCCGGCGAGTGCGTGCCGGCCTCCGCGAGGACCTCATCGCCACTCGCGAACTCCTCGAACGCAAACTTCGCCTCGCTGAGGGCTGCGACGAGGTGGTCGCGAAGCTCGCCTTCGGCTACTAGCGCAACGTGATCCGGCGTACGGGTCCCGCTGATTCTGGGACGTACCGCGGTCGCCGACTTCGCCATGAACAACTAACGGCGGCCCCACCGGCGAACTTGCGGGACCTTAAACGCAGAAAGCCGCCCCTAACCGGGCGGCTTCCGCGACTCTAGAAGTCTGCTGGCGCCTGAGCGCCCGCTACTACGGTGCTGATTTGCAGTTCGCTGCCGGGTTGCTGGGGCCCGCGGTGTAGCCACCGATGTGCCCGGGGAAGCCGGCGTCGCCGCCGCTGCCGCCGAGACAGGCTGCCGTGAGCTCCTGCAGGTCACCGTAGTCAACGACCTTCGGTGCCTCGTAAGCGACGTTCGTCTCTCTATCCATGAATGTCGTTCCTATCAGTCGAATTCGCCCCGCCTATACGGGGCTTGCACACCTGGGCATCAGACTAGAGGACGAAGGGCCCCTGTCAAGGTGGAAAAACGTACTATCCGGGCCCTCGCCGTAGGCCGCCGGATGGAGCTCCACGCGGGCCTCGCTGGCCCCGGCGGAGGCGCTGAGAGCCTGAAGTTCGGGGTCGGACTGGGCTCGCAGCCAGACCTCGGCCGTCAGCAGCCTCCAGACCTGCCAGAGCCACGTGAACCTGTTGCCCTGGCTCGCGGGGTCGCTCGAGAAGAGCTTGTGCTCCAGCGCGCCGATGTCGGTGTATGCCCTCAGTTCGGTGCCGGGGCCTGTCAGCAGACCCCGTATCGCCTTTCCGTCGGGGCCGGCGAGCGTATCGACGATCACCGAGTCAAACCACGCCTTCTGGGGGCGGAGCCTTACCGAGTCCGGGAGCAGGCCCTGCATGGCTGCCCGGAGCACGGGCCGGTTGCGGTAGCGGTCGAGGGTCGCCGTGGGGGGCTGGCGCAGGGCGAGCTCGAGCAGGTCGAGGTCGAATAGCGGGTGGCGCGCGGCGATGCCCGCGGACGCGGCGAGGCGCCGGTGGTGTTCGAAGACGCCGGTCTCCTGGACCACCCTCGTCAGGCCGTGGGCCACGTGCGCCCACCATCGGGGGCCGTCGAGGCGCTTCCACGCGACCGGGTCATCCGTGTCCCTGAGGATCCTCGCGCTCTCGGGCGTCAGCCACGACGGTGCCTGTCCGGCTTCCAGGGGCCGGCGTGCGAGCGTGTGCACGCGGTAGGGGAGCGCTCCGGTGACCGCGAGCTGGAGGTAGATCCTCGCGACCTCGCGGCGGGCGGGGTGATCGCCGGCTCCTGGAAGCTCCTTCGCGAGTTCGAGCGCCTGCAGCGGGTGCCCGGCTCGCAGCCGGTCGGCGAGCAGGTAGGAGCGGGCGCCGAAGATCTCATCGCCGCCGTCCCCGCCGAGGCTGACGCGCACCCCGTGTCCCGCTGCTGCGCGCAGCAGCGGCAGCGTCCAGAAGTCGCCCCAGCCGAGCTGCGGCATCTGCCAGGCGGCGCTGTAGTCGATGGCGCATGCGAGCAGGCCGCCGGGACGGACCTCGGCGTCTATGCCGGGGAGCGCCAGGCTCTCTCTGAGCTCTTCGATCAGCGAGGACTCGTCGACCTCGGGGTGATCGGGAAAGACGCCCGAGAACGCTGCGACGCGTCCCGGTGCCTCGGCCGCCGCCACGCCGGCGACCGACGCTGGAGTCAAGGCCTCCGCTCATGAGGATGCCGGTGAGCCCGTCCGGTGAGAGCCGTCTCTGCACAGCGCGCCCGAGCTCGCCGCGGACCCGTTCTGCGAGGGCTGGTTCGGTCGCGGCGAGGGGCTCCTGGAAGCGGGGTGCCCAGTAGCTCTCCTCCCGCGTACCGCGGGCGCCGAGGAGCAGCATCCCGCCGGGGTCCAGCCTGCGGATGCCCTCATAGAGGGTTGCGGAGCCGGGGCGGTTGCTCATGGAGATCCAGTGGGCGACGCTCGCGCGGTCCGGCGGTGGCCGCCGGGGGAGCAGGGCGAGGAGGTGGCTCACCTCGCTGGCGAAGCTGACGGTGCCCGCGTGCTCGTGCAGGAACAGCGACCTGACGCCCAGCTGGTCGCGGGCGAGCAGTCCCTGTTCGCGCTCCGGGTCCCAGATCGCCAGGGCGAAGTCGCCGCGCATGCGGCCGAGCAGCCCGTTGCCCCAGCGCCGCCAGCCGGCGGCGAGGAGCACCTCGACGTCCTCCCGTGGGGTCTCGAGCTCCTGGGAGAGCTCGGAGGCGTTGTCCAGGAAGCCGTCCAGCAGGCACAGCGGCGCTATCTGGGTGGCCGGGGCGCCGGTGAATGCCACGCGTAGCGCGCCCTGCTCCGCGAGCGCCGCGGCGTGTGGCTCAAGCGCCCGCGTGAGGCGGGTGGGGTCGGCTCGCGCGGCCGGGTCGAAGGTCCCCGCCAGCCAGCGGGTCACGTCGCGTCGCCCAGCCGCTGCAGGATCCCCTTGGCGACGTGGGCCGTGCCGCAGCCGGGCCCGATCACGATTCGCTCGACGCGCAGCGTGGCTGCGAGGGCGCAGACCTCCAGCAGCCGCTCCAGGCGCTCCGGGCTCTGGAGCACATAGTTGAACGTCGCGGAGAGGAGCATGCGTGCGTCGGCGGCCGGCTCGAACGCGGGGTCCGCGGGCCCGTCCTGTCGCCGCTCCAGGAAGAACAGCGCGCCGAGGGGAGCCGGCGCGACCGCGCCGCTGACCCTGACCATGCGCTCGCGATCGTCCGTTGCGAGCACGTCGCCGGCGCTCTGGGGTGCAAGGCGGTCCAGTCCGGCGACGGGGGTGCCGGGGTGCGCGAGGAGCACCTGGTCCTGGGCCTCGATCGCGAGCACGTCGTCGGCGAGGAAGCTCGCGCTGCGGGAGCAGAGCTCGAGCGCGAGCGAGGTCTTGCCGGACCCGGACGGTCCGAGCAGTGCGATCGCCTGCCCGTTGATGACGACGGCGCTCGCGTGGAACACCTCGAGTCCCTGCAGCAGCGCTGCGAAGGGGAGCACCTGGGCGATGAGGAGCCGCTGCCATGCGGCGTCGGGGAGTCCTTCGGGGAGCTCAGCAGCGAGCGCCCGTCGCCCGAGAGGCGGTGGGTGCCGTAGTCGGGCCCGTGGATCAGGTAGCCGGCGTCCGGGTGCGCCTCGATCTGGAACAAGACGCTCCCGTCGGGCCGGTGTTCGTCGCAGACGAGGTCGGCGTCCCCGGGCCAGCCTGGCTTGGGAGAGCCGTCTTCCAGGACGCTGGCGGCGAGCGGGCGTCCCGTCGCGGGTGACGCTGCGCCTTGGAGGTAGGAGGGGAGGGCGTCCGACTGCACGTCCAGCCCGAAGACCGTCGCTCTCATCGGATCTAGAGTTCGACCAGCCGGCCGAATGAGCCGTCGCCGGGATCGAGGACGGGCTCGCCCTCGTACTCGACCCAGGCGTGGGCGAGGAAGTCGGGCGCGGGGCGCGCGCCGATCACGAGCCTCGCGGTGATGCCGCGGCTCGCCAGCAGGCGGGTGAGCACCAGCGAGCGCGCGAGGCAGCGGGTGTCCCCGGGGGCGTGGGCGAGGACGCGGGCGACGGACCATCCGAGGCTTCGCGCCTCCTCGAGCGTCTGCGGGCTTGCGGGTCTCGGCGCGGGGGAGCGGGAGCGCAGGCCCGCGACGACGTCCGCGATCGGCGAGCTGCGGAGTGTCCACTTGGCCTGGGCGTAGGCCGCGAGGATCTCGGCCGCGAGGCGTACCCGCTCGGGGCGGCTCAGGCGCCCGCCCTGGGAGCCGGTGGTCTCCGGGGGTTCCACCGCTCGGCGCTCAGGGCGCTGGACTGCCATCCGTCTCGATGAGCCCTCTCTCGAGCAGCGACCTGCACAGCTGGCAGAGATCCTGCTCGATCACGTCCTGCGGCTGCCCGTAGGTATCGGCGAGGGCTGCGGCCGCTTCGCGGACGCTGCCCGATGCCTTGAGGGTGTCGAGCATCCGTCCCGCGGTCGCGTTCAGCCCGTGGTATTTGCCGGTGTTGAGGTTCAGCACGACGGTCTCGGTCGGGAAGCTGCGGTAGACCACGTTCTGGGGCACTATCACCTTCGCGGCGAGCAGAAGATCGGTGTTGTTGGGGTCCGTGAGGGGGCTCATGTCAGTACTCGATGATCGTCCCGCGCCGCTGGCCGAGCCGGATCGCGCTGGAGAGCAGGATGATCGATGCCGGCAGCAGGACCGCAGCGAACGCCGCGAGCTTCAGCAGCGCGGAGGCGGTCGACCCGGTCAGCGGCGTCCCCACGAGCTCGTGGCGAAGGATGTTCGTTCCAGCGGTGAACGGCTGCGCCTTCGAGGCGGTCTGCACCCAGCCGGGCAGCAGCGAGACGGGGAAGTACAGGCCGCCGACGATCGACAGCAGCGCGATGATCCAGGTGGTCGCGACGGTGCCCTGCTTGATGACCACGGTGAGCGCGGCGAACAGCACTCCGAAGGGGAGGAACGAGAGCAGCACCAGCATCATGATCGGGATGCTGAGGGGACCGTCGACCAGTGCAGCTGCAGCCCGAACACCGCGCACCCGAGGCCCAGCGTGATGCCGGCGAGCACGAACGAGTAGCCCATCGGGAACAGGGTCATCGCGATCACGCCCCTCACAGCACCGAACGGGGAGAGCAGCAGGCGGTCGAATGTCCCCGCGATCAGCTCCTGGCGCACGAGTTCGGCGATCGAGAAGCATGAGTACATGACGCTGAGCAATGCGATCCCGACGACGACGAACCCGAAGTAGGCGTTGTGGGAGCCGAATCCCTTCACGTAGACAAGACGCGAGACGTAGTAGAAGAGGGTGAGGCTGAACACCGCCGTCATGATCTGGCTGACGAGGCGCGTGCGGTAGGACAGGTAGACGTGCAGGTCCCGGCGCATGACCGCCCAGAAGGCGTTCCAGGAGGTGAGTGCCTCGCTCATGCCGGCATCAGCTTTCCGCCTTCGATCATCCAGCTCGCGTCGAAGTGCAGGTCCACGTGTTCTCCGCTCGGCGAGCACCACAGGATTGCCCCGTCGCGGCCGAGCACCTCGCTGACCGCCTGTTGCAGAAGCTCCCCTCCCTCGGCGTCCAGGCTCGTGAGCGGCTCGTCGAGCAGCACGACCTCCGGGTCCGGGAGGAAGGTCATCGCGATGCGAAGGCGCTGGCGCTGGCCCATCGACATGCGGTCGACGCGGCGCTCGGCGAGATCGACCAGGTCGAATGTCTCTAGCGCGTGCTGGACCGTCTGCTGGAATCGCTCCTTCTTGATCATGCTGATCCGTGCGCAGAATTCGAGCTGCCTGCGGACGGTCAGCCTCGCGTAGAGCCCGCGGTCGCCGGCGGGCAGGAACGACACGAGCTGCTGGTAGCGCGTCCTGTTCTCGCGGTGGCTGACGCCCCACACCTCGGCGCGGCCGCTGTCGGCCTCGATCAGGCCCGCTGCGACGCGGAGCATGGTGGTCTTGCCGACACCGTTGCGACCCCCGACCCATGTGGCGGTCCCGGGTTCCAGCGTGAGGTTCAGGTCGTCGAGCACGAGCGGGAGGTCCTTGCGCCAGCGCTTGGTCAGCGAGCGCAGCATCAGCGGCGCGCCGTCGGTGGCGGCGGGGACAGCGACGGCGTCCCTGGGGCGGGCCTCGGTGTGTGTGATGTCGATCGGCCTCGCGTTCACAGCGTCTCACCCGCCAGCGCGTGCGGCGTTGCCCCGAGAACCCGCTCGAGAAGGTCGACGAGCTCTGGCGGCCGGTGCTCGGGAGCTGCGGTCAGGCGCACCAGGGTGCATGACTCCATCAGGTCAGCGTATACATCGAAGCGCGAGCGCTGGCGACCGGCGTCCGTGGACAGCCCGAGCATGTAGGGGGCGAGCAGCAGCGGCCCGGAGGGGAGGATTTCGGCGGTGAGCTCCAGGCCGTCGGCTCGCTCGAGCAGGCAGAGGGTACGGACGGGGCGCGGGCCGGTGCTCACGCTGCGCGCGCTCATCCACCGCTCGCCCGCGAGGATCGCGATGCTCTCGCCGAGCACCTCGTGCTCCAGAGGCGCTGGCAGCGGCTCGGCGACGTTCATGTGCGCACTGCCGGGGTGGGCGAGCACGGAGCCGTTCGTGTCGGCGAGCACCAGCACGTCGTCGGCGAAGAGTGGCCAGCCGCGGCTCATTAGCTCCGCGGCGAGCGTCGACTTCCCGGCGCCGCTCGGGGCCATGACCGCCACGACGCCCTGCGGGGACTCCACGGCGGCGGCATGCAGCGCCTCGTACCCGCGCATGACGCTGATCGCGGGGATCACCTTGCTGATGAGCGTTCGCTGCCAGTCAAGGCCCTCGCTCACGGGTGCGCAGTCAAGGTGTGTCATCTCCTCGTGCAGGAGGTATGCCGCGCGTTCGCCGTAGCTGAAGAGGACCTGCTCGCCGGCTGTCTCGATCACGAGGTCAAGGCCGTCGCCGAGGCGCCCGCGCCATTGCTCCTGCCCGCCGGACCGCTTCCAGTGCGCCGCCGTCTCCGCGGGGTCGGCGAGTCCGAGCGTCAGCACGGGCAGACCTGTGTCCTGCGGTCCGGTCGCGGGCATGCCGGCGATGGGGAAAGAGGAGTCCAGCCGCATCCCGTAGGCAGAGCAGAGCATTGCCATGGCAAGGATAAACTCCTGCGCTCGCGGGATTCTTCCGTCCCGCCCGAGCGCCGGAACGGGTCAGCCGAGTTTCGTGCTGGCGTTGTGCCGTGCGGCTTTGGTGGCGCAGGTGTGGTAGATCCGGCTGCCGGACAGGTGCTGTCCGAGGTAGGTGGTGGCCCTGATGATGACCGTGAACGCGCCCTTCGGGAGCCCTTTCAGGCTGACGGTCGCGACGATGACGTTGCCTCGTCGCACGGCCTTCAGCTTGTGGCCCTTGATCGTGATGCTGATCGTCTTGAAGGCGTCGTACCTCGGGTCCTGGATGTGGATCTGGAAGGTGCGCGAGCTGAAGCATTTCCTGTTGTTCGGGAGCGAGACGAGTTCTTTGAAGTTCGCGATGCCGATCCTCGGTACGGTCGACGGCGTTCCCGTACCCGTCGTTGTTTCAGGCGTCGGGATCGTCGCGCTGAGCGTCGAGTTCACGCACCCGTAGGTGGCGTTCGCGTCGGTCCCGTCGGCGGCGATCGTCGGCTGGGTGGTGCCCGGCGCGCTGAGGCACACCTTCAGGTAGGGGGCGCCATTGGACGCCTTGAGCACACGGAAGGCGGCGGGGCCGCGCGTCGGGTTTTCAAGGCAGCCGGACTTTTCGAAGTACCACTGGTGAAGGCCCCAGTAGGAGCCGTCGGCCTGGCGCGCGGATGCCGGTCCAGATCTGCTGCCCGACGGGGTGCGGGCATTCGGCGAACGTGGTCGCCTGCACGACGGTTCCGACGTACGTACCGTCGGTCAGCGGGGTCCCGATGCCGATCTCGCCGCCGTTGAACGCCCACACGCCTTCGATGTCCGTCGCGGCGCTCGCGGAGGAGACCCCGACGGCCATGAGGACGGCGATCACGCTCGCGAGAAGAAGCAGCTTTGTGCGCAGCGAGCGCATGGGGCCATCCGTGTCCACCGGGCGCATTGTTACATCAACGTGAACGCTGTGCGCTTTTTGCACCGGTGTGCAGTCTTTCCCTGTCGGCCGCCTTTGGTCCGCTGCGGGCGTCAGCCATCCAGCGAGTGCTGCAGCTGCTCGAGCACTCTCACGACGCGCAGGCCGCTCTGGCCGTCCGAGCGGGGCGGGGTGCCTGTCCGGACGGCGTCGATGAAGTGTTCGCACTCGATCCGCAGCGGCTCCCGGTTCGGGATCCGCGGGGAGAAGGTGTCGCCCGATCGCGCGATGTACTCGCCCCAGGAGTGGGTGTCCTCGTCGAAGCCCTTGTCGTAGATCGTCAGCTTGCCCTCGATCAGCATGTCGTCGAACGTCGCCATCCGGCGCGAGCCGACGACGGTGATGCGCCGCTCCTTGTGAGGGTCGAGCCACGAGAGATGCAGGTGGGAGACGATCCCGGACGGGAACCGCAGGTAGCAGAACACGACGTCCTGGACTCCCTGGCGCACGTAGGAGGCGCCCTGCGCGACGCACTCCACGGGCTCCTCGCCGATCAGGTGCAGCGCGACGGAGACGTCGTGGGCGCCGAGGCTCCACAGCGCGTTCTCGTCCGCGCGCAGCTTCCCGAGGTTCAGGCGGTTGCCGTAGATGTAGAAGAGGTCTCCGAGCTCCTGCGCGTCGATCAGCTCCTTCAGGCGGGTGACGGCCGGGTGGTACTCGAGCAGGTGGCCGACCATCAGGATCCGCCCCGGCGGCCTCGTGCGGCGTCAACTGCGCGCTGGGCGTCTGCGGCTGTGGTCGCGAGCGGCTTCTCCACGAAGCAATGCTTGCCGGCCTGCAGCGACCGCCACCGCGAGCTCGGCATGGGTCGGTACGGGCGTGGCCAGCACCACGGCGTCAAGGCTCTCATCGCCCAGCAGGTCCCCGATCTCGCGGGTCGTGCGGGCGCCGGGGAAGGAGGCCGCGAGCTTCGCGGTCGCCTCCTCGGATGCGTCGCACAGCCATGCGAGCTCGCATCCGGGGATGGCCGCGAAGTTACGGGCGAGGTTCGGGACCCCAGTAGCCGAGGCCCGCCACGCCGACCCTGATCGTGCGCTCCTCGCTCACAGCTCTCCTATCGCGGCGACGGCAGCGCTCGGCGGCGTGGCCGTCTCCGTAGAGCTCAGGGTGCTCGGCCGGCGGCGCAGCTGCGAGCGCACGCCGGGCGGCGTCGGCGTCGAGGTCGACGAGGGTGTTCCAGCCGGAGGCGACCGTCTCGACCCACTCGGTGTTGGCACGAAGGGTCACGCAGGGCACCTGCGCAAGGTACGCCTCCTTCTGGACGCCTCCGGAGTCGGTGAGCACCGCGCGGGCCTGCCACAGCAGCGCGCTGAACTCGACGTAGCCCAGCGGCTCGGTGAGATGGACGCTCTCCGCTCGCGCGAGGTCCGCGAGCAGCCCTTGCTCCTGCAGGCGCGCGCGGGTTCGCGGATGGAGCGGGAAGACGACGGCAGCACCGAGCCCTGTGATGAGCGCGGTGAGCCTGCGCAGCCGATCCGGGTCATCGACGTTGCCGGCCCGGTGCGCGGTGAGGAGGTAGTAGGCGCCGGCGGTGAGGCCGAACATGTCGAGGATCCGGGCGGCGGCCTGTTCGCCCGCACCCCCGTGTGCGCCCCAGCGCCGCGCCACGTCCACCATCACGTCGCCGACCACCTCGATCGTGCCGGCCGCGGACTCCTCGCGCAGGTTCTGCGCGGCCCCTCGGACGAGCAGAGCAGCAGTGTCGACATGTGATCGGTGAGCACCCGGTTCAGCTCCTCCGGCATCTCGCGGTCGTACGAGCGCATCCCCGCCTCGATGTGGATCACCGGCACGCTGGGCCTGGGCCGAGGCGAGGGCCCCGGCGAGGGTGGAGTTCGTGTCCCCGTAGACGAGCGTCGCGTCGGGCTGCACCTCGGACAGCAGCGGCTCGAGCGCTGCGAGCATGCGCGAGGTCTGGGACGTGTTGCTCGCTCCGCTGATCCCGAGCTCGCGGTCCGGGCGGGCGATCCCGAGCTCTGTGAAGAACACGGCGGAGAGGGTGTCGTCGTGGTGCTGGCCGGTGTGCACCAGGATCTCCTCGTGCTGCTCGCGCAGCGGCCCGGAGACGGCTGCGGCCTTGATGAACTGGGGTCTGTTGCCCACGACGGTGAGGATGCGCACCGCCGGAGCCTATGCGCTCGCCCGATCTCGGCGAGCGCACGTCGGCGATGCTAGTGCTCAGCCCAGCGTGTTCGTCTGAACCGCTGAGATCGCTGCGTTCACGGCGTCGACAGAGACGCTCGCCGCCGACTCCGAGAGCGTCGTGCAGTTGACCGTCGCGGTGCTCGCACCGGCGGTCGAGCCGACGGATATCGACAGCGGTATCGACCCGGACGCGCCGAAGCCGGTTGCCAGCGCCCCGAGGGAGCTGGCGAACATCTCGGACTGGGTGGCGGAGCCGTCGACGAGCGTGCAGCTCACCGAGCCGAAACCGGCCGCGGCCGCGGTCATGTCGACCTGCACTGTCGCGTTGACGAGGAAGTTCCCGGCCGGGAGCGACTTGGTCGCGATCGTCGCGGGGTCGCCGACGCCGTTGATGTAGATCGGCGTGCCGCCCTGCTGGGTGTAGAAGCCTGCGACCGCCCCGTTCGTTCCGTTCGTGCCGGTCTTGCCCGTGTAGCCGGTGGCGCCCGTCTTGCCGGTCGCGCCCGTTTTGCCCGTTGCGCCGGTTCTCCCGGTCGGCCCGGCGGGTCCTGTCCTGCCGCGCAGGGCTCTCAGCACGCTCGGCCTGATCTGCCTGGTGGAGTTGATGAGGTAGTGGCTGGCGGCCATCGCGCTGCCGCCCATCGCGAACACGAGCGCCATCGTCGCGGCGACGTTCGCGTAGGTGATGTGCCTGCGGATGGATGAGAGCATTCGTTTCTCCTTGTCCTGCCGCGGGGCGGCGACGGTCTATCTCACAGTGCGTGTGCCCACAGAACACATGATCCGGCGCAACGATGCGCCGGGACGGCGCGGCGAGGTTTTCTCGCCGCGCCTGCTCCGCCGGCAGCCTACGCCGCGGCGGCGACGACCGACGTGCTCCAGTCGATCACCGATGTGGGGCGCACCACGTGACGGTTCAGGCCGAGCTCCTTCGGGTCAAGGCCCAGGGCCAGGCCTACGAGCTGCGGGAGGTGAAGCACCGGCATGTCCAGGTCCCGCCCGACGACCTTCTGTGCGAGCGGCTGCTGGAGGTCCAGGTTCAGGTGGCACAGCGGACAGGGCGTCACCAGGCAGTCGGCGTCGGCGTCCATCGCGTCCCCGAGGTGGCGCCCGGTCTGCTTGAGCGAGGCCTCCTTGTTCATGGTGATGATCGGGAAGCCGCAGCACTTGCGTGCGCCGGCGTAGTCGATCACCGTTCCGCCGAGGGCGGCGATGAGCTGGTCGAGGTAGTGGTCGCGGGGGTGGTCGGCGTCGATGCCGAGGCGCTCGCGCGGGCGGACGATGTAGCACCCGTAGAAGGGGCCGACCTTCAGGTTGGTGAGGGGGCGCTTGACTTTGGAGCTGAGCTCATCGAGCCCGATCTCCTCCACGAGCATCCACAGGAAGTTCTTGTTCGTCAGGCCCTTCTCGTATGTCAGGCCCTCGGCGGCGAGCGTGCTGTTCACGTGGTCGCGGTACTCGGCGTTCGAGTCAAGGCGCTCCTGGCACTCGCTCTGCGCTCCCTGGCAGGTCGAGCAGATGTTCATCATCATGTCCGCGCCCTGGACCTGCTGGGCGAGTGCGAACGTGCGGGCGTTCAGCGTGTCCGCGAGCTCCTGGTTGTGCTCGGCGATGACTCCAGCGCCGGTGCAGCTCGCGCGGTCGAGCTGGACGAGCTCGATGTCGAGCAGCGGTGCGACCTTTGCCATCGATCCGTGCAGCTCTGGTGTGAAGCCGCGGCTTACGCAGCCGGGCCAGTATGCGACCTTCATGGGGTGCTCCCTTCGGGGCTGGTCGGCGCCGCGGGGTCCTGCCCGTCGGCTGCGCCGGCAGCCACCGCCGCCGGCGTCGGGTCTTCGTCCTCGCCGCTGATGTACAGGTTGAGCTCGTAGCGCTCGGGGCGGCTCTCGATCTTGTCGTAGATCGCCTGGACGCTCTTCAGGTCCGCGGACGGGATCTTGTGCGGTTTCAGGGCGCCCATCGGCGTGACCTTGCCGCGCATGACCGCCTTCAGGATCGCCGGGAGCGAGCTGAGGAGCTCCTTGCCGGCGGCGGGCTTGAATTTCCCGAATTTCGAGTTGCCGCCGTAGGAACGCGGCAGCAGCTCGGCCTCCCAGAGCAGGCCGTTTTCCTTCACGAGCGTCGCGAAGGCATGCTCGTGGCGCTCGCCGTTGTTGCGGTCCACGATGTCGAAGTCCGCGGTGGCGACACGGCGCAGGCGCATGATCTGGCCCATCGGGTTGACGTCCTTCGGGCACGCCTGGACGCACTTGAAGCAGTGGGTGCAGTCGAAGATCCCCTGCGGGTCCTGTGCGAGGTCGTTCAGCCGCTCGAAGTGCTGGTCGTCGCGGGGGTCGCCCACGAAACGGTATGTCTTCGCGAGGGCGGCGGGGCCGACGAAGCCGGGGTCGACCTCCATCGCGAGGCAGTCCGACACGCATGCGCCGCACTGGATGCAGGCCATCGTCTGGGTCACGTCGACCATCGACTCGCGCGGGACGATGTACTCGCGCTCGGGCACCGGCTCCTTGCCGATCAGCCAGGGGGTGACGCGCTGGATCTTTTTCCAGTGCACGGCGTCCATGTCGACGATCAGGTCCTTGATGACGGGCATGTTGCCCATCGGCTCGATCTCGATCACGCCGTCCTTGCCGGTGAGCTTCGCGGCGTCCAGGTGCGTGTGGCAGGCGAGTGAGGGCTCACCGTTCACTCGCACGCCGCATGAGCCGCAGATCGCCTGACGGCAGGAGCAGCGGATGCCGATCGAGCCGTCGAATTTCTCGCGCGCCTGGAGGATCCCCTCGAGGACCGAGCGGTGCGGCTCGAGCTCGACTTTGTGTTCGTCCCAGTAGGGGGCGTCACCGGACTCGGGGTCGAAGCGTCGAAGACGGAGGGTGAACTGCTCGGGCGGACGGTCGTGGGTTTCAGCCATCTTGGGCGCTCCTGGCGTGTGGGAGGGGGCGGATGGTGGTGCTGCTCATCAGTATTTCCTGACCTCGGGCTGCCACTGCGTGAACGTCACCGGCGAGTAGCTCACCTCGGGCTTGTCGTCGACCAGGGTGATGTCGATGTGCTTCAGCCACTCCTCGTCGTTGCGCTCGGGGTAGTCGGTGCGGTACTGCGCTCCACGGGACTCCTTGCGCTCGATCGCGGCGATCACGGTGGTTTCCGCGCAGTCGATCATGAACTCGAGCTCGATCGCGCCGAGCACGTCCTGGTTGAAGACGGTGCCGTGGTCGTCGATCCATGCGCTGCCGGTCTCCTCGCGCAGGCGGCCGATCGTCTCCAGGGCGGTGTTCAGGCCCTCCTCGTCGCGGAACACGGCGGCGTATTTGTTCATCAGTTCGCCGAGCTCGTTCTTGATCTCCGAGACGCGCCTGCCGTCGCGTGGGCGCGCGATGATCGAGTCGATGCGCCCCGCGTCCTCGCGCAGCTGCTCGCCGTTGCCGGAGCTCGGCATCCCCATCGTCGCGGCGCGGTTCGCGGCGTGTTCGCCGGCCCTGCGTCCGAAGATCAGCGTGTCGAGCAGCGAGTTGGCGCCGAGCCGGTTGCCTCCGTGCACCGAGACACACGCGACCTCGCCTGCCGCGTAGAGACCCTCGATGGGTGTGCAGCCGTCGATGTCGGTCTTCACGCCGCCCATGATGTAGTGCTGTCCGGGGCGGATCATGATCGGTTCGCGGGTGATGTCGACGCCCGCGAAGTCGCGGCCGAGGTTGACGATCTCGCGCAGCGCCTCGAGTGTGCGCTTGCGCGGGACGACGGTCACGTCGAGGTAGATGCCCGCGCCGTCCGGGCCGACGCCGCGGCCCTCGTTGATCTCGATCTGCTCCGCGCGGGAGACGACGTCGCGCGAGGCGAGCTCCATCTTGTTCGGAGCGGATTTCTCCATGAAGCGTTCGCCGTTGGCGTTCAGCAGGTGCGCGCCCTCGCCGCGGGCGCCCTCGGTGATGAGCATGCCCGTCTCGACGAGGCAGGTCGGGTGGTACTGGACCATCTCCATGTCCATCAGCGGCGCGCCGATGCGGTAGGCGAGCGAGATCCCGTCGCCTGTGACGATCAGGCCGTTCGTCGTCGGTTTGTACGCCTGGCCCGCGCCGCCGCAGGCGAGGATGACGTTCTTGGCGGTGAACACCTCCATCCGGCCGCTGCGGATGTCGCGTGCGATCACGCCGGTGCACCGGCCGGACTCGTCGGTGATGAGGGAGGTCGTGAACCACTCCTCGTAGCGCTCGACGGTCTCGTGGTGCTTCATCAGCTGCTCGTAGAGCACGTGCAGGAGCGCCTGGCCGGTGATGTCGGCGACGTAGGCGGTGCGCTTCATCGAGGCGCCGCCGAACGCGCGCAGGTCCATCTCGCCCTTGTCGTTGCGGTGGAAGGTGACGCCGATGTGCTCGAGGTGCATCACCTCGGCCGGCGCCTCCGAGCACATGACCTCGATCGCGTCCTGGTCGCCGAGGAAGTCCGAGCCCTTGACGGTGTCGTACGCGTGCGAGTGCCAGTCGTCGTCGACGCTGATCGCTGCGTTGATCCCGCCGGCGGCGGCGACCGAGTGCGAACGCACCGGGTGGACCTTGCTCATGATCGCCACGCTCGCACCCTTCTCTGCGGCGGCGAGCGCCGCGCGCTGGCCGGCGAGGCCGGCCCCGATGATCAATACGTCGTGTGCTGGCATGGCTCCGTGGGGTCTCGTTGAGGGGCGGGGGTCGCGCCGAACTCTATTACTCTGAGGCTCCCGGCGACCCTTCCTCTGCCGGCCCCGCACGCCGCGCGCAGCGAGCCTGCGGCCGTGTCCGTAAGCAGAATTCCGAACCTTCGATTGCGCCTGCGGCGCGCGGGTCCGCGGGGCGATCAGGTGGCGGGGCGCAGCGCCCGCCGGACCTCGGCGAGCGTGACGACGCCCTGCAGCACGCCGTCGCTGTCGACGGCCACCATCGCCCCCATGCGGCCGAGGCCCTCGGAGCCGAGCAGCGATTCCAGCGGTGCCTGCGGGCCGATCCGGACGGGTGCGTCGTCGTCGAGGATGTCTGCCACCTCGAGCGCGGGTCGCCCGGCGGCGATCTCGCTCTCCAGGCGTCCCTGCCTGACGATCCCCAGAAGGTGGTGGGTGGGGTCCACCACCGCGAACCAGGGCCAGCGGTAGCGCAGGAAGAACTGCTCGTGCGCGTCGATCAGCTTGGAGTCCGAGAGGATCGTCACGGGCTGGCGGTCCATGATGTCGCCGACCGTGACGTTCTGGATTCGCTGGCCGAGCGCGCCCTGGATCACGGCCGCGCCGGCCGCCTGGTAGAGGATGAAGGCCAGGCCGACCGTCATCAGGCCGAGCAGCATGTTGTTGGCGGTGAAGGCCCACAGCCCGACGAGGCCGAGGATGATCCCGAACCCCTGGCCGGAGCGGCCCGTCGCGACGGTCGCGCGGTTGCGGTCACCGGTCCGCCACCAGATCACGGCGCGCGCGATGCGGCCCCCGTCGAGCGGGAAGGCGGGGACGATGTTGAAGACGAAGAGCATGGCGTTGATGAACGCGAGCCAGCCGACGAGCGCGAGCATCGGTGTGCCTACGGCATTGGATTCGGTGGTCATGCCAAGCGCGCTGAGGTGGCTGGAGTTGGGGATCGCGAGCGCCACGCCAACGCAGATGCACAGCAGCACGAAGGTCACGGCGGGTCCCGCCGCGGCGACCTTCAGTTCCTCCCCGGCCGACTGCGGCTCGCGGCGCATCTGCGAGAGCCCGCCGAAGAACCACAGGTCGATCCCCGCGATCGGGATACCGAGCCTGCGCGCCGCGAGCGCATGTCCGAGCTCATGCATGACAAGCGAGGCGAAGTATCCGAGGGCGCCTGCCACCGCGATCGCGGTGGCGGTGCTCTGTGACCCGCCGAGGACCGAGTGGAAGTATTCCGACAGGTAGTAGATGAGGAAGAACAGCACCACGAACCAGCTCACGCTGACGCTGACGGGAATCCCGAAGATACGGGCCAGCTGCAGTTTCGAGCGCGTGGGCATCACTTCAATGTTAGGCCCGCGGCGTGCGGGTCACGGACCTGAACGGTAACTAGGCGAGCGTACGTGAGCGGGCGGCCGCTATGTGAGCGGACGCCCGCGGGCGATGATCGTCTCGAAGTCGGTGCCGGCCGGGAGCGTGCCGTACTCCAGGCCCGAGTCGCTCGCCAGGCGCGCGGCGCAGAACGCGTCGGAGACCGCGGGCGGGCCGTAGCGCACCAGCAGCGAGCCCTGAAGACACAGGGCCATGCTTTCGACGACGCGCCGCGCGCGCGTCTCGAGTGTCGCGGAGTCCTTGAGCTGGTTCTTGAGCTCGCGCACACGCTCATCCAGCCGCGGGTCGGCGCCGGATGCCTGCTCGACCTCATCCATGAAGACCTCGAGCGAGCGGGGTGTGCGGGACAGCGCCCGGAGCACGTCGAGGCTCATGACGTTGCCCGATCCCTCCCAGATGGAGGACACGGGGGCCTCGCGGTACAGGCGCGGCATCCCTGACTCCTCGACGTAGCCGACGCCGCCGAGGCACTCCATCGCCTCGAACGCGTGGTTCGGCACGCGCTTGCACGTCCAGTACTTGCCGACCGCTGTGGCGAGCCGCTTGAAGAGCTGTGCGTCGCTGTCGTGCTCACCCGCCTCCGCGTCCGCGTGGGCTTCGTCGTAGGCGCGGGCGAGCCGCATCGCCAGGACGGTGGTCGCCTCGGACTCGAGGCAGAGGTCCGCGAGCACGTTCTGCATCAGCGGCTGGTCGATCAGCGTCTTTCCGAACGCGCTGCGATGAGCCGTGTGGTGCGTCGCGTTAACCACTGCGACCCGCATTCCCGCGGCGGCTCCGAACACACAGTCAAGACGGGTGTGTCCGACCATCTCGATGATCGTGCGCACACCCTTGCCGGGCTCGCCGACCATCTGCGCCCATGCACCGGTGAACTCGATCTCCGAGGACGCGTTGGACTGGTTGCCGAGCTTGTCCTTCAGGCGCTGGATGTGCATCTCGTTTCGTGACCCGTCGGGCAGGATCCGCGGCAGCACGAAACAAGAGAGCCCCTCCTCGGCCTGCGCGAGGACCAGGAACACGTCGGACATCGGTGCTGAGCAGAACCACTTGTGCCCCGTGATCTCGTACTCCCCGCCGGGTCCGCCGTCGCCGAGCGCGCGGGCGACCGTCGTGTTCGCGCGAACATCTGAGCCGCCCTGCTTCTCGGTCATCGCCATACCGGCGATCGCCGAGCCCTTCTCGGCCGCGTTGATCAGTCTCGGGTCATAGCTGGTCGCTGTCACCAGCGGCTCCCACACGGCTGCGACGTCGGGCTGCGCCCTGATCGCGGGCACTACCGCGAACGTCATCGTGATCGGGCACGCGTACCCCGCCTCGGCCTGCATGGCAGTCATGTAGAGCGCGCCGCGGGCCGTGTGAGCGGCGGGGTCGCTGCTGGTCCACGGGAGCGAGTGAAGCTCGTTTTCGACTCCCATCGCCATCAGGCTGTGCCACGCCGGGTGGTACTCGACCTCGTCGATGCGGTTGCCGTAACGGTCGTAGGTGTGGAGCACCGGCTTGTTCTCGTTCGCGAGCCTGCCCCACTCCTGTTGCGGGACGCCTCCGACATACACGCCGAGCTCGGCTGCGCGCGGCGCAACCCATGCCGCGCCCTCACGCTCGACGGCCTCGACCAGCGGCGTGTTGGTGGAAAAGACATCCACACCCTCGAGCGGGGGAGGCTGGTTGAACACGGTGTGCGTCCGGAACGCCGCGCCTCGGTTTCCCTGCTCTGATGCAACCGCCGCCATCGCCCTGAAGTCAATCAGAGTTCGCCGCCGATGTCATCCCCGCCGCCGGAGAGCGGGCCGCCCGGCCGATGCGCCCGCGATAGCATCGCCGGTGAGCTGCCCTCGCCCGACAGCCGCGACCGTCATAAGGCTGCGCGCCCCCCGACCCGCTCCGGCGCGCGCCAGACCGAGAGGATTCCCCGACCAATGGCAAAGATCAAGGTGCAGAACCCCGTCGTCGAGTTGGATGGCGACGAGATGACCCGAATCATCTGGGCGTTCATCAAGGATCAGCTGATCCTTCCCTACCTGGACGTCGACCTGAAGTACTACGACCTGGGTATCGAGAGCCGCGACGCGACCGACGACCGGATCACGGTGGAATCCGCCGAGGCCATCAAGCGCTACGGCGTCGGCGTCAAGTGCGCGACCATCACCCCCGACGAGGCGCGCCTTGAGGAGTTCGGCCTGAAGGAGATGTATCGCTCCCCCAACGGGACGATCAGGAACATCCTGGGCGGCGTCATCTTCCGCGAGCCGATAGTGATCCAGAATGTCCCGCGCCTGGTGCCCGGCTGGACCAAGCCGATAGTCATCGGCCGTCACGCGTTCGGTGACCAGTACCGCGCAACCGACATGGTGGTGCCCGGTCCCGGCAAGCTGACGCTCACCTACACCCCGACGGACGCGGGGGAGCCGATCGAGCTCGACGTGTACGACTTCCCCAGCGCGGGAATCGCGATGGCGATGTACAACCTCGACGATTCGATCCGGGACTTCGCGCGCGCCTCGCTGCGCTACGGCCTCGAACGGGGGTACCCCGTGTACCTGTCGACGAAGAACACGATCCTCAAGCGCTACGACGGCCGCTTCAAGGACATATTCGCCGAGGTGTACGAGGACGAGTTCAAGGACCAGTTCACCGCCGCCGGCATCACCTACGAACACCGCCTGATCGACGACATGGTCGCCTCTGCGCTGAAGTGGGAAGGCGGCTATGTGTGGGCGTGCAAGAACTACGACGGAGACGTGCAGTCCGACACAGTCGCCCAGGGCTACGGCTCACTCGGGCTGATGACGAGCGTCCTGATGACGGCCGACGGCAAGACCGTCGAGGCCGAGGCGGCGCACGGAACCGTCACACGCCACTACCGGATGCACCAGCGCGGAGAGCCGACCTCCACCAACCCGATCGCTTCGATCTTCGCGTGGACCCGCGGGCTTGACGCACGCGGGCGGATGGACGGCACACCCGAGGTCTGCGAGTTCGCGAAAAGACTCGAGGACGTCTGTGTGCAGACGGTCGAAAGCGGCAAGATGACAAAGGACCTCGCCCTGCTGATCGGACCCGATCAGCCGTGGCAGACGACACAGGAGTTCCTCGCCTCGATCGACGAGCACATGCAGAGCGCGAGCGCCTGAGCGCGACGTGCCAGTCACACAACCCAATCAAGTTCCCCACCAGGAGATGAATCTGTGAGCAACCCAGTACGAGTTACCGTCACCGGCGCCGCCGGTCAGATCGGATACAGCATCGTCTTTAGGATCGCCAGCGGCCAGCTCCTCGGCCCCGACCAGCCGGTCGACCTGCGACTGCTCGAGATCCCGCAGGCGATGGGTGCCCTCGAGGGTGTAGCGATGGAGCTCGTCGACTGTGCGTTCCCGCTGCTGAAGGGCATCGACCTGCACGACCACCCCGCGGACGCGTTCGACGGGACGAACGTCGCGCTGCTCGTCGGATCGCGCCCGCGCACGAAGGGCATGGAGCGCGCAGAGCTGCTGAGCGCCAACGGTGAGATCTTCACGGTTCAGGGCAAGGCGCTGAACTCGGTCGCGGCCCCCGACGTCAAGGTGCTCGTCGTCGGAAACCCGGCGAACACCAACTGCCTGATCGCGATGAACAACGCACCCGACATCCCGCGCGAGAGGTTCACCGCGATGTTGCGACTGGACCACAACCGCGCGGTGGCGCAGCTCGCGAACAAGCTCGACGTCCCGGTCACCGACATCTCCCAGATGGGTGTGTGGGGCAACCACTCGCCGACGATGTACCCCGACCTGTTCCACGCAGAGGTCGGTGGCAGGATCGCCGCCGGAGTGGTCGACGATCAGGCCTGGATCGAGAACGACTTCCTGCCGAACGTCGGCAAACGGGGTGCGGCGATCATCGAGGCGCGCGGCGCGTCCTCAGCGGCGTCCGCTGCGAACGCGGCAATCGACCACGTGCACGACTGGGTGAACGGCACCGACGGCCGCTGGGTCTCGATGGGTGTCGCCTCGGACGGCTCCTACGGCGTTCCGGAGGGTCTCATCAGCGGCTTCCCGTGCACCTGTTCCGGCGGTGAGTACAAGATCGTGCAGGGCCTCGAGCTCGACGAGTTCTCACGCGGGCGCATCGACGCCTCGGTCGCCGAGCTCGTCGGCGAGCGCGACACCGTCGCCGAGCAGGGCCTGATCTAGGATCCGCGCCGCGCGCGGCGCTCATGCAACAAAAGAGGGGGGCCGCATGGCCCCCCTCTTTTGTGTGACAGCAACCCGCCACCGGGGCAGGTGTGGCCTCACCCCTTCGGGTACCAGCCCCTGCCCTGCTTCTCAACCTTGTTCTCCTGCTCGAGTCCCGGCAGGACGCGGTAGAGGTAGTTCTGCTTGATGCCCATCTTCGCGGCGAGCTCGGGGATCGTGATCCCGGGCTGACCCTGGACGAACGCGAGCGCCTCGGCTGCGCGCGTCCCGCTGCCTTTGCGCCGCCCCGCGCGCCCGCTGCGCGCTTTGCGCGCTTTCGCGGGTTTAGCCGCTTTCGCCGTTTTCGGAGCTTTTGCTTTGGTGGCCGTTTTTTTCCCCGAACCACGTGGGCGCCCCGGGCCTTTGCGGCGGGTGCTGGTGGTTGCTGTGGCGGCTGCGGGCGCCGAGGGTCCTACGCCGGCGAGAGCCGACGCGGCGGCCTCGAGTCGCGCGTACTCGTCAACGAGCGGCTTGAGCTCTTTGAGGCGGTCACTGATCTCTTTTCGCTTCTCATCGAGGAAGTCGGTCACGGTCTGATTCCTATTCACTAGTGGTGATGTGATGCGAGGTCACATCGCGGGAAACTTCACCCTAACACCAACAGTGTCAGTTGTCTTGCTGCATCAGGTCCGCGAGCTTTTGCAGCGTTCGTGTCGCCTCGCGCTCGGGGATGCCTCCGACGAGGGCGCGGCTGACGACGGCGCCGATCGGGCCGAGCGGCGCGTGAAACTCGTTGCGGTAGTCAAACTGCGTTCCGTCTCCGTCCTCGCGGAGCACATATTCCGTCCTTGCACGTGAGCGTGCAGGGCCTCGTCCCTCCCACACTGCCAGCTGCGCGGGCTCGCACTTGACCAGCGTCCAGTGCACATCGACGCTTACGCCGCGAATATGAATCTGTTGGTCCATCCGGTAGCCGGCCTGCACCCGCCCGTCGTCGGCGCGTATGAGCTTGCGGTGAATGCTCACCCAGTCGCCGAGCCTCGCGGGGTCCATCACCAGATCCCACACCCGCGAGGCAGGCGCCTGGATGTGGATCGACGCCACTACTACGCTCATCGCGCGGCGAGGGGTTCGGAGCTCTCCCATTCGCCGAGGGCGTGCTGCACCGCGGAGCGGAAGCTGTGGGCTTTCACGCCGAGCAGACGCTCGGCGTGCTCGTCCGCGGGCAGGAGATCTCCCTGGAGTCCCTCCATCAGCGGCAGGACGAGTTCCGGGTCCTCGCCGGCGATGGCGGCGGCGACGCGCGCGGTCACGCCGGTGAGGTTAACGCCGAGCCTCACCGTCGGGCGTCCCACGAGCATCTCGTCGGCGATCACGGCGAGCATCTCACCGTAGGTGAGGACGTCGGGTCCCGCGATGTCCAGCGAGCGCGCCGGGCTCCGGACGTCCGCCGCGCGGGCGAGCATCTCGGTCACGTCGCGTGCGTCGATCGGCTGCGTGCGGAACCTCTGCCAGGCGGGCAGCGTGAGGACCGGCATCCGCTCCACAAGGTGCACCAGCAGCCGAAACGAGCGCGAGCGCGCACCGATGACTATCGACGCGCGCAGCGCGAGCGAGTCGGCCACGCCCGCCAGCAGGATCTCCTCCACCGCCAGGCGGCTCGCGAGATGCCGCGACGGCCCCCTGCGCGCTCCGCCGGTGAGGCCGCCGAGGTAGATGATCCGGCGGACCCCCGCGTCCTGGGCGGCACGGACGAAGTTGTTCGCGCAGATCCGCTCGCGCGCGGCGAAGTCTCCCGCGCCGGTGGCGCTCTCCATCGAATGGATCAGGTAGTAGGCGACCTGAACGCCCTCCAGCGCCTGCGCGAGGCCCTCGCCGGTGAGCGCGTCCCCCCTGAGCACCAGCGCTCCGCGGGCCACGCCCGCCGCGCTCTCGCGCTCGAGCGCGGCCCGCACCCGCGCGGGCTCACGGCCCAGGGCGCGCACCTCGTGGCCCGCGCCGAGCAGGCGTGGGACGAGCATCGATCCGACGAAGCCGCTGGCTCCCGTGACGAGAATCCGCATCCGGGAGATGATGACGGGCGGGTGGCCCGGGCCCCGCGACCACCGCAAAGAGCGCGAATTCACGGGTCCCGGTTACACCACGTTGACCTCAGGTGCGCCACTCCCGGCTAAGAACTTTTTTTGTCTGCGATTTGCGGATTGGGGGGAGGCGAGCCCCTGCGATTGGTGGTTGTATCGGGGCTGTCCGTTGAGTCCTATCTCCGCCGGGGGGCAGTTGAACGTGCAGGCCACGCAGGGTAGGCGCACGCCCAAAAGGGCGCCCAAGAAGGTCAGCTGTGATGAGTGCTTTTTCCGCGTCAACCTGCTCTGCGCGCTTGAGGTTCCCGAGCCCTGCGCGACGTTCCGCCCGAGCGAGGCGCAGCTGCGCCCGCCGCAGCAGCTGCGGTTCGTCTTCCGCCAGGAGCGCCGGGCCCGCGCGGCCTGGTCTTTCCCGTCCGCCCAGGAGCAGGCCGCGCTGCACAGCTGAGCCCCACGCGCCGGCGCGGTAGGGATATATTGGACTGCGACCGGCAAGCTTCTGGGAGAGGCGGTGGCAGTAATGGCATTGAGGTTGAAATCTCGCAACGGCGGTAACCCCGCCGACGAGAGCACCGAGGCGGTGCTCGAGACCGCAGGGGACATCGTGCAGGAGGCCGGGGCGATCGCGAAGGACGCGATCCTCAACGGCGGAGCTGCAGAGGCGGTGGCCGAGGCCGGCAGCAAGAAACGCCGTGGCCCCGGGCGCTACCTGCTCCTGCTCGCGTTCGGCGCGGTCCTCGCGCTCGCGCTGAGCGAGGGTCTGCGTTCGAAGGTGCTCGACGTCCTGTTCGGCGCGGAGGAGGAGTTCGACTACACCTCCACGACCACGCCCTCCACCGCCGCCCCCGCGGGCGCGGCGGCCTGAGTCAACGAGCCCCGAGAGCAACGATGAGTTCGGTGGACGTGCCGTCCGCCCCCGACGAGCCGCTCGCCGACGCGCAGGCCGCGTCGGCGAGCACGACTCGGCCGCTCTCGGGAGAGAAGGCTCAACGGATAGTCGACGCGATGCGAAGCAGCGTCGCCCGCCGCGGTACCGCAGGGTCGACGTTCGACCACGTCGCCCGCGAGGCCGGCGTCTCGCGGGGCCTGCTGCACTACTACTTCGGGACGAAGGAGCACCTGCTCGTGGAAGCGGTCCGCCGCGACACCGAGCTGCGCCTGGAGATGCTCGAGCGGCGCCTGTCGACCGCGCGGACCGCGACGGACTTCATCGCGCTGATGGCACAGGACCTGCAGCAGGGCCTGACTGAAGACCCCGACTTCTACACGCTGATCTTCGAGATGTTCACGCTGGGCCGACGGCACCCCGACATCGCCGTCGAGTACGCGGGGCTGATGCGGCGCACGCGCGAGCAGGTCGCGGGGATCCTGCAGGCCGCCCATGCCTCCGGGATCGTCCACCTGAGCGCCTCCCCGGAGGCCGTCACGGAGGTGCTGTTCTCCATCGCCGACGGCTTCGCGCTGAGGATCCTCAGCGAGCCCGACCGCGACTTCACTGAGTCGATGGCCGCCGCCATCGCCTGCGCACGCGCGCTCGTCACCGATTGACGCTCCTATAATCGGCAGCCCATGCCGATCTACGAGTACAGGCGCCCGGACGGAACGAAGTTCGAGGTGCGCCAATCGTTCGCCGAAGACGCGCTCACGGTCGACCCTGAGACGGGCGTGCCCGTAGTGCGTGTCCTGCACGCCCCGGCCGTGCACTTCAAGGGCAAGGGCTTCTACAACACCGACTACGGCACACGCAACCGCCAGCGCGAGACTGCGGCGGCCGCAGCCGACAAGAAGTCCGAGAAATCCTCCGAGAAGCCCTCGGGCGAGAAGTCCTCGAAATCCTCGGAGAAGACCTCCTCCGGCAAGACGGAGAAGAGCTCGGCCAAACCGAAGGACAAAGGGCCGGTAGCAGCGAAGGGCTGACGGGTGAGCCGCGGCTCACCCGTTCATGAACCGGGCGACGTCCGCCCGCTTGGCGGATTCTGAGATCGTCAGGCCCTCTTCGCCGCTCGGCAGCGTCACCTGCCCCGTCGGCGTCAGCACCTTCGTGGGGGGCGTGCCCCCGACCGCCAGCCCCCCGAACAGTCCGAGCAGTTCGGTGCCGCTCATGTCGGAGATGATCGCCGGCGGCGTATTCCATGAGATCCACGGCAGGCGCAGGAAGCTCGAGAGCGAGAACAGCCTGCTCTTCATGGCGTTGAACAGCTCCTGCTGGTGTTCCTCGCGGTTCAGGTCCGTCTCGTTCGGCGCGCATTTGTTCTCGCGGGTCCGGGCTATGGCGAGCGCTTCCTTCCCGTCGATGTGGTGTGTGCCGGCGGGCAGGCGGATCGTGACCCCGCCCTGGCTGGCGCCTCCGTCGAGTTCTGAGTAGATGCACCCGCCCGTGTAGTTCACACCCCCCATCGAGTCGATCAGCTGCGGGAAGTTTTCGAAGTTGACTTCCACCACGTGGTTGATGGGGATGCCGAGCCAGTTCTTGATCACGGCCACCGACAGTGCGGGGCCGCCGAACTCGTGGGCGGCGTTGATCTTCTGGTAGCCGTGGCCGGGGATTTCGATGACCGTGTCGCGCGGGATCGAGAGGCGTGCGGAGTGCCCTGCTCCCGTGCGGATGAGCATGATCGTGTCCGAGCGCCCAGGACCTGTGGTTTCAGCGCCGGGTTCCTTGCTGTCCTTCTGACGCCTGTCGGAGCCGAGCACGAGGATGTTGTTCGCCGAGGTCAGCGGGAAGCCGGCCGGGTCAAGGACGGCGGAGACGTTGCTCGGGAGCGGTGTGCGGTTGAAATGCGAGCTGATCAGGAACAGCGCCAGCGACAGGACGAGCCATCCGCAGATCAGGGCGAGCACCCCCAGAACCACGCGGCGGCCCGTTATGCGGGGGCGCCCCGGCCGCGGGCGGCGGCTGCGGCGAGGCATGACGACCGGCTCACCCTGATCCTGCGCGTCAGGTGAGGTGAGCCTCCTTCGCGCTCTGTAGCGGGTGTACTGCGGCGGCTCCTGTGATTCGGCGGGCATAGCGGGGACCCTATATTTGCGTGATGACCTCCCCCGAGGCGCCGATCGGGCGCCTGGTCGTCTGCCCGACCCCGATAGGCAACCTGCAGGATGTGACGCTGCGTGTCCTCGACGAGCTCGCCGGCGCCGACCTCGTCGCGTGCGAGGACACCAGGCACACCAGGGTGCTGCTCGATCGCCACGGGATCACCGCGAGCCTGATCAGCCTGCACGAGCACAACGAACGACAGCGCTCACGCGAGCTGATCTCGCGGATCTCCGCGGGCGAGGTCGTCGCGCTCGTGAGCGACGCGGGGACGCCGCTCGTCTCCGACCCCGGCTTCGCCCTTGTGCGCGAGTGCCTCGCAGCAGGGGTGCACGTCGAGGTCCTGCCGGGGCCCTCCGCTGTCACGACGGCGCTGGTCGCGTCGGGTCTTCCCGCCGAGCGCTGGAGGTTCGTGGGGTTCCTGCCGCGCGCGAAGGGTGAGCTCTCGGCGCTGCTCGCAGACGCGAGCGAGACGATCGTCGCGTTCGAGTCCCCGCGCAGGCTCGCCTCGACGCTGCAGCTGGTAGCAGCCGCCGAACCGGGCCGTGAGCTCGCGGTCTGCCGCGAGCTCACCAAGCTCCACGAGGAGGTCAGGAGGGGCACCGCGGCTCAGCTCGCAGAGCACTACACGAGCACCCCGGCACGCGGCGAGATCGTGCTGGTGTTTGCTGCCGCGGGCGGGCAGGACGCGGTGGACCGGCGCCAGGCGCAGGACGTCCTGCGCGAGCTCGTCGCGGCCGGCGCGAAGGCCAGGCCGGCCGCCACCGCGCTCTCGAGGCTGACCGGGCTCTCCGCGAACGAGCTCTACAGGGGTCTCCTGGGCGAGCACCAGTAGCCTGGGCCGTGCATGTCGTCCTTCTACGTCACAACGCCGATCTACTACGTCAACGCGGCCCCGCACCTCGGGCATGCGTACACGACGATCGCCGCCGACGTGATGGCGCGCCACCACCGACAGCGCGGCGAGGACGTGTTCTTCCTCACCGGCACCGACGAGCACGGCGAGCCGGTCGCCGATGCCGCGCACGCCCTCGGCATCGAGCCGCAGGAGCTCGCGGACCGCAACGCGGAGCGTTTCAGGGCGCTGGCTCCCCAGCTGCTGGCGACAAACGACTTCTTCATCCGCACGACCGACCCGCAGCACGAAGCCGTCGTCCAGAGCGTCCTGTCGAGGGTGCGCGAGAACGGCTTCGTATACGAGGGCACATACGAAGGCTGGTACTGCCCGCGCTGCGCGGACTTCAAGGCCGAGGCGGACATCGACCCGGGAAACCGCTGTCCCATCCACCACATCGAGCTGACCCGTGAGCAGGAGGAGAACTACTTCTTCAGGCTCTCCGCATTCCAGGAGCCCCTGGAGCGCCTGTATGCCGAGCACCCCGACTTCGTCGCTCCGCGCACCCGCTACAACGAGGCGCTCTCGTTCATCCGCTCGGGGCTGCGCGACATCCCGCTCACACGCCACAAGCTGACATGGGGCGTCACTGTGCCGTGGGACCCCGAGCACGTCTTCTACGTCTGGTTCGACGCGCTGCTGAACTACTACAGCGCGCTCTCCTACGCGCCCGTGCCCGCGTCGTTCGCGCCCGGCGAGGGAAGCCTCACCGATCGCGTCTGGCCCGCGACATATCACCTGATCGGCAAGGACATCCTGCGCTTCCACACCGTGTACTGGCCCGCGCTGCTGATGGCCGCCGAGATCGAGCTGCCCAGGCACGTCTTCGTCCACGGGTTCCTGCTGATGGACGGTGAGAAGATGAGCAAGTCGCTCGGCAACGTGCTCGACCCGTTCGAGGTGATCGAGCGCTTCGGCACCGACGCGCTGCGCTTCTACCTGCTGCGCGAGGTCCCGTTCGGCCAGGACGGCTCGGTCTCCACGGCGTCCTTCGAGCTGCGCTACGAGAGCGAACTTGCCAACGAGCTGGGCAACCTCGCGAGCCGGACGATCGCGATGATCGCGCGCTACCGCGAGGGCAACCTGCCCGCCGGCGAGCTCGACGGACAGCTCGCACACGACTTCGCCGGCATGCGCGAGGCCTTCGCGCTGCACATCGACAGGGCGGAGCTGACGGTGGGGCTCGAGGTGCTGTGGGAGCGCGTCAGGCGCCTGAACCGCTACGTCGAGGAGCAGGCGCCGTGGCTGCTCGCTAAGGACCCCGAGCGCGAGGAGGACCTCGACCGTGTCCTGCGCACGCTCGCCGAGGGGCTGCGCACCCTGACGGTCCTGCTGTGGCCGTACCTGCCCGCGAGCTGCGAGCGGCTTCTGGAGGCGCTCGGCACGAGCGACCTCTCCTTCGACGGGGCGGAGCTCGGCCCCGGGCACGTCGGCGAGGTCCACGCGATCCCCTCGCTGTTCCCGAAGGACGCCCAGGCCGGGCCCCGTTGATCGACTCGCACACACACCTCGACCTCTGCGAGCCGCCGAACACGCAGCTCGTGGCGGCCGCGGAGCAGGCCGGCGTCACACGGATGCTCACGGTCGGCATCGACGGCTCGTCGTGCCGCACCGCGCTCGCCGCCGCCGAGGACTTCCCCCAGGTCTACGCCGCCGTCGGGCGCCACCCGAACTCCGCGACCGGCTTCGACGACGCGGACCTCGCCGAGCTCGCGGCCCTCGCCGCGCATGAGCGCTGCATGGCGATCGGCGAGAGCGGGCTCGACTTCTACCGCGACGGCGCCCCGCGCGCCGACCAGCAGCGCGCCTTCGCAGCCCAGATCGCTCTCGCGCGGGACGCCGGCAAGCCGCTTGTGATCCACTGCAGGGCGGCGGAGGACGAGACGCTCGAGCAGCTCGCGCGCGAAGCCGACGGCGTCAGCGTCGTGATGCACTGCTTCTCCATGCCCGACAGGCTCGCGGAGTGCGTCCGGCGCGGCTACGCCCTGTCGTTCGCCGGCAACGTCACCTACAAGAACGCCGCCGACCTCGCCGCCGCCGCGGCCGCGGCCCCGCATGAGCTGCTGCTCGTCGAGACCGACGCGCCGTACCTCACCCCGGTCCCCGAGCGCGGTCACCCCAACCAGCCCGCCTACGTCGCCCACACGCTCGCCTTCATCGCAGCCCTGCGCGGGGTCACCGTGGATGAGCTCTCCGAGACGGTGGAGCGCAACGCGGCTCGCGTCTTCGGCTGGGCATGAGCCCGTCGCAGGACGCGCCGGGGCAGCCCAGCCTGCGCCGCATGCGGGAGTTCGGTGTGCGCCCGGACCGCGACCTCGGGCAGAACTTCCTGATCGACTCCAACATCCTCGGTGTGATCGGCAGGGCCGCCGAGCTCGCCCCGCAGGACGTGGTGCTCGAGATCGGTGGTGGTCTCGGCGTGCTCTCCGAGTACCTCGCTGAGAGGGTCGCGCATGTTCATGTCGTCGAGATCGACGAGCGCCTGCGTCCCGCGCTCGCGGACGCCACCGCCGCCCACGCGAACGCGAGCGTCCACTTCGCGGACGCGATGAGCATGGACCTCTCAGCGCTGGACCCCGCACCATCGAAGCTCGTCGCGAACCTTCCCTATGGCATCGCGGCGGGTGTGCTGCTGCGCACGATCGACGAGCTCGCGGGTGTCCGGACATGGGTGGCGATGGTCCAGAAGGAGGTCGGGGAGAGGCTTGCAGGGTCGCCCGGCTCGGGTCCCTACGGCACGCCGTCGGTGCTGGCCCAGCTGGCATGCGACGTCCGGGTCCTGCGCGTCGTTCCCCGCACCGTGTTCCTGCCCGTGCCGAACGTCGACTCGGTGCTGGTCGGGATGCGCAGGCGCACCGGCGATCGGGCGCAGGCCACCCCGCCCGCGCTGAGGGCGCTCGTGAGCGGCGCGTTCGCGCACAGGCGCAAGACCCTGTCGGGCTCCCTCGGGCTCTCCGGCGGCGCGCCCGGGCGCTCACGCGACCAGATCAGGCAGGCGTTGCAGCTCATGGGCTACCCCGCCGACGTCCGCGCCGAGCGCCTCGCGCCGGAGGACTTCCGCACGCTCGCACGGATACTCGAGCTATGAGCATCCTCACGGCGCTCGCTCCCGCGAAGATCAACCTGGGCCTGACCGTGGGGCCCGTGCGCGCGAGCGACGGCAGGCACGAGCTGGTCAGCGTGATGCAGTCGATCTCCCTCGCGGACGAGCTCACGCTCGCGCCCGCGCCGCAGGGAGCGTCCGCGGACGTCGTGGACTGCCCGGACGTCGAGGTGGACGCGCATGAGAACCTCGCGTCCCTGGCGCTCGGCGCGTTCCGCGGCGCCACCGGCTGGCAGGCGCCGCCGGTGCTGCTGCGGATCGAGAAGAGGATCCCCGTCGCCGCGGGCCTCGGCGGAGGCTCCGCCGACGCAGCCTGCGCGCTGCGGCTCGCGCGCGCAGCGTCGGGCCTCGGCGACGAGGACCTCCTGCGCAGACTGGCGGCAGAGCTCGGAGCCGACGTCCCGGCGCAGGTAGCGCCGGGGCGCTGGCTCGCCACAGGAGCCGGCGAGGTGCTCGCCGAGCTCCCCTCACCGTCCTCTGCGCTCGGGGTGCTGATCCTGCCCGGGGCGGGCGCCCTGTCGACCGCCGAGGTCTACCGCGAGGCCGACAGGCTGGCCCCCCCGCGCGATCACGCCGAGCTGAGCCTGCGGCGCGAGCAGCTGATCTCCGCGCTCGGCTCCGGAGCGGCCGTGCCCGCGGCCACAGAGCTGCTCCACAACGACCTGCAGCGCGCCGCCGTGTCCCTGTGCCCGGAGATCCTGCAGGCGCTGGGCCAGGCGCACGAGGCTGGCGCCGACCACGTACTCGTGAGCGGATCCGGGCCCACCGTCCTCGGCCTGTACTGGCGCCGCGGCGCGGACGGGCTCACAGGGCCCGAGCGCGCGCAGGCCGCCGCGCGCGCCCTCGCCGGGCGCCGGCCCGCGCCGATATCCGCCACCCCGGTGGGCACGAGCGCCGCGGCCGTACGCTCGCCGGACGGGCCGCTCGCAGATCGAAGGGGCGGGAGCGACGCCCCGGTGCGCAACAATCCCGCCTGAGCAGATGAGCAGATCGACGATCAACGAGCTGGTGGCGGGCGGTGCGGCCGTCATCGGCCTCGTCCTGTATGTGGTCCTGATCCTCAGGCCGGCATGGACGTCGTACTCGCGCCTGTGGGAGCGGGTCGCCGCGATGGTGTTGACCCTCTACGTGCTCGCCGTGCTCGTCGGCGTAGGGGTGGTCGGCGCGCTCGCGGCCGTCTACTACTGGGGCTGAGGCGCATGTCAGATCTGCAGGCGCTCGACGCGATCACCGAGGCCGTCGAGTCAGGCGCAGGGCTCCCCGAGGTCGTCCGCGCTGCCGCCCGCGCACTCGAGGCGAGCCTCGCGGTGACCGATGCATGGGGCGCGACCCTCGCCGTGGCAGCGCGCTCACCGGCTGAGGAGCGCGCACTGCTCTCCCAGGGAGAGGGCGTCACGAGCTCCCCGCTGCGCGTCGCCGACACGGTGGTGGGAACACTCCACATGCGGGCCAAGACCGAGCCGAGCGACTCCATGCGAAGGCTCCTGCTGACGATGATCGCGTCGGAGGTCGAGCGTGTGCGGGCACCCGAGCGCGTCTCCGAGACTGCCTCCGGTGACTTTCTGCGCGCCGTGCTCGCCCGCGAGCTGACCGACCGCGACGAGCTCGTCGCGCGCGCGGCCGAGATCTCGCTCCCGCTGGATGCGGGGGTCTGCATGATCGTTGCGCGCGCCTATCCGCAGGCACCCACCGACGACGGCTGGCGCGGGCGCGTGCGGGCCGTCGCCGAGCGCGGGGCGCGCGCCGTGACGGGCCGTTCGATAGCGGCGCTGTCCGAACGCGAGGGGGTGCCGGGAGCCGAGGTCCTGCTGGTCGTGCCGGGGGTCGACGAGCCGACCGCCGCACGCGCCGCCGACGCCGTGCTCCACGAGATGCAGGCGGGCCTGGCCGGCTACACGTTCGCGCTCGGGCGCAGCCGCATCACCGAGGACCCCAGCGACCTGCCGCGTGCCGCGAGCGAGGCCCTGCTCGCCGCCAACGTCGCGCAGGGAGATGGCGACGCGAGCGCGCTCGCGTTCGAGCAGACGGGCGCCTACCGTCTTCTGCTCTCCGCCATGAGCGAGAACCCCGCCGAGCTGCAGCGCTTCTACTCGGAGACCGTCGAGCCGCTCGTCGCCTACGACGAGCAGTACGAGACCGATCTCGTGCGCACCCTCGAGACGTTCCTCGAGGCGGACGGCAACGTCGCGGGGACCGCTCAGCGGCTGTTCACCCACCGGCACACGATCTACTACCGCCTGGAGCGGGTGCGCGAGCTCTCCGGACTGGACGTGAGCTCCAGCGACGGTCGCGAGAAGCTGAGCCTCGGCCTGAAGTCGATGCGCGTTCTCGGCATCAGCTCCGCCGGCGGGCCCGCGTCGGAGGCGGGAGCCGAAGGCGGACGCGTGCCGCGCCGCTCTGGCAGGCGCAGCTGACCGCGGTCAGCTGCGGGCGCCGAACTCGACCGCGTATGTCGCGCCGTGGCCGTGCGCGTGGAGCAGGGCCGGGACCCGGTATGTGACAGCCGCGCCCGCGTCGGCGAACCCGGGGCTGAGGATGATCGCCCGGTGTCCCGGCGACGCCATCCATGCGGAGAAGATGCGGGCCGGGGTGGCATCCGCGCCGGTGCCCCACGCGATGATCTCGCCGACCATCACCGTCCGAGCGTTCGCCGGGTAGGCGCTCGCGCTTATGAGCATGAGCGGCGTCTGACCCGACGGGCGCACGTCGGAGAAGTAGTCGAGGCTGACCATGCTGGCGACCTGCTGTCCGGCGACGCCCGACAGCTCGCCGTTCGCCGCGAGCGGCTGCAGGCCCGCCGCGGTGCGCGCCTGGTCGATCAGGCACAGGATCGCAGCGTCGATCCTGTGGGCGACGGCGGGGCGGGGCCTGAGGCGGGTGTTCGCGCACGATGCGGAGCCTGTCGCCGGCGTGCTGCTCGCCGCGGCGAGAGGCGCTCCCACGACGAGCATGCCCGCCGCCAGCGCAGCCGCACGCAGCGCCCCGAAAAATCGCCTTCGCCCCACCAAAGTGCAGGCATAATTGCAGTCCCGCAGGCGCGGTGCGTCACAGAGCTGTGACGAGCTCTGCTCAGGAATGCGCACTTTTCCGAATTCCTGCTTGCGCGCGCCGCTCCGGTGCGCACGGGAGGATCTATCCTTCCAGCCCACCCCTGGGGGGTCGTCCAATGGCAGGACATCAGGTTTTGGTCCTGAGAATCGGGGTTCGAGTCCCTGCCCCCCAACTTCTCGCCCTGCATGCTGCGGGGGGAATACCATCCCCTGGGTGAGCGCCCCAATCGTTCTGATCCTCGCGGCGGGCCAGGGCACCCGCATGCGCTCGGGGCTTCCGAAGGTTCTGCACGAGATCTGCGGTCTGCCGATGGTGCTGTGGCCCGTCCGGGCCGCCCAGGCCGCCGGCGTGCAGCGCATCGTCGTCGTCGACTCGCCGGGCCGGCCGCTGGCGGATGTGCTGCCCGACGGTGTCGAGGTCGCGGTCCAGCCCCAGTCCAACGGCACGGGCGGCGCCGCGGTCGCGGGGCTCTCGGCGCTCGAGGGCGCACTCGAGCCGGACGCGCCGGTCCTGATCCTCAGCGGCGACGTCCCGCTGGTCAGCGCCGAGGCGATCGGCGAGCTGATCGACGTCCACCGGGCCGGCGGCGCCGCGGCGACGATGGCGACCACCGTCCTGGATGACCCCAGCGGATACGGGCGTGTGGTCCGCGACGGAGAGGGCCGCGTCGAGCGCGTCGTCGAGACCAAGCGCGAGGGCGACGCCACCCCCGAGCAGATGCAGATCCGCGAGGTCAACACGGGCATCTTCGTGTTCGACGCCGGTGCGCTGGCGGGTGTGCTGGGGAAACTGAGCACCGACAACGCGCAGGGAGAGCTGTATCTGCCGCAGGCCCTGGACCTGATCAGGGCCGGCGGCGGCGATGTCGCGGCGCACGTGGTCCGCGACGAGCGGCTGGTGCTGCAGATCAACGACCGCTCCGCTCTCGCGCGGGTGCGCGCCATCGCGCAGGCGGCGATCCACGAGCGCCACATGGCTTCGGGCGTGACGATCGTCGACCCGTCCGCCACCGTCATCGACGTCGACGTGCAGATCGGGCAGGACACCGTCGTCGAGCCGTTCACCAACATCCGCGGCGCGAGCAGGATCGGGCGCCGCTGCCTGATCCGCCAGTCCTACCTCGTCGACTGCGAGCTCGAGGACGCCGTCACCGTCGGCCCGTTCGGCTACCTGAGACCGGGAACGGTCCTGCGCTCCGGGAGCAAGGTCGGGACGTTCGTCGAGGTCAAGAACTCCGACGTCGGGGCGGGCTCGAAGGTCCCGCACCTCTCCTACATCGGCGACGCGGACATCGGCGAGGGGTCGAATCTCGGCGCGTCGACGATCACCGCGAACTACGACGGCCGCGCCAAGCACCGCACGAACATCGGGGCCGGCGTGCGCACCGGCGTCGACACGACGCTCGTCGCACCCGTGACGGTGGGGGACGGCGCCTACACGGGCGCCGGATCCGTGATCAACGAGGATGTCCCGCCGTCGGCGCTCGCGATCGCGCGGGCCCGCCAGAGCAACATCGAGGGATGGGCCGAGCGGGGCCCACGCCAGAAATGACTGGCTCCGGCGCTGCGTTTACACTGGACGGTGAGATGAGCGCGATGGAAACGGGCACCGAGCTGTCGCGTGCGAGCCTCGCGATCGACTACAGCAAGAGGCTGATGCTCTTCAGCGGACGCGCGAACCCGCAGCTGGCCGTTGACATCGCCGGCAAGCTCGGTGTCGACGTCGGCCCCGTCACGCTCAAGACGTTCTCGAACGGCGAGGTGTACTGCCGCTACGAGGAGTCGATCCGCGGCGCTGACGTGTTCATCGTCCAGCCGACCTGCAGCAACCCGCACACGGGCGTCACGGCGAACGACTCGCTGATGGAGCTGCTGTTCATGATCGACGCCGCCGTCGGCGCCTCCGCACACCGCGTGATCGCGGTCACCCCCTGGTTCGGCTACTCGCGGCAGGACAAGAAGTCCTCGCCCCGCGAGCCGATCTCCGCGCGCCTGGTGGCACGGATGCTCGAGGCCGCCGGCGCCGACCGGGTGCTGACGATGGACCTCCACGCTGGGCAGATCCAGGGTTTCTTCCAGAAGCCCGTGGACCACATGACCGCCCTGTTCATGCTCACCCAGTACTTCACGGACCTCGGGCTGCCTGACCTCGTCGTCGTGGCGCCCGACGCCGGACGTGTGAAGCTGAACAAGAAATTCGCATCGAAGGTCGGCGCAGAGCTCGCGATCCTCGACAAGGAGCGCCCCGCCCAGCAGGTCGCCGAGATCGGATACGTGATCGGGGACGTCAAAGGCAAGACCGCGGTGATCGTTGACGACATCATCGACACGGCAGGCACGCTCGCCGCCGCGGTTAAAACCGTCAAAGAAGAGGGCGCCTCGCGCGTCTACGCCGCCGCGACCCACGCGATCTTCTCCGGGAACGCCGCCGAGAACCTGCGCAACAGCGGCCTGGAGGAGATCGTCGTCACCGACACGATCCCCATGGGCCCGAACCGACCGGACAACGTCCGTGTGCTCCCGTGCGCCGAGCTGCTCACCGATTCGATCCGCAGGATCTTCGTCGACGACTCCGTGAGCGAGGTCTTCGGCGGCGAGAACCAGCTCTTCTGATATGTCGTCGTGTTTGTCAAGTGGGCGTGTTTGATCGCGTCCGCGGGGCGGGCGGTTTGGTGTGCTCGGGAGAGCGGGGCGCCGGGCTCGGTGTCGGCGTTGCCAGTCTGATGATGCGGGGATTGGTTACCCCAGGGCCCGGTTTCGTGCTGCCAGCGTGCGCTCTCTAGGAGCGGGCGTGGCACGCCCTTGCGGGGGGTGCTGCCCATAGAAGATTCGCGCGTGCTGGCCGCTGATGGCCCGACGCCCTGCTCTCCCGACCGGTGGGGCTGTCCGCGAGATTTAGTCGGCCGTCGCGGCGGCCCAGAGGAAGCAGGAGAGCTCGCGTGCGCACGCGACGACGGTGACGTTGTGCGCCTTGCCACGGCCGCGCATCCGGTGATGGACACGATGGATTCGCTGCTGCGCACGGTTTGCGATCTGCAGCACGTGGTCGGGCTGCCCCTGCTGGCGGTTCTTGAGGGTCGCCCCGATCCTTGGCGGACGACTGTAATGCCAGGCGGACTCGACGAGCAGCCGGCGAGCGAACACCGAACCGGTCTTGGTGATCGCCCCCTGACGAGATGACTCACCGGACTGTTGCAGCGACGGGGTCAGCCCGAGCCACGAGCTGAGCGCACTGGCCTTGGTGAAGCGCTCCCAGTCACCGCCGAGCTCCAGGTGCAGCGCCAGCGCGGTCAGGGTGTCAACGCCCTTGAAACACCTGAGCCTCGCGACCGTTGGCCACCACCGATCGTCTCCGGCCAAGCGAGAGAGGCGCTCAGCGATCGCTTCCTTGCGTGCGCTCAGCCCGTCGACCGCGGCGAGCAGGTCAGCGAACACCAGCTCTGAGGCCGCCTCATCGAACTGTTGGGCTGCGAGCCAGCGCCGGTGAGCCTGCGTCCAGGTGGAGAGCTCGGGATAGACCCGGCCGTGGCGCAACAGCATCTTCGAGACGCGGTGGCGAGCCGTCATCAGATCCCGCCGGCACGCATCATGCGAGCGCATCAGCTCGCGGGCAGCCTCCACCTCGACCGGTGGAACGACAACCGGGGTCAGCGACCCGGCGAGCAGCAGCCGCGCGAGCAACTCCGCATCCTTGCGGTCAGTCTTCACCCGATCCGAGGGGCCTCTCGGTGTCTTGCCGGGCGCGATCACCTCGACAGCCACCCCGGCCGCAGCCGCGGCGCGATAGAGCCCGAACCCCGTCGGCCCGGCCTCATAGCAAGCACGCACTGGGCCAGGCAACGACTGAAGCCACGCGACCGGCTCATCGACGCCCGGCCCGAACCTCACGCGCACCAGCTCACCCGTCGCAACATCGATCGCTGCCGCATGCGTCGAGCGGGCATGGACATCAAGCCCCGCATACGTCACCATTCCCGGCATGGCCGGACCTCCTCACTCTTTGGGGTCAGCCGGAGCCGTTCTCCGGCCAGACAAACCCCCGCGAGGAGTGTCCGGCCACCAAACCCCGACGGTCAACCCAACGGGCGACCTGAGGCATAGGGTCTAGCCGCAGGGCGTGCGGGGATGCGGCTCGGGCTATCGCGCCGGACGCCCACGGGCAACCATCAACCCTGACCTGAGCCCTGGTGAGGTTTGGATAGATGTGAAGGAAAACGGGGGCGAATCATCGGCTCGCGGGTCCTGCCCACCCGTTGGCATGACATAAGCGTCGCCTTTGGCAGAGGGCCACACTCGTATTGGTGTTACCCGTCGAAACCCCCTACGCTGCCCGTGCTCCCTGGAGGGAGCCTGACGCCCGCTGGGGCAAGGAGGCAGACGAACACATGAAGCGCATTTCGCTGTTTGCAACACTCGCAGTCACCGCGGCCATAACGATGGGAGCATTCGCATCGGTGTCGTCGGCCGCACCCGCCGGAGGGCGCGGGGCCAGCGCAGCCGCGCGGCTCGCGGCCGGCTCGAGAACATCTTACGTATTCAACGAAAACGTAAGCGAATACTACGGCAACGTTACCTGCAAAGGTATTCACATCGTCAACAAGAAATACCCCGAAGGGAAGGACATCGAGACATGCAAGGCGGTCTCGGGCAAACTCCTTCACATGGTTGCCGGTGCAGGCCAGAAAGAATTCGAAAGCGCAAGCGGTGGACACGTCAGTGAATGGCTGTCCGACTACAACCGCGAATCGAAGACCACGAACTACAGCTACAGCGTCAACAAAAAGCTGACCAGGTTCAGGATCATCGCGATCTACTAGGTCAAAGACGTATCTCGCAGGAGGATGAACACGTGGGGCGCCCATGGGCGCCCCACGTGTGGTTAACGGCCGCTGTGACCGCGCTGCGCTCAGCGTGAGGGAGCGGCGGGGCCGAGCGACATCGCCAGCGGCGACGCCGCGCCCCCGAGCCCTGAATGTTCGGCCTCAAGGAGATCTGACAGCACCTGCGGCGAAAGCGGCTGGTGGAAGTAGAAGCCCTGCGCCAGCACGCAGTTCAGACCCCGAAGGGCATCCGCCTGCTCGCGCGTCTCGACGCCCTCGGCGATCACCTCGATCTCCATCGCCTGGGCCATCCTGACGATCGCCGTGGTGATCGCCGTGGACGCCCGGTTGCTGCCGAGCTCCTTCACGAACGAACGGTCGACCTTCAGGCCGTCGATCGGCAGGCCGCTGAGATACGCGAGCGAGGAGTATCCCGTTCCGAAATCGTCGAGGATGAATTTCACGCCGAGACCGGCGACGCCGCGCAGCGTTCCACTCACGCCGGCGGGGTCCTCGAGCAGGATCGACTCAGTGATCTCGAGGCACAGGCTCGACGGCGCGAGTCCCGAGAGCTGCAGAGCCCGGGCCACCGTCGCCTGAAGGTCGCCCTGCGTGAGCTGGCGCACGGAAAGGTTGACGCAGACATCGAGCGGGGGTGCTTCCGGCAGCGCCCCGTGCAGCTGGGCGGCGTGCACGCAGGCGCTCTCAAGGACCCATGCTCCGATCTCCTCGATCATCCCGCTCTCCTCCGCCACGTGGATGAAGTCGGCGGGGGCGACGAGCCCCCGTTCGGGGTGCTCCCAGCGGATGAGCGCCTCGACAGCTTCGATCGCGTCGTCGTGCAGGGAGACGATCGGCTGGTAGAGGACCCTCAGCTCGCGGCGCTCCAGAGCCCTTCGCAGGTCGTTCTCGACAGACAGGCGTTCTACCGTCCGCGCACGCATCGCCCTGTCGAACACCTCAAAGCGCCCGCGTCCCTTGCGCTTGGCCTGGTAGAGGGCGGCGTCGGCGTCGCGGAACAGCGTTGCGGGGGTGCTCTCGGCACCGGTGGCGAGGGCGATGCCGAGGCTCGCAGTCGCGAAATGCTCGCCGCCGCTCAGCTGGAACGGGTCCTTGAAGGCAGCGACGATGCGCTCGGCCACCAGCGCTGCAGCGCGCTCGTCCGGGATCCGCTCGAGGAGCACCACGAACTCGTCGCCGCCGAGCCGGGCGACGGTGTCTTCCGGGCGCAGCGCGGCCGTCAGGCGCGGCGCGATCTCCATCAGCAGCTCATCGCCCGCGCCGTGGCCGAGGCTGTCGTTGACCAGCTTGAAGTTGTCGATGTCCATGATCACGACGGCCACCTCGGACCCTCGGCGCGCGAGCGTCCTGCCGAGACGGTCCAGGAACAGCACGCGGTTGGGCAGCCCTGTCAGGTGGTCGTGCAGCGCCTGGTAGCGGATGCCGTCTTCCGTCGTCCGCTGCTGGATCGCGTCCGCAAGGATGTTCGCGATCGTCTGCACGAAGTCGACGTCGGCGACGCCCGAGCGTTGGACCGCCCGTTCCGGCCAGCCACAGCGAACCCCAGCGGCGGTCCCTGCCGCCGATGTGGACGGTCAGCCCGTCGGGCAGCTCATCGGGCAGGTATGCGCCGCCCTGGCCGGGCCGCGGAGGCGCCAGCGGGCCGACGCTCGCCCGCATGATCAGGCTCTCGCCGTCTCCGGCGAGCTCGAACACGCCGCCGGTCGGTACCCCGATGATGCTCGTCGCCTTCAGCAGCGCGTCATGCATCAGCTTCGCGACGTCGCCGGCCTCGAGCGCATGCCTGCCGAGCCGCGCGACAGCCGACTGCTGTTCTGCTCGCCGCTCGAGCTCGGCCTCGGCGAGCCTGCGGTCGGTGATGTCCATGATCACGCCGTGCCAGCGGGCCCTCCCGCTCGCGTCGGTGACGAGCGCCGCGTCGTCGCGCACCCACACCGTGCTGCCGTCGCGGTGCATCAGGCGGTATTCGTCTGGTGCCTCGGGGGAGCTCAGCTCCTCCTCGTGCTCGAAGATGTGGGCGCGATCATCGGGGTGCATCTGGCGCGCCCAGATGCCGGGATCCGCGAGCCACTCCTCGCGCGAGAACCCGAGGATCGCCGTGACCCCCTGGCTCACGTAGTGCCACCGTCCTTCGGTCCCCACATCCGCCACATAGAGGATCGCGGGCAGCTGGTCGACGAGCGTGCCGGCGTCGAAGGCGCCCGGAATATCCGGCGCCCTGCCGGCGATGAGTGGTCGGGTCGGGCCGGCGGAGGACATGCTCAGGTCGATATCGGCAGCCGGGACGCGGAAGCTGAGGATCCGCCGCCCGCACTAGTCACCGGCGCGGCGGCCGACGGGCGCCCCGCCGCGCACCGGCTGGCATCCTGTGTCGGCGGATGCCAGCCAGCGAACCGGATACGGGCGTGCCCCGCCGCCCCGAGCGGCCCGGTTCGCTGCCCGGAGTCCCTGCTGGCGCGGGCCCCGAAGGCGTCCGCGGCCGCCTGAAAGCACCGAGCCGCAGGACCGTCGCGCTGATAATCCTCCCCGGGATCCTCCTGTTCCTGTTGGTCAGCGGGCTGCTCGCCCGCTTCCTGTCGGTCGAGAACCTCGAACGGGACTCCGACCTCGCGCTGGTGCAGGCGCAGGCCAGGGGCGACGCCGCGTCGATGTTCGACCAGCTGACGGGCTGCCGCGCGGACCGCGCGTGCGCACTGCAGGTGCAGGCGAACGTGAGCAACGCTCGGCTGCGCCGAGCGGGCGAAGTGAAGATCATCTCGCTGGAATCACCGACCGCCTACGCGCTGGATGGCGCCACGGGCAGAACGCGGCTCGCCTGGACGGTCGTCGGGACCCCGCCCGTGGTGCAGTGCATCGATGTCAGGCGCACCGGGAACTTCCTCTCCGGGGTCAAGATCGCGCTGCTCTCGATCAGTGCCCCGATCGAAAACGAAGGCAGTTGCTAGAGTTTCCCCTCTTCCGATGGCAGCCGAGACCACAAAGCTGAATGTGAACAGCCGCGAGAGCGAGGGCTCGCGTGCGGCCCGCCGCCTGCGGCGCAGCGGCCGCGTGCCCGGGGTCCTCTACGGAGGCGGGGGCGAGCCTGTCGGATTCGACGCTGACGCCCGCGAGCTCCGCCACGCGCTGGCGGGCACCGGTGCGGTGCTGGACCTCAGCATCGACGGCGCCAAGAGCACCCCGGTGGTGCTCAAGGAGGCCCAGCGCCACCCGATCCGCGGCGAGACCGTCCATGTCGACCTTCTGCGCGTCAACCTCAACGAGGCGATCAGCGCCGTCGTGCCGCTCGAACTCCTCGGCACCGAGGACGCGTCGGGCGTGAAGGGCGGCGGCGTGCTCGAGCAGATCACCCGCGAGCTCAACGTCGAAGCGCTGCCCACCTCGATCCCCGAGTCGATCAGCCACGACATCGGCGACATGGAGATCGGCGAGACGATCCTCCTGTCTGCGATCACGGCACCCGAGGGCGTGACGATCCTCGACGACCTCGAGGAGACGGTCGTTGCAACGCTCTCGCCACCGCGGCTGCAGAGCGAGACCGAGGAGGAGATCGAATCCGAGACCGAGCTCGTCGGCGAGAGCGCGCAGGGCGGAGCCGACTCCGGCTCCGAGGACTCCTCCGGCGAGGAGTAGCGGCTTCTGCGACGCCCGTTCGGCGGAGGCGGACCCACCGTCGACTGGCTCATCGCCGGACTGGGCAACCCCGGACCGCAGTACGCGGGCACCCGCCACAACGTCGGTTTCATGGTCGCGCAGGCGCTCGTCGAGCGCTGGGGCATGAGCCGGGAGAAGGATCGTTTCCGCGGCCGCATCGCCGAGGGCTCGGGTCCTGCGGGCGCGGGACGGGTCGCGGTGCTCCGCCCGCAGACGTTCTACAACGACGCCGGCCGCTCGGTGGGCCCGGCGCGCGGCAGCCTGAAGCTCGCGCTCGACCACGTCCTGGTCGTGCACGACGAGATCGACCTTTCGTTCGGCGACGTGCGCTCGCGCCTCGGCGGCGGCCTCGCAGGCAACAACGGGCTGAAGTCGATAAAGCGGGAGCTCGGGAGCGCTGACTTCATGCGCGTCAGGGTCGGGATCGGTCGTCCTGACTCCAGCGACCCGGAGATTGTCTCCGCATGGGTCCTCGGGCGCTTCAGGGAGGACCGCGAGCAGGTCGCGCAGCTGATCGACCGCGCCGTCGATGAGGTGCAGCGGGCGATCGGCGCCGACCAGGTCCAGCCCTGATGGCCGAGGACGGGGTCCTGCGCTCACTGCTCGGGCTCGTCGCCTCGGACGAGCCGACGCTCACCCTGGCACGCGACGGTGGCCACGCCTTCGTCTCGTCCTCGCTGCGCCCGTACCTGATCGCCGCGCTCGCCGACCTCGACGAGGCCGCCCGCTCGAGGCCGATGCTCGTCGTCGTCTCTGACGACAGGGCCGCGCGCGACCTCGCGTCGGACCTTCGCGCCTGGCTCGCCCCGAGGCGGGTGCGCTACTACCCGTCCAGGGGTGTGGCATACGAGTCGCATCTCGCGCCCCCCGCGCACCTCGTCGGCCTGCGCGTCGCCGCGCTGGACTCGCTGCTCAGCCCGCAGGGCGGCGAGCAGGAGAGGCCCGTCGTGGTGGTCAGCGCAACCGCCCTGTCGGAGAAGGTGCCGGACCCGGCGCTGCGGCCCCACTCGTTCACGCTCCGGGTCGGCGAGCTGCTCGACCTCGAGGAGTGCGCCGGCGAGCTCGTCGGCGCCGGCTACGAGCACGTCGACCAGGTCCAGGAACGCGGGCAGTTCGCGCTGAGGGGCGGCCTGCTCGACGTGTTCCCGGCGACGGAGGACCGCGCCGTGCGGGTGGACATGTTCGATGTCGAGATCGAATCGCTGCGGTGGTTCTCGACCTTCACACAGCGCTCGCTCGGCGAGGTCGAGGAGGTCGAGATCGCTCCAGCCGCCGAGCTCGCCGCCGAGCACCGCGAGCTCGCGGAGACCGCGGCGGCGACCGGTGCCTTCAGCGGCGCGGACTCCGAGCGCCCGGACATCGCCGACCTGCTCCCGGTCGAGCGCTTCGGCGCACTGCTCGACCTCGTCGGAGACGGCGCGGAGGTGATGGTGGCCGCCGAGGAGGAACTCCAGGCCGTCCTGACCGACCACTGGTCGGATGTCTGCGCGGCGTTCGCCGACGAGGACGCGCACCACCTCTACGTCAGCCCCGACAGCATCAATGCGACGCTCGCCGCGCGCGCGCGGATCTGGCTGTCGTCGCTCGCGTCCGGGCAGGCGATCGAGCTGCGCGCCCAGTCCGCGGACACCGCCGCACGCTCGCTCGCCGAAGCGGAGCCAGAGCTCGAGAAGCTCGTCCGTTCGGGCTACAGGACCGTCGTGAGCTTCCCGCGCAGGGGGGAGGGGGAGCGCGCGGCCTACAACCTCGGACGCATGAAAGCCAGGTGGCTGGGCGAGGGCGACGTCGCGCCCGGCAAGGCCGTCGAGGCATCCCTTCGGTTCGCGACAGCCTCGCTGCGTGAGGGCTTCATCGCGCCGCAGTACTCGCTCGCGGTCTTTCCCGAGCACCGTCTCCTGCGCCGGCGCCGCCCCGAGCGCGCCGACGGCGCTGTCGGCCCGGCGCGCCGCGGCGCGCTGCGCTCGTTCACCGAGCTGCGCACCGGCGACATCGTCGTGCACGAGGACCACGGGGTCGCGCGCTTCGCGGGCTTTGAGACCCGCACCGTCGCTGACGTCACACGCGACTACCTGTACCTCGAATACCAGGGCGACGACCGTGTCTTCGTCCCCACCGACCAGCTGGCGAAGATCTCGCGCTACGTCGGCGCGGGCGGCGAGCATCCGCCGCTGAGCAAACTCGGCGGGACGCGCTGGGAGACGATGAAGGCACGGGCCCGCCGCGCCGCCCAGGAGCTCGCGGGGGAGCTGCTCAGCCTCTACGCCGAGCGCCGCCGCCGCAGCGGTCACGCGTACGGACCGGACTCGGACTGGCAGCGCGAGTTCGAGGCGCGCTTCCCGTTCTCAGAGACACCCGACCAGCGTGAGGCGATCGAGCTCGTCAAGGCCGACATGGAAGCCCCCAGGCCGATGGACCGGCTGATCTGCGGCGACGTCGGCTACGGAAAGACGGAGGTTGCCCTGCGGGCCGCGTTCAAGGCCGCCGAGGCCGGCAAGCAGGTGCTGATGCTCGTGCCGACGACGATCCTCGCCCAGCAGCATTTCGGGACGTTCTCAGAGCGCCTGGCCGACTACCCCTTCACGCTCGAGCACGTATCCAGCTTCCGCAGCGCCGCAGAGCAGAAAGCCGCGGTCAAGGGCTTCGCCGACGGTCGCGTGGACATCCTCATCGGCACGCACCGCGTGCTCTCGCGCGACGTCCGCGCGAAGGACCTCGGGCTTCTGATCATCGACGAGGAGCAGCGGTTCGGGGTCAAGCAGAAGGAGCTCCTGCGCCAGCTCAAGCTGAAGGTGGACGTGATCTCGATGTCCGCCACGCCGATCCCCCGGACACTGCAGATGTCGCTCGCGGGGCTGCGCGACATCTCCGTCATCGAGACCCCGCCCGAGGGCCGCAGGCCCGTCAAAACCTATGTCGGCGAGTACGAGCAGGAGCTGGTGCGCCGGTCGATAGAACGCGAGCGCGAGCGTGGCGGGCAGGCGTTCTTCCTGCACAACAGGGTCGAGTCGATCCAGGAGACCGCCGAACGGCTGCGTGCGCTGTGCCCCGGTGCGCGCATGGCGGTCGCGCACGGCCAGATGGGGGACGGCGAGCTCGAGGCCGTGATGATGGACTACCTGCGGGGCGGCGCGGACGTGCTGGTCTGCACCTCGATCATCGAGTCCGGCATCGACATACCGCAGGCGAACACGCTGATCGTCGAGCACGCCGACACCTTCGGGCTCGCCCAGCTCTACCAGATACGCGGACGCGTCGGGCGCAGCCGCGAGCGCGCCTACGCGTACATGCTCTACGACTCCGCGGCGGCTCTCACGCCCGAGGCCGCCCAGCGCCTGTCGGCGCTCTCAGACCACACCGAGCTGGGCGCCGGCTTCAAGATCGCGATGCGGGACCTGGAGATCCGCGGCGCCGGCAACCTGCTCGGGGACGAGCAGTCGGGACATGTCGCGGCGCTCGGCTTCGAGCTGTACATGCAGATGCTCGACGAGGCGGTCCGCGCCGCCGAGCCCGAGGCCGAGGGCGAGTCCCTGCCCGAGCCGGTGCGCCTGGACGTCAACGTGGACGCGTACGTCCCGGCCGACTACGTCCCCTACGAGCAGGCCAAGATCGACGTCCACAGACGCCTCGCGGGCGCGATGGAGCTCGCGGACGTCGAGCGTCTGCGCGAGGAGCTCGAGGACCGTTTCGGCCCAGTCCCGGAGCCGGTCGAGAACATGCTCGCCCTGCAGCGCGCACGGATCAAGTTCGGCCAGGCAGGTGCGCGCACCGTGAGCTTCCGCGGCGACCGGCTCGCGGTCGTCCCGATCGAGCTCGACTCCTCCAGGGCCAGACGCCTTCGAGAGGAGCTTCCCGAGGCGCTCTACGAATCCGGACGCTCCCAGGTATCCGTGAGGATCCCCAAAGAGGGCGCGGCCCGCTTCCCCACCGTCGTACGCGCCGCCGACGCGCTGCTGGCCGTGATGCGCGAGGCAGCTTAGGAACTCCTTAGATCCTGGCGTCCCACGCGCCGTTCGCTTTCCGCTACAGTGCCCGAGTCGTGTCAAAGAGCCTTCGATTCATCGCGGCGCTAGGCGCCGTTTTGTTTGCCGGTGTCGTCCTCGTCGCGTGCGGCGGGATACCCGGCGACGCCGTGGCGCAGGTCAACGGCAACAACCTCGCCACCAGCACGTTCGACCACTGGATGGGCGTCGCTGCGGCCTCGGGCGCCGTGAACGAAGGCGAACACCCCGCCGTGCCCGTGCCGCCGAACTACACGGCGTGCATCTCGCACCTCGCGTCCAACGCGACGAAAGACAAAACGACCGTTCCTTCCAACGCAACGCTGAAGGCCCAGTGCGCGGCCCAGTACACGTCGCTGAAGAAGGAGGTCATGGGTTTCCTGATCTCCTCCGAATGGGTGCTCGGCGAAGCCAACGCCCTCGGTGTGAAGGTCAGCGACGAAGAAGTGCACAAGCAGTTCCAGACGATCAAGTCCACGCAGTTCCCGACGACCGCCGAATTCGAAAAGTTCGTCGCGAAATCCGGTCAGACGGTGTCGGACCTCCTGCTCCGCGTGAAGCTCAACATGCTCTCGCAGAAAATCCAGCAGAAGATCGTCAAAGACGCCGGAAAAGTGACCGAACAGGAAATCGAAAAGTACTACGACGAAAACAAGTCGAAATACGGCAAACCGGAAAAGCGCAGCGTCCAGATCGTCCTGACGAAAACGGAAGCTGAAGCCCTCACCGCGAAGAAGGAAATCGAATCCGGCAAGAGCTTCGCATCGGTCGCGAAGGCCAGGTCCGACGACCCCGTGAGCAAGGCGAACGGCGGCCTCCTTCCCGAAGTCACCAAAGGCGAGGAGGAGAAGGCGCTGGACGAAGCCATCTTCACCGCGAGCGTCGACAAGCTCGGCGGCCCCGTCAAGACGCCGTTCGGCTACTACATCTACGTGGTCAAGACCATCACCCCCGGCAGCCAGGAATCCCTTGACAAGGTCAAGGCGACCGTCAAGCAGTCGCTGGTCTCGACCCGCGAGCAGGCCGCGCTGACCAAGTTCGTCAAAGAATTCAAAAAGAACTGGACGGCGAAAACGGACTGCCAGCCGGAATACGTCGTGCCCGACTGCTCGCAGTACAAAGCACCAAAAGCGTAGTCTCCCGGCCGACCCTCGCCAGAACAGCCCCGCGGATCGCGTTCGAGCGCCGCGCGCGTTCACGGGTCCTCATACACCAACGCTCCGGCAGCCGGGGCCAACGACCGGGAGAACCGCACGCATGAGCCAGATCCAGTCACTCCACGCCCGCCAGATCCTCGACAGCCGGGGCAACCCGACCGTCGAGGTCGAACTCACGCTCGCGTCGGGCGCCCACGGCCGCGCGGCGGTGCCCTCCGGCGCCTCCACCGGCGAGTTCGAGGCCACCGAGCTCCGCGACGGCGGCGAGAGATGGCAGGGCAAGGGCGTCAGCCGCGCGGTTGAGAACGTCGACGGCGAGATCGCGAAGGCGGTCGCGGGCATGGACGCGGCCGAGCAGGCGGCGCTCGACAACGCGCTGATCGACCTCGACGGGACCCCGAACAAGTCGAGGCTCGGAGCGAACGCGATCCTCGGCGTCTCGCTCGCGGCCGCCTACGCGCAGGCCGCGGAGGAGAACCTGCCGCTGTGGCGCTACCTCGGCGGCGAGGATGCCACGCTGCTGCCCGTGCCGATGATGAACGTCCTGAACGGCGGCGTCCATGCCGACAACAGGGTCGACTTCCAGGAGTTCATGATCGTCCCGCGCGGCGCCGGCAGCTTCGCGGAGGGCCTGCGCATGGGCGCCGAGGTCTACCACGCCCTCAAAGGAACCCTGCATGGGCGCGGCCTTTCGACAGCGGTCGGCGACGAGGGAGGTTTCGCGCCGGACCTCGCCTCCAACGAGGACGCGCTGAAGATGCTCGTCGAGGGGATCGAGGCGGCCGGCTACACGCCCGGCAGCGACGTCGCGATCGCGCTCGACCCTGCCTCCAGCGAGTTCTTCGACAACGGCAGATACCTGCTCGCGGCCGAGGACAGGTCCCTCAGCTCCGACGAGATGGTCGACTACTGGGCCGAGCTCCTCCCGCGCTACCCGATCGTCTCCCTCGAGGACGGGATGGACGAAGAGGACTGGGCCGGCTGGAAGACCCTCACCGACCGCGTCGGAGCCGACTTCCAGCTCGTCGGCGATGACATCTTCGTCACCAACACCGAGCGCCTGGGCCGCGGCATAGAGCTCGGGATAGCCAACTCGATCCTGATCAAGGTCAACCAGATCGGGACGCTCACCGAGACGCTGCAGGCGATCGAGATGGCCCGCAAGGCCGGCTACACGTCCGTCATGAGCCATCGCTCCGGCGAGACGGAGGACGTGACGATCGCCGACCTGGCAGTCGCCACCGGCTGCGGCCAGATCAAGACCGGCGCGCCCGCACGCTCGGACAGGGTCGCCAAGTACAACCAGCTCCTTCGCATCGAGGAGCAGCTCGGCTCCCGCGCCACTTTCGCCGGGCCCACCGCCTTCGGCGACGCGTGAGCGGGCGCCGGCTCCCGCCGGAAGGAACCGCGGCGCCGAGGGCGAACGATGTGGATGCATGGCGAGCGCATCCGCATCCGCCCGGCGCCCGCAACGGCGCAGGGCCTCCGGCCCGGCCCGGCCCGGCGCCGGCATCCGCTGGGACCGCGTCGGGCGCGCGGCGATGCTGTGCGTCCTGTGCGTGCTCGTCTACCTGTATGTGAGCGCCGGCGTGAGGATGTTCGAGACATGGAGGCAGTCGGGCCGTGACAGCCGGGCCGTCAGCGCCCTCGAACACGAACATCAGGCCCTCGTCAGCGCGCACGCGAACCTCAGCAGCACGAGCACGCTCGAAGAGGAGGCCAGCCGGCTAGGGATGGTCAAGAGCGGCGAGCAGCCCTACGTCGTGACGGGCCTGCCGGACAACTGATCGGTCCGTTCCAGCACGCCGCGGCGCGCTGCTAGTCTCGGCGCAGTGGGATTCGAGACAGCGCTCTTCCAGTGGCAGCAGGGGGAGCGACGGCTGCGCGACGCGCCGCCCGAGCGCGTCCCGCTCCTGGAGCGCGTGACAGAAGCCCTCGTCGCCGAGCTGCGCCGGCGCCTCGGGGGACGCTTCACCGCCGCCGAGCTCGTGGACCTCTACGAACAGGGCACGTCCTGGTGCATGCAGGCGGCGATGCGCATCGCGCCCGACGACCCGTGGGCATGGGAGGCGGGCGTCGTCATCGACGCGGCCTTCGGGAGATACCTTCGGGAGGCCGCCGACTATGCCGGCGGGCGCCTGGAGATCGGCGCCTAGTCGTCCTCGCCGACGCGGCGGATCACGAGGCGGTCCTCCTCGACCGTGACCTCGACCTGGCGGTGGCCCGCCCAGTGCTCTGCGTAGATCGGGTTCTCCTGGATCGCGGGGTCGAGCCACAGGCCGTAGCCCTCCTCGCCGTGATCGAACGTGCCCTCGAGGGGCGCGGTGTTGCGGGAGCCTGAGCGTCGCCCGCGTCCGCCGCGGCGGCTGCGCCTGCGCGCGCCTTTCGCGGCGCCCGAATCCTCGTCGCCGTCCTCCTCCTCGGCGTCGCCCTCCTCGGCGGCGAGCTCGCGGGCCCGCTCGGCTTCGGCCTCGGCGGCTTCGAGCTCGGCGGCGATCAGCGCGTCATCCTCGGCGCGGAGGTCGATCTCCTCGGGGTAGTCCCCGCCGCCGGCGCCCTCGACGTGCTCCTCGTCGCTCTCGAGCTCGTTCTGGCGCTTGAACTGCTCGATGTCGCGGACGCTGACCTCGAGCTGATGTGCGATCCAGGCATCGGTGCGCCCCTGGCGAACCCAGGCGCGGATCTGGTTCAGGTGGGGGCGTAGGGATTTGCGGGGCATGAGCGGTCCGGGACACTAGCGGAAAGGGGACGGCACGGGCGTCAGGCGCGCGGATGCTGCAGGAATCGGCGCTCGGACCGGGAACATTCCCCCCAATTGGGTATCGCTTTCCAGCGGCGCTGCGACTATGCTTGGCGCACCGGCGACTTTGGGAGGCTGCCGGGTCGCCGCTCGGCAAACAGGAAGGTGCAGCCATATGCTGGTCCTCACGCGCAAGTCGAACCAGAGCATCATGATCGGGGACGAAATAGAGGTATCGGTGCTCTCCGTCATGGGCGAGAAGGTCCGGATCGGCATCCAGGCACCCCAGAAGGTCCCCGTGTTCCGCAAGGAGATCTACCTCGAGATCCACCGCGAAGCGGGCGCCTCGGGTACTGGTCACAGCTCCACGGACGGGCACGTCGCGAAGGTCGACGAGTCCATCCGCGAGCTCGGCGGCGCCTAGCCGCCACCGCCGGCGCCTCGCGCCGGCGGGTGCTCTACCCGAGCAGCAGGTAGAGCGTCCTGAACATCACGACCGTGACGATCACGGCCGTGAGGATGAGCGTCAGGACCAGCAGCGCGAAACGGACCGAGCCGCGCTTGTTGCGTTTCTCTGTTTCGCGTTTGAGGGTGCGCTTCTCGGTTGTGCGCTTCAGCGAGTCGCGGCGGCGCCGGTCGAGCGAGACCTCATCAACGAAGGCCCGCTCGAGCTCGGCGAGGCTCTGACGCATTTTCATATCGCTGGACTGCTCCGTCTGTGCGCTCACCGGGCAGCGGTGGGCGTCTCAGCGCGCTCGTAGACCGATATGAACCGCAGATAGTTGTCCGCTATCGCACGGGCGCCGGCGGCACGCTCGATCTTGCCGTCGACATAGGACTTCAGCGGGTCCCACCAGATCGAGCGACCGATCGCGAATCCGATGAAGCCGTCCACCGGTGCGGCCTGGGTGAGCCAGTGGTCGACCTTCTCGTCGTCGGCGCCGCGTCCGAGCAGCACGCACGCCACACCGTCGCGGCCACCGGAGCGTGCCTGTGCGACCAGCATCTCGCAGTCCGAGCGCTCGTCGACACCCTCGATCTTCCAGATGTCGGCCTCGATGCCGAAGTTCTGGATGTCCTCGATCGCGCGCCGCATCAGCTCCGGGCGAAGCTCGGCGTCATAGCGGTCGGTGTCGCCGCCGACGGACGCGAGCTGGTCGTCCTCGGCGGGCACCAGCAGCTCGAACAGGAACTTGCGGTCGTGGCCGTGAAGCCACTCGCTCAGGCGCAGCAGCTTGCCGAGCTGCTCGCGGTTGGCCTCGGCGTCTCCGTCGGGGTTGTAGCGGACGAGCACCTTCGTGAAGTCCGGGTTGTAGCTCTCGATGTGGGCTCCGAAGTCCTCGCCGTACTCGAAGTCGAACGTGTTCTGTCCCGAGCGCTCCGCCGGCATGGCGAGGATCAGGCCCTTCTCCTGTGCCTCCGCGGGCACCGTGGATCCGAACTGCTCGTCGACCAGGACCCCCGTCGCTCCGGGGTCCGCGCCGTCGCTCACGGCCTGCAGCAGGCCCTCGAAGATCAAATGCTTGGCGTCGGCGATGATCGCCGTCTGCTCGGCGTCCGGCGCGCCCTCGATCCCGAAGAACTTCTTCTGAAAGGAGCCACGATGATCGAAGGCAAGTATGTAGAGCTTCTTGTCATATCCAGGTTTCATTGCTCTGAGTATTCCAGAGCGGCGTCGGGCGCACCGGACGGGCCATAGAATGGACCCCACGATGACCTCAGGTGCTGATCTCTTCGTCGTTTGCAAGCAGTGCGGTTCGGAGGTCAGCCCATACGTCACCGAGTGCCCCTACTGCGGCACCCGTCTGCGCAGGCGGGCACCCAAGCTTCCACGCGTGAACGCGGGCACCCCCGCACCCGCAGCCCGCTCGGGGCTGATCAGCCGACTTCGGGGCCGCAGCAGCCGGCACGAAGCCCGCCAAGGCCCCCTCCCGTCGCTCCTACGGCACCGTGACCCGCTGGGAGGGGACCAGGCCCAACGCGACGATCGCGCTCGTCGCTGCGTCCTGCGTCGCGTGGGTCCTGGTGCATGCCAAAGGCGATCTCTACGTGAAGATGGCCGTGGTCGGGCCGCTGCACGGCGACTGGTGGAAGCTCTTCACCACCCAGTTCGCGTACGCGAACGGCATCTACGCGTTCGTCGTGATCTTCACGGTCGGGCTCTTCGGCACGCTCACCGAGCGCCGCCACGGGCCCGTCGTCGTGCTCGCGCTCTTCTTCGGCGCCGGCGCAGCCGGCGCGCTCGCCGCGCTCGCGGCCTACCCGCTCCCGTTCGTGAGCGGGGCCAACGCGCCGGCGCTCGCCCTGCTGGCGGCCTGGGCCGCCCCCGACCTGCGCGCCGCCCGAGCCGGCGCCTACTACGAGGGCGACCTGCTCGGCGCAGGAGCGATCGCGGCGCTGCTGCTCGCGCTGCCGTTCGCGCGCCCGGAGGCGAGCTGGCTGGCCGGCGTCGTCGGCGGCGCGATCGGCCTGCTCGCTGGCCTCGGCATGAACGCGGCGAGCGGCGTGGAGGAGTAGTACCCGTATGATTGGTGGGTCATGACGATGACCCACGCGATAGTTCTGATTGAGGCGGAGCGCGACGCCCTCTCGAGCCTCGGCGGAGCGCTGGCCGACATCGACGGGGTCGCGGAGGCATACTCGGTCACCGGCGAGTGGGATTTCGTTGCGATCGTTCGCGTACCGGACCACGAGCAGCTCGCGGACGTCGTGACGGGGCAGATCGGCTCGCTGCCCGGCGTCATCAGGACCCAGACGATGGTCGCGTTCGCCGCCTATTCGCGGCACGACATCGAGTCGCTCTTCTCCCTCGGGGAATGACAGCCTGAGCGCGATGGCCCGGGCGGCGATGAAGCCCGAGTACGGCCCCACGCTCGGACGCATCCTGGCTCCGAGGTGGCGTGCCGCGTCCACGCGCGCCCGCGCGGGCATCATCGCCGCGCTGCTCGCGGCGCTCGCCGTACTCGTCGCTGCTGCGCTCACGCTCGAGAACTCGAGCTACACGCACTCGGGCGCGGTGCCGTTCAGCTTCAGCTACCGCGACCTCTACAGCGTCAGCCCCGAACCGGGCGGATACGTCAGGGTCCAGGCCCACGGCCGGGACGGGCAGCTGAAGTACTCGTTCGCGGTGAACCCGCTCGTGCTCCCGCCCTACACCGGGGAGGTGGCGGCCGAGCTGCCCATCTACGCCAGCCGGTACATACACCGGCTCGAGAGCGCACGCACCGACTTCAAGCTGGTGGGGGAGGGGTTCGCCAGGACGAGCCTGCACGGCCTGCCGGGCTACGAGGTGCTCTACACGACGACGGTCGGCGGCCGCGAGATCTACGGCCGCGACATGCTCCTGCTGCCGCCGGGGCCGAGCACCGTGCGCGCCGGGGTGAGCATCGTCATGCTCAGCGAACCCAGCGGACAGATCACCTCGCCGCTGAAGGTCGCGAGCACCGGCGTGCTGGCGCACCCGCTGAAGACGTTCAGCTGGGGCTAGCGGGGCTCAGGAGCCGGGAACCGCGGAAACCGACGGTTCGGCGGGCCCCGCGGGGGCGCTGGCCCCCGCTTCGGGCTGCGTCCCGCCGGTCTCGACCTGAGCGCCGGACGGCGTCCCGGTCGAGGGCGGGTTGACCGGTTCAGCGGTCGGCAGCCCCGGCGACGGCGACGTGCTCGCTTCAGCGGGCGCAGGCGTCGTGCTCGTGGAGGCTTCCGTGGAGGAGGTGGGCAGCGCGGTCGTGGTCGTCGAAACCTCGGTCACCTGCACAGGCTGGGGGGCCGGGGTGGCGGGCGCCGGCGCGGGGGTCACGGGAACCGCGGTCGGCGCGGCGGCGGCGGCGGGCGCCGGGACCGTGACGGTGGCGGGCGAGACCTTCGCGGCCTTGCTCGCGGCCTTCGCGGCGGCGAGCTCGCGCACCAGCCGGTGGCGGCGCACGATCGCGTCGTGCCGGGGTGCGACCGTCGTTCCGGCGCTCGCCGGCTGGAGGGCCTGGTGGTAGATGACGGGGGCGACCGGCGCGGAGGACGCGAGCGCGGCCTGGGTGTTCTGGTGGTGGTGGACGCTTGTGGATACCGCGTGGTCAGCCGCGACGGCGCCGGCGGTGACGATCGCCGCCGCCGCGAGGCCCGCGACCGCCTTCGTGGCGAGCGCTCCGGCGCCTGCGGTGAGCAGGCCGCCCGCGACGCTTCCCCCTCCGGCTGCTGCACCGGCACCGGCTGCGGCACCGACACCAACCGTTGCGCCGGCACCGACGGTGGCGTGCGCGCCGCCGGCGGAGGCGGTCGATCCGAGCTTCGCGAAGAACAGTTTCTTGACGATCAGCAGCGGGCCGACGGGAAGGATCGCGGCCAGCGCGTGGTTGTTCTCCTTCAGCTGCTTCTTGAAGAACGCGCAACGTTCGCATCCCCGCACGTGACGGCGGCCTGCCGTGCTGAGCTTCGTCAGGCCCTCGGCGACGGCGCCGAGCTCGAGGCGAACTTCCTCACAGCTCAGCTTGCGCGACTCGGCGGCCTCGGCGAGCGAGATGCGGGCCCGCACGAGCAGGGACTTGACCGACGGGACCGTGGTGTCCATCGCGACCGCGATCTGGTCGTAGGAGAGCGCGTCGATCTCGCGCAGAAGGAGCGCGGTGCGCTGCGTCTCGGGAAGGTCGTGCACGTCGGCGATCAGCTCGCGGAAGCTCTCGCGCTTGAGCACCTTGTCGCTGGTCGAGATGCCGTTCTCGGCGAAGTGGATGTCCATCGAGTCGACGCCGGTCGCCGAGGCACGGCGCAGGTGGTTCAGCGAGCGGTTGCGCGCGATCCGGTAGAGCCATGGCTTGACGTTGATCTCGCGGTCGTCGGCGAGCACCGCGTTGAACGCAGCGGTGAAGACCTCCTGCAGCACGTCCTCGGCGTCCTCGCGCGAGTTGAGCATGTGGCGGCAGAAGGAGAGCAGGCGAGACTGGTAGCGTGAGCAGAGCGTCTCGAAGGCCGCGTGCTGGCCGCGGCGGGTCAGCATGATCAGGCGCTCGTCCGACTGCAGGCGCAGCAGAGCGGACGGGCCGCGCAGGCCCGACAACTCGCGCGTCTGGGTAAGGGTAGAGACCTCCATCAGCTGCCCCCGATCGTAGCTTCCGTACTTAAGGACACCGTAACGATGTAGAAGTTGCGGTCCCTAACCGTTTCCCCGCCTGAGCGGGCATAAACTTGCCCGCGGGCCTGCCCGGGTGGCGGAATCGGCATACGCAATCGACTTAAAATCGATGGCCCGAAAGGGCATGTGGGTTCGAATCCCACCCCGGGCATCTGCCGACCGTAGAGGATAGAGTCGCGATCATGGCCTCAGAGACCGCCGCAGACGCCACCACGTTCCACGGCGGCAGGCTGATCGCCCGCCGCCTGAAGGCGCACGGCGTGACCAGGCTGTTCACGCTCTCCGGCGGCCACCTCTTCTCGATCTACGACGGCTGCCGCGAGGAGGGCATCGACCTAGTCGACGTGCGCCACGAGTCGACCGCTGCCTTCGCCGCAGAGGGGTGGGCGAAGGTGACGCGTGAGACGGGCGTCTGCGCGCTCACCGCCGGACCCGGCGTGACGAACGGGATGAGCGCGATGGCCTCGGCGCAGGCGAACCACTCGCCTATGGTCGTGCTCGGCGGCCGCGCGCCCGCCCTGCGCTGGGGGCAGGGCTCCCTGCAGGAGATAGACCACGTCCCGTTCGTGCGGCCCCTGACCAAGCTCGCGGCCACCCCGCAGAGCACGGCTGAGATCCCAGGCCTGGTCGACGACGCGTTCGCGGCCGCGCGCGCCCCTCACGGCGGGCCGACGTTCGTCGACTTCCCGCTCGACTACGTGTTCATGGAGGCGGCGGAGCCGGCGGCACGCGGTCCCGCCGTGGAACTCGGCGAGGACAGCGCCGACGCCGGCGAGATCGACCGCGCCGCGGAGCTGCTGCGCGGTGCCGAGCGGCCGGTGATCATGGCCGGGACGGACCTCTACTGGGGCTACGCGGAGCAGGCGCTGCTCGAGCTCGCGCAGACCCTGCGCATCCCCGTGTTCCTCAACGGCCTCGCGCGCGGATGCGTGCCCGCGGACCACGAGCTGTTCTTCTCGCGCTCGCGCTCACAGGCGCTGTCCAACGCTGACGTGGCCCTCGTCATCGGCGTGCCGATGGACTTCCGGCTCGGATTCGGCGCGTCGTTCGGGCCGGACACCGAGATCGTCGTGATCGATGCGGCGCAGCCCGACCGACCGCATCCGCGGACTCCAGCCGTCGAGTGCTACGGCGCCATCTCCGAAACGCTCGCCGGGCTGCGGAGCGAGGCAGGGGCTCAGGCCCTCGCGTCCGAGCGCTGGATCTCAGAGCTCCGCGCCGCCGAGAGCGAGCGCCGTCAGGCCGAGCAGGCCGAGCTGAGCGACGACCGCTCGCCGCTGCACCCGATGCGCCTGTATGCCGAGCTCGCGAAGGTCCTCGACCGCGACGCGATCGTCATCGGCGACGGCGGCGACTACGTCTCCTACGCGGGGCGCGTGGTCGACAGCTACCTCCCCGGCTGCTGGCTGGACCCTGGGCCGTTCGGGTGCCTCGGCTCCGGCCCCGGCTACGCGCTCGCGGCGAAGCTCGCCCACCCCGAGCGCCAGGTCGTGCTGCTGCTCGGCGACGGCGCGTTCGGCTTCTCGGGCATGGAGTTCGACACCCTCGCAAGGCATGGCGTCAACGTCGTCGGCGTGATCGGCAACAACGGGATCTGGGCGCTGGAGAAGCACCCGATGGAGTTCCTCTACGGCTACTCCGTCGCTGCTGACCTGCGTCCCGCCACCCGCTACGACCAGGTCGTGCAGGCGCTCGGCGGCCACGGCGAGATGGTGGCGCGGGCGGAGGAGGTCGCGCCCGCGCTGAGAAGGGCCTTCGAGTCCGGCCTGCCCGCCGTCGTCAACGTCCTCACCGACCCGACGGTCGCCTACCCGCGCAGGTCCAACCTCGCGTAGGCGGCTCAGCCGCCGCCGGCGAGCCTCAGGGCTCCGCCGTAGAGGATGTCGTGCTCGGAGACCTCGACCTCCTCGAGGCCGAAGGTCTTCATCGCCTCCTCCAGCAGGACCATCCCCGCGATGATCGTCGGGGCCCGCCCCGGGTCAAGGCCGACCACCCGCCGGCGCTCGGCTTCGTCCATCTCCGCGAGCCGCGCGAGCAGAAGTTCGACGGTGGCGAGCTGGAGCGTGTACCCGTGGACACGGGCGGGGTCGTACGGGTCGAGCTCCTGGTCGATCGACGCGGCCGAGGTCGCGGTGCCGGCGACCGCTATCGCTCGCATCACGGCAACGCGCTCGCCGAGCGGTATTCCCTCCTGGAAGCGGGCGCGTGTGTCCAGCGCCAGGTGCTGCAGTTCGTCCGGTGACGGAGGGTCCCTGTGGATATGGCGCTCGGTCATGCGGACGACTCCCGCGTGCGTGGAGACATGGAAGCCTGCGGTGCGCTCGCGCCCCACGATGAACTCGGTCGAACCGCCGCCGATGTCGATCACGACCGTCGGCTCCGATGTCGGGGCGCGTCCGGACATCGCGCCGAGGAAGGTCAGCTGGGCCTCTTCCTCGCCGCTGAGCACGCGCGCGTCCAGAGCGAAGTCCTCCCGCACCCGCGTCGCGAACTCGCCGCCGTTGGAGGCATCGCGGACCGCGGAGGTCAGCACCGCGAGGTTCGCCTCGCATCCATTGGCGGAAATGTCCTCGCGGTAGCCGGCAAGGGTGTCGAAGACGCGCTGGCATGCCTGATCGGAGAGCGCTCCGGTCGCGTCCACACCGTCGCCGAGCCGGGTTACCTTCGAGTGCCTGACGAGTTCCCGCACGGCTCCACTGGAGGCGTCGACGTCCGCCACGAGCAGACGGGTCGAGTTGGTGCCTATGTCCACCACGGCTACGCGCACGCCGGGGATGCTAGAGGTGTGTGGCAACACGGGCGATGATGGGAGGCGCGATGAGCGGATCGGGTGAAGCGAGCGTGGCGCTTGTCACGGGAGCGAACAGGGGCATCGGCCGCGAGGTAGCACGAGGGCTGGCCGCGCTCGGCCACCGGGTGCTGCTCAGCGCGAGGGACATCGCCGCCGCCCAGGATGCGGCGGATGAGATCACGCGAGATCTGGGCGCAGGAGCTGCCGTTCAGGCGCTCGCGCTGGATGTCTCGGACACGCTCAGCATCGAGGCGGCCGCCGGGCGTGTCGCGACCGCCCCGGGACGGCTCGACGTCCTGGTGAACAACGCCGGGATCGGCACCGACTTCGGCGTGCCGGGTGTCTCGCCGGACTTCGACGAGATGCAGCGCGAGCTCGAGACGAACTTCTACGGTGCCTACCGGCTGACCGTCGAACTGCTGCCGCTGCTGCGCGCGAGCGCCCACCCGCGGATCGTCAACGTCTCCAGCGGCATGGGCAGCGTCAGCGAGATGGGCGGATCCTCGCCCGGCTACCGCGTGTCTAAGGCCGCCATGAACGCGATGACCCGCATCCTCTCGAGCGAGCTCGCGGGCGACGGATTCCTCGTCAACTCAGCGTGCCCAGGGTTCGTGAACACCGACATGGGCGGGCCGATGGGGGCAACCAAGAGCGTTAGGGACGGTGCCGCGGGAATCATCTGGCTGGCGACGCTCCCGGATGACGGGCCGACAGGGGGGTTCTTCCGAGACGGCCAGCCCGTCGCGTTCTGAGTGCTGGTCGGCACTGACGTTTCCGCGGTTGTTTGCTAGAACATAAGGAGCGACGCGGGGTGGAGCAGTCTGGTAGCTCGTCGGGCTCATAACCCGAAGGTCGCGGGTTCGAATCCCGCCCCCGCTATTTGAGAAGGCCCTGCTGATGCGGCGCTTTTTTTTGTCTTCGGAGTTTCCTTTGACGCCGCCGGACTAGGGCGCGGTTTCATGCCGCTTTAGGCGTCGCAGGCCTCGAAGGGTCCGGAACTGGCCTCATATCGAGGTCAACCTTCGGGTTTCCGGGTAGTGGGCGAGCGGTTTAGGCGAGCAGTATGGGGACGGCGTCTCGCGGCGCCTTCAGGTGCTCGGTGCCGTGAGAGGTGCGGTCAAGGAGCAGTGCGCCCTCGATTGCGCTGAGGAGCACCCGGGCTTGGGCGACGGCCGTTTCGGTGTCGCGAGTCAGAGCGAGTGCGCGCTCGAATACCTGCGACCAGCGGGCAAAGGCGGCAGCTGCGGCTTCACGTAGGGGCTCGCTGATCCCAGCGGCATCGACGGCGGTGGGTGCGACTGGACATCCGTCGCGTGGGTCGTTCTCGAACGCTGCAATCATGCCGTCGATTGACCGCTGGGCCGCCACGACGACGTCGTCTGTTTCGTCGAACGCTCTCAGTAGCGCCGCCTCTCCGGGTCGGCGTCATCCCGCTAGGTCAGGGAGCCTCGCGGCTGTGGCGGCGTCGGCGGGGAGCAGCACGACGAGGTGCTGCTGGTCGTTCTGGGCGCTCGTCAGCTTGATGAAGTCGAGGTCGAGCCGTCCGGCCGAGGGATGACGGAACCGTCTGTTCGACGCCTCGAATCTCTGGACCGTGTGCTCCCGCCACAGCTCCGAGAACCTGGGGCTAGTCGCCTGGAGCGCGTCGATCAGTTCCGGGCCGCGAGGGTCGTGCGGGTACTGGGCGAGATGCGCCCGGAGCTGTCCGACGAGCTGCCGCCCTTCGGAGGGCCAGTCGACGAGCAGCTCGCGGACTGATCCTCGGTGAAGTTCAGCCACACGACGTTCAGTTCGGACGCTGGCCGATCGTCGAGCCCGCCGTGGAGGGCAGCGTACGCATCGTTGTGCAGGAGCATGTCCCACCACGTGATGACGAAGGCGGGGTTCGGCGCAAGGGCGTGCACCAGCCGCCGCAGCGTGTCATGCACCTCAGGACGGGTGGCGCTCTCGGCGGGGACCGCGAGCCCGGCGAGGGTGAACAGGTGGGCACGTTCGGCTCCGAGCATCCGCAGCGCTCGGGCGAGGCTCTCGAGCACCTGCCGGCTGACGCTGATGTCGCGTGCCTGCTCGAGCCAGGTGTACCAGGTGACGATCACCCCCGATAGCTGCGCGACCTCCTCGCGGCGGAGTCCGGGCGTTCGCCGGCGTGGCCCGGGCTGAAAGCCGACCTCGACGGGGTTGGTGGCTTCGCGACGCGAGCGAAGGAACGCCGTGAGCTCCGCGCGCTGGACCATTCCGGGCATCAGATCCTCGGGCACTCCCGGGATGCTCCCGGACGGTGTCGCCGCCCGCTGACAAACATGCACGGCGCCCTCCACGCAAGCCGCGGAACACTGAAGCAGCAGCACGCACCCATGCGGCCCCGTGAATCGACGCTTACCGTCGCGATGCGCCGGGCTCGCTAGGCCTTCCCTACGAGGGCTACCGCCGCGTCCGGCGTGACCGCCTGGAAACTGAAGCTCATCTGTAGATACAGGTGCACGGCGCGCTCGTCGTGCGAGTCGTAACCGATCGAGAGGTCCTGGCCGCAGTCGAATAGGAAGTCGCCGCCGCGCTGGCTGACAAGGACGGCGCCCCGGACGCCGGGCGCCCACACGATCGGACCGTCGATGATCTGGCGCAGGTGCTCGAGCACCGGGTAGCCGCCGCGGCCGACGGCCTCGAGCGCGCGCCGGTGCTCCTGCTCGCCGAGCGCGAGCCCGTATGGGCCGGCGACCCCGCTCCCCAGAAGCCGCTCGACGGCCGCGGCGACGGCGCTCGGATACTCCTCGCCTGCGTCGGCGAGGGTGATCGGCTCTTGCGGCGTGGCCTGCGTGATCCCGGTGATCGCATGGTCCCGGCCGTGGAACACGGCGACGTTCTCCGCGACGGCGATGCTGTGTGCGGCGCGGTCGAGCTCGTCGAGGTCTATGTCGCCGGCGCCGCGATCGGCGTCCCGCAGCTCATTCAGTGTGACCGTGAAGTCCGCCCGGGCCTCGACGACCGCGAGCACACGCCGCTGAAGCCACTCCACGCCTTCGCCGGGGACGGACGCCAACTCGCTCGTTCGCCCGAGGTTCGTAGCCGAGTGCGACCACCCGTGCGGGCCGGAGAAGTCGACCAGCCGCCGCGCGGCGAGGGCCGGCGCGAGCCGCTGCTGGGCCTCCTCGTCGAGCAGACGCCAGCCGGCGTCACTTATCGGTGCGTGCGAGCGGAGCAGGTGGTTCATCGGCGTATCTCTCGGTCGAATGCCATCAGTACTCCCGGCGCCTGAGTTCGGCGATGACTTCGTCCCGACAGCCTAACCCGTTGCGGACGCTCATTTCAGGCTGCCGATCCCCAGCGAGCCGGCTGCCCCTGCTCCCGCCGCCGGCGCCGCGGCGTTCGCCCCAGCCGACGTACCGGGCGGCGCGAGGCCCTCGAGAACCTGGACGCTGGGCACGAAGAACAGGCTGCCCGTCCTCGCCGTCGAGAAGTCCAGGATGCGGTCGTAGTTGCCCGCTGGGCTCCCGACGAACATGTTCGTCAGCATCTGCTCGATCACGTCCGGGCTGCGCGCGTAGCCGATGAAGTAGGTGCCGAACTCGGAGGTGCCCACGCGCCCGAACGGCATGTTGTAGCGCAGGATCTGGCGCTGCTCACCGTCCTCGCTTTCGATCGTCGTCAGCGCAACGTGCGAGTTGTCGGGCTTGACGTCGTCCGCCAGCTCGATGTCGTTCAGCTTGGTGCGTCCGACCACGCGCTCCTGCTCGGACACCGCGAGCGCGTCCCAGCTCGCGAGGTCGTGGACATACCTCTGCACGAGCACGTAGCTGCCGCCGGCGAAGACGGGGTCCTCGTCGCCGATGAGAGCTGCCGCCGGCGCCGACGCGCCGACCGGGTTCTCTGTACCGTCAACGAAGCCGAGCAGGTCGCGCTCGTCGAACGACTTGAACCCGTGCACCTCGTCGACGACCTCTGCGACAGCGCGCAGCCGCTCGACGAGTCTCTGCGCGAGCTCGAAGCACAGGTCCGCGCGCCGTGCGCGGATGTGCAGCAGCAGGTCGCCGGCCGTTGAGACCGCCGTGTGGCGGGTGCCCGCGATCTCCGCGAACGGATGAAGGCCGGCCGGGCGCGGGCCGCCGGTGAGCCGGTCCCACAGCCCCGAGCCGATCCCGGCGACGCAGCCCAGGCCGCCGTCGGGGATCCGGAAGGCGACCGAGCGGACCAGGCCGCCGACATCGCCGAGCAGGTCTCGAACCACGTTCTCACCACCATCGTGGACGACCAGCACGAGGAAGATCGCTGCCTCGGTTGGTGTCACCAGGATCGCCTGCGGCTCCGCCGTCTGCGCCATTGCCCTCTGGTCTCCTCCGGTCTGTGCCGCCCAATCCTGGCACATATGCATCGCTGCACTCAACCGTCTCGCGTGAGCCGCTACTGGCCGTCGATGGACGGTGTCGAGGCGATGCTCGCGTCGACCATCCGAGGAGCAACGGGGCGCGCACATGACGTTCAATGCAAGTGGCTTTGCCAATCGGCGGGCACGCGACCGGCGGTCCCTGGAATGGGCTGTCCCAGCGGGTGATGCTCGGGTGGGGCAAGTAGGGGACCTGGGCGAAACTCCTGGCTCGCGTAGTCCCAAAACCAGTCTTCGCCCGGCTCGAAGCTGCGGATGAGGGTCCCGCTCGGCGGGACCGACGTGTTGATCGCGGGCTCGCTCGACATGGTTGTCCTGTTACGACAGCCTTGCGGCAGCCACTCTGCTCGGCTATATAACGTCGCGAGGGGATCCTCTACCTGGAGCGTGCCGAGTTGGTCACCGGCGAGATCCTGCGCATAGATGGCGGGCAGAGCGCTGGGCACTGACGTGTCCGGTCGCCCTGCGCGTCCTGCGCTTGCGTGCGCGGATGAGACCAGTCCGCCGGCGTCAAGCGAGCACCGACCTGAAGGAGGAGCCATGAGCGAGCAGGTCGTGGCCGAGCCCGATCATCGGGAGGTGCAGGCTGTGAGCGCGCCCCCGTCGATGCCGTCGCTGATGGTGAACATGTGGGTCGTCGAGGATGGCCACCAGGAGGAGCTCGTCGATGGCCTCTACTCGCTGTACGGGAACCTCAGGTCCCTCGAGCGATTCATCAGCGGCCAGATCCTGCGGGGGAGCAACCCCACACGGTACGTTTCGATGGCGACTATGCGCTCGGTCGAGGACTGTGATCGAGCAGTGGAGAACCCGCGCACTCGAGCGCTGCTCCGCGGGTTGAGGGGGATCGCCCGCTTTGATCACGACACCTACAGGGCCCTGCGGAGATTCGAGCCGGACACGTCGGGCGCGACCATCCGGTCCACCCCGGCTATCAGTCAGTCGCGAGAACGGAGGTAAGCATGAGCACTATCGACGAGCAGATGGTCGTGGCGCACTTCATCGTCTCGGATGACATCGAGCGTTCGCGTCGGTTCTACACAGAGGTACTCGGGGGCAGGACGGTCGTCTCCGGCGAGGCGGGCGACGGGGTCACCTACGTGGCGTTGGCCAACAGCTGGGTGATCATCAACGTAGGAGGCGGGCCGACCGACGACAAGCCGACCGTCACGCTCGAAACCCAGCCCGACCCGGACAGGGTGAGCAGTTTCCTCAATATCCGGGTCGCGGACATCCAGGCTGTCTACGCGGAGTGGAGCGCGCGAGGCGCCCACTTCCTGACGCCGCCGAAGCAGCATGAGACCGAGATCAGATGTTACATCCGTGACCCCGACGGCTACGTGATCGAGGTGGGGCAGACGACCCTACCCAGAGGCTGGCGTCCGCCGTCTTGACGATCTGGTGCGGACGCGGTGACTGTCGCGGGCTGCTCAATCGTCGGTGACCCTCGGGGTGTCACCTCGTGCCGATCGCGATCGAGACCCTGGGGCTCGCCGGCTCCCTGGCGGCCTTCATCGCGGTTCGCACGCAAGGAAGCCGGGCCGGCCTTCAGCGCGGTCAGTTGCGGGGTGGGGCAGCGCCGCCCACGAACAGCCCGGTGCTGAAGTCCGGGCTGCCGTGAAGACCGGGAACGCACGCGTCGCATGCGCGAGCCGGTCGCCCGTGCGCCGTCAACGGGCGTCGGAGCGTGCGGCCACGGACTGCACCAGAGTTGAGAGCTCGGTCCGGGGCGAGCGCCGGCGGCCTCTCGTGTGGCCACGCGGTCTCCGGCGCCGGAGGCGGGTGGGTCGAGAGCGTCTGTTCTCTGGCAACGCCGCAAGGGCGGCGAGCGGAAACCTCTGCGCGTGCTCGCCTCGTCGGGGCGCTTGGGCTAGATTTTCACCCGTGCCTCGGGGCGGTAAAACGAAGGGTGTCGAGTGAGCGACCCTGCGGTCGTGCTGGTCGCCGAAATTCACGGGCGAGCAGGCCTCGCGGACGGTCTGCGGGACCTGCTCGCCGATCTTGCCGTTGGGGCGCTCGCAGAGGCGGAATGCGTCGGCTATCGCGTGCTCACGGACCGGGTGCCGGCCGAGTACGTGCTGCTCGGCGCCTGGAGCAGTGAGGCCGGCCTACGAGCTCACTACGAAACGCCGCACTACCGCCGCTATCGCGAGCAGGTCGGGCCCCTGCTCGCGCGGCCAAGCGACGTCGTCGTTCATCACATCAGCAGAACGGTTCACGCGCTCGATCCCAATCCGCCTGACCCCGGCCTGCTTGGCTGACCAGAGACCGCGGCTTGCTCTCCGGACACCTCGGCCGCCGCTAGGCGTCCCTGTTGGATGCGGCGTTTCCCTGGCCCGGCACGGCTCTCCTGGCCACGCGCGTGACACGCGAGCCGACGCGGCAGCGCGGATGCCATGATTGGAGACCAGCGAATGACGGCGAAGCCGAACAAGCCCCCGGTCAGGTTCTTCAAGAACGATGACAGCCAGTTCGGCCTGGAAATCGCTCTCGGTGCCACCTATCGGCGCGGCGCAGACGTCGGCGAGACACTCGCGACAGCGGCGCGGATCAAGGACGGCGACGCCGACGCATGGCTGCGCGAGTGGCTCGCGACAGCCGATAGGTGCCGCGATGCGGCGCTCTACGCCGCGCGGGCCGGACGTCGTGTTTCCGCCGTCGCGCACTACCGCCGTGCGGCAACGTATTACGCGACGGCGCTGTATCGCTTCGCGAACACGAGCGATCCCTCGGCCGGGCATGAGCTCGAGATCTGGCGGCGCCAGCGCGCGTGCTGGGAGCAGTTGGTGGATCTGCAGCCGGTTCCCGGCGAGCGCGTCGGGATCCCCTACGAGGACACGACGCTGCCTGGATTCATCTTTCGCGCGCCCGACTCGGCGCCCGGCGAGCAACGGCCGCTCGTGGTGCTCAACAACGGCAGCGACGGTTTCACCTCGCAGATGTGGATCGAGGGCGGCGCCGCCGCCGCTGAGCGCGGCTACCACTGGATGACCTTCGACGGGCCCGGCCAGCAGGCCGCGCTGTTCGAGCAGGGCATCCCGTTCCGGCCCGACTGGGAGGCGGTGCTGACGCCGGTCCTCGACGCGATGCTCGCGCGGAAGGACGTCGACTCTGAGCGTGTGGCCGTGATCGGCATCAGCCAGGGCGGCTTCTGGGTGCCGCGTGCGCTCTCGGCCGAGCACCGCTTCGTGGCGGCGGTCGCCGACCCCGGCGTGACCGACGTCCTGGCCTCTGGACCCGGCCGCTGCCGCAAGTGATGCGCAAGCAGCTTCAGGACGGCAAGAAGGCAGCCTTCGACCGCGAGATGGGCCTGGTTGAGCGCCTGTCCGCCGACACCGCCGCCACGCTCACTTTCCGCGGGCGCCCTTACGGCCTGGACGGGTCCTCGGACTTCGAGCTCTATCAGGCGGTGGCCGCCTACAAGCTCGCCGGTGAGGAGGAGCAGATCAGCACTCCTCTTCTCATCACCGATCCCGAGGAAGAGCAGTTCTGGCCGGGCCAGGCGCGCGAGCTCTACCAGCGTCTGCCGGGACCGAAGGAACTCGTGTCGTTCACAGCCCACGAGGGGGCAGGCCGCCACTGCGAGCCGATGGGCCGCGCCCTGCGAGAGATCCGCATCTTCGACTGGCTGGACGGCTACCTGCGATGAGCGGCGCGGGCTCGCAGTGCCCACGCGGCTAGCGAGAACTAGTCTCAATGCAGACGGGGCATCGACATGCGATCGTTTCGCGCCGGTAGGTGCGAGACGACATCGGGCGTGTCTGTCGCCGGTGATCGGGCGGCGCCTACGGCCAGGTTTGGTCGGCGCACGCGATGATCAGCCGTCCGCGACCGATCGTCATCAAGCTCTTGCGCGCACCCGCTCGGCTCTACGACTGGCATGCCGGCTGGCTGTTCGGCCGCCGGTTCCTCCGGCTCACTCACCTCGGCCGCAGATCCGGGCGTTTGCACCAGACGATGCTCGAGGTCATCTGCGACAACCAGGAAACTCAAGGAGTGGTTGTAATCGCCGGCTGAGGCCTGAGCGCCCTGGCGTGACCTGCGCGAACTGACGCCCGCGTCGGGGCAGCCGCCGGCCGACGACGCGAGTGCACGCGCTGGTGGCGCCCCGCGGAGCCTAAGGACCGCCTCCAAGGACAGGACGTAGCAGCGTCCGCGGGGCCTCCCGGTGAGGTTGACCAGGCTAACAGCGTTTGCTAATGTAGCTAACGCTGTTAGCCAGCTGATCACGCCTGATGACCGGAGGGGACAAAGATGAACAATCAGAACCGAACCGAATACGTTGACGTCGCAGACGGGCGCATAGCCTACGAGGTGATCGGTGCCGGGCCGTTGGTGGTGCTGTCGCCAGGCATGGCTGACACCCGCAGCACCTATCGCTCTCTGGCGCCTCTGATTGCTGCTGCGGGCTATCGGGTCGCGAGCGTCGACCTGCGGGGCCACGGTGACTCCAGCACCGGCTGGGACTCCTACAGCCGCACGGATACCGCAGGCGATCTGATCTCGGTCATCCGAGATCTGGGTGGGCCGGCGGTGATCGTGGGACAGTCCTTCTCAGGTGGATCCGCGACGATCGCGGCCGCGACGAACCCTGATCTGGTGAGCGCGATCGTGGAGATCGATCCGTTCACCCGGACTCCGCAGTTCAGCATGGCCGCCATGGTGCGCAACACCCACGGCTACCGCCGCGGTGCGCTGCTGCTCGCGCGGTTTGCCGTCACCGGCAGCGTCAAGGCGTGGTCGAAGTACCTCGACGTGGCGTACCCCGGACGCAAGCCGGCCGACTGGGATGCCTGGCTGGCTGCGCTGCTGGCGAACCTGCGCGAGCCCGGCCGGGCGGACGCGGCCCAGAGCATGATGAGGTCGAAGCCGGTGGACGCCGCCGCGCAGCTGGCGAACGTCCGTTGCCCGGCGCTGGTGGTGATGGGCAGAGATGATTCGGATTTCGCCGACCCGGAGGCGGAGGCCAAAGCGATCGTCGGCCTGCTCCCGGAGGGTCTGGGCCGGTACGAGATGATCGAGAACGCTGGTCACTACCCGCATGCGCAATACCCGCAGAAGGTCGCCGACGCCCTGCTGCCATTCCTCGCCGAACGCGACCAGGCGCTCGTGCGCGCCTGAACATTGTCTCGCTCCTCAGACTCGCCGGGGTGTTCGGTAGCGGTCTCGACATCGGCGCGCTCGACGAGGGCGCCCGCACCGCTCCCGGTCGCCCGCTCGGCTACGGTCTGCGCACCCCGGATGGCTTGGAGCGTCGCTAAACATCTGACTCCCCGCGCCCGCCAGATCGCTGCGGCCGCGCAGGAGCTGATCGACGCCGAGGGCGTCGATCAGCTGTCGATGCGCGCCCTCGCCGACCGGGTCGGAATCCGCGCTCCCTCGATCTACAAGCATTTCGAGAGCAAGGAGGCGCTCGAAGCCGCGGTCATCTCCGCAGTCTTCGAGGAGCAGGCGATCCAATGGGAGGCCGTGGTCGAGAATTCCGAGCAGCCGCTGCCCGCGCTCGCCGCCGCCTACCGAGACTACGCACGACGCCACCCCCACCTCTACCGGCTCCTGACGGAGCGGCCGCTGAACCGGGCCGCCCTCGCCGAGGACGTCGAGGCGCGGGCCGTCCGCTCGCTGGTCCGTGCGGTCGCAGGAGATCGCGATCTTGCCCGCGCGTTCTGGGCCTTCGCCCACGGTATGACGATTCTCGAGCAGAACTCGCGCTTCCCGGCGGACGCCGACATCGACGCGGCGTGGCGTTCGGGGATCGAGGCCCTGATGGCAGCGACGCGAGTGGCGCCCTGAGGTCCGGACGGCGGCGGAGCCACGGAATCATGTGAAACGGTGCTCCTCACCGCCGATGCGTGAGTTCCCTGTGGAGGCGTACGGCGTCGGGCCCCAGGCGAATCGCACGCCCTCAGCGGGTCAGGTGACGGTGACGCGGTCCGTCACCTGACCCCGCGGAGCGAGAGGCGTTACGCGAAGTAGTGGCCCGCCTGCACGTCCTCGATCCAGCCTGGGTGGGTGGGCTCCCAGCCGAGCAGCGCGCGTGTCCTGTCGTTGGATGTCGGGTTGTCCAGGCCGGCGAAGGCGGCCAGGAACCCGAGATACTGCGGCGCCTGCTCATCGGTGATGCTCTTGGCCTCGATCCCGAGCTTGCCGGCGATCGTCTCGGCGATCACCTTGCGCGGGATTCCGGTGTCCCCGACGCCGTGCAGCGTCGAGCCGGCGGGAGCCTTCTCGAGGGCCAGCCGGTAGAGGACGCCGATGTCGTAGGTGTTGGCCGCCGGCCAGCGGTTCGAGCCGTCACCGGTGTATGCCGCGGCACCGTTCTCGCGGGCGAAGCCGATCAGTGCGCTGGTGAAGCCGTGGTGATCGAGGTCGCGAGTGCACCATCGGCGCGAGCCGCACGACGGAGGAGCGCACGCCCTGCTCAGCCAGGCCGATCGTGTAGTTCGCCGCGTCGACGCGCGGACCGCCCTCGGACTGGTCGTCCTCGTTGCCGGGGCGACCGGTGATTCCCGCCATCGCGAGCATCAGGGTGCCACCGGTCGTGACGAACGGCTTGCCGGTGCCGATCAGGCTCTCGCCGATCGCTTCGTGGGCGGCAAGGTCCGAGTTGACGGCGCCCATGAAGTCGCCGGTGCGCATCGCCTCGTGCTTGAAGGCGAGGTGGATCACCCCGTCGGCCTCGGCGGCCGCGGCCCTGAGACCGTCGAGGTCGTCCAGATCGCCGCGGCGAACGTCGCCGCCGAGGGCGGCGACCGCCTCGGCCGAGGCGTCGGAGCGGGCGAGACCGACGACCTGATGTCCGTTGTCGAGAAGCTCGGGGATGACGGCGGAGGCGATATGGCCTGAGGCGCCGGTGATGAAAACGCGCATGAAGACTCCAGTTCGAGGTTGGATGTCACTTGGTGCCATCACCATAGCACCGCCACGACACCAGGTGTCATCAAGTACGCTCAGGCGCCCATGTCCCCACGCTGGAAGCCAGACGCCGAAGCGCGGCTCAGCAAGGCCGCCATCACCCTGTTCGAGGACCAGGGCTATGACGAGACGACGGTCGCCGAGATCGCCGAGGCCGCCGGGCTGACCAAGCGGACCTTCTTCCGCTACTTCTCCGACAAGCGGGAGGTGCTGTTCAATGGCGCACAGGAGCTTCAGGACTGCTGGATCGGCGGGATCGCAGCGGCCCCGCCGGACGCCGCTCCCATGGCCGCGGTGTCCGCCGGGCTCGACCGGGTGGCGCAGCTGTTCGCCGACCGTCATCCCTTTGCAAGGATGCGCTCGCAGATCATCGCGGCCAACTCCGAGCTGCAGGAGCGCGAGCTGATCAAGCTCCAGTCGCTGGCCGCTGCCATCCAGGCAGCGCTCGTCGATCGCGGGGTCGGCCGGAACGCTGCGATCCTCGCCTCTCAGGCGGGGGTGACGGTCTTTCACGTCGCCTTCGCCCGCTGGGTGGAGCAGGACGACCCGGCGTCGTTCAGGCGATTGATGGACGAGTCACTGCAGGAGCTGCGGTCGGTGACCGCCGAGCCGTGAACTCGACGATGGTGGCAGGCGATTGCCGGTGTGGCAGCGGAACAGGCCGGGTAAGAACCCCAAAACGACCTGACCCAAGGAGGAAGCGTGAAAACGCTCAAGCGGATGATCGGGATGAGAGCTGCGAAAGCGACGGTCAAGCACAGCGCCCACGGCGTGGTGGCAAAGGCCCAGCGCAGGCCCCTGCGAAGCGCGAGCCTCGTGACGGTGGGCGTCGCGCTCGGACTCGGAGCCGGCTTGGCAGCCGGACGTGCACTTGGGAGCGCCGCGTAGACGGCTGCGGCTAGCTCATGCTGAGGCCCCGGCCGCCGCGCGCGACCGCGCTGCGGCGCGCACCGTCATGACGCTCAGGACTGCGGCGACGGCGAGCGTCTCGGCCCCGCCGATGTAGGCGGGGCCGGCGGGCCCGAACGCAGCGATCCCGATGGCCCCCGCGCCGGCGCCGATCGCATTCGCGAGGTTGAAGGCGCTGACATTGACGGCGGCGGCGATCAGCGGCGCCTGCGGCGCGTGATGCAGCACCCCGCCCTGCAGGATCGGTATCGCAGCGAAGGCGCCCAACCCGAAGAAGAAGCACGCCAGGACCATCGCCGTCGTCGCGGCGGTGAGGGCGAGCGTCAGCAGTGCGACGCCGGTCGTGGCCGACGCGGCGATGAGACCCCAGCGGGGACTTCGATCGAAAGCCCTGCCGCCGAGCGCGGTCCCCGACGCGGCTCCCACCCCGAACGCGACCAGGACGAAGGCGACCTCGTCGCCGGCCCCCCGCGCGATCACGAGCGGGACGAGGTAGGTGTAGGCGCAGAACAGAGCCGGGTCTACCAGGACCGTGGTCGCCAGGGCACCCCGCACACCCGGACCCAGCAGCGACCGGAGCTGTCGCGCTCTGGCGATGTCCGACAGCCGACCGGCGCCCACCAGGCGCCTGACCGGCAGGAGGGCGAAGGCTGCCATCAGCGAGAGCACCCAGAACGGCGCCCGCCAGCCGAGGCCGTTGGCGAGAAGGTTGGCCGCGGGGGCTGCGAGCACCGTGGCGAGGCTTATCCCGAGCGCTACGGTCCCGAGCGCCTTGCCTCTGCTGCCTCGCGCAGCGAGCCGATATGCGACGACGGTGACCGCGGCGAACGTCGCCCCGGCGATCAGACCGGACAGGACGCGGGCGGCCAGGATCAACGGCATCGTCGGCGCCGCTGCGGTCAGCGCCTGGGAGATCGCGAAGGCACCGATCAGAGCGGTGAGCAGCTGGCGCTGGTCGGCCCCCACCAGGGTCAGGGTCAGCAGCGGCCCCCCGGCGGCGACGCCGAGCGCATAGGTGATCACGAGCAGGCCGGTCCCGCCGTCCCCGGCGCCCTGGTGTTCGGCGAAGACGGCGGCGATGCCGACCGGCACGACCTCCGTCGCCATTACGACGAAGGAGACGAACGCGAGCAGGATCAGGAGGTTGCGCTCCCGTTGTGTAACGGCCCCCATCTATGCCCGCGCCTGCAGGTCGTCCAGGATCCGCGCGAAGGCCTGCTCGCCGGCGCCGACGAGCGGAGCATCATCACCGAGGCTCCCCCTGATCACCGGCACCGGGTCGCCGCTTCGCATGCCCATCAGTCCGTTCGCGTAGGCGGCATGTACGGCGCCCGGTGCGACGTCGAGCAGCCGGGGCGCGAGGCCCCCGAGGATGACCGCGTCCGGGTCCAGGGCATTGACGAGACCCGCGATCCCCCGCCCGAGCGCCCTGCCGACCGACTGTGCGACCGTCCGCTCGCGGCCGGTCCTCTCAGCGGCTCTCGCGAGCGTCGAGGTGATCAGGCTGATCTCGTCGGCCGACTCCGGGCACCCGAGCCCACGCGCGAAGGCGGCGCCGTCGAGCAGGGTGTTCCAGCAGCCGAGCGCGCCGCAGCGACAGCGCCGCGTCCTCGGCCCGAACGGGAGGTGCCCGAACTCGCCGGCGGTACCCCTCGAGCCCGTCAGCAGGTTGCCGCCGGAGATCAGCGCTCCGCCCACACCGGAATGCATGTAGAGGTGCAGTGAGGTGCCGATCTCGACCGCTGCACCGCGCCGGCTCTCCCCGAGCGCTGCCAGGTTGGCGTCGTTTCCGAGCAGGAACGACCGAGAGCGCAGGTCCGCAGGGAGCAGGAGGTCCGCGAGGTCCACCTCGCGCCATCCCAGGTTGGGGGCTTCGACGAGCGTGCTGCCCGTGGTGATTCCCGGGACCGAGATGGCGACAGCTCGCACGCGGGGGCGAACCGGTGAGCAGAGCTCGCCGAGCGCCTCTCTCACCTCGGTGCAGGCGACCGCGATCTCCCGGTCGTGCCGTCCCTGGAGCCGGCCGACGACGCCTCCGCCCAGCTCCAGCAGAGATGCTGTCCAGGACTCGTGGCCGATCATGGCGACGGCCGCCAACGGGCCCTGCGGATGGGCTCCCAGCTCGAGCGTGGGTCGACCGCGCCGGCCGCTCGCCGGGGCAGGCGACTGCGCGATGAGCTCCCGGCTCTCCAGCTGACCGACGAGTTCCGCCGCCAGGCCGCTCGAGATCCCGAGCTCTCGGGTCAGCTGCACGCGGCTGATGCCCGGCGTCGCGTGCACGGCGCGCAGGATCTGTGCTGCACGCGAACCCGCGGGGATGTTCGTCTGATCGCCGATGAATTTACTCTAGCAACGAGTTTATTGATCCGCGCGGGTCCGCCCGTTCGGCTCTCACGGACAGCCTGGTCACTGCGCGCGTGCCCACCACGCGTGTGCCGACAGGCCGCTGCCGGGTGGCCGCTCGCGGCTCTGAGCTTTCACGAGAGCAGCAGGTCCCCCTTCAACCCTGCGACACCGAAACAGCGGCTACCGTGGGGAACATGACCACTCTCGGACGTACCGACCTCGACGTGTTCCCCGTCTGCCTCGGCGGCAACGTGTTCGGCTGGACCGCCGACGAACCGCAGTCCCACGCCATCCTGGACGCCTACGCCGGCGCCGGCGGCAACTTCATTGACACCGCGAACTCCTACCTGGTCGAGCACGGCCGCTCGGAGACGATCATCGGCAGCTGGATGTCCGCCCGCGGGAACCGCGAGGAGATCGTCCTGGCCACGAAGGTCGGCGGTGGACGCGGCGAGGAGCTCCGCAACCTGCGCGCGAACACGATCGAGCGCGAGGCACACGCCTCGCTCGAGCGCCTGCAGACCGACCACATCGATCTCTACTACGCGCACTTCGACGATGAGCAGACGCCGCTCGAGGAGTCGCTGCCCGCGTTCGACGCGCTCGTCAGGGCGGGCGCGGTCCGTCACATCGGCGCCTCCAACTACTCGCCCGAGCGACTCGCCGCGGCGCTCGACTTCCAGCGCACGAATGGGCTTGCGGAGTTCACGGTCCTTCAGCCGCACTACAACCTCGTCGAGCGTGACTTCGAGCGCACGCTGCTGCCCGTCGCCGAGGCGTGGGAGCTCGCCGTGCTCCCCTACTTCGCGCTGGCCAAGGGCTTTCTGACCGGCAAGTACCGGCCCGGCGGCGAGGCTGTCGAGTCCCAGCGCGCCGAGGGCGCGCGCGCCTACCTCGACAGCGGCGGCGCAGCTGTGCTCGAGGCGCTCGACGAGGTAGCGGCGGCCCACGAGACGACGGTGGCCGCTGTTGCGCTGGCCTGGCTGCTCGCGCAGCCGAGGGTCGTCGCCCCGATCGCGAGCGCGCGCACGACGGGGCAGCTCGATCAGATCCTTCCCGCCGCGACGCTGAAGCTCACGCCCGCGGAGGTCGACGGGCTCTCGTCCGCCGCGCCCGTGGCGTAGGCGAAACCGTCCTATGAGTCTCCGAGCTCCCGTTCGACCTCGTCGAGCCACTCGCTCAGGGTCCGGAGCTGGCGCCTGCCGTAGTCGTTGATCAGTCGGAGATATCGGGTGCGATGCGAGAGCAGCTCGGCACGCTCGGTGAGCACATCGAGGCTCGCATTCGCGTCGGCGATTCCCTCTCGCAGCCCGCGGACGCTTTCAAGGATCGTCGCGTCGTCGCTGAAGTCCGCGCCAAGCAGCTTCACGAGCGCCTCGTGTTGCACGCGTGGCATGGCGGCGGGCTCGGCGAGCCAAGTCGAGAGTGCGTCGCTGCCCGCGTCGGTCAAGGTGTAGAACGTGCGCTCGCGCGTGCGGCCGGGCTCCTTGCGGGCTGACAGGTAGCCGAGCTTGGCGAGCCGCTTCGGCTCGGCGTAGAAGTGGCTCTCGGAGGTGGTCCAGAACGTTGAGCCCTCGCGCATCATCTGCACGATGTCGTGGGCGCCGGCGCCGCCGCGGCCGACGAGTGCCAGCACGGCATACGAGAACGGGGTCAGTTTCGCTTGACTTGACATAGCTCCATCTTGGAGTATGGTAGCTCCATCCTGGAGTCTACTGAAAGGAACTCGTCGTGCCAACCGATCTCCAAACCGCCCCTCAGCCCCTGTGGTTCATCGACAGCCTCGCCTACGTCCACATCGACGGCGTGCAGTCAGGTGGGGCGTTCAGTCTCAGCGAGATATCCGCCGGCAGCGGCAGCATGCCGCCGCTGCATGTCCACCACCGCGACGATGAGACGTTCTACGTGCTCGAGGGCCAGGTCCGGCTGTTCCTCGGGGGGCACCAGTTGCTCCTCGACGCCGGCCAGGCCGCGCTCGCGCCTCGGGAGGTGCCTCACACGTACAGGATCGAGTCCGACGGAGCGCGCTTCATGGTGATCAACTCGCCGGCCGGGTTCGAGCAGTTCCTCCGCGACGCCGCCGACCCGGCACCGGGTGCGGAACTGCCGCCGGCCGATCGGCCATTCGACCCGGCCGAGCTCGCGCGAGCGGCCGCCGAGCACGGGATCGAGATCCTCGGCCCTCCCGGCATGCTGCCCGAAGGAGCCTGAGGAGACCGGCGCGACGAAAAGGGATGGGCGCGGAACACGCGCCCATCCGCCGCTCGTGCGGTTGACAGGAAGGAGGCGCTGGTCCTAACCTGCATTCAGATAGACGCACGGCATACAGATATCTGAACGCGATCGGAAGGCCCCATGAGCACCCAAACGGAGCTGCGCACCATCGAACATGTCATCGGCGGCGCAGGCGCGGCGGGGGAGTCCACGCGGACCTCGCTCGTCTGGGACCCGGCCGCGGGCGAGCCCCAGGCTCAGGTTCTGCTCGCCGAGCCGGCCGATGTCGACCGTGCGGTCAAAGCGGCCCGCGAGGCGCTTCCCGGATGGGCGAACGCTTCGCTAGCCCGGCGCAGCAAGGTCATGTTCCGTTTCCGCGAGCTGCTCGAGCGAAATGTGGACGAGCTGGCACGGATGATCGCTTCTGAGCATGGCAAGGTGGTCGACGACGCCAAGGGCGAGATCGCGCGAGGCCTCGAGGTGGTCGAGTTCGTCTGCGGGCTGCCGCAGCTGCTGAAGGGCGAGTACTCCGATGAGGTGTCGACCGGGATCGACGCTCACTCCTTCCGCCAGCCGCTCGGGGTGTGCGCCGGAATCACGCCGTTCAACTTCCCGGTGATGGTCCCGCTGTGGATGCACCCGGTCGCCATCGCCACGGGCAACACCTTCATCCTCAAGCCGTCCGAGCGGGACCCGTCGGCCTCGAACCTCATCGCCGAGCTCTACCACGATGCCGGTCTGCCCGACGGGGTTTTCAACGTCGTCCACGGCGACAAGGTCGCGGTCGATGCCATCCTCGACCATCCCGGCATCGCGGGGGTCTCCTTCGTCGGCTCGACGCCGATCGCACGCTACGTCCACGAACGCGCCACGAAGCAGGGCAAGCGTGTCCAGGCGCTCGGTGGCGCCAAGAACCACGCCGTCGTGATGCCTGACGCAGACCTCGACTATGCCGCCGACCAGCTGACGGCTGCCGGCTTCGGCTCGGCCGGCCAGCGGTGCATGGCTATCTCGGTGCTCGTCGCCGTCGGCGACTGCGCGGACCCGCTGCTCGAGCGTCTCGCCGCCAGGGCCCGCGAGGTGAAGGTCGGTTCCGGCCTTGACCCGACATCGGAAATGGGGCCCGTGGTCACCGCCGCCGCACGGGAGCGGATCGTCGGCTACATCGAGCAGGGCGTGAGGGATGGCGCCATCGCAACGGTCGACGGGCGCGAGCTCGAGACCGGGACGGGCGGGTTCTTCGTCGGCCCGACCCTCTTCGACAGGGCCTGCACCGACATGTCGATCTACACGGACGAGATCTTCGGCCCTGTGCTCACGACCGTGCGCGTCGACTCCCTCGACGAGGCGATCGAGCTCATAAACAGCAACTCGTATGCGAACGGGACCGCCATCTTCACCGGCAGCGGGCAGGCAGCACGCCGCTTCGAGCGCGAGGTGAACGTCGGCATGATCGGCATCAACGTTCCGATCCCCGTGCCCATGGCCTACTACTCGTTCGGCGGCTGGAAGGACTCGCTGTTCGGCGACCACCACATCCACGGCGCCGAGGGGATCCGCTTCTACACGCGCGCGAAGGCGGTCACCACGCGCTGGCCGGCCGACGGTACAGGGGGGGTCAGCCGGGGGCTCAACTTCCCCACCAACGCCTGACGCGCGGGACCGGCGTCGCTCAGCCGCGCGCGGGCGCCCCGAGCGTCGCTGAGATCTCGTCGGCGATGCGCCTGACGGCGGCGGCCGTCTGCTCGAGTGCGCCCTCGTCGAGTGCCGCCGTGACGGCGCTCATCGCTATCGCCGCCACCGCATGGCGCGAGCTGTCATAGACCGCGGCGCCGACGCAGGTCATGCCGAGTGCGGTCTCCTGCTCGTCCAGCGCAAACCCCGCCGAGCGCCAGCGCTCGAGCTCTCGCAGCAGCACCTCGATGTCGACGATCGAGTGCGAGGTCAGCGCCTGCAGGCCGTCCGCGAAACGGGCCCGCACCTCCTCGTCCGAGAGCTCTGAGAGCAGCACCTTGCCGCTGGCGGTGCAGTTCGCGGGAAGCCGCATCCCGAGCTCATAGGGCACGCTGACGGCCCGTCGTCCGAGGCGCCTTCCGACGTAGACGACATCGGTGTGCTCGAGCACGCTCAGGACGAGGGTGTGCTCGTCCAGCGCCCCCTCGCGTCCGAGGACCTGCTCGAAGCTCCTGTGTATGTCGGTGCCCGCGAGGTAGGCCCGGCTCAGCTCGAGCACATGGGGGCCGAGCGAATAGCCCGCCTCGGCCGAGCGTGTGAGAAGACCAGCCTCGACGAGCGTGTTGCAAAGCGCCAGGGTGCTGCTGCGGGGGATATCAAGCGACCGCGACAGGTCAGCCAGACGCGCCGGCGAGGGTCCGGCGGCGAGCGCGTTCAGGAGCGCCACCGCCCGTGTGACCGACGGGACGCTCTGCCGCTTGGAATCGGAGGCTCCCGGCACGGCGCAAGGCTAGCGCACGCGTTCCGGCGCAGAGCGAGGTGCACGTGCTACGACGGGTAGCGTTCATGCGCCGCACCACCCCCGGAAAGGAGCCTGCCATGCCCGACACACTCGAGGACGTACCCGCCGGCCACGCCGACATGCTTCGCTCGCCTCTGACCGCCACGTTCACGACGATCGACGGCAAGGGCCGCCCGCAGTCGACCGCGGTCTGGTATCTGCTCGACGACGACGGGCAGCTGAAGTGCTCGATCACCTCCGATCGCCAGAAGTTCAAGAACCTGAGCGGAAACCCGAACTGCGACCTGTTCATCATCGACCCCGCGAACCCGTTCCGAACGCTCGAGATACGCGCCGAGGCTGAGCTCACCGCCGACCCCGGCAAGGCGATGCTTCCGAAGTTCGCCAAGGCCTACAGCGTCGATGAGGCGATGCTCGCGGCCGCCGGGGAGGAACGTTACGTGGTCACCCTGCACCCATGGCGGGTACTCGCGCAGGGCTAGCCGCGGATCACGTCATTCCTCGCCGCTGCTTGTGTCTCGGCGTGTCGAATTCCATTCGCTCTGTTCGTCTTAGGGACAGACAGGCCCGGCCCGCGCGAGCCAGGCTGAGGGGATCTGACTCCGCCGGCGCGGGCGGGCGACAGGCTGAACAGGGAGGACGTCAGTGATGCAGGCGAGGATCAAGAACCCGGCTCTCAGCGTGCCGGGCGCGCTCGATGCGCTTCAGCAGCTCGCAGGGTCGGCTGCCCAAGCCGGAATCCCCGAGATCACGCTCTACATGGTGCAGCTGCGCGCGAGCCAGATCAACGGCTGCAGTGTGTGCGTGGACATCCACAGCCGTGAGCTCGAGCACGCCGGTGAGAGCAGCGAGCGGATCCACACGGTCGCGGCGTGGCGCGAGGCGCCGTACTTCAGCGATGACGAGCGCGCTGCGCTCGCACTCGCCGAGGCGCTCACGCGTATCGCCGACCGCTCTGATCCCGTGACCGACGATGTTTGGGACCAGGCCGCGCGCCGGTACACCGAGCCGCAGCTCGCCGCTCTGGTCGTCGCGATAGCGGCGATCAACGCATTCAACCGCCTGAACGCCGCCACGAGGCAGCCGACCGGCGAGTGGGTTGCCGGGCTCGTGAAGGAGGCCGAGGCGGCCTGAGTGCTGTTTGGGCGACGCCCGCCGGCTCACGGCGCCCACGCTCACCAGCCGCCCCCGGCTCACCCGGCGGCGACCGCATCCAGATTCAGGCGGATGTACGCGATGGTTGGGTCGGGGCCCAGCTCCCGGATGACCTCGTCCAGGTAGCGATCGTGCAGGTCCGCCGGCAGGCGGGCGAGGTGCGCGGTCAACGCGTTGACGCGCAGCCAGGCACGCAGGTCCTGATAGGGCGCGGGGCGGGTCACGAGCCACGTGCGGACATCGGTGAACCCGGCCGCGCGCAGGTTTGCAGCCGCCTGTGACGGCGCGGGGAAGTGCCACGGTCCCGGCCAGTCCCCGAGATACCCGGCAAAGGGGTCGCGAGCGCCGGCGGCGCGGGCCGCGTCAACCAGCTCCGCGGTGTTGCCCTCTCCGCCGCACTGGGCCGCGAGCTGCCCCCGGTTCGCAGCACGGCGCGCAGGCGCGCGAACAGGCGGGGGTGATCCCCGAGCCAGTGGAACGTCGCCGTCGAGAGGATCGCGTCCACCCGGCGAGCGCCGAGGTCGAGCTCATTCAGGTCCTGCACGAGCAGCTCCGCGCCGTCGCCGAGTCGCTCGCGAGCTGCACCGATCATCTCCGGGGACCCGTCCACGGCGATCACGTGACCGCGCGGCAGACGCTCGACGAGCGCCTGGGTGACGCGGCCGGAGCCGCAGCCCGCGTCCAGGACCGTCTCGTCGCCGCGTAGGTCCAGCCGCTCGAGCACCTCGATGCCGTTGCGCTCGAGGGGTGCCGAGATGCGGTCGTAGGTGGCTCCATCACGGTAGTCGCTTGGCATACGGACGTACGTTATCACGTACGCAGCACCGCGCATAGTCCCGTCGCTGCCGGTCCTGACGTGCCCCTGAGAATGCTCCTACGTTCGTCTTAGCTCCTGCTTACGGCCATCTTCGGAGCGTCGCCGAAGCTGTGTCCTGCCGTCCCCCGCGGCATCAACCATGCGCGACCGATCCAAACCATCCCCCTGGACCCTCCTCCTGGGAGTGGTTTGTATCGGCGTGCTGGTCGTCGCCTACAGCTCCGTGGGGCGAGCCGCGCAGTCCTCCTCCAGCCGCCGGACCGCAACGGTTGAACGCGGGGTCGTGCAGAGCACGGTGTCGGGCACCGGCAACGTCTCGAGCTCCAGCGAGATGGAAGTCGGCTTCTCGACAGCCGGCGTCGTCGAACACGTCTACGTCAAGGCGGGCGAGCACGTCGAGAAGGGCCAGCTGCTCGCCACGCTCGACCCCGAGAGCGCCGAAATCAGCCTGGAACAGGCGAAGGCCACACTCCTGACGGCGCAGGGCACCCTCGCAAAGGAGATCGAAAACGACGGCGAAACGACGGTCGGCGCGAGCACCAACAGCACCAGCGGAACGTCGTCTCAGGCGGGCACCGCGACGACGGCCTCATACAGGTCGACCGGCAGCGATGCAGCCCCGGTCTCTGTGACCGAGGCCGTGGCCGAAACCGGCACGACGCCGACCACGACCACGCCGACGACGACGACGGCGGCCCCCACGTCGACCTCGACGACCACCAAGGCGACCACGACACCGGCCAAGAAGCAGAGCAGCAAAGAAAGCTCTGCCGGCACGTCGTCCTCGACATCCACGAAATCCTCCGAAGCCGCGTCCTCCACGACCTCGAGCTCGTCGGTGAGCGCAACGACCCGAGAGGCGAACCTCGTGTTCGCCGAAATCTGCGGTCCGCAGCGACGAGGCCGCGGTGCGGAGCGCGGAACTCGCCCTGGTGCACACCAAACTCCTCGCCCCCCAGGAAGGGACGATCATCACGCTCTCGGGCGCGGCCGGGGAAACCGTGACCGCGACGGGCTCGAAAAAGGTGTCGACGGCTGTCACCAGCACCACGAGCACCAGCGGGTCCACGAGCAGCCAGGCGAGCAGCTCGTCGAGCGGGGCGTCCGCGGCCTCCGCGAGCACCGCGTTCGCCGTGATCAGCAACCTGAAATCCATGCAGCTGGTGGTGGCGCTCAGCGAAGCGGAAATCGCGAACGTCCGCGCCAGCCAGCCCGCTACCGTCACCCTCGAAGCTCTCAGCAGCAAGAAGCTCGCAGCCCACGTGGTGAGCGTCGCCGCCACCTCCACGAGCAGCAGCGGCGTCGTGACCTACGACGTGGTCTTCCACCTCGACCAGCTCGTGGCGGGCATAAGGGCCGGTATGAGCGCCAGCGCCGAAGTCCTCGTCAAACAGGCCGAAGGCCTGAACGTGCTGACGAGCGCGATCTCGGATGATTCGGTGACCGTCCTCAGAAACGGCAAGGACGTACGCCAGGCGGTGAGCACGGGGCTCGCAGGCAACACCTCGACGATCATCCTCAGCGGGCTCACGGCCGGAGAAACCGTGCTCCTGCCGGCAGCCACCACCACCAGCACGAGCGCAGGCACCAGCTCGCGCTCCTCATCCTCCTCGTCCAGCAGCGGGACACTAGGGTCCTCAGCCTTCTCGGGCGCGGGCGCCGCTGGCGGACCCAGTGGCGGCGCGCCGGGCGGGGGAGGGCCGCCGTGATGCCGGTGGATCAGGACATCCGCACCGCGGAACACGACGACCGGATCACCGCCGATGAGCCGGCGGACACCTCCAGCGGAGATGTCGGGCAGTGGTATGAAGAGGAGGAGGACCGGCCGCGCCGGCGGCCGCGCCAGAGGCTGCTCGCGCCCGTACCCGCCGCGCTGCTCGCGGTCATCCTCTTGGCCTGTGGCTTCATCGCCGGGGTCCATGCGCAGAAGCAGCAGGGGAGCTCCGCTTCCACCGGAGCAACTGGCGGCGCCCGGTCGTTCGGATCCGCAGCGTCCGGCCCGACCGGCGGCCCGCCGGGCGCGAGCGGTCGCAGCGCGGGCAGCTCCGGCACTCAGGGGGGCACGAGCGGGACCCTCGCATTCCTCTCGGGCAGCACGCTGTACGTGACCAACTCGGCCGGGAACACCATCCGGGTCGAGACGACGTCAGGCACGTCGGTGACGAAGACGGTGAAAGCGACGGTGAGCGCCATCCGTCCCGGCGAAGACGTGACGGTGACCGGCAGCACTAGCACCGGCGGCGCGATCACAGCGGGCTCGATCAGCGTCGGTGCCCTCACCGGCGCAGGGTTCGCATCCGCGGGCAAGTCCACCGCCGCAGCGGCCTCCGGCAGCACCCTGTTCGGCGCTGGCTAGAAGACCACCACAGACCAAGAAGGGAAGCGAACATGACCGAGCACCCGCGGCCGCACAGGCCTCGATCCACAACTCTCCGCAGGCGAGCGATGGCCGGCCTGCTGGCGGCCGGCGGTTCTCTCCTGCTGGCCGCATGCGGCAGCTCTGCGAGCGGGGCCGGAACCGCGGCGAGCACGACCGGTCACCCGGCGGGGCCCGGCGGTCCGCCGGCCGGATCGGCGTCGCTCACCGCCTGCCTCAAGAAGGAGGGCGTGACGCTCGCGTCCTCCTCCGGGAGCGGCGCGTCATCGGGCGGCGGTCCAGCCGGCCCGCAGGCGCTGCCGGCCGGGGTCACCCGCGCACAGTTCCAGGCTGCGATGAAGAAGTGCGGCGCCTCATTCGGCAGACCGGGGTCGCCCCCGCCGGCGCCGGCGCGCCTGCGAGTGGTTCGGGAGGACCGGCGGGCGGGGCGCCGAGCGCCGCCACACCGGAAGCGTTCAAGGCCTCGGGCGGATGAACGCGAGCGCCAAGAAACCGGCGGGTGTCTGAGCCACGGCGTCCTGATGATCCCCACAGCCGGTTGATCCGCCTTATGACGCGGCCCCCGGATGCCCGCCAGATCATCGTGACCCCGCTCGCTCCCGCTCCAGACGCGCCGGCGATCATGCACTAGCTTGGCGGGGAGGAGATTTCCTGAGCAATCGAGGACGTCGGCCGTCAGCCCGTCGTCCGGAGAGGAGGCACGATGGCCCGAGCAGTCCGTTTCGACCAATACGGAGACCGCGACGTCCTGTACGTCGCCGATGTCGACATCCCGGTCGCCCGCCGACGGCGAGGTGGTCGTCGAGGTCCGCGCCGCCGCCATCAACCCGGGCGAGGCATCGATCCGGCAAGGGCGCGCTCGCACAGATGTTCCCCGCCACGTTCCCGTCCGGCGAGGGCTAGCGACCTCGCCGGGTCGTCAGCGCCGTCGGCCCAGGGTGTCACGGAGTTCGCCGTCGGCGACGAGGTGCTCGGATGGTCCTGGCGCCGCTCGAGTCACGCCGAGTATGTCGCTGTGCCGGTGACGCAGCTGATCACAAAGCCGGCCGGGCTAGCTGGGAGGTCGCGGGCTCCCTCTACGTCGTCGGCTGCACCGCGTATGCGGCGGTTCGCGCGGTCGGCGCCGGCGAGGGCGACACCGTCGCGGTGTCGGCGGCGGCCGGCGGGGTGGGCAGCGTCGTCGTCCAGCTCCTGCGGATCAGGGGCGCGAAGGTCATCGGTATCGCCTCGGAGGGCAACCACGACTGGCTCACATCGCAGGGGGCCGTCCCCGTCTCCTACGGCGACGGGCTCGCCGACCGCCTGAGAGCTGCCGCGCCGGGCGGGATCGACGCGTTCATCGACCTGTTCGGGCCCGAATACGTGCAGCTGGCGTTCGACCTCGGGATCGAGCCAGCGCGTATCGAGACGATCATCGCCCGCGAGAAGGCACAGGAGCTCGGGGCGAAGAGCGAGGGGAGCGGGGACGCGTGCACGACGGATGTGCTGGCGGAGATGGCGGAGCTCGTGGCGTCGGGTCAGATCGAGATCCCGATCGCGGCGACCTACCCGCTCGAGAAGGTCCGCGACGCGTTCGCGCAGCTAGAGGAGCGACACACCCACGGCAAGATCGTCCTGCTCCCCTGACGGCCGCCGGCGTCCAGCGGTCGCGCCTTCGGCGCGTCGCCCGGAACGATTGCGTCTTTCCCCTGTCCATCATGCGGCCTCTCGCGCTTGCGGAGACGCCGGGCGCTGCGCATGATGGGGGTGAAAGGCGGCGAGCGATATTCCGCAGGACGAGGACCACCACCCCGATGAGTCCGAGTCCAACGGCTCTCACGACCCGCGCGCTGACCTCGCGGCCGTCGAAGCGGAGCTGCTCGCTGCCCGTGACGCGTGGCATGTCGCGCGGGGCAACGCCCCTTCGCCGTCCGGCCCCGGTGCGGGCGATACGCCTGAGGCCGTCAAGCAGGCTGAACGGAACTTCCTCCTGGCGCGCGAAGCCTGGTTCGCCGACCCCTCGAACAAGCGAGGGCTGACGGGGGAGTAGGACAGGCGATCCCATTCGCGGCGCCCACTGGAGGTCGATGCCCGCAGGCCAGCGGCCGGCGAGCTGGCCAGGTTCGCCCGTCAGAGCTCCCGCTCGTACACCACCATCGAGGTGAGCTGCCCGACGGTGTCATAGAGGGAGCGGGCGGGTCCGTTGAACTGTTGGGTCTGCCAGTAGACGCGGTTGACGCCGCGCTGCAGTGCAGCGGCGGCCGTCGCGTCGATCAGTTCGCGGGCCGCACCGCTCCCGCGCGCCGCGCGGGCGACGAAGAGGTCCTCGAGGTAGCAGTAGCCGTTCAGCGAGAACGTCGAGGGGTGCACGATCGAGTGCGCTAGTCCTACGAGCTCCCCCGCGGGGTCGGCTGCGACCAGGGCGAACATGTCTGGGCGGGATCCGCTGAGACGTTCGAAGGTCGTGCGGGTCACCTCGTCGCTCACCTCCGCGCGGTAGAACCGCAGGTACCCGGCCCAGAGCTCGAGCCAGCCGGCTTGGTCCTCGGGCGCGAGCTCGCGGATCCTCATGCGTGCCAGGCTCTCAGACGCGCCGGTCGCTACCGCCGCGCCCGTCGCGGGCCGCTGCGGCCTTCACCTGCAGGCCGGCCCCCTGTCGGTCAGCGCTCGGGCGAGTGCTGACCGAGGGCCCGTTCCATCTCCTGCGCCAGCGCGGGCTGCTCGTAGGGTCCGGGCCTCCTGAGGCGCTCGATCACCCTTCGCTGCGTCGCCGGCTCCTCCTCACTGCTCATCTTGACCTTGCAGATGAAGCGGGCGATCGGCAGGCGTATACCGACGGTGCCCTTCGCGAGCTTCGCGCCGTACTCCTGGTCGAGCAGCATCGGCTCCTCCACATGACGCTCGAAGTGCTCCACCAGCCGGGTCAGTGTTGCGAGGTTCTCCTCCTCGCCCAGCACCTCGGCGACCCCGTAGCAGTGGGCGACGATGAAGTTCCAGGTCGGGACCCGCGTGGCGCCCGGCGCGTACCAGCTCGGAGAGATGTAGCCATGCTCGCCCTGCACGATGAGCAGGGACTCGCCATCACCGAAGCGGTGCAGCTCCTCATCGGGCCGCCCGACATGGGTGAAGATGGCGAGGTCCTCGGTGTCCTCATCGAGGATGATCGGGTAGTGCGAGGCGACGATGCCTCCCTCGTGCGCACTGACGATCACGCCCCACGGGTTCTCGCGGATCAGCCTGCGGACGGTCTCGGGGTCCGATGATGCGTACTTCGGGTTCGGTCGCATGACGTTCCTGGGGTGGCGTGAGTGCTTGCCGGGAGATGGCCGGGGCCCGTCCCAGCCTAGCCACCACGCCGGGAGCCGTGCCAGATGGCCCGCCGGCGGCTCGAGCGCGCCCGGCTAGCTCTGGCGAGGGCGGGAGGGAACGTTCTGCATCGCGGCCTCGAGCTGCCCGAGCGTCAGTGGCGGGGCCGTCAGCGGCCTGATGCTCCGTCTCGCTGGACGCAGGCCGTCGAGGAGGACGTTCAGCGTGCGCCGCCAGGTATCCGGGGCGAGGTCGCGGGTGGAGTCGACGATCGCACCGAGCGCCTGCTGCATCAGCGGGAGGTCGGTGGGGACTACGTCCTCGCGCAGCACGCCCGCCTCGTGCGCTCGCTCGAACAGCAGCTCGACGGTGGGGAGGATGCGCGCGCGGGCGCGCGCCACATGCTCGGCGCCGCGATCGGATCCGAGGACGAGTTCCTTCAGTCCGCGGTCCGCGCACTGGAGTTCCTGCCCCCGCACGAGGAACTGGACGAAGCCGTCCCAGGGATCGGGGTTCGCCAGGGATTCCTGCGCCAGGGCGTATATCTCCTCCATGGCGTCCTCGAACAGCGCGTCGATCAGCTGCTCCTTGTCCGGGAAGCGGCGGTAGACGGTACCGACGCCGACCCCGGCCTGGTTGGCGATCTCGTCGTGTGAGGCGCCCAGCCCGCGCTCTGCGAACACGACGCGGGCAGCGTCGATGATCAGCTGCCGGTTTCGCTCGGCGTCACGGCGCAGGGGTCGCTCTGCGGGCGTGGATATGGGAACCATATGCGCAGACTACCAGAAGTGGAGAAGTCCTCTCAATGTGGAGAGGTCTCCTCCACTTGTGTGCTACCGTGGCCTCTGAAAGTTGAGAACACCTCTCCATTTACGCCCAGGAGCTGCTCCATGAACCCAGCCGAGAACCCCCACCACGAGCACCGCTGGATGATCCTCGCGGTCATCGGGCTCGCCCAGCTGATGGTCGTCCTTGACGCGACGATCGTGAACATCGCCCTGCCGTCCGCCCAGCACGCTCTGGGCTTCTCCAACGACTCGCGCCAGTGGATCGTCACGGCGTACGCGCTCGCGTTCGGCGGGCTGCTGCTGCTCGGCGGGAGGCTCGGCGACGTGTTCGGGCGAAAGCGCGTGTTCATAGTCGGCCTCGTCGGGTTCGCCGGTGCCTCGGCTGTCGGCGGCCTGGCGCAGGGCTTCGGGGTCCTGGTCGCGGCACGCGCCACTCCAGGGGATGTTCGCCGCCCTCCTCGCGCCTGCAGCGCTGTCGCTGCTCACGACCACGTTCACCGACCCGGGGGAGCGCGCGAAGGCGTTCGGCATCTTCGGCGCCATCGCCGGCTCGGGCGCCGCGGTCGGCCTGCTGGTCGGAGGCGTGCTCACCGAGTACCTCAGCTGGCGCTGGTGCCTGTACGTGAACCTCCTGTTCGCGGTGCCGGCCGTGATCGCCGCCACGCGCCTGCTGCACCACGAGGTCTCGACGGAGAAACCCCGCATCGACATCCCGGGTGCGCTGACCGCATCGCTCGGTCTCTTCGCCCTCGTGTACGGGTTCTCGAGCGCCGAGACCAACGGCTGGGGCGCGGGCATCACGGTCGGCTCGCTCGCCGCCGCGGTCGTCCTGCTCGTGAGCTTCGTCATCGTCGAGCGACGCGTCTCGCACCCGCTTCTCCCGATGAGGGTCGTGGTCGACCGGGCACGCGGCGGCTCCTACCTCGCGGTGATGGTCGTCGGCGCGGGGATGTTCGGGGTCTTCCTGTTCCTCACGTACTACCTCCAGAAGACGCTCGGCTTCTCACCCGTCAAGACGGGCCTCGCGTTCATGCCTCTGATGGCGACCGTCATGAGCTTCGCCGCCGTGGGCACGTCATATCTCGTGCCACGGTTCGGCCCGCGGCCGCTGGTCACGATCGGCATGCTGATCGCGGCGGGGGCGATGCTGCTGTTCACCGGCATCACCGTCGACTCGAGCTACGTCTCGCACGTGCTGCCGGGCCTGCTGCTGATGGGCATGGGTCTCGGGCTGATCATGGCCCCGGCGATGAGCACAGCGACGGCCGGCGTCGAACCTGGGGATGCGGGCGTCGCCTCGGCGATGGTCAACACCGGCCAGCAGGTCGGCGGCTCGGTCGGCACGGCGCTGCTCAGCTCGCTCAGCGCGAGCGCGGCGACCGCGTTCGTCGGCGCGCAGCACGCGACACCGCAGCTCCTCTCGGAAGCCGCCGTCCACGGTTACACGACGGCGTTCGGGTGGTCGGCGGGGATCTTCGTGCTGGGCGCCCTCGCATGCGGGCTGCTGCTCCCCTACCGCGTCGCGGAGGTCGACCCGGACGCCGAGCCCGTGTTCAGCCACTGAGCGAGCGCGGCAGGGCGGGCTGAACCTCCGCGTGCGGCCGCCGCCTCGCTGCGGCGTCATCCGCCGGTGATGTCCGCGCGGCGGGCCAGGCACAGGCGGGTGACGCACTCGATGCGGATACTCCCGCCCTGCGCCTCGATGGCGCGGGAGATGGCCTGGAGCAGAGGCCGCTTGCTCGCGGGCTCGAGGAGTATGTGGTCCTGGTGCGTCTGGATCAGCCGGACGTACTCGGCCGCCGTGTAGTCGATGGCCCAGGGGTGCTCGAGCACCTCCGCGGACGTGAAGCCGGCGGACGCCTCGATGTCCGTGCGCCATTCGCCGGCGATGTCCGGGTCCTCGGTGGACGGGTGCATCGCGAAGCCGGGAGCGAAACCCGGCGCAGCATCGGTGTAGGCGCGGCGCAGCTCATCGCGCATCGCTGTCCTGGACCAGTCGGGATGGGTCCAGATCGCCGCGAGCGTCCCGCTCCTGCGCAGCGCGCCTGCGGCGCGTGAGTAGCGGACATCCGGGTCGATCCAGTGCCACGCCTGGGCGGAAACCAGCGCATCCGCGAGCCCCTGCGGCTCCCACGTCTCGAAGTCCGTCTGCTCCACCTCGACCCGCGGGTAGCCCGAGCATGCGCGGCGTGCCAGATCCGCCATCGCCGCGTCGGGCTCAAGCGCGCGGACGGCGAGCCCGCGCTCGGCGAGCAGGCGTGTGAGCTTGCCGGTACCCGCCCCGACCTCCACCACCCGAGATCCGGGCCCGAGCGCTGCCCGGCGCAGGAGCTCGTCGATGACCGCGGCGGGGTAGGAGGGGCGACTGCTCTCGTAGAGCTCGGCGACGCGTCCGAACGCCAGTCGCTGCTCCTGGATGCTCGCTCTCCCCATCGCGTGATTCTGACGCGCCGGCTCGCGGGGTCCCCCACACGACGGCGGCGAGATCGAGAACAATGGGCGAAAACCGGAGAGGATCGCAATGCGCAAACTGGTCTATTCGACCGGGGTCTCGCTGGACGGGTACATCACCGACCCTGACGGCGAGATCGACTGGACCGTTCCGGATGAGGAGCTGTTCCGCTTCCACACCGAGCGGGTGCGCGAGACCGGCCTGCAGCTGTGCGGCCGGCGGCTGTACGAAACGATGCTCTACTGGGAGAGCTCGGACCGCGACCCGACCCTGCCCGAGCACGAGGCCGAGTTCGCCCGCCTCTGGCAGGCGCTGCCGAAGATCGTCCACTCGAGGACCCTCGCGAGCGTCCAGGGCAACTGCACGCTCGTGCGTGAGATCGACGCCGAGGCGATCGCGGATCTGGTGTCCGAACCGGGGAAGGACATCGCGGTGGGCGGCGCGACGCTCGCCGGCGAGATGCTCGCGCGGGGACTCGTCGACGAGCTCCTGCTGTTCGTGTACCCCGTCGTTCTCGGCGGCGGAACCCCATGGCTCGCCCCCGCCGGAGCGAGGATCGAGCTCGAGCTCCTCGAGAACCGTGTGTTCGGATCGCGCGTGCTCTACCTTCGCTACTCGGTGAACGGGCGGCGGCGCACATGAGCAGCCAGGCGACCGGGGCGCTCAGGTGGCCATGGGATCGGGTGCGCGACGGGCCGCTTCCGGTGCTGCTGATCGCGCTGACCGTCGTGAGCGGCGTCGTCGACGGGGTGAGCTACCTCGGACTCGGGCATGTCTTCGTCGCCAACATGACGGGCAACGTCGTGTTCCTCGGCTTCGCGCTGGCTGGTGCATCCGGGCTGTCGGTGGCCGCTTCGCTGACAGCGCTCGCGGCGTTCCTGCTGGGGGCCCTCATCGGAGGTCGCGTCGGCTCGAGGCTCGGCGGCCACCGCGGCCGGCACCTGCGCGCCGCAGCCACCGTCGGCCTCGTCCCGCTGCTGTGTGCGAGCGCCGTGGCGAGCGGGATCGGCGCGTCGGTCTCCTCACACGAGCGCTACGCGCTGATCGCGCTGCTGGCGATTGCGATGGGCCTGCAGAACGCGACCGCACGCCGGCTCGCCGTGCCGGACCTGACAACGAGCGTGCTGACGCTCACGCTGACCGGTGTCGCGTCCGACTCGCGCCTGGCGGGCCGCAGCGGCGGCCCGGTCGCCAGACGCATGATCGCTGTTGCGGCGATGTTCGCGGGTGCGCTGGTCGGCGCTCTGCTCACGCTGCACGGGCACATCTACATCGGGCTGCTGATCGCGAGCGCGGTCGTGGCGGTGTGCGCGGTCGGCGCGGTCCGCCGCGGATCCGCAGACGGCGAGTGGGCGCGCGCCCACGAGTCACCCTGAGGGGTCAGGCACCCTCAGGCCGCGGCGTCGCCGATCGCCTCGAGCTGAGCCTCCGTGAGCCTTAGCGCGGCCGCGGCCGTGTTCTCCCGGACGTGCTCGACGCTTGACGTGCCGGGTATCGGGAGCATCACCGGCGAGCGGGCGAGGAGCCACGCGAGCGCCAGCTGACCGGCGCTGGCACCGGTCTCCTCGGCGATGCGCTCGAGCGGGCCGTCCGCGCCGGTGAGCTTGCCGGTCGCGAGCGGGAACCACGGGATGAACGCGATGCCCTGGGACTCGCAACGCTCGAGCAGGTCCTCCGCCGACCGGTTGGTGAGGTTGTAGAGGTTCTGGACCGAGGCGATAGAGGCGACCCGCTGGGCCTGCTCAAGCTGGTCGACGGTGACCTCGGAGAGCCCGATGTGCTCGATCTTGCCCTCCTTCTGGAGTTCGGCGAGCAGGCCGACCTGATCCTCGAGGGGCACCTTCGGGTCGATCCTGTGCAGCTGGAAGAGTGGTATCCGCTCCAGGCCCAGGTGGCGCAGGGACATCTCCGCCTGCTGGCGCAGGTACTCCGGGCGCCCGACGGGAGCCCATCTACCCGGCCCGCTGCGGGTGAGGCCCGCCTTCGTGGCGATCACGAGATCATCGGGATAGGGGGCGAGCGCGCGTCTGATGAGCGGCTCGGCGACGACGGGCCCGTAGGAGTCGGCGGTGTCGATGAGGTTCACGCCGAGCTCGACCGCCGTGCGCAGAACACGCACCGCCTCCTCCGGGTTCTCGGGCTCGCCCCAGACACCGCGGCCCGTCAGCTGCATCGTCCCGTAGCCGAGCCGGTTCACGGTGCTCGTGCCGCCGAGGCTGAACGTGCCAGACGCGGCTGCCACGGCGGAGGCGCTCATCGCTCGACGTCCCCTGCGATCGGTGAGCAGGGGTCGGTGTCGACGCGGAGCTCGCGCTCCCTGACGGTGAAGGTGCTCACCGCGCCCACGCTAGCAGCGACCCGCGGCCCGTCGAACCGGCGGCCCTGCGAGCTCTGCGGGGTCCTCAGGAGCCGCGCCTCCAGGGCAGCATCGCCACCAGTGCGTCGATGTCCAGCGGCCAGAGCGAGTCGATCGCCAGGTCGGCGTCGAGGGCTCCGGCGCCGGGCGAGGTGAGTCCGAGGGTGAGCAGGCCCGCCCGCCTTGCGGCCAGCACGCCCGTCGGTGCGTCCTCGATCGCGACCGACCACTCCGGCTCCCGGCCGAGGTCCCCGCACGCAGCCAGGTAGAGGTCCGGCTCCGGCTTCGGGGAGAGCCCCGGTCCGGGGCACCTGACAGCGGCCACCAGCCCCGCGAGCCCCGACCGGTCGAGCGCGATCTCGACATCGACCGGTCGACCATTGGAAGCGACCGCCACGGCGATCCCGCGCTCCGCGAGCGCGAGCAGCAGTTCGGCGGCTCCCTCATGCGCATTCACGGGCTGGGACTCGAGGATCTCGCTCAAGGCGCTCGTCAGATACGCGGCGACTGCCGGTGCCTCGCGTGGCCGGCCGGCCTGCTCGGCGATCACTTGTGCGCACGTCTCGAGCGCGGTGCCGGTCAACGTGCCGCGAAGGCTCTCGCTCCATGTGGCGCCGAAGTGCTCCGTGGTGGCTCGCTTCGCGATGGTCCAGAGCCGCTCGGTGTCGACGAGTGTGCCGTCGCAGTCGATGACGAATGCGGGTGGCGCCACGATGCGCTCAGCTTACGCAGGAGCCGCGTCGGCGCGGTGCTGCGCGATGTGCTCCGGACGTTCCCGGCCGCGAGGGCGTGGAGCCGCAGGAGCCCGAGCGTGAGCTCGGCGTGCCCGTGGTCCGGGTGCAGGAGCGGGCGAGCGACTGAGCCGGGTCGCTGCTCACGCGGCGAGGACGGCCCTCACCTGCCTGGCGATCTCCAGGTCCTCCCTCGCGGCGAGCACCACGGTTGCGGCGCGTGCCGTGGGCGCCGATATCTCCCGGTCGCCCTCGCAGCCGTGGTTCGCACGCGGGTCGACCTCGACGCCCAGGAACGCCAATCCGTCGGCGGCCAGTTCGCGAACCTCCGGGGAGCGCTCGCCGACACCCCCCGTGAATGCCAGCGCGTCGATGCCGTCCATCGCCGCCGCCATCGCGGCGATCCCGCCGCGCAGCGAGCGCAGGTAGACATCCAGGGCCAGGCTCGCGTCCTGCTCGCCGGCGCCCGCGCCCGCGAGGATCTCGGGCATGTCGGCGCTGCCCGCGAGGGCGAGCAGGCCGGAACGGTGCTCGAGGGCGTCGGCGAGATCGTCGGCCTCGACCCTTTCGTCCTCGAGCAGCCAGAGGATCATGCCGGGATCGACGCTGCCCGAGCGGGTGGCCATCACCAGGCCCTCGAGCGGCGTGAAGCCCATCGTCGTGTCGACCGAGCTCCCACCGGAGATCGCGCACAGCGACGCTCCGGCTCCCAGATGGCAGCTCACGATCCTGAGCTCCTGCGCCGGCCTCCCGAGAAGCTCCGGGACGCGCCGCGCCACCCAGGCATGCGAGAGGCCGTGGAACCCGTAACGGCGAAGACCCCAGCGCTCGCGCCACAGCGCGGGCAGCGCGTAGGTCGCGGCGGCCTGCGGCAGACCTGAGTGAAACGCGGTGTCGAAGCACGCGACGGCGGGGAGCTCGGGGAGGATCGCGCTGACCGCGTCGACCGCATCCAGGGACTTCGGCTGATGGAGCGGTGCGAGCTCGGTCAGCTCGCGCAGTGACAGCTCGACGCCAACGTCGATCCTCACCGCCGAATGGAAGCGTTCGCCGCCGTGCACGATCCGGTGGCCGACGGCATCGGCCTGCCCGAGCTCGGAGCCGAGCGCCCGCGCGAGCGCGTCGTGGTCGATGAGCGCTCTCTCGGCCCTGAGCTCCTGCTCCGCGAGGACGTGTCGCGGTCATCGAGCAGCCGCAGCTTCAGCGAGCTCGAACCTGCGTTTACGACGAGTACCCGCACTGCCCCCTACCGCGTTGCGTCGGAGGCGAAGGGCCACACCCACTCGCGCAGCTCGGGCGGGTCGTCGCCGTGCTCGCGGGTGTACGCGCGATGGCGCAGGCGCTCGTCGATCATCCGCTGGCGCAGATGCGATGCGCGCTCGGCGAGCTCAGGGACACGGTCGATCACGTCGATCACGAGGTGGAAGCGGTCGAGGTCGTTGAGCATGACCATGTCGAACGGGGTGGTGGTCGTGCCCTCCTCCTTGTAGCCGCGCACGTGGATGTTGTGGTGGTTGGAGCGGCGGTAGGTGAGCCGGTGGATCAGCCACGGGTACCCGTGGTAGGCGAATATCACGGGCCGCTCGGTTGTGAACAGGGCGTCGAACTCGCGGTCGGAGAGCCCGTGGGGGTGCTCGCGTTCGGGCTGCAGGCGCATCAGGTCGACGACGTTCACCACCCTGACCTTCAGGTTCGGTAGCTCCTCGCGCAGGATCGCGGCCGCGGCGACGGTCTCGAGCGTCGGCACATCGCCCGCGCATGCGAGCACGACATCCGGCTCGACTCCCTCGTCGCTGCTCGCCCAGTCCCACACGCCGATGCCGCGGGTGCAGTGGGCCACGGCCTGCTCCATGTTCAGGTAGTCCAGCGCGGGCTGCTTGCCGGCCACGACCACGTTCACGTAGTTGCGGCTCCGCAGACAGTGATCGGCGACGGACAGCAGGCAGTTCGCGTCCGGCGGGAGGTACACGCGGACGATCTCGGCCTTCTTGTTCACGACATGGTCGATGAAGCCCGGGTCCTGGTGGGAGAACCCGTTGTGGTCCTGGCGCCACACATGTGAGGAGAGGACGTAGTTCAGCGACGCGATCGGGGCGCGCCACGGGATGGCGTCGCTCACCTTCAGCCACTTCGCGTGCTGGTTGAACATCGCGTCGATGATGTGGATGAACGCCTCGTAGCAGTTGAACAGGCCGTGCCTGCCGGTGAGCAGGTAGCCCTCGAGCCAGCCCTGGCACAGATGCTCGGACAGGACCTCCATCACGCGGCCGTCGGGCGCGAGGTGATCGTCATCCTCGAGCGTCAGGGCATCCCACGCTCGGTTGGTGACGTCGAATACGTTGCCCAGGCGGTTGGACGCCGTCTCGTCCGGCCCCATCAGCCGGAAGTTGTCCGGATTGGACCTGATGACCTCCCGCAGGAAGCTCCCGAGCACGCGCATCGCCTCGCTCGAGCTCTCACCCGGCCGCGGCGCCTCGACCGCGAACTCGCGGAAGTCGGGCAGCTCGAGGTCGCGCAGGAGGACGCCGCCGTTGGCGTGGGGGTTCGCTCCCATGCGGCGGTCGCCCAGGGGTGCGAGCGCCGCGAGCTCCTCCACCAGAGCGCCCTGCTCGTCGAAGAGCTCCGCGGGCCTGTAGGAGCGCATCCACTCCTCGAGCTGGGACAGGTGCTCGTGGGTGCTGAGGTCGGCTATCGGCACCTGGTGCGAGCGGAAGGACCCCTCCGCCTTGAGTCCGTCCACCTCCTTCGGGCCGGTCCACCCCTTCGGGGTGCGCAGCACGATCATCGGCCACCGCGGCCGCAGCGGGCCGGCACCCGAGCGCGCCTGCTGCTGGATCCGCGAGATCTCCGCGGTCACCTCGTCGAGCGTGGCCGCCATCAGCTGGTGCATCTCGGCGGGGTCCGAGCCCTCCACGAACCGCGGGGAGTAGCCGTATCCCTCCAGCAGGGAGCGCAGCTCGGGCTCCGGGATCCTCGCGAGCACCGTCGGGTTCGCGATCTTGAAGCCGTTCAGGTGAAGGACGGGCAGCACCGCGCCGTCGGTCACCGGGTTCAGGAACTTGTTGGAATGCCAGCTCGCCGCCAGCGGGCCCGTCTCGGCCTCACCGTCGCCGATCACGCAGCAGACCAGCAGGTCGGGGTTGTCGAAGACCGCTCCGTGGGCATGAACGAGCGAGTAGCCGAGCTCGCCGCCCTCGTGGATGGAGCCGGGAGTCTCGGGCGCTACGTGGCTCGGGATGCCGCCCGGGAAGGAGAACTGGCGGAAGAGCCGGCGCAGGCCCTCCTCGTCATGGCCGATGTGCGGGTACACCTCGGTGTACGTGCCCTCGAGATAGACGTTCGCGACGAGCCCGGGCCCGCCGTGTCCGGGTCCCGCGATGTAGATGGCGTCGAGCTCGCGGGAGCGGATCAGCCGGTTCATGTGCGCGTAGATGAAGTTCAGGCCCGGGGTCGTGCCCCAGTGCCCGAGCAGGCGCGGCTTGGTGTGCTCGCGCCGCAGCGGCTCGCGCAGCAGGGGGTTGTCCAGCAGGTAGATCTGCCCCACCGACAGGTAGTTCGCGGCGCGCCAGTAGGCGTCGATCGCGTGGAGCTCGCGGTCGGACAGCGGCCCGATGACGGCGCTCACGGCGTGGGACCTCTCACCGCTGGCGTTCGCGTGCGCGCATCGTCGCTCGAGCGTACCCTTTCCGGTGCCGGCCACGCCGCGTCCCGCCCCCGGCGTAACCCGGCGGTCACAAGCTGCGGAAAGGCCCTCATCCCGCCCCTGTGGCGGGGACGGATGGTTCAGGCGGATTGCAGACCTCGGCGCACGTGCCTCGGCGCCTAGGTGCCCTGCGGGCGCGACTGGCGTGCCAGCAGCGCGCCCCAGTCGCCCGAGTCGCCCGGCGTGATCGGGCGCGGCGGGTCGGACACCAGGACATGGGCCTCGCCGGTCTCGATCGCGTATGCGATCGCGTCACCGACGAGCTCCGGCGGGTCAGCCGGGATCCTGTTCGCGCCGCCAGGGAAGCCGCCCGCGCGCAGGCTCTGGTGAAACTCGGTCGCGGTGACGGACGGGTAGACGACCGAGACCTGGACCGCGGGCTGCAGCTCGACCCTTGCGACCTGGGAGAGCATGTTCAGCGCAGCCTTCGTCGATGCGTAGCCCCCGATGCCGGGGAACACGCGCAGGGTCGTCCCGGAGCTCACGTTGACGATGGCGCCGGCGTCCTGGGAGCGCATCGCGCCGAGCACCTCCTGCGTTGCGATGAGCGGGCCGATGACGTTGAGCTCGAAGATCGCCCGCAGGTCGTCGGGGTCGATCTCCTCCACCGGCACGTGAAGGCCCTGTCCCGCGTTGTTGACGAGCACGTCGACGCGGTCATATCTGTCGAGTGTGGCGGCGACCATGTCCCTCACCTGGCCCGCGTCGGTCATGTCGGTCTCCACAGCGAGTGACCCCGGGAGCTCGGCGGCGAGCGCCCGCAGGCGCTCGAGCCGGCGCGCGGCGAGGACCACGCGCGCGCCTCGGCCTGCGAGCAGCCGGGCGGTGGCGGCACCGATCCCCGAGGAGGCACCGGTGACGATGCAGACAGCTCCCTTGATCTCCATCTCGGCCTCCAGTCGCGTTTATGCGGACCAAACGAACCTGGCGAGACTAGCGTGCGCCTGTGCGAAGGTTCGCCGGTGCGCAGGCGCGTGACATCCAAGCCGTGGTTCGGGCCCAAGCGCCACCTCGGGTGGGGCTGGCGAGTCGCGAGCGCCGAGGGAGCCGTGGCGACCGGGATCTTCCTCGTCCTGCTCGTCGTCGCGGCGAACGTGCTGAGCGGGGCCGCGCGCATCATCGGGTTCGTGGCACTGGTGATCCTGTTCATGCTCGTCGTCCTGCTCACCGGGGGGCCGCCCGCAGGCCCCGAGCCACCGGACGGCTGAGCGGCCGCGGCGTAGTTCTCCGCATGGGCGCGGTGGATCGCACCGGATGAGCAGCGCGGGCCGGCATGTGATCCTCGCTCGGGTGTCGGAAGGGGAGCATCAGCCTTCGGGGCCGTCCGCTGCCGGCGGCGTCCGGTACGACTACGACTGGCTGGTGATCGGATCCGGCTTCGGCGGGAGCGTCTCTGCGCTGCGGCTCGCGCAGAAGGGTTATTCCGTGGGCGTGTTCGAGTGCGGCCGGCGCTATGAGGACCGGGACATGGCGCGCTCCGCATGGGATCTGCGGCGCTACTACTGGTGGCCGCGCCTGGGCCTGCACGGCACGCTGCGCATGTCGTTCTTCAGGAACATGGCCGTCCTCAGCGGTTCGGGTGTCGGCGGCGGGAGCCTCGTGTACAGCGCCGTCCACTACAGGCCCCCCGACGAGTTCTTCAACGATCCGCAGTGGGCGGCCCTCGCGGACTGGGGCGCCGAGCTCGCTCCCCACTACGACGAGGTGGAACGGATGCTCGGGATCCGCGACAACTCACGCGAGAGCGCGGCCGACGGCCTGCTTCGGGAGATCGCGAGGGAGGACGGCTACGAGCACACGATGCGCACCTCGCGCGTGGCGGTCTTCCAGGGCGAGCCAGGCAGGCTCGTCGCCGACCCCTACTTCGGTGGCGAGGGCCCCGCGCGGCGCGGCTGCCGCTCGTCGGGGGCATGCATGATCGGCTGCCGCAACAACGCCAAGAACGTGCTGACGAAGAACTACCTGTGGTTCGCGGAGCGTCTGGGCGCCCTGATCTTCCCGCAGCGGATGGCCATCGACATCAGTCCGCTCGGCGCGCCCGACGGCTCAGATGGTTACGCGGTCACCAGCGAACGCCCGGGCTCGTGGCGGGGCGGGCGCCGGACCGTGCACACCGCGCGCGGTGTGGTGCTCGCAGCCGGGGCGCTCGGCACGAACTCGCTGCTCCAGCGCTGCCGGCTCGAGGGTTCTCTCCCGCGGCTGTCCCCGCGCCTGGGCCATCTCGTCAGGACCAACTCCGAGTCGCTCGTGGCGGTGAGCGGCGGCGCGGACCAGGATTTCTCCTCCAGCGTGGCGATCAGCTCGAGCGTCCATCCCGCACCCGACATCCACGCCGAGCCGGTCACCTACGGCCGGCACGGCGACGCGATAGGCATGCTCTTCACCGTCGTCAACGAGCGCGGCCGCGGGCTCTCGCGGCTCCTGCATTTCGCCCTGGCCCTGGTGCGCGACCCGCGCGCAGCGCTGCGCACGCTCAACACGTCGCGCTGGTCGCGGCGGACCGTGATCCTGCTCGTGATGCAGGCGATCGACAGCTCGATCACACTGTCGCCGTCGCGCCGCATGCCCGATGGCAGCGTCGCGCTCAGGAGCCGGCCGGACCCCTCCAAGCCTCTCCCGAGACCGATCCCCGCCGCCTACGAGCTCGCACGCAGGCTGGCCAAGAAGATCGGCGGCACGGTGCAGGGCTCGGTCTTCGAGTCAGCGCTGGGGATCCCCGCGAGCGCGCACATCCTCGGCGGCGCCGTCATCGGCGAGGACCGCGAGCACGGCGTCGCCGACCGCGACGGGCAGGTGTTCGGCTATGAGCGGCTGCTCGTCTGCGACGGCTCCGCTGTCCCCGCGAACCTCGGAGTGAACCCGTCGCTGACGATCGCCGCGCTGGCCGAGCACACGATGAGCAGGGTTCCTCCCAAGCAGGAGGAGGGGCCCGAGCGCAACGGGCGCGTGAGCGCCGGCGCGCCCAGCTGAGCGGGCGCGGACCGCCCGTCCCGATCCTCGCGGCGGCGGGCGCTGACGCAGCCGCGGCCGTCATGCGGCCGTGACCCTGGCCGCGCCGGCCACGGGCCGCTAAGTTGTGCCTGAGGCTCGCGGCGATGGGGACCGCCGGCCGAGCGGGCAAGCATCAGGCACATCGACAGAGGAGACGGGGATTGTGAGCGCGCTTAGCGACGTGCAACGCGAGGTCCTGACGGCGGTATGCGACACGGTTGTGCCCTCGCTTGACCAGGAGGGCGACGCCGACGGGTTCTTCGCCCGGAGCGCCAGCGACGTCGGCGCCCCGGCGGCGCTGGAGGGGATCCTCGCCGGCATGCCCGCCGAGCAGCAGGCTGGGCTGATGCAGCTGCTCGACGCGCTCTCAGACCAGGGTTTCCTCGCCGCCTCGCGTCGCTCGCGAGAGCAGATCCTGCGCAACGTCTCCCTGATGGGGCCCGCGGCGGCGGCCGGCGTCGGCGCCCTCAGCGGCCTGACCCTCTTCCTCTCATACGCGCTGCCGGACGGGCGCGGTCAGAACCCGTTCTGGAGCAGGTTCGGCTACCCCGGCCCGGTGGGCGCGCCGCCCGACGTGCCCAGGAAGATCACGCCGCTGCAGGTCCACGGCGACACCGACCTCGAGGCTGACGTGTGCATAGTCGGCTCCGGCGCCGGCGGGGGTGTGATGGCGGGCGTCCTCTCCGGCATGGGTCTGAAGGTGGTGGTGCTCGAGGCGGGCGGCTACTTCGACGACGCCGACTTCAACCAGCTCGAGCTCCCCGCGTTCCAGAATCTCTACTGGCGCGGCGGGCCGACCCCGACGGCCGACATGAACGTCTCGCTGCAGGCGGGCGCGTGCCTCGGCGGTGGCACGGTCATCAACTGGACGAACTCGCTGCGCACGACCCCCTGGGTGCGCGAGCAGTGGGAGCGCGAGTTCGGCCTCGAGGGTCTCGCGGGCCCCGACTTCGACGGCCACCTCGACGCCGTATGGGAGCGGCTGGGTGTGAACGACCGGTGCTCGGAGCTCAATGGCCCGCAGCAGCGGATGAAGGCCGGCGCCGACGCCCTCGGCTGGCGCTTTGACACGGTCAGCCGCAACACGGACGAGGCGCTGCACTCCTTCGACACGGCGGGCTTCATCGGCTTCGGCGACCAGAGCGGCGCGAAGCGCTCGACGGTCAAGACCTACCTCCAGGACGCCGCCGAGCACGGCGCGGTGATACTCACGCGCTGCTTCGCCGAGCGCGTCCTGGTGAAGGACGGCCGCGCCGCGGGCGTGAAGGCCACATGGTCGGACCCCGCGAGCGGCGAGAGCGCGAGCGTCACGGTGAGGGCCCCGCAGGTCGTCGTGGCGTGCGGCTCGCTCGAGTCGCCCGCCCTGCTCCTGCGCTCGGGTATCGGCGGCCGCGCCGTGGGCGACTACCTCCGCCTTCACCCGTGCACCGCCGTCATCGGCTACTACGCGCAGGACCTGCAGGGGTGGCGGGGTGCGCCACACGCCGGCCTCGTCAGAGAGTTCGAGAACGTGGAGGACGGGCATGGCTTCCTGATCGAGGGGGCGCAGTACACGACTGGCCTCGGGGCCTCAGCCGTGCCGTTCACAGGCGGGGAGGCCCACAAGCGGCTGATGTCGGCCTACAGCCGCGGCGCCTCGTTCATCGGCCTGCTCAGGGACCACGGCCACGGACGGGTGACCGTCGACGCCGATGGGATGGCGGTGCCGTGGTACTCCCTCACCGACGAGGTGGATCTCGCGATCACACAGCGGAGCATCGAGGCGCAGGTCCGCCTGCACGTCGCCGCGGGTGCGCAGCAGATCGTCGCACTCGCGGCCGGCACGCCGACATGGCGCGAGGGGGATCGCCTGGACCCGTTTCTCGCCCGCATCAAAGGCATACCGCTGCGCGCCGGCGGGTGGAGGCTCTTCTCCGCCCACCAGATGGGCAGCTGCCGGATGGGCAGGGACCCCGACACGAGCGTCGCCGGGCCGTGGGGGGAGCTGCACGACACGAAGGGGGTCTGGGTGGGCGACGCGAGTGCATTCCCGACCGCATCGGGTACCAACCCGATGATCACGAACATGGCGCTCGCCCACCGCAACGCGCATGCGCTCGCGGCGGCCGCGAAGGGGACCGTCGCCGCAGCGGCGACGGCCTAGACAACGATCGACACGGAGGAGCCAAATGGCCAGCGCAACAGAGCAGAAGGTCCACGTCCGCGACAGGATCTACATAGGCGGCGAGTGGGTCGCCTCCAGCGGCAAGGGCGTGCTGGAGGTCATCAACTCCACGACCGAGGAGGTGATGGGCTCGATCCCGGACGGCACAGCGCAGGACGTGGATCTCGCCGTCACGGCGGCGCGGGAGGCATTCGAGGGCTGGTCCCAGACCCCTGTCCCCGAGCGCGCTGAGTGGATCGGGCGGATAGCCGGCGCTCTCGGCGACCGCGGCGAGGAGATCGCGGTTCTGATCGCGCAGGAGGTCGGCATGCCGCTGAAGCTGGCGGGCATGATCCAGGCCGGCCTGCCGACGATGGACTTCGGCTCGATGCCGGAGATCATGGCCGAGATGCAGTGGGAGCAGGAGATCGGCAACTCGCTGGTCATCCGCGAGCCCGTCGGCGTCGTCGGCGCGATCACGCCGTGGAACTACCCGCTTCACCAGGTGGCTGCGAAGGTGGGAGCCGCCCTCGCCGCCGGCTGCACGGTCGTCGTCAAGCCCTCCGAGGTGGCGCCGCTGAGCGCGTTCCTGCTCGCGGACATCATCGACGAGCTCGCTCTTCCGGCCGGTGTCTTCAACCTCGTCACGGGCGTCGGCTCCGTCGTCGGCGAGGCGATGTCCAGCCACCCGGGGATCGACATGATCTCGTTCACCGGGTCCACCGCGGCAGGGCGCGCCGTCAGCGCCGCGGCTGCGGGCACGGTCAAGCGCGTCGCGCTCGAGCTCGGCGGCAAGTCGCCGAACGTGATCCTCGACGACGCAGACCTGCAGGCGGCGATCACCGACGGGGTCGCGAAGTGCTTCCTGAACTCCGGGCAGACATGCAGCGCGCTGACGCGCATGCTCGTGCCGCGCTCGCGCCTGGCGGAGGCCGAGCAGATAGCGGCCGCGGTCGCCGGGCACTTCAAAGCGGGTGACCCGTTCGACGCCGAGAGCACGCTCGGGCCGCTCGTCTCGGAGATCCAGCGCGAGCGGGTGCGCGGCTACATCCGTACCGGTATCCAGGAGGGCGCGAAGGTCATCGCCGGCGGGCCCGACACACCCGAGGGCCTCGACCGGGGCTTCTTCGTGCAGCCGACGGTGTTCTCGGAGGTGACGAGCGAGATGACGATCGCCCAGGAGGAGATCTTCGGCCCCGTCCTGTCGATCATGCCCTACGAGGACGAGGAGGACGCCGTGCGCATCGCCAACGACACGCTCTACGGCCTCGCGGGAGGCGTTTGGTCCGCGGACGAGGAGCGGGCGAAGCGCGTGGCCAGGCGTATCCGAACCGGCCAGGTCGAGATCAACGGCGGGGCCTTCAACCCGCTCGCGCCGTTCGGCGGCTACAAGCAGTCCGGGCACGGCCGCGAGCTCGGCCCGTTCGGCCTCGAGGAGTTCCTTCAGGTCAAGTCGCTGCAGCTCTGAAACGGCGGGAGGGCGCGGGTCCGGCCGGGCCCGCGCCTAGCCTGCGGCGGCGGGCGCGACGGGGGCGAGCATCTCCCCGACCCAGTCGTCCATTTCCTGCCAGCGCGCGTACAACCAGACGGTCAGCTCGTCGCGGCCCTGCGGCACATCGGCGGCGGGGAAGCGCCAGAACTTCATCCGGACGGTCGTGCCGATCAGGCCCCCGGCCCAGATGTCGCTCACGTACTCGAAGCCGTCGAGCCCCACATGGCCGAACAGCACCACGTCCGCTCCACGAGCGGACTCGAGCAGCGCGATCGGGCCGCCGAGCCGTGGCGGCAGCAGGTTCTGCAGGCGGTCGGCGAGCGGCGCGATGTCGGGTTGGCGCTCGGCGATCGTCCGCTTCGCGCTTGCGATCTTCGCCGCCGTCGCACGGGTCCCCTCCGGGTAGATCAGCAGCGCGTCGCGCTCTGAGAGGTTCACGGACAGGAGCCGCATCCTCTCCAGCTCGCGGTCGATGTCGCCCGATGCGCGGCGGACGAACAGCGTCGGCACCCAGCGGCCGCCGATGTCGATCGTGGGAAGGGCCTGCAGCTCGCGCTTGAGGATGAAGCGCATCCCGAGGTCGTGCGCTTTGCCGACGACCACGTCCGAGAGCGCGTTGTCGATGATCGACGCGTGGCGGATCATGATGACCTCCGGGCCGGGCCCTGCGAGCTCCAGGCCCTCGCTCACGAAGCGGATGCCGAACAGGCCCCGGATCCCCGCGAGGTGGCTCGCGAGCCAGCGGCGCTTGAGCCGGTAGACGCGCTCACGCCGCCGCGCGCTGTCCCCACCCGGGCTCGTGAGCCGGATCCACAGCAGGCCCGCGAGGCCGTAGAGCTCGCCGATCAGGAACCACCACAGCATCACCAGCAGCCGCACCGCCATCCAGTGCTTGCGCCGGCGAAGCCAAAGTGTGCCGTCGACCGCCGCGCCGCACACGAGCAGCAGCGGGGAGAGAGCCGTGACCGCGATGAAGGCCACCAGGATCGCTGCAACGCCGCGCGTGCGGCGCCAGAGGCGGGCGCCGCGCGGGCTGTCATCGGGGATAAGCGGTCCGAGCTCGCTCATCCCCCAACGGTACTCCCGTGGGACGAGCTGCACGCCGAGGCCTCAGGAGAGCTCGGGTGCCGCGGGCACCTCCGCCAGGTCGCGGATGACCCTCGCACCCGCGCTCTCGAGCGCGGCCTCGTCGCTGTCGGCGCAGTAGCCGAACACCGGCATGCCCGCCGCAACAGCCGCACGCACCCCCGACGGTGTGTCCTCGACCACCACGCACGAGGCGGCCGGCACCCCCATGCTCGCCGCCGCGTGCAGGAACAGATCCGGATGCGGCTTGCCGCGCGCGACGGAGTCGGCGCTGAAGAGCCATGAGGGCTCGAACAGGTCGTCGAGTCCCGTCAGCTCGAGCGAGAGCGCGGTCTTCGCGAGCTTCCCCTGCGATGCCACGCAGACCTTCAGCCCGGCGCCGGTGAGCGACTCGACGCACTCGCGTGCTCCCCTGACGGCACGCAGGCCGGCGCGGAACGCCTCGGTGCGCTCACGCTCGTAGCGCTCGATCCACCCCTCGCCCAGCGGCCGGCCGAGCTCGCCCTCCGCCGAGCGCCTCACCTGTTCGAGCATCAGGCCCTGGTATCGGCTGCGTGCCTGAGCGACGCTCATGTGAAGGCCCTCGAGCCCGAGCATGCCCGCAAGCACGGCGTTGGAGATCGGCTCGCTGTCGACGAGCACGCCGTCGCAGTCGAAGATCACCATCCGCTCGGTGCTCACGGTTCGCCCCGTTTCAGCTCGCCGAGCATCAGGTAGTGCTCGCCTATCGCGGGTATCTCGAACGGCCCGCGAACCACGCTCATGCCGGCGCGCTCATAGAGCGTGCGGGCCCCGATCCGCGCGTTGCACCAGATCCGCGTGCCGCCGCCCCGGCGAGCGTGCTGCTGGAGGCGGGCGAGCATGGCGGCGCCGATCCCCCGGCCGCGCACGTCCGGGGTGCTCGCCATGCCCCGGATCCGCCAGTCCCCGGGGAGCGGGTCGCCGGGCAGGCCCTCGGGCATGACGCTCGCGACGGCGAGCACCTCGCCGGCGACCGTCGCGGCGACGTGCAGGCTCATCGGATCATCATCGCCGGGGTAGGCCAGCTGCGCAGGTGACTGGCCGGGCCTGAGCACGCGCTCTCGCAGGGGCCTGACGTCGGCGGCGGGGACCGAGTTGAGCTCGTAGGAGATCTCACCCACCGGCGAGCTCCCGTCCGGCCTGTTCGAGCTGCTCGATGGTGCTCGCCAGGCGGACCGACGCGAGCCCGAGGGAAGCGAGCGCGGCGGGCTCGAGCGCGCACGAGCCCGCGACCGCATGGACGGGGACACCGGCGGCGTGGCCCCGGCGTGCCACCTCGCAGAGGACCTTGCCCTCCAGCGTCTGGGCATCGATCCTCCCCTCACCGCTGATGACCGCGCTCGCCCTCCGGAGCCGCTGCGAGAAGCCGACGGCGTCAAGGATCCATTGTGCGCCAGGGGCCAGCCTCGCGCCGTATGCCGCCCACAGTCCCCCAGCCAGACCCCCGGCGGCGCCCGTCATCGGCCGGCCGCGCGGGTCGCGCGGAAGTTCCTGCGCGTAGGTGTCAAGGCGCGCGGACAGGCGCGCCACGGCCGCGGCGTCCGCTCCCTTCTGGGGGGCGAAGATCTCGGCTGCTCGCTCGAATGGGGTGCGGACGTCGGCGAGGATCGTCAGCCTCGCGCCGTGCAGTCCTCCCGCGCGCCGGAGTGCCTCGATCGCGCCTGCGCCTCCGTCCGTGGTCGCCGAGCCGCCCGCCGCCAGCAGGACCTCGCGGGCGCCCGTCGCGGCGGCCGCGGCCAGCAGCTCACCCGTGCCGGTGCTGCTGGCCCTCTCAGCGTCGAGCTCCGCCGGGTCAAGGAGCGCGAGACCCGACGCGCCGGCGACGTCCACGACCGCCGTCTCGCCGGCGTGCAGCAGGCCGAGCTGTGCGTCGACAGGGCGGCCGAGGGCATCGTGCGCGGGCACGCTCAGGGTCTCGCCGCCGAGCGCAGCCACGAGGATCGATGTCGTCCCCTCGCCTCCGTCGGCGAGCGGACACACCTCGACCGGCGTGTGGGCACCCGCTCCTCGGGCGATCGCGAGGGCCACCTGCGGCGCGGTGTGGGTCCCCTTGAAGCTGTCGGGGGCGATCAGCAGGCCGCGCTGGCGGGCCTCGGCGGCGTCGGCGGGCATCCTCAGCGTGTATAGCGCACGGCGCTCCTCGCCCGGCGCACGGGTTCACTGCTGGCCGCGACGCCCGGATGGGGGACGGGCGTTCGCGGCCATCAGGCGCAGTAGCCGGCGCGTCGCCGGCGGTTGGCTGGATCCGCTGCCTCCTTCCTCTCCACCGCGGTGGTGGGTCGTGACCTCGACCGGTGCCGCGGCTCTTGCCCTTAGAAGTGGTGTGCCCGCTGGTTCCGGGGAGGGACCTGCGGTTCTCCCTGCGATCGGAACGGCGCCTCGGCTTGGCGTCTGATCGACGTTAGCCCCGCCGCGTGCAACGATCATCGGTGGGCGCCACCGGAGCGCGCTCCGTGCAAACCCGCACCCGGCGACGGCGGCCCGTCAGGCGTTCGCGAGCGCCTTCAGCGGCCTCATGCGGGTGACCCTCCACGCCGGGTAGATGCCGCCCAGCACCCCGATCGCGACGCCGACGAGCAGCGCCTGGCCGAGGCCCCACGCGGTCACCGCCGGGGTCACGTACGTGCTCACGCCGAGCGCTTTCACCAGCAGGCCCCCGCCGATCACGCCAAGCAGCAGGCCGGCGGCGGCGCCGAGCATGCTGACGGCGACACCTTCGCTGAGGACGAGCGATGCCACCCGCCACGGCGACCATCCGACCGTCGCGAGGATCCCGATCTCTCCCTGACGTTCCATGATCGACATGGCCATCGTGTTGGCGACGCTGATGCCGCCGACTATCAGTGCGATCACGACGATCACGAGGATCGCCTTCGAGATGAGCGTGCTGTTCGCGCCGGCGCGCAGCGCCTGCTGCGGATCGGAGATCGCCTGAGTGCCGGGGAATTCCTTCTCGATCTGGCCGGCGGCGCTGCTCGCATGGGTGCCGGGGGAGAGCTGCACGACTATGTCGGTGACCTCGCCGGGGCGGCCCGTCAGCGCCTGGGCCTGCGGGAGCTCGAGCACCGCGCCGGAGTCCTCGAACAGGATGCCGGAGTTGTAGATGCCGCTGACGGTGAAGCGGTGCCCGCTGATCGTCACCGGCGAGCCGGCCGACAGATGGGACGTCGACGCGAGACGGTCGCCCACCAGCACCTGCTGTGTGCCGGCGACGGGCGCGTGGCCTGCGGTGAGGACCAGGCCGCGGTAGAAGAAGCCCGAGGGGTCCGCGCCGAACACGATCGCGCCGGGATCGGACTTCAGGCCTTCGACGATCAGCACGAGCGGCGTCGCCGCCGACACGTCGGGCCGTGAGGCGACGCGCGCCACGAGTGATTCGGGGAGCAGCGACGCGGTCGGGTCCGAGACGTTGGCCTGGAAGATCCCGAGGTCCGAGCCGCCGAGGTGGACGAAGCCGGCGGCGGTCTGCTTGAGCCCCTGCGTGAACGACAGCAGGGCGACGATCATCGCAACGCCGACCGCTATCCCGAGAGCGGTCGCGATGGTGCGCGCGGGGCTGCGCAGGAGATTTGCGGTGACGATCGCGAGGATGCTGCTCGCCTAGCCCTTGTACAGCTCCACGTCGGAGCACTCGGGTTCGACCCGCCCGTCGATGAGGGTGACGGTGCGGTCCGTGCGATTGCCGACGGAGCGGTCGTGACTGACGATGATGAGGGTCATGCCGAGCTGGTCGCGAAGGCGAAGCAGGAGGTCGAGCACCCTCACGGAGGTGGCGGAGTCCAGCGCCCCTGTCGGCTCGTCGGCCAGCAGCAGCTTCGGCTCGTTGGCGAGCGCGCGCGCGACCGCGACGCGCTGGCTCTCGCCTCCCGAGAGCTCGGCGGGACGATGCTCCGCCCGGTCCTGCAGCGCGACCTCCGCTAGGAGCTCCAGCGCCCGGCGCCGGCGCTCGCGACGGTGCATTCCCGCGCCGATGAGGGGCACTTCGACGTTCGCCCGCGCGGTCAGCGACGGGAGCAGCAGATGTTTCTGGAAGACGAACCCGACCTCCTCGCGCCTGGCGCGCGCCGGCCGGGGCTCGGTCCAGATCGCACGACCGTCGATCAGGACCCTGCCGGTATCGGGCTGCTCCAGGCCCCCGATCATCGCGAGCAGGGTGCTCTTGCCCGAGCCTGAGCGGCCTGTGACCGCGACGGCTTCACCGGCCCCCACCTGCAGTGAGAGTTCCCGCAGCGAGGCCACGCGACCAAAGCTCTTGCTGACGCGCTCGACGGCGACCTCAGCCCCCGTCGGCGTGCTCACTTGCCGACCTGGACCGGATAGTCGAGGTTCACGACGGATGAGCCCGAGGTGACGACCGCCCTGAACGTGAGCTGGTAGCCGACGGCGGTGGCGGGCCAGCGGATGATGTCCGAGAAGTGACCCGTGAAGGTGTAGTGCGAGCGGTGCGCGACGACCGCGCCCCCGAACAGGTACTCATAGCTGATGCTCGCGCTGGCGGGCTTGGAGTTCTCGTATGCAGCGACGTGGATCGGCCACGCCGCGTCGACCTTCGGCTGGTGCGTCGTCGCGTGGAGCGTCGCGAGCAGCGGACCAGAGCTGCCGACGATGCTCCCGGCAGCGGTCGCGGCCGCCGCGAGGGCCGCCTGGGATCCTGCGCCGGCGGGGCCCGTCGAGGTCGAGCTCGTGGACGGGGTGCTCGCGGTCGTCGACGAGGAGGACGAGGAGCTGCCGCATCCGGCGAGCGCGAGCAGCACGCCGGCGAGCAGGCCGAGGGCCCGCAGCCTCACGGTGGGCACAGCGAGGGTTGGCACCCTCAGGGCGCTGGTGATTCCGGTCGCGCCAGTGCTCGCGCGACGTCCAGGCTCGAGACGACACCGGTGGGCTCGCCGGACTGCGGCGATACGACGACCAGATGCGTGCACTCGTGATCGGCCATCAGGCGGGTGACGTCCTCGACTCGATCGCTTGATTCTACCGTCACGATCTCCGTACCCGCGAGTTCGCCCGCATTCGCGTCCAGGCGGCCGTTCGCCGCGGCCCTGATGAGGTCCAGGTCCGACAGGATTCCCCATACGAGGGTCTCCTGCCCGTCGCGCGCGCGTGTCAACCCCTCGACCACTATGCAGTGCACTCCGTTGTCGGCCATCTGCGCCGCGACCTCGCCGAGCGGCGTCTGCGGCGCCGTCGCGATGACGCCGTGGTGCATCACCTCACCGACGGTCGGCACCGGGCCTGTCGGGCTGCTCGTCGCGCCCGCCCTTCCTGGGCTGGTGACGGATCTCGCGCTGGAGTTCCTGGATACGCCCCAGGAGCTGGCGAGACCTCTGCACGTACGCCGGGCCAGTCATGCCCTTCAGGCCGCCGTGCCGCTTGCCGGCCGGGACCCCCGCGGTCGAATTGACCTGCACCCTTGCTCCCCCTCTTCGAATGGAAGCCGAACCACTATCGGCTATGGGAAGAATCATTGCGCGGCGCTGCTGTCAGGTCATCCGGCGGCGCCACTGAGGTCACCTCAGGGGTTTGCCCACCAAAGACTGGGGCTATCAGGAGGGCTCGCGCGAGAGGGAACGCGCGGGGGGCGGCGACGTGCGATCCACCGCGGCTGCATGCGCCCCCGACGAGGAGCAACCACCCCCGCGCTACGGACTTTCACGGATGATCGCCGCCAGCCGCTCGGTCAGCATGGCGGTCATGTTCGCAGCGGCTCACGCCCGATGAGCGCCCTCAGCCCAACGGGTTCGGGCGTGCCCTTCCCGGCCGCGGTGGACGTCGCCCTTCGCGACGGGTCAACGGTGCACATCCGTCCGACGGTCCCCGAGGACAGGCCCGCGATCGAGACGTTCCTGCACGCGCTCTCTCCCGAGTCGATCGGCTTTCGTTTCTTCGGCGCCGTCAACCTGGACTGGGCGGCGGGATGGTCCACGGACATGGAGGGCTCGGCCGGCCTTGCGATCGTCGCGACGACCGGACCCGACCAGCTGATACTCGCCCACGCCGCCTACGTGCGCACCGATCCCGGCCGCGCCGAGATCGCGTTCATGGTCGCCGACGACTGGCAGCAGAAGGGCGTGGCGACCCGGATGCTCGATCTGCTCGCCTCTTCGGCAGAGGCGAGCGGCATAGGTGTGCTCACCGCGCAGGTGATGCCGGCCAACCACCGCATGATCCAGGTCTTCCGCGACAGCGGATTCGCCGTCACGCTGCGCTCACGCAGCGGGGTGATCGAGGTCGAGTTCCCCACATCTCGCGACGAGAACACCGTCGAGCAGTACGAGCGCCGCGAGCAGACAGCCGCGATCGCAGCCGTCGGGCGGTTCCTGCGTCCCGCGTCCGTGGCGGTGGTGGGAGCCTCGGACCGCCGCGAGACGGTCGGAGGGGAACTGCTGCGCAACCTGCGCTCCTACGGCTACGACGGACCCCTCTACCCGGTCAACAGACGCGTTAAGGAGATCGACGGCCTGCGCGCCTACGGCTCGATGGCCGAGGTCCCCGAGGCGGTGGACCTCGCGGTCATCGCCGTGCCCGCCGCCCACGTCGGCGACGTCTCACGCGAATGCGCGAGCGCCGGAGCCCGCGCGCTGCTCGTGATCTCCGCGGGCTTCGCAGAGGTCGGCGGGGATGGGGTGGAGCGCGAGCGCGACCTGATCGAGGTCTGCCGCCAGTCCGGGATGCGCCTGATCGGCCCCAACTGCCTCGGAGTCCTGAACACCGAGCAGGACGTGCGGCTGGACGCGACGTTCGCCGGAGAGGTCCCGCCCGCCGGCCCGATCGGGTTCCTCTCACAGAGCGGAGGGCTCGGGATCGCGATCATCGAGGCTGCCGGGCGCATAAACCTCGGCCTGTCCTCGTTCGTCTCGGTCGGCAACAAGGGCGACGTGTCCGGCAACGACCTTCTCGAGTACTGGGAGCAGGACCCCGGCACGAGCGTGATCATGCTCTACCTGGAGTCATTCGGGAACCCCCGGCGCTTCTCGCGCATCGCGCGCAGGGTCAGCGCGACGAAGCCGATAGTCGCCGTGAAGGCAGGGCGCTCGCCCGCCGGCGCACGTGCGACCGCGTCACACACAGGCGCGCTGCTGTCGGCATCGGACGTCACCGTCGATGCGCTGTTCAACCAGTCCGGCGTGATCAGGACCGACACCATGCAGGAGCTTTTCGACGTCGGCGCGCTGCTGTCATCCCAGCCGGTCCCGAAGGGACGGCGAGTCGCGATCGTCACCAACGCCGGAGGCCCCGGGATCCTGTGTGTCGACGCCTGCCAGGCCGCGGGCCTGGATGTCGTGGAGCTCGGTCAGCGCACGCGCGAGAAGCTCGCTGAGTTCCTGGCACCCGAGGCGTCCCTGGGTAACCCGGTCGACATGATCGCGACCGCGACCGCGGAGAGCTACGGCCGGGTCATCCGGACGCTCGCGCAGGAGGGCGTCTGCGACAGCATCGTCGCGATCTTCGTGCCGCCCCTCGTCACCGCCGCCGAGGACGTCGCACGTGAGATCCGCGCTGCCGCACTGGAGCTGCAGGACATCACTCTCACCGCCGTCTTCATGAACAGGGGCGGCGCGCCCCAGGATCCGGAGCACAGGAGCAACGTGCCCCTGTTCGCGTTCCCCGAGGACGCCGCGCTCGCGCTCGCGCACGTCGCACGCTACGGGACCTGGCGCTCGCGCCCGGCCGGGACGCTCGTCACACCCGACGGGTGTCGCCCGGATGAGGCCGCCGCGATCGTCGCCCAGGGCCTGGCCGGCGGCGGCGGGTGGCTCGGGCCGCAGGAGACCGTCGCGCTGCTCGACTGCTACGGGCTCCCGTTCGTGCAGACCCGTTTCGTGAGCACCGCGCAGGAGGCCGCCGACGCTGCCGCCGAGCTCGGCGTGCCCGTTGCGCTGAAGGCCGTCGCGGGCGACCTCGTCCACAAGACCGACGCCGGCGGCGTCCGCCTCGGCCTCGACGGCTCGGATCAGGTCATGGCCGCCGCCCAGGACATCGAGCGCTCAGTCGCCCGGCTCGGACACAAGCTGGAGCGGCTGATCGTGCAGCCGATGGCCGAGGCCGGGGTGGAGCTGATCATCGGCGTCGTCCACGACGCCAGCTTCGGCCCCGTGATCGCGTGCGGCGCCGGCGGCACGAGCGCCGAGCTGCTCCGCGACGTCGCCGTCCGCATCACACCGCTCACCGACGTCGACGCGAGCGAGATGATCAGGTCGCTGCGCACGTTCCCGCTCCTCGACGGCTACCGCGGCGCGGCGAAGTGCGATGTCGGGGCCGTGGAGGACGCTCTGCTGCGTCTCTCGGCGCTCGTGGAGGACCATCCCGAGGTGGCGGAGCTGGACGCGAACCCGCTCCTGGCGGGGCCGTCCGGTGCGCTGATCGTGGACGCCAGGGTACGGCTCTCGCCGGTTGCGTAGTAATCGGCAGTCGCGCCGCGAGAAGCCCCCGATGGCACGGCCCCGCACACGAGGCACGCTTGGGGTGCAGGTTTCTCCCCGTCGATGAGAGGGGGCCAGATCCAGGAGCACAGCGCGAAGACGGCCTCGGCTCGCAGCCCAGCCGGGGGCGTTGGAGTTATCGGCGGCGCCCGGACGGCGCCGCGCACAGACGACAAGCCGAGGAGTGGAGAGCATGGCAACCATCGAGCAGTCCACAACCTTCGAGGCGCCGGGACACGCCGGCAGCCCCGTGCAGGTCAATGAGAAATACGACAACTTCATCGGCGGTGCGTGGGTGGCGCCCGTCGACGGTGAGTACCGCGAGAACCTCAGCCCGGCAACGGGCCTGCCGATCTGCGCAGGTCGCCCATTCGGGCGCCCAGGACATCGAGCTCGCGCTCGACGCGGCGCACGCCGCCAAGGACGCCTGGGCCGAGCGCTCGCACCACCGAACGCTCGGCGGTCCTGAACGCGGTCGCCGACGCCATCGAAGAGAACCTCGAGATGCTCGCGGTCGCAGAGAGCTGGGAGAACGGCAAGCCCGTGCGCGAGACGCTCGCCGCCGACATCCCGCTCGCCGCCGACCACTTCCGCTACTTCGCGGACGTGATCCGCGGCGAGGAGGGACGGATCTCCGAGATCGACAAGGACACGGTCGCCTACCACTTCCACGAGCCGCTCGGCGTGGTCGGCCAGATCATCCCGTTCAACTTCCCGCTGCTGATGGCGGCGTGGAAGATCGCACCGGCTCTCGCGGCCGGCAACTGCACGGTCGTCAAGCCGGCGAGCCCGACGCCCTGGTCGATCCTCAAGCTCGCCGAGCTGATCGAGGACATCGTGCCGCCCGGCGTGCTGAACATCGTCAACGGCCCCGGCGCCGAGATCGGCAAGGCGCTGGCGTCCAACAAGCGGATCGCGAAGATCGCGTTCACCGGCGAGACGGTGACCGGCCGGCTGATCATGCAGTACGCGGCGCAGAACCTGATCCCGTCGACGACGGAGCTCGGCGGCAAGTCGCCGAACATCTTCTTCGAGGACGTGATGGCCGCCGACGACGCGTTCCTGGACAAGGCGATCGAGGGACTCGTGCTCTACGCGTTCAACAAGGGCGAGGTGTGCACCTGCCCGTCCCGGGCGCTGATCCAGGAGTCGATCTACGACGAGTTCATGGAGCGCTGCCTGGAGCGGATCGGCGCGATCAGGCAGGGCAACCCGCTCGACCGCGACGACGCAGATCGGCCCGCAGAACTCCGCAGCGCAGCTCGAGAAGATCGAGGGCTACGTCGAGATCGGCGCGCGACGAGGGCGCCGAGCTGCTGATCGGCGGCGAGCGGCACGATGCTCGGCGGCGAGCTCGCGGGCGGCTACTACTTCGAGCCGACCGTGCTCAAGGGCCACAACAAGATGCGGGTCTTCCAGGAGGAGATCTTCGGGCCGGTGCTCGCCGTGACCACGTTCAAGGACGAGGCCGAGGCGCTGGAGATCGCCAACGACACGCTGTACGGCCTCGGCGCCGGCGTCTGGACCCGCGACGGCAGCCGCGCGTACCGGATGGGCCGCGCGATCAAGGCCGGCCGGGTGTGGACCAACTGCTACCACCAGTACCCGGCGCACGCCGCGTTCGGCGGCTACAAGGCGTCCGGCGTCGGGCGCGAGAACCACCGGATGATGCTCGACCACTACTCGCAGACGAAGTGCCTGCTGGTCAGCTACGACCCGAACGCGCATCGGCTTCTTCTAGGTCGCGCGCGACGTATCATCGACGCGGGGGTCCGGGGGGAGCGCTTGACCCCGGACCCCCGCGTTGCATGAGGAGAGCAAACAAGTGACACTGGAGCGCTGATGAGCACGCTCGTCAGCCAGAGGATCGAGCGCAGCGACCTCGATGAGCTGTTCGCGGCCCTGGGCCGCCGCGGCTACACGGTCGTCGGTCCGACGCTGCAGGGCCAGGCGCTCGTCTACGGCGAGCTCAGCTCCAGCGCGGACCTGCCCGCCGGCTGGACGGACGAGCAGGTGGCCGGTCACTACCGGCTCAGGCGCCGCGAGGACGACGCGCTGTTCGGCTACAACGTCGGCCCGCACTCCTGGAAGCGCTACCAGCTGCCGCCCGAGCGGCGCCTGTGGAGGGCACGCCGCGACGAGCACGGCGGGTTGACGGACACCGAGCAGGACGGCGCCGCGCAGCCCCGCTACGCCTTCGTCGGCGTGCGCTCGTGCGAGCTGCAGGCGATGGGGATCCTGGACCGCGTGCTGCTCGGCGGGTCAGCACCCGGACCCTGTCGAGCAGTCGGTGCGCGAGGGGATCTTCATCGTCGCGGTGCAGTGCACGCAGGCCGCGAAAACCTGCTTCTGCGCCTCGATGGGGACAGGCCCGACAGCCGAGAGCGGCTTCGACCTCGCGCTCACCGAGGTGCTCGAGGACGGCCAGCACTACTTCCTCGCCGACGCCGGCAGCGACAGCGGCTCGCGGCTGCTGGCCGAGATGCCGGGCGGGCAGGCGAAGGCGGCCGAGCAGGAAGCGGCCCGCGCGGCCCGCGCCCGCGCCGCGGAGCAGATGGGCCGCGAGCTCGACGTCACCGACATACGGGACCTGCTCTACCGCAGCTACGAGAGCTCCGCGCTGGGATGAGGTCGCCGAGCGCTGCCTGTCCTGCGGGAACTGCACGATGGTCTGCCCGACATGCTTCTGCACGACCGTCGAGGACGCGACGGACCTCGCCGGCGACCGAGGTGGAGCGGGTGCAGCGCTGGGACTCGTGCTTCACCGTCGACTACTCCCACATCCACGGCGGGGCGGTCGGGGCAGCACCCGCTCGCGCTACCGCCAGTGGATGACGCACAAGCTCGCAACCTGGATCGACCAGTTCGGCACCTCCGGCTGCGTCGGCTGCGGCCGCTGCATCACCTGGTGCCCGGTGGGCATCGACATCACCGAGGAGGCGCGGGCGATCCGCGAGGAGGACGAGCAGCGCGATGCAATCGATTGAAGAGCTGATGGCCCTCGCGCCGACCTTCCAGGGCCTGGCCCCGGAGCACCTGCGCCTGATCGCCGGCTGCGGCCGCAACGAACGCTTCGGCACCGGCGAGCGGATGTTCCGCGAGGGCGAGCCCGCGGAGCGGTTCTTCCTGGTCCGCGAGGGCGCCGTCGCGCTCGAGGTCCAGGCGCCCGGGCGCGGCGCGCTCGTGATCGAGACGCTGCACCCGCGCGAGATCGTCGGCTGGTCCTGGCTGTTCGAGCCTCACCGCTGGCAGTTCGACGCGCGCGCGATCGAGCCGACGCGCGTCATCACGCTTCGACGGCGTCTGCCTGCGCGGCAAGTGCGAGGCCGACCACGAGCTCGGCTACGCAGCTCATGCGCCGCTTCGCGGGCGCGATCACCGAGCGGCTGCAGGCCACCCGCCTGCAGCTCCTGGACGTGTACGGGCATGCACGCGCTCGTCTGAGCCCATCGCCGCCGAGCTCGGCCCGATGGTGCCCGTCGCCGTACACGGTGACGGCGCGGGCGCCAGGACACCCTCGACGCCTGGACGCTCGAGCTGCGAGCCGTGCACCGGCCCGCCGATGCGCTTTGACCCGGGGCAGTTCACGATGCTTTCCGCGTTCGGCGTCGGGCGAGGTGCCGATCTCGATCAGCGGCGACCCGGGCGCATGACGGCGCGCTCGTCCACACGATCCGCGCCGTCGGGCTGGCCACGCGCGCGATCTGCGCAGACCGCCGTCGGCAACGGGCTCATGGTCCGCGGCCCGTTCGGACGCCCGTGGCCCACCGCAGAGCTGCAGGCGACTCGACGTGGTGGTCATAGCCGGCGGGCTCGGCCTGGCGCCGCTGCGCCCGGCTGATCCTTGACCTGCTCGGGCGCCGCCAGCGCTATGGGCCGGCTGATCCTTCTCTACGGGGGCCGCGACCCCGAGCAGCTCCTCTTCCCCGACGAGCTCGAGCGCTGGGCGGACCTCGGCATGGAGGTGTCGGTCACCGTCGACAGCGCCGGGCCCGACTGGCTCGGGCACGTCGGCGTCGTCACCGCGCCTGGTGGGCCGCGCCGCGCTCGACCCGGCCCGCACGGTCGCGCTGCTGTGCGGGCCCGAGGTGATGATGCGCTTCACGGCCGCGCGCTCGCACGCGCGGGCGTCCGCCGGAGAGCGCGTCTACATCTCGATGGAGCGCAACATGCAGTGCGGCATCGGCCTCTGCGGCCACTGCCAGCTCGGCCCGAGCTGCTGATCTGCCGCGACGGGCCGGTCGTACCGCTACGACGAGGTCGAGCCGCTGGCTCGCGATCACGGGAGCTGTGACATGACCGGCGTCAGCAAGCCCAAGCTCGCGGTCTGGAAGTTCGCGTCCTGCGACGGCTGCCAGCTCAGCCTGCTCGACTGCGAGGACGAGCTGCTGGCCCTGGCCGGACAGCGCTGGAGATCGCCTACTTCCTGGAGGCGACCAGCGCGGCGGCTCGCAGGCCCCTACGACCTGTCGCTCGTCGAGGGCTCCATCACCACCGCCGCACGACGCGCGAGCGCATCCACGAGGTCCGCAGGCAGTCCCGCGCGTGCTGGTCACGATCGGCGCCTGCGCCACCGCCGGGCGGCATCCAGGCGCTGCGCAACTTCGCGCGACGTCGACGGAATTCACGTCGCATCGTCTACGCGCAGCCCCGACTACATCTCGACGCTGGCGACCTCGACCCCGATCGCCGCGCACGTGCCGGTCGACTTCGAGCTGCGCGGCTGCCCGATCAACAAGCGCCAGCTGCTCGAGGTCGATCGGCGCCCACCTGACGGCCAGACGCCCCGAACATCCGGCGCACAGCGTCTGCATCGAGTGCAAGCGGCGCGGCACCGTCTGTGTGATGGTCGCTCGACGGTACGCCCTGCCTGGGCCCGGTGACCCATGCGGGCTGCGGCGCGATCTGCCCGGCCTACGACCGCGGCTGCTACGGCTGCTTCGGCCCGATGGAGAGCGCCGAACACCCAGCGCTGATCGCCGCGCGGTGCGCGCAGCTCGGCAGGTCGGCCGAGTGCTCGACATCACGGCGCGCCTGCCGCGACGTTCAACGTCGCGGACGCACGAGCCGTTCCGGCGAGGCGAGCGAGGCGCGATGACGTGAGAGCCGCGAGAGCCACGCGCACGCATCACGGTCAGACTACCTGGCCCGGGTCGAGGGCGAGGGCGCGCTGCACGTCGACGCTCGGACGGCGGACGGTCGAGCGACGTCGAGCTGCACATCTACGAGCCGCCGCGGTTCTTCGAGGCGCTGCTGCGCGGCCGCGCGTTCACCGAGGCGCCGGACATCACCGCCCGGATCTGCGGGATCTGCCCGGTCGCCTACCAGATGAGCGCGTGCGACGCGATGGAGGACGCTGTGCGGCGTGCAGATCGACGCCGGCCCGCTGCGCGCGCTGCGCCGGCTGCTCTACTGCGGCGAGTGGATCGAGAGCCACGCGCTGCACGTCTACATGCTGCACGCGCCGGACTTCCTCGGCTACCCGGACGCGATCGAGATGGCGCAGGACCATCGCGAGGCTCGTCGAGCGGGGCCTGGCGCTGAAGAAGGCCGGCAACGCCATGCTGGACGCTGATCGGCGGCCGCGAGATCCACCCCGATCAACGTCCGCGTCGGCGGCTTCTACCGCGCGCCCGACGCGGGCGCGAGCTTGCGCCCGCTCGCCGAGCCGCTGCGAGCGGGCGCGCGACCTGGCGCTCGACGACGGTCGCGTGGGTCGGCGGGCTTCGACTTCCCCGACGTGGAGCGCGCGCTCCGAGCTGCGTCGCGCTGCAGCGACCCGGCGACGCTATCCGATCGACGCGGCGCGGATCGTCTCCGACGGCGGGCTCGACATCACCGCCCGCCGAGTTCGCCGAGCACTTCGTCGAGGAGCACGTCGCGCACTCCAACGCGCTGCACGCGCGCCTGCGCGAGCGGGGCGCCTACCTGACCGGCCCGCTCGCGCGCTACGCGCTCGACTTGCGACCAGCTGCGCCCGCTGGCCCGCGAGGCCGCGGCCGACGCGGGCCTGGAGCGCGACTGCCGCAACCCGTTCCGCAGCATCATCGTCCGGGCCGTCGAGCTCGTCCACGCGTGCGACGAGGCGCTGCGCGATCATCGACGGCTACGAGCAGCCCGGACGCGCCCGTCGATCGCCGTCATGCCGCGGCGCGGCGGCGGGGCCACGGCGTCAGCGAGGCGCCGCGAGGCATGCTCTACCACCGCTACGAGCATCGACGAGGACGGCACCATCCTCGACGCCGAGATCGTCCCGCCGACCTCGCAGAACCAGCCCGCGATCGAGGACGACCTGCGCGAGGTCGTCGCAGCAGCACCTCGATCTCCCCGACGACGCAGCTGCGCACCGCTGCGAGCAGGCGATCCGCAACCACGACCCGTGCATCTCCTGCGCGACGCACTTCCTTGAGCTGACGGTCGAGCGTGTCTGAACGCCGGGCGCCGGTCCTCGTCATCGGGGTCGGAAACGAGCTGCGCGGCGACGACGGCGCCGGGATCGAGGTGGCGCGCAGGGTCAGGCAGCTCGTGGACCCGGGGCAGATCGCCGTGCTCGAGCAGCACGGCGAGGCGCTCGGGCTCATCGAGCAGTGGGACGGCTACCGCGCCGCGCTGATCGTCGACGCGATCGGAACGGGGGCGCACACAGGTTCCCTGCGGCGCCTGGACGCCTCAAGCGAGCCGCTCCCCGCCGACCTGCGCTCCTCCACCTCGACCCACGCCGTCGGCGTGGTCGAGACGATCGAGCTGGCGCGCGCGATCGGCCGCCTGCCCGAGACGCTCGTGGTGCACGGCGTGCAGGGGGAGATCTTCGACACCGGCAGCGAGCTCTCCGTGGCCGTCAGGGCGGCCATCGGGCCGCTCGCCGAGATCGTTCGCTGCGACGCCGCCGGGCTGGTGGGCTGAGCGCGCCCCTCAGCCGGCCTCGGGCCGGTGTCCCGCGAGTCCCTCCAGCCATCCTTTGAGGTAGCCGACCCCCTCGCCGGTCCGGGCGCTCACCTGCATGTGTTTGACACCGGGGTTCACCTGCTCGAGGTTCTCAAGGAAACGGTCGACGGAGAAGTCCAGGTGCGGGAGCAGGTCGATCTTGTTGAGCACAACCAGCTCGCAGGCACGGAACATCAGCGGGTACTTCAGCGGCTTGTCCTCGCCCTCGGTGACAGAGGAGACCATCGCGCGGGCGTCCTCACCGACGCGGAACTCCGCGGGGCACACGAGGTTGCCGACGTTCTCGATCACGAGCAGGTCGATCGCCTGCAGGTCCATCGCACCGAGAGCCGAGCGGACCATGTTGGCGTCCAGGTGGCACTCGCCGCCGAAGCCCGGGGACGTGTTGAGCTGCGTGACGGGAACATGCAGGGCCGACAGGCGGTCGGCGTCGAGCGAGCCTGCGATGTCGCCCTCGAGGACGCCGGCGCGGAACTCCCGCAGACCCTCCATCAGCACGCGCTCCAGGAGGGCTGTCTTGCCCGCGCCGGGCGCGCCCATCAGGTTCACGACGCGAACCCCCGCGCGATCGAAGTCCTCGCGGTTGGCTCGTGCGATCGTCTCGTTCGCGTCGAGCACATCCGTCGCGACGTTCACCTTGGTTCTATGCACGGCTCCTCCTCGACCTCTATGTAGTCGACCGACAGCTGCTCGCCGTCGACGACCCTCCCGTCCACACCATTGCAGCGCGGGCACCGGAATGCCGGCTCGTCGAGTGTCCAGCTCTCCCCGCACGGGCAGCTCATCCGCGCTGGCACCGGCTTGATCGCGAGCTCCGCGTCCTCACACAGCGTGCCGCGCGAGATGACTCGGAAGTTGAAGGCCAGCGAGTCCGGCACCACCTGGCGCAGCGCCCCGACCGAGACGCTCACGCGTGTCACGGGCCGGCCGCCGGCGCTCGCGAGCGCGGCGTCGAGGATCGCGCGGCTGATCGCCAGCTCGTGCATCAGCTCACCACCCGGAGCTCCCGCCCGCAAATCGGCTCACCCGCGTGGTCTATCAGCTTGGCGGGGACGGCCGGCACACCCCGCGGGAGCGTGGCCAATGACCTACCCTTACTACGGGCTTTACACGGATGGACGGGGATGGTCGCGCTGATGGACTGGATCGTGAACTTCGACCGGGATCTGGGGACATGTCTCATCGCTTAAAGGCCACTCCCAAGGCGCTCGAGATGATCGAGCGTCTCACAGCAGAACACGGCGCGCTCGCCATCTTCCAGTCGGGAGGGTGCTGCGACGGCAGTTCGCCGATGGTCCTTCAGGCCGGCGAGCTCCCGCTGGGGACGGGCGACATCGAGCTGGGCACCCTCGCCGGCACGCCTTTCTACATCGACAGCGAGCAGTTCGAGCGCTGGGGCAGCCCCGAGTTCCTGATCGACGTGGGACAGGGCCCCGCGCAGGGCTTCTCACTCTCGACGCCCGACGGCCATCTCGTCACGCGAAGCGCCGTCGCATCGGCGCCGACAGCCCCGGCCGGCACGAGCTAGGCGCCCGACATGTTCCAGGTGCGCATACACGGCCGTGGAGGCCAGGGGGTCGTGACCGCGGCGGAGCTGCTCTCGATCGCCGCGTTCAACGAGGGGGCATACGCCCAGGCATTCCCGAGCTTCGGCTCCGAGCGCACCGGTGCGCCGGTGGTCGCGTTCTGCCGCATAGACGACCACGAGATCCGCACACGCGAACCCGTCTCCGAGCCCGACGCGCTGATCGTGCAGGACCCGACGCTCCTTCACCAGGTCGACGTGTTCGGCGGTCTGCGCCCCTCGGGCTACGTGCTCATCAACTCGACCCGCACGCTCGACGAGCTCGGCCTCGGGGAGTGGACGCGCGACTTCGACCGCGAGCGGCTCCTGACGGTCCCCGCCGGCGACATCACGCGCGAGCACCTCGGGCAGATGCGGCCGAACGCCGCGATGCTCGGCGGGCTGGCGGCGCTCACTGGCGTGATCAGCCTGCAGTCGGTGGAGCACGCGATCCAGACACGCTTCTCCGGCCGCGTCGCGGCCGGCAACATCGCGGCCGCGAGGGCATGCCATGAGCATGTGCTCGCCGACAGGAAGGTGGCTGCAGGTGCTTGAGCAGATGGAGGGCTCGCGCGGGGTCGCCCGCTCGGTGGCGCTCTGCAGGCCCGAGGTGATCCCGGCGTACCCGATCTCCCCGCAGACGCACATCGTGGAGGGACTCTCGGCGATGGTCGCCGGCGGCGAGCTCACGCCGTGCGAGTTCATCAACGTCGAGTCGGAGTTCGGGGCCATGTCCGTCGCGATCGGTGCCTCCGCGGTGGGCGCGCGCACCTACACCGCCACCGCGAGCCAGGGACTGCTGTACATGGCGGAGGCCCTCTACAACGCGTCAGGTCTCGGGCTGCCGATCGTGATGACCGTCGCCAACCGCGCGATCGGAGCCCCGATCAACATCTGGAACGACCATTCGGACTCGATGTCCCAGCGCGACTCGGGCTGGATCCAGCTGTATGTCGAGTCGAACCAGGAGGCCATCGACACGCATGTCCTCGCGTTCCGTCTCGCCGAGGAGCTCTCGCTTCCCGTGATGGTGTGCATGGACGGCTTCATCCTCACCCATGCGTACGAGCGCCTGGACATGCCCGAGCAGGAGCAGATCGACTCGTTCCTGCCGCCGTTCGAGCCGCGCCAGGTGCTTGACCCCGACGCGCCCGTCAGCATCGGGGCGATGGTCGGGCCAGAGGCCTTCACCGAGGTCAAGTACCTCGCTCACGTCAAGCAGACACAGGCGCTCGAGGCGATCCCCAGGCTCGCGGGCGAGCTCTCGCAGACGCTGGGCAGGGAGCACGTAGGCCTCGTCAGGGAATACAGGCTCGACGACGCCGAGACGGTGGTGGTCGCGCTCGGATCCGTGCTCGGGACGATCGAGGACGCGGTCGACACCCTGCGCGAGCAGGGCGTCCCCATGGGCGTGCTCGGCATCAAGGCCTTCAGGCCGTTCCCGCTCAGCAAGGTGCGCGAGGTCCTCGAGGGCGTGGGGCGCGTCGTCGTCGTGGAGCGGGCGCTCGCGGTCGGGGTCGGCGGCATCGTCTCCCAGGACGTACAGGTGGGCCTGGCGGGCACGCCGACGCAGGTCCACACGGTCGTCGCGGGTCTCGGCGGAAGGTCGATCACCGCGGACTCCCTCTCGAGGATGCTCCAGAGCGCCGTCTCGGGCGATCTCGAGCCCTTCACCTTCCTCGACCTCGACCACGAGCTCGTCGAGCGCGAGCTCGAGCGCACGCGCGAGAGCCGTCAGTCCGGGCCGCACGCCGAGAACATCCTGAAAGACGTCGGCGTGGTCGCCGCGGGGCCGGTCTGATCATGCCCACAGGCGCCCCGATCAAGTTCTACCAAGTGGGCAGCCACGCGGCCGGCAACCGCCTGCTCGACCCCGAGCAGCGCGCGCTGCAGGCGGACCCGAACCGCAGCAACGCGATCACCAAGGGGCACCGTGCATGCCAGGGCTGCGGTGAGGCGCTCGGGGCGCGCTACGCGCTCGACGCCGCGATGCGTGCCACCGACGGCCGCCTGATCGCCGCCAACGCGACAGGTTGCCTGGAGGTGTTCTCGACGCCCTATCCGGAGTCCTCGTGGCAGATGCCGTGGATGCACTCCCTGTTCGCGAACGCGCCGTCCATTGCCACCGGCATCGCTGCCGGACTGAAGGTCAAGGGCCGCACCGACATCCGCGTCGTGGGGCAGGCGGGCGACGGCGGCACCGTCGACATCGGCATGGCGTGCCTGTCCGGGATGTTCGAGCGCAACGACGACGTGCTGTTCATCTGTTACGACAACGAGGCGTACATGAACACCGGTGTCCAGCGTTCCGGCGCCACACCGCCCGCGGCGCGCACGATGACCACCCAGCCCGCCCCGGGGCACCCCGGCAACGCCTTCGGCCAGGGCAAGGACATGGCGCTGATCGCGATGGCGCATCAGATCCCGTACGTCGCGACCGCCACCGTCTCCGAGCCGCGCGACATCGAGGCGAAGGTGGAGCGCGCCATGCAGATCCGCGGTGCGCGGTACCTGCACATACTCGTCACCTGCCCGCTCGGCTGGAACTGTCAGGCGGCCGACAGCATCAAGGTCGCGCGCCTTGCGAAGGAGACTGGGCTGTTCCCCGTGCTCGAGGGCGAGCACGGCGAGGTGACCGCGGTCTCCAAGATCCGCGACAGGCGCCCGGTGGAGGAGTACCTCGAGCTGCAGGGCCGCTACAGGCACCTGTTCAAGCCCGAGCGCAACGAGGCGGTGCTGGCCCAGGTGCAGGCCCGTGCGGACCGCAACATCGAGAAGTACGGGCTGCTGTGAGCGAGAAGCCCTTCGCGATCACGCTCGAGGTCGGCTCGAGCCTGGCGAACAAGACGGGCGCCTGGCGCGATCAGCGGCCCGTCTACGTCGACCGCATGCCGCCGTGCAACAACGCGTGCCCCGCCGGGGAGAACATCCAGGGCTGGCTGTACGACGCCGAGGACGGCGACTACGAGCCCGCCTGGCGCACGATCATGCGCGACAACCCGTTCCCTGCCGTGGTCGGGCGTGTCTGCTACCACCCCTGCACCACCGCCTGCAACCGCGCGGAGCTCGACGAGGCGGTCGGCATCAACTCCGTCGAGCGCTTCCTCGGCGACGCCGCGATAGAGCACGGCTGGACCGTCCAGGGCGGCGAGGGCAGCTCCGGCAAGCGCGTGCTGATCGTCGGCGCCGGACCGTCCGGCCTCACGGCGGCATACCACCTCGCGATGCTCGGCCACGAGGTCGTCATACGCGACTCCGGCGAGCGGCCGGGGGGGATGATGCGCTACGGAATCCCCGCCTACAGGCTGCCCAGGGACGTCCTCGACGCCGAGATCCAGCGGATCCTCGACCTCGGGGTCAAGCTCGAATGCTCGAGCACCGTCACCGATATCCGCGAGAGCATGCAGGAGGGAGCCTTCGACGCGGCGTTCCTGGCGGTCGGGGCGCACCTGGCCAAACGCGCCTACATCCCGGCCGGCGAGGCCGCGCACGTGCTCGACGCGATATCGCTGCTGCGCAGCATGGAGGGGCACGATCAGCCGTTCCTCGGGCGCCACGTCGTCGTCTACGGGGGCGGCGACACCGCGATGGACGCCGCGCGCACGGCGAAACGCCTCGGCGCCAGCGACGCCGTCGTCGTCTACCGCCGCGACCGCGACCGCATGCCCGCGCACGAATCAGAGGTGCAGGAAGCCCTCGAGGAGGGCGTCGTGATGAAGTGGCTCTCCACGGTGAAGCTCGCCGGCCCGGAGAGCCTGCAGATCGAGCGGATGGAGCTCGACGCAGACGGGTTCCCCCAGCCGACCGGGGAGGTTGAAGAGATAGCCGCGGATTCGCTGGTGCTCGCCCTCGGGCAGGAGGCCGACCTCTCGCTGCTGGACGGGGTCCCCGGCCTCGAGGTGCAGGACGGCGTGGTCCAGGTCGCGCGGAACATGATGACCGGCTACGAGGGCATCTTCGCGGGCGGGGACATGGTTCCCGCCGAGCGCACCGTCACCGTCGGGATCGGGCACGGCAAGAAGGCGGCGCGCAACATCGACGCCTGGCTGCGGGGCGCCCACACCCAGGACGTCCCGGAGGTCCCCAAGCACGAGCTCGCCGACTTCGACCGCCTGAACACCTGGTACTTCGACGACGCCCCGAAGAAGATCGCCCCGCGCCTTGACGCGGTCCGCAGGCAGTCCAGCTTCGCCGAGGTCCAGTCGGGCCTTGATGAGGAGAGCGCCCTGTTCGAGGCGCGCCGCTGCCTCTCGTGCGGGAACTGCTTCGAATGCGACAACTGCTACGGCCTGTGTCCCGACAACGCCGTGATCAAGCTCGGAACCGGCTCGCGCTACGAGATCGACCTCGACTACTGCAAGGGCTGCGGCATCTGCGCCGAGGAGTGCCCCTGCGGCGCGATCAAGATGGAGCCGGAGCCGGTCTGAGCCCAGCCGCTGTCAGTCGAGGATGATCGCGCGCATCGTGTGCTCGTCCGGCAGCTTCTCGAGGATCGCCCGCAGCGTCTCGCGCTCATCCGACTGACCGCGCTGCATGTCGTTGAAGAGCAGCCGCACGGCGGTGTGCGTGATCTTCATCTGCCCCGGGGACAGCGTCACGGTCGTCACCCCGAGCTCGTCCGCGGGAGCTTCGAGCGCCGCGAGCACGTCGCGGGCAAGGCCGCGGATCTGCGGCTGGTGGGCCTCGTCGCTGATGAGCAGGCGCAGCGCGCTCGCCGTCACCGGCACCTCGTCTCGGTCGAGGAGCAGGTGAAAGGACTCCTGCGGCTCATTCGGTGTGTCACTCATCGCGGGACCCTCCATTAGCTTGCACCGCGGAGGTATACCGGATGCCTGGGTTGCTCAGGCTAACGCCTGCGCCGCGGCTCATGGGAGCACCCGCTGCGGAACTTCCCTGGTATGCCGGGGGGAATGATCGGATGACCCGCGGGCCCCGCGCCCGATAGTTTTCAGGCATGACACCAACAGGTACACAGCCACAGGCCTCGGGTCCCAGCGCGTCCGGCGCGCAGCGCCCCTACGCGAACATCCTCTGCGCCGTCGACGGGACGCACCGCAGCTACTCCGCCGTCGAGCAGGCCGCGATCCTCGCAGGCGCCGGCGGGCACCTGACTATCCTCGCCGTCACCGCGGTCAAAGGCTCAGGCGCCTACAAGACCGCCTCGATAGGCCCCGAGCGGGCCGAGCGGATAATCGAACGCGCCGGAGCCCTCGCCGAGGAGGCAGGGGTCGACGCCGCGAAGGTGGTGGACCCGGAGGGGCCGCCCGCCGACGTGATCCTCGCGCGGGCCGCGGAGCACGACCTCCTCGCGATCGGCGCTCCCGGCACATCCTGGCTCGGCGGGCGCATCCTCGACGGTGTCGGCGGCGCCGCTCTCGGCACCGACACGCCGCTGCTCGCAGCGCGCACCACACCCGGCGGGGAGGAGCACTTCGGCAAGAGCCTGCTCGTCGCGAGCGACGGCCTCGACGGCTCGGACGAGATCGTGGACCTCGCGATCCGCCTCGCCGTCATCCACGGCGGCACGCTCACCCTCGTGCACGTGGAGGGAGCAGAGGAGAAGACCCACCCCCACCGCATCGCCGACCAGTCCCAGCGGATCGCCGCGGCCGTCCCCGGATCACCTCCTGCCAGGATCGAGGTCGGATCCGAGGTGGACGCCGTAGTGGGCGGCGCGGCCGCCAGCGGCGCGTCCCTGATCGTGATGGGCAGCCGCAGGGCGACGGGCCTCGCCGCGATCGGGAGCGTCAGCAAGCGTGTGCTCCACGACGCGCACTGCTCGGTGCTGCTCCTCGCACCCGCGTCCTGATCAGCCGTCGGCGCGCAGCGAGCGGGCGATCCGCCCGCCCGCGGCGCCGAGGAACATCCCGATGATCGCGACCACCACAGCGAACAGCGGCGGGAAGCTCCCGAGTGACACTTTCGCTTCCGTGCCCGCGATCCAGTGCGCGATCAGCAGCGACGTTCCATAGATCGCGCCGCCGACAAGTCCGCGGTCGGCGCCGCCCCAGCCGTCCTGGTGCTCGAACCCCGCGATGAACCCGCCGACCCCCGCGATGATCGCGATCGCCCAGTAGCCGGTCGTCGTCGTGCCGATCAGGATGCCCGCAATCGCGCCGAGGATCGCCGGGATCACACCGCCCAGCAGGATCTGCACGGGCCGTGGTCGGTCGCGGAACAACGTGGGCGCTGATGCGGGCAAAGAAACCCTCCCCGGTCTCGGCCGCGGAGTCTACTTCCTGCCGCGGTGCACCGGCACGTGCGACGCGGGCGCCTAGCATGGCCCCATCTCCGCTTCCGGCCGCGACATCGAGAGAAACCCTGACGCCGGGCACCCGATGCGCGTGTCCGTCCTCGACCAGTCCCCGATCGCCGAGGGCTCCACGGGCTCGCGCGCGCTCGCGAACACGCTCGAGCTCGCGCGCCTGGCGGACCGCCTCGGCTACCACCGCTACTGGGTCGCCGAGCATCACGGCGGCCCGATGCTCGCAGGGCCCAGCCCGGAGGTGCTCGTGGGCCCGATCGCGTCCGTCACCGAGCGCATCCGGGTCGGCAGCGGCGGGGTGATGCTGCCCCACTACAGCCCGCTGAAGGTCGCAGAGAGCTTCAGCATGCTCGCCGGCCTGTTCCCCGGGCGGATAGACCTCGGCATCGGCCGCGCCGCGGGCACCGACCCGATGACCACCTTCGCGCTGCAGCGCGACCGCCGCCAGGCCTCGCCTGATGACTTCCCCGCCCAGCTCGCGGAGCTGCTCGCCTACCTCGACGACCGCATGCCGCCCGACCATCCGTTCGCGCGCCTGGCGGGGACGCTCCCCGGCCTTCCCGAGCGGCCCGAGCCCTGGCTGCTGGGATCCTCGCGCCAGAGCGCGGTGTGGGCAGGGGAGCTCGGGCTTCCCTACGCGTTCGCGGACTTCATCAGCCCGGGCAGCCAGGAGGTGGCGGCGCTCTACCGGGACCGATTCGCCGCATCCGGGCATCCGGGCCGCGCGCCGTACACCGCCGTCGCGGTGTGGGTCATCTGCGCCGACACCGACGAGCAGGCCAGGCGCCTCGCCGCGAGCGGGCGGATGACCTTTACGATGCTGCGCCGGGGAACTCCGATAGCGGTGCCGTCACCGGAGCAGGCGCTCGCCTTCCTCGAGCAGGATGCGCGCCAGGACGAGCTGCCCCGCTCCGACCGGCGCGGCGTCGTGGGTTCCCCCGAGACGGTCCGCGCGGGTCTGCAGGAGATAGCCGACGGCTACGGCGCGCAGGAGCTGATCGCGGTGAACATCGTCTACGAGCACGCGGCGCGGATGCGCTCCTACGAGCTTCTGGCGCAGGCGCTCGAGCTCTGAGCCGGACCCGGCGGCTATGTTGACCGGCATGCGGGAGCCGGCCGTGATCCGCCGCGCCCATCTCGCCGACATGCCGGCGCTCGCCGCAATGCTCACGCGGGCGTTCCTCGACGACCCCGTCGCGTCCTGGGCCTTCCAGCCGGACCGCCTGCGCCCCGACGCCCTCAGGCGCTTCCAGGCCACCCGCATCCGCCAGCTGCTCGGCGGCGACGAGGTCTGGACGACCGAGGACCTGAGCTGCGCGGCGCTGTGGACGCCCCCGGGCCTCCCGCACCGGCCGATCTCCGAAGCCGCCGAACTGCTCGGTTGCTTTCGCCACCCGCTGCTGCTCGCGCGCCTGCCGCTCGTCGCGACAGGCTGGCGGCGCACAGAACTCGCACATCCCAGGAAGCCGCACTGGTATCTGGCGGTGCTCGGGACCGACCCCCCGGCACAGGGCCACGGCCTCGGCTCCGCCGTGCTCGCTCCGGCGCTCGAGCAGTGCGACCGCGACGGGGTCGGCGCATATCTGGAGTCCTCGAAGGAGCGGAACATCGACTTCTACGCACGCCACGGCTTCCGCGTTCTGCGCGAGCTGAAGCTCACCCGGGGGCCCGTCGTCTGGCCGATGTGGCGAGAGCCGCGCAGCTGACACGCGCGGGCGTGTGATCCGGATCCCACGCCCGCGCGCATCCAGCGGATAGACGATCCAGCCGCCACCTCGAGCGGCCGGGTGACATCGCGGCGGCGCCCTCGCGCCCATCCGCCCTCACAGATCGGAGGCATTGGATGCCTGCACAGACCCCATCCCAGCCGGGCGGCGAGCCCGTGGGCGTCATCGAGCGTCTCGTCCGCGACGACGTCGACCGCAAGCGGTTCCTGAAGATGGTCGGAGGCGCCGGCGCGGCGAGCTTCGGCGCGTTCGCGGTAGCCGCATGCGGCAGCTCGGGCTCCTCCTCGACGCGTGCCCCGGCGGCCACCACCGCAGCGTCGGCCTCGGCAGGCGATGTGGCGATCCTGAACTACGCGCTGACGCTCGAGTACCTCGAGTCACAGTTCTACGCGAAGGTGATCGCCGCGAAGCTCTTCACCGGGAAGGTGGGCATGCTGGTCCACGACTTCGGCGAGCAGGAGGACACGCACGTGGAAGCCATCAGGGGGGCTGTCAGCAAGCTGGGCGGCACACCCGTTGCCGAGCCGGTCGGCAGGTTCCCCCTCTCAAGCGCCTCGCAGGTCGCGCAGCTCGCGTACACGGTCGAGAACCTCGGAGCCGCCGCCTATCTCGGGCAGGCGGGCAAGATCCAGAACCCGGAGGTGCTCGCCACCGCGCTCGCGATCCACTCCGTCGAGGCACGGCACGCCGCGACCCTCGCCACGCTCGTGAAACGACCGGTCACACCCGACGGCGCGTTTGCGACGCCGGCCGAAATGTCAACGGTGCTCGCGGCTGTCAAGCCGTTCATCGCGTGAGCGCGGACCCAGCGAAAGGAATCTCGAACATGACCCCGACTGAAACCAAAAGCCAGGCCGCGGGAGTGGCAGACACGCGCGCCGTAGAGGTGCATGGCGTCAGCCGTGCGAGCTTCATCCTGCGGGGCGCGCTGGCGGCCGGCGCCCTGTACGGCGCCTCTGCCGTCACGCCGCTCGTCTCGATGGCCTTCGCCCAGGGAGCGAGTTCGGATGCGGAAATCCTCAACTTCGCCCTCACCCTCGAGTACCTCGAGTCGGACTTCTACAACGTGCAGGGCCCGCAGGTCCATCTCACCGGGCAGGCCCGCTCGTACGCGAAGCTGTTCGGCGAACAGGAGACCGAGCACGTCGCCGCGTTGAGTGCCGCCGTGAAGGCTCTCGGCGCAACGCCCGTGAAGAAGCCGACGTTCGTGTTCCCCGCCACCGACGAGGCCTCATTCCTGGCGCTGGCGTCGGTGCTGGAGAACACCGGCGTGGGGGCCTACAACGGGGCTGCGCCCTCGCTGAAGAGCAAGCAGGTGCTCGCCGAGGCCGGCTCGATAGTGCAGATCGAGGCACGGCATGCCGCTGCGATCGACCTGCTGCTCGGGCAGAGCCCGACGCCGTCGGGAGGTTTCGACATCCCCCTGACCAAGTCCGAAGTGCTCGCGAAGGCCGGCCCGCTGATCAAGAGCTGAACCCTGCGACACACCACCGGTGCGCGGTGATCCGCGCCGACGCATGAGCCGTATCAACCACAAGGAGCGGCCCGTCCGGCCGCTGAGCCACACACAACGGAGGAATTGAAATGGGACTCGACAATCCGATCCACCTGGCATTCCTGCTGGTCCTGCTGCTGCTGGTCTTCGGGGCCAAGCGGCTCCCCGAGATGGGCAAGTCGCTCGGCAGCGGCATGAGGGGCTTCAAGGACGCGCTCGGCGGCGAGGATCGGGCGACCTCCGTGAGCACGCCGGCGCTGATCGCCGACCCCGCCGCGGGAGCCCAGCCGCCAGCCGAGACGCCCGTCCCCGCCCACGAGCGGCTCGTCGCCTGAGCGCGGCGCGCGAGCGGACGGGCTGAGAGACGATGGCGGTCGCCGTAGGGCGATTGGGGCACGAGGAGCACCTCAGTGTCGTCGGGCACCTAGAGGAGCTGCGGGCGCGGCTGATCATCAGCATCGCGGTGGTCGCCGCCGCGTTCGCGCTGTGCATGTGGCAGAACCAGAAGCTCCTGGAAATAGTCAACGCGCCCCTGGCACACCAGACCCAGAAGCAGGTCAAGGCCGGCCAGGGCCCGCTCGGCTCCACCTACACGGTGCAGCAGGGCGCCCGCACCGTGGCTGTGCAGCTTCAGAGCGTCATCGCCGCGCTCGGGGCCCGAGGCAGCGGCGTCTCGCCCGCCGTGCGGGCCCGGCTGGCGGGCGTGACCCCGGCGCTCGACGGAGCGATCACCCGCCTGTCCGCCGCCCCGCAGGGCGACAAGCCCGTCACCCTCGGGATCGGCGAGCCGTTCTCCAGCACCGTCGGCGTCGCGTTCATCTTCGCGATGATCCTCGCGCTCCCCGTGATCCTGTACGAGATCTACGGGTTCCTGCTGCCCGCCCTCAGCAGGGAGCAGAGGCGCGCGACCACGCCGCTGATGCTCGCGATCCCGTTCCTGTTCGCGGTCGGCGTCACGTTCGGCTACTTCGTGGTGCTCCCGGCCGCGATCCGCTTCTTCCAGAACTTCAACAGCGGCCAGTTCAACGTGCTCGTGCAGGCGAGCCAGTACTACCACTTCGCGGCGGTCACCCTGCTCGCGATGGGGCTGGTCTTCCAGGTCCCGGTGGGCGTGATGGCCGCGACGCGCACGGGGGTGGTCAGCACCGACCAGCTGCGCCACAACAGGCGCTACGCGATCCTGGCTTGCGGGGCTGTCGCGGCGCTGCTGCCGGGGGACGCGATCACGCTGCTGCTCGAGACGGTGCCGCTCTACCTCCTGTTCGAGCTGAGTGTTCTCCTTGCACGCATCTCCGGCCGGCGCGATGCCCGTCGCGCGACGGCCGGCGAGGCGGGCGGCGGCGGGACGTGAGGTGCCGTCGGGACGGCGCCGCGGACAATGTGTGGGGTCCGCGGCGCCGCAGAGCTTGACCGGTTCATGATCCGCAAGCGTGGGTAGCGCGTAACAATCCGCGAGATGTTCAACCCACTGCGCTCAGGAGACGGGGGCCGGTCCAAGGAGCGCCTGCGGGCACTCGCGGACGAGGAGCTGATGCAGCTCGTCTACCGCAGCAGCGCCGACGCCTTCGAGATCCTCTACGACCGCCACGCCGACATGGCGTTCTCGCTCGCGCTGCGGATCTGCCGCCAGCGCGCCCTGGCGGAGGACGTCGTGCAGGAAGCGTTCCTGTCGCTGTGGCGCAGCCGTGCCCGCTATGACCGCACCCGCGGCAGCGTGCGCACGTGGCTGCTCGGCGTCGTGCACAACAGGGCGATCGACGCGATCAGGCGGCGTACAGTGCGCGAGCGGGGCCTAGTGTTCGACGAGGGCGCCCACGAGCGGGTTCCGGCGCCCGAGCGCACCGACGTGGAGGTCGCCCGCCGCGAGGACGCGCGCGAGGTGCGCGAGGCGCTGGAGGGCCTTCCGGACGAGCAGAGCCGCGTCATCGAGCTGGCCTACTTCGGTGGCCTCACGCACGTGCAGATAGCCTCGATGCTCGACACTCCCGTCGGAACCGTGAAGGGCCGCATGCGTCTCGGCCTTGCGAAGATGCGGATGACGCTCGGAGATCCGGCGGAGGTCCTCAGATGAACACCGACGAGCACGAGAGCGGTTCCGGCGCCTGCGAGGGCAACGCCGCCCCCTACGTGCTGGGAGCGCTCGAGGAGGACGAGCGCGCCGCCTTCAGGCGGCACCTGCAGTCGTGTGCGGTGTGCCGTGAGGAGGTCGCATCGCTGCGTGCCGTCGCGAGCTCGCTCGCGGCCGTCGCCCCCGCCGCGACCGCGCCCCCGGAGCTCAAGCGGCGGGTCATGTCGACGGTCCGCAGCGAGGCTCGCGAGCCCGAACTGCGCACGCGCCCCGAGCGAAGGCCCGCGCGGGCGCCCGCGTGGCGGGGAGCGCTCGCGTTCGCGGCGCTCCTGCTCATCCTCGCCGTCGTGGTGGTCGCGCTCGACACGGGCGGCTCAGGCGGCACGCGCGTGATCAGTGCCCAGGTCCTCGCCCCACATGCCAGCGCGCAGGTCTCGCTGACCGGCGACCGAGCCGAGCTGACGCTGGCTGGGATGCCCCAGAGCGCGCCGGGCAGGGTCTACGAGGTGTGGGTCAAACGCTCGGGCGCGCCGCAGCCGACGGATGCCCTGTTCACCGTCACCGCGGCGGGGGACGCGACGGTCGGAGTGCCGGGGAGCATCGCGGGCGTAAGCGAGGTGCTCGTCAGCTCCGAGCCGCTCGGGGGCAGCCGCGTCCCCACGCGCGCCCCGGTGATCGTCGCCCGCCTCGGCTGAAGGCGCCCGCCGCGGCCTCAGGCAGGCGGGGCGGGGACGAGGCGCAGTTCCTCGCCGGCGACGCTGACGGTGTCGCCGAGCGACAGCTGTCGTCCTCGCCTGCTCTCCTGCTCGCCGTTCACCAGCACGGCCTCGTGGGCGAGCAGCAGCTTCACGTCGCTGCCGCTGTCCACCACGCCGGCCAGCTTCAGGAGCTGGCCGAGGCGGATTCCCTGTCCGGTGATCTGGATCTCGCGCACCCTGCGGCGAATCTAGCGCCCCCGGTGGCTTCGCGCTCTAGGCCGAGCGGCCGGCCTGCCTGCGAGCCTCCCCTGCGGCGACTGCGCGCAGGCCCCTTTCCGGATATCGCAGCGTTCGCCTCTCGCGCGCCGGGAGCAGCCAGGGTTCGTGCACCGACGCTCCGGGTAGCGCCTCGAGCTCCGGGACATAGCGGCGCACATATTCACCGTCCGGGTCCAGGCGCCGTGCCTGGCGCAGCGGGTTCAGGACGCGGTTCGGGCGGGTGTCGTTCCCGGTCCCCGCCACCCACTGCCAGTTGCCTGTGTTGCACGCCACGTCCGCGTCGGCGAGCAGGCTCGCGAAGTGCGCCGCACCGACACGCCAGTCGATGTACAGCGTCTTGGTCAGGAAGGAGGCGACGATCATCCGGGCGCGGTTGTGCATGAAGCCCTCGCGAGCGAGCTGGCGCATCCCGGCATCGACGATCGGATAGCCGGTCATCCCCGCCATCCATGCCTGCGCCGAGCGGGTGTCGCGGCGCCAGCGGTCGCCGCGGGGACGGTAGTCCTCGCGTGTCATGCGTGGGCTCGCGGCAAGGACCTGGTGGTGGAAGTCCCGCCAGCAGAGCTGGCGCGCGAAGCCCTGCGGTCCCGGCCCCGCCGGCAGCCGGGCCAGGATCTCCCCGGCGCTGATCGTGCCGAAGTGCAGGTGGGCGCTGAGCCGCGAGGTGTTCTCACGGGCGAGGTCGTGGCGTCCCTCGCCGTAGCCGTCGACGCCGCGCGTCAGCCAGCGTTTCAGCATCCTCCTCGCCGACGTCTCTCCACCCGCTGCGAGATCCTCAGATCCGCCGCGGCCCAGCCAGGAGATCGCGCGCGCGGGCGAGGCTCGCGCGCCGGCCGGGAGCCGCAGCCTGCCGGGTGGACGCTCGGGGGCGGCCCGCGCCAGCGAGCTCCAAACGCGCCAGTAGGGCGTGAACACGCGGTAGTGCTCGGACCCCGCCGGCGCGAGCGCGCCCGGTTCGACGGCGGTTATGCCGCCGAACCGGCGCAGCTCGATCCGCTCGCGCCCGCAGGCGGCGGCGATCTCGCGGTCGCGCCGGCGGGCGTGGGGGCTGTGGTCGGAGCTCATATGGATCGCGTCCAGGCCGTGCCTGCGCGCGAGACGGATCGCCTCTCGCGCAGGTTCGCCCCTCCTCACCGTCAGCCCGGCGCCGAGACCGGACAGGGACTCGTGCAGGTCCGTCAGGGACTCGCGCAGAAAACGCCTGCGGTTCGGTGTCCCGGCGCTCCCTGACAGCAGGGCGTCGTCGAGCACGAAGACCGGCAGGACATGCTCGTGCTCGCGGGCGGCGGCGACCAGCGCGCGGTGGTCGTTCACGCGGAGGTCTCGCGTGAACAGGACTAGAGCTCCGCTCACCCGCCGGCGCCCGCTTCTTCTGCGAGCGCCCGTCTGAGCGACTCGTCGAAGGACGCGGTCTCGATCCCGAACGGCAGAGCTCCCGAGGGGTCGGTCACCACCGTCGCGGTCGTCAGCCCCTCCACCAGCGGCCGCGCGACGTTCGTGTCCACGGGGGTGACCAGGCCGAGCCAGAGCGCCGACAGCCACGGGGTGATGAACGGCACAGGGATCTTGGGCCGTGGGCGCTTGCCCATCGCGATCGCCATCCTGTCGAGCATCGCCCCGTAGGACAGGACGTCCGGGCCGCCTATCTGAACCTCGCGCCCCGTCGACTCCGGCACGCCGGGGGCCGCGAGCAGGTAGGCGATGACGTCCTCGATGCCGATCGGCTGCGTGGCGATCTTCAGCCACGCGGGCGCGATCATTACCGGCAGCCGTTTGACCAGATGGCGCAGCGTCCGGTAGGACTCGCTCTCGGCGCCCACCACCATCGCCGCCCTGAAATACGTCAGCGGCGGCCCCTCCGATTCGAGCGCCAGCGCCGTCTCATGGCGGCTGCGCAGATGCTTGGAGACGCTCGCGTCGCCGAGCCCACCGAGGTACACGACGCGCCCGACACCATCGCGGCTGACCGCCCGTGCGAAATTCACGGCCCCCTGCTGCTCGCGCTCGGCGAAGCCTGAGCCTCCGGACATGGCGTGCACCAGGTAGTAGGCGACGTCGACTCCCTCGCCGATCCCCTGCAGGCTCGAAGCGTCCGTGACGTCGCCGCGGCGGACCTCGCAGCCCGCCGCCAGCAGCTCACCCGCCCTGGCCGGCTCGCGCACCACGCAGCGCACGCTCGCGCCCGCGCCGAGCAGCGCACGCGTGAGGCGCCCCCCGATGAAGCCGGTCGCGCCCATCACGAGCGCGCTGGTGGGCGTAGGCGCGCCGGTTGCGCCCTCGGTGAGCACCCCTCAGCCCGGTGTCGGCGTCCCGGACCCGTTGCCACGGGAGCTCACGTCGGCGCCCGTCGCGGTCGTCATCACCGCCGCCGAGCGTCCGCCGAGCACGAGACGGGTCAGCCCCGGCGCGAGCGTGCGCAGCGCGCCGGCGATCGCATAGCCGCGGGGCACATAGCGCTCCGGGCAGCGGCAGATGCCCGCTTCGAATATCGCCTGCGCCGCCTTCTCGGGTGTCGAGACGGCCCATCGGGTCAGTGGTTTCTCGAGCAGCTCGGTCGCGGGGAAGCCCTCGGTGGCGATGAACCCCGGCAGCACCAGTCCGACGTGGACGCCGTTGGCGCGCTCCTCCGCCCACAGGGAATCAGACCAGCCCGCCAGCGCGAACTTCGATGCGCTGTAGGCGCCCGCGCCGGCGCGCGAGACCCTCCCCGCGGTCGAGCAGACGTTCACTATCGCGCTCGGCGCGCTCGCCCTCAGCAGAGGCAGCAGCTCCTCGGTCAGGCGGACCTGCGCGTCGAAGTTCAGCTCCATCGTGCGGTGCACGTTCTCGTAGCCGCCGTCCTCGAACCGCGCCCGCCAGGAGGCTCCGGCGTTGTTCACGAGCAGGTCGAGCCTCGTGTGGTGCTCGGAGATGTGGGCGTGCACGCGCGCGGGGCGCATCGGCGTGCGTGAGGTCCGTTGCGACCCAGGTGGCACGCTCCTCTCCGATCAGCGCAGCGAGCGCCCGCAGGCGCTCCTCACGGCGTGCGACGAGCACCAGCGAGGCTCCGGGCTCGCGGGCGAGGAGCCGGGCCGCCGCCTCGCCAATGCCGCTGGAGGCGCCTGTGATGAGGAATACGGGCGGGCCGACCGGGGAAGGTAACTGCGCAGCCATGAATCACCTCGCTGTCGAGTGCTCTCATTGCGTGTCCCTACGGGTGTTCAGCGGTTAGCCTGTCACAGATACTCGAGAACATGAGCGCGCCAGCAACCAGCGACCCTCCCGGGGCGCCCTCGCCGCGAAAGCGCGAGGCGCTCGCCCTGTTCAGCGACCTGCCCGCGCGCTACGACCTGCTGTCGGCTGCCCTGAGCTTCTGGCAGGACCCCCGCTGGCGGCGCGCGCTCGTTCGCGTCGCCGCGCCGACGAACGGGGACCGTGTGCTCGACGTCGCGACCGGTACGGGCATGGTCGCCGCGGAGCTGCTGCGCCGATGCGACTGCTCGGTCGTAGGTGTCGACCAGAGCCCGCAGATGCTTGACGCCGCGCGTTCGCGTTTCGCGGGCTTCCCCGCCTCGCGTATCGAACTCGTCCAGGCCCAGGCCGAGGAGCTTCCGTTCGCCCAGGACAGCTTCGACGTCCTGACGTTCACCTATCTGCTGCGCTACGTCGACGATCCCGCCGCGACGATGCGCGAGCTCGCGCGGGTGCTGGCGCCCGGCGGGCGCATCGCGTCGCTTGAGTTCGGAGTGCCCCCGTGGCCGCCTGCACGCGCCGCCTGGCGGCTGTACACGGGTGTCGGCCTTCCCGCGCTCGGCAGGCTCGACTCACGTGCGTGGGCGCAGGTCGGGCGCTTTCTCGGCCCGAGCATCCGGGGCTTCTACGAGCGCCACCCCATCGAGAGGATCGTCTCCTACTGGGAGCAGGCCGGGCTGCGCGAGGTGAAGGTCAGGCGCATGAGCCTCGGCGGCGGCGTCGTCATGAGCGCGCGGAAGGGCTGAGGCGCAGATGGGCGCGACGCACGAGCGGCCCGCCTTCTACGCCGTCGGCCGCGGGCGCGCCGGAGACCTGCTGACGCTCCTGCACCCGCCCTACACGCTGTGGCACCTGAGCTACTTCGCGCTCGGAGCCGCGCTCGCCCCGACCCTTCATGTCGACCGCCTGCTTTGGGGGCTCGCAGCGTTCGCGCTCGCGGTGGGGATCGCCGCGCATGCCCTCGACGAGCTGAACGACCGGCCGCTGCGGACCGCCATCAGCGACCGCGCGCTGATCGTGCTCGCCGCGGTGAGCCTGGCCGGGGCACTGGCGATAGGGGTCGCGGGCACGGTGCTGATCACACCCTGGCTCGCTGTGCTCGTGGTCGCGGGTGGCCTGTTCCTGCCGGCCTACAACCTGGAGCTGGCCGGCGGACGCTTCCACAGCGACCTGTGGTTCGCGATCGGCTGGGGTGCATTCCCCGCCTTCACCGGCTGGTTCGTGAACGCCGAGACGGTCGCGTTGCCGGGGATCCTGATAGCCGCGGGCTGTCTCGCGATGAGCGTCGCACAGCGCCGGTTGAGCTCACCGGCCCGCGAGCTGCGCCGGCGCACCGCGAGCGTCACGGGGGTGCGCACCATGACGGACGGGAGCACCAAGCCGATCGCCCTGGGGTCCCTCCTCGCGCCGCTCGACGGTGCCCTGGCGGCGATGTCGCTGGCGATGGTGATCACCGCGTGTGCGCTGGTCGCCTCGCGGATCTGAACGACGAAGCCGGCCCCGCAAGAGCGCTTGCACGGCCGCGGCGGCCGATAAACTCGCTCGTCCCGCCCGAAGAACGCCTTACACGAGAGACAGATGTCCCCCTCCCAGCCATCCGGCAGCGAGCGCGGCGGCCGGCGAACCGGCCTGCTGCCGATCGTCGCCGCGGCAGCGGTCGTGGTGCTGCTCGTCGTGGTCGTGGGTGCCTACGCGTACGACAGCTCACGCAGCGGCGACATCGCCAGCGGCGTGAAGATCGCCGGGATCAACGTCGGCGGCCTCGATGAAGCCGCCGCGCGCCAGAGGGTGCAGGCCGAGCTCGGGGCGCGGCTCGGACCGGGCGTGACGGTCACGTCGGGCTCGCGCAGCTGGACGTTCACGGCGCGCGAGGCGCACCTGCACATCAACGTGGCGAACATGGTCTCGCAGGCCGAGAGCGTCAGCCACGAAGGCTCCTTCCTCAGCAGGACCGCGCGCGAACTGACCGGGGGAGGGGTCAACCGCGAAATCGCGTTGGTGGAGACCTACTCGCATCCACAGGTCCATGCACTGCTGGCGAAGGTCAGCGCCGCCGTCGACCAGCAGCCGCTCGACGCCACCGTCGAACCGAGCGCGAGCGGCCTGCGGTCGGTACCCGGCAGGACGGGTGAGATCGTGGACGTATCGGCGCTCGGCGGCCGCATAGATCGCTCGCTGATCGGAGTGAGCCCCGCGCGCACGATCCACATACCCACCCGCGAGGTCCAGCCGGCGGTCACGACGGCGCAGCTCGCAGCGAAGTACCCGGCGTACATCGTCGTCGACCGCGCGACGTTCAAACTGATGTTCTACGAACACCTGAAACTCGCGAAAACGTTCGAAATCGCCGTCGGCATGGAAGGTCTCGAAACACCGGCCGGCCTGCACAAGATCGAATGGGAGCAGGAAGACCCATCCTGGTACGTGCCGAAAAAAGCCTGGGCGGGCGCGCTCGCGGGCACCGTGGTCCCGCCGGGGCCCAACGACCCGATCAAGGCGCGCTTCATGTCCTTCGACGGCGGCGCCGGGATACACGGGATCGACCCGAGCGAGTACTCCTCGATCGGCCATGACGCCTCACACGGCTGCGTGCGCATGCGCATCCCGGACGTCATCGACCTGTACTCGCACTCGCCGGTCGGCACCCCCGTCTACATCATCTGAGCGCCGCCGCGGCGGCGCAGGAGGCTCAGGAGCCGTCGGGGGCGCGGCGCGAGTTCAGGTATTCCTGGTTCTGGCGGCGCTCGCCCCGGACCTGGACAGCGACGTAGATGAGGATCACGTTCACGATGATCCCGATGCCCACGAATGTCGCGAGCAGCCCGATGGTCTTGATGGTCGCTTCGTCCAGCGCGAGGAGCATTAGCGGAGCCTACCAACCGCGTCGCAGACCGCGCGGCGCGCCGGTGTCGTAGCCTTCATGGACCGCCGCCGGCCCCGGCCGGCGATCAAGCGCCAGGAGAGGTGCCGGAGCGGTTGAACGGGCGCGACTGGAAATCGCGTAACGGGGGAAACTTCGTTCGAGGGTTCGAATCCCTCCCTCTCCGTGCAGGCGCGCGAGCCTCGCACCCCGATCGTCCTGGACACGCGCGAGCTTCAAGCGCCAAGATGCAGGCGTGAAGCTGACGAGCACGACGCAGATCTCCGTCGACGGGGTCATGCAGGGACCCGGAGGGCCGCAGGAGGACCGCAGGGGCGGGTTTCAGCGCGGCGGATGGGCGATGGGCCACTTCGACAGCGAGGTCGGCTCATTCATCAGCGAGCTCTACCAGCGCGCCGACGCCTTCCTGTTCGGCCGGTGGACCTTCGAGCTGTTCGCCGGCTACTGGGGAGCGCGGGCGGACATCAACCCCATCGCGGCTGCGTTGAACACGCAGCCCAAGTACGTGGCGTCGCGCACGCTCACAGACCCGCGGTGGGCGCACACGACCGTCCTCTCCGGTGACCTCGCGGCCGCCGTCGGCGAGCTGAAGGCCAAGCCAGGGCGGGAGCTGCAGGTGCACGGCAGCGGTGTCCTGCTCCGCTGGCTGCTCGAGAACCATCTCGTCGACGAGATCAACCTGCTCGTCGTACCGGTCCTCGTCGGCCAGGGCACGCGGCTGCTCCCGGACGGCGGCCCGCGCATGGAACTCGACCTGGTCGACTCGCGAGCGTTCCCGAGGGGCACGATTCTCAGGGTCTACCGGCCCGCCGGGCGCCCGCGGCACACAACGGCGACGTCCGCAACACCCCGGTAGCAGGAGAACGCGTCTCGAACTTCTACGCTGGGCGCCTTGGCCCCGCAACAACGCACACCACCCGCATTGCGGCCTGCCGGAACAGTCGGGAGGCTGCTCTGATGCGCCAGGGGCCGCTCGCGGGTCGCTGGGCCGCGGCCGCTGCGATGGTCACGTCGGCGCTCGTCCCGTACCTGGTGCTCTCAGCGGCGGTCGAGCCGCTCACGCCGCGAATCGCCACGGACCTGCACACGAGCCTGCAGACGCTGAGCCTCGGCTCGGGTCTCGCGAACTCGGCGTACGCGGTCGGCACGGTGCTGGCGGTGCAGTTCGCCCAGCACCTGCCGCAGCGCCGGATGATGGTGCTCTACGCCGTCCTGCTGCTCTTCGGATCGATTCTCGCGGCGTGCGCCCAGAACGCGGCCATGTTCATCACGGGCCACGTTCTCCAGGGGCTGTGCACCAGCCTGCTGCTGATCGCCGCGGTACCGCCGCTTGCGATCGGCTACCCGGCCGCGAAGCTCCGCAACACGGCGGTGATCATGAACATGTGCATCTTCGGCGCCGTCGCTCTCGGACCCACGATCGGCGGGATCCAGGCCCGGGCGGGCGGCTGGCGTCCGCTGTTCTGGATCGTCGCCGTCGTCTCGGCGACCGCGCTAGTGCTGTCGCTGCTCACGTTCGAGGATTCGCCTCCAGCCGACCCGGATGCGCCTCGGGACCTGCCGGCGATCGCGCTCGCGGCGATCGGCTGCGTCGCCGCCTTCTACGGCGCCTCTGAGCTCCTGACCCACCCGTTCGTCGGCCCATCCACTTTGCTGCCCCTCGTCGGGGGGCTGATAACGATCGTCGCCCTGATCGTCTACGAGTACCGCGCGAAGAGGCCGCTGCTCACGGTCCGCACGATGCTGACGAGCACGATTCCGGTCGCGGGGGTCCTCGTGGCCCTCTTCGCAGCCGCCGCATCGGTGTCGGCGACGGCGCTGACGGCCGCCGTGCTGCTGCAGCATTACGAACCGTTGACGGTGGGCCTGCTGTATCTACCCGAGGCCGCCGGTGCGGTGATCACCGCTCTGCTGCTTGGAGTCCTGATAAGACGCAAGGGGATCCACTACATGCCGCTCGGCGGGATGTTCTTCCTCGCGGCGGGCATCGCCGTGTTCCGCGTACAGGTTCCGCCGAGCGAGACCCTGACGCTGATCGGCTCGGGCCTCACCGGCATCGGTCTCGGCGCGACGGTCGCACCGGCGCTGTTCGTAGCAGGCTTCTCGCTGCCGTCTGCGAACCTGCAGCGCGTGTTCGCGATCGTGGAGCTGCTCAGGGCCGTTGCAGCGTTCATGATCGCGCCGATCTTCGCTCACCTGGCGCTCACGGTCGGGGGCGGTCTGGACCAGGGGACGTCGATCGCGCTCTCGATCGGCCTCGGCATCGCGATCGCGGGCGCCGTTTTGGGCGTTGCCCTCTACGTGGTGGGCGGGGCGCGACCGCAGACGCCGGACCTCGATCGCTTCCTCGACGGCGACGCGCCGGCATGGTACTCACCGCCGCTGTTTGCAAAGCTCCGCGGCGTGCCGCACGCCGCGGCGCTGGGGAGTGAGAGCGCCAAGTGACCAGGGGGTACACGTGACGAGCAGCCGGGCCGGTTCTCTTTGCCTATGACGGCACCGAGCTCGCCGCGCAGGCGATCGAGGAGGCCGGCCGGCAGCTGGCGGACGGCCGCGAGGCGCTGATCGCGTGCGTGTGGCAGCCGGCGGACGTCGGCTTCGTCCCGGTCGGTGGCCAGCACTTCGACGCCGACGACGCCGTCGCGGTTCGGCACGCCGCTGAAGCAACGGCTGCGCACGGAGCTTCGCTGGCCGAGCAGGCCGGCTTCAGCGCGTCCGTCGCGTGCGCCAAGGCAGCGCCGACCTGGAAGGGCATCATCGAGGTCGCGGACCAGCACGGCGCGAGCCTGATCGTCATCGGCGCGCACGAGCGCCACGGTCTCGCCAGCCACCTTGCGGGCAGCGTCACCCGTGACCTGCTCGCGCACACGGCGCTGCCGGTGCTCGTCGTGCGCCAGCACACCACGAGCGGGGAGCACGAGGGCGCCGCGCGATAGGGGAGCAAGACCGTGCGACCTGTATCGACACCTCCGATGGCGGGAGACATGGTGATCGCATGAACAGGGTCGTGGTGATCGAGCACGTCACGCTCGACGGTGTGATGCAGGGCCCTGCGCGGCCCGACGAGGACACCCGCGACGGCTTTGACCTCGGCGGATGGGGCGCAGCCCGAAGCGATCCTCAGATGCAGCGCGTCCTGGGCTCGAGGATGGGTGGCTCCTGGTCGCTGCTCGTGGGTCGCAGGACCTATGAGGACTTCGCGAACGTCTGGCCCAACCGGCCGAAGCCCAACCCGATGGGCGACGCACTCACGAACACCGAGAAGTTCGTGGCCTCAACGACGCTGAGGGAGCCCCTGCCGTGGAAGAACTCGACGTTGCTCAAGGCCGACGCCGCGGATGCGGTCGCCGACCTGGCGCGGGTACACGGCAAGACCCTCGTCATATTCGGCAGCGGCGTGCTGATCGGATCGCTGATGCGCCGTGGCCTGATCGACGAGTACGTGCTGCAGATCCATCCGCTCGTGCTCGGGAAGGGGCGGCGTCTGTTCCCCGACGGCGTCCCACACGCGGACCTCAGCCTCGTCGATGCTGTCACGACATCTGCCGGTGTCGTGATCGCCACATATCAGGCGGGTGCGCGCTAGCCCCGTGGGCACGGCATCTGGCCGATGGGAGATGACGCGCCCCATCGCAGCCCGGTTCGGGTCTCTACAGCCGCTCCTGCAGCCGCACGGTCACCGAGTCGCCGGCCTGCTTGCCGATCGAGTCCCTCAGCGCGGACTTCAGGGCGAGCTTGTGGTTGCCGTCTCCGAGTGCCATGAACGAGCCCTGGAAGCTGTGCCCGTCGACGGTCCCGCGCACCCTGACGAGCCCGCGGGTGCCGAAGAACTCAGCTGACCTGGGCCAGACGACGTAGGTCCAGCCTCCCCTGGCCGGGCTCTTCTGGAGCGTCGCGACAAACTCGACGTCGAGGGTGCCCCGTGGTGCGGTCATGGTTCCTCACTTCCCTCGCTCTCCGGGTTACACCGGCCGAACGGCCCATCGGTAGCTTAGGGTCCGCCGCTCGCCGTTTCCGCCGCGGGCGCGACGGCTGTGGTCTTCGTCCCGATCGTGCTCCCGAGGCTGCTGTTCAGGCTGGACCAGACTTTCGAGGACCACGTGATGGTGAGCGTCCCGCTGGTCGCCTTGACGGTGTAGGCCTTCGGTTTGTGGGCGGCCGCCGATGCAGCTGCTGCGCTCAGCGCCGATCCTGCCGCAGCGATCGTCAGGGTTGCCAGGAGCACCGACGTGAGCGCGCGGCGCGCGCGTGTGACGGTGGATCCGGCGGCGGGGTCGGTCAACTCCAGGTTTCGCATCTAGCCCTCCTCGTTTGCGTTCCCGGAGAGGCGCACACCACCCGGGCCGACGCTCGGGATCATAGGGACCCAAGGGGTCCTCGCTGAGGTCGGCGCCGGCATGCTCGCTTGGCGCCCGGAGGCGCACGCTGCCGTGCCGTCAGGCATTTTCCCGGACCGGTTCACGGTCGCCGGGCTCACCCGCGTCGACCGTCTGGGACGCGAGTAGCATTCGCGGCCCGAGAAGGATCCAGAAAGGAACCAGATGGGATTCACCGACAAGCTCAAGGACCTCAAGACGCAGGCCGAAGGTGCCGTATCCGAGCACAGCGATCAGATTCACCAGGCCGTCGAGAAGGTCGCGACCACGGCGGACAAGAGCACCGGCGGTAAATACACGGACAAGATCCAGCAGGCCGGCTCGAAGGCGGACAGCCTGGTCGCGGGCATCGGCTCCGACGCCGACGCGGCGGAGGCGGCAGAGCCCGGCGCCGACACCGAGCAGTAGCCGCCCGCCGTTACGCGGTGATCGGCACGTGCCCCGGCTGGCTGCCCACGCGCTCCAGCCACGACCGGATCCCGGGGTAGGGGCCGAGGTCGAAGCCGGCCTCGTGGGCGACGTGGGTGTAGGCGTACAGGCAGATGTCGGCGATCGTGTAGCTGCCGGCGACGAGGAAGGGCTCCTCCCCGAGCCGCCGTTCCATCGCGTCGAGCGCCGCATACCCGCCGTCGAGCCTCGCCTGGGTCTCGGCCGGCGGTCGGGGTGTGCGAGCGACCGCCACCCAGAAGCGCAGCACTGCGATGTTCGGCTCGTGCGAGTACTGCTCGAAGAAGAGCCACTGCAGCACCTTGGCCCGGTCGAACGGGTCCTGCGGCAGGTACGCCGTCCCCTCCGCGAGAAACCAGATGATCGCGTTGGACTCGGCGAGCGGACGGCCGTCGTCGAGGACCAGCGTGGGAACGCGCAGCGCGGGATTCAGCTCCCCGAGCACCTCCAGTCGGCTGGAACGGTCGACGACGTCCATCTCACGCCTGTCGTAGGGGATCCCGAGGTGGGCGAGCAGCAGCCGCACCTTGTAACAGTTGCCTGAGATCTGGGAGTTGTAGAGGAGCACGGGCGATCGAGCTCGGGCGCCCGGCGCGATCTCAGACGGAGAGCGCTGCCCGCACCACGCCGCCCATCTCGGCGATGGCCTCGCGTGCGCCGGGACCGTAGTTGATCGTGTTGATGAAACCGTGGACGTAGCCGGGGTAGCGCCGCATGATCGTGCGCACGCCCGCGTCGATGAGTCTCTCCCCGTAGGCCTCGCCCTCATCCCGGAGCGGGTCGAACCCGGCCGTGACGACCATCGCCGGGGCGAGCCCCGAGAGGTCCTCGGCCAGCAGCGGCGACGCGCGCGGGTCGCTGAGGTCGTCCTCGGGTGAGAGGAACTGCTTCTCATACCAGTCCATGTCGTCCTGTGTGAGGAAGAAGCCCTCGGCGAACGTGGTGCGCGAACGTGAGACGCGTGTGACATCGGTGACCGGGTAGATCAGCAGCTGGAATGCCGGCGAGGGGCCGCCGTCGGCGGCCGAGAGCTGCGAGGCGACGGCCGCGAGGTGGCCGCCGGCACTGTCGCCCGCTACAGCGACGCGCACCGGATCGGCTCCGAACTCGTGCGCGCGTGCGACCGCGTCGCGGAACGCGGCGAGCGCGTCGTCTATCGCCGCCGGGAAACGGTGCTCCGGGGCGAGCCGGTAGTCGACGCTCAGCACGCTCGCTCCCGAGCTCCTGGCCAGCATCCGGCAGACCTGATCATGGGTGTTCAGGTCGCCCGCGACGAAGCCGCCGCCGTGGAAGTACACGACAAGTCCGCCGGGCTCTCCGGCCGGCAGCTCCGCCGGCCTGAACAGCCTCGCCGCGAGCTGCCCCGCGGCACCGGAGACCCTGCAGTCCCGCACCGCGACACCGGGCGCCGGTGGCCCCGCGACGACCCGTGATGCCTCGGACAGATATGCGCGGGCGTCGGCGGGTGTGCCCTGGCTGAGGATCGGGCGGGGTTTGCGCTCGGCCAGCTTCAGAAGGACCTGTGTGTCGAGGTCCAGCTCCAGCCCGTCGAGGCGCACGGGTTTGCCGGCGATGCGGCGTTTGGCCCGCACCGGCAGTGAGCCCAGCCCCTTGGCGGCCGCGGCCTGCAGGCGCTCGGCGGGTGTCAACGGTGTCATTGCGCTCACGGCAGTGGATGACTCGGGACTCGAAGGGGTACAGGCACGCAGTGATGCTCTCACATACAGCCGCCCCTGAGGCAGTGCCGCGCGCGGGCGGCGCCTCACCCGACGATATGGACAGGTGCCCCGATCGGGAGATGGTGCGCGAGGTAGGTGATGTCCGCGTTGCGCATTCGGATGCAGCCGTGGGAAGGCCGGCCGGGGATCAGTTCCGGTTCGTTCGTGCCGTGGATGCCCACCACGCCGCCGGCTGGCCATTCGGTGAGCACCGAGTAGTCGCTGGTGCCGAACGCGTAGGGGCCATACAGCGTTTCCCCTGGAACGCTCAGCAGCTCGCGCACCCAGAAACGCCCGGTCGGTGTCGGCGTCGAGGACTTGCCCACGCCCACCGGTGCGCTCCAGATCGAGTGTCCGTCCCTGAAGAGGGTCGCGTGCAGCAGGCTGATGTTCACCCGCAGCGCCATGTCCGTTCCGTGAAACCCGCCGAGGTCCGCGCGGAGGACCCAGCCGGTGCGGCCGTTCGGCCTGCCGGGGATGCGCAGCCGCACCCACGACTGCCCGGACGCGTCCGTGGCCTGGTCGAGCAGCAGGTAGACCTCTGGGAAGCCTTCCTCGGTGAGCATGTGGAGCGAACCGACGACGCCTGCCGAAGCCGACGGCGCAGACCGGATGCTCGCCCGCTCGCGCGGATGCGCCCAGTGCGTGAAGGTGCTCTCGTTGGAGAGCACCCGGACCGCCGCCGCGGGCTGTGCGTCAGCCGCGGGCGCCGCACCGCAGCACGCCAGTGCCGCGGCGACCGCGATGGTCACGGTCGTGCGCCGCGAGGTGAGTGCGGAGGACCACGGACGCCTGCGCCGAAGCACAGGGTCAGAATAGCCGCAGCACGAAGCCCGACGAGAGGACGCCCGCGATGATGAACCGACAGAGCTCCACGTGGCGAACGGGCGGACTCGCACTCGCGATCCTCGCCGCGTCCCTCATGTTCGCTGCTGCTCCAGCCGCGTTCGGCGCGAGCACGAAGGGCACAGGCCTGCTCGTGACGTTCGCCGCCAGGGTATGTCCGACGTACACCGACATCACCGCCAACCGGGCCCGCAACGACATCCAGGAGAGCCTGCGCGACCTCGGCGAAGACACCCCCTACGCGGACGGGCAGGCGATGGACCCCGCCGTGGAGGCGGCCCACCAGCCGAACTGCGCGCCGCTGCCGGGCTGGACGTTCACGCTCGGGACCAGCTACAAGACGCGTGCTGTCAGCGGCCCCTGGGGATCTCTCTCGATAGTCACCGGTGCGTACGCGGGCGCTCCGACGACGCTCGCGTCGACCCCGCTGCTCGACCAGGCGGGCCGTCCCACAGGGCAGAGCATCGCGGGTGCGACCACGATCGAACTCACGCAGGCGCAGGCCAACCAGGCGTCGCGCCCGAACAGCCTCTGGGTGCAGGGCGGCACACCCACCGACCCGATCCTCTACCAGCAGCACCCGGGCGAGTACGGGTTCGGGGCACTGCGCTGCGCGCTCGACGACCTCAACGGCGACAACGTCGAGTGGGTCGGCTTCCCCAGCGGCGTGAAGCACGTGTTCTGCTTCGCGTACTACGTCTCACCGCCGCCGACGAGCGGGACGATCGTCATCCGCAAGCAGATCCAGGCGCCGGCCGGGACCGCCGAATCGTTCTCGTTCACCGGCAACCTCTCATTCAACGGCAGCGGCACGTTCAGCCTCGCCGTCCCCTCAGGGCAGACCAGCGCGCAGCAGACGTTCATTCGCGGGCAGGTCCGTCCGGGCGAACCGCCGTGGACGGTCCAGGAGGTAATCCCGCCCAACTGGCGCCTGAGCGGCCTCGCCTGCACATCCGCCACGGGTGCGAGCCCGACGGTCGTGCAACCCGCGGAAGCACGCGCCACGATCGTCCTCGGTGCGAGCGACACCGTCACGTGCACGTACACGGACGAATTCGTCCCCCCGCCCGGCGGTCTGCTGATACGCAAGGTCACCTACGGGTCGACCGGCCAGTTCGGGTTCGCCGTCGCGCCGTCAGGCGGCGGCGCTTCCGTCACGGCGTCCGCTACGACCACGAGCGAAGGCGAGGCGGTCGACGCCTCACCGAGCCCGCTGAGCCTCAACGCCGGCACGTATGACCTGACCGAGACCGCGCCGGCGTCCTCCGCAGGCCGGTGGGCGCTGACCGCAGTGAACTGCGGCGCCGGGGAGCTCCCCGTCACGCAGCCGATCAAGGTCTCGATCGTGTCCGGGGCGGGCACCACCTGCACGCTCACGAACACGTTCGAGCCGCTCGGGTCGATCACGCTCGCGAAGGTCACGAAGGGCGCGCTCGGGACGACCGGGTTCGTGATCACGCCGACGTTCGGCAAACCCGGCGAGATCCACCAGTCGTCCACGACGACCAAGGAGGGCGTCGCCGCCACCGCGACGGGCGACGTCTCCCACCACCTCACGCTCGGCCGCTACCTGATCCAGGAGACCACCGCTGAGCCAGTCGGCACGGGCCAGTGGGAGCTCACATCCGTGCAATGCGACGGCAAGGACGTGCCGTTCGCCGGCGGGCAGGCCTCGGTGACGCTCACATCCTCGGCGCCGGACGCGCACTGCGTGTTCACCAACACCCACACCTCCAAGCCGCTCCCGCCCGAGCCGCCGGGGCCAGACACGGCGACCCTCACGATCTTCAAGCACGCCGTTCAGTCCACCGTGACACTCGGGCAGCCCGTGACGTATGAGATCACCGTCCACAACACCGGTTCCGGTACCGCCCAGGACGTCGTGGTCGACGATCAGCCGTCACAGTCCGCGACGCTCGTGCACGCGCATCCGAGCCAGGGAACATGCACCCAGACACAGCCCGTCTCCTGCATGCTCGGAGAGCTCGCTCCCGGCACCGCGGCGCACATAGAGATCGTCATGATCCCGAACGTGGCGGGCACCTTCGTCAACGGCGCGTTCGTGGGAACGTCGACACCAGACCCGTCCTTCACAGGCGACGAGTCGTACGCGACCGTGCACGTCAAGAACCGCGGCACCACACCGGAACCGCACGTCCCCAACTTCACCGGCTAGGCGTGGAACTCGGCATTTCGACGTTCGCCGAGCTGACAGGCGGCGCGGCGGGGATCAAGCCGCCCACGGCGGGCGAGCGGCTTCTCGAGGTGGTCGAGGAGGCGGTGCTGGCCGACACCCTCGGCCTCGACGTCTACGCCGTCGGCGAGCATCACCGGCCCGACTTCGCCTCCTCCAGCCCGGCGGTCGTGCTCGCCGCGATAGCCGCGAGGACCGAGCGTATCCGTCTCAGCAGCGCCGTGACGGTCCTCAGCTCAGACGACCCGGTGCGGGTCTTCCAGCAGTTCGCGACCCTGGACCTGCTCTCAAAGGGACGCGCGGAGATCATGGCCGGGCGAGGTTCCTTCATCGAGTCCTTCCCGCTGTTCGGATACGACCTCGACGACTACGACGAGCTGTTCGCCGAGAAGCTCGAGCTGCTGCTCGCGCTGCGGGATGCCGAGCGCGTCACCTGGTCCGGTCGCCACAGGGCCGCCCTGACTGACATCGGCGTCTACCCGCGTCCCCTGCAGGACCCCCTTCCGGTATGGATCGCGGTGGGCGGCACCCCTCAGTCCGTGGCTCGCGCGGGGATGCTCGGCCTGCCGCTCGCGCTCGCGATCATCGGCGGCGCCCCGGCCCGCTTCGCGCCGCTGGTCAAGCTCTACCGCGACGCGGCCGCGCACGCCGGCCACGACCCGCAGAGCCTGCCGCTCGCCGTCCACCTGCACGGCTTCATCGCCGACAGCACACGCGAGGCCATCGACGTCTTCTACGGGCCGTATGCGCAGGCGATGAGCCAGATCGGCCGTGAGCGCGGCTGGCCGCCGATGACGCCCGCGCACTTCGACGCGCTGAGAGCGCCCGAGGGCTCGCTGGCGATCGGAGGCCCGCAGGAGGTCGCCGCAGAAGCTCATGTACGTCCACGACGAGCTCGGAGCGGACAGGGTCCTGCTGCACCTCAGCGTCGGGACGATGCCTCACCCCAACGTGATGCGGGCGGTCGAGCTCCTCGGCACGGTCGTCGCGCCTGCGATCCGCGGCAGGCTCACGGACCCCGCAGGCTCCGGGGCCCCGAGCGGCCACTAGACTACGTCCCCTTGCGCCCGTAGCTCAGCTGGATAGAGCGTCGGTCTACGGAACCGAAGGTCAGAGGTTCGAATCCTCTCGGGCGCACTCAGAATCGCAGCAGACACCGTGAGTTTGCCTCGCTGGGGCACGGCAGAGGGTAACCGTTGCTCGCAGCCGGCGAGCCCAAGGTGGCGCTCGCAGCGCCGGGAGCGACACCACCACCTCACCACCCGGGGGCACGTCGTTCGTGCTCCCTGCGAGTCGAGTCCAGGCGAGCGCGGCAGCGCCGATCGAGTGGATGCTCCTGTGCGCCGGGCACGAGGAGCGCCAGCTCGGCCCCGCTTGCGTGATACGCCTCCTGACCCTTACCCTCGGCGCCATGCTGGCGCCGAGGCGACCCCGCAGGAGCAAGCCACTTGAGGCTAGGGATACGGGCCGCCGAAGCAGGGCTAGTCTGCGCAGGTGAACCAAGGTCCGCTCCGGACACGTCCATTCCGGCTCCTGTTCGCCGGAAGGGCGGTGTCGTCATTCGGCGACAGACTCGTCCCTGTCGCGCTGACGTTCGCCGTCCTGCACCTCACGGGGTCCGTGAGCGACCTCGGGATCGTGCTCGCGGCCCAGACGGTGCCGCTCGTGCTGTTCGTGCTTCTGGGCGGGGTCTGGGCAGACCGCCTTCCGCGCCAGCGGGTGATGCTCGCCTCGGACCTGGTGCGCTTCGCCACCCAGGGAGCCAGCGCAGTGCTGATCCTCGACGGGAGCGCCCGCATCTGGCAGCTCGCAGCCCTGCAGGCGCTCTACGGAATGGCGGACGGGTTCTTCACGCCGGCAGCGAACGGGCTCGTGCCGCAGGTCGTCGCCGCCGAGGAACTGCAGCCTGCTAACGCGCTGCTCGGTCTGAGCGAAAATGCGACGTCGATCCTCGGGCCTGCCGTGGCCGGGGTGATCGTCGTCGGGGTCGGAGCGGGATGGGGGCTGGCCGTCGACGCGGCGACGTTCCTCCTCAGCGCGGCCTTTCTCGCAGTGCTCCGTGTCGACTCCGCCGTGCAGGTCGCCCGCGAGCGCACGACGAGCGTGATCTCGGAGCTGCGCGCGGGCTGGAAAGCCTTCAGCTCCAGGCGCTGGCTGCTGGTCAGCGTCGGCTATTTCACGCTGATGTTCGCGTTCGGCTTCAGCACGTTCAGGGTGCTCGGCCCGGAGGTTGCCGAAAAGTCCCTGGGAGGACCGGGTGCCTGGGCGGCGATCAGCGCCGCGATGGGCGTCGGCGCGCTAGCCGGAGGCTTTCTCGCATTGCGCTGGAGGCCCGCCCATCCGCTGAGGGCCGCGTTCGTCATCAGCCTGTTCGGCGTACCGCTGACGCTGCTCCTGCTGGGCGCGCACGCCGCCCTGTGGCTCATAATCCTCACCTCCGTCATCGAGGGCGTGACAGGGTCTTTCTTCAATGCGGTGTGGTTCACGGCGATGCAGAGGAGCGTCCCGGCAGAGGAGCTCTCGCGGGTCACGTCCTGGGACGCCGTGGGCTCATATGCCCTCCAGCCGGTCGGGCTCGCGCTGGCCGGCCCGATCGCCGCAGCCATAGGCGTCTCGACGACCCTCTACGCCGCGGGGGGCATCTTCCTTCTGATCACGATCGGCGTGATCGCGATGCCGTCCATATGGAGCTTTGACGGGGGGCAGTCCGAGGCGCCGCGGTCCACGCCTTCGCCGTGAGCGGGGCCAGGAGAAGTCATGTCGGCGACCGTCGCGTGTCCGTGGCCACGCTCGATGCGGCCGAGTACGGATGCGTTCCCGGGTGTCCCGGCGGGCGCGGCCGGATTGGCTGCCGCTGCGCCGGTTAACCTCTTCAGCGCCAGCCCACGGTGATGCCCGCCGTGACGTCCTATTCGATGAAGGAGAGACCCTGTGTTCAAGACCTTTACCAGGCCAGCGGCGCTAATGACCGTGATCGCGCTCGGTGCGATCGGGCTCGCCGGTTGCGGCGAATCCGCCGAAGAAAAGGCGACGGCGCAGGTCTGCTCGTCGACGAAGGAAATCCAGGCGCAGCTGACCAAGCTGTCCAGCCTGTCGATCTCCTCGAAGGCCCCGGAAGAACTCAAAGACGCCGCCGAAGCGATGCAGACGGCAGCCGGCAAGATCAAAGAATCCGCGGCGAATCTGCCCGCGGCGAGCAAGGCTCCGGTGGAAAGCGCTCAGAGCACGCTCAAGACCGAGCTCGCAGCTCTCGCCACAGGTGTGATCTCGGCCGCGAAATCAGGTGGCGCCGAAGCTGTCCTGAAGCAGTCCGAGCCTGAGGTCAAGGCTGCGATAGCCGGGCTTGCCACGAGCTACAAAACCGCCTACGAAACCCTCAAATGCTCCTAGGCCAGTCCTGACCGGGACGCGCTGACGGTCTGAGCGAGGCGCCTCGCGCCTCGCTCAGGTTGGCCGTCGCGGGCGCCACGAAGTGCTGGCGCCCCGCGCGCGCAGATGAATTGCTCGGTGCTCCGGGCAGCCGCGTGCTCAGGTCGGCGCGGGCTTGCCCTCGCCGGTCCCGGCAGGTTCCGCTGTCGGCGGTCAGCGCCGAACTCCCCGCCGTGGTCAAGCGACTGAACCGAAGCGTGTGGGTGGCTCAAACACTGGTTGTGCGGTGCCGACAGAGGGACCCGGATCCTCCCGGCAGCCGTCCGCCTCAGGGACCGCACGTGAGGCCGGCCGAAACGCGCGGCCACGAAGCCTTACCCTCCCAGGGGAGACCTCGTCCGGCACATCCGCAGACAGATCTCATCTCCCAGCACCCCGATCCCATGACCCTAGCCGGCTGAGCGCCGCTATTTACTTGCCCCGTCCGACCGAGGAGCGATGCCATGTCTGAGGAGCCCGCGAACCCCGATCTTGTCGAGCTGACGCGACGCGTCTTTGATGACGTGGACCGCGGAGACCTCGACAGTGCGCTCAGCGTGTTCGCGCCAAATGCGACCTGGGTCTCCGAGGTGCTGGACACGACCTTCGAGGGCAGACCGGCCATCACGCGGTTCATCGAACGCTGGACGTCGGTCTACGAGGCCTTCGAGATCCAGACCGAGGACATCCGCGACTGCGGCAACGGGGTGGTCCTGTGCGTCTTCATGAACCGCAGCCGCGACCCGGACAGCGCGGACGAACCGACCCTGCGCTTCGCACTCGTGATCCTGTGGTCCGGCGGCGCCGTCCAGATGGTCACGGGCGATGAAGACCTCGACGCGGCGCGGGCGACGGCGGAGCGCCTCGCCGAGGAGCGGCGCGGTGGCTGAGCAGACAGTGGCTGAGCGCCACATCGTCGGCCAACGTTCGGCGCGATGATCGACGACGACCGGGTCGCGCTCGCCGCCGAGGCCTTCCTCTACGGGTTTCCCCTGCTGTTCGACCTCCAGCAGGTCGCGCGCTTCACCCGCGAGGGCATCGGCAGCCTCGGCGCGGCGCCGTTCAACGCGTTCAGCCACGCAACGGACCTCGCCGGTCCGGCGGACACGTTCGTGTCCATCAACAACGACACGGTCTATTCGATCGCGCAGGTCGACGTGAGCGGCGGGCCCGTCCGCCTCCAGGTCCCCGACACATCCGGCCGCTACTACGTCCTGCAGTTCGTGGACGCGTGGACGAACAACTTCGCTTACATCGGGCATCGCGCCACCGGCACAGCCGCCGGCAGCTACCTGCTCGTCGCGCCCGGCTGGGATGGTTCGCCCGCCGCGGGCGAGACGGTCATCCGCTTCCCCACCAGCCTGGCCACGATCGTCGGCCGCTGGGCGGTGGACGGCGAGGATGACCTGGCCGCCGTCGCCGACCTGCAGTCGCGGCTGGTGCTGACGCCCCCTGAGGGCGCCGGCGCCGGACTCCCGCTCGCCGACCCCGCGGTGGCTCGGGATCTGGTGGCGTTCGAGCAGATGCGCCTGTGGATTCAGGCCTTCCCCCCGGCTGAGCGAGACATCGCCTACCAGCAGCGCTTCGCCCCGCTCGGGCTGCTCGACACGGATACGCCGTACGCCGCCGCAGGCGGCGGGCTCGCGCAAGCGCTCGTTGCCGGGTGGGCAGCGGCCGAAAAGCAGATGGAGGACGCGCTCCAGCAGGGCGGGAGCCCCGAGGTGAACGGCTGGAAACTGACGTATCACGTGTTCGACTACAACCTCGACTTCTTCGAGGTCGGGGCTCTCGACGACAGCCGCTGGAAGCTCCCGGACTCGAATCTCAGGTATCTCGTGCGCGCGCTCAGCGCCCGCGGCGGCCTGTGGGGCAACCACGGATACGAGGCCGCGTACGCGATGACCTATGACGACGGCGCCGGGCGCCCGCTCGACGGCGCAGCGCGCTACGAGATGCGCTTCTCCGAGCTGCCGCCCGTCCGCGCGTTCTGGTCGATCACGATGTAAGACCTCCCGGACTACTACCTCGTGGAGAACCCGATCGGCCGCTACTCGATCGGAGACCGGACACCGGGCCTGCGCTACGCCGACGACGGCTCGCTGACGATCACGATGCAGCGTGAGCAGCCCGCGAGCGCCGAGGCGCGAGCCAACTGGCTGCCCACGCCTCCCGGACCGTTCAGGCCCATCCTGCGCCTGTACGAGCCCGGCGACGCGGTCTTCGACGGGACCTACGAGCTCCCGCCGATCGAGCGCGTCGGCTGACCGCCCGGAGCAGTGGTCGTGGTCAGCCGGCGGCGTCGAGCTCGTCGACGAGGTCGCGAACGCGGCCGGCGATGTCATCGCGGATCGCCCGCACCTGCGCGATCGGCCTGCCCTTGGGGTCCGGGAGCTCCCAGTCGATGAAGCGCTTGCCGGGAATGTAGGGGCACGCGTCGCCGCAGCCCATCGTCACGACGACGTCGGCCTGTTCGGCGAGCTCCTGGGTGAGCAGCTGCGGACGGCGTGAGGACAGGTCGATGCCTATCTCGCGCATCACGTCGACCACCTCCGGGTGGACACGCTCGCCAGGCGCCGTGCCCGCCGAGAGCGAGCTGTGCGTGCCCTGCGCCTGGGCGTCCAGCAGCGCGGCGCTCATCTGCGAGCGGCCCGCGTTGTGGAGACAGACGAACAGGACCCGTGCCATCAGCCCTCGCTCGCCGGCGTGAGCGCATCGGGGAGACGAGGCTGCTCACCACGCACGAACTGGTAGGCGAACGCGCCGAGCGGCGCACCGATCAGCGGTCCCGCGAGGTACACCCAGAAGTCCTTCCACTGGCCCGAGACGAGCGCTGGCGCGAACGAGCGCGCGGGGTTCATGGACGCGCCCGTGAGCGGGCCGCCGAACAGGGCGTCGAGAGCGATCGTCGCGCCGATCGCGATCGCCGCCGGGGCACCCGCGGCACGGGTGTCGGTTGCCACGCTGATGATCACGAGCATCAGCAACGCGCTCATCACGGACTCGACGAGGACCGCACGGCCCACCGCGATCGTGGGAACGGTCGCCCCGAGATCCGCGGGCTTCCCCGGCCAGATGAGCCAGAGGAGAAGCGCGGCCGCGGTCGCGCCGGCCAGCTGCGCCGCGATATATGTCGCCGCGTCGCGCGCCGGCAGGTGCCGTGTCAGATAGAAGCTGGTGGTCACCGCGGGGTTGAAGTGCGCACCCGAGATGTGCCCGAACGCAGCGATACCGGCGAGGATCACCAGACCGAATACGAGGCTGACACCGACCGTCCCCAGGCTCCCGGCCCGTTCGGCGTTGGTGACGATCGCGCCGCACCCCGCGAACACGAGGGCGAAGGCGCCGAGGGCCTCGGCGCTCGCGCGGCGGGGCAGGGGCGGGCGGTCGCTCACAGCGTCTGTAGGGGAACACCGATGATGTCGAGCCTGCGCTGCAGGCCGCCGAGCGCGAACGACCGGATGTCCTCGGCCGACGCCCCGAGCATCGAGGGGTCGGCGCCCGCCGGCGGCGTCAGGGACTCCGCCACAGAGGGGAGCAGGTCCCGCAGCGTGTCGCGGACGACGTCGCCCGCCTCCGGGTGCTCCGACACCGCCCGGCGCAAGAACCAGATCCCGTAGCCGATGTGCCGGTGCTCGTCGTGGTGGATCTTGCTGTAGCCCGCGAAGAACCCAGGTAGGAGCCCCTCTCGCTGCATGAACCGGGTTGAGAACTCGAATGTGGTGAGACCGAGGGTCGCCTCAAGGGTCAGGTGATAGATCGTTACGAAGGCGACCTTGGCGCGCGCGTCGCCCGGGTCAGCGAGCAGCCGCTGGTTGGCGGCGACGAGCTTCTCGTCGAAGATGGTCCGAAACGCCGGCGACACCTGCGCCCTTGCGCGCTCGACGTGCGCGGCGATGAGCGCGGGCTCGGAGACTACCTCGTCCTGGAAGCGTGCGTAGAACTGCATGTGTCTCGCCTCGTCGACCTGCTGGGTGGCGAGGAAGGTGACTTCCTCCTCGCTACCGTCGGCTCCCACAAGTCCCGAGAACTTCGTCGTGATTCGCTCCTCGGCAACCATCAGGGAGCCGAGCACGAACGAGAGGAGCGTGCGGTCCTGCATGCTCGCCCACTGATCGCGATCGCGCGCCAGGTCGATGTCCCAGGGGCTCCACTGGCTCTCCTCCCAGTGCCTGTAGAGGGTCTGCGGGTCGTGCAGGTGCACCTGGCCGTGTTCGCTCACGCGACGGTGGGGGTTGGCTTGCGCGCGCGGATGATGGCCGACGCAGCCTGCTCATGAACGCGGTGCGTCTGACGTATCTCCACGTCGATGAGCCCGGCGTCCTGCAGGGCGCTCTGAAAGTCGCGGCGCGTCAGTGCTCCCGCGATGCAGCCGGTCCACTTCTGCATGTCCTGCCGCGTCCTCTCGTCCATGTCCTCGTCGGCGATCACATCCGAGACCGCGAGGCGCCCCCCGGGCCTCAGGACACGGGCGATCTCCCTGATCACCGCCGGCTTGTCGCCGGACAGATTGATCACGCAGTTGGAGATCACCACGTCAACGCTCGCGTCCTTGAGAGGGATCGCCTCGATGAAGCCCTTGTGGAACACCGCGTTCTCAACGCCGGCCTTGGCCGCGCTCGAGCGAGCTAGGTGGAGCATCTCGTCGGTCATGTCGAGGCCGTGCGCGACTCCCGTCGGGCCGACGCGGCGCGCCGAGAGCAGCACGTCGATACCGCCGCCTGAGCCCAGGTCCAGCACAGTCTCGCCCTCGTTCAGCTCCGCCACGGCGGTCGGGTTGCCGCAGCCCAGTGAAGCGAGCGTCGCGGTGTCAGGAAGCTGCGCGTGGTCGCTCGCCGCATACAGCGCGGCGCCGAACACCTCGCCGCCGGCGTCGAGCGCCTGGCCGGGGCCACAGCACGTCGAGCTCGAGCCAGCGACCTCGGTCGCGGCCGCCGCGTATCGCCTGCGGACCTCCTCGCGCACGTCCTGTGCGGGTGCTCGCGTCTCGCCGCCCCCGCAGCAGCCGGTCCTCTGCTCCGCATCGAACTCCTCGCGTGTGGTTGCCGCATCTAGCTCAGCCATATGTCCAGCCCCTTCAGCCCGTCGGGCTTGTCGTAGTAATAGGCCCAGAGGCCGCGCCGCTCGGTGCCGATCAGGCCCGCGGCAACGAGGATCTTCAGATGCTTGGAGAGCGCCGGCTGGGACATCTGGAAGAGCGGCAGCAGCTCGCACTGGCACACGGCCTCGGGGGAGGCCTTGCGCACCGTGTCGATGATCCGCAGGCGCGTCGGGTCGGCCAGGGCCTTCGTCGTGGTCGCCAGGTCGGCGGCGTCATCGGCCGAGAGGTCCGGCTCCACGAACGGTGTGCAGCACCCGCCGGCCTGTCGCTCGCGTTGGGAGATCACCGGCAGGGGCGTCAGCACGGCGAGAACAATACCAAACCAAATGGTTATGCATATGGCGGGCTCCCCGCCGTCGCGTCGCCAGGTAAAGTTCACTGAATGACTTGGCAATGGCCAGCCGGGGCGGCGTGCGGGTTTCTGATCGCGCTGATCACCACGCCCGCGGGCGTCTCTGGCGCGGTTCTGCTCCTGCCGGTCCAGGTGAGTGTGCTTCGCGTGCCCAGCCTGGCGGTCACGCCCACGAACCTCGTCTTCAACGTCATCTCGGTGCCCGGTGGGCTCCTGCGCTTCTGGCACGAGCGCCGCCTCTTCAGCCCGCTTGGGGCTCTACTCGTCGCCGGTACGCTTCCGGGCGTCGTCTTGGGTGCGGTCATCCGTGTCGAGTACCTCTCCGGCGGCCGGGCCTTCGAGTTCATCGCCGCGGGGGTGCTGATGCCGCTCGGTGTCTGGCTGCTGCTGGGTGCGCAGCGGCTGCCGCGCGAGCGTCCCCGGCCATCCGGGCGCGGTAGACGGCTGATCTGCTTCCTGGCGCTGATCGTGGGTGTGGTCGGAGGCATCTACGGGATCGGGGGCGGTTCGCTTCTTGCGCCGATCCTGATCGCGTCCGGTTTCTCCGCTTACGAGGTGGCCCCGGCGACGCTCCTTGCGACGTTCCTGACCTCGATCGCCGGCGTCGCCACCTTCCAGGTGCTCGAGCTGACCCACGGCGGGAGTGTGGCCCCGGAGTGGATACTCGGGATCGCGATGGGCCTCGGGGGATTTCTCGGCAGCTACACGGGAGCGCGCCTGCAGCGCAGGCTGCCAGAGGCATCGCTCAGGAGGCTGCTGGGGCTGATCGCCTGTCTGATCGCTGCGCGCTACACCCAGAGCGCCATTGAGAGCTCAGCCGTGAGGAGGCCTGCGCAGGCGACGAGCCACTGACCGGCGGGCGTCATCCCGAACACCGGGCAGCAGTTGCACGCCATCCGTCGGCCGTAGTCCCCTTCCGCGGTCCGCGGGGCACTACTGCGAGGACCGCGCCGAGCCAGGCCGATCCTCTAGCTGTCAGCAGAAGTCGCCTTTGGGACTGTGCAGTTGCTGGCAGAGCAAACAACCCGACCTGGCCGGTTCCTCCCCTCGCCGGCCAGGTCGTGTGTTGTTTCGGCGGTTCGCCCGCCCCTGTCCTGTCGCCGAGCGCGCGCTACGCGGACAGAGAGCTGATCGCGTCGCCGATCAGTTTCGCCGCGATGATGATGCAGATCACGGCCATGATCGTGTTGTTCCCGCGGGCCATCCAGCCCCGCAGTCCCTCGAGGATCTCCGCGGCCCGGTCGCGCATCAGGAAGTAGATGCCGACCGGGATGCCGGGGCCGACGGTGGCGATCACGACGAAGACGGCGAGTGCGACAGCCTGACCGCTGCTGCTGGTCCCGGTCTGTGCGATCGCCGCCGCGGCACCCGCGATGAGGATCAGGTTCTTCGGGTTCGCCGCCGAGAGGAGCACCCCTGTGCCGGCGGCCTTCGGCGCCCCGAACGTGTCGATGGTCTTCATCCACGAGGGCATCTCGGGCTCCTCCCCGGCTCGCGGACGCGCGCGCCACTGGCGTGCCGCGATCACGAGCAGCAGCACGCCGAGACCGATCTTCAGGAAGCTCACCCATTCCTCGGGCGCGCCCCTTGTGCTCGCCTGCGCGCCCCCGGCCAGCAGCAGCAGGATGGTGCCGGCGCCCGCCACCCCGAGAATCCAGCCCGCGATGAAGGCGGGGCCGTTGGTGCGGGCGCTCGGCGTGGTGAGCATCAGCACGACCGCGATTACCGGCACCGGGCTGAGAGCCACACCGACCGCGAGCGAGAGGACCTGTCCGATCGCCTGGCCGATGCGTGGCAGTCTCTCACCGTCGGCGGCGCCACGGGCACGAGCGGTCCGTGGGACGTGCATCTAGTCTGACGCCGATGGGGTGGCTGTTTCCCTCGCTGCGGCCCTACCAGCGCGCAGCCCTGCGCGGGGACCTGATCGCCGGTCTCACGGTCTGGGCGGTGCTCGTCCCGGAGGTGCTGGCCTACGCGGAGATCGCCGGCGTCTCGCCGGTCGTCGGCCTGTACGCCGCCCCCGGGGCGCTGATCCTCTACGCGATGTTCGCCAGCTCGCGCCATCTGGTGACCGCGCCGATGTCGGCGACCGCGGCGCTGTCGGCCGGCACGGTCGCGTGCTCGTGCCCGCGGCGGCAGCGCGCGTTCGTCGCGATGACCGCGGCGCTGGCGATCAGCACCGGGATCGTCGCGCTGATCGCCGGCCTGCTGCGCTTCGGGTTCATCGCGAACTTCATCTCGGCGCCGGTGCTCAAGGGCTTCATCGTCGGGATCGCGCTGACGATCATCGTCGGACAGCTGCCGGACCTGTTCGGTGTCAGCAAGGGCAGCGGCGATTTCTTCCAGAAGCTGTGGCACGTGATCACGCACCTTCCGAGCACCAACTGGCCGACGCTGCTCGATCGGAGTCGCTCTCGTTCGCGCTCGTCCTCGGACTGCGCCGCCGCTCCCGCGGTGCCGGGCTCGCTCGTCGCCGTCATCGTCGGCATCGCTCGCGGTGAGTGCTGCTGACCTTGAAGCACCACGGCGTCGCGGTCGTCGGCCACATCCCGCGGGGGCTGCCGCCGTTCGGCGTGCCGGACGTCAGCTGCCGCGACTTCGGTGCGCTGTCGGCCGGCGGCGTCGGGCGTCATGCTCGTCGGCTTCGCGGAGGGCCTCGGAGCCGCCAAGACCTACGCGCGCGCGATCGCTACGAGATCGACGCCAACCGGGAGCTGCTGGCCTCGGCGCTGCCAATGTCGCGGCCGGCCTCTCCGCCGGGATGGTCGTCAACGGCGGCGTTCGAAGACGGCCGTCAACGTCTCGGCCGGCGCGCGCACCCAGGTCTCGGGACTGCTCGCCGCCGCGCTGACGGTCCTGACCCTGCTGTTGCTGACGGGCCTGTTTGAAGAACTGCCCGACGCGACGCTCGCGGCGATCGTGATCGCGGCGGTGGTCGAGCTGGTCGACTTCCGAGCGCTGATCGCGCTGTACCGCGCCTACACCGAGCGCCTCGGCGTCCAGTTCGGCCTCGCCGCGCGCCCGGACTTCATCGCGGCGGTCGCGGCGCTGCTGGGCGTGACCGTGTTCGACACGCTGCCGGGGCTGTTCATCGGCATCGGTGTCCGCTGATCCTGCTGGTCTACCGGGCCTCGCGGCCGCGTACATCGCGACGCTCGGCCGCGAGCCGGGCCCCGAGGGCCACTACAGCGACATCGACCGCCACCCGGAGAACGAGCCTCCGGCGCACGTCGCGGTCCTGCGTGTCGAGAGCGCCCTGTACTTCGCGAACGCAGATGCTGTGCGAGCCCGCATCATGGCCGCCGCCGCGCAGGAGGGCATCACCGCCGTGGTGATCGACGCGGCCACGGTCCCGTTCGTGGACGTCACGGCGGCGCGCATGCTCGCTGCCCTCGCTGATGATCTGCGCGCCAGGCGGGTGGAGCTGCGCCTCGCGCGCGGCGTCGGCCAGGTGCGCGATCTCATCAGGAGCGTCATCGTGGACCCGGCTCTCACCCATTTCTTCCCCACCGTGCAGGAGGCCGTCGACGCGGTCAGCGAGAACGCGCCTTCGCGGGAGGACCTTCATCCCCGGCGATAGGGTCCACGGATGCCCGCCGCCGAGGAGCTCAGGACCGTGACGGCCACCCGCTATGTCACCCCGCTGCGCGAGGGCGGCTCGCTGCCGGGTCTGCTCGAGGCGGACGACGACGGCCTGTATGTCGTGAAGTTCACCGGCGCCGGCCAGGGCACCCGCGCGCTCCTGGCGGAGGTGATCGTCGGAGAGCTCGCGAGGGCGATCGGCCTCCCGGTCCCCGAGCAGGTGATCGTTGAGGTCGACCCGGCGCTCGGAGCAGCCGAGCCCGACCCCGAGATCCAGGAGCTGCTGATCGCGAGTCCCGGGGAGAACCTCGGAGTCGACTTCCTCCCCGGCGCCGGCGCCTACCCGCCCGCGGGCGGCTGGAGGGTCGATCCGGAGCTCGCGGCGGACATCATCTGGCTGGACGCGCTCACCACCAACGTTGATCGAACGCCACGCAATCCCAACCTCCTGATCTGGCATGAGAAGCTCTGGCTCATCGACCACGGCGCGGCCCTCTACCTGCAGCACGGCGGCCTGCGCCCCGAGGAGCACGCCGGGCGCCAGTTCCCGCAGATCGCACAGCACGTGCTGCTCGCGGACGCCGGATCGATCGCCGAGGCCGACGAGCGCCTCGCACCGAGGGTCGACTCCGAGATGCTGCGCGACATCTGCGCGCTCGTGCCCGGCGACTGGTACGCCGGCACGCCCATGGAGGCATACGTCGAATATCTGGAGCTGCGACTGCGGAGCCCGCGCGGGTTCGTGAAGGAGGCCGAGGATGCACGCGCCGGCGCGTAGAGCGTTCTCCTACGCGATCATCCGCGTCGTGCCGCGCGTCGAGCGCGGTGAGAGCTTCAACGCGGGTGTCGTCCTCTTCTGCCGGCAGCTCGACTTCCTCGGGGCTCGTGTCGCGCTCGACGAGAACAGGCTCCGCGCGCTGGACCCGGACCTCCCCGCATCGGAAGTGCTCGCGCAGCTCGAGAGGGTGGCCGCCGTGGCCGCCGGCGACCCGGAGATCGGCCCGCTAGCAGCAATGGCGCAGTCGGAGCGCTTCGGGTTGCTCGTCGCGCCGTCGAGCACGATGATCCAGCCCTCGCCGGTCCACACCGGGCTCTGCGAGGACGCCGCGCAGAAGCTCGACGAGCTGTTCGCCGAGCTGGTCGGCTGAGCGCACCCGGGCGGGACGTTCAGGGCGCCGCGGACCCGGCGTGCTCGCGCGCGCTGCGCAGGGCGGAGCGAAAGACCTCGACCGGCTGGGCGCCCGAGACACCGTAGGCCCGGTCGAGCACGAAGAACGGCACACCGGAGACGCCGAGCGCCCGCGCCTCGAGAATGTCCTGCTCGACATCGCGCGCATACTCGTCGCCCTCCAGGACACGCCGCGCCTCATCGGCCGGCACGCCGACCCCCGCCGCGAGAGCCACGAGCGTCTCGCGGTCGTCGAGCGTCTGCGCCTCCACGAGCTGTGCGCGCAGCAGCCGCTCGTGCATCTCCCCGCCGAGCCCATGCGCGGCAGCGAGATGTGTCAGCCGATGGGCGTCGAACGTGTTGACCATCGTGGCGCCCTCGAAGTCGTAGTTCAGGCCGTCCTGCGCCGCGAGCACGCCCAACTGGTCGGTCATGGCGCGGGCCTGCTCGATCGAGCCGCCCGTTTTCTCGGCGAGCACCTCCAGGACAGGGCGCCGGACGCCATTGGGAAACGAAGGGTCGAGCTGGAAGCTGCGCCACAGCACCTGGACATCCTCGGGGTGCTCGAGCTCGGCGAGCGCGCTCTCGAGGCGTCGTTTGCCTATGTAGCACCACGGGCAAACGACGTCGGACCACACCTCGATCTTCAGCGCACGCCTCTCGCTCGCAGCAGCATCGTCCATGGACGACCCACACTAGCCGCAGCACGCTCGCGGCGCCTCGCGCACGACCGGCCGCAAAGCACCGAAGTGGTGGGTCTAGAATTCAGCCACAGCCGTGATCGACCTCACCCAGAGCAAAGCATGAGCAGCCAGCCCGAGGGGCCATGGGTCCGGCGCCTGCTGGAGGTGGGCCGGTCCCTCGTCACCGAGCTCGATCAGGAGGTCGTCCTTGACCGCGTGCTCGAGACGGCGCGCGAGATAACCGGCGCGCGGTACGCGGCCATCGGGGTGCTCAACGAGAGGCGGACCGAGCTCGCGCAGTTCCTGACCTCCGGGGTCGACGCTGACACCCACAGGGAGATCGGCGACCTGCCACGAGGCAGAGGCGTTCTCGGCGAGCTGATCCAGAACCCCAGTCCGCTGCGCCTCCCGGAGGTTGGCCAGCACCCATCGAGCTACGGGTTCCCGCTCGGGCACCCTGTGATGCACACCTTCCTCGGCGTGCCGGTCGTCATTCGCGGCGCCGTCTGGGGCAACCTCTATCTGGCCGAGAAGGCCGAGGGCAGCTTCACCGAGGCGGACGAGGAATCGGCGGTGATCCTCGCCGAGTGGGCCGGGATCGCGATCGAGAACGCGAGGCTGTACGAGGTCAGCGAGCGGCGCGGCGAGGAGTTCGAGCAGGCGTTCCGCGGCCTGGAGGCCACACATGACGTGGCGCTCGCGATCGGCGGCGAGATTGAGCTCGAGAGGATCCTCGAGCTGATCGTCAAGCGGGGCCGCGCGCTCGTGAACGCCAGGAGCCTGGTGATCATGCTGCGGGAAGATGAGGATCTCGTGGTGCACGCAAGCGCAGGCCACGCGGAGGACATGCACGGCGCGCGGCTGCCGATCGCGGGCTCGACGTCGGGACAGGTGCTTGAGCGTCGCACCGCGGAGCGGATCACCGATGTCAGCTCGAGACTGAGGATCGCACCCCGCGAGTTCGGTGTCGAGGACGCGCACACCGCGCTGCTCGTGCCGATGGTCTACCGAGGTGAGGCGCTCGGCGTCCTCGCAGCGTTCGATCGCGGTCTCGGCGGTGACCCCTTCAAAGAGGCCGACGAGCAGATGCTGCGCACGTTCGCCGCGAGCGCCGCGACAGCGGTCGCGCTCGCGCAGAGCGTGCAGGCCGGGCGCCTGCGGGCGTCGCTCGCGGCTGCGGACGCCGAGCGCCGGCGGTGGGCGCGCGAACTGCACGACGAGACGCTTCAGAGCCTCGGCGCACTGCGCCTGCTCCTGTCCGCCGCGCTGCGCCAGGGCGACCCGGAACGACACGAGCAGACAATGCGCGACGCCGTCGAGCACATTCAGCGCGAGATCGAGAACCTGCGCGCCATCATCACGGAGCTGCGGCCCGCCGCCCTGGACGAACTCGGCCTCAGGACCGCGACGGAGGCGCTGATAGAACGCCACCGCGAACTGAACGGCCTGACGATCACCGCCGAGCTAGATCTGCCCGCGCCCGCGTCCGGCCAGCCGCGGCTGGACCCGAACCTCGAGAGCAGCGCCTACCGGCTGGTGCAGGAGGCCCTCAGCAACATCGCCAAGCACGCGCATGCGCGCAATGTTCGGATCTCCATGTCCGAGTCGGGCGGCGAGCTCCTGATCGAGATCCAGGACGACGGCGTCGGATTCGACACCGGCGCTTCGAGTCAGGGGTTCGGGCTGGCCGGCATGCGCGAGCGCGTCGAGCTCGCGGGCGGCTCGCTGGACATAAGCTCCGGCGAGCAGGGCACCCTGGTCTCCATCCGGATCCCGGTCTTTGACGCGCCGCAGGAGAGACAGGCCGGCTCAGCCGCGTGAGGCGACCGCGCGCCGCGCAGTCGGCGCCCGGCATCGGATCGCACCAGGCGCGTCGCCACCCGACTCGCGATCCAGCAGACCCGCAGGTTCCTCGCGGAACCTGCCGCGAGTGAGCAGTAACGCACCGCAGTGGACCCTTGGGCGTCAGCCCGCGCGGGAAGGCACGGCGAGGTGCGAGAAGTTCGGCCAGAGCGCGAGGTCTATCTCCGGGAAGTCCGCGGCCAGCCTGAGCACGTCGGGGGTGTATGCCTCCGCGTATGCGCTGCGTGCGTCGGCGGACATCGACGGCTTCTCGAGCTGGCGCTCGGGGTGGCGCGTGATGTCCGGCGTGAAGTCGAGATCGCTCAGCCCGATGAACTCGAACGTGCGCCGCAGCTCAGGCAGGGGTGCGCTGGTGCAGCGCTCGTACTGCAGGATCAGCACCTGCGAGCGCTCGAAGTGTCTCAGCAGCCTGGTCAGCTGTTCGTGGTAGAGGCCGCGCAGGTAGGCCTCGAACGGGGCGTAGCGGCTGAGTGGTGCGCCCCGTCTCGCAGCTATGCGGACATCGAGCTCTATACCGGAGAGGTAGCGCTCGACAGGATCGCGCAGGAGCACGAGCAGCCGGGCGTCCGGAGCCGACTCCGCGAGCATGCCCGGAACCCAGGGCGCGCTGATGTACAGGGGCGTCCACTCGCCGGTCTTGTGGCCGGGCTGTCGCGGAAAGTACGAGTGGTAGCGCGCGATGTCCGCCGCTGTGTGCCCTCCCATCAGAAAGCGGTCGAAGAAGTGGAGCTCGCGGGGGCCAAACGCGTGATCCACCTCGGGGTGTGCCGCGATCAGGTCAAACCAGCGTGTCGTGCCGCAGCGCTGCACGCCGACGCCGACGAAGTCGGGAGGGCCGGTGCTCGAGCCCGGTGGGCACGGGGGTACCGGCGGCGCGGCGTCGAGCCCACCGTCGAGCGCCGCGCGCGCCACGCGACGGCGCCTGTTGGCGCGCACGCCGCTCAGCCACCTGCGCCGGCGCCCGAGCCAGCTGCGGGCTGCGGAGCGCAGGGAATCATGCGGGTTGTCGGGGTTCGCGTTCATCGGCGCCGAGAACCTTATGCGCTCCGCGCGGACGAACCTAGCCTGCGCCGGCGCTCTTTGGAGGCTTCGCGCTCACCTGTCCGCGGACCCTGAGATCGAGTTCAGCGAGCTGTTGTCTCTTGGCTGCCGGAGTGAGCGCACCGGACGCCGCCTGCGTGTCGATACGCCGGGTTTCAGCGGCGATGATCGCGGCGGTGAGCGCGGCGGGCGAGTGTCCGGGGGTGGAGCCGGCGATCTCTGCGAGTGAACGCCCTGCCCTCTGCTCTTCGCGCACCCTGTGGAGTGTGAGCCCGAGGTAGGCAGCGCTGATCGGCACGGTTCCGGTGGCGATCCCGACCGTTCGCACGCGGTTGACCAGCGCCTTCACTCGCGCGCGCGCGGCGGCGATCCGCGCACGGGCTTCGGAGCTCGTGATCTTCCCGCCGGAGAGCTCAGAGGCGATCCGTTCTTCCCTCGGGCGCTGGATGGCGGCTTCCAGCGCCGCCGTCGACTTGCCCGGCGTCGAGGAGGCGACCTGGGCGAGCGAGCGGCCGAGCCGCTCCTCGCCGCGCAGCTGCTGCGCAGTCGAGCCGAGGTACGCGGCGGCGAGCGCCAGGGTGCTGCGGGAGCTCGTGGAGCCTGCCGGCCGCGAGGAGCCGGAGCCAGAGCTTCCTTCCGTGCCCACGTTCTTGGTGCTCGCGGCGGCGGACGTCCCGGTACGGGTGGACGTTTTCGAGCCGCCGCCGAGGACGGCCACCAGCACGACCGCGATGACGGCGAGGGCCGCGACCGCAGCGGCCACCAGAGCCGCAGTGCGTGCTCCTGAGCCCGTCGTGCGTGGGCCGGCGGCTCCGGAGACGGCGCCGCCCGAACTTGTTGGTGTCTGTTGGTCCATGTGCTGTGACGTCGGCGATATCCTCGCCGCAGGCCCATTCTCGCCGTCGAGCCTAATGCGTCTCTAAGCCACAGCGGCCCCGCTGAGGGGTTTTCTGGGGATGGACGGGGCGCTCCTGCTCATGGTATGCTCGCCTGCGATCCCGGGGGTAGTTGGAGGGAGCCCCATTTTTATCCGCGGGGTGGGCAGCAGTCCTGCTGCATTGCGGCTATCGAGACTGAAACGCGAAAGCGAGGATCCGGAGAATGAGGAGCGTCAAGATCATAGGTGCGCTAGCGACAGCGGTGTGTGCGCTGTTCGTCGCGGCCGTCCCGGCGCTGGCCCATGAATTCACGGCCAGCCAGTACAACAAGACCATCAGCCCAGGCACGCCAGTGGGCCTGAAGGGCGGCTCGGAAGAAGAACAGGAATTCCGGCTTGCCCAGTTCAAATTCACGTGCGAAAAGACCGTCGTGAAAGGCAAAGTTTACAACGCGTCCTCGGAGACGCTGTACAACACCGTCAAGTTCACGGCCTGCACGACCTACCTGACGCCGGAACACTCGAGGGAAAAACTGCCGTTCAAGGTCAAGTTCAAACAGCCGTTTGACTTCGAATACCACGCCAACGGCTACGTGGGCAGCGGCGGCGAAAGCGAATCGGAAGTCGACCTCGTCAACCCTGGTCCCGTCGAAGCTGCGGTCGTCGGCACCAAATGCGTCCTCTCCTGGCTGCCGCAGGTCATTCCAGTCAGGGCAGAAAAAAAACCAGGCGGCGAATACTCCGCTGCGACGTTCTCGAATGAAGAAGTTGCGAACACGAACCTCAAAATGTTCCCGAGCGGCTTCCAGACGAAGCTCGTGATCACCAACGAATTCACACACCTGAAAACCGAAGTGGGCGAAGGTAAGTGCGAAGAATTCGAAAAAACCGAAACCAAACTCGGCTACTACAAGGGCTCGTTCACCGAGGAAATCCCCAGAGGGAACCTCGGCTTCAACTAGGCCTCTGATTCATCGGGCCAGGCGCCGAGCCTGGCCCGGCAGGGGGGAGCAGGCCGCTCAGGTGGCCGCTCCCCCCTTTTTTTGTGCGCTGAGGGCCCTGGCGAGGGCAGCCCACCAGGCGGGAGGCGACGACCCCGGTGCAGGGGAGCCGATCCGCCGTCCAGGCGGAGCATTGACAATGAGAAGAAACCTGATAAGGTAACTGAACAATGCTCGATCAGGGTCACACGCGTAGGGCAGCACACACCCCGAGCGTGGCGGGACCGGTGCCGACCTGGGGCCTGTTCCGCGACCGCGGGCATTGTGGAAGCACCTGACGTTCTCTCCTCCCCCTCTGAGGCGGATGTTCTCCCGCCCCAGACCCTCCGCTCTGGGCCGGCGCTAACCCGCCGGCCCAGGTGCGTTCCGGCGGCCCCGGCCGCGAGGTCCGATCAGCCGGCTGGGAACGCGCTCGCCGGCTGGCCCGCCTCGCCGGCGAGCGTGCCGAGCTCGTAGGCGCCTCCGTGCGCCGTGCGAAGAACGACCCTCCTGGCCCCCGCGCCGCTCAGCTCGATCTCCATCTCGGCCACCGAGCAGTTCAGGACGTCGTGCTCGCCCCCTGCGGGATCCTGATAGCGCCAGCCCACCGCGCCGTGCTCCGGGACATCCGCCCGCACGGCGACCGAGAGCCCCCCGCGGCCCGTCAGCCCGACAGAGCAGCCGTGCGCGTCCTCGTGGACGCGCACACCGCGTGAGGCGAGCCCGCCCAGGCCGATGGTGCGCCCGGCGGCATGGAGAGCGCCGCTCGCAAGCCACGGCGTCATGCGCCCGGCGACCACGACCCGGCCCAGTGCGAGGTCGATCCAGGCACCGGGCTGATCGACGAGATCCACAGCATGAAGCCAGATCCAGCGCGCGGCGTGCTCCGAGCCCCAGTTGTGGCCGACCATCCCCCGCCAGGAGCGAAGCTCGATCGGCTTTCGGCCGGCGATCGCAAGGGTGCCGTCGAAGAGCGCGAGCGGCGCCGGGCTCGTCAGCTTCGTCCTGGGCAGCGGCGCGCGGTAGAGCCAGCTGGGGGAGAGATGGGCGAGGTCCGGCCCCGCGGCCTCATAGCTCAGCTCCCAGATCGTGTCCGCGCACCGTCCGCTGGCCCCGGACGGCCCCATGACGGAGTCCCCGCCGACCGAGATCCAGCCCTGGGGCGAGGAGCGCAGCTCCCTGCCGCTCTCGCGCCGGGCCAGCGGCTCGCCCCGACGGGGATCGAAGACGGTGCACCACACCGAACCCAGAGCGCGCCGACCGGGTGCCTTGTGGACGGTGTGGCGGATCCAGACACCAACCGGCTCGTCGGGCGAGACGGCGCGCAGGTAGAACGACTCGTACATTCCGGCGCGCAGCGGATAGTCCCGGAACCTGGCGCTCGCCTGCACGGGGCGATCCTAACCGTCGCCCGAACTGAGAGGATCCGCCGATGGACCGCACCTCGCTCGTGGAGCTTCCCGCGTCCCTCGCCCATCCGGGCGAGCGGATCGACACGCGGTACGTGATGGGAATCGACGGCGGCGCCACCAAGACGCTCGCGGCCGTCCTGGACCTGCAGGACAGAGCCGTCCACCTCGGCCACGGCGGCCCCAGCAACCAGGACGCCGTCGGGGCGCGCGCAGCCGTCGGTGCCCTCCTGGGCGCCGCTGACGAGGCGATCGGGCAGGCGGGAATCAAGCAGGACGACCTCGGCGCCGCGGTCCTCGCGGTCGCGAGCACGAATACCGACACCATCGCGGCCCATGTCCGCGAGAGCCGCCCGGAGTCCTGGACTGTGGTCAACGACGTCGTGGGGGCGTGGGCGACCGCGACCGGCGCCGGGCCGGGTGTGGCGGCGATCTCCGGGACGGGCTCCAATGTCTTCGGAGTGGGCCCCGGTGGGCGCACGTGGCGCTCGGGCGGGTGGGGCCACGTCCTGGGCGATGAGGCGTCCGGCTACTGGCTCGGCGTGGAGTCGATACGCGCGGCGCTGCGCGACCGCGACGCATCCGGGCCGGCGACGGGCCTCAGCGACGCCGTCCCGGCCTTCTTCGGGCTCGCGTCCATCGAGGAGGTCGTCTCCTGCGTCTACTCCAAGCCGCTCACGAAGGGCGAGATCGCCGCTCTCGCGGTCGAAACCCAGCGGCTCGCGGACGCGGGCGACGCGGTAGCGCTGGCGCTGTACGAGCGCGCAGCCCGCGAGCTCGGCGAGCAGATAGCGGCGGTCCTGCGCCAGACGGGCCTGAGCGGCGAGTTCCCCGTCGGGCTCGTCGGCAGCGGCTTCAAGGCGGGCGCGGTGTTCGTCGAGCCGATCCGCAGCGTCGTCACGGAGATCGCGCCGCACGCCGATGTCCACACTGTGCAGGTGGCCCCCGTCGCGGGAAGCCTCGTCCTCGCCGTCCGCGCCTGCGGCCTGGCGGATCAGATCAGCATCGAGGAGATCTCCGGCGTTCTCGAGAACGATCGCGCCGCACGCCAAGGCTAGCCGGCCTGCTCCGCGACACTGCGCATCCGGGCTTGCACGGACGCACGGTCGCCGATCGCGCCGGCGCCGTAGCCGAGCATCCGCACGGCTGAAGCCGCGTTGGCGAACAGCGCGGCCTGCAGGGGCTCCTCGCCCTCCGACAGCGAGGTGAACAGAGCGGCCGCGTACACGTCGCCCGCGCCGAGATCGTCGACGTGCCGTGAGAGCTCGGCGACGGGCACCTCGACGTCGGCTCCGTCCGGCAGCAGGAGCCTGTTCGGATCGTCCTGCGCGGTGATCGCGATGAGGGCACCCGCACGCCTCGCCGTCGCGATCACGCCGGAGCAGGCATCGGTCTCGTGGACGTTGAGCGCCACCGCATCGCAGCGTCCGGCCACCCGCGCGAGGTCCGGCGGGACCGCGGCAAGCGTCACCTCTCCGCCTCCTGGCGACCATGTGCGGGCGAGCCCCTGCGGGGTGAGACCGACAAAGCCTGTGCTGCCCGTCCAGGCACACGGGCTCTCACGCGCGACAGGAGCGAGATGCAGGATCTCGCTGCTCACGCGCAGACCGTCGGGCATGAAGCCTGCCCATGCGAGCACCCGCTGCTTGCGCTCGTGGCCGAGACCGGATGTCTGCAGCCGCGTCGTCGCCTGCGCCCCGAGGACCTGAACCTCAAGGTCGACCCCGCCCGTGAACGGCTCGATCAGCGACGTGATCTCGTCCGCGACCCCCTGCGTGAGGATCAGCGTCCGCAGCCCCAGGCGCGCCGCCTGCAGGGCGCTGTAGAAGGCGCTGCCGCCAGCGCGGCGGGTTCCGTCGGGCAGGACGTCGATGGTCACGTGCCCCACCGTCGTGTAATCGAAGTGCAAGTCTGCTCCCACCGTCGCGGTCTCGCTGTGGCACTATCCTGCGTTGCGTGCTCGGCCCGGCGGCGAAGGCCGGCGGGCTCCCGCTACATCCCTACACCAAATCGAATCGGCGCGCCGACTGTTGTAGCTGCCCGAGACCGATGACCCCCGTCCAAAGACACCGCCGCCTGATCACGGCAGTAGGCGCGATCGTCGCGCTCGCATGCTCACCCGCGGCCGCGCAGGCGGCGCGGAGCGTGCACCCCCACCCCTCGCCGTATCCGGCGGCCGCCACGCGGTCGCTGGTGCTGCCGCGCGCCAGCGTCGCCGCGAAGAAGACCGCCAAGAAGCCGCGCAAGCCCGCGTTGAAGGGGAACCCGGCGCGGGCCCTGCTCGCCTTCGAAGCGATGCGCCAGCGCTACCAGATCACCGGCTCGCCGCTCTACATCGGTGAACCGTTCTCGTATCTGTGGCCGTACTCGCAGGCGCTCGCCGCGACCGTCACGATGGCGAACATCCCCAAGCTCGGCGTCCCGCTCGGAGGCCAGCTGCACGAACGGATCGTCGGGCTGGCCGCGTATCTGGACACCGACAACTCCGGAGAACCAGAAGGCGTGTACACCAGCACGCTCGCGGCATTCGACGGCACCGTCGCGCCGCCGACCGGGCCGGGCGGCCTGAAGTACTACGACGACAACGACTGGGTCGCGCTCGAGCTCGTCCGCCTCTACAAGCTCGAGCACAAGCAGCCGGTGCTCGCCAGCGCCGAAGCGATCATGCGGTTCGAGATGGCGGGCTGGCAGACGAGTCCGGCGCTCGCATGCCCCGGCGGCCTGCCGTTCAGCAACGGCGCGCAGAACACCGAACGCAACACCGTCACGACGGCCCCCGCCGCCGAGCTCGCGCTCCAGCTCTACAAACTCACCGGCAACGCTCAGTACCTCGAATTCGCCGAGCAGGCCTACGAATGGGTGCGCAACTGCCTGCTGCAGCCAAACGAAATGTACTCCGACCACATCAGCCCGACGGGGGTAGTGGAACCGATGCTGTGGAGCTACAACCAGGGCTCGATGATCGGCGCCGGAACGATGCTCTACCAGGCGACGCACAACGGCGTCTACCTCTATCAGGCGCGAAGGACCGCCGCCGCGTCGCTCGCCTACTTCACGCTCGAACGGCTCAACTCGGAAACCCCGTTCTTCCCGGCCGTCTACTTCCGCAACCTGATGTACCTGGACTCGGTCACGCACGACCCGCCAGGCCCGCGGCTCGCGCAGGCGTACGTCAACTACGCGTGGGCGCACCTGCGCCTCTCCGGAGACCTGTTCGTGTCCGGCAGCCCGCCGTCCCCCCAGCTTCTCGTTCAGGCAGCGATCACCCAGATCTACGCGCTGCTCTCCTCGCCGCCCAGCACGTACTTCTGAGCGCAGCGGGGGCCGCAGGCTCCCAGCGGGTAACCTCTGGGATGTGACCGAGGGCACCAATCTGACGACGGCCGCAGGTCTCAGCGCCCTCCAGGCCGAACTCGACGTGCTCGAAGGCGAGGGGCGGCGCGAGATCGCGGAACGCATCAAGACCGCGCGCGAGTGGGGGGACCTGAAGGAGAACAGCGAGTACCACGACGCCAAGAACGATCAGGCGCACCTCGAGACGAAGATCGCCAGGCTGCGCGAGAAGATCGCCGGCGCGGTGGTCGTCGAGGAGGATGCCGGCAAGGGCGCGGGCGTGGTCAGCTTCGGGTGCACCGTGGTGGTCCGCGACCAGGACGGCGGCGAGCAGACCTGGCGGATCGTCAGCTCGCACGACGCGGCCCCGCGCGAAGGACTGCTGTCGGCCGAATCCCCCGTCGCGGTGGCGCTGCTGGGCAAGGAGCCCGGCGAGCAGACATCGGTCTCGCTGCCGCGCGGCAAGCGCACGCTCACCGTCGTCAGCGTCAGCTGACGCGGGCGCTCACGCGCCGGCGCGCGAGGATGCGCGCACGCGCCGCAGGAACTTCTTCGGGCGCGCACGGTAGAGGCGTTCGCCCTCCCGCAGCGCCTGCCTGCGCAGCTCGCGTCTGCGGCGCGCGATCAGCGCGAGCAGGGTCCTACGGGTCCCGCGCCCGGCCCGCACGGGGCGGCGCCCCGCGTTGGCGCTGATCCACGCGGCCAGTACCGCGAGGTCGTGCTCGTCGCCGAGCAGTTCTCCGAGTGCGTCCGCGCGCGAGGCCAGCTGGTGCAGCCGCTGGTCGGGCTTGCCGTTCTTGCGCGTTGGTGCGGGACCGCGGCTCTCGAGCATTTCGGCGACGTAGCGCAGGTCCTTCACGCGCTTGCGCCACTCGTGCATCTCATGCGTGCGGTCGCCGCGCGCGTCCTCGGCGTCCTGCCACCGTTCGCGTCCGTTGGTGTAGAGGCGCTGCAGACCGGGCTCCACGATCGCAATCCCCTGGCGGTCGGACAGCTCCCAGACCAGCACGCGCTCCCTGAACGCGCGCAGCTCCCCGAGCGCCCTCGCCCGTGTGAGCGGGTCCTCGATCGTGCGCCTGCGGGCCAGCACGAGCTCGTGCGCGAGGTGCCGGCGCAGCCGCGCGACGCCCTTGCGTCCTGCGAGCTTGGCGGGGTGGCGCTCGATCAGGGCGTCGAGCGTGGCGAGCAGCACCTCGGCGTCGCGGGCTTCGGCGAGCAGCCTTCCGGTCTGAGCGAGCGCGGCGTTCTCACGCGCGGTCGCCTTGCGTCCGAGCTCGCCCTCGAGCACGCGGACCAGCGCACGCAGCCGCTTGAGCGCCTTGCGGGTCTCGTGCACGGCCCTTCCGGGGTCATCCGCGTGCTCGAGCTGTTCGATCGCGTCCTCGCTCTGGCCGAGCGCCATGCGCTTGAGAGCTCCGGCAAGGCGCTCGCCGGGGCCGAGGCCGAGGCTGCCGTCGGTCCTCGGCGTGCGCCCGGACCTGCGCTCCCTCCCGGCTCTCGCCAGCGCGACGCCGACGCCCACGGCCACCGTTGCGGCGATTGTTGCCGCCAGCGGCGCAAGAATGGAGCGATGCCCAGCAGTCTTCCCCCCGCCCGATGGTGGGTTGTGCGCCCCGCGGCGAATCGCAAGCCTGCGACGTATCGCTGTCCTATCTGTTCTCATCATCTGCCTGCTCTGAGCGAGCATATGCTGATCTGCCCCGAAGGGGACAGCGCTCGCCGCCGCCACGCCCATACGGAATGCGTGATGGCGGCGCGCTCCAGGGGCCAGCTGGTCATGCGCGATGAGTGGCTGCGCGCACAGCCCCGGCCCCCGTCGCTGTGGCGGCGGCTGATCGGGCGCGGCTGAGCCTGCTCAGCCCGCCACGTACAGGTGCTCGGGCTCGACCGTGACGATGACCCGCTGTTCGCCGGGCCGGCGCATCGGGTACTCGTCCACGCCCATGTACTTCTTCGCGAGGGCGTCGATGTCGGAGTCCGCTCCCTCGTCCGAGAGTGCGCTCACGCGGCCGCGCACCTCGACGTACTCGTATGGGTTGGCGAGGTTCTGGACGGTCAGCGTCACACGCGGGTCTCGTTCCAGGTTCTTCAGCCACGCACGCCCGCGCGCGGTGTTCAGATGCGCGACCCCGTCGCTCACGTCGACCCACACCGGGGCCGTGTGAACCGACCCGTCGGGTCGCAGCGTCGAGACGTGACAGAAGTTCTTGTCCTTGAGGATCTCCTGCGCCCTGCCCTCGATCTTCATGCTCATGCGTGCCACCTTTCGTCGTGGTGCCGGTCGTCGGCTAGCACGATACGAACTACCGGCACCCTTCGCCGGCGGACACACGCGGGTGTCTAGTTCCGGCTCGTCCCGGTCGCGGACAGCGCCGGAGGGATCGGGTCCATAGCCTGCAGTTTCCCGTTGTTGAGCTGGAAGCTCACGCTCTGGCGGCCGGCCGGATTGCCGTTCCGGTAGAGCGCGTAGGAGATCGTCACTTCTGCTTCGCTCTGGCCGGCGACTGAGATGCTCGCGCTCGGAACGCGCACGTCGGTGCCGATGTAGTGGTTGCCGACGAAGAAGAACGCGAGTTGGCCCGAGCCGCTGCTGGACCGCGTCCCGATGAGGACGCGCAGGGTCTGGCCGGAGTGGTAGTCGGACGCGTCCTGCGGCGTGTAGCCGAGCGAGCGGACCGTCGCGAGCGCGCCGGGGAGGCCCTGGGCGTGCGTTTCCTGTTCGGTGAACGCGGGCTCCGGCGCCGTCCTGGCGGTCGTCGTGGTCGCGGGGGTCGTGGCCGTGGTCGTCGTCGTCGGCGTGCTGGCCGCGGTGCTCGCCGTGGACGTTGCTTCGGTCTGGGTGGCGGCGGTGCTCGCGGTGTCCGGTGGAGCTGATGCCACCGTGACCGTGCTCGTGCCGGACCCGCATGCGGCCAGCAGCGCGCCGCACGAGAGCGCGAGCGCTGCGAGGGCGGCTGGGCGCAGTCTGCTCATCACGCTCATGGTATTCGCCGCCGGGCCCCCGAATCCCCGCCCACCCCTTGACAGCTGATTAGCGGCTGCTAAGTTATGCTGATTAGTCACTACTAAGCAAGGAGCGGGCAGATGATCGGCTCACGCAGCAGGGGGTGGACCCTCGGAATCGTCTCGGTAGCGCTGTTCATGGTCGTCCTGGACAACCTCGTCGTCAGCGTCGCGCTGCCCACCATCCACCGCGAACTCGGCGCCTCGATCCAGTCGCTCGAGTGGACGGTCAACGCGTACGTGCTCTCCTACGCCGTGCTCCTGCTCACCGGCGCCGCCCTCGGCGACCGCTTCGGGCGCAAGCGGATGTTCGTGCTCGGGATGGCTCTCTTCACCGCGTCCTCCGCGGCAGCCGCCCTCGCGCCCACCACGGCCCTCCTGGTCGCGGCGCGCGCTGTGCAGGGCACCGGCGCTGCGATGGTCACGCCGCTGACCCTGACGCTTCTCGCTGAGGCCTTCCCCGACGAGAAACGGGGCGCCGCCATCGGCATCTGGTCCGGTATCAGCGGTATCGCGGTGGCCGTCGGCCCGCTCGTCGGCGGCGCGGTCGTGCAGGGCATCTCCTGGCACTGGATCTTCTGGATCAACGTCCCGATCGGAATCGTGCTGATCCCGCTGGCCATGCGCGCCCTGCAGGAGAGCCATGGTCCCTACGGGTCGCTCGACATCCCCGGTCTGCTGCTCGGCTCCACCGGAGCGTTCGGGATCGTCTTCGGCCTCGTGCGCGCACAGTCCCTCGGGTGGACCAGCACAACGGTGCTCACGAGTCTCGTCGCTGGGACCGTCCTCATCGGCCTTTTCGTCCGGTGGGAGCGGCGCGCCCGCGAGCCGATGCTGCCGATGGTGTTCTTCACCAGGCGCGCGTTCGCGGTGACGAACGTGGCGTCGCTGACGATGTACTTCGGGATGTTCGGATCGATCTTCTTCCTCGCCCAGTACCTGCAGGATGTGCTCGGCAACACGCCGCTGCAGGCCGGGCTGAAGATGCTGGTGTGGACCGGGGCGACGATGCTCGTCGCGCCGTTCGCAGGGATATTCTCTGAGCGACTGGGCAGCCGCCCGTTCATGTTCGCCGGCCTGGGCCTGCAGGCCGGCGCGCTCGCCTGGCTGACGAGCCTCATCTCCACCCATGTTGCCTACTCGCAGATGATCATCCCCTTCATCATGGCCGGCGCAGGCATGGCACTGGTGTTCGCGCCGTCGGCCAACGCGGTCCTGTCAGCCGTGCGGCCCAGCCAGGCTGGCCAGGCATCGGGCGCCAACAACGCGATCCGCGAGATAGGCGGGGTGCTGGGGGTCGCGGTCCTCGCGAGCGTGTTCACCGCCCATGGCGGGTATGGCTCGCCCCACACCTTCGTCGCCGGCCTGCGGCCCGCCCTGTGGGTCGGGGTGGGCGTCCTCGCAACGGGTGCGCTCGTCGTGCTCGCGTTCCCGTTCCGCTCGGGCGCCGCCTCGCGCGCAGCCCAGCAGGAGACAAGGCCCGCCGGCGTCGTCCCCGCCCGGGCGATCCCCGAGCCCGCAGGACAGGTGCGCGCGTGAGCGGTGCGCGCCGGCGGACGCCGGCGGTGACGCACGCCGCCGGCGCACCGGCGCGCAGACGGGTTCCCGCAGCCGAGCGGCGCGAGGAGCTGATATCGGCCGCCGTCCACGAGTTCGCCCGCGGCGGGCTGCACGGGACCGCGGTCGAGCGGATAGCACGGCGGGTCGGGGTCGCCCAGCCGTATGTCTTCAGCCTGTTCTCCAACAAGCGCGAGCTGTTCCTCGCCGCGCTCGAGCGCAGCTTCGAAAGGGTCGCCGGCATCTTCGAACAGGCGGCGCAGGAATACCGCGACGGGCTCGCGTGGCAGGACAGCGAGGACGTCCTCGGCGCCATGGGCCGCGCCTACGCCGAGATGCTGCTGAGCGACCGCGACTACCTGCTGCTCCAGCACCAGTCCTACGCGGCATGCGACGACGAGGTCGTGCGCGCACGCGTGCGCCATCGCTTCGCGGAGCTCGTGGAGCTCGCGCGCGAGCTCTCCGGCGCAGAGGCGGACCGGGTGGACGAGTTCTTCCGCTACGGCATGATGCTCAACGTCGCCGCGGCGCTCGGCGTCGAGGACCTGTCGGTCAGCTGCGACTGGATCAAGGCCGAGCTGACTCGCGGCGAACCCGAGTAGGGGCGGCGCGCGGGCGCTAGTCTCAGCAGATGGCCATGTCCACGAACCCGGAGAAGCCGGCCGGGCGCAGCTCGCGCGACAACGCGCGCACGGGGGCGATCGTCGTCCTCGCCGTCGTCGTCACGCTGTTCGCGGTCCTGAACACCGAAAGCGTCGAGGTGAACTGGATCTTCGGCTCCGGCCACGCGCCGCTGATCGTCGTGATCGTCATCTCCGTCCTGGTCGGGATCGTCCTCACATACATGGCCGAACGGCTCTCGCGACGGCGCAAGAGCTGAGCGCGGGCCCCTTCCGGGACCGTCAGTGCAGGACGACTTTCAGGACCAGGATCCCGATCCCCATCGTCAGCCCAACCGTGACGTCGACGAGCAGCTCGCGCAGGGTCGAGTGCATGCGCAGCCCGGCGATCAGCTCGAAGATGACGAGCGAGACGATCACGCTCCAGATCGCGATCGTCACCCCGGTGCTCTCGGAGAGCCCGGCCGCCCAGGCGACCAGCAGGATCAGCAGCGGCACGTAGGTGCCGCGCAGCAGGACCCGTTCGGCGACGAGAGCCCGCAGCAGCGCAAGGCCGGCAACGGTTTCGCCTCCCTCCAGGCGGCGTCCGAGCACCGCCGCGTATGAGTGCGCGAGCCACGACAGCAGGGTCGCGACGATCGTCGCGGCGACCGTCGCGGTATACGTCTCGTGCAGTCCGGTCTCTGTCGCGAGCAGGGCACCGACGATGATCGCGCCGTAGACCATCCCGCCCGGGTTCTGCTCCGGGACGATCAACCCGGCCGCCGACTCGGCCCAGGCGCGCAGGCCCTCGTGCTTCGCCGGTTGTTGGGGTGCGGCGCCGATCGGCGGATTATCGCGCCGGCGCTGGCGGCGGTGCAGCCGCGGGCGTGTGCGGCCGCGCGCGGCGCGTTAGCCTTCCCGGCCATGACGGGGCGAGCAGGGGGTCTCAGGTTGCGACAGGCCGTGATCGCGGCGACCGAGCTCGAGCCCGTGGCCCTCGAGCTCCAGCGCACGCTCGGCCTTCCCGAGCCGTTCCGGGACCCGAACGTCGCCGAGTTCGGCCTGCACAACGCGGTCTTCGCGATCGGCGACTGCTTCCTGGAGATCATCAGCCCCACCGGCCCCGGCACCGCAGCCGGCCGCTGGCTCCAGAGGCACGGCGGCGACGGCGGCTACATGGCGATCTTCGACCTCGAGGATCTCGACGGCGCGCGTGAGCGCGCCGGTGCGCTCGGCGTGCGCGTCGTCTGGCAGATCGACCTGCCCGACATCTCCGGGACCCACCTGCATCCAGCGGACATGCGCGGCGCGATCGTCTCGCTCGACCGCTCGAGCCCATACGGAAGCTGGCGGTGGGGCGGGCCCGACTGGACCGGCCGCATCGGCCCGGCCGGGGCTCCCGGTCGCCTGAGCGGGATCACCGTCGCCGTCGCCGACCCAGCCGCGAGCGCCTCGCGATGGGGCGAGGTGCTCGGCAGGCACCCCGAGGCCGAAGACCCGGTGCTCGCGCTCGACGGCGGCAGGATCGCGTTCGAGCAGGCGCCCGGCGCCGCCGGCGAGGGGATCAGCGAGATCACCGTCGAGCGGGACGGAGGACTGCCCGCAGGCGCGGACAGCGCGAGCGTCGGCGGGGTGCGCATCCGCTGCTCGCCGCCGGCAACCGGGCACGGGTAGCGCCGTGCCCGAGCCGATCGAGACGCTCGGCGCTCACGACCCGCTCGAGCCGGGCCGGCAACAGCCGGCGCTGCGCTATGTGCTGCTCGACGTGTTCACCGACACCCCGCTGCAGGGCAACCCGCTCGCGGTCTTCACCGACGCTCGCATGGTCCCAGCGGGGCAGATGCAGGCGATCGCACGCGAGCTGAACATCTCCGAGAGCGTGTTCGCCCTGCCGGCCGAGCGCGGCGGCGACATGCGCATCAGGATCTTCACGCCCGCGAGCGAGCTCCCGTTCGCGGGCCACCCCGTTCTCGGCGCCGGCGTGCTCATCGGCCAGGCGCTCGCGCTCGAGGAGCTCACGCTGGAGACCGGGGCGGGGGACGTCCAGGTCGCAGTCGAGGGGGCGAACGGCAGCGCCCCCTCGGGCACGATGAGCCAGCCGCTGCCCACCTGGAGCACCTACGAGCACCGCCCCGAGCTGCTCGCGGCGCTCGGGGCCCGAGCAGGCGGCATGCCCGTCGAGAGATACGTGAACGGCCCCACGCACGTTTACGTGGAGCTCTCCGATGAGCATGAGGTTGCCCGGCTCAGGCCCGACCTGCGTGCGCTCACCGAGCTCGGCGAGATATGCGTCAGCTGCTTCGCTGGCGCTGGGACGGCATGGCGGACACGGATGTTCGCGCCCGCGCTCGGGGTGGCGGAGGACCCCGCGACAGGCTCGGCCGCGGGGCCGCTCGCCGTTCACCTCGCACGGCACGGGCGGACGAGGTTCGGGGAGTGGATCGAGATACGCCAGGGCCGGGAGATCGGCCGGCCTTCGCTCCTGCGCGCCCGCGCGCTCGGAGGGGCCGATCGCCTGGAGCGGGTCGAGGTCGCCGGCTCCGCGGTGATCATCGCCCGCGCGGACCTGTATCCCGGTGAGTGGCCCCAGGAGTGATAAACAGGGTGACCCGCCCGAGGACAACCGAGGAGGCAGGATCCGATGGCTCGCTACACCGCAAGCGTGCAGACGCAGAAGGGGCCACAGGAGGTCTTTGACTATCTGAGCGACTTCTCCAACGCGAGGGAGTGGGACCCCGGCGTGCTGGAGGCCGAGCGCCTCGGCGGTGGCCCGGTCTCCGACGGGACGGAGTTCCGGCTCGTCGCGAAGTTCCTCGGGCGCAGCAACACGCTCGTCTACCGCGTCGTCGAGCTCGACCCGCCGAGCGCGGTGAGCTTCCGCGGGGAGAACCAGAGCGTCGTCTCGCTCGACAGGATCACCTTCCAGCCACACGGGACCGGCACCACCGTCACGTACGACGCGGACCTCAAACTCAAGGGGCCGCTGAAGCTCGCCGACCCCCTGCTCGCGATCGCGTTCAAGAGGGTGGGCGACCAGGCTCTCGGCGGGCTGCGCCGGCAGCTCGCGGCGTAGGGCGCCCGCGGCATGTCGGGCGAGCGGCCACTGCGAATCCTGCTGCTCGAGCATGAACCGCAGGCGCCGGCCGGGCTGTTCGGCGACTGGGCCGGCGCGAGGGGCCACCGGGTGCGCACGCTGCGCGTGCCCGAAATCGAGCGGTGGCCAGCGGTGGATGAGGCCGACGTCGTCGTGAGCCTCGGCTCGGACTCTTCGGTGCACTCATCCTCCGACCCGTGGATCGCGCGGGAGCTCGCTTTCCTACGCGCAGCGCACGACGCTCGGGTGCCGGTTTTCGGGATCTGCTTCGGGGCGCAGGCGCTCGCGAGCGCCCTCGGCGGGACGGTCTCCCGCGCTCCCGCGCTGAGCCCTCAGTGGACGATCGTCCGCTCGCCCGAGCCCGAGCTGATCCCGCCCGGCCCATGGTTCCGCTGGCACGAAGATGTCTTCACCATCCCACCCGGTGCGCGCGATCTCGGCAGCGAGGCAGGTGTCGCGCTCGCGTTCGCGGCGGGACCGAGCGTCGGTGTGCAGTTCCACCCCGAGGTCACGGGCGAGATCGCGAAGGGGTGGATCGAGGGAGCCCGCCGAGAGCTGGCGGCGAGCTCCATCGACGAGCAGGATCTGCGCCGTGAGATCGACAGCAGGGCGGCGGGGGCGCCCGAGCGGGCGAGCGACCTGTTCGACCGGATCGCGCGCCTGTGGGACCCGCGCCCGGCCTAGCGCCGGGTGTATCGTCACGGGCGATGGCCGATCGAGACATCGACGTCGTCGTGTTCGGCGCCACCGGCGTCACGGGACGCCGGGTCGCCGCCTACCTCGCAGAGCGCGCCGGCGAGAGCGAGTTGAGATGGGCCGCCGCGGGCCGTGACCGCGCGAGGCTGGGCGATGCCCTCGCCGAGGTGGGGGTCAGCGCGCCCGAGACGATCCTCGCCGACGTGTCCGACCCCGCCTCGCTGCAGGCGATGGCATCGCGCGCCCGTGTTGTGCTCGACCTCGTGGGCCCGTACACGCTGTACGGACGCCCGGTGATCGATGCGTGCATCTCCTGCGGAGCGCACTACGCGGACCTCACGGGCGAGATGACGTTCGTACGCGAGATCATCGAGGAGTGCAACGGCCCGGCCACCGCCGCGGGCGTGAAGATCGTCCAGGTGTGCGGCTTCGAGGCGCTGCCGCCGGACATGCTCGTCCTGATGGCGACCGAGGCCGCGCGGGAGCGCTGGGGCGAGGGGCTCGCAAGCATCGACCTCGAGGTGCAGGTCACGCCGCCCGGCGGCATGCCGAGACCCTCCGACGGCATGTCGGGCGGGACCTTCCAGAGCCTCGCGGCGGTCGCGGGCTCGAAGGACGCCGGCAGGATCACCGATCCCGCGATCCTGATCAACGACGCAGGGGTCGCGGCGGCGGTGCGCAGGGTCAGCCCGATCGGGCTCGCTCCCCGCAGCGGCGAGGACGGGTCGGTCATCGCGCCGATGGCGCCCGCCCCGTTCATCAACCCCGCCGTCATCCACCGCACCGCGGCCCTCGCCGCCAGCGCCTCCGGAAGGCCGGCCGAACCGTTCCGCTACCGCGAGGGCATGTCCCTCACCGGCGCGGCCGCGACCCTCCCCGTGCGCTGGGCGATCGCGGGAGCCCTCTCTGGCGTCCAGATGGGGCTGCGCGGCGTCGCCCGCGCAAGACCTGCGATAAGAGCTCCGCTGGCGGGCGCGCTCGCGCGCGTCGGCCCGTCCTCGGGCTTCGGCCCGTCCCCCGACCGCCTCGAGGGCTGGCACTGGCGGATGAGCGTGCACGCGCTCACGCCCGGCGCCAACGAGATCAGGGCCCACGTGCACGCGGACGGACACCCCGGCTACCTCGCGACCGCGCGCATGCTCGGCGAGGCGGGGATCCTGCTCGCGGCGGCGGGGGAAACACCCGCCGGAGCGGGCTGCCTCACGCCGGCCGCGGCCCTCGGCACCGCGAGCGCCGAGCGCTTCGGGCGAGCGCGGGTGCGCTTCTCCGTCGAGGACTGAGCGGGCTGCGGTTCAGCCCGCGTCGGTGAGCGCCACCACCAGCGTCGGCTCTGAGATCGCGATGTGATCCTCCGCCGGCACCACAGCGGTGCCGATCGCGAAGAACTCGATCACGTGGGAGCCCCAGCCGTGGCTGCGCTCGACGATCCGCGCGCCCACGATCCCGCGTGCCTGCAGTTCCTGCGCCTCGTCCTGCATCCGCTCCTGTGCGAGCTCGCGGGCCTCATACAGCGCCTGCGTGAAGTTCGGCATCTCCTGGTTGCGCCCGATCTGTTTCCACGCCTGGCGCATGCTCTGGTGGGCCACGTGGTAGACGCAGTTGCCCATCACCAGGCCCACCGGCCGGTAGCCGGTGCGCAGCATCGTCGAGAAGTCCTGGCCCGAGAGGTCGCTGGTGAACGGTCGTCCGTTGGGGGCCCTGTGGAGCTTGCCCTCGACATGCCTGACGGCGGTGCCGATCGCCACGAACTCCGCGAGGTCCGCACCCCACTCGTAGCGGCCGATCTCCAGGCGCACGCCGACGACGCCGTCCGCGCCGAGCTGGTCGGCCTCCTCCTCCATGCGGGTCATCGCGAGCTCGCGGGCGTGGTACATCGCCTGCGTCAGGACGCCCATCTCCTGGCTCTGGTTCCACATCGACTGCTGGAAGCCGATGTGGTAGATCGAGCTGCCGAGCACCAGGCCGAGGGGCTCGAAGCCGGCCTGGCGCACAAGCAGGTGCTCGTTGGCTGAGAGGTCGCTCGTGAAGAAGCCCGCCTGCGCCGCCTTCTTCATCCGCTCCATCCGCGCGCGGCCGGCCTCCGGAACATCCGCGAGCGAGCCCGCCTGGTAGGCCGCAGCCGAGGGCCCGTCGGCCGGCTCCTGCGAGAGCGCGGCCTGCTGCGGTGCCTGCTCCGGATCCTGTTCCCCGTCGCGTTTATTCAGAAAGCCCATGTGCCCTGCCTCTCGATGGTCGGTCGGTCATTTCTCTCAGATCAGAAGCCGGCCGAGCGCCAGCCTCGCGTCCTGGCTGCGCTGCGCCTCCGCGGCGAGCGCCCTGCTGAGCATCTCCACCCACTCCTGCACGCCGACGGTCTCATGTTTGAGCACGATCCCGCCCGACACCCGCGCCCAGCTCGCATGCAGGGAACCGCCGGTGCTCTCCAGTTCCAGCCGCTCGGACGGCAGCACCACCTCGATCCTCCTGACCCTCTTCGGGCCGCGAAGCCCGGACCGGCGGCGCTCGATGCGGGTCTGTGCCGGGATGGCTCCCTCGAGCTTCACCGCGAGCACCTCGGCGAACTGCCCGAGATCCTCGGAGTCCGCCCGCAGCGAGGCGGCGAGAAGGTCGACGTCGACCTCTGATCGATCGGCGGTGGACACCGGTTTGCACAGTACCGCGCCGGCCGCCGACCCTGCTGTCGGCGTCGGATTGTGCAAGGCTCCCGGCCATGCGCGAGGCAGTGATCTGCGAACCGCTGCGGACGGCCGTGGGGGGTTTTGGTGGTGTGTTCCGCGACGTTCCCGTGACGGTGCTCGCGGCGAGCGTGATCAGCGAGATCATGAGCCGCACGTCGCTGCCGGCGGACGCGGTCGAGGACGTGATCCTCGGACAGGGCTACGCGAACGGCGAGGCGCCAGCCCTCGGCAGGGTCGCCGCGCTCGACGCGGGCCTGGGGATCGAGGTTCCGGGGCTGCAGGTCGACAGGCGATGCGGTTCGGGGCTGCAGGCGATAACGCTCGCGTGCATGCAGGTGCAGACCGGGGTGTGCGACCTCGTGCTCGCAGGCGGCGCGGAGAGCATGAGCCAGGCCGAGTTCTACGCGACGGGAATGCGCTGGGGCGTGAAGGGTGGCGGGGTGACCCTCGCCGACAGGCTCGCCCGCGGGCGGGTCACCGCGGGCGGTGTCAAGCACCCGGTCCCCGGCGGGATGATCGAAACCGCCGAGAACCTTCGCCGGCAGTACTCGATCAGCCGCGCCGAGCAGGACGAGTTCGCCCTGCGCTCACACCACCTGGCGGTCCATGCGCAGCAGGACGGGACGTTCGCCCAGGAGATCGTCCCCGTGACCGTCGCGGCCAGGGGAGCAGAGCGGACCATCGAGCTCGACGAGCATCCGCGGGCGGACACCACACTCGAGCGACTCGCGGCGCTGCGGCCGATCATGGGACGCACGGACCCCGAGGCGACGGTGACCGCCGGCAACGCCAGCGGCCAGAACGACGGTGCGGCCGTGTGCATCATCACGCACCCCGACAGGGCCCGCGAGCTCGGGCTCGAGCCGATCGCGCGCCTGGTCTCCTGGGCGGTGGCGGGTGTCGCGCCGGAGACGATGGGCATCGGACCGGTGCCCTCGAGCGCCAGGGCGCTCCAGCGCGCCGGGCTGAGCATGGACGACATGGACCTGATCGAGCTGAACGAGGCGTTCGCGTCGCAGGCACTGGCGGTGCTCCGCGAGTGGGAGCTGCCCGACGGCCTGAAGCGGGTCAACGTCCACGGCTCCGGGATCTCGCTCGGACACCCGATCGGCGCGACGGGAGGGCGGATCATGACCACGCTCCTGCGCGAGCTCAGTCGCAGGGGCGCGCGCTACGGGCTGGAGACGATGTGCATCGGCGGGGGTCAGGGGATGGCCGCGGTCTTCGAGAACGCCGCGCCGCGCGGCGGTTGACATTCGGATCCGGCGGTTCCGCGCCCGGTCCACGGGGGGTCTGGGACGGGGCGCGGAACACCGTCGCTTTCAGCGCCGGCTGCCGGCTTGGGGATGCAGGACCGGAGTGCGAGGACGGGCGACTCCGTCTCCTTGCAGGCGCTGAGAGCCCCTCGCACATACCCCTTCCCCAAACCGCGCCGCTCCTAACCGCCGAATCGCGGCGCCCAGCCCATCGACGCTCCAGACCTCGCGCGACCAGAACGGGCGTGTGGCCAAACACCTACTCCACTGTCGGAGCTATACCGATGGCTCGGCGCCCGCACCGGTGAAGGGTGAGTCGGTGACACGCACCCGAGACGGGAGGGCCCGATGCCGCTGACCGACGCGCCGACCCGCGCAGGATCGATACCCGACGGCGAGTGGTCGGTCGAGACCGCGCGCTCGAGCGTCGAGTTCACGCTCAAGCATTTCCTGTTCGCGAAGGTCCACGGCCGCTTCAGCGACTTCAAGGGGCAGATCTCGACCGGAGACGTGCCCGCCGCGTCGGGCACCGTCGTGGCGGCCTCGATAGAGACGGACGATGCGGTCCGCGATCAGCACCTGCGCGAGTCCCCCGACTTCTTCGATGTCGCCAGCCATCCCGAGATCCGCTTCACCTCCACCGGGATCGAGGACCGCGGCGAGGGGCAGATCGCGATCAACGGCACGCTGCAGATGCGCGGCCGCTCGAACGAGATCCAGCTCCGCGGCACCGCCGCCCCGTTCGCCTCGCCGGCCGGCGAGCCCGAGCGGATCCAGATGAGGCTCCGCGCGGAGATCGACAGGGCCGACTTCGGGCTCACCTGGAACCAGAAGCTCGACACCGGCGGCGCGCTGCTCGGCAACCGTGTGAAGATCGAACTAGAGCTCGTTGCGGCCCGCGACGGCGCTCGCTAGCCCCGAGGGGCCCGGCACACGCGCGCCGTCTCTTATAGAACACCTACGAACCGACACACCTGCGCTTAGCCTTCTACGCGCATGATGGTCCCGAGCAACACCCTCGACAGGAAGGTCAGACCAACATGCACATATCCAACCGCCTGAAGGCGACGATCGTAGCCGGTGCGCTCGCGGTCGGCGGCTCGGCAGTCGGCATCGCCGCTGCCGCTGCGGCCCCGTCGAGCACCAGCACGAGCACCACGCCGTCCACCACCACGACGACGCCGAGCACGACGCCCACGACGCCGGGCACGACGCAGAGCGCTCCGTCAACGGGGACCGGCAAGACACCGTGCCCGAACATGGGCTCCGGAAGCAAGTCCGGCGCCTACAACGGCCCCGGTCCCGGGTCCGCGTCGGGTGCATCGTACGGCCCTCCGGCCGGGGGCGTGACAGCCTCATAGCCGGCGAGCGCCTGGGCCCGCAGATGTCCCAGCGGGCCCAGGCCGGCCGCCGCACCGGAGCGCTCGCGGCCGCGCTCGCGGTGCTCGCGCTGGCGGGCTGCGGCTCCTCCGCGTCCTCCACCGCCCTCGTCTCGATCGGCGCAGGCCTGAAGGGACCCTCGACCCTGCGTGCGTCCGTCTATGCGCACGGCCCGATCAACACAGCCGCGTTCACGATCGACCCGAGCGGGCGCCTGTGGGTGAGCGCCGCCGGCCTGGAAGAACACACGCACGACGGCGTCTACCTGATCTCCGCCGCCGGCGCCCCCGCGATCAGGGTCATCTCGGGCCTTGACGATCCCCTCGGGCTGGCGTGGCACGACGGCAGGCTGTATGTGGCATCCGTCGGGCGCGTCGACGAGTACTCCGCGTTCAACGGCCGAACGTTCGCCCAGCACACGCAGATCCTGCGCGGACCGCTGCAGGGCGGTGAGAACAACGGGCTCGTGATGGCACCCGACGGACGCTTCGTCATGGGCATCACCGCCTCATGCGACCACTGCAGCCCGCGGTCACAATGGTCGGGGTCGGTCGTCTCGTTCCTGCCCGACGGCAGCGACCTGCGCCTCTACGCGTCAAGGGTGCGTGCACCCGTCGGACTCGAGTACTTCCCCGGCACCGACGACCTGTTCGCCACGATCAACCAGCGCGACGACCTCGGCGTGCGCACGCCGGGGGACTGGCTCGCCCAGATATCCGAAGGCCAGGACTGGGGCTTCCCCTACTGCTGGGGTCAGGGCGGCAGCGTGTGCGACGGTGTCCCGCACCCCGTCGCCGTCCTCGACAAACACGCCGCCGTCGGAAGCGTCGCGATCGCGACGGGCCAGCTCGGCGCGTCGGTCGGGACCGCCGCGCTGGTGACCGAGTGGCAGTCGGCGAAGGTCCAGCGCGTCGCGCTGACGCGGACCGCGACGGGCTACACGGGTCTCGTCAGCCCTTTCGTCACGGGAATCGCGCATCCGCTCGCAGCGGTGCTGGCCCCCGACGGCTCGCTCCTGCTCGGAGACTGGCAGACGGGCACGATCTACAGCATCAGCAAGGGCTGAGGAGCGAACGGGGCAGGCGGCGGGCGCCGCGCGCCCGCCGCCCGCCCCATCACCGGGCCCGGGCCGACAGCGGCCCGGTGAGAGGGAGACTCAGTAGCCGAACAGCGTTTGCCCGCCCTGGCCGGCGGAGCCTTCTTCCTGGCCCGAGGATTCTTCGCCGCCCTGCGCTTCGCGCGAGCGGGCTGTGGATTCTTCTTCGCTTCCGCGGCGGGGAGTGAGCGTCCTGGTTTCCGCTTCGGTCCCCGCGGAGCCGCCCGCTTCGGAGGGCGACTGGGTCGCGCCACCCGACTGCGTTTCGCCGCCGGACTGCGTTTCGCCGCCGGAGGGCGTTTCGCCACCTGGCTGGGACTGGGTCTGCGTCCCGGATGCGGAGGAGACGCCTTCGCCGGCCTCGATCTTGCGGATCACCTGGGCGACGGTGTCGGAGGAGATCGCGAAGCCGACACCTGTGCTGCCCGGCTGTGAGCCTTCGGTGCGCGCGGCGTCGCTCGCGATCTGCGAGTTCACACCTACGACATCGCCTTCCGCGTTGATCAGCGGGCCGCCCGAGTTGCCCGGGTTCAGCGCGGCGTCGGTCTGGATCGCGCCGGTGATCTTCGCGCCGTCCGGCGCCTGTATTTCACGGCCGAGAGCCGAGACGATCCCGCGCGTGAGGGTCTCGTCCAGGCCGTAGGGGTTGCCGATCGCGTACACGGAATCGCCAACCTGAACCGAGCTGGACCTCGCCAGCGTCAGCGGTTTCAGGCCGAGCCCCGATGGGTCCACCTGGATCAGGGCGAGGTCGCTGTTGGCTTCTTCCCCGACCAGCTTCGCCGTGCGCGTGGCGCCGCCAGAGCCGTCGGCGCTGACGGTCAGCGACTCGGTGCCGGCGACGACATGGTCGTTGGTGAGGATCAGGCCCTTTTCGTTCAGGACGATTCCGGTGCCGAGGTCCTCGCCGTCGGCGGTGGTGTTCTTGATCAGCACGACTCCTGTGGAGTCGCGCTTGTAGATTTCGCTCGCCGTGAGGGCGGTCGAGGTGGTGGAGGACGCGTTCTGGCGCCTCCCTGCGGTTGTTGCGGCGACAGGGGCGGCGGACGCGGACGTACGCGCGCTGCGGGACGAGCCCACGAGCAGCAGGGCGCCGCACGCGGCCAGGGCTCCTACCACGGCCGCAAATAGCATTGGGGCGAACATACGTCTCACGATTGACCTCCGGGTCTCTGCTGGGGTGAAGACCCATCATGAGACGGCTCGCTGTGGCGCCGATAACGTCTTTAGAAAGCGCACCTAACGGGCTGCACAAGGCCCGATAACCGCACTTATGGGCCGGTTGGGGGTCAGGCGGCAGCTGCGGCCAGGCCCGCCTCGCCGGCGGCGAGTTCGGCGACGCTCTCCTGGAAGGCGCCGAGCAGATGCGATGAAGCGGGCGAGAGCTGGCCCGGCTGATGCAGGATGAAGAACCGGCGCATGAACGTGATGCCCTCCACGGGGACGATCTCGAGCAGGTCCGCCGGGGTCAGCGTGAGCCGGGACATGACGGTCGGCAGGCCGAGCTCGTGCGCCTCGTCCTTCGCCGCCTGCGTCGAGCCGACCTCGCACGCGGCGAGGGGAGGGCCGAGCCCCGCCGCCGCGAGCTCCTCGTCGATGACCCGGCGCGTGTGGGCGTCCGGGTCGCGCAGCACCAGCGGCGTCGAGAGCAGCTCGGCGGGGGTCACCGACGACCTGCGCGCCCACGGGTGCCCCAAGGGCACGGCGATCACGATCTCGTCGTCGATGAGCGGGATCGCGGTGGCGCCGGGGACCCTCTCGCCGGCGGCGCCGGCGGCGGCGCCGATGTCGGCGCGGCCATCCTGCACCATCTGCTTGACCAGCCGCGAGTTGGCTATCACGACCTCGACGGCGGCGCTCGTCTCGCGCCGCATCAGGACGAGCGCCCTCGGGAGAAGGAGCTCCGCGGCGGTGTGGCTGATCGCCAGGTGCACCGTCTCGCAGCTGCCGCGCATCTGCGAGATGAGACCGTCGAGCTCATCGGCCTCGGCGAGCAGCCGCCGCGCGTGCGTGTAGATCCGTGCGCCGTCTGCGGTCATGCTGACGCCCCGCGGGGAACGCTCGAGCAGCCGGGCGCCGACGAGATCCTCGAGCGCCTTCAGCCGCTTGGAGACGGCGGGCTGGCTGAGGTGCAGGCGCTGCGCCGCGCGCCCGATGCCGCCGAGGTCGACGGCGGCGCAGAACGCCTGCAGCTCCGAGAGCTGCGGGCTGCGGGCTGGGTGGGCACGCCCCGAGGCACTGGCCATAGCCACAGGTTATGGCCATCGGGCGCACAGAGAATGGCTTTTTTCCGCAGAGACGAGGGGATTATCCGCAGTTCCGCCAAGCTGGGCATGAGGGCAGGGGAGCAACCGGGCAAACAGTTAAGGACGGGTGAGAGAACCATGCAGCACTCACAGCTACCGGATCCCGCGACCGAATACAGGGACCAGCACGAGTTCGATCAGCAGGTCAACAGCAAAGGCAAGCTGGTGCTCGAGTGGGCGGCCGGTATCGCGATCTTCGCGGCCCTCATGATGTCCGTCGTGGCGCTCGTCAAGAGCAGCCAGAAGGTCGAAGTCCCGGCCTCGGCGTCAACCCCGGTCCTCAAACAGTCCCCTGCCGCCGCCGCTGCCCTCGCGGCCCCCACGGCGCCCGCGGAGACCGTCTCGCTGAAGGTGATCCCGGAAGGCAAGAAGGGACCCGAAGGCGAAAAGCACGATGAGTTCACGGTCACCAACTTCACCGTGAAAGTCGGCCAGCCGCTGAAGCTGGTGATCGACAACACGGACACGACGGACCACAGCATCACCTCGCCCGTCGCGGACATCAACGTGGCTGTGACGCCGGGCGTGCACACCTACACGATCGTCGTCACGAAAGCCGGGAAGTTCCCGTGGGCCTGCGTGATCCCGTGTGACACGTGGGCGATGCAGCACCCCGGCTACATGGCCGGCTTCATCACCGCCACAGCCTCCTAGAGCTCACCCGCAGCACGCGAATGCTCCCAGGCCGCCCAGTCCTGGGGGCATTCGCACGTCTCGTGTCAGACACGCGCGGAGCACGGCGACCACAGGGGTGTGGGATGCACGGTCGCACAGCTGCCCGGAGCGGCGCCAGACATCGCAGAGGCCGAGTGGCCCGCGCGCCTGGATGACCTGGCGGCGCGCTGCAAGGGGATGCCGACGGCCATTCATGTGCTCGGCACGCCCCGACGGGCGAGGCTGACGTATCGCCCGCTGGACGCCGTCGCCTACGACCCCGTGCGGGGTCTGCTGTCCCTGGAGCTTGGCGGCCGCGGCGTGCTCGCACCGGTCCGGTGCTACATCGAGCGCCCGATAGCGGTTGCTATTGCGTGGGACGCTGCCAGAATTGGTGTAGTGGTAGCCGACGGGGGGCGGATACAGACGTTGATATCGGTGCAGCGGCGAGGCCCGGTCCCGGCACGCGGGCGGCCGCGCTGCCATGCGAGGCGTGGGGGGCGCAGTGCCCTTTAGGAACCGGCAGCTCGAGTACTTCGTGACGGTCGCCGAGGAGGGCCAGATCACTCGTGCCGCGTCGAAGCTGCACATCGCCCAGCCCGCGCTCTCCCAGGCGATCGCGCAGCTCGAGGCGGAGATGGGGGTGAAACTCCTCGAGCGCCAGCCGCGGGGCGTCACGCTCACCGCCGCCGGCGAGATCTTCTACCCGAAGGCGCGCGCCGTGCTCGAACGCGAGCGGGAGGCCGCCGACGCCGCGCGTTCACTGCAGCGAGCCGCGCGCGGGACGCTCACGATCGGTTTCGTCGGCCCGCCGCCGACGCTCAGCGTGCCCGCGCTGCTCGACACGTTCGCCGCCGCCCACCCCGAAGTGGGGATATCGCTGAAAGACATGGTCTTCCCCTGCGGAACGACCGCGGCGTGGCTCGAGAACGTCGACGTCGCGATCTGCCACCCACCGGCGATGGAAGACTCCGTTCGCGTGCAGTCCGTGCGCGTCGAGCCCCGCGCGGTGGTCGTCCACGGAGAGCACCGCCTTGCAGGGCTCGAACAGGTGGGCGTCGCCGACGTCCTCGACGAGACGTTCGTCAGCTACCACCCCGACGTCCAGCCGCAGTGGGCGGGCTTTCACAGCCTCGACGACGAGCGGGGAGGACCGCCGACGCAGCTGACTGACGATCGCGTCATCAGTTCGATGCAGATGTTCAGCGCGATGTCCCACTCGCGCGCCGTGACAACCGTCCCGGAGTGCGACGCGCGGCTCGTCGAGCAGGTGCTTCCCATGCTCGCGATCATCCCCCTGAGGGATGTCCCCCCGGCCGTGCTCTCGCTCGCGTGGAACGCCGGCAACACGCATCCCGCTCTCCCCGCCCTGATCGCGGCGGCGGCGCACATGTACTCCGTGAACGGCTCCGCGGGCAGGGGCGGGCCCTCGCCGGTCCCCTGATCAGATCACGAGCTGGGTGCAGCCAAAGTTCGCGGCCAGACGCTCGCCGCGAAAGACCCGGACCTGCCACACCTGGGTGCGCGAGCCGATGTGCAGCGGCTCGCCGAGCGCCGTCAGCACGTCGCCCTCGGAGGCTGACGCGAGGACGTTGATCTTCAGCTCGACCGTCGTGAAACCACGCCCCTCGGGCAGGTGGCGCATCGTGCCCCACGCCGCGACCGTGTCGGCGAACGCGACCCACGCACCCCCGTGCACTTCGCCCATCGGGTGCAGCTGGCGGCGGTCGATGAGCATCCGGCCCCGCACGTGCTCGTCGGTGATCTCCGTCAGCTGCACGCCCAGATTTCCGGGGAACGTCCCCTCGAGCGCCCGCGCGCTCAGGGCGGGCGTGATCGCCTGGTTCGTCGTGCGTCCGGGTGTCGCGGACACGCTGGCTCTCGGTGGTGCGCGCCCGCCTACAGCTCGAGCGCGCGCTCCAGGATCGCTGGTCCGTCCACGCCGCGCGGCAGGTCGCCGAAGGCGAGGCCGCGCTCGCCCAGACGCCCCGCGCAGAACGCGTCCGCGACGGCGGGCGGCGAGTTCTGCGCCAGCAGGCTGCCCTGCAGCGCGAGCGCCATGTCCTCGACCACCCGGCGGGCGCCCCACTGAGCGGACGCGGTGTCGGCAGCGAGCGCCGCAAGCCCCTCACGCACGCGCCCGAGGTGCGCATCCAGGCGCGGGTCCGATCCCGCGGCGAGCTCGCACTCCGCCAGGAACGCCGGCACGGCATCGGGCTCGCGCGCCAGGGCACGCAGCACGTCGAGCGCGATCACGTTCCCCGATCCCTCCCAGACCGTGCCGAGCTGGATGTCGCGGTAGAACTGAGCCATCGGTGCCTCCTCGACGTAGCCGTTGCCGCCGAGGCACTCCAGCGCCTCGGCCGCGAGCGGGGCGCCGCGCTTGCAGACCCAGTACTTCATGACCGCGAGCGCGAGCCTGCGGAAGGCCATCTCCTGCGGGTCCTGCGAGTCGAAGGCGCGCGCGATCCTCATCGCGGCCACGGTCGCCGCCTCGGACTCGACGGCGAGGTCGGCGAGGACGTTGACCATCGCCGGCTGCTGCGCGAGCGGCGCCCCGAACGCCGAGCGGTGGCGTGCGTGCCAGATCGCCTCCGCCACGACCCGGCGCATCATGCCCGTGACAGCCATCATCGTGTCGTAGCGGGTCCATACGAGCTGCTCGACGATCGATGCGGTACCGCGGCCCGGCTCGCCGAGCATGCGGGCCGGCAGATGGTCGTACTCGACCTCCGAGGAGGCCAGGCACCGGCCGCCGAGCTTGTCCTTCAGTCGCTGGATCCGAAAGCCGGGGTGGGGGCGCTCGGCGACGAAGCAGGTGATCCCGGCGTCGGTCTGGGCGAGCGTGAAGAACACGTCGAAGACGGGGTGCGTGCAGAACCACTTGTGGCCCGTCAGCTCGAACCAGCCGTCGCCGGCGGGCTCGGCGACCGTCGAGTTGGCGCGCAGATCGGAGCCGCCCTGCTTCTCGGTGAAGACCATCCCCGCCTGCGCGAACGAGTCATAGTCCGGCAGCGTCAGGCGCTCCTCCCACTCAGCAGCCAGCACCGGGTCCTGGCGCATCGTCGGGACGGCCGCGTAATTGATCGAGAACGGGCAGCACGGGCCCGTGTCGAGCTGGTTGAAGAGATGGAACATCCCGGCGCGCACGACATGCGCCCCGGGGCGCGGGTCGCGCCACGGAAGCGTGTTGACTTCCCGCTCGACGCCGAGCCTGAGCATCCAGTGCATCGACGGGTCGTAGTCGATCTCGTCCACGCGGTTGCCGTAACGGTCGTGGGTCCTGAGCACCGGGATGTTCCGCTGGGCGCGCCCGGCATGCTCCAGCGCCTCCTCGGAGGCGACGATCGAGCCGAGGTCCCTGACGCGGTCGACGCCCCACGCTCCGCCCTCTCGCGTGAGCGCCTCGCGCAGCGCCGGGTCGGCGTCGAACGAGTTGTGTCCCGCGAGCGGCGGTGTCTGGTTGCGGACCTCATGGGTCTCAACGGGTCGGGTACGGCCAACGGTCGACATGAGCGCCCCCTCTCGACTGAATCTCCTGCCGGCAGCTTACTCCCGCGATGCGCCCGCGAACCCGCGGACGGCGCCGGCGCGGTCGCGGCGGAGCCGTCGCGGCCAGCGGGCCTGGGCGCACTCGCGAGTGCGAGACCCATACGCTCTACTCATGCAGACAATCGAGAAGCTGCGCGAGCGGCTGGCCGAGCTGTCCGATCTCGGCTCGGTCGCGATGCTCGTCGAATGGGATCAGCTCGTCATGATGCCCGCCCGCGGAGGACCCGCGAGGGCCCAGCAGCTCGGCGCGCTCGCACGCCTCACGCACGAGCGAGGAGCCGCGCAGGAGATCGGGCAATGGCTCGCGGAGCTCGACGGCGGGGAGCTCGACGCCGTCGACAGGGACATCGTCCGTCTCGCCCGCCGCGACTGGGAGCGCATCAGCCGTGTGCCGCAGGAGCTCGCGGTCGAGCTCGCCCGTGCGAGCACCGACGGGCAGGAGAGTTGGCAGGTGGCCCGCGCCAACGACGACTTCGCCGGTTATGCGCCCGCGCTCGAGCGCAACGTCAGGCTCGCCGCCGAGCGCGCCCGCTGCGTCGCGCTGGAGGGACAGAGCCCCTACGAGGCCCTCCTCAGCGACTACGACTTCGGGCTGCGCGCCGGCGACCTGCGCGCGCTGTTCGGCTCGCTCGAGCAGGAGCTCGCACCGATGGTCGGCCCGGCGAGCAAGCACTCGCCGCGCCGGCGGCTCGCGGTTCCCGTCCCCGCCCAGCAGGCGGCCGTGGCGGGAACGCTCGCCCGCCTCGGGGTCGAGCCGTCGAGCTGGAGGGTGGATGTCTCGGCGCACCCGTTCAGCACATGGATCGGCGTGGACGACACGCGGATCACGACCCGCTACGGCGACGGCGACGTAGAGTCGCTGCTCAGCTCGCTGCACGAGTACGGCCACTCCCTGTATGAGCGCCAGGTGGACCCCGCGCTCGCGCGGACGAGCCTCGCGGGCGGCACGTCGATGTCCATACACGAGTCCCAGAGCAAGCTGTGGGAGAACCATGTGGCGCGCAGCCCTGCGTTCGCGCACGTGCTCGCGCAGGAGCTCGGGCAGGGGGGGTTCTCGGTGCCTGCCGAGGAGCTCCACGCCAGCCTTGTCGGCGTCGAACCGTCCCCGGTCCGTGTCTCGGCCGATCCCCTTACCTATCCGCTGCACATCATCCTGCGCTTCGAACTCGAGCTCGCGCTGATCGAGGGCGACCTCGCCGTGAGCGACCTCCCCGCCGCCTGGCGCGAGGGCATGCGCAGGCTCCTTGGGATCGACGTGCCCACCGACGCACTCGGCTGCCTGCAGGACGTCCACTGGGCGGCGGGCTCCTTCGGCTACTTCCCGAGCTACGCGCTGGGCTGCCTGATAGCGGCGCAGCTGTGGGAGAAGCTGGAGGCCGACACGGGCTCCCGCGAGGATGATCTGCGCACCGGCGAGGTCGCCGTCATACAGCGGTGGCTGGCCGAGAACGTCCACCGTTACGGCAGGCGCCTTGACACGAACGAGCTGATCGAGACCGCGACGGGCCGCGCGCTCGAGGCGGGCCCGTTCCTGCGCTACCTCGCGCCGCTCGCCGGCCGCGGCAGCTGACCGGGCCCCGGGCGGTGCTCAGCCGTGCCCGAGGACCGGGTGCGGGCGGTAGAGCTCCTGCAGCCGCTCGATCTCACTGTCGCTCAATGTCAGCTTCTCGGCGGCGAGCGCGTCGAGCAGATGCGACTCCTTCGTCGCGCCGACGATCGGCGCGGTGACCCCGGGCCGCTGCAGCAGCCACGCGAGCGCCACCTGCGCGCTCGGCACGCCGCGCTCCCCGGCGATGTCGGCGACGCGCTCCACGACATCGAAGTCCGTCGGCTGGTCGTAGAGGTAGTCGGTGAACTGGTCGGTGCTGGAGCGGGTCGTAAGGCGGCCACCCTCACGCGTGCGGTTGCCGGCCAGGACGCCTCGCGCGAGCGGGCTCCACGGGATCACGCCCACGCCCTGGTCGATGCACTGGGGGATCATCTCGCGCTCCTCCTCGCGGTAGACGAGGTTGTAGTGGTTCTGCATCGAGACGAACCGCGTCAGCCCGCGTGTGTCGGCGACGTGCTGGGCCTTCGCGAACTGCCAGGCGAACATGCTGCTCGCCCCGATGTAGCGGGCCTTGCCGGCCTGGACGACGTCGTGCAGAGCCTGCATCGTCTCCTCGATCGGCGTCCGGTTGTCCCATCGGTGGATCTGGTAGAGGTCGACGTAGTCCATGTTCAGGCGCGAGAGCGAGGCGTCGATCGCGCTGAGGATGTGCTTGCGCGAGAGCCCTCCGCCGTTCTCACCCGGCGTCATCGGCATGAACACCTTCGTGGCCACGACGAGCTCGTCGCGCGTCAGCAGCCGCGAGAGGATCCGGCCCGTGGCGACCTCGCTCGCGCCGGCCGAGTAGGTATCGGCGGTGTCGAAGAACGTGACCCCGCCCTCGACGGCGGCCCGCACGATCGGCTCGGCCGCGTCCTCGTCGAGCACCCACTCTTTGTCGCTGGCGCTGCCGAAGCTCATCATGCCGAGGCACACGCGCGAGACGCGCAGACCCGTCGAGCCGAGGTTCACGTACTCCATCTCATCCTCCCGTGGTTGACCTGCACGTCGCCGGAGCCCGACGAGCTGATCATAGGAGCACCGGGCCCGGCGCCCGATCCTCGCGAGGTTGGTGTTTCACGCGGCGCGCCGGCGGCTAATAGATGGATCACCGTGACGCACCTGACATGCCCCAGCTGCGGCCTTCACATCACCCTCTCGGGCCCCGGAGCCGAGATGGAGTACTGCCCGCGCTGTCTCGCCCGCGCGAGGCGGGTCGTGAGGATCTCCCGCAGCCAGAGCTCGCCGGGTGCTGGCCGATCAGCGGCGGGCGAACACGAACGCGGCGGGCACGCGGCATGAGCGTGCGTCCGACACCGCTCGGGGCGATCATGCGCGGCGCCATCTCGGGGGCGCTCGGGACCGCCGCCGTGACGAGCGCGCAGAGGGCGCAGCAGACCGGCGGCGGGGGACCCACCACGACCACGCGCATCGCAACGCGGGTCGCGGCCGGCGTGCTCGAGAGACCCGTGGCGGACGAACGGAGCGCAGAGCAGATCGGCAACGCCGTTCGCTGGGCGTGCGGTACTGGCCTCGGCGCCCTCTACGGCGCAGCGCAGGGGACGCTGCGCCGCTCGCACACCCGCAACAGCGTGATCTTCGCCGGCGGGCTCTGGGGCGCCGGGCTGCTCGCGCTGCCCGCGCTCGACCTCGCCCCGCCCGTGAAGCGCACCAGGGCGCCCGAGCTCGCGGCGGGCGGTGCGCTGCACCTGCTCTACGGGGTCAGCGTGGGCCTCTCATATGCGCTCCTGAGCGTCTCGAGGCCGCGGCCGCTGAAGCGCGCCGGCGGCGCCTGGCGAAGGATCGCCGGGGAGCTCGTCGCGATCCCCCGCCGCGTCCTACCCGCCGGGAGACGGGAAAAATCGATGAAAAGTCCTGTTTGGGCGGATCTCTCCCGGGTAACGCCTTGGAACCGCTGAGTGCGTAGTTTATCCTGACGCCCAGCGGTCGATATCCAAGACAAGGAGTCACCCCACATGTCTTCAGCGACCTACAGCCCCGCCGCATCAGGCACGCAGCCCGCGACGCCGGTGTTCGCAGCCGAGGGCGAGGCAGCGCTCTTCAATCGCTGGCAGGGCCACGCAGACACCGCCGCCCGCGAGGCACTAGTGAGCCGCTACATGCCGCTGGCGCGCAGCCTCGCACGCCGCTACGGCCGTTCCTCCGAGCCGTTCGAAGACCTCCTTCAGGTCGCCTCGCTCGGCCTGCTGAAGGCGATCGACCGCTTCGACGCCTCGCGCGGGTTCCCGTTCAGGGCGTTCGCGGTGCCGACGATCCTCGGCGAGATGCGCCGCTACTTCCGAGACAGCGGCTGGGCGGTGCACGTCCCTCGAAGCGTGCAGGAGCGCGCTCTGAAGGTCCGCGGCGCCCAGGAGGGCCTTACCAACCAGGCCGGGCGGGCTCCCACCGTCGGGCAGATCGCCCAGTTCCTCGAGCTCGACACCGAGGAGGTCATCGACGCCCTGCAGGCGATCCAGTCCTACGAGACGGTCTCGCTCGACGCCCCGGCCCCCGGAGCCGAAGAGGACGGCGCCTCCTACGGGGATGCGCTCGGCGAGGAGGACGGCCGCTACGAACTCGTCGAGCTCGGCGCGACCGTCGCCTCCGTGATGAGCCACCTTCCCGAGCGTGAGCGCCGGATACTGCACATGCGCTTCGTCGAGGACCTGACACAGTCGGAGATCGCCGAGCGCATCGGCGTGTCCCAGATGCAGGTCTCGCGTCTGCTCAGGCGCTCGCTCGAGCAGCTGCGAACCCTCACCGGCGGGTCCGCGGAGGGCAGCTGAGCCGGCACGGAGGGCCTACGATGCCGCGGCCCAGCACCGGCAGCCGGGACGCCGGAGGGGTGATCGGGCAGCCGTGCGAGATACCGTTCCTCGCACAGAGATGGCCGAGAACCCCAACGTCTGCCTGAGCCTCGAGAGCAGGCCGGAGAATGTCCTGATCGTGCGGCAGGTGCTCAGCGGCGTCGCCGAGGCCGCCGGCATAAACGCGCTCGAGCTGAATGACATCAGCACCGCGGTCAGCGAGGCGTGCAACAACGTCGTGCAGCACGCCTACGGCGACGCGCACGGCCCGATTGAGGTCGAGCTGTATCTCCAGCCGGGCACCCTGTGCGCGATAGTGCGCGACCACGGCGCCGGCATAAGGCCGCTTATAGACGGCGCCGGCGAGGAGGGCGCCGTCGGCATCGGCCTGCCGCTGATCCTCGCGCTCGCCACCCGCGTCGAGTTCGTCGACCCGCCCGGAGGCGGCCTGGAGGTCCACCTGGAGTTCAAGGTCACCGCCGAGCACACCCTGGCGGTGCCCGCGGGCAGCATCCCTGCCTGGAGCCGGCACAGCACCTCGGATCTCGCCGACGGCACGGTAAGGCTCGACATAGCGCCCGCCGAGATCGTCCGCGCCGTGATGGGGCGCGTCGTCTGCGCCCTGGCGGCCCGCGCGGCGTTCTCCACCGACGGGATCGCGCACGCACAGGAGCTCGCAGACTCGCTCGCGGCGCACACCGCAAACCCGCCGGGCACCGGTCACCTCAGGGTGGGGATCATCCCCGCCCCCGGCGCCAGGGCACTGGAGATGCGCGTCGGCCCTCTGCGCTCCGGTGCAGAGCTCGGAGACCTCGAGCACGTGCTCAGTCGCCTCGCCGAGGACTACAGCGTCACGAGGGACGGCCCCTCAGAGGTCCTCGCGGTACGCCTGACAGAGACCCGCTGAGCGCCCGCCCGGACCCCTGAAGAGACGGCGTGCCGGCCGGCCCACGTGCGCAGGACCGACCGGCACACCGAGTGCGTCAACCCCGCGGGCGACACTGGGGGGGCAGTTGCATCGCCGCGCGGGAACGACACCCGCCAGGTCAATGTGCCCCGAACCGGCCGGCTCTAAACACATCCGCCGCTGGCGAGCGGTTGGGTTTCCGAAACCTTCGCGCGGGGAAACCGTGAGCCAGGATGGAGCCCGCAACCCACACCGCAGCGCGACCGGGTCAGCAGGAGGCCGCGCGCGGCCTCGAAACGATCGAGACGGACATCCCCGCCCGCCTTGACCGGCTGCCGTGGTCGGCGTTCCACTGGAAAGTGATCATCGGCCTCGGGACCGTTTGGATCCTCGACGGCCTGGAGGTGACGATCGTCGGCGCGATCGCCTCCCGCGTCTCGGAAAAGGGCGCGGGCGTCGGCATCTCCGCAGCCGATGTCTCAGGTCTCGCCGCGACGCTGTACGTGACGGGTGCGTGTTTCGGCGCGATCATCTTCGGCCAGCTCACCGATCGCTTCGGCCGGCGCAAGCTGTTCATGCTCACGCTCGGCATGTATCTCGCGGCGACAGTCCTCACGGCGCTCTCCTTCTCTGCACTGTGGTTCTTCGTCTTCCGCTTCCTCACCGGCATGGGCATCGGCGGTGAGTACAGCGCGATCAACTCCGCGATCGACGAGCTGATCCCCGCCAAACAGCGAGGCCGCGCCGACGTATCGATCAACGGCTCCTACTGGGGCGGGGCGATCGGCGGCTCGCTGCTGGCGATCGTGGCTCTGAACACGGCGATCTTCCCGATCAACGTGGGCTGGCGCCTGTGCTTCGCGCTCGGCGCGCTGCTCGGCGTCGGAATCCTGATCGTCAGGCGCCACGTCCCGGAGAGCCCGCGCTGGCTGTTCGTCCACGGCCGCGACGAGGAGGCCGAGCAGGTCGTATCGAAAATCGAAGAGGAAGTCCGCAGGCAGACGGGGAAGGACCTCCCGGAGCCCGAGGGAACGATCACGATCCACCAGCGCAAGACGATCCCCCTGCGGATGATCGTGCGATCGGTCCTCACGTTGTATCCGCGCCGCACGGTGCTCGGCCTCGCGCTCTTCATCGGCCAGGCGTTCCTGTACAACGCCATCCTCTTCAGCCTCGGCTACCTGCTGAAAACCTTCTTCCACGTCTCCAGCGGGGATGTTCCCTATTACATCGCGGTGTTCGCGGTCGGCAACCTGCTCGGCCCGCTCACGCTCGGGCGCCTGTTCGACACCGTCGGCCGGCGCAGGATGATCGCGGGCTGCTACATCCTCTCCGGCTCGCTGCTCGTGCTCACCGCGTTCCTGTTCCGCTCGGGCTCGCTGACCGCGACCACCCTGGTCATCGCGCTGATGGTGATCTTCTTCTTCGCCTCGGCGGGTGTCAGCGCCGCCTACCTCACCGTCTCCGAGATCTTCCCGCTCGAGACCCGCGCACTGTGCATCGCCGTCTTCTACGCCGTCGGCACGGGAGCCGGCGGGATCGTCGGGCCGCTGCTGTTCGCGCACCTGATCGAATCCGGCAAGACCAGCCAGGTCTTCATCGGCTTCATGATCGGCGCCGTCGCGATGGTGCTCGGCGGTATCGCGGAGGTCTTCTTCGGCGTGGACGCCGAGGGGAAGAGCCTTGAGAGCATCGCGCAGCCGCTCACGGCGGCGCCACAGGACTCCAGGGGCGCACGCCAGCCGCGCCCCCACGAGCAGGCGGCGGGACAGACCGCCTGAGATCGCGTACCGGGGGGCGGGGTTCACGCGGGGAGTGATCCCGCCCCCGGTGCGCGAGATGCTCGGATCAGCTGCGGGAGCCGGATGTGGCGCCCGTGCGCGCCACGTCGTGCCGGCCCTCGGCGAACTCCTCGACGATCTTCGCGCAGAACGCGGGAAGGTCGTCGGGATTGCGGCTCGAGACCAGGCCCTGGTCGACGACGACCTCCTCGTCGACCCACTCGCCGCCCGCGTTGCGGATATCCGTCCGCAGCGACGGCCACGAGGTGATCCGGCGCCCGCGGACGAGGTCCGCCTCGACGAGGGTCCACGGCCCGTGGCAGATCACTCCGACCGGCTTGCCGTCGGAGAAGAACTCCTGCAGGAAGCTGATCGCCGGCTGCTGCGTGCGCAGCTGGTCGGGGTTCGCGACGCCGCCCGGAAGCACCGCGCCGTCGTAGTCGCCGGCCCTGGCGTCCTCGAGTGTGGTGTCGACGTCGAACGTCGAGCCCTTGTCGAGGTGGTTGAACGCCTGCACCTTGCCGGCCTCGGGTGCTATCAGCTCAGGGCTGCCTCCGGCCTGCTGCACCGCCTTCCACGGCTCGGTGAGCTCGACCTCCTCGACGCCCTCCTGGGCCACGAGGAAAGCGATCCTCTTGCCATCCAGAGCGGATGCCATACGAATCCTCCTTCTCGATAGGGGTTTGCTGTCAGGGATTCGCCTACCCACCCTGCCCCGGCGGAAACGAGCGAGGGGCCGAGGGGTGGCCGCGCCGGAGAGTTTGACCGCGGTGGGCTTCGGGCAACTACATGCCACGCCCTGCCGTTCTGCGGGGGAAACCCAATCGAAAGAGGCGATCGAGAAAAAATGGTGGCATTGCTAGCGCTGGTGCTGATACTTGCGATATTCGGGGGCCTCGGATTCGCGGCCCACGTGCTGTGGTACATCCTGATCATCGCCCTGCTGCTGTGGCTCATCGGCTTCTTCGTTGGAGGACTCCCCGAGGCCGGAGGCCGCAGGCGCTGGTACGGGCGCTGGTAGCCTGCAGCGCGCATTTCGCGCCGCGGGGCCGTGCGTCATGAGCCGGAGGAGAGTCTTTGCACCCGAACGGTTTTCGTCACGAGATCCTTCCCTACGCGGGAGGCCGCGACGGGTTCGTGCGGAGTGTCTCGCCACTCCTCCGGCGGGCGCTGGACGCCGGTTCACCCGTGCTCGTGGCGGTCCGGCCGGAGCTGATCGACCCCCTCAGGGAGGACCTCGGAGATGACGCCGGCCGCGTGCAGTTCCGCAACATGCGCGAGCTCGCAGGCAACCCCGCGCGGATCATCCCGGAGTGGGAGAGCTTCCTGGATGGGCAGGAGGCTCACGGGAGCCGGGGAGCACTCGGCGTCGGCGAGCCCGCGCTCGGCATCGGCGAACCGGTTTGGCCCGGCAGGCGCGCGGTGGAGATCGAGGAGTGCGCGATACACGAGCAGCTCCTCGACCACGCGTTTTCAGGGCGCGCGTCGTGGAGCCTGGTGTGCCCCTATGACCTCGACGGGCTGGAGGACGAGGTGATCGAGACCGCACAGCGCAGTCACGCGTTCGCCTACGCCGACGGCGTGAGCTCGGCGAACTCGAGGTTCGTCGAAGGCACCGGCAGGCCGGCGCTCTCAGGCACGCTGCCCCCGCCCGCCTGCGGTCCCGTGTACACGATGGACTTCCGCGAAGCAGACCTCGCTCGGGTCCGGCGCTTCGTGGCCGCCTGCGCCGAGCGGGGCCACCTCGGGGAGGACGCGAGGGGCGACCTGGTGCTCGCGGTCAGCGAGCTCGCGGCGAACAGCGTGCAGTACGGCGGCGGCGGCGGGAGATGCAGGGTCTGGAGCGAGGGCGACATGATGCTCTGCGAGGTGAGCGACTCGGGCCACATCACCTCGCCGCTGGTCGGAAGGGTCCGGCCCACGCCGGAGCAGATCGGCGGACGCGGCCTGTGGGTCGTGAACCAGCTCTGCGAGCTCGTGCAGATCCGCTCCGGCGAGGACGGCACCGTCGTGCGGATCCATGCGCACGCCGGCTGAGCGGACACCGGAACCAAAGATAAAGATTTCCTAAGGGCGCGCTCCGACGGGCGGCGCCGTGTTAGTGCTCTCAGTGATGGACGCTCGCATAGCCCCACCGCGCGGGGAGGGGAGCCTGTGAGCAACCCGCGGCCCGCAATGGGAGACCTCCGGCGTGAGGGACACTCGGACCTGCTCCTGCACGCGGGCATCGCCCTCGCCGAGTCGCTCGACATGTCCGAGACGCTCCTGCGCGTCGCGCGCCTGACCATGGGCGGGCTCGCTGACCTCTGCACGATCGACCTGCTCCAGGACGACGGCTCGATTCGCCTGATGGCCCACGCCGCCGCGGATCCGCGCCTGGAGCGCGAGCTGCAGGACCTCCGTGAACGCCACCGCCTGGACCCCGACGGGGAGCACCCGGTGGCGCGGGTCATCGCGAGCGGGGAGCCGGCCCTGCTGCACAACGAGCGAGGCTTCGGGATGCGGCAGTTCGCGCTCGGCAGCGCGCACGCGAGGTTCATGGGAAGCGCCGGATACAACTCTGCGATCATCGCGCCCCTGCAGGCACGGGAGCGGACGCTCGGGAGCCTGTCTGTGCTGAGGGTCGGAAACGGCTCCCCCTACGACGAGCACGAGGTCGCCGTGGTCTGCGAGCTCGCGAGGCGGGCGGCGCTCGCGATCGACAACTCGCGTCTGTTCTCCGAGGTGCGCGCCGTCGAGCGGCGCCTGGAGGCGATCCTTTCCACGATGGCGGAGGCCATCACGCTCGTCGATGAGCACGGCGCCGTCGTTTTCGCAAACCGGGCGGCGGCGGAACTGGCGGACGTCTCGTGCCCCGAGGAGCTCATGGGGATGAGCCCGGAGCAGGTCACGGACGCGTTCATCCTGCTCGACGAGCATGGCAACGCGGTCGGCGCCCGCGAGGTGCCTCGCGCCCCGCTCGGGCAGGACGTTCGCCGCCCCGAGCCGCGGACGCTGCGGGCCGTCTCGCGGGCGACGGGCCAGGAGCGCTGGCTGATGGCGAGGCCCGCACGGGTCACCGACCCCGAGAGCGGCCGGCTGATCTACACGGTCAACGTCTACGAGGACATCACCGAGGTCAAGCGGGCACAGCTCGCGGAGAGCTTCATGGCGGAGGCCAGCCGTGTGCTCGCCTCATCGATGGACTACGGCGAGACGCTCGGCCGTGTTGCGCGCCTGGCCGTCCCGCGGATCGCGGACTGGTGCGCGATCGACGTGCTGTCCGAGGCCGGCGAGCTCCAGCGCGTCGCGGTCCACCACTCCAGCCCGGAGCGCGTCAGGGTCGCGATGCAGATGGACTCGGGTTACCCGATCAGCCGCCACGAGCGCGTCGGCGTCGCCGAGGTGGTGCGCACGGGGCGCGCGATCATCTACGAGAGCATCACACCCGGGATGCTCGCCGCCTACGCACGCGACGGCGAGCATCTGAAGCTCCTGCAGGCCCTGGGCGGCAGCTCGATGCTGATCGTCCCGCTCGCCGCGCCCACCGGTCCCGTCGGGGCGATCACGCTCGTCTCCGCTGAGTCCGGGCGCAGGCTCGGCCAGGTCGACGCCGCGCTCGCGGAGAGGCTCGGGCGCCGCGCCGGGACGGCCGTCGAGAGCGCGCGGCTCTACACCGAGCGCGCGCGGATCGCCGACACACTGCAGGCCGCGCTGCTGCCCGAGTCGCTTCCGGAGATACCGGGGGTGCAGATCCACGCGCTCTACCGCGCCGCAGGAGAGCTCAACGACGTCGGAGGCGACTTCTACGACGTGTTCGAGCTCGGGCCCGGCCGCTGGCTGATGGCGATCGGCGACGTCTGCGGCAAGGGCCCGAGGGCGGCCGGCGTGACCGCGCTCGCCCGCCACACACTGCGGACCGCGGCGATGCTCGGAGCGAGCACGAGCGGCATGCTCGCGACGCTCCACGAGGCGCTCAGGCGCCAGCCACAGGGCGCCGACCTGTGCACCGTATGCCTGGTGACGCTCGAGGCCCGCGGCGAGCATGCCGACCTCACCGTCGCCCTCGCCGGACACCCCAACCCGCTGATCATCGGGGAGGGCGGCGAACTGACCCCGATCGGCACTCCCGGGACACTGCTCGGCGTGCTCGACCCGATCAGCATCAGCGAGGTGGGCGCCACCCTGAAGTCAGGGCAGACGCTGCTGCTCTACACCGACGGTGTTCCGGAGGCCGGGAGGGACCCTGACCGGCCGGGCCTTGAGAGCATGCTCGACAGGGAGCCGCGCGTGCACGCGCTCGACCTCCCCGCGCTGCTCGGGACGATCGAGGAGCGCGCGCTCGCGCAGGCCGGGGGCGGGCTGCGCGATGACATCGCGATGCTCGCGCTGCGCCTGGCCGCCCCCGCCGGCGGGCCGGCATGAGCGCGACGCCGCAGGGCACGGCACCCGCTGCAGACCGGCGGACGTCCGATCCCCGCTTGGAAGTCGGGCCGACCACGCTTAGAATTGCGCAGATGGGTGAGAACGGCCAGCTCGGGATCGAGATCCGGCGCGAAGAGGACCGCGCGGTAGTGGTGCTCGGGGGCGAACTGGACATGGCGAGCGCCCCCGTGTTGCAGCGAGCGCTCGCGGATGGGCAGATGGCGAACGTCGCAGCGATCGTGCTCGATCTGCGCGATCTCGCGTTCATCGACTCGACCGGGCTGCGTGTCGTGCTCGCGGCGTTCGAGAGCTCCCGCGAGCGCGGCCAGGACTTCGCCGTCACGCGCGGGTCCCCTCAGGTCGAGCGCCTGCTGTCCATCACCGGCGTCGCCGAGCACCTGCGGACCATCGCCGCGCCCGACGGGGCTCTGGCAGGCGAGCAGGGTCAGTCGGCCGCCTGAGCCTCCCGCCGGCCTACGCCGGCGAGAGCGCCCGCTGGTTCTCCCGCAGGCTCTCCATCAGCGAGTCGAACGAGTCTGCGAACTTGCGCACGCCCTCGCGCTCCAGCGCGTCGGTCAGCTCGTCGTAGTCCACGCCGACGAAAGCGAGCTCATCGAGCAGGCGGCGCGCTTCGGGCAGGCCGCTGCGCAGACCCGGCCGCGGGCGGCCGTGGTCCTGGAACGCGCGGATCAGGTCCTCGGGCATCGTGCTGACGGTGTCGGGGCCGATCAGCTCTTCGACATACATGGTGTCCGGGTACGCGGGGTTCTTCGTGGCCGTCGACGCCCACAGCAGCCGCTGGGGGCTCGCCCCGGCATCCGCAAGCGTCTCCCAGCGTGGCCCGGAGAAGGTCCGCGTGTAGTGCTCGTATGCGAGCTTGGCGTTCGCGACCCCCAGCCGGCCACGAAGCCGCTCGTCGGCACCGAGCGCCTGCAGGCGCTCGTCTGCGGCGGCGTCGATGCGCGAGATGAAGAAGCTCGCGACCGAGGCGACGGACGACGGGTCGCCGCCGTCGGCGACGAGCCTCTCGAGTCCCCGCAGGTAGGACTCGGCTGTGTCGGCGTAGCGCCGCAGCGAGAACACGAGCGTGACGTTCACCGAGCGGCCCGCCGCGATCAGGTCCTCGACCGCCGCAAGGCCTGGCGTGGTCGCGGGGACCTTGACCATCAGGTTCGGCCGGTCGACGGCGGCACGGATGCGCATTGCCTCGGTATACGTCGCGAGCGTGTCGTAGGCGTGGCGGGGGTCCACCTCGAGGGAGACGTAGCCGTCCCGTCCGCCGCTCGCGCGCCAGGTGGGCGCGAACAGATCGCAGGCCGCGGCGATGTCGCGCTCGGCGAGCTGCCAGAAGATCGTGCGGGGGTCGCTGACGCCGTCTGCGGCGAGCGCCAGGCGCTGCTCGCCGTACCCGCCGGCGCGCGACATCGCCTGCTGGAAGATCGTCGGGTTGGACGTCGCCCCCACGACGGAGTCCTGCGCGATCAGGCGTGCGATCCCCCCGCCGGAGAGGGCCTCGCGGGAGAGGAAGTCGACCCATACGCTCTGGCCGAGGGCGGAAAGGCGGGCGAGCGGCCGCGCGAGCGCCGGCGCGGGCAGCTCGCTCCTGCGCGGGTCGTCCGGGGTCGCGGGGTTCCGGGGTTCCAGCTGACTCATCTGCTTGCTCCTTCTGGGGTTGTGATGAAGCTGTGGGCGCCGTGCCCGTTGGGCGCCGGCTCCTCGGGCGCCCGCGTGCGGGCGAGCAGAGCGCGGGCCCGCCCGGCGATCCCGTTCGCGTCGAAGCCGAACTCGCTGAGCACGCGCGTCCCGGGGGCGGAGGCGCCGAACCTGTCCAGGCCGAGCACGTCGCCGCCGGGACCAACCCACCGCCACCAGCTGACACTCGCGCCGGGCTCGACGGCCAGACGCGTCGTCGCGCGGCCGGGCAGGACGCGCTCGCGGTAGTCCTCGCCCTGTTCTTCGAAGATCTCCATGCACGGCATCGAGACGACGCGGACGCGGACGCCGTCCTGTGCGATCGACCGTCCGGCCTGCAGGGCCGGCCCCACCTCAGCGCCGGTCGCGATCAGCACGAGCTCGGGGGGCTCATCGTCCTGCGGGCAGGAGTCCCACAGCACGTATCCGCCGCGCTTGAGCCCGTCCGCGGAGCCGATGTCCCCGCCGCGGTCGATCGTGGGCACCTTCTGGCGGGAGAGGAGCAGCGCCACCGGCCCGTCGGTGCGCTCGAGCGCGGCACGCCACGCGAACGCCGTCTCGTTCGCGTCCGCCGGGCGGATCACCCAGAGCCCGGGGATCGTCCTCAGCGACGCGCACTGCTCGACGGGCTGGTGCGTGGGCCCGTCCTCGCCGAGGCCGACCGAGTCGTGGGTCCAGACCCACACGACGTTCAGCCCCATCAGCGCCGACAGCCGCACGCTCGGGCGCATGTAGTCGGAGAAGATCAGGAACGTCGAGCCATATGGCTTCACGATGCCGCCGTGAGCGGCCGCGCCGTTTACGATCGCTCCCATCGCGTGCTCGCGGATCCCGAACGGGACGTTGCGGCCCGCGTGGACGGGCGAGAACAGGCCCGCACCCTCGAACGTCGTCCTGGTCGACTCGACGAGGTCGGCGGCGCCCCCGAGCATGGTCGGCGCATCAGCGGCGAACGCCGCCATCGTCCTGCTGCCCGCTTCGCGGGTCGCGAGCTCCTCGCCCGCCTCGAACTCCGGCAGCGCCCGCTGCCAGTTCTCGCGCAGCCGTCCCGCCCATGCGAGATCCCAGTCGCGGGCCATGTCCGCGAACGCGTCGCGCCAGCGGCCGAGGTCCTCCTCCCAGCGCTGCTGGGCACGCTGTCCCGCCGCACGCAGGTCCATCCGCTCGTAGACGCCATCATCCACCCAGAAGCTCCGCTCCGGGTCAAAGCCCATCGCCTGCTTCGTGGCGGCGACCTCCTGCTCGCCGAGCGCGGAGCCGTGTGCGGCCGCGGTGTCCTGCGCGTGCGGCGCCGGGTACGCGATGTGCGAGCGGATCGAGATGAAGGACGGCCGCTCCCCCTCCTCGCGGGCGCCGTGCAGGGCCGCGGCGATCGCCTCGACGTCCTCCGAGTCATCGACCTGCTGCACGTGCCATCCGCTCGCGCGCATCCGCTCGCGGTGGATGCTCGAGTCGTCGGAGATCCTGGTGGTCCCGTCGATCGTGATCCGGTTGTCGTCGTAGCAGACGATCAGCTTGCCGAGCGCGAGGTGCCCGGCGATCGACGCGGCTTCGTGGCTGATGCCCTCCATCATGTCCCCGTCCGAGCAGATCACCCACGTGCGGTGGTCCACAGGGCTCCACCCGGGCCGGCCGAAGCGCTCCGCCAGGAACCGCTCGGCCATCGCCATCCCGACGGCGTTCGCGAACCCCTGCCCGAGCGGGCCGGTCGTGACCTCCACGCCCGGGGTGTGTCCGCGCTCGGGGTGCCCCGGTGTGCGCGAGCCCCACTGCCGGAACCCGCGCAGGTCATCAAGCGACAGATCGAACCCGGTGAGGTGCAGCAGCGAGTACTGCAGCACGCATGCGTGGCCCGCGCTGAGCACGAAGCGATCGCGGTCCGGCCACAGCGGGTCCGCCGGGTTCACCTTCAGGAAGCGGGTGAAGAGCGTGTGGGCGAGCGGCGCGAGAGCCATCGCCGTGCCGGGGTGCCCGACGCCGGCCCTCTGCACGCTGTCCATCGACAGCGCCCTGATCGTGTCTATGTCGAGCTGCACCTCGCGGTCTGTCATGTGACCTCCGTTTCCCCTCGGGTGACCGGCCCCAACGCCAGGGAAGGCGCGGCGGCCCCGGAGCCAGGGTCGCCGCGCCTCTCCGGCGAGGAAGCCGCTACGCGTTCGCCGTCTCGCGCTCGGCCGCATCAAGGACGCCGGCGCGATTCTTGTGCGCCCGCTCGTAGGAGCGGACCGCCCGCGCGCGGTCATCGTCGCCCGCCCCGAGGCGTTCGCGGACCTCGGCGACGGTCAGCTCGTCATACCCGGGCCACGGCTCCTGCGAGCGCAGCGCGGCGATCCTCGACAGGATCGTGGTGCGGTTCTCCTCGCGGCGCTCGTATGCGTCGATCTTCGCCAGGTCGACCTGTGAGAGGCCGGGCAGCCGCTTGGTGATCTCCTCCGCGTTCAGGTCTGCGTAGCCGGAGATCGGCAGGTCCGCCTCGGAGGCGAATGCGCCCTTGACCTCGCCCTCGGCGCGTGCCACACCCGGCACCCTGCGTGCGGTGCGGGCCGCACGGCGGCCGCGGGCCTGGGCGGCCGACGCGGTCTCCTTCGCCCCGTCCGCGAGGTCCCGTACCCGGTCGGCGGCGCCCGTTTCGCTGAGGTCGTAGGACGGGTTGCCTTCGACCTGCGCCTCGACCACGGCGTCCGTGAGCCTCGGGATCTCGCGCAGCAGCCGCTGCAGGGCCTTCTCCTCCTCCTGGCGGATGGACACGGCGAGCCTCGCGGTCTGATCGTCGCCGAGCGTGCGCGCCATCTGCTCGAGGGCCGTGTAGGTCGCGATCTCCAGTGCCTCGGCGCTGCATGCGTCCTTCGCGTCCTTGAGTACCTTCTCCTCGCCGCCGCTGCCGCGGACCAGCTCGAGCGGCACCTTGCCGAGCGCCAGCACCTGCGAGACGGCGCTCTCGGCCAGGCCGACGATCAACTGCACGGGGTCAGCGCCGCGGCCGAGCGCCCGCATGCGGTCACGCAGGCGGGCGGCGTGATCATGGGTCTGTGTGAGGTGGGATTCCAGGGTGCGCCTGTAGGCGCCACGGGGCGCGAGCAGGATCTGGCTCTGCAGGGTGCGCGTCATGCCGATCTCGGCGGCCTGCGCCTCGGCGAGATACTCGATCAGCTTGCGGTCGGAGTCATTCATCTGGGTGCCTTCCGGTGGTGGTTTTGTCTGTGATCGCGCCGCGATCGCGCCGCGCCGTGGCCGCGTCAGGACGCCGGCGCAGGACGCCGCGGCGCGAGCATCACGCGGCGCGCGGCGATCCAGGCGGCGACGGCCGCCGCGAGGATGAGGCAGAACGCGATGCCGGCAACGGTCTCGTCGCGGGCTGCCGCTGACTCGCTCGGCCCCGTATCTCGGCTGTACCCGAGGCTGCTCGCGCCCAAACGGGCGTTCGCCCATGGATTCGCCCGCCGCCGTTCCGGGTAGCGAGGCCTCATGGAACCCACACCCACACCCACACCCCAAGACACCACGCACCCGGGGGTCCGGCCATGACATCGGGGATCTCCATCTTCCTCATCGCGGCCGGGGCGATCCTGCGCTACGCCGTGACAGCGACCGTCTCGGGCCTGTCGCTCTCGACGGTAGGCCTGATCCTCATGCTCGCGGGCGTCCTCGGCCTGCTGATAGTGCTGCTCCGAGCCGCCGCTTGGGCCCCGCGCAGCCGTCGCGAGGTCGTGGAACGCCGGCCGTATGATCCGCCGGGCCTCTAGCGGTGCCCGCAGCCGTTTCACGGCCGCCGCGGTCGGGTAGCTGCGGATTGTCGGCGTCCGCCCGCTTCGTCCTTTCAGGGCGCCCGCCGGCAAGGGGCGAGCAATGGCGCCCCGGCACGGCCGCGCCCCAGGGGGCTCCCGAGCATGCGCCTAGGGGTGCCGCCGTGCCATTCCTCGCCCGCCACGGGAACTCGTGATGGAGCACCGCTTCGCCGGGCCGCGCTACACGGTCGGCGTGGAGGAGGAGCTGATGATCCTCGACGCCGGCACCCTCGACCTCGCGAACGAGATCGACGCGATCATGGGACAGGACCCCGCGTCGGGAATGATCCAGCGCGAGCTGATCGCCTCGGTGCTCGAGGTTGCGACGTCCCCCTGCACGGACATCGCGCAGGCCGGCGCGGAGCTCACGGGCCTGCGCGCGCTCGCGAGCGGCCGCGCACGCGAGCGCGGCCTGCGGATCGGCGCGTCCGGGACCCACCCCTTCGCGCACTGGGAGGACCAGCGCATCGTCGGCGACGACCGCTACCGCGGGCTCGTGCAGTCGCTCGGGTTCATCGCCCGCCAGGAGGTCGTCTTCGGCATGCACGTGCACGTCGGGATGGCCGACGCGCAGGAGACGATCGCCGTCGCCAACGCTCTGCGCCCGCATGTGCCGCTGCTGATAGCGCTCGGGGCGAACTCGCCGATGTACAGGGGGGAGCCGACCGGGCTGATGTCCAGCCGCGTGCCGATCTTCAGGGCGTTCCCGCGCGTGGGGCTTCCGCCGCACTTCGAGGACTGGGAGGATTTCGAGAGGCGCATCGGGACGATGACCGAGAGCGGGATGATCGAGGACTACACCTACCTGTGGTACGACGTGCGCCCCCACCCCAACCTGGGGACGATCGAGATCCGCGCGATGGACTCCCAGACCAGGGTCGAGCACACCACCGCGCTGAGCGCCCTCGTGCTATCGCTCGTCAAGCAGCTCACCGAGCGCCACCAGGCCGGCGAGATCACGCGGGAGGTTCCCGGGGAGCTGCTCGACGAGAACCGCTGGATCGCCGCAAGGCACGGTCTCGACGCCGAGCTGCTCGACGTCGCCGCCGGCCGCCGCCGGCCGGCGCGGGAGATCGCCGTCGAACTGCTCGAATCCCTGCAGGGGCACGCCGGCGACCTCGGCTGCGCACAGGAGCTCGCCGGCGTCGGGGACCTCCTGGCGAACGGGAACGGCGCGCAGCGCCAGCTGATGGTCTACGAGGCGAACCGCGATACGCGCGAGCTGACAGCGGAGATCGTCGCGCGGACATGCGAGGGCGCCCCGGCGGCGCCGGGCGCGGCGAACGAGACCCGGTAGGAGCCCGCCAGCGTTCATGCAGAGCACGTGGAAAACACCTACAGGTGGTATTAACGGGTAATGGCCCGCGCGATCTGGACAGGCGCGATCAGCTTCGGCATGGTCACGGTCCCCGTCAAGCTCTACAGCGCGATCGAGCGCAAGACGGTCAAATTCCACCAGCTCTCAGGCAAGAGCGGCGCCCGCGTGGTCCAGAAGCGCGTCGACCCGCAGTCCGGCGAGGAGGTCGCATACGCCGACCTCGTCAAAGGGTTCGAGCTCGGGCCTGAGCGCTACGTCGTGATCGAGCCCGCAGAGCTCGAAGCGCTCGCGCCGAAGAAGACCAAGACGATCGAGATCGAAGATTTCGTGGAGCTCTCGCAGATCGACCCCGTCTACTACGACCACCCGTATTACCTCGCGCCAGCGGTCGGGGGAGCCAAGCCCTACCGTCTGCTGCTCGAGGCGATGCGCGACACCGGCAAGGTCGCGATCGCGCGCGTCGTCATACGCTCGAAGGAGCAGCTCGTGGCGCTGCGGCCGATGGGCGATGTGCTCGGGATGGCGACGATGATCTTCGCTGACGAAGTCCTTCCGCCGGACCGCCTGGACGAGCTCGCGGACGTCGCGGAGGTCAAGACCACCAAGCGCGAGCTCGACATCGCAAAGCAGCTCGTCGAGTCGCTCGCCGGCGACTTCGAACCCGAGCGCTACTCCGACGCCTACCGCCAGGAAGTTCTCTCGATGATCGAGCGCAAGGCCGAGGGCAAGGAGATCATCACCCCGCCCGCCGCCCAGGAGGCCGCCCCTGCAGCACCTGACCTCATGAGCGCGCTGAAGGCGAGCCTCGACGCCGTACGCGAAAGGGAGGGCGCCTCGGCCCGCAAACGCAAACCCGCCGCGAAGGCGAAACCCGCCGGCCGCGCACCCGCGAAGAAACCCGGCTCCCCGCGCGGCGCAGGCGCCAAGCGGTAGGTGCCCCCGAGCCGGGGAGCCCGCGGCGCCGGTGAGGAGCGCCTCGGGCGTTACCGCGCCAAACGCGACTTCTCCGCGACGCCCGAGCCGGCACCCGCCGGCGCGCGGCCTTCGGGCGGCAGGTTCGTGATCCACGAGCATCACGCGCGCCGGCTGCACTGGGATCTGCGCCTCGAGCGTGACGGGGTGCTCGCCTCATGGGCGGTGCCGAAGGGCCTGCCCGCCGCGCCCGGCGAGAACCGGTTCGCCGCTGCGACCGAGGATCACCCGCTCGAGTACCTGGACTTCCAGGGCGAGATCCCAGCCGGCGAGTACGGCGCCGGGTCGATCACGATCTGGGACTCGGGCACCTACGAGACGCTGAAGTGGGAGCCGCGCAAGGTCGAGGTGGCTCTTCACGGGAAGCGGCTCCACGCGCGCTACGCGCTGTTCCCGATCGACACCGCCGAGCCCCCGAAGGACTGGATGATCCACCGCATGGACCCCGCCGAGGACACCGGCGCCGAGCCGATGCCCGACCCACATCGTGCCGATGCTCGCGCGGGCAGGCGAGCTGCCGGGGGACGAGAGCGGCTGGGCGTTCGAGCTGAAGTGGGACGGCGTGCGCGCGATCGCATACAGCACCCCGGGAGCATTCGGGTGCAGAGCCGCAACCTCAACGACATCACCGACACCTACCCGGAGCTCGCGCGCGCCGGCCGTGCGCTCGGCTCGCACTCCGCGATCCTCGACGGGGAGATCGTCGCGTTCGATGAGGCCGGGCTGCCGAGCTTCGCCGCGCTCTCCCATCGCACGCACGCCTCCTCCCGCGCCCAGGCCACGCGCCTGTCCGGGCAGACACCCGTCACGTATGTGATCTTCGACCTGCTGTGGCTGGATGGGCACCCGCTGATGGACCTCCCGTACACCGAGCGCCGGGAACGCCTTGCCGCTCTGAAGCTCGACGGGGACGGGTTCCAGACGCCCGAGAACGTCATCGGCCAGGGAGCGCAGCTGCTGGCGATGTGCGCCGAACGGGGCCTTGAGGGCGTCGTCGCGAAGGCGCTGGACTCCGCCTACCAGCCGGGCCTGCGCCCGCGCAGCTGGGTCAAGGTCAAGACGTATGCGCGCCAGGAGTTCGTCATCGGAGGATGGGTGCCCGGCAACGGTCGCCGGCGCGAGCACATCGGCTCGCTGCTGCTCGGCGTGAGCGCCGAGGATGGCCTGCGCTACGTCGGGCGCGTGGGGAGCGGACTCGGCGAGGAGGAGGTGGACCGCCTCGAGCGGCTGCTGGCGCCGCTCGCGCGTCAGGGCTCCCCGTTCGCCTCGGGGGCGAATCCCCCGAAGCAATCCGTCTTCTGCGAGCCGCGGCTCGTGGTGGAGGTGCGCTTCGCCCACTGGACGCGCGCCGGGAGCCTTCGCCACCCCACATACCTCGGCCTGCGCGAGGACAGGGATCCGAAGGACGTGGTGCGCGAGGACACCGCGGCCGCGCCGGCACAGAAGAGCGGAGCCCGGGATGCCCTGAAGGCCGCCGACCTCGCAGGCAACAGCGCGGATGTGAACGTCGAAGGGCGCGAGCTGAAACTCTCGAACCTCCCGAAGGTCCTGTACCCAGGGAGCTCGTTCACCAAGCGCGACCTGATCGGCTACTACGCGCAGATCGCCCCCGCGATCTTGCCGCATCTCGCCGGCCGCGCGATCACGCTCACGCGCTGGCCCGATGGGGTGGACGGCAAGTCGTTCTTCCAGAAGCAGGCACCAGCGCACCGGCCGTCCTGGGTCCAGACCGCGCCGATCGCCACCTCGAGCCGCACGATCGACTACATCCAGGCGGAGGACCTCGCGACGCTCGTGTGGCTCGCGAACTCCGCCGCGATCGAGCTGCACGCCCCGCTCGCGCGCGCCTCCGCGCCGGAGCGGCCGACGGCGCTCGTGTTCGACCTCGACCCGGGCGCGCCCGCGAGCATCGTCGAGTGCTGTCATGTCGCGTCGCTGCTCGCCGGGATGTTCGAGAACCTCGCGATGGTGAGCTGCGCCAAGACGTCGGGCTCGAAGGGCCTGCAGGTGTATGTGCCGCTGAACGTTCCCGACGTGACCTTCGATGACACCAAGCGGTTCGCGAGGGCCGTCGCGGAGATGCTCGCCGACGCCGAGCCCGACCTGATCGTCTCGAACATGAAGCGCGAGCGCCGCACGGGAAGGGTGCTGATCGACTGGAGCCAGAACGACCGCAACAAGACGACGGTGTCCGTCTACTCTCTGCGGGCGACCCCCGCGCCGACGGCCTCCACGCCCGTGAGCTGGGAGGAGGTGCGCGCCGTCTCCGGCGCAGGGGACCCCGCGAGCCTTTCGTTCCTCGCGCACGAGGTGCTCGCGCGCGTGGCGCGCACGGGCGACATGTTCGCGCCCGTGCTGACGCACGTGCAGGAGCTGCCGGGCCTTTGAGTCGCTGGCGAGCGTCAGGCGGCGAAGCGCTGCGCGGAACGCGCACGGCGCTTGGCGGCCTCGACCTCGCGGTCCTTCGGCGGCGCCGAGCTCACGAGCCCGTCGAGCAGGCGCGTCGTCGCGTCCGCCACCTCCTGGACCGCGCGGTCGAACGCGTCGGCGTTCGCCTGCGACGGCTTGGTCGAGCCGCTGATCTTGCGGACATACTGGAGCGCCGCATCGCGGATCTCCTGCTCGCTCGCCGGCGGCTCGAAGTTGTGCAGTGACCTGATGTTTCGACACATGGGCAAAGGGTAACGCGGACGCGGCGCATGCCGGAAGCGGCTAGCGTTGCGCGCGTGCGAAGGCCGCTCGGCCGGAGCGAAACCACCGAGAAGGAGAAGCAGATGCCGAACTTCACACTCGTCAATCTCAGGGACGTAGAGGACGTGGCGGGTGAGCGCGCACCGGGCATCGAGGGCCGATTCGCGCGCAAACACATGGACTCGACCGAGCTCGGGGTGAGCTACTTCCGCTACTCCCCGAACCTGCGTTCCCCGATGGCCCACTCCCACCGCGAGCAGGAGGAGGCATACGTCGTCGTCGAGGGTTCCGGCCGCGTGAAGCTCGACGACGAGATCGTCGAGCTCTCCAAGTGGGACATCCTGCGCGTCGCCCCCGAGGTGGTTCGCGCGTTCGAGGCCGGCCCCGAGGGTCTCGCGCTCATCGCGATCGGCGGCACACGACCGGGGGACGGCGACGGCGTCCCGATCATGGGCTGGTGGACCGACTGAACCCGGGTCAGGCGGCGTGGCCGGCGCGCGAGCTCGTTCGCGCGATCGGCCGCTCGGCCTCGCGCATCGAGCGCGCGACATCCTGTGAGAACGCGGAGGAGAACCGGCGCGCCACCGCGCTCGGGTCCCGCAGCATCCCGCGGACACGCTCGCCGGGGATCCTGATCAGGACCAGCCGCCCGTGCGTGTGCGCCACCACCGGGCTCGGCGCGCGCTCGATGACGCCGGCGTGGCCGACGAAGCGCCCCGGCCCGGCGAGCCTCACGCGCTGCGCGGCCTCGCCGCGCCTGACGGAGACGTCGACCGCACCGCGCACGACGAGCAGCAGGTCCTCCGGTGCCTCGCCGGGGCCGATCAGGACAGCGCCGCGCGCGAATTCCAGGGGCGTCGACCCGCCGATCACCTCCTGCACCTGGCGGTCGTCGAAGAACTCCCGGAAGCACAGCAGCCCGAGCAGGTACTCCGGCGTCGCGAGCTCAGCCGCAGCCGCGGCCGGCTGCTGTCGGGTCGCGACGTCGGCTGCGCCGCCGCCGTTCGGCGGGAGTTCGGCGGCGACGGTCTCATAGCGCCTGCGCAGCCGCGAGACGGCGGACTCGCAGAGCCGCGCCATCAACTCCACAGCGCCCGCTGCGCCATCCATCCGCAGCATGTCGAAGCCCGCGTGGTAGAGGATCCATCCGCAGGTGCGATCGCGCGCGACGGCGCTCGCGGTGCGTCGCCCGCCGATCAGCAGCGAGTTCTCGCCCAGGCTCTCTCCGGGCCCGAGGCTCGCGATGGTCCGCGACCTGCCAGCCGTGGTCTGGACCTCGAGGTCGATGTGGCCGCTTTCGATCACGTACAGGCTCGAGCTCTCATCGCCCTGGCTGAACAGGTGCTCGCCGGGATGGAGCTCGAACCGCGCCATGAAATGCTCGAGGCGCTGGATTTCCGCCATCTCTATGCCGTCGAGCAGAGGCGCATGCGCGAGGGCGACGGGCGTGTCCCGGCCGTCCGCCGATGCGGCGCCGCTCACGCGAGCTCCCGGATCTGCACCGCGAGATCCGAGTCGCCGGTGGGCGTCAGCATCAGCATCGAGTACTCGGGCGCCTCGAACCAGCCCGCGGTGTGCTTCGTCAGGGGCTCGCTGGCGACCACCGCCGATGTGGTGCGGCCGGGTGCGATCCCGAAGCTCCCGTCCTCGCGCCGCCCGAAACGGCCGCCGGCGGTGTACCACAGAGAGGTGAAGTCGTGCTCGCGCTCTGACGCGAAGAACGAGCCGTCGTCCGGATACCAGCCGTAGTCGAACGCGTAGCGCGTGGCGAGCATCCAGCTGCCGTCCGTCAGCACCAGGTTGACCGGCGACTGTGTCGCGATCCCGCGCCGAGCCCGCAGTTCACGCAGGATCTCGAGGCTGCGCACGACGGCGTCCGCGGCCTCCTCGGGTCCGGTTCGCGCGAACGGGTCCCGCAGCTGGGAGAGGACGAGCGCATACACCCACTCGGTGTCGGTCGTGCCCTCGATCATCGGCAGCAGCCTCGGGTCGATGTGGTCGAGCAGGTCGTAGCGCATCCGCGAGAAGTCGTGCAGGTCGCCGTTCTGGGCGAGCGCGAAGCTCGCGCCGTCGAACAGGAACGGGTGGACGTTGTGCGCCCCGACGCTCTCACGGCTGTCGTATACGACCCCCCGCACGTGCGCCACCATCGCGTGAGCCCGCACCTTTCCGGCGAGCGCCCGCAGGTTGCGGTCGAAGCTCGGCAGCGTCGGCACCCGGTAGGTCAGGGGCCGCGTCGGGTCGGGGAAGGCGGGGTCCCATGCCGCGAGGCCGAAGCCGCCGAGGTTCAGGAGCGACATCAGCTCCGTGTCGACGGCCTGGTGCACGAGCGCGCCGTCGGGCTCGTACAGCAGGTCCTCGATCAGGATCGGCTCACCGAGGTAGGCGGCGAACCTGCACATCGGCGACCTCCTGTCGATCCGGGCGCACGGGCTGCGCCGGCATTGTGGTGGCCCCGGATCTCACGCGGCGGATTCTCGCAGCCGCAGGGATGACGGCGCCTGGACCGCTGGCGAAGGCGGCGCGCCCGCCGCTGTTCAACTTTCGAACGCGACAGTGACCGACCCGTCGAGCCGCTCCACCGACTGCGGGTCGTGCGAGGGGAGGTAGACCGTGGGGTGCTCGGCGCAGTGCGCGAGGATCCTCCCCAGCGTGCGCACATGAACCTGCGTGTCGGGCGCGACGGCATCGGCCCGCCGGGACCGGAGCTGCTCGAGGGTGTCGGTGGCGTCCCCGGCGAGCATCACGTGCCGGCCGTCGTCGTCGACGGCGATCACGAGATGTGGCCCGGCGTGTGGCCGGGTGTGCCGACCGCGACGATTCGCCCGTCCTCTGCGAACGCCCTGCTGCGCTCGAACGCGCCGAACGGGCCGCCGTCCAGCGCGAACGCGGCGGGGTCGAAGCCGCGCGGCAGCGGCTGGCGCAGCACGCGGCGCATCACGGTCGAGAACGGGGCGCTGAGGAACGCGAGCTCGTCCGCGTGGATGCGGACCGGGGCGCTCAGGTGGGGTAGGCCGTCGACGTGGTCGCCGTGGTGGTGGGTGAGTATCACCTCGTCGACGTCCTCGATCGAGAGGCCGGCGGCGCGAAGCGCATGCGGGAGCTCCTGCTCGCGCGTGACCTCGAAGCGCGCGAACGGGCCGTTCTTCGCCGCGGCGCTCTCGCCGCTGTCGACGAGCACCAGTCGTCCGGCGTGCTCGATTGCCCAGCAGTGGATCGGCAGCGGCTCGGACCACGGGCCCGGCAGGAACAGGTCCAGCTGGCGTCTGATGCCCGCGCTGGGGAACAGGAACGACTGCTTCACTCGCACGCTGCCCGTGGTGAGTGCGTGGATCCGCATCGACGCGAGGCTATCGCGCGGGCCGTCAGCCGGGGGCCGCGCCGGGCGAGGAGCTCTCTCCCGGCGCGCTCGACGACGCCGGGAACACCACGGAGCCCTCGCGCTGGAGCGTGGCGAGGCTGAACGCCGTCAGCTCCTGGCTGGAGAGCGTCAGCAGGTCGGGGCCGATGACCAGCGAGCGTTCGATCTGCGGGGTTGAGCCTTCCACCGGTTCCTGGGTGATCCTGGCGACTTCGGTGATGCCCGAGCTGTCCACATGGAGCGCGACGGCGCCGACGAACGAGCTGGACGGCGTCACGGGTGCGATCGCAGGGACCGGCCCCGTTGTCACGGGGACGGCCTGGTAGATCGACAGCGGCAGCACCGCCAGGGCGCTGGGGGCCCAGTACAGGAACGCGTGATGGTCGTACTCGACCTGCGAGGAGGAGCCGGCGCCCAGCGAGAGATGCGATGCCAGCCTCGGGGCGGCCGGGCTCGAGACGTCGAACAGCTCCGCCTGTGAGCCGGACGGCTCGTTTTCCGGGCCCACTTCCTGGCCGATCCCGAGCAGCAGGCCTTCGGAGATGGGGTGCAGGTAGGAGGAGTAGCCCTCGAGCTCGAGCTGTCCGTCGATGTGCGGCGCCGCCGGAGAGCTCAGGTCGATCGTGTACAGCGGGTCGACGCGCCTGAAGGTCACCACGTAGCCCTCGGGGCCGACGAAGCGCACCGAGTAGATCTGCTCGCCCTCACCGAGGCCCGCGACCTGGCCGACCTGTGTCAGGACGCCCGCATGGTCGGCGAGCACCGTCACATAGCTCTGGCTCGCCGCCGGCTGTTCGGTGCTCCACCAGATCGGCTGGCTGGTGGACGCAACACGCAGGTACCCGTCGTATTCCGACAGTGAGAACTGGTTGAGCAGGTAACCCGGTACCTCGCCCGAGGCGACGAGCGGGGTGTGTTCCGGGGTGCTCGCGTCGAACTGGTCGATCACCGTTTCAGGCGAGCTCGGGACCTGCGCCACCGGGGTCGACGGGTTGATCCACCGCTGCGTCGCCACATACAGGCTCGTGTTGGATCCGTAGACGACCTGCGCGTCGGCCATCAGCGCCGTCGTTTCGGTCGCATACAGACCGCGGTCGAGGTCGATCGTGATGATCGACAGCATCCCCACGCCGGAGAACGCGGCGGGCCTGCGGACCGAGGAGCACGACGCGATCGGCTCCGTCGAGCGGTGGCCGGTGATCAGGCTGTGGAAGCGGCGGGCCGGGATCCACCCCGCCGTGCGGGTGCGCAGCGCGGGCGTGGCGATCGCCCGTGGCGCGGATGAGATCACCAGCCGCGCGCTCGCGCCGTTCTGGCGCGCGTCGACGAACGCGCCTTCGACGCTGAGGGTGCGCGCGACCTTCATCGCAGCCGGGTTGGAGACGTCTACTTCGGTGATCGTCGTCGTCGACGCGTAGAAGTAGGGGGAGGGCGCGATGTCCGGGGGGGACACGAACGACTGCGCACGGACGTCCACACCCGGAGGCAGCGTGTGGGTGCCGGAGATCACCAGCAGGCGGCCGGCGTGCAGCAGCAGCTGCGCGGTGTAGCCGTTCGGGCCGAGAGGCAGCGAGCCGACGATGTGGGGCGCCGAACCCGCGGAGAGCGCGTACAGCGTGTCCTGCTCGACGGCGAAGACGCTCGTGCCGTCGGTCTTGACGATGTCGGGCTCTTCTACGCCGGGTTCCTGGTTGTTGGTCGTCGAGAAGGACGTTCCGCTCGCGGTCGAGCCGGAGTTTTCGGCGGGCGCCGGCACGTCCGGGCTCGCGGCCACCGTGGTCGACGGCGTGCTCACGGCGGGTTCGGAGAGCGGGCGCGGTGAGAGCTCGGCCACGCCGTGCGTCCTTGCGAGATGCACCCGGCCGTATCCGATCAGGCTGGTGCACGAGGCGAACGCGCGCGGGCGCACACGCGAGACGGCCGCGACCGCCTGCGCCGGTGCACACAGCGCCGCGGAGCCCAGCGTGAACAGCAGAAGTGACCTAGCCGCGCGACGCATCCACCATCAGGCTAGCCATACCCGTCAGGCTCGCTGGACGAAACGCTGCCGGGCACACGCGGGCGTGCGTGGAAGTCCCCATAAGGTGGGGTGTCTAACCCGCACCACGACGCTCGCCGGCGTGCCTAGCATGAGGACGAGCACGCTAGGAGAAGACGCAAATGTTCAAGAACGTCCTGATAGGTGTCGACGGCAAGGACCACGGTCGTGATGCGATCGCACTCGCACGCCGCCTGAGTGATCCCGGCGCGAAGCTGACGCTGGTGCATGTGCACCCCGGCGAACACAACCGCCTGCACGCGATCAAAACCAGCAAGCTCGAGAAGGAGAGCGCCTCGTCCACGGCCCTGCTGGAGGCGGAGCGCTCGCACACCGGAATCGACGCCGAAATCCTCAGCGTCGTCGCGGAGTCCCCCGGTGCCGGCCTTCACCAGCACGCGGACGAGGCTGGCGCTGACCTGATCGTCGTCGGCTCCACCTCCCGCAGCGCATTGGGCCGCGTGACGCTCGGCGACGACACCCGCGCCGCCCTGAACGGCTCGCCGTGCGCGGTCGCGATCGCCGCCCGCGGCTACTCGGGCGACACCGGCCCGATAGCCACCGTCGGCGTCGGCTACAACGAATCCCACGAGGCCGAGTACGCACTGCAGGTGGCGCGAACGATCGCCGAGCCCACGGGCGCGTCGGTCAGCCTGCTCGAAGTGATCGCGATCCCCTCCTATTCCTACGCGGGCATGCTCGCCCCGGTCGGCGAGGGCATCGACGTCATGCTCGAGGACGCCAACAAGCGCATCCAGGAGATCCCGGACACGCTCGGCCGCGTGGTCTTCGGGCTCACCGGCGAGGAGCTCGCGGCGTTCGGCGAGAACGTCGACATCCTCGTCGTCGGATCCCGCAGCTACGGCCCGCTGCGCAGGCTCGTCGTCGGCAGCACCTCGGAGTATCTGGAGCGCCACGCCCGCTGCTCGCTGCTGGTGCTGCCGCGCAGCGCCGTGCCGCCGGAGCAGGACGACGCGGACCCCGGCACCCAGGCACCCGCCTCAAGCGCCACCTGAGCTCTCTCAGCGGCGGGTCAGCCTGGCCTGCAGGCGCTGAAGGGCAGCCATCGTCCGCTCGGCGCGGCTGCCGGCCTGCGGAACGATCCCGAGCTGGCGCGCGAGGTCGTTCATGTCGTAGAAGGCGCGGTACATGCTGATGCGCCCGTCCCGCAGCGTCCACTGATCGATGCCGTCGACGCGCATCGTGCGGTGGGTCGGCGCGAAGCCGGGAGGGTCGATCGTGCCGCGGTGGGTGCCGCTCATGTTCCACGCCCACAGCACGACGTCTGCGCTCACCGCCAGCGCGGGAGGGTCCGGCTCGCCGAAGCGCAGGTCCGGGAACACGCGAAAGCTCGTGCGCATGAACTCCTGCACCTCGCCGACGCCCCGCGCGGGGGCCGGCAGAGCGGGGTCCTCCCACACGACGTCATCGGTGATCAGCTGCGCCATCGCCGCGGTGTCGCAGCCGTTCCAGGCGGCCACGTAGCGGTCCACGAGGTGACGCAGCTCCGTGCCGTGAACCTGTCCGGCGCTCGCCATGTGCCAACGATACCGGCGTTCGCTCACCCGGCGTGGAGGATCGGCCCGCTTTCGACGGCTTCGAATTCCGATCCGGGGACCTGCTTGATCTCTTCGAGGTTTTCATCATTCCAGCGCGGGTCGGGTGCGCCCGTGATGAACCACGGCGAGCCGTTGTCCGCGACGATCAGCCCGTAGCGCTTGAGCGCCTGTAGGATGACGAGCGACTCGCCGCTGAAGCCCGCGAGGCTGTAGCTCGCCTTCAGGCGCAGCCGCAGGCCCATCGGCGGCAGGTCCGGGTTGCTGCTCGAGGACGCGAAGTGCGTGGCGGGATGGATGTAGCCGGCCTGGGTCTCGGGAACCGTCACCCGCAGCGCATGGTCGATCGCGCCCGAGCTCACGTCCTCGTAGCGGGCGAGCAACGGGAAGATCGGCAGCCCCGCGGCGTCCGCCGACGTCCAGCCTTCGGGGCGCAGCGCATCGCTGCGCAGGTTGAACGTCGCCCCTGAGGCGGCTGTCCAGCCCTCGCCCTTGCGGGCCGCTTTGTAGAGCTCGTAGAGCGTGCACGTGCCTTCCTGAACGACGAGCACGTGCTTGTCGCCGCGGCCGCGCTTGCCGCCACCCTCGATCGGTGCGTCCGCCGGGACCGGGTAGGGCCCCGGGTCCGATTCGGAGCGGTATTTCGTGAAGTGGATCGGGACCTTCGCCTGTCCGGACCCGACGACGGTGAACGGGATCCCGTAGGTCGGGTTCGTGCCGAAGTCGGGGTGCAGGTGCGCGCTCAGGCCGATGCTCGCGACATACGCCGCCGAGTTCGGGTTCACGGGTGCGTTCGCGATTTCCTGGTTCAGCGGGTCTTCGGCGGGCAGGATCGGGCATCCGTATTCGCTGCCTGAGCTCGCGCGGCGCACGTGGGCCGACGCCGGCGGTGTGACGGCGAGCACCAGCGCGAGGGCGCTCGCCGCGAGGCCCGCTGCGAGCGCCACGGCACGCGAGCGGACCGGGGCATGCGGTGCGTCTCGCATGCCGTCAACGGTAGCGGCGCGCGGCGTGCGGCCGCGAAGGTCTGGACCAACGTCCCGTGGGGGCTGCGGCGGGGGCGTGCGGCTCGGTGTCAGGGTCCGGGAGGGGCGCAGCTGCGGCCGTCACCGGCGCACGCCCTCCACGCGACGGCCATCCTCGAGATAGACGCAGCGCCGGTGCCCCGCGGCCGCGGCGACGCGGCGCCTGACCGGGCCGCTCAGCAGCCCCGCCGCCTCCTCGAGCGTCGCGAAGCGATGCTCCTCGATCTCGGCGGCGTCGACCCGGATCGCCGCGAGCTGCTCGCCGGGCAGGGTGCCGCAGTCGAACAGGAAGCGCATGCCGCCCGGCCTGCCCGGGCGCGGGCGTAGGAAGTCGACGCAGGCCAGCCGGGAGCGCTCGACGTGCAGGCCGCACTCCTCGAGCGTCTCGCGGCGGCATGCCTCCCACGGGGACTCGCCTGTGTCCTCGATCTGCCCTCCGGGGACGGTCCAGCCCCCCTTGTAGGTCGGCTTGAGTACCAGCAGCCTGCCGGCGGCGTCGAAGATCATCGCGCCGGCGGACGCGGGGATCCTCGGCAGCTCCCAGGCCGTCCCGTCGCTGGCCGGCGTGCTCATGGTCGTGATTGTCCCCGAACCCGCGGGCCGCGCAGGCCGGCGGCCCGATCAGGGGACGGCTCATGTTGAAAGCGGGCCGCGCCGATGAGGTGCTCATGTCTACGACGATCGGGGCGAGGCGCGCCGGCGGCTACGCGGACCGCCGCTACAGGGACGGGCTGAAGAACTGGAGATCGAGGACACGTCTGCTCTCAGCCGCGTTCTTCGGCCCGATGATCCTTCTCGGCATCGCCGGGCTGTTCGCGCACACGCACGCGCTCGTGTGGCTCGCCGGGTGCCTGGCGGGTGCCGGCGCCACGGCGTGGGGCGTGGTCCGCGACTCGCCACCGGAATATGTCGAACACTGGCGCGAGGGGGCGGAGGGGGAGCGCAGGACAGAGCGCGCCCTCGGAGCGCTCGGGCCGGGCTGGCTCGTCGCACACGACGTCGAGGCCAGGTACGGGAACTACGACCACATCATCGTCGGCCCCGCGGGGGTGTTCCTCCTTGACACGAAGAAACCGAGCGGCACGGTCACCATCTGCGACGGCGTTCCCTACGTGCGGCGCCGCATGGACGGCGAGCGGGCCGTCCGGGACGTCTCGATGCGCACGCGCGTGCTGGCGGCGGCGGCGAGCCTGAAGGAGGACATCCAGCGGCGCAGCGGCAGACGGCTGTGGGTGCAGGCCGTCGTGGTGATCTGGGGCGACTTCCTGCCCGGGGTCCACGAGGACGAGCAGTGCGTCTTCATCCACGGGCCCCGCCTGGCCGACTGGATCGAGGCGCAGCCGAACAAGCTGTCCGCGTCCGCGGCCGCATCGGTCGCGAGCGCCGTCGAGGCGATCGCCGCCGGGAAGCCTTCACAGCAAGCCATGCGGCCCGTCACGGTCTGAGAAGCCGCCGGGCTCCGCCCGCGACGGGAGATCACCGCCGAGGTCGCGGCACCGGATCCGGTCGGTGACCAGTTTCACGAGGACCATCAGGGCGAGGCCGAGGAGCGCGGTCGAGACGATGTACACCGGCCACGGGCCCATCACGTTCAGCAGCGAGTCGTGCACCGGCTTTTCGCGCAGGTACATGTAGTTGCCGCCCGTGAGGATGTCGCCGAGGCCGGCGACGAGCGCCACCACCGCCGTCGCGGCGTAGACGCGGGCGACCGCACCGGGCCGCGGGTACAGCCGGCAGCCGAACACCAGGAAGCACGAGCCGGCAATCGCCCCTCCGTGGTAGGTGAAGTAGGTGAGGTAGTAGACGCTCGGGAACGTCCTCGACAGGTCCGGTGTCACCGCCGCCTGCAGCGTCGCCGTCAGGGCCCAGAAGTACGCGAGCTCGACCCACAGCATCCGCCGGGTGAGCAGCGCGAGGATGCACACGAGCGAGACCGCATCGGTCAGCTGCAGGGGCAGGTCGTACTGCGCCGTCCACGTGCCGAGCAGCACATCGGCGAGATACTCGCCCGCCCACGCGGCGAAGATGAGCAGCGCCAGCGTCCACGCGACAGGCCGCGCCCACGACCGCGGCCGCCGTCGCGCCGCCCACACGCAGACGCCGGTCACGAGGACCGTCACGGCGAGCGCCGCGAGATGCGCGCCCGAGAACTGGCGCATGGCCTGCGCTCACCCGGCCTGTGAGGGGGTGGGCGAGCTCATGCCGACGCACCCTACGCCGCAGACCGGCCCGCGACGGCTCGGCCGGCGCCCCGCACCGCCGGCCGAGCCCCGAGCGCGGTCAGCCGGTCCGGGCCGGCGGGCGTCATGCGCACGCGCACCCGACGCTCGGAGCCTGCACACCGCGGCTCTCGCGGTCGGGAGACCGGTGAGGTTAGCCGTGTGCTTGTCGCAGGCCGCGGAATTGGCCGGATCCGACTACACCCGGATCGACCGCATCACCGAGGGTCGCGGAAGAAGTCGCTGCAAAAGGGTGGTATTGCGATTACCGGGCAGCGCAGCCTGGATACGCATTGAGCACGTAGGGGAGGGCCACCCGAATGGGTGGCTGGGGTACCGTGCGCTGATGGGCGCCGGACGAGATCGACGCGCGCTTGCGATCGTCGGAGAGGTCATGGGGCTCCTGGACCTCAGGGAGTTCTGTCAGGGGATGCTCGCGGCGCTGCGGGAGGCTGTGCCTTCGGACATCTGCGCCCTGAATGAGGTCCCCGCCGATCCACCGCGGACCGTGTCCATCGCCGAGCCGGAGGTCCCCGCTGCGCTGCATGCCGCGTTCGCCCGCCACGGGGGCGAAAACCCTCTCGTGCGCCGGCACATGCGTACACGCGACGGCCGCGCCGTGCGCTTCTCCGACGTGATCACGCGCCGGGAGCTCCACCACCTCGACCTCTACCGCGAGGTGTACCTGCCGCTCGGCATCGAGTATCAGATCGCCTTCACGCTGCCGTCCTCATCCCCGCGCGTCCTCGGCGTGGCGCTGAGCCGCTCCGGGCGGGACTTCACCGCCGGCGAGCGTGACCTGCTGAACCTGGTGCGCCCGTACCTGATCCAGGCATACAGAAACGCCCTGGAGCACACGCGGCTGGCCCGCGGGGTGAGCGGCCGGCTGGCGCTGGAGGACCTCGGCGATCTCGGCCTCACGCGGCGGCAGGCGCAGACGCTCAGGCTCGTCGCGATGGGACACTCCGACCAGGACGCCGCCCAGGAGCTCGGGATATCCGTGCGCACCGCTCAGAAGCACCTCGAGCTCGCCTACAGGACGCTCGGTGTGAGCGACCGCTCCCAGGCCTCGCGCGCGGCGTGGGCCACGGCCGGGGTTTGAACGCCGGGTGCGCCGGCGGCCGCGCTGTATTCTCGACCTCGGGAAATGTACGGAGCGCACGGCTCCCGGGGAGGGCGGGCATGGACATCACGCACGAGAGCAACGGGGCGATCGAGGCCGAGCGCCGCAGCGGACGGGTGAGCACAGCGGCGCTCTCGCGCGAGCAGCGCATCTCGCTCGGCCGCGCCGCCCGCGCCGGGACACCCCGCTCGAGCCACGCCTACTGGGAGCCGGCACCCGGCAGGACCGACCCGGTCGACCTGCTCCTCTCACAGGCCCAAAGCCGGGTGCCGGAGCTCGTGCCGATCAGGCACGGCCGCATGCTCGTCTCGCCATTCAGCTACTACCGCGGCGCCGCGCTGGCGATGACCGCAGATCTCGCCTGCACGCCATCCTCCGCGCTGACCGTCCAGGCGTGCGGGGATGCGCACCTGTCGAACTTCGGGATCTTCGGATCCCCCGAGCGCCATCTGTTCTTCGACGTGAACGACTTCGACGAGACGGCACCCGCCCCGTGGGAGTGGGACGTGAAGCGTCTCGCTGCGAGTCTCGAGGTGGCGGGCCGCGAGAACGGCTACACGCGCAGGCAGCGCACCGCGATCGTGCTCCGCGCGGTGCGCTCCTACAGGCAGACGATGCGGGAGTTCGCGAAGCAGCCCGTGCTCGGCGTCTGGTACGCGCACCTGGACATGGACGCTCTGCTCCCGCGGTTCCGCTCGCTGCTGGACCCGAAGCGGACACCGAGCGTGTGGCGGGCCATCACGAAGGCCAGGGCGCACGACAGCCACCAGGCGTTCGACAAGCTCTGCCACGTCCGCGAGGGCGAGCCGCGGATCATCAGCGACCCTCCGCTGATCGTGCCCGTCGAGGTGCTGCTGGCGGAGCTCGACTCCTCAGAGCCCTCGGCGCGCATGCAGATGCTGATCGACGCCTACCGGGACACGCTGCAGCCGAACCGCAGGCACCTTCTCGAGCGCTACCGGGTCGCGCATCTCGCGCGCAAGGTGGTGGGCGTCGGCAGCGTCGGGACGGACGCGTGGATCATCCTGCTGCTCGACGACCACGACGCTCCGCTGCTGCTGCAGGTCAAGGAGGCCGAGAGCTCGGTGCTCGAGCAGTTCACGCTCGCCAGCGAGTTCACAAACCACGGGCAGCGCGTCGTCTCCGGCCAGCGCCTGATGCAGGCCGCAAGCGACATCTTCCTCGGATGGGAGCGCTTCTCCTGGTCAACCCAGACGCGCGACTACTACATACGCCAGCTGCGCGACTGGAAGGGGTCAGCTGACATCGCGGGCATGACCCCCGCCGGGATGGAGCTGTGGGCCTCGATGTGCGGATGGACGCTCGCCAGGGGCCACGCACGGTCCGGTGACCGTGTCGCGATCGCCGCGTATCTCGGCAAGTCAGACGTCTTCGACCGGGCGATCGCGGACTTCGCCGTCGCCTACGCCGACCAGAATGAACGCGACCACCAGGCGCTCCGTGCGGCGGTCGCGGACGGCAGGGTTCGGGCCGCGAGCGGCATCTGACCGCCGCCGCCAGGCGACCCTCAGACGGTTGCGCGCAGCCCGTCCGAGTAGCCCACGGGATCCGCGAAGAAGCTCTCCGGCAGGACACCCTGGTAGCGGATGCAGTCCGCCACCCGCGGCCAGCCGGCGTCCTCAGCGATCTCGTAGCTGCGCACGGCCTTCTCGATGCGCTCCTCGGTGTCGCCGAAGTCCCGGAACCACAGCGTCGTCGTTCGCGGGAAGTAGGCGAAGCGAACGACGGGCTTCAGCACGATGCGCGTGAGGATCGGGCAGTCAACCTTCCCCACCTCCTCCTTCACCTTCGGTCCGACGGTGCTCTCCTGCTCGAACAGGAGGGCGGTCTCGAACACCCTGGCGCGCTCCGCACGCGAGAGCGTATGGCCCGACCGCGCGGCGTGGTGCACCCGGTTCAGCTCCTGCAGCAACTCTGGTGCGATGACCTCGTGTGCGCCGGGGGCATCACCGTGCAGCTTGGTGAAATGGTAGTTCGCGTACGTGTCGATGAAGACGGAGCGGTTCGCCTCCTTGAACCCCTGCGCGAAGACGAACAGCATGTATGAGCGCCGCGCGCGTTCCTCGCGGTCGTAGAAGTAGCGGTAGGCGATCATCCGGCTGACGGCGCCGCGGCGCTCGTAGAAGCCGTAGGCCCAAAGCGCACCGTGGAGCGCCACCTCGGGGAACGCGTGGTTGCGCCCGGAGTCCTCGAATATCGAGTGAAGGACGGCGACCCGCTGGGGCATGTCCCCGGGGCCGCCCGCGAGGCGCACGGCCTCGGCGCGGATGTCCCGGTATGCGCCGGCGAGGTCCATGTCGGTGCTTGGCGAGACTGGCACTCACTGCAGCGTAACGGGCGGGCGTGCCCGCGGCTGTGCTGTTCCTCACGCTTCGCGCGGCGCGCTCAGCCCTTCGCGATCGTGAAGGGCAGCGACTGCCTCGCCGAGTGTCCGGCGGCCGTGCTGGCGGTCGCCTGCAGCGTGTAGCTGCCGGGTCTGAGCTTGACGTGCCTTGAGATCACGCCGTCGAAGCGCAGCGTGTCCAGGCCCGCGTGCGCCGTGAACGTCAGTGTGCCGGCGGTGATGGTGCGCGCGCACCTGCGCCCGTGTGCGTCGCTCCGGCTCGGCGCTGCGCAGGTCCTTCCCGCGAGGCGCCCGCCGGCGGGCTCCGTGAAGGTGAACGTCACGCTCGCGGCCTCGCTCAGGTCGAAGGAGAAGGACGTTCCGACCGGGGGCGCCTTCTTCCTGCCGTGTGCGCTCATGCGTGCGAGCGCGCCGCCGTCCCGCCAGACCCTCGCGCTCTCCTTCAGGGTGCTGAGGACCGGGCCGGACCTTGCCGCCGGCAGCGGTGCCGGGGCGACGCCGGTGCCGCTGAGCGCGATCGCGGTCGGTGAGGGCTCGTTATCCGACAGGGCGATCGTCGCGGAGGACGCCCCGCCGGCCGCCGGGTCAAAGCGTGCGCTGATGGAGCAGGCCTGCTCGAACGCGAGCGTTCGGCCCGAACACGAGTCCGAGGTCACCGCGAACGCCTGCGGGTCCGGGCCCGCCAGCGAGATCGAGGAGATCGAGAGCGCCTGTGCGCCGACGTTCGTGACGAGCACCGTCAGGGACGGCGAGGGCACACCCACCGCCTGCGGGCCGAATGCGACTGCCGGAGCAGCGGCCTGCGGAGCGGGGAAGAACAGTTCCGCGGCGCGCGGTTCCCCGCCTGCGTTCTCGCCGCCCGCGATCAGGACGGTTCCGTTCGGCAGCGTCGCCGCCCCGCCGTATGCGCGTGCGACCTGCATCTCGGAGGAGCCCGACGCACCGAGCGCGGTGAACGTATCGCCCGCCGGGTTGAACAGTTCCGCGCTCTGCAGGTTGTCCGTGTCATCGCCGCCGGCGATCAGGACCTCTCCGCCCGGGAGCGCTGCAGCGATCGCTTCTGTCCGGGCGCTCTGGAGCTCGGTGGCCCCGGCGGCGGGAAGCGCGGTGAAGGTGTCCGCCGCGGGGTTGAACAGTTCAGCGCTCTTCAGGTATCCGCCGTCGTTGCCGCCGGCGATGAGGACGTCGCCGCCCGGCAGCGGCGCAGCGACAGGGCTTTCGCGGGCGTCCTGGAGCTCGGTGGCCCCGGAGGCGGGAAGTGCCGCGAAGGTGTCCGCCGCGGGGTTGAACAGTTCGGCGCTCTGCAGGACGGTTTCGTCCTGGTCCCGGCCTCCCGCGATCAGCACGTCCCCGTTCGGCAGCGGCGCCGCGACGACGTCCATGCGGCCCGTGTGAAGCTGTGTTTCGCCGGATGCGGGGAGCGCCGTGAACGTTCCCGTGGCGGGGTTGAACAGTTCAGCGCTGCGCAGGTACCTGCCGGGCGCGTAGCCGCCGGCGATCAGCACCTGCCCGCCCGGGAGAACGGACGCGGCGGCGTATGCGCGCGCCACATGCAGCTCCGTTTCGCCCGACGCGGGGAGCGCCTTGAACGTGTTCGTCGTGGGGTTGAACAGTTCGGCGCTCCTCAGGAAGTCGCTTTTTTCGTTGAAGCCGCCGGCGATCAGGACTTCGCCGCCCGGCAGCGCGGTGATGGTCGGCGCGTAGCGGCCCGTGTGAAGCTCGGAGGAGCCCGAGGCGGGCAGCGCCGAGAAGTAGGCGGGCGAGGGAGCGGACCAGGCAACACCGGCACAGGAGACCAGCGCGAGCAGCAGAGCCCCGAGGACGGCGGCGGAGAGACGCAACGGCGCACAAGGCCTGTATCGCGGTTCGTCGGTGGACCCCATACCCGTTCCCCTCATCGTGCGAGGCTGACCGCCGCGCCTGAGTTTGCCTGTGCTCGTACGGCCGCGGACCCCGGTGGGCCGCAGGCACTGTGTCGGCAGTGTGCCGCGCGCACGCGGCATTACGGACTCGTGCTGGACGGATTTCCCGCCCCGGAAGCCGCGGGCCAGCGGCTCGGCGCTCCCGTGGACCTCAGCGAGGCGGGCGGTTCCGGGTTCGCGGCTGCCACCGGGCTTCCCCCGCCGTTCCATCCCCCTACCCGCCGGACGCAGGAGGAAGCGTGTGTCGCAGCTGCCTGCAGCGGGTATGCGCCAACCGGACACCCAATCAAACTCGAAGGAGAACGACATGGCGCAGCAGACCAAAGCAGAGCGCTCGCAGGCGGCGAAAAAGGGCGCGGCGACACGGAAGAGGAACGAGGCCAAGAGGTCAGGTGAAGAGGCGAAGGCAACCGCCAAACGCGCCGTGGGCACGGCGGGCTCCGCCGCGAAGTCCGCGGGCGATGCGGTGAAGGGCGTCGTGAAGGCGGCGGGGGACCGCGTGCGCTGAGCGGTTCACCGGCCCGCCGGTCCCCCGGCTCTGGAGCGGGCGGGACCGGCGGGCCGCTCGATTCATGGAGGTCGCCGCGGCGCGGTCCAATCCTGGATTGGCCATACGCAGGCGGCGGTGGTACCCTCGCCTTAGGCCCAGGGGGGGTCTCTGACTCGTGTTGCTCGGCGCGATTGAGGTGAACAGGTGTTGGCTCGGCGATCCCTGACAGGGAGGTCCACGGTTCGGCGTACGCGGCGGACCGGCAGATCATGTGCGCCCGCGCTCATCAGAGGTGGACGTCTCCGGCGATGAGCGCCCGCGGCTACAGCGAACCGGCATCGGGGCGCGCCGATCACGCCCGCCACGTTCCCGACCGGCAGATGCTGACCGTCCTGTTCGTCGACGTAGTCGGTTCGACCGAGCACCTCGTCGCGGTCGGCGACCGTCGCTGGCGCGAGCTGCTGCGACGGTACAACGCCGCCACCTCCGAACTTGTCCGGGAACACGGCGGCCGGGTGGTGAACGTCACGGGTGACGGCATGCTCAGCGTCTTCCCGGACACGCTCGCGGCAGTGCGCTGCGCACCGCGCCTGCTCGACTGCGCCGAGGAGCTCGAGCTCGACCTGCGCGCCGGCATACACGCCGGCGAGTGCGAGGTGTGGGACGGCGATGTCGCGGGCCTCGCGGTGCACACCGGGGCGAGGATCGCCGCGCTCGCCGACCCCGGGGAGATCCTGGTGTCGAGCACGGTCGGCTCGCTGCTCGCAGACTCCGGTGCCCGCTTCACCGACCGGGGCACGTTCTGGCTGAAAGGCGTACCGGGCGAGTGGCATGTCCTGGCGCTGGCCGACCGGCCGCCTCTACCGCCGGGCGAGAAGGCGCAATCACCCGCGATCCCGCCGCGGAAGGTGAAACTGCCGCCGCGCCTGGATCTCTTCGCCGGCCAGCCCTTCGTCGGCCGCGAGCGCGAGCGCGAGGTGCTGCGGGACGCGATCACCAGCGTCCGCGGCGGCGGGCAGGCCGCGACCTTCCTGGCGGGCGAGCCGGGCATCGGCAAGACGAGGCTCACCGCCGCGCTCTGCGAGGAGGCGATCGCCTCCGGATGCGACGTGCTCTACGGGCGCTGCGATGAGGACCTCGGTCTGCCGATGCAGCCGCTCGTGGAAGCCGTGGAACATCTCATCGAGAACGCGCCGTCCTCGCTGCTGCGCAGGCATGTGGCCGAGCGCGGCGGGGAGCTCGCGCTGCTCGTCCCGGCGCTAACCCGTCGGGTCCCCGCGCTTCCGGTGCCCCGCGCGGGCCAGGAGGAGGAGAACCGCCATCTGCTCGTGAACGCGATCGCGGCCCTGCTCGCCGCCGCCGCCGAGGGACGTGGCCTGATCCTTGTCCTCGACGACCTGCACTGGGCGGATGAGACGACGATCCTCGTGCTCCGTCACATGCTCGTGAGCCACTCACTGCCGGGGGTCGCGGTCGTCGGCACCTACCGTGACACCGAGCTGCGGGCGGAGGACCCCCTCGCCTCCCTGCTCGCTGACGTCAGCAGCGAGCCCGGAGTGTCGCGGATCGCCATCGCGGGCCTGGGCCAGGAGGACATCGCGGCGCTGCTCGAGCGGCTCGGCGGGGGCGGCGCCGGACGCGAAGGCGCCGCGATCGCGCGCGTGCTGCGCGAGGAGACCGACGGCAACCCGCTGTATGTCGTGGAGCTTCTGCGGGCGCTGCTCGAGAGCGGAGAGCTGCACAGCTCCGAGGAGGGGTGGACGGCGTCGAGCTCGATCTTCACGACCTCGCTTCCGGGAAGCGTGCGCGAGGCGATACTGCGCCGCGTCCGCCGCCTGGACCCGCGTGTGCTCTCCGCGCTGAGCGCCGCGTCGGTGATCGGGCGCGACTTCGACTTCGAGCTGCTCCTGACCGTCTGCGAAGCCGAGGAGGACGAGCTGCTCGAGATCCTCGAGGACGCGATCGGCGCGAACCTGATCCAGGAGGTGCCCGCGGCGGACGTGCGCTTCACGTTCACCCACGCGCTGATCGAGCACGCGCTCTATGAGGAGATCTCGCTCGCCCGCCGCAGGCGTGTGCATGAGCTGGTCGCCGAGGGCATCGAGGACCGGCCGAACGCGGAGGTCGAGCGCAGGGCCGGCGAGCTCGCCTACCACTGGGCTGAGGCGTCGGCGCGCGCGAGCGCGAAGGCCCTCTACTTCGCCGAGACGGCGGGCGAACAGGCACTCGCCAAGCTGGCGTTCGCCGAGGCGATCGGCTGGTTCCGCCGTGCGCTGGAGCTGCTCGACAGCCAACAGCCATACGCCACCGACCCGCGGGCCGGAGAACTGCATCGCGCGAAGCTGCTGCTCGCGCTCGGCGGAGCGCTAAGACGGGCAGGCGACGCCGAGTGCCGCGAGACGCTGTTCGCCGCCGCGGACCTCGCGCGGCGCCTCGGCGAGACGGACATGATGGTCGCCGCCGCGCTCGCGAACACCCGTGGCGTCGCCTCACACATGGGGCGCGTCGACCACGAGCAGGTGCGCGTGCTCGAGTCCGCGCTCGCGTCCGTCGGGGACGGCGACAGCTGCGAGCGGGCAGAGCTCCTGTCGATGCTCACGCTCGAGCTCCTCTTCGACGGCGACCACATCCGGCGCTGGGCCCGAAGCGACGAGGCCCTGGCGATCGCACGCCGCGTCGGCGACCGCCGAGGGCTCATGAGGGTGCTGACCGACCGGGCATGGGCGATCGACGCACCCGACACGCTCTCCGAACGGCTCGCGAACCTCGACGAGGCCGTCGACGTCCTCGGTGAGGAGAAGGACCTGCTGCTCGTCATCGGCGTGCGGGCGCGGGCGGCCGCACGCCTGGAGGCCGGCGACATCGCGGGCATGGAAGCGGACGTCGAGCGCTGCGAGCGCGAAGCGGCGGCCCTGCTCGAGCCGCTCGCCTCATGGTGGGCGATGTTCCCGCGCCTACAGCTCACGATGCTCCACGGCGAACTGCACGCATGCGAGCAGCTCACCCAGGAGTTCCTGCAGCTCGGGATGCGCGCCGGGCAACCCGACGCGCTCACGTTCTTCGCCGCAGCGCTCGTCGGCCTGCGCCACCAGCAGGGACGCATGGCGGAGGTGCGCGTCGTCTACGAGCAGGCCGTCGCCGAGAATCCTGCGATGCCCGCATGGTGCGGGGGCCTCGCGCTCACGTGCGCCGCCGAGGGCGACCGTGAGCGTGCGCTCGAGCTCCTGCGCAGGGCGGCCGCCGACGGCTTCGCCCACATGCCGCGCGACTGGGTCTGGCTCGTCGGGATCTGCCAGTGGGCGGAGACCGCAGCGCTCCTGAGGGACCGCGACGCGTGCACGACCCTCTACAGGATCCTTCTGCCCTGGCGCGAGCTGGTCATCAGCACAGGCGGAGCGGCATGGGGGACCGTCGTCCACCACCTCTGCCTGCTCACGATCGCTCTCGGCCTCGACCATGAGGCGGAAGGGCACCTGCGCGACGCCGCCGCGATGCACGCGCGCCTCGGCGCCCCCGTGTGGCTAGCCCAGACCCACGTGGCCCGTGCGGGAATGCTGATATCCGGCGAGGACGAGCTCGCCGCGATGACGTGCCTTGATGATCTGCGCGCCGCGGTCTCGACCGCACGCGGCGTGTCAGCAACGGGACTCGAGCAGGAAGCTCTCGGGTTGCTCCGTGCGCTCGGCCAGGACGCGGCCGACATGCCGGCGACGAGCACGCCTTGAGTGAGCGCCCGACGAAGGTCGCGATCCTCGGAGGCGGGCCCGCCGGGCTCACGGCGGCGTTCGAGCTGACCGCCACCCCCGAGCTGCGCGCGCAGTACGAGGTCACCGTGCACCAGCTCGGCTGGCGGCTCGGCGGCAAGGGCGCCAGCGGGCGCAACAGCGCGATGTGCGACCGCATCGAGGAGCACGGGCTGCACGTGTGGTTCGGCTGCTACGACAACGCGTTCTCGATGATCCAGCGCTGCTACGAGGAGCGCGCTGCCCCCGCCGGCTCGCCGCTCGCCCGCTGGACGGATGCCTTCAAGCCCACCGGCGAGTCGATCATCTACGAACGCTTCCGCGAACGCTGGGTGTGCCACGCCGTCAAGCTCCCGCCGACCCCGTTCGACCCGGGCGACCGGACCGAGCACACGCCGCTGCAGGTGCTCCAGTCCGCACTCGCAGCCGTCCAGGGGCAGTGGCAGGAACTCGCACCGGAGCTCGGCATCCTGCTGGCCCGCGAGGCCGGGCGCCGGCTCCTCGCCGCATCCCGCGAGGCGGAGAGACTGCACGCCGGCGACGTCCGCCACCAGGCCCGCCGCGCCCGCCGGCTGGCACAGGCCTCGCGCGCCATCGCGGTCCTGCGCGAGCGCATCTACAGGCACATCGTCGAGCCGCGCGTCGAGAACGACAGGCTGCGCTACACGTTCACGATCCTGGACCTCCTGCTGACGCTCGCGAGGGGGATCATCGACGACGACCTGCTGCGCCGCGGATGGTCTGTCATCAACGACGAGGAGCTCACCGCATGGCTGCGCCGCCACGGCGCCACCGAGCTCACGCTCGAAACCTCACCCTTCCTTCGCGCGATCTACGACGGGTCCTTCGCATACGAGGAGGGCGACAAGAACCGGCCCAGCATGGCCGCCGGCAAGGCGGTCCAGGACTATCTGCGAGGCATGCTCTTCTACGACGGCGCGTTCATGTGGAAGATGCAGGCCGGGATGGGCGACACGGTGTTCGGCCCCATGTACGAGGTCCTCTCCCGGCGAGGGGTGCGCTTCGAGTTCTTCAGCGCCGTCACCGACCTGCGGCTCGGGCCCGGCGGCCTGGCGATCGACGCGGTCGACGTCGTCAAACAGGTCGAGCTGAAGGGAGAGCGCTACGAGCCGATGTACCCCGTCAAGGAGCTCTCGTGCTGGCCGAGCGAGCCGGACTGGGCGCAGATCAAGGGCGGCGCGGCGCTCGCCAAGAAGGCCGTCAACCTCGAGCGCGAGATCAACCCCCTCAGCCGCAGCGCGCGGCGGCTGAAGAGGGGCGAGGACTTCGACGTCGTCGTGCTCGCCATGCCGCCCGACGTTCAGCGGACGGTGTGCAGCGAGCTCCTGCAGGACAAGGGCAACACCGTCTACCGGGAGATGCTCGAGAACACGCACTCGGTGATGACGCAGGCGTTCCAGCTCTGGATCGACAGGAGCACCCAGGACCTCGGCTGGGGATACCAGTCGAACTCGCTGATGAGCTGCTACGTCGAGCCGCTGGACACCTACTGCAACATGGACCACCTCGTGCCGCGCGAGTGCTGGCCGCAAAAGGACAGCACGCTCGACATCGCCTACTTCTGCGGTGTGCTCGCCCACGACGGCAACGACACACAGGAGAAGGCGGACTCGGCGGCATCGACCGGTTTCACCGAATACCTCGAACGCGACGTGAGCGACTTCTGGCCCGGGACCGCGCGCAACAGCCACTTCGACTGGAGCGTGCTCGTCGACCCCGACGGCCGCGAAGGACCCGAACGGCTGAAGGCGCAGTACTTCCGGGCGAACTTCCCGGCGACCGAACGCTACGTGCTGAGCCTCCCGGGCACCATCAGATACAGGCTCTGGCCCGACCAGTCCGGATACGAGAACCTGATCCTCGCCGGTGACTGGACACGCAACGGAATCGACGCCGGCAGCATCGAGTCGGCTGTCACCTCCGGCATGCTCGCCGCACAGGCGATCTGCGGCCGGCCCACCGAGATCGCGGGCCTCACCGGCTGGCTCGGAGCCGACCTCGAGGACCCCGCCGGTTGGCGCGCCGGGCCAGACGGGCAGACGCCGAAGAGCGGCCCGTTCTACACCCAGGACCCCGGCGGCACCCCGGCCGCGGCACCGCTGCAGGAGACCCAGCCCCCGGCCACCGGCGACTGAGAGCAACCAGTGCGCGGGAGGGGCACCGTCGGCTACGCTGCTAGCGGGGACGTACTGCAACAACCTAGGGAGGGCTCGTGAGCACCACCGACCAGAGAAAGACACCGCTTGACCACGTCCGGGTGGGGGACCGCGAGAACTTCCACGACGGCCCTCCGCTCGAGCTCTTCAAGACCCTGCGCGCGCAGTGCCCGGTGCACTGGACGGACGGGATCACCGAGTACCCCGGCGAGGACGGCTTCTGGTCGGTCACGACCGCGGACGACGTCTACGAGGTCAGCCGCGACTGGAAGACCTACTCCTCCGAAGCCGGCGGGTTCGTCGCACTGAAGAACGCGATCCTCCCGCTCGAGCTCCAGCGCCTCATGTTCATCGGGATGGACCCGCCGAAGCACGACCGGATCAAGGCCCTGTTCCAGCGGGGGTTCACGCCCAAGCGGATCGCCGAGCACGAAGACGCGATCCGGGCGATCGTCGTCGACGTCCTCGACCGGCTCGAGGGCCGCGAGGGCTGTGACCTGGTCAACGACGTCGCGCAGCCCGCGGTCGCACGCGTCATCGGCAGCTTCATGGGCCTGCCGCAGGAGGACGACGAGATATGGGCGCGCCTGATGGCGACGATCGTCGGCGCCGGCGACCCGGACATGACACCCGAGGGCGCCCAGAGCGTGATGGAGACAGAGGTCCCGGAGATCTTCGAGCGCTGCGGCAAGCTGATCGCCGAACGCAGGCAGACCCCCGACCGACGACCTGACGAGCGTCCTCGTCCACGCCGAGATCGACGGGGAGAAGCTCGAGGACCACGAGATCGTGATGGGTTTCTTCCTGCTGATGGCCGCAGGCAACGACTCGACGAAGGCGACGTACTGCTCCGGCATGCGTGCGCTGATGGAAAGCCCGGAGCAGCTGCGCCGCGTCACTGCAGACCCGAGCCTCGTCCCGGCGGCGGTCGAGGAGTCACTGCGGATGTTCCCCGCGTTCGCGCACTTCGCACGCACCGCGACATGCGACACGGAGCTGCACGGCCAGAAGATCAGCGAGGGCGAGAAGGTGGTCATGTGGTACCCGTCCTCAAACCGCGACGAGACCCGCTTCGAGGACCCCGACACGTTCGACGTCTCGCGCGAGGCCGAGCACCAAGCGTTCGGGGCGGGAGGCAGGCACTTCTGTCTCGGCACAGCGCTCGCCCGTCTCGAGCTGCGGATCCTCATCGAGGAGACGCTCAGCAGGTACCCCGGCATCCAGATCGCCGGCACACCCCGCTATGTCGAGTCGCCGTTCGCCAACCAGCTCAAGACGCTGCCGGTCACGCTCCGCCACTAGCCCGGGGCGCCGGGAACCGCTCAGCGCAGCGAGATCGTCCGCTCGCGCCTGGCCAGCGTGACGGCCGGGCCGGCGGCGGAGGTGATCGCGGTGGCCCGCAGCGTCGCGCGTCCCGCCGGCGGCGCACCCAGCGCCTGCGTGAAGGAGAGCACCCCGGCGCGGGCAGGGACCGCGAGGCGGTGCACGAACGTGCGGCTCACGCGACCGCCGCTGAGGAGCTGAAGCTCGACGCTCACGCCCGAGCCCACGCTCAGGGCCGGGACGTGCACCTGCACCCCGACGCTCAGCTTCCTCGCGCTGACGGCCGCCTTCAGCCGCGTGATCGTCGCCGCGGGCGGCCGCTCGATGTTTGCGAGAGTGCGCCGGCGCCCGCCGGTCAGCGTCACGGTGAGCGCACGCTCCAGCGAGCCCCAGTCCGGGCGCGCAGTCAGCCTTCCTCGGGGGGGAACCGAGACGGACGCCGAGCGGAACTCCTGCGGCGTGCCCGCGTTGCTCCCGAGCAGCAGCGTGACGGCCGCCGCGCGGGCGGTGTGGTTCGTGACCGTCAGTGTGCCGTGGTCGATCGAGAGCGCCTCGCCGGCCGGGCCGGTGACAGAGGCGGTGCGTTCGCTGTGGTTGGCCTGGGAGGCGATCAGCGTGATCGTGGCGGTCTTCGACGGCGAGGCCGTGCCCGCGTGGCCGCGGGAGGCGGCTCGCGCGGCGCCCGCCCCGCTCGCGGGTTCGACGCCGATCGTGTCGCTTTCCGGCTCGACGCTCACATCGTCGGTGCCGGGGCTCGCTTCGACTTCCGCCGACAGTTCGGAGGTCTCGATCAGATCCCCGATCTCGCCGGCGCCACTCAGCGTCTCGCTGTATGCACCGAGCGGCGCGGTGAAGGATTCCGTCGCAGGCGAGTCTTCGTTGACGATCGGCTCGGAGAAGACGCCCTCTTCGGCGTCGCCGACGGTCAGCTTCTTGCCGGTGCCGTCGCGCAGCCCCTCCAGATGTCCGGTGGGGCTGATCCAGGACGTGAGAACGCCCTTCGGCGCCCACGGGGTGAGCGGGCCGTTGGTGACGGTCCGCGGGCTCGCCTCGACGCCCACTGGCCGGCCTCGGTAGGTGGCGGTGTACTGGCCGTCACTGGTGTAGGAGACCTTCACGACCGATGTGTCGACGTGTTCTGAGTGCAGCCCACCGTCGGTGCTGTCCTCACCCGATTCGAACTGGATGTTCGGGTCCGCGACATAGATCAGCAGCTGTTCGGGTTCGCCGGGGGTCACCGCGGGCTGTGTTTCGGTTGCGTAGGCGATCACCTCGTGTGCCTCAAGAGCGCTCAGGTTGCTTGCTCCGTTGGCCGAGTAGAAGAACAGGGTCATCGGGACCCCTTCGGGACGCTCGCCTTCCTCCCCGAGACCGGGGTCGAGCGCGGTCTCGAGAGCGGGAACGCTGTTGAGCTGTCCCGCCGCGCCCCGTCGCCACGCCTGGTACTGGTCGGAGAACTGCTTCCAGAATTCCGTAGCGATCAGGCTTTCCAGGGCAGGGGTCAGGCTGAGATCGAACGGGATCGTCGCGTCGGGGTCATAGCCGGCGAGCGAGAGTTCGCCGGCGTCGAAGTGCAGCGCGGAGAACACCCAGCCGAAGCACAGCCCGTCCGCGAACGACGTCCTGCGGAAGTGTTCGAACGCGGCGTGCGCACGGGGCGTGAGGTTGTCGACGGGGTCCGAACCGGTGATGTACGTCACGTTGCCCGCCCCGAACGCGGCTTCGAACTCGGCGAGGGTCGTGTCGTACGCCGGGATGTTGTGGAACGACAGCGCTGAGGTGTTCCGGAAGGAGTCGATCGTCACGGGCTCCGCGAGGGCGGCGCTCTGACCCGCCGACTTGACGGTCAGCGTGCCGGTCGTCGCGAGCCGCGGCACGGTCAGCGTCGCCGACGTGCCGTCCGCCGCCACCTGCGCCCCGAGCACGCTGACCACCGCTTTTTCGTTGCCGACCTGCACCGACATCCCCGGGCACAGCCCCTTGCCCGTGAGCTTGAGGGTGTCGCCGGGGACGATGCCGTCGGGGTCGCTGCTATGGGGTGTGGCGGCTGTCACGCTCACCCCGCCGCTCCCGCAGATCGTCCCCGTGCCCTGCGAGACCTTGAACGTCGCATCGGCGCTGTAGACGGCCGTCAGCGTGATCGGGCTGGCCAGTCCGGTCGCGGGCGTCTGGTAGCTCACCGAGCAGGACCCGGCGGCTAGCACGCACTGGCTCGCTGACGGGAAGCTGCCGCTCGACGCCGACATCGTGATGTTGCCCGTCGGCACGCCGCCGCTGCCGGCGACCGTCGCGGTGCACGAGTACGCCGTGAAGTTCATGTCGGTGTTGGTGCAGGACAGCGAGAGCTTCGACGGCACCGTCGCCTGCGGCTCGTCGATTTCGCCGAAGTAGGTCTCGTGCGTGCCTTTGGTGTCGCTGAACGAGCCTTCGCCGCCGACGTTTCCGTTTGCGAGGATTTCGTAGAAGTCGGTGTTCGTCGACTTGTAGGCCGGTTCTTCGATCCAGGTGAACACAGATGTCGATTCGTGTCCCGTCTCGGTTCCTTCGATCGTGAAGTGCTCGCCGTCGATTTCCGCGGTGCCGGAGAACTCGCCGGTGCTCATGTTCATCTGCGTGATGTCAGAACCGCCGTTGAGACCGAGAAGGTTGAACTCGGGAAGTTCCGCCGCCGAGGCGGACGCGGTACCGAGGACCCACAGGAGGATCGCGCCGGCGAGGGCCAGGATCACAGCGGGCGCGGCGCCTCGCAGGGGACGCGCAGGGCGCAGGGGTCGACTTTGCATGCGTGCTCCTCGGCCGGTGGACGGTGCGGGCGCCCACCCCCGGCAGGCGGAGACGGGATGCGCGTGCGCGAGATCCTAGACAAACACGCGGCCGCGGCACCGGGCCACGCGGGAGCACAGACGGCCGCGCCTCCCGGCCCGCTCGCGGCGGGCCGGGAGGCGCAGGCAACGATCAGCCGGCTGCGCCGGCTCTCAGATGCCCTGACCGTAGTTGCTGCAGGCCGCTTTGAACGATTCGTTCGGGCTCGCGCTGAGCTGGTTGACGACGTTCTGAAGCGCCGGCGAGTCATCGAACATGCCGATGTGCGCGACCGGGTCGGACGGGCACTGGCTCTGAACGGTGATATTGACCACGTTCGAACCCGACAGGAACGCGTTTGTGTACGGCGTGACGACCTCGTCATGCGTGGTCTCGATCACCACATACCGCACACCCGTCACGACCGGTTCGCCGGAGCCGAACAGCTTCTTGATGAACGCTGATCCCTCCTGCTGTTCCGGAAGCGCAGGGGCGCCGAGGAATTCGAGCAGGCCGGAGACGAGTTCATCCGCGAACGGGAAGACGTTGACCAGTTCGGTCACTCCGTCGAGCGTCGTGCCGTGGTTGCTCGGTGCGAGAGCGACGAGCTCGTTGACCTTCGACGCGCCTCCCAGGTCCTTGATGTAGTAGTTCGGCATCATGCCGCCCTGGGAGTGGCCCACGAGGTCGACCTTCGACGCTTTCGTTTTCGAGAGCACCTTGTTCACGAACGACGAGAGTTCCGAGGCCGACTGTTCGATGTGGCCGATGCCGTCGATGCGCGGACCGATGAACGGCCACGCTTCCAGCGACGCCAGCGTCGCGCCGTAGTTGAACGCGTACACGCAATAACCTTCGTTCGCGAGCAGCGGAGCGAGCGTGACCCAGTTGGATCCCTCGTCAGCCAGCGTCGCGTGCACGAGCACGACCGGGTACGGATGCGCCGAGCTCGGTTTGCAGTTGTTGTTGGCGCCCGTGACCGATTCCGGTTCCCACGTCTCGTTCCAGATCGCATCGCCCAGCGCCGTGCTGCCATAAGGCACCGAGTACTTCGCGCTCGCGGTCGCCGGTGCGGCGATCGCGAGCAGCACAGCAAGAGCCGCGGCGAACAACGTCGCCCTGACCTTCAGCATGTGAGCCCCCTAGTTAGATTGAACCCTCAAATCCCGACCGCTAAAAGGCCCTGCAAAAGGCCATTTCCCGCCCGGACTCCCTTGCGAAACGGTCGCATCATAGGGGCGTGCGGACCGGCGCGTCAATCGTCCGGGACGAACGGTCACGTCACATCGGCGAGTCGACCGTGAAGCTGGTGGTGTAGGTCGTGTACGGAGCGTGTTCGAGGCTGGCTTCGATCATGCTCGGCCCGCTCGCGCACGAGGCGCCGCCGAGAAGCACGACGAACGCGCTGCCGGTGTTGTCGAGCTTGACTTTCAGCGTCGCTTCTTCTTCTTCGGCGATCACCGTCTCATCAGGCCCGACCCACACGAGATGGGGTGCGATCAGACACCGCGCGTAGAGCTGTTCGGCGGTGATGTCGACCGGCTGCTCCGCGTAGACCGACGGGAACTCGACCTGCACGACCGTCGCGACGCTGCTGTAGATGTCGTCCTCGACCTGCGAGCCCGGGGTGGCCCTGACGCCCGGCGTGCCGGCCTTCGGCGGCTGGACGACGAACGAGGTCGTGAACGTTTCATAGGGCGCTTCTTCCAGGTGCGCGCTGATCAGGCTTTCCCCGCTCGCGCAGCTCGGGCCCGCCCACAGCGCTGCGGTCGCGTTGCCCGCGTCGTCGAGCGTGACCGTGAAGCTCGGTCCCTGCGACGGCGTGTAGGGGAAGGGGGAGGACCAGCTCAGCGACTGTTTGCAGCGGTTGTAGAGCTCTGTTGCGCTGAGTTTGACGTTCTTCCCGTCGTAGACGGGGGCGCAGCTGACTTCGACGATGTCGGCGACGCTTCCCGCCTGGGCGAACTCGCCCTGGTCGGTGAACGACGGGAGCGAGCGCACCACGCAGGCCGGCGTGGTTTCACCCGCGGGTTTGACCTTCTTCGGCGCTTTGCGCGCGAACGCCGTGCCGGCCGTCGCGGACAGGCTCAGCGCCAGAACCAGGACACCCGAAAGAACGCTGACTCTCCTCATCGTCTCATCCCCGATCTGTTAGGCCGCTCTGTTGCAGGTGTTCGGATGTCCGGCGCCGGCGGAGTTGCCCGAGCCGGTGATCGTCGGATTGTCTTCCTTCAGCGAGCATTCCCCGGCCGTGCTGTTGCCGGTGAGGGTGCTTCCTGTGGCGTAGTGGTTGGTGTTGACCTGGATGTTGCCTTTCACCGTGTTGCTCGCGACGGTCAGTTTCGCTTTGTTGTACTGGACCTGCAGGTACCCGCCGACGGTGTTGCCGGCGACCGTGACGTTCGCCCCGTTTTCCTGGGCGACGAGATTGCCTGTGACGGTCAGGCCGGGGCCGCCGGAGCACGATCCGAGGTCCCCGATGTCGATCGGCGAATGGGGTCCGTTGATGACGACCCGCACGGTTCCTTTGACGGTCGTGTCGCACAGCGCGTTATCGCCTCCCGACGGGGCGCCCGTCAGGCCGACGATCTGCAGGTAGCCCCCGATCGTTCCGCCTCCGCCGACCTGGATCCATGCCGGGCTGTTGCCCTGCAGGTTGCCCCCGACGATCACGCCGAGGTCGTCGAGCGCGCCGCCCTTCTCGACCAGGATGTTCCCGGTGACGTGGGTCCCGGGCAGCAGCGTGCACACGTCGCCGGCGGGCACGAGCACTTCCTTGCCGGTCCCGAAGTACAGGTTGTCGCAGATCGTCGTGCCGGGGTTCAGCCTCAGCGCGACGATGTAGCTGATCGACGCCTGGCCGGTCTGCCCGTCTTTGCTTTTCGCAGTCACGGAGTACGTGTGGCTACCGATGGTGCTGGTCACGAGGGATCCCGTGGGTGCGCTCGCGCCGTTGGAGTCAAGGCACGATTCGATGCCCGGTCCGTATTCGCCCTCGGTGCAGGAGAAGCTGGTGGGCACCGATTCGTGAAGTTCGACGATGCTCCCGTTGGCCGGCGAGCTGATCGCCGCGGTCGGCGCGGCCGCAACGATATAGCTGATGGACGCTTGCGCGAGCTGCCCGTCTTTGCTCTTTGCCGTGACCGTGTAGGTGTGCGGGCCGAGGGTCGACGTGTTCAGTTCGCCGGCCGGCGGGCTCGCGCCGCTCGAGTCGGTGCACGATTCCAGGCCGGGGCCGTCTTCGCCTTCAACGCATGAGAAGCTGGTCGGGACCTTCTGGTGCTGCGCGTAGTACGCGCCGCCGGCCGGGGAGCTGATCGACGCTTTCGGCGCGGCCGCGACGGTGTACGTGATCGACGCTTTGCCCGTCTGGCCGTCTTTGCTCGTCGCCGTGACCGTGTACGTGTGCGGCCCGACCGCTGTCGTGCTCAGCGTCCCGCCGGGCGCGGACCCGCCGCCCGAGTCCGTGCACGTTTCGATGCCGGGGCCGTCTTCGCCCTCGGTGCACGAGAAGCTCGTCGGGACCACCTGGTTCACCGCGTAGATGCCGCCGCTCGCGGGTGAGCTGATGTGCGCCGTCGGCGCTGAAGCGACGGTGACCGTGTGGCTGGTCGTGCTCGTGTAGTCGGCGCTGTCGGTCACCGTCAGTTCGACCGTGTAGTTCCCCGGCGCCCCGTAGGAATGGGTCGGCGTCGCACCGGACCCTGCCCCGCCGTCACCGAACTTCCAGCTGTAGCCGACGATCGATCCGCCTTTGTCGTTGGAGTGCGATCCTGTCGCGTTGAATTTGACCGTTCCGCCGACGGGGGCCACCGGCGGCGTGTCAGTGAACGACGCGGCGGGAGCGACCGCTCCGTAGTTCATGACGCAGCCGGGTGAGGCGTTGCTCCACAGGCGCTGCACGCTGTACGGGTGGCCGTTGATCAGCTCGTCGTATGAGCCGGACGCCGTCTCGCCGATGGTCGTGCCGTAGTCGAAATTGCACTGGTCGCCGATCTCGCCGCCGTTGGTGGTTTCGTTGTCATACCAGGCGTTGATCTGTGGATCGGTGATCGCCTCGTTCATCTCGTGGCTGAGGACGTCGATCGTGTCGTCGGCGTTGTTGTTGTTCGGGTGGCTGTTGGGGCAGTAGAACGGGTCGCCGTTCTCGGCCGCGTCATACGGCATGTTCGCCCAGATCGTCGTTTCCCCGCCCGAATATCCGCTTGAGAACGTGTTGTGGTACGCGCAGTACTCCGAGACTTCTTTCTTTTCGTTCGGTTCGCCGCCGCCGTAGGGGCCGCAGTCGGAGTAGTTGTTGAAGCACGTCTGAACGCCTTCCGGCAGCAGCACGAAATACAGGTTGTCCACGCCCCGCGCGTCCCCCTTGCTGTGGACGAACGAGTCGACCTCTTCGATCTCCTGTTTTTCGGTCACGCAGGTGCTCGCGGTGCCCTGCAGGCTTTTGCATTTGCTTTCGTCGGTCGGGAACGCGTCCGTGTCGGATTGCGACCCTGCGAAGGTCGAGTTGTACGCGATGTACTGCTTCGAGCCGCCGGACCCCTGGTAGTACTGCGTGTCCACGGAGACCGTGTTCGTGGGGTCACCGCTGTCGTGGGCCTCGTCGGCCAGGAAGCGTTCAACCAGCGACACGTAGCCGGAGGGATAGGTGTAGCCGGACGGCGCCCACAGGATCAGGTGGGTGGTGTTCGACAGCATCACCGGTCCTTCGGCGGGCTGGTAGGTCAGGTCGCATTCGGCCAGGGGTTCGGACGGGGTTTTGTTGCACGCGGGGATCCCGCCGCTCGGCAGGCCGCTACCGAGGGGCGCGGCGAGCCCGGTGGCCCCGGCTGCCCCGGTGACGCGCGCCGGGTTCGCTCCATCGGGGTTCGGCGCGTGCGAACCCCTGCCGGGCATCGCGACTCCGGGCCGGCTCGCATACGCCGCATGGCGGCGTGCGGCGTCGGCGGCGGACGCCGCCAACAGGAGAACGGCGGCGCAGCAGAACACGACAAGTGAGGAGGGCGCGAAGACGCCCGAGCGCGTGACCTTGAAGACTCATGGTCCCCCCTGCACACCGCGGGAGCGGACTGGCGCCCGAGGCGCTCGCAGACTCCGTGTCCTCGTCTGCGCGCCTCTCCGAGACGCGGCGCGTCCACTGACGTGCAGCGACTGTCTAACACCTCTGATCCAAAGATGCAACCCCCAGTCCTGGTACCACGGCGGCTGACAGGTGGGAGCGCCAGACAAGCCGACGTTGGCACAGACCGGGGGCGCTCCTGCGAGGCCGGCCCGCCCAGTCGTCGGGCGGGCCTCCTACCCTGAGCGGATGTCAGGCCATGTCGAGGACCGCCCTTCCGCTGATGCCTCTAGGCCGCTCCTCGTCGCCGAGCGGCGCCGCTACCAGGTCCACACGACGCGGGAAGCGAAGGCGATCGCCTCGCTCGCGGTCGCGGAGGCGGGCCTTGAGAAGCAGGTCGAGTTCGGTTTGCCCGAGATCGACGACCGCTATGACATCTGGCGCGTACCCGTCCTGGGTCCCGCAGGCAGGGTGGGGGAGATCGTCATCGACGCGACGACCTCGCTGGTCCACGAGGATCGCAGCACCGACGGCACACTCATGCGCGCACGCCTCGCGAGGATGGGCCCGGCCGGGCCGCGCGCCACGAGGCCACCCGCCCCCGCGATCGTCGGCTCCCCGCTGGCGAACACCATCATCCAGGGCGACTCGGAGGTCACCCTTGCAGAGCTGCCCGCCGGATCGGTCGACCTCGCGTTCACCTCGCCGCCGTATTTCAACGCGCGGCCCGACTACTCGGACTACGTTTCATATGAGGACTACCTGTTGAAGATCCGGAGGGTGATCCGGCAGGTTCACCGCGTGCTCGCCGAGGGGCGATTCTTCGTGATGAACGTGGCTCCCGTGCTCGTGCGACGGGCGAGCCGCAGCGAGGCCTCGCGGCGGATCGCGGTCCCGTTCGACATGCACCGGCTCTTCACGGACGAGGGGTTCACCTTCATCGACGACATCATCTGGGAGAAGCCCTCCGGCGCAGGGTGGGCCACGGGGCGCGGCCGGCGGTTCGCGGCGGACCGGAGCCCGCTCCAGTACAAGGCGGTGCCGGTCACCGAGTACATACTCGTATACCGCAAGGAGACCGACCGGCTGATCGACTGGAACATCCGCAACCACCCCGACCCCGATGCGGTCGAGCGGTCGAGGATCCTCGGGGACTACGAGCAGACCAACGTCTGGAGGATCACGCCGACCTCGAGCAGGCTGCACCCGGCCGTCTTCCCGGCCGAGCTCGCCGAACGGGTGATCCGCTACTACTCGTTCGAGGGTGACGTGGTGCTCGACCCGTTCGCCGGGATCGGAACGGTCGGCGAGGCGGCGGTGAGGCTCGGACGCAGATTCGTTCTCGCCGAGAGCGACCCCGGCTACGTCACTGAGACCCTGCGGCGCGCAGCCGGCTGGCTCGGACCGGATGCTAAGGACCTCACGACGATCGGCTGTGCCGCGTCCGCCACCGGACTTGAGCCGGTGAGTGCTTCGTCACCGGCGCAAGCCCGCTAGGGACAGTCGCTACGCGAGCTGGACGTTCCCGGCCTTCGGTCCTTTGTCGCCTGTTTCGGCGTCGTAGGTGACCTTTGCGCCCTCGGCGAGCGAGCGATAGCCCTCCGCCACGATCGCGCTGTGATGCACGAAGAGGTCACTCGACTGGTCGTCGGGTGTGATGAACCCGAATCCCTTGTCGTCGCTGAACCACTTCACGGTTCCAGTAGCCATTCTTGCTTCTCCCTCGTTTGATAGTGCTGCGAACGCGGGAGTTGCTGGTGAGCAAAGGCTACGAGCGCGGGCACTGCGATGCCGGGCGAAACCGCCCGACCTTGTGTACTGAAGGTAGCAGCACCGGTATCCGGCTGAGCGGGCGCTCGGCGCCTTTGGCGGAGTGAGAGCCCGTCGCGAGCACGCTGGCGCCGGGGGAGAGACTCAAGGCCCGGCGTGGTGCCGCTGGTAGGGTGGAAGTGTTCCGTCGCGTCTCTTTGAGGGTAAGCGACTGTGCGCTCGCGCGGTCCTTTTTGACCTCTCTGCCTTGCGATCGCAGCCCTGAGAGGCAGATGAGGAGCTCCAATGCGCGCCGTCGCTTCACGGCCGAGTAGCAGCCCTCGTCGCCGGACTGTGCTCGCGGGAACATCGATCGCAGTGACTGCCGGCGGTCGGGATGACACCCCGACGAGCAGCACTTGAACCAACAACAAAGGACTGAACGACATGGCCTCAGGCGGCAAGAAGAGAACCACGATGGCGAAGATCAACCGTGAAAGCAAACTGCGCGAGCGCCGCGCTGACAAAGAGGCCAGGAAGTACGCGCGCAAGCACGCGCAGCAGTCCGGCCCCGATCAGCCCACCGATGCCGTCAACGAGGCCGGTGCCGAGGACGCGACGGGGTCGGCGCCCGAACAGGTCCCTGTCGCGACGATGGTCGGGGACCGTCCGCAGGCCTGACCTGGCGCGAGCGACGGGGGCGCGCCCGCGGGACTCCTACCGCAGAGCGCAGGCGCGCCCATACGCCGCGACCAGGGAAGCCCAGGCGTCCTCGGTACGCGTGCGCCGCGGCCGCGCGGCCTCGCCGAGCTCGTCCCATCCCGTCTGAACCAGGCGCACGCTCGTGCCGTGGCCACTGGAGGTGAAGGTCAGCTCCACCACGGTCGCCTCGCTGGGGTCGAAGAACAGATGCCACAGGTACTTCAGGCGGGTGGGGGGGTCCCACTCGAGTATCCGCCCCCAGTCGTGCTCCTCGCCGTCACGGCCGCGCTCGACGATGCGCCCGCCCGTGTGAGGCTCGAACGTGATCGCGGACGGGTCGCCGCTGACCGTGTGCCCCGGCGGCCACCAGGTCGCGCAGCGCCCGGTCCATGTCTCGAACGCGTGCGCGGGGGCGGCGCTGACCTCGAACTCGACGACGAGCGGCGCCGTCACAGGCCGCTCACTCATCGGGATTGGTGTTCTCGGAGAGGATCCGGAAGCGCGTCGCCGCCTCCTCCCACACCTCGTCGAAGTACTCGCGGATCGCATCGATCCCCTCCTGGCGCAGCCGGTAGACGCGGCGGGTGCCGCGCGGCTCGTCGATCGCGAGCCCAGCCTCCTTGAGCAGGCGCAGATGCCGCGAGACGGCGGGCCGGCTGATCGGCAGCTCATCAGCGATCTCCTGCACCGAGCGCTCCCCGCGGCTGAGGACCTCGACGATCTCCCGCCTGTTCGCGTCACCGAGTGCGTCCAGCGCCTCGCGGTGGAGCTCAGCGCCAGGCATCGCTCTCCACCGCCCGCCATCCCGAGCCGGTCTGCACGTGGGCCCATGCGATGTGTGCTCCTGTGATGAGACCGTTCTGCATGCCGCACCTCCATGAGCCGGCCGACGCTTTCCGTAACTTCCATGCTACCGTAACGTGCGATTGACGGATGAGCGGGAGGGGAGGAGAGCCAGTGCAGGCAGCCGAGTGCAGCTCTGAGACGCACGCCGCTCCGCAGCAGCTGACCGTCTATGTGATCGTCGGCTCCCACGCGTGCCGCACCGCGACCCTGATGCTCGAGCACAAGGGCATCGCGCACAGGACCGTGGAGCTGCCGAGCGGCCTTCACCCGCTGCTCATCCGCGCCTGCGGCTTCCCTGGAAACGCAGGGCCGGTCCGTTCGATCGACGGCTCCCACCCACGGATGCTCACGGCGCTCGACAGGCTCGGGACCGTGCCCGCGGTGCGTGCCGGCAACCACCGCGTGCAGTCCAACCACGACATCGCCCGCTACCTCGACAGCGTGTCGCCCGACCCGCCTCTCTTCCCGACCGATGCCGCTCGCATGACGGCCGTGGAGGAGGCCGAGAGCTGGGGTGATCAAACGCTGCAGATGGCAGCGAGGCGCCTCGCGCTGTCATCGAGTCTCGACGACCTGCACATGCGCGGAGCCGACGGGCGCCTCGGGCCGCTCCTGGCCAGGCAGAGCGTCCTGCGGGCCGCGCTGTCACGGGTCGCCGGTCAGCCGTTCAACTCGGGGCCGCAGGCCGAGCGGGAACTTCTGCGCGAGGTCCCCGCGCTGCTCGACCAGATCGACGAATGGATCGCCGATGGGCGGATCGGGGGAGACGAACCCAACGCCGCGGACTTCACGATCGCGCCGAGTCTCGCGCTCCTCTCCTACCGCCGGGATCTTGAGCAGGCGATCGCGGACCGGCCCGCCGGGGCGTTCCTCGACACGCTGCTCCCGCTGCCGGCCACCTCGTGAACACAAACACCGATATCGAACGGAGGAACCCATGAGGCATGTGATGGTGCGCTACAGGGTGAACCCTGAGAGCGCCGCCGAGAACGAGACACTCGTCCGCGCGGTCTACTCCGAGCTGGCGGCTGCCGAGCCCGCGGGTCTGCGCTACGCCACGTTCAGGCACGACGACGGGGTCACCTTCATCCACGTCGCCCAGACGCCGGACGAGCTCAACCCGCTCGACCGGGTCGCGGCGTTCAACGAGTTTCAGGCCGGCCTGAAGGACCGCTGCGCGGAACCCCCGGCGCTCAGCGAGCTCACACTCGTCGGATCGTTCGGTATCGACGGGGCGAGGTCATGAGCGCGTCAGGCCACAGCGGGTCCGGCACGCACGGGGACCCCTGGACGCTTCACACCCCGCCGGGCAAATCCGAGTACCAGGCGTACCGGGACCCCGACTGCGAGCCGCCGGCGCTCGTGGTCCGCGTCGGCGCGACGGAGCTGCGCTACCAGCTGCGCTGCATCGACGACCTTCAGCTGATGCTGCGCGAGCACGGGGACTGGATCGCGCTCGGGAGCGCGGACGAGCAGAAGCCGGCACTCGAGGGCACCGTCGAGGCATGGGCGCGCTCGCCCTCCAATCCCGTCGGGGGCTGGTACGGGATGAAGAAGGGCCTTCGCGGCCGCTTTGCCAACTACGTTCCGCCGGTGCTCGAGGCGCTCGGTCTCGTGGAGCTCGAGCACAACGCGCGAAACAACCGCGTCCGGTCGATCTGACGCACCTGACCGTTGTCGCGGGCACGTGCCCCGGCGGCTCAGGTCATGATCCATCCCGTAGGCTCCGCTCCGGCGAACGAGGAAGCTGTCAATTGCCGCATCCACCGAAGTGAGGGAACGCTCCCCGGCCGATCTGGTCCGTGCAAGCCGCAGGGCGGGTGTGCAGGATCAGCGTCTGCTCGCGCTCGTGGCGCGCGTGCCGCGAGCTGCGTTCGTGGCTCCGGAGCTTGCGGACGAGGCGTACCTGGATAGGCCGATGATGATCGGCCACCGCCAGACGACCAGCCAGCCGTCGCTGATAGCGCTGATGGTGCAGGCGCTCGCGCTGGGGGGCGAGGAGCGGGTTCTGGAGGTGGGAACCGGATCGGGCTACCAGACCGCCCTGCTCGCAGGCCTTGCACGCGAGGTGTGGAGCATCGAGCTGTGGCCCGACATGGTCCGGTCGGCGCAGCGCGTGCTCGCCGCACAGGGGATCACGAACGCCCATCTGCTGGTGGGCGACGGCACGCTCGGCCTGCCCGGACACGCTCCGTTCGACGCGATCATTCTGACCGCCGCGTTCCCGAAGGTCCCGGAGCCGCTGATCGAGCAGCTGGCGCCCGGCGGGCGACTCGTGCAGCCCCTGGGGCCCGGCGGCAGGGAGCGCGTCACGCTCTTCATCAAGGGCGACGCCGGACTCGCGAGCAGACGGGTCCTCGCGGGCGCCAGTTTCGTCCGGCTGTACGGGGAGCACGGATACGCACTCGGCTCGCCCGAGCGCTGACACGTCCCATGGTCCCTAACCCGCCGGGCCCGTTTGGCACCCGAACGGTTTCCGGACACGCCCGGTCGGGCTAGCGGCCCTTCCTGCGGATGACCTGCACCCCGTCGGCGGGGTACACGAGCGACTCGTGCTGCTCATCCCAGCGCACTCGGTAGTGCTCGTGGGAGCCCTCACCGAGGACCTCGAGGATCTCGCCGCGCCGACCGGGCTCGCCGTGGATGCCTTTCGTCTCGAGCGTGTCGCCGGCTTGCGGGGCGTGCGGAGTCTTCTCGCTCATGTGGAAGATTCAAGCGTCGGGCGCACACGGGGGCATCCGCGGCACGCCGCACGGCGCCCGCGGCGATCTACTACCCGCGTCGGCTAGGCCCTCAGCCGGAACGGTGGGTAGCTGTCGGTCACGAGGATGAACGCGTAGCCGGCGAGCCGGTTGTGCCAACGGATCGCGCCCTCGACGTAGTCGAACATCCCCCGCGGGTAGCGGCCCGTGAACAGGATCGAGAACCACGCCGCGATCAGGATGAAGAAGGCTCCGATGTCGACGAAGAACAGCACCACGTAGTGCGGGATCGCGAGCAGCCACTTGACCAGCGGCAGCCAGCGATTCAGGTCCTCCTTCGCGTCCGGGTACGGGAAGTCGAGATGGACCGCCTGCTCGTCCTCCGTCGAGGGGTAGCGGTCGTCCATCAGGGCCATGTAGGCCGCAACCCGGTTCCCGAAGCGAAGGAGCTGCAGGTTCCAGTCGAGCCACCAGCGGGGGTACCTCTGGCGGAAGACGATCATCAGCAGCGGCGGCAGGAACAGCAGCCCCGTCCCGCCGACCGCCACCGTCGTCGCTCGATCCCCGCCTCCGCCGCTGAACTGCCCGCTCGCGCCCGCGATCGAGCCGAGGACGATCGCGATCGGGATCACGGTGAAGATCCGAAGCGCGGAGGTGAGCCGGTTCAGGCTCCGCTGCGGGTACTCGATCGACAGCGTCACCGGGTAGTCATCGTTCATCGTCAGCTCCTCTGGGTAGAACGGCGCGCCAGCTCGTGCTGCTGCGCATATCCGAAGGTCTCATATGGGCCATCCGCAGAGCACCTTCGCACGCATCCGGCCGCGACACTGACGACGCCTCAGATCCAGTCGAGCCGGCGTGGGCTGCCAGCCGGAGGTGACTCGACACATCACATCTCGCTCGGCCAGGGGGCCGCCTGCCAAAACGTCCATGTTCGACCAGGGGCCGCTCCCGCCCGCGTACGCTCCTCATGCCTCTCGGTTCCGCGACAGGAAGGGAACGCACTGATGCGAGGCATCACAGCCGCCGGCCTCGGGTTGCTCGCGGCCAGCGCGATCGGCGCACCGGCGGCGACGGCCGCCACCGGCACACCGTCCGACGGCCAGGCGCCGGCACGCTACGCAAAGGTCAAGCAGGTGTGCCCGCCCGCCGGGCCGCGCTCCGCTCGCTGCCTCGCGCTGGCGCTCGTCCCCGCCGCGCCGGGTGCCGCCGGCTCGCACGCCTACCAGCTCGCCGCAGGAGCGCTCGCCAGAGGGCCCGCGGGCGGCCTGACCCCGTCGGACCTCGCCGGCGCCTACGGCTACACCCCGGCCGCCGGCGGTACCGGCCAGACGGTCGGGATCGTGGACGCCTTCGACGACCCGGCGGTCGAAGGAGACCTCGGCGCCTTCGACTCGCAGTACGGCCTCCCGGCGTGCACGAAGGCCAACGGGTGTTTCAGGAAGGTCAGCCAGACCGGGAGCACCACCGCTCTGCCGGCAGCCGACACCGCCGGCTGGTCCGTCGAGATCTCCCTCGACGTCGAGACGGTGCACAGCGTCTGCCCCAGCTGCTCGATCCTGCTCGTCGAGGCCGGCAGCGAATCCGTGTCCGACCTCGCGGCATCCGCGAGCGAGGCGGTGAGCCTCGGCGCCACAGAGGTGTCCAACTCCTACGGCGAGGCCGAGGCGTCGCTCGGCGCCGGCGAACAGGCAGCCTACGACCATCCGGGGGTCGTGATCACAGCCTCCGCAGGCGACTCCGGGTACCTGAACTGGGATGACATCTTCTCGCTCGAGGAATACGCTCCGGGGCCCGACGCTCCCGCGTCGCTGCCGACCGTCGTCGCGGTCGGCGGCACAGCGCTGAAGCTGGCCTCCAGCGGCAGACGCAGCAGCGAGAGCGTCTGGAACGACAGCGGCCGCCCATCCGACGAAAGAGAATTCAAACAGCTCGCCGCGACCGGAGGGGGATGCAGCACCGTGTTCCCCGCACCGTCATGGCAGCAGGACGTGCCGGGATGGTCGAACGCCGCATGCGCAGGCAAACGCCTTGACAACGACATCGCCGCAGACGCGGACCCCTACACCGGCTTTGACATCTACGACACCTACGTCTATGAACCGAGCTTCAAACCCGGCTGGCTGACGGTCGGCGGCACGTCGCTCTCCTCACCACTCATCAGCTCCCTCTACGCGCTCGCGGGCGGCGCCCACGGCGTGAGCTACCCGGCCGCCACCCTCTACACCCACCTCGGCCAGGCAGCATCCCTCTACGACGTCACGAAGGGCGGCAGCGGATACTGCGACGGCGAGGAAGCCGCGGCCTGCGGCGAGCCCGAAGTCAACGAACTGCTCGGTGAAGTCGACTGTGTCGGCACGAGCGCATGCGACGCAGCCACCGGCTACGACGGGCCAACGGGTGTCGGCACACCGAACGGCCTCACCGCGTTCGGGGGCGTCACACCGGTCAGGCCCACCGTCCTCACCGAGGCCGCGACCGCGCTCACGCCCTCCACCGCCACGCTCAACGCGACGGTGAACCCCAACGGCTCGACGGTCAGCTCCTGCACCTTCGAATACGGACCGACCACCTCCTACGGCCAGAGCGCGGCGTGCACTCCCGCGCCGGGCTCCGCCACCAGCCCCGTCCCGGTCACCGCGGCGATCACAGGGCTGGCCGCGAAAACCACCTACCACTTCCGGGTCACCGCAAGCAACAGCGCCGGCACCAGCACCGGCCGCGCCAAGACCCTCAAAACACCTAGGAAGCCATAGTTCTCCGGCGCCAACGCCGCGGTCGCCTCCTGCGCCCGACTGGTTCGCGAGCTCGTCCCAGCACCGCCGCAGGCGGGCGACGGATATGGCTCTGTTGCAGGACCGAAACGCCTTTCCCCGAACAAAGAAGCACCTTCGCCAGCGCGGGCGACCACGCCCGCCCACAGACACCGTCGTTCATGAGCGAAATCGGCCGGCATGGAAACATCCCACGACCAACCACACGAGGCCGCCCCGCCCGCTCCCCGCAGCCGCTCTCCTCAGTGCAGGAGGAGCGCCCGCAGCGTCGCGCGCACCCTCGGAGTGCTGCTCGTGGCACTCACCGCGACCACCGCGTTCGAGCTGTGCTCGGTTGCCGTCGCCTCCGCCGGCACGCAACCGAGCGTCGTCACGGAACCGCCGTCGTCGGTGACGCAGACCTCGGCGGTGCTCAACGCGAGCGTCGACCCGAACGGCGCCGCCGTCGAAGACTGCCGCTTCGAATACGGCACCTCGACAACGTACGGGTTCAACATCGCATGCAGCACGCTGCCGGGGTCCGGGACGGGTCCCGTCGCCGTGGCGGCGACACTGCCCGGGCTGAGCGCCTCCACCACCTACCACTTCAGGATCGTCGCCACCAACACCGGCGGCACCAGCTACGGCGGAGACGAGGCATTCAAAACGCCGCCGAGACCGCCAAGGGCCGTGACAGGTGCAGCATCCTCGGTCGCGCAGCACGGCGCCACGCTCACAGCCACGGTGAACCCCGACGGCGGTGAAGTAGGCGTTTGCGAGTTCGAATACGGACCATCCGACGCCTACGGCGCGAGCGTCCCATGCGCGGCTCTGCCCGGCTCGGCCGAAGGCGCCGTCCCGGTGTCGGCACCGCTCACGGGCCTGAACGGGAACACCGAGTACCACTTCCGGATCGTCGCCACGAACGCGGGGGGCACGAGCTACGGCAGCGACGGCACGTTCGCGACACTCCCAGACGCCCCGGCGGCCATCACCGAAACGGCGTCTGCGGTCACGCAGACCACCGCGACGCTCGGCGCGAGCGTGAACCCCAACGGCGGGCTCATCGAAAGCTGCGTATTCGAATACGGAACCTCGACGCTGTACGGGAGCGTCGAGGAATGCACGCCCCTGCCGGTATCGGGCACCGGCGCGGTGGCGGTGTCAGCCCCGGTGGGGGGTCTCAGCGCAGACACGACATACCACTTCAGGATCCGCGCCAGCGGCCCCGGAGGTGACAGCAACGGGGAAGACCACGTGCTCCAGACGCTCCCCTACGCGCCGTCCGTCGCGACGGGCGCCGCCTCATCGGTGGGGACGACGTCGGCGACCCTCAACGCGACGGTCAACCCCAACAACGCCCCGGTCAGCGGCTGCGAGTTCGAATACGGCAGCACGACTGCGTACGGCGCCAGCATGCCCTGCGGCTCGATACCGCAGACCGGCGACAGCTCCGTCGCCGTCTCGGCGTCGATCGGGGGCCTCGTGCCCGCCGGCACCTACTATTTCCGGGTCGTCGCCACCAACGCCGGCGGGACGAGCTACGGCACCGACCAGGCCCTCACAACCCAGCCCCCGCCTCCGCAGCCAAGCCAGGGCGTCCTGGGCGTGAACGCGACCCATCCAGTCGCGGTTCCCGACGCGCAGCTCGCGAGCAGGTCCATCACCGCGAACGCGTCCGGAAGGATCACCCTCCGGGTGACGTGCCCCGCCGGGGAGAGCAGCTGCACCGGCAGCGTGACGATCCGAACGCTCACCGCCGTCATCGCCGCCCTGGGCCGCCAGGCCACGACGAAGGCCGCGATCCTGACGCTCGCCCACGGTCCGTTCAAGGTGAACGGAGGACACACGGTCACGATCACGCTGCAGCTGACGAGCAGGGCCCGCGCGCTCCTAGCCCGCTCACACGTGCTGAAGGCGAAGGCGACGATCCTCGCACACGACCCCGCCGGGGCCAAACACACCACGCTGAGCACGATCACGATCCGCGCAGCCCAACCGTCCGGCAAGGGCTGAGGGAGCCGTCGAGGGACGCGGATCGCAGCCGCGGCCAAGCCCGGGGCGTTACTCAAGGCGCGCGCCGGGTAGGCTGCCGAGTGCGTATGGCGTTCGATCTTGCAATCGACGTTGAGAACACGCCCGGAGCCCTGGCGCAGGTCGCGACCGCCGTCAGCGACGCGGGCGTGAACCTTGCCGCCGCCACATGCATGGGAACCGGCGAGCGGGCGGAGCTGCACATCCTCGTCCCCCACCCCGAGCCGGTCAAGCACGCGCTGGCCACCGCGCAGCTCGCGGTCACACGCGAGCGGGAGGTCGCGGTCGTCGAGGTCGAGGACACGCCGGGAGTGCTCGCAGACCTCGCCCGGAAGATCGCCGACGCCGGCGTAAACATCGACCTGGTCTATGTCGCCACCCGAGGCCGCGTCGTATTCGGCGCGAACGACCTCGACGCGCTCAGGGCGGCCCTCCACGTCGAGAAGTGATCCGGGCGGGACCGCGAGGATGCCCGTCAGTGAGGTGAACGGAGTACAGATCGGATGGGAGCGGCTGGGGAGCGGGCCGCCGCTCCTGTTCTGCAACGGCTCCGGCAGCACCCTCGCCGACGCCCAGCCGATTCTCGCCCAGCTCGCCGGCGGCTTCGACCTGCTGGCGTGGGACTACCGCGGGTTCGGCACCAGCGCAGCGGTGACGGGGTCCTACACGATGGCGGACCTCGCAGCGGACGCCGAGGGCCTTCTGCGCGTCGCCGGCTGGGATCACTGCCGCGTGGTGGGGGTGAGCTTCGGCGGGATGGTCGCCCAGGAGCTCGCCGTCACCAGCCCAGCGCTCGTCGAACGCCTCGCGCTCGCATGCACCTCCTCCGGCGGCGCCGGCGGCTCCTCCTACCCGCTGCACGAGTTGCAGGCCCTTCCTCCCGAGGAGATGGCGGCCGCCGGCCTGAAGCTCGCCGACAGCCGCTGGGACGAGGAATGGTTCGACTCCCACCCGGTCGACCGCGTGATCTCAGAGCGCCTGGCCCCGAAGACGCCGGCCGATCCTGCGCAGGGTGCCGCCCGCGAGGCGCAGTTCAGGGCGCGAGCCGGACATGACGTGTGGGCCCGGCTCCCCTTGATCACCTGCCCGACCCTCGTCGGCTGCGGACGCTATGACGGGATCGCGCCACCGGAGAACGCTCGCGCGATCGCATCCCGAGTTCCGAACGCCGAGCTGCGCGAATACGAGGGAGGGCATCCATACCTGTTCCAGGACCCGACAGCAGCCCCCGACCTCGTCGCGTTCCTGCGCGATGAGGGATAGCCGTCGGCGCGGCAGTGACAGGCCGGGCTAGGGGAACACGGGCTGCGGGCACGCAGCAGCCAGCGGTCCGAGCACTCGAGCGTGCAGAGCGCTCCCTGCCACAGCCGTTTGACTGCCAGCCTCCTCGATGGCCGGTTCCACCGGCCGCACTCCTGAAGACGTGCTTCCGAGGCAGTATTCGGCGCCGAGCCGTCGCCTGCTGAAATCTCGTCGATGGCGTGTCGACTTCTGTGCTGGTGATGGCCGAGTCTCTCACCTCACATGAGGAACTCACGTCTAGCGCCCGGTCAGGTGCTTGGGACTCGTCCGGGATAACCACGCTCGGGGTCGTGGCAGATACGCCCATGGCACCCGCCAGGATCACCGACTGCGTCGTCCGCGGTCGCATCATTCTAATCGCAACCGACGTATGTCCCTGGCCGTACTTCGGCTGCCATAAGGTCGCCGCATGCTCACATTGACTAGGCGTATGTCTAGGGCAAGATTGTGTAATTTTGGATTTGACGGCTGATGGCAGGCCGTGATAGTAGTGACCGGCTGCACTGGCTCTGCAACCGATAAGCAAGGTGACTGAGTGCAGGAGTCAATGACGGGTCGCCCCACGCCCGGAAGCGGGATGTGGCTGGTTGGTCGAGTCCGGATCCAGCAGGGGGGCGTGTCCGCTGTGCAGAGCTGCGTGCAGAGCGTCCGAGCGAGCGCCGCGCGCCTTGCAGCGGTCGCCGTGGTGTGTGCCAGCGCCACGTGCCTGCTCGCGGCGCTGACGCCGGCGCAGGCTATTGCGGCTGGGTGCACCGACTCGTGGGCGAAACCAGTGAGCGGCATGTGGAACACGGCCGCCGACTGGTCGACCGGCGCGGTACCGACGCAGACCGATGAAATTTGCATCACGACGCCGGGTACCTACACGGTGACACTCACCGAAAACGTGAAAGTGAAGACGCTGCTCCTGGGTGCGGCGAGTGGCACCGAGAAGCAGACGTTGCTCGTCGGTGGCGCGCTTGCCCCGAGTACCGCGCTCAGCCTCGCCGGAGCCAGCACCATCGGCCAGGCTGGGATACTTGACCTGGAAGGCGGCTCCGGCACCACCTCTGCGATCGGGCGATGGGGAACCGAGGTGGGCGAGCCACAGCTCACGAATCACGGCGCGATACAGTCACGAGCGGCCGCGCCCGGCTCATTCAACTCGCTTGAACCCTACGCGCTGGACAACGAAGCTGGCGCGAAGATCGAAACAGATAGCGGTGAACTGCACGAGGTCGGCGGGCCGACCACCAACCACGGCACTGTCGTAGTTGAAAGCGGGGCAACGTACAAGGCGATAGGCACCGCCGTCTTCACCAACGACGGAGTCGCCCCGGAAGGTGTCTTCGATGGCGGCACGATTGTCGCGGAAGCCGGCACGAGTTGGGTGCAGGACGGCAGTGAGTCTGGTGGTGCGGTGGTGATCTCGGGTGCGTCGGCTTTGAGTGCGAAGCTGACGGATGAGGCGGGCCGGGGTGCTTTTGATCTCGTTGGCAAGGATGGTCTTTCGGGCACCATTCCGGTGGGCCAGACGGTGACCGTCGAAGGAACCGCCGCGTCCGCGGAAGTAACGATCGAAGGCACGCTCGCGGATCGGGGCGTGCTGGCGCTGGCCGCGGGCAACTCCAGCACGACGCTCACGGGGGGCCCGGTCACGAACTACGGGGTGCTCAGTTCGCAGGCTGCTGGCACGGGCGTCGACACGCTTGAGATACCGGTGGTCACCGAAGCTGGTGGGACCGTGGAAGCGCAGAGCGGGGATCTGTTCCAGGTCGATGGCGATCTCACCAACAAAGGCATCTTGCGTGTCTTGAGCGGTGCCAGCTACAAAGCCCAGGGGACAGTGACGGTCACGAACGACGCCGGTTCGCCCGGCGGTGTCTTCGATGGCGGCACGATTGTCGCGGAAGCCGGCACGAGTTGGGTGCAGGACGGCAGTGAGTCTGGTGGTGCGGTGGTGATCTCGGGTGCGTCGGCTTTGAGTGCGAAGCTGACGGATGAGGCGGGCCGGGGTGCTTTTGATCTCGTTGGCAAGGATGGTCTTTCGGGCACCATTCCGGTGGGCCAGACGGTGACCGTCGAAGGAACCGCCGCGTCCGCGGAAGTAACGATCGAAGGCACGCTCGCGGATCGGGGCGTGCTGGCGCTGGCCGCGGGCAACTCCAGCACGACGCTCACGGGGGGCCCGGTCACGAACTACGGGGTGCTCAGTTCGCAGGCTGCTGGCACGGGCGTCGACACGCTTGAGATACCGGTGGTCACCGAAGCTGGTGGGACCGTGGAAGCGCAGAGCGGGGATCTGTTCCAGGTCGATGGCGATCTCACCAACAAAGGCATCTTGCGTGTCTTGAGCGGTGCCAGCTACAAAGCCCAGGGGACAGTGACGGTCACGAACGACGCCGGTTCGCCCGGCGGTGTCTTCGATGGCGGCACGATTGTCGCGGAAGCCGGCACGAGTTGGGTGCAGGACGGCAGTGAGTCTGGTGGTGCGGTGGTGATCTCGGGTGCGTCGGCTTTTAGTTCGAAGCTGACGGATGAGGCGGGCCGGGGTGCTTTTGATCTCGTTGGCAAGGATGGTCTTTCGGGCACCATTCCGGTGGGCCAGACGGTCACCGTCGAAGGAACCGCCGCGTCCGCGGAACTCAATCTCGAAAGCGCAGTCACAAGTCACGGCAAGCTCGTACTGAGCGCCGGCGACGGCAACACGACCGTCAGAGGCGCCGAGCTCACAAACTACGGGACCTTTAGCTCAGAGGTCACCGGTGCGGGCAGCATGAACACGCTCGAGATCGCGTTGAGCAACGAAGCTGGTGGGAACGTCGAAGCGCAGAGCGGCGAGTTGCTGCAGGAAGGCGGCGGCGCCGTAACAAACCACGGCACCTGGAAGGTCGCCAGCGGTGCGAGCTACAAAGCTAGGGGGACTGTGACGTTCGCAAACGATGCGCCAGCCCCCGCGGGCGTTATCAACGACGGCGCGGTCACGCTAGAAGGCGGCGGAGCCTGGTTGCAGAATGGCAACGAGTCCGGCGGCGCAGTGACAATCACGAGCGGCGGCTTCGCAAGCGTCAAGCTCGCCGACGAGAGCGGTGGCGGAGCCTTTGATCTGGTGGGAAAGGATCGGTTCTCGGGCGTCGTTCCAGCCGGCCAGACGGTGACCGCGTCGGCGAACGGATCTCCCACGGAAGTCCAGCTCGAAAGCGCGGTCAGCAATCATGGAACCCTCGCACTGAGCTCCTCCGGCGGAAACGTCAGCATCGTGGGGTATTCCTCTGAGCAGCTCGTCAATGACGGCGTGCTCACGTCCGAGGCAGAGACCTACAACGCCCTTCAGGTGGCCTTTGCCAACGCGGCCGGGGCGCGCATGGAAATGGGCAGCGGTGAACTGCGACAGGAAGATGGGGAAGCCACAAACGACGGCACCTGGGATATCGGAGCCGGCGCGACGTACGCACTCATCGGGAGCGAAGCTGCGCTCACCAACATGGCGGCCGGCACGCTAAGACCCGAACTCGCAGGCGCGACCTCGTTCGGCGCCATCTCTGCTTCGGGCGGCGCGAGCTTCAAGGCGGGCGGCACCATATTCCCCAACCCGGGTGGGGGCTACGTACCGGCGCTGGGAACCCAGTTCGAAGTGGTCACTGGTGCGAACAGCGGCACCTTCGCGACCGTCGCCAACAACTTCGAAGGCGAATATGGCAAACCGAACGTGATCGCAGTTCAGCCAGATCGCGAAGGGACCTCGACGTCCCTCAGCGCGCAGCCGAATCCCTCGATCACTGGTGAGACAGTCACCATCACGGCTACGGTCGCGCCCATTCAGAATCCAGGCGGATCCCCAACGGGCACAGTTACGTTCTACGACGGCGCAACCGAGCTCGGCTCCTCCAGCGTCTCCACCGCCGACGGAATCACGAGCGGGACACTCACGACGTCGTCGCTCGCGTTCGGACGGCACAAACTCGTGGCGACGTACAGCGGCGACGGCAGCTACAGGGCCTCGCGCTCGAGTATTACCGAACTCACCGTCAATGCGGCACCCTGCTCCGCGCCGCCCACGGTGAACCAACAGCCGACGGGTCTGGCACTCGTTGCCCCGAGCACGGCATCCTTCACCGTCGCCGAAGGCACCCGGGCCGCGGGCTGCGGTGCGGCCACGATCCAGTGGCAGGTGTCGTCCGACAAAGGCTTCTCATGGAGCGACGTCTCGGGAACCAACATATCCGGGGCAACATCCGCCACGCTCTCGATCACGCCTACCAATCCCGCGGAATCCGGCAATGAGTACCGGGCGGCGCTGAGCAACGCAAACGGATCCTCGCCGACATACAGCAACCCGGCGGAACTGACCGTGATGTTCGGTACGAAGGTCACGACTTGGGGGTGGAACCTATACGGCCAGCTGGGCAACGGCACTTTCAACGGCGGCAGCTGCGGCTGCTCCGAGGTGCCCGTGACGACTAGCCTCAGCCCTCCTGCCGGCGTAACCGTCGTCCAGGTTGCAGGCGGCTTCGGCCACAGTCTGGCGCTGCTCAGCAACGGGAGCGTGATGGCGTGGGGGAGCAATGCGTACGGCCAGCTCGGCGACGCCAGCACCCTCAACAGCGACGTGCCCGTGACCGTGAGCCTGAGTCCCCCCCCAGGAGCCACCGTGACGGCCATCGCGGCAGGCGCATACGACAGCTTTGCGCTGCTCAGCAACGGCACGGTGATGGCCTGGGGCAACAACACGTACGGCGGGCTCGGGGACGGCAGCACCACCGGCAGTAATGTGCCCGTCGTCGTTAGCCTGAACCCACCGTCGGGAACCACCGTCACGGGGATCTCGGCGGGCGGCTACAGCAGCTTTGCCCTGCTGAGCAACGGAACGGTCATGGCGTGGGGCTACAACGAAGGAGACCTCGGTGACGGAAGCAAGGCGAGCAGCGACGTCCCGGTGGCAGTGTGCGCGGTTGGCCAGACGACGTGCACCCCCACCAGCAACGAGCTGACCCAGGTGCAGGTGGTCTCGGCAGGTTCGGGAGGGCACAGTCTCGCGTTGCTCGCCAACGAAACGGTCGTGGCGTGGGGCTTCAACGAAACCGGCGAGCTGGGCGACGGCAACACGACGGCCACAGAGGACCCGGTGGCGGTATGCGCGGTGGGGGCCGCCTCATGCACGCCAACGAGCAACGAGCTGACCGGAGTCAAGGCGATCTCCGCGGGCGGTGGACAGAGCCTGGCGCTTCAGGAAACCCGAACGCTCGCCTGGGGCGAAAACTTCTTCGGCGAACTGGGCGACGGTAATACCCAGAGCAGTGATCAGCCGGTCCCGGTGAGCGGTCTCGGCGGTAGCACGACCGGAGTCGCCGGCATATCGGCGGGCAAAGGGCACAGCATCGCCCTGATGAGCAGCGGAACCTTGATGGCATGGGGTTACAACGGCTTCGGCCAGTTGGGTGACGGGGCAAAGCTGCAGACGAACCCGCTCCCCGTGGCGGTGTGCGCCGAAGGCCAGACATCGTGCACAGCCACCAAAAACGAGCTCACAGATGTAGCGGCGGTCGCGGGGAGCGGTGGATACCACAGTATCGCCGTGGTCGCCACTGCCCTGTCCAAGCCGCGCATAACCAAACAGCCGGGAAACGAAACAGTAGCTGCGGGCGAACCGGTCAACCTTCACGCCGAAGCCTCAGGGAGCCCGACGATCACCGTCCAGTGGGAACTCTCCACCGACGATGGCGTGAGCTTCAACCGGCTTCCGGGTGCGGGGACCACCGCCCTGAAGATCGCCAGCGCGTCAACCAGCGAAGCGGGCTACGAGTACAGAGCAAGGTTCAGCAACTCTCAGGGAAGCACCACCAGTCAACCGGCCACGTTGACCGTGCTGACCAGCGAGGCGTCGATAACCGCCAGCAGCCCTGACCCCGTGTCGACCGCGGACCCTCCCCTGGAAGCGACGGCAAGCGGCGGCACCGGAACGCTCACCGTCGGCCAGTACGCATCCGATCCCGTGGGCTCCCCGCCGTTCATGAGCAGCGGCGCCTACATCGACGTCAACCTCAGTCAGGGAAGCACGTTCACGAACCTCGACTTCAAGGACTGCGGGTTGCACGGCGGGACCCTCCTCTACTGGTGGAACGAAACGACGAGCACATATCAGTTGGTCAAACGGCAAACATACGAACCAACCAACAAATGCATCAGCGTCGAAATCGAAACCAGCGGCACAGAACCGACCGTTGCGCAGATGGCGGGTACAGTCTTCGGCGTAGCACTCCCGGCGCCGGCGAAGCCGCAGGTGACACTGCAGCCACAGAACGAGACCACGACGGCGGGGCAGCCAGCGTCCTTCACGGTGGAAGCGTCGGGCAATCCGACGGCGGGTGTCCAGTGGGAGGTATCCAAAGTCGGCGGTGCCTTCGAAGCCATTCCGGGAGCGACGTCCGACACCTACACGGTTCAGGACACCCAAGCTTCAGAATCCGGGGACCAGTACGAGGCAGTGCTCACAAACGAACACGGCGAGGCCACGAGCGAAGCCGCGTCATTGACGGTCGAACCGCCCCTGCTCAAACCAGTAGTGACCGCGCAGCCAGAAAGCGAAACGGTCACAGTGGGCGAAGCCGCAACGTTCACGGCAGAAGCAACGGCCTACCCGACGCCCACGGTGCAATGGGAGGTCTCAAAGCACGGTCTGGCATTTGAAGAAGTCGCCGGCGCGACAACGGACACCTACACCATCCCGGTCACCGAAGCCTCAGAATCCGGTAATCAATATGAGGCTGTGTTCACAAACCAAGACGGCGAGACCACGAGCGACCCTGCGACGCTGACGGTCACCCCCATGGCAGTGAGGCCAGCCGTGACCGAGCAGCCCGTTGGCGACGTGGTCAGCGAAGGCGAAGCCGCGAGTTTCACGGCGGAAGCAACGGGCTATCCCACGCCGACGGTACAGTGGGAGGTCTCCAGGCAGGGGGGTGCGTTCGAAGAGGTCGCGGGCGCGACATCGGACAAGTACACCATCCCAGCAACCGAAGCCTCGGAAACCGGGGACCGGTACGAGGCGGTCTTCACAAACAGCAAGGGCGAAACCACGACCAACCCCGCCACCCTGACGGTCAACCCGTTACTCGCCAAGCCCGCGGTGACCAAGCAGCCTGAAGACGTCACTGTCAACGCCGGAGAAGCGGCGTCGTTCACCTCCGAAGCTTCCGGAGACCCAGCGCCGACGGTCCAGTGGGAGCGCTCCGAGCACGGAGGGCCCTACGAAGAACTCTCGGGTGCGACCGCGGATACGTACACGATCCCATCCACAGAAGCTTCCGAATCGGGCGACCAGTACAGGGCGCTGTTCACGAACAGCGAGGGGGAAACCACCAGCAATCCGGCTACCCTGACCGTCAACCACGAGCCGGCACCCTCGGTCGCGACCGGGGCAGCATCGGCGGTCACGCAGACCACGGCCGTTCTCGGCGCGAGCGTCAACCCCAACGGGGTCCCGGTGTCCAGTTGCGCGGTGGAATACGGGCGGACACTGCCATCGGGGACCAGCGCGCCGTGTGACCCCGAACCTGGTTCCGGAACGGGCGAAGTGAGCGTGGTTGGCTCCGCGACGAACCTGTCTCCCAGCACCGTCTACGAGTACCGGGTTGTGGCGACCAGCGCGGGCGGGACGAGCACCGGCAGCACGGAGCGGTTTGAGACAGCTGGACCGCCGGAATTCGGGCGGTGCGTCGCCGTCGGGAGCGGTCACGGCAAGTACGCGACGGCAGGCTGCACAACCACGGGTGGGAAAGACGGATACGAATGGGAGTCCGGTGTCGAGAAAACCGGCTTCACAACCAAACAGACGTCGCCAGCCCTCACCCTTGAAACCGTTGGAAAAACGAAAGTGATCTGCAAAGGGGAGACCGGGACCGGCAGCTACACAGGCACGAAGACGGTCGGAGCCGTGCACCTGACGTTGACTGGATGCGAAACAGCCGACCGGAAATGCGCAGGCCCCGGAGCGGCCGCCGGGGAAATCGTGGCGGATCCGTTGGAAGGGCTCATCGGGGTCGAAAAGCTAGGTGCGACCAGCGCGAAGAACAAGATCGCTCTGGAGCTCTTCCCAGTCGGGAAAGCCGGGACCGTCATGGAAATGACCTGCGGCACCGAGACGATCGTCGTCAGGGGCTCGCTGAACGTACCGGTGGAGGGCAACAAGATGCTCGCGACAGGACCGCTCAAGCTCAAGGCAGTCAGGGGCAAACAGAAGCCGGAAGCGCTGAACGGCGAACCAGCGGACGTGCTCGAAGCATCCCTCAACGGCAGCCCACGGTTTGAACAGACAGGTGTGACCGCGACGCTCTCTCAGACAGATGAAGAAGCCGTAGAGGTGAACTCGGTCCTCTAACTGAGAGTGTCGCTGATGAGCCGCGAGACGGTCGCAGGCGCCGTCAACGGCCAACTCGCCACCGTGGCAGGACGGAGCGGCGCTTACTCCGGTGATCCCCGCCTACCCGCCGGGTAACGGGCCCCGGGGGGCGTAGTTCTCCCTATATCCGCAGTGGCTCGTTGCGGATGGAAGTCCCTCCGAAGCCTGGAAGCCTCGAGGCCCCGTCACGGGCGAGCGCCGCTCAGAACGGTGTCGCCCCGTGACCGGAGACGCACGATGGACCGCCCAAGCCACGATCACGACTCACATCTCCCCGGCTCGGGCTTCGGCGAGGAGTCACAAAGCTCAGGATCGTGCCCGACCGGCCCCTGACCCAATGCTCGGCGTCAGCCCTCGCTCGTGCGATCCGCGAAGGCGAGGTCTCCTCGCGTGAGGTGGTCGAGGCCCACATCGAGGTGTGCGAGCGTTTCCAGCCGCGCACCGGCGCGATCGCTGTCGAGCGCTTCAAGGCCGCGCGGGAGGAGGCAGACGCGGCCGACGCCCGCATCGGCAGCGGCGGACGTGAGCTGCCGCCGCTGCTCGGGGTCCCGTGCACGATCAAGGAGTCGTTCGCAGTCAGAGGCATGCCTAACTGCGCAGGGCTCCTCGCGCGGCGCGACCACAGGGCAGAAAGCACCGCCCCGACGGTGCAGCGGCTGATCGACGCCGGCGCGATCCCGCTCGCCCTCACCAATGTCTCGGAGCTGACACTGTGGATCGAGTCCGTCAACCGCGTCTACGGGCGATCCAGCACCCCGTATGACCCCTCGAGGGCCGCCGGCGGCTCCTCCGGCGGCGAGGGCGCGGTGGTCGGCAGCGGAGGATCCCCATTCGGGCTCGGCTCGGACATCGCCGGCTCGATTCGCGTCCCGGCGTTCTACTGCGGCGTGTTCGGGCACAAGCCCTCATGCGGGCTCGTGCCGCACTCGGGGTCCTACCCCGTGCCGCACGGCGAAGCCAAGCGGCTTCTCAGCTTTGGACCCCTCGCGCGCCGCAGCGAGGACCTGATGCCGCTGCTGCGGATCCTCTCAGGACCCGACGGCGCCGACCCTCTCGTCACGGACACGCCCGCGCTCGAGGATCCCGCCGGCGTGTCGCTCGACGGGCTCAGGGTGCTGATCAGCGAGTCGGCGTTCGTCCAGCCGATCAGCCGTGAGCTGCTCGCCGCACGAGAGCGGGCCGCCGGCGCGCTCGCGGCAGCCGGGGCACACCTCGAGCGCATCCGCCTCCCGCAGATGCGGCGCATCGGCGAGGCCTATCTGGCGATGCTCACCGACGGCGACGGGCTCGCGGAGATCCTTCAGGAGGCAGGAGCGCAGGCACTGACCGTTCGGAGCGCGCTGCGCCGCGGTGGGCCGCACACCCCGCCGGTGAAGGCGCTGGCTCTGCTCGAGCACGCGAACCGCCTCACCTCGCCCAGGCGTGCCGCCAGGGCTATCGCCTGGGGCCGCGAGTATGCGCGCGAGATCGCGGAGATGATCGGCGACGGTGTCCTGCTGCACCCGCCGCTCGCAAACGTCGCACCCAGACACGGCAGGACCTACGGCCGCCTCTACATGGTCCAGCCGATGGCGGTCTTCAACCTCGCGGCCCTCCCCGTCACGCAGGTACCGCTCGGGCTCGGCTCGGGCGGCCTGCCGCTCGGCGTGCAGGTCGCGGCCGCGCCGCACCGGGACCACGTCTCGATCGCCGTCGCGATGGAGCTGGAGCGGGTCTTCGGCGGCTGGGTGCCGCCAGGGTCCCCTCGCTGACATTCCGCCGCTCTTCGTCTCGCTCCCGAGGTCACCGGCACGCAATGCGACTGACCGAGCTCTGCGGGATCGTGGCAGCGGCTCCCCCTAAGCGCCTCTCTGGACCGGTTGACCGGCTACATCGAGGTCTGCGCATTTTCTCCGGGATGCGTGTGGACTTTTCCCGATGATCGGCGGTCGACGCCCTCGCAGCATGGACCCATCGTGCCCCGCAGCACCAACGACGACTGCCACGGATGACCAGGACCGTCGACACGGATCGCATCGTGATCCGGATCGCCGGCGACTCGGGCGATGGAATGCAACTCGCGGGAGGCCGGTTCACGGATGCCACGGCCGTGTTCGGGAACGACCTCGCGACGGCTCCTGACTATCCAGCCGAGGTTCGCGCTCCAGCGGGCACGATCCGCGGCGTCTCGGCGTTCCAGATCCACTTCGCCTCGCGCGACATCGCCACCCCCGGCGACCGTGCCGACGTGCTGGTCGCCATGAACCCGGCGGCGCTGCGCTCGAACGTCGGGTCGCTTGAGGGCGGATCGACGATCGTGGTCAACGAGGACGCCTTCAACACCCGCAACCTCGCGAAGGCCGGCTACGACACCAACCCCCTCGACGACGGCAGCCTCGCCGAGTTCCGCGTCCACCGCCTTCCGATGACGAGCATGACGATAAGAGCCACCGAGGGCATCGAGGGCGTCTCCAGCCGCGACGGCGCCCGCGCGAAGAACCTGTTCGCGCTCGGCGTGCTCTCGTGGATGTTCGGGCGCCCCACCGACGTCACACAGGACTGGATCGAGAAGAAGTTCGCGGGCCACGAGCCGATCAGGAGAGCGAACGTCGCCGCGTTCCTCGCCGGCTACAACTTCGGCGAAACCACCGAGCTGCTCGACATCCAATACCACGTCGGCCCCGCGGCCCTGCCCCCCGGCACCTACCGCAACGTCGACGGCACGACCGCGTTGTCACTCGGCCTCGTCGCGGCGAGCGTGCGGAGCCGGCTGCCCCTCCTGTTCGCGAGCTACCCGATCACGCCGGCCTCCGAACTCCTGCATCAGCTCGCGCGCATGCGAAGCTTCGGCGTCCGGGTCATCCAGGCCGAGGATGAGATCGCAGCCGCGAACATGGCGCTCGGAGCCGCGTTCGGGGGCCACCTCGGCGTGACCGCCACGAGCGGGCCCGGGATGGACCTGAAGGCCGAGACGATCGGCCTCGCTGTGGCTCTGGAGCTGCCGATGGTGATCGTCGACGTACAGCGGGCGGGTCCCTCGACGGGGATGCCCACCAAGCCCGAGTCCTCGGATCTGCTGATGGCGCTCTACGGCCGTCACGGAGAGGCGCCGCTGCCCGTTATCGCAGCGTCGACCCCCGCGCGATGCTTCGACGCGGCACTGGAGGCATGCCGTCTCGCGATCGACTACCGCACGCCCGTGATCCTGCTCTCCGACGCCTTCCTCGCGAACTCGTCAGAGCCATGGCAGATCCCGGACGTCGACGGCCTGCCGGAGATCGACCCGCGCCAGCAGGAGCCGCCCGCCGACGGCGAGGAGTTCCTGCCCTACAGCCGGGATGAGAAGCTCGCCCGGCCCTGGGCCATCCCCGGCACCCCGGGGCTCGCGCACAGGATCGGCGGGCTCGAGAAGGAGCACGGAAGCGGCAACATCAGCTACGACGGGCACAACCACGCCCACATGACCGAACTGAGGGCACAGAAGATCCGCCGGATCGCCGACGACATCCCCCCGCTCGAGGTCGACGGCCAGGAGGGAGCGGAGCTGCTCGTGCTCGGCTGGGGCTCCAGCTACGGGCCGATCAGGGCCGGTGTGCGCCGCGTCCGGCAGGCCGGCGGAAAGGTGGCGTACGCGCACCTGACCCACCTGTGCCCGCTGCCGCCGAACACGGGCGAAATGCTCCGCGCCTATCAACGCGTGCTCGTGCCCGAGGCGAACACCGGACAGCTCCTGCATGTCCTGCGCGCCGAGTACCTCATCGACGCCGAGGGCTTTCACAAGCTCGAGGGCGAACCGATGCTCGCAGCCGAGATCGAGCGAGAGATCCTCGCGAGGGTCTGATGGCCGTAAGCGAGCACAACCACAACCACAACGGCTCCGCGACGCTGCGCAAGCAGGATTTCGCGAGCGGGCAGGAAACGCGCTGGTGCCCCGGCTGCGGCGACTACGCGGTCCTCTCCGCCATCCAGGAGTTCCTGCCCGAGCTCGGCGTTCCGCCCGAGCGGATCGCGTTCATCACCGGGATCGGCTGCGCGGGACGCTCCGCCTACTACCTGAACACATACGGGGTGCACGGCATCCACGGCCGTGCGCCGGCGTTCGCGACAGGCCTGGCGGTGGCGCGCCCGGACCTCTCTGTCTGGGCGCTCGGGGGAGACGGCGACATGCTCTCCATCGGCGGCAACCATCTCATCCACGCCATGCGCCGCAACATGCCGATCAAGATCCTCGTGCTGAACAACCAGATCTATGGCCTGACGAAGGGACAGACCTCGCCCACCAGCGAGGTGGGCAAGGTCACGAAGTCCACGCCGTACGGCTCCGAGGACACGCCGTTCAACCCCGTCGCGCTCGCGCTCGGAGCCGGTGCCAGCTTCGTCGCCCGCAGCGTCGACCGCGATCGGCGCCATGTGATCCAGATGCTGCGCGCTGCCGCCGAGCACCCCGGCGCGGCGCTCGTCGAGATCTACCAGAACTGCCCGATCTTCAACGACGAGGCGTACGCCGTCCTCACGGACAAGGACACGAAGGACGACCATCAGATCAGGCTCGAGCACGGTCACCCGATCCGCTTCGGAACCGAGGGCGAGCGCGGCGTGAGCATGCGCAGTGACGGGAGCCTCGCGATCGTCGACGTTAGCGACGTCGGCGAGGAGGGACTGCTACTTCACGACGCACACCAAGAGGACCCGAGCCGCGCGTTCGCGCTCGCACAGCTCGCCCACGGCGTGAGCGATCCGACGCCGATCGGCGTCTTCCGCGACGTCCAGCACCCCGTCCATGGCGAGAGCAGCCATGAGGAGCTGGCGTCCGCGCACGAGAACGCCGGGCCGGCTGAGCTCGAGACGCTGCTCCGCTCCGGGGCGACCTGGACCGTCGGCTGAGAGCTGCGCGAGCGGACGGTCTCGGTTTGTGGCCGCCGCAGGCGATCCTGACCCCGCGACCGAGCCTGTGAGCCTGCCCGCAAGGGTGAACGGGCAGCAGAAGCGGCAGCGGCGTCTCAGCGGTCTGCGGTTCTGCAGTGCAGGTGGCCGGGTGCGTGTAGAAGCGCGACCGGCGGATATGGTCCGGGCACGATGCGCCGGCCACCCGACCCCACGAGGTCAGCCGCCTCACCGAGCGATGAGCGGGCCGATGCGGGCGCCGACCTTTCGCATGTTCCCCGTGTCGCGGTCTTGGCCCCCAATCCGCTGCTCGCCGTCACGCTCGAGCGGGAGGGCGACGTGCGCGAGCGGACCCACTTCCACCCGGCCGGACAGGGCGTTTGGGTGGCGCGGATGTTGGGTTGCCTGGGTGCCGCACCCGTGCTCTGCGGGTTCGCCGGCGGCGAGAGTGGCGACCTGCTGCAGAGCCTGCTGAGCAAACTCCCAGGAGAGCAGCGTCTCGTGTCCACAGCGTCGGCGAGCGGGTGCTACGTCACCGACCGTCGCACGGGCGAGCGCCACGTGGTCAGCAGCGTGCTCACCGATCCGCCCTCGCGGCATGAGCTGGACGATCTCATGTCGCTCACGTGCGTGGAGGCGATCTCCGACGGGTGGCTGGTGGTCACCAACCCGCTACCGGTGGATGCCCTTCCGTTGGAGTGCTACGGGGACCTTGTGGCCGACGCGCGCGCGGGAGGCTGCCGCACCCTCGTTGATCTCTCCGCACCGCGTCTTGACAGCGCCCTGCGCGGCGAACCCGACCTCGTGAAACTCAACGACTGGGAGCTCGCCGAGTACATCGCGGGCCCTGTATCCGAGCAGTCGCAACTGCTCGCGGGGGCACAGAGACTGCGCGACCGGGGCGCCGGCAGGGTGATCGTGACCCGTGGCGAGCGCCCGGCGCTGGTTCTCACGCCGGAGCAGGCGTGGATGCTCACGCCCCCGTCTCTGGCGCAAGGATTCCGGGAGGGGTGTGGGGACGCGATGATGGGAGCTCTGGCTGCAAGCTGGGCTCAGGGCGACAGCTTTGAGCGTGCGCTGAAGGTCGGTGCCGGGGCGGGTGCCGCCAACTTCCTGCGCCGCGGACTCGGCAGCGCATCACGCGACGTCGTCGAGCAGATGGCGGCCAGGGTGGAGCTCGAGCCGCTCAGGGCTGGCTGATGACCGGGCGGCGATCAAGGATCGCCTGGGGCGCCAGCTCCATCGTCCATGCCATCTGCGCAGGCGTGCGAACCGATGCCAGCCGCGCGAACGCTGCCGCAAGTCGCACCGGGCGACCCGCATGCGAGGAGTGAGCGTCGCTGCCGAGGAGGTGCACCAGGCCGTCCCGCGCGAGTTCGAGCACGAAATCACCCATCGCCGTATCCGCGACGAACTCTGCGGTCCACTGGATAAGGCAGCCCCTGCCGGCCAGCCGCTCAAGCAGCTCCCTGAAGTCAGGCCCCGCGTGCCTCTCGGGATGAGCGAGCACCGTCCCGAACCCACGCTCGGCGAGGCGGTCGACCGACGCTTCGATCCCATGCCCGATTGGCCCGGCAGCCGGCTCGAGCAGCACCCAGCCGCCTGCGCCGCCAAGCGACGCAAGCCGCATCTCGCCATCGGTCAGACGATCGACCTCGGGCTCGGCGACCTCGCCGGCAGGCACAACGCGGACGCTGATCGCTCGCTCGTCGAGGTTGCCCTGCAGAGCGTCGACGAGTCCCGCGATCTCCTCGATCTTCACGTCGTGGTCGCCGCGAATGTGGGGTGTCGCGCACACGATCGTGATCCCGTCCTGCTCGGCCTGACGGGCCATCGCGATGCTGTCCTGCAGGTCGAGCGCACCGTCGTCGAGCCCCGGCAGGATGTGACAGTGGAGATCGATCATGGTTGACCGCACGTCCCCTGGGCCCCGGGCTGATGACAGGACGCGGCCGCCAACCACGATGCAGGCAGTTCACACGCCACAGCGCCGAGCGTACGTGAGCAACCGGGTCGCAGCAGCCCCGCCGAGCCAGCGAGGCGCGTCGCGCCGGTGCGGACCGGTCCGCGGGTAAAGTCGGCAACGAGCCTGCAGCTGGCGGTCGATCTCACGGTTGCCCGGATTGGTCGTCCGGCCCCGCCGCCGCGGCCGGCAGCACCAGCAGCGAATGATGCCCGCCGTCGCGCAGCACAACGATGTCGACGGGGCGCAGCCCGGTCGCGGACCCGAGATCCTCTCCGGTACCGGGATTGCGCGCATAGCGCGGATGGGCGCCGGAGGAGACCTGCAGGCGTATCCGGCGGCCCGCGCCGAACCGGTGCGCGATCGGCCAGAGCTCGATGACGACACGGAAGACGCCGCCGCCGACGGTCTCGCCGCGCCCGGGCGCAACGCGGACCAGGCCGTCGCAGACATTCCACGAGCCACCGGCCTCGTCGACGTCGCACACCCGCGCGAACATGTCGAAGTGCGGTGAGCCGGAGCGCACGAACAGCTCCACCCGTACCGGGCCGACCGCCTCCACGCTGGCTGGGATCGGGGCGGACGTGTAGGTCAGCACATCGGGCCGAGCCTCGAGCGGCCGGTTGTCGAGCACCGGCTCGCGAGCCAGCAGTACTGGTCCACCCACCGACGGAGTGGGGTCGGACGGGTCATAGCGATACCCGTCCCCACCACCTGACTCGCCGGCGGGCTCATCCCCCCGAAGCTCGCCGCCCGAGGCGAGCCACAGCCGCAGCTCGGTGCGCTCACGCGGCGGCCAGCACGCCAGGTCACGCCAGCCGGCGTGCTCGCCGGTGACGAACACGCGCACGGGCGAGCGGCGGACAAGCCGATCATCGTCGAGCAGGTGGGCCCGCAGCCATCCAAGTCCGTCGCGCAGTCCGGCTGCGAGCAGCCCCGGCGAGGTGTGGGTCCACGGGCCGATCGTGAGCTGAGGGGCCCGGCCGGCCGCCTGCAGCGCAGCGTAGTCCTCAAGCATCCACGGCAGGAAGATGTCGTGCCAGCCGCCGATCAGCTGGACCGGCGCGGTCACCCGGTCCACGCCCGACGCGAAGTCGCGCGCAACCCAATACGCGTCGCCGCGGCTCTGGCTCGCGAGCGCCTCGCGGAACCACGCGACCTGCGCTCCGGTTGCACCCACGTCAAGCTCGCCGATCGGCAGTCGCTCGAAGATCTCAGGCAGACGCCGCAGGCCGTGGATCATCGCCAGCGGCGCGAGCCGGCGCTCCTGGGCAGCGACGAGCACCAGCCACGAAGCCGCTGTCTCCAGCGACAGGCTCCCGCCCGCGTAGGTCTGACCGTGAAACTGCGAAGCGCTGACCTGGATCGCGAGGGCCGCGAGATCATCGGCGGCCTCCGCCGCTACGGCCCACTGGACCAGCCCGAGGTAGCTGGGGCCGATCATGCCGATACGGTCGCCGTGCCACGGCTGCTCGCGGATCCAGCGCAGCGTCGCAAGGCCGTCGGCGCGCTCGTCGAACGGGCTGAAGGTGCCCTGCGAGCCGAACGTGCCGCGCACACTTTGGATCACGACCTGCAGGCCCCGCTCCGCGAGCAGCCGTCCGAACAGGAGGCCAAAGAGCTGCCGCCGCCCGTATGGTGAGCGCACGAGCACCGTAGGCTGGCGATCCCCGCGGGTCGCGCGCGCCACGTACCGGTCGGCCAGAAGCACCGCGCCGTCGTCCATCCCCACGTGCAGGTCACGCTCACAGAAGATGTCGCGGGTCTGGGCGCGCGGAAGGCGCATTCGCCGGCCGATCACCGCAGTTGCGAGACTCATCCGATCACATCGTACGCCGCGGATACCACGCCCTTCGGCTCGTCGCATCCAGTGGCCTCGTCGCATGACGGGCGTCCTCACCGAGTACTCACATCCCGGAACCGCGGCGTCTCGCGGCCAGCGGCGTCATCGAGCGTGAACGTGCGCTGACACCGGCCAAGCACGGAGTCGGACCCGAAACTGCGGCGACACCGCTGTACTATCAGCGAGCGAGCGCCGATCAAAGTCTCTATGAAATGGGGGGGAGGCATGGCTCAGTGGTCACGACGGGGTCCGTGGATCGTGCCGCGGGCTCAACCTATGCGCCATCTGATGATGCTGTCGGGTGCCTATCTGCTCTGTCTCGCGGCCGGAGTCGCGGCCATTACTTCGCCCGCGTTCGCGTCGGCACCGACGGTCACGCTGAGCGGCTTTGCAAGCAACAGCCACGGCACCCCGGACAGCGACACGTTCAACGCGACCGTCAGCGCGACGTTGAGCAACGGGGCCGCGAGTGGGTCGCTCCAGGTAACCGACCCCCTCGCAGGGAGCTGGGGCGGAGCCTATGCCTTCGAAGGCAAAGTGACGTGCATGCGGGTGAATGGCGCCCGGGTTGCGGTTGGTGCCTTCGGGACGACGAGGAGCTGGGCGATTGTGGAAGAAGGAAAACGCGCCGAATTCACGAGCTTCCACAGCGTTGATTTCCTGGATGTGGAATTCGGCGAATTCCCCAATGGCTTCGAAGAGTTCGGCGAACCCCTGACGTTCTCATACGCCGGGATGCTGGGCGGCACAGGGGCGCCGAGCAATAGGCCGCCAAACTGCGGGAACGCTTCGTTTCGCGAACCTGTGTTTGGCTCGCATCAGAGCGGCAGCGCGATTCATATCTCCCCTTCGATCACCTCGCCAAAGGACGGTCAAGTGAGCCGCGGATCGCTGAAGCTGAGCGGCAGCGGCGAGCCAAAGCGTGCTATCAGCGTCTACGAACGGGGCCATGAAGCCGCCGGGTCCACTGTCGTCGCGAACGCCTCTGGAGAATGGTCGCTGGCCGTGACGGGGCTCTCCCCGGGCGTGCACGTCTTTCGGGCCTCCTCCGTGGAGGGGTCACCCATCCCGTCGAACACCGTGACGGTAACGGTCAAGGCCTAGCCACGAGCCTTTGCGCGGCATCGACGAACGACTTCGGATCGTTGCCTCGAAACGGCGTGACGCTCACGAACGCCCGGAGGCGGAGAACTGCAGTGCGCCAGCGCCGTCAGATGACTAACAACGCTGGGGCTTGGTTCGAGGCCAGCACATCCGGCTGAATCGAAGCCCGGCAAAGGCGGCGACCCCTTCCTTGCCCTGACGAGAGGTCCGTTGCGGAGGTCGCGCGGCGGCCTCGCGCAAGCCGGCAGCGCTGACATGGGCAGCACCGTGTGCCTTCTGAATACCCTCGAGCGCCGGTCGGCGCGTTGCTCCATGGCGGTCGGCGTGGGCCTCTCAGCGCAGGTGTGGCGGTGCGTCGCTGCTGCCGTTCGGCGTTGAGCGCAGCTTGTCTGTCAGAGCGCCTTGTGCTCCTCCGTCCGGAGTTCCTCAGTCGGTTGCCGTGTCGCGGGTGAAGGCGCTCATCAGCTCGTGCGCGAGGTAGCGTCGCTGGCCGCGCGGCCCGGAGCCGCTCTCCTGCAGGACGCCGACTGCCTCGAGCTGGCGCAGGAGTTTCAGTGCGGTGGGCCTCGTGACGCCCAGGCTCGCCTCCACCACGCGCGAGGAGAGGATCGGCGTCTGGCAGACGAGGTCCACCAGGGTCAGCGCGTTGGATGATGGGATCGCGGAGGCCGCGGCCCTGTACTGCTCGCGCAGCTCGACGATGCGCTGGGCCCGCGCGACGGCATCCTGTGATTGGGATTGCACTGCGTTGAGGAACAGGTGAATCCAGGGAATCGCGTCGCCGCTCTGGCGGACTGTCTGCAGCGCTTCGTAGTAGTTGGTGCGATCTCTCTCGAGATATGCGCTCAGGTAGAGCATCGGCGCAGGCAGCCGCTCGTGTTCGACGAGAAGGAACACCGACAGCAGGCGGCCGATTCGGCCGTTACCGTCGAGGAATGGGTGAAGAGTCTCAAACTGGTAGTGAAGCAGCGCGTTCTGGACGAGCAGCGGGACTCTGGCGTCCTCGTGTGCGTAGCGCTCCCAGTCGGCGAGGAGGGCGGGCAGCTCAGTCGGCGGTGGCGGCACGAACCTTGCTGTCTGGATCGTCGAGCCGGTGCCTCCGACCCAGTTCTGTGTCGTGCGGAACTCGCCGGGCATGCGCTCGCGGCCGCGCACCCCGGCGAGCAGTCGCCTGTGCATCTCCCGGATCAGGCGTCCGCCGAGCGGTAACTCGGTGAGCTGGCTCAGGCCCCATTGCAGCGCGTCGATGTAGTTCAGGACCTCCTCAATGTCGGCGTTCGGCGCCTCGCCGCTCGCTTCGGACTCGAGAACCTCGGCCAGGGATGCCTGGGTGCCCTCGATGCGGGTGGACGCTAGTGCCTCCCGCAGGAGGTAGGGCCGGATCAGCAGATTCGGGTTAGGCAGGAGCTGCCCAACCCCGGCGAGTCGTCCAAGAGACGCCTCGGCATCGGCGAGCAGGCGGACCGTCGACGGCGGCAGCTCGAGCTCGCGCGGTATCGAGGCCGGAAAGTAGGCGGCATAGCCGTGCCGTCCGGGGGTACGGCGCGGCTCGCCAAAGATCGTCGATGTGTAGTCGGCGAGGTCCACAAACCAAGCCTAGCGTCTCTAAAGAACAGGACCAAGTATTTTAGAGACGATTGCGGACTGTAAAGCGCTCTACAGGGTCGTCGCTTGGCGCCGGACGAGAGGAGACGAGACCGAGTGGGTCGATCGGAGCGTCTCAGGCAAGGCCCGCTCTGTCGAGCATTTCCGCGTCAGGGTCTACGCTTGGGGCATGTCGCCGAAGGACAAGCGCCAGCTCGCAAAGGAGCACCTCCAAGCCGCTCAAAGCGCGGTTGCGGATGGGCGTTTTGAATGACGCTGTGAACGCGCTGTTCTATGCGGGCGAGGCCGCCGTGGTTGCCCTCGCGGCCCAGCACGGGATCGACACCAGGAAGCACCACGGTCTGAAGGCGGACGCGGCCATTGAGCTCCATAACAAAGGGGTTCTGTCCGAGGACTACGGCTCGGTCCTTCGGATGCTCAATCAAGCCAGAAAGGACATCTGGTACGAGGGCGAGGAGCCCGACCTCGTCGGCAGTCTCGAGGATGTCCTAGCTGAGGTCGAAGAGCTGGTTGAAGTCGCGGAGGCGAGCGAATGAGCGCTCGTCCGCTATCCGCGCAGTTGTCCGACGCGGGCTGGGCGCGGCGCATGCGAGAGGACCGCGCCCGCGCGGAGCGCTGTCAAACCGCTGAGCAGCGGGCAATCACGTCTGCTCTGATGTGCCGTGCAATCGACCTGGGTGCTTCCGCTTTTGCTCTCACGGGTTCCACGGCGAGGAGGCGGCGCACAGCGATTAGCGATCTCGACTATCACATCATCGGGAGGCGCCCGGGTATAGACGAACTACCCGGAGACGTCGACGTGATCGCCATGAGCGCTGCACGGTTCCGTGAACGACTCATGGACCGAGATGACTTCGTGCAGTGGACCCTGCGCTGTGGGTGCATACTCCACGACAGCGGCCCGATGCGAGAAGGCATCCGCCTAGTGGTTGAGATGGACATATGGCCGGACGCGCAACGCAAGCTAGACAGCGTCGACATGCATCGCAAAGAGGCCGAACGGCTTATCAAGATGGAGGACCAAAGCGCGGCGCAGGAACAGCTTCGCTCGATGCTCACGACGGCAGCGCGAGGACTGCTGCTCCGAGCGGGGGTGTTCCCATTGGCGAGATTGGAGCTTCCCGCGCAGCTCGAGCAGGCTGGGTACGGCCCGCTCGCCCAGGCGCTGCAGAGCGTGATTCACGCCAGCCCGCAACTCGAGGAACTCGAGGCCGGGTTGCACGTCCTCGATGAGACGCTTGCTACGTCTTACACACTTTCGTCCGCCTGAGCTTGCATCAAGCGTGCCGCGGCACTCGGGGGACGAAATACCCTCAGCAAGTGGCGGGCATCAACCAATTGAGGTGGCGGTCTCGACCGGACTCGGACCGGTGACCCCTTGCTTGACTAGAGGCGGGGAAAGCCCCCGTTTGCAGGGCCTTCTACCTTCGAGGCGGGCGCGGCGAGCGCGTCACCGGGAGACGTTGCCGTCTGCCAAAACGACGGTGGCCCGGGCGGTTTTCTCCAAGCCCAGCATCGGACTCGAACCGATGACCCCTTCCTTACCATGTGTGAAAAGTGGGGTTGCGGACGACATGAGCGCCACTTAGCTCAGGTGAGCGAAAGCCAGTGCTGGAGCGGGATTGCGGGCGCTTCGCGATGGGCGCGAGAGTCACCGCGCAGGCGCTCGTTCCGGAGCAGTTGTGCCCTCAGATTGCCCTCGAGTGGTGCCCTGATGGAGGCGGCAGCGGCCGGGCTGGGTGCCCACTGGCATCGGTTTACGCGGGGCCGGTGACCACTTTCCGCGCTTGGGCAGCTGGCATCGCCAGTGTGAGCCAGCGCGTCATTACGGACTTGGCTTCGGCGGAGATCTCATCCCACGGAGTCTCGCGCGCGATCGCAGCGCGCATCCATGGTGCCTTCCTGTTCGACAGCCAGGTCTCCAGCGAGGCTCTGTCACACTCGGGGGCTCCAACGACTGCGCACAACCTGGCGACGGTCGCCTCCGAACATCCAGACAGCATGACCTGCTCCAGTCCGTTAGTGAGCAGCTCGAGTCCCCAACGCCCGCTTTCCGCGCCTCGTTGTTCACGACTCTTGTGCCTACGAGCACTTGCTCGCGGTCGGTCCGCTCGATCGCCGCAAGGGCGATTAGGGCATTCCTGACCGTGGGCGGCAGCGAGAGGCCGGCTTTAGTCCACCGCCTCACGGATCTCGCTAGCAGCGTCGCTGTCCGGCGCGGCGAGCCAGGTCACCGAGTCGGCTGCCGTCTGCGTCCGTAGCTCGACAAGAGGCGCAGCCACTGCGGAGAACGCCGTCTTGCCCTCCGTCGGCACCGCGTACAGCTGATCGATATCCCCTGTTGTGCTTCGCTTGGCGAGGCGTCTCCTCAGGAACTCGAAGAACAGGCGGTCACCGTCGCCCTCTACGAGGAGTACGCCCCTCGCGAACGCCATCTCGGCGCCGAAGCCGACTAAGCAGCGCCGTGTTTATCGCAGCTCGCGCTGGGTCACCCTCGGCTATCGCCGCCGGTTCGAAGAACTGGTGATCGCGTACGAGGATGACCTCCCCGTACGATGCCTCCTCGACCAGGAGCGGGCTATGGGTTGAGACGATCCGCTTCCCTGGGAGTCTCTCTGCGAGAAGCCGCGCCAGCGTGCGTTGCGCCGAGGGGTGAAGGTAAGCCTCGGGGCTCCTCGATGGCGATGATGCGGCTACCCCCTGTTGAAGTCGCGGCGGCCTGCTGCGTCGCTAGCTCGAGCAGCGACTGTAGGCCTGAGCCGACCTCGACCGGCGAGACCGTGTCGCTGTCGTGAGCTCCCGTGACAAGTCGGAGCGTCACGTGCTCTGCCATCCACGGAACGAAAGCCTCGGGTGAGACCGAGACCCGAAGCTCGCCACTCTCGGCGAGGCCAGCTGGGAGGGTTTCGCGCATGCGCTCCCAGAGCGGGGCGGCTCGCTTGGCACCGATCCCCTCAAGCTCACTTAGCGCTTTCTTGACCTGGCGAGCACTCGGCAGGCGCACCGGCGCGCCGATCGTGTATCGCACGCTCCTCCAGCAGCGCTGTTATCGCGTCGCGGAGTGCCGCGGTGAAGCTGTCTGAGCTCGCGTCGCGACTCGCAGGCACGAGGCCGTACTCCGTGCATCGGCGGACAGCACGGAGCAGGTCGAGCGCGAGACCACTGTCAGGCTCCTCGCTCCTCCGCGGCGGTCCGATGTTGAGCCGCGCTCCTCCGGCCGCGTTGACCCCTATGCGTAGTCGCGCGATGCCGTGGTCGGCATGGAACCTCCGGGCACGGCGACCGTCAGGCACGAAGATCTCTAACGTGATCCGACGAGCGCGCTGGCCAGTCTTGCGTGCGGGGACCAGGAGGTCATACTCCTCGGACGAGATTCTTGTCGATGACCGAGCAGGACTGACTCGTCCGCGCGATTGAGCACCCAGTCGAGCAGACGCAGGATCGAGGTCTTGCCCGTGTTATTCGGGCCAACAAGGAGCACAAGCCCCTCGCGGAGCGCGAGGCGCGCTTCGCTAAAGCCGCGCAGGTTGCTGACTTCGATTGCGAGTAGCTCGACTTGCAACCCCGGATCATCGGCCA
>CAVUCP010000013.1:0-37248 GCA_963740075.1 uncultured Solirubrobacteraceae bacterium | reverse complement strand
GTCCCCGAACCTCGCGTATGTGGCGCGAGCTCTACTTCGGACGGCTTCGACTATCGGCCAGCCCGGCCACTTTACCGGAAAGCACCGGGATTTGTTAGGCCTGCATAAACGAACGGCCCCGCCGTGGGCGGGGCCGTCGCGCTGCTTCTGCGGGGTGTGGGCACCCCGCGGGCGCTACTTCACCTCGACGGCGGCTCCTGCCTCCTCGAGTTCCTGCTTGAGCTTGTCGGCCTCCTCGCGGTCGATGCCCTCCTTGACCGGCTTGGGGGCCTCGTCCACGAGCGCCTTGGCCTCTTTCAGGCCGAGGCCGGTCGCGGCACGCACGACCTTGATGACCTGGATCTTCTTGTCGCCGGAGGACGCGAGGATGACGTCGACGGTGCTCGACACTTCCTCCTCGGCTCCGCCGCCGTCGCCGCCGGCTGCGGGCGCTGCGGCCGGGGCCGCCATCGCCGCTGCGGAGACACCGAACTCCTCCTCGAGCGCCTTGATGCGCTCGGCGAGCTCGAGCACCGAGATGCCCTTCAGCTCCTCGATCCAATCCTGTGTGCTTGTTGCCATGTGAGTCAGTCCTCCTTGGTGGGATTCGTCTCGGCGTCCTCGGACTCAGCCGAGACGTCCGCCTTGTTGTCGTCGTCCGCCGGCGTGTCCTGCTCCGGCTCAGCCTTCTGCTCGTCGCCGCCCTGCGCCGCCTGCGGCTCCTCGCCGCCCTCGGCTGCGGGGGCCTGCTCCTGCTCAGCGGAGTCGCCCTCGGTGCCCGCGGCGTCCGTCTGCGCGGGTGCCTGCGGCTCGGCAGCCGCCGCCGGGGCCTCTCCGGCCGGGATCTCGCCGGACTCCTTCTTCTCGCGCACCTGGCCGAGGGCGACCGCGAGGCCACCGAGGAGGCCGCCGAGCGAGCGGACGAGTCCGCCGATCGGTGAGGCGACCACCCCGACGAGCTGTCCGTAGAGGACCTCGCGGGAGGGCAGTTTGGAGAGCGAGCGGATCTGGTCCACGTCGAGCGCGGAGCCTTCCATCAGCCCGCCCTTGAAGGGGAGCATCTGTGTGGCCCGCGCGTAGTCCGCGACCGTCTTCGCGGCGGTCGCGACGTCGCCGCGCACGAACGTCAGCGCGGTCGGCCCCGCGAGGTAGTCCTTGAGGATCTCGGCGCCGACCTGGTCGGCGGCGCGCTCGGTGAGCGAGTTCTTCACGACCTTGAAGCTCGCGTCGCTCTGGCGCAGCTTCGCGCGCAGCTCGGCCACCTGCTCGACGGTGATCCCGCGGTAGTCCACGGCGAAGATCGCGTCGGACTCCTCGATTTTCTCGGCGATCTCTGCGATCGCCACGGCCTTCTGGTCTCGGTTCATTGGGCTCCTATCCCGGTCTTGCGCCGCGCGGTTCTCGCGGCCGCCGGGGGTCTGCGGTTGCCTGTCGGTCTGACGCTATGCAGCGGCCGGGGCCGCAGGCGCCTCCTCGAGGATTTCACGGGTTCGGCTCGAGTCGACTTTGACTCCGGGTCCCATCGTCGATGCGATGGTGACCGAGCGCAGGTAGCGGCCTTTGGCGGCGGACGGCTTGGCGCGGATCATCTCTTCGATGACGGCCGCGTAGTTCTCGAGCAGCCTGCGGTCGTCGAAGCTCGCCTTGCCGATCACCAGGTGCACGATCGCGGTGCGGTCCGTGCGGTATTCGACCTTGCCGGACTTGGACTCCTCGACGGCTTTGCCGACGTCCATCGTGACGGTGCCGACTTTCGGGTTCGGCATCTTGCCGGAGGGCCCGAGGACCCGTCCGAGGCGTCCGACGACGGACATCATGTCGGGCGTCGCGATCGTGACGTCGAAGTCGTCGAAGCCGTCCTCGATGCGTTTGGCGAGGTCCTCCCCGCCGACATAGTCGGCGCCGGCCTCTTCGGCCTCGCGGACCTTGTCGCCCTGGGCGAAGACGGCGATCTTCACGTCCTTGCCGAGGCCGTTCGGCAGCGCGATCGTCCCGCGCAGCTGCTCGTCGGCGTGCCTGACGTTCAGGCCGGTGCGGATGTGGACCTCGATCGACTCGTCGAATTTCGCGGACGTGAGCCCGCGTACGAGCGAGATCGCCTCGGCGGGCTCGTATTCGCGCTCGCGGTCGACGCGGGAGAGCGTCTCCTCATAACGGCGGCCATGCTTGCTCACGGTGCCACCTCCACGCCCATCGAGCGGGCGGTGCCGGCGATGATCTTCGCGGCCTGGTCGACATCGTGGGCGTTCAGGTCATCGAGCTTGCGCTCGGCGATCTCGCGGAGCTGCTCCTGCGTGATCGTGCCGACCTTCACACGGTTCGGCTCGCCGGAGCCCTTGCCGATCCTCAGCGCCTGGCGGATGAGGACCGCGGCGGGCGGGGTCTTGGTGATGAACGTGAACGAGCGGTCCTCGTAGACGGTGATCACGACGGGGATGACTGTCCCCGTTTCGCTCTGCGTCTGGGCGTTGAACGCCTTGCAGAACTCCATGATGTTGATCCCGTGCTGACCCAGGGCAGGGCCGACCGGCGGGGCGGGGCTAGCCTGCCCGGCGTTCGCCTGCAGCTTGATTGTCGTCAGAACCTTCTTGGCCATTTTCTCGTCTGTATCTCTCTATCGGGGTTCTCTAGCTTAGCCACGCACCGAGGGCCGAGGCGTGTGAACTGGGCAGGCGCGGGATCACGGCGCCGCGCCGGCGGTCAGGCGGGTCAGAGCTTCTTGACCTGGTCGAAGCCTACCTCCACCGGCGTCTCGCGGCCGAAGATCGACACGAGCACCTTGAGCCTGGAGGCATCCTCGTTGATCTCCGAGATCTCCCCGGAGAAGTCGGACAGCGGGCCGGAGACCACCTTGACGGACTCGCCGATCGTGAACTGCGCGCGTGTGCGCGTCGCGGTCGCGACCTCCTTGTGGAGCAGCCTGTCGACCTCCATCTGCGTGAGCGGCACCGGCTCCTGTGAGGCGCCGACGAACCCGGTCACGCCGGGGGTGCCCTTCACGACACCCCAGGAGTCCTCGTTGAGCTCCATGTTGACCAGCACGTAGCCGGGCATCGTGCGCTTCTCGACCGTGACCTTCTGGTTGTCCTTCATCTCCGAGACGGATTCGGTCGGGACGACGACGCTGCGCACCGCGCGCTGCTGACCGAGGGAGATCAGGCGGTGCTCGAGGTTGTGCTTGACCTTGTTCTCATGGCCGGAGTACGTGTTCACTACATACCAACGAAACATTCAGAGCCCTTCGACAGATTCAGTGGCGGTTGATGGACGCCCGGCCGCGGTTCTCGGCACGGACATCAGAGAATGAATTCGACGATTTCCTTCGCGACGTAGTCAGCCAGGCCGAGGTAGGCGCCGGCGATCGCGACGAAGCCGATGACGACAGCCGTGGCCTGGGTGACCTGACGGCGGTCGGGCCACTGGACTCGGTGGAGCTCGGCCCAGCTGGCGCGCAGGAACCCGATCGCGCGGTTGCCGCTGCGCACCGGCGCGCCGGATGCCTGCTCGGGTGTGGCGTGCACGCGTCCCGACGGGCCCGCGGCCTCCTGGAGCTGGTCGGCTGTGACGTCGCCCTCGAGCTCGGCCTCCGTGTCGATTTCTGACTCGGAGAGCCGTTCGGGGGCATTTGCGATCGCGTTCTCATCGGCGATCTCTGCGTCCGCGCCGACCGGCACCCCGCCTGCTCCCGCGACGATCGCGGCGTCGAACTCGTCGATCGGCACCCGAGGCATGCTCGAGCGCGCCGGGGACATCCGAGCGGCTGAGCGAGTCGACCGGCTCAGCGGTCGGGTCGAACGGGTTCGGCTGGCTGCTCGCGCCGTCCGGCTGGTTGCCCGCACCAGCGGCACCCCCGCGATTGCGGCGCTGCTTTGAACGTTTACGGTCACGAGCCACAGCAGCGCTCCCGCGCTAACGGGTCTCCCGATGGCTGGTGTGCTTACGGCACCAGCGGCAGTACTTGCGCAGGGTCACCCGGTCCGGGTTGTTGCGCTTGCTCTTGTTCGTCTGGTAGTTGCGGTGCTTGCACTCCTCGCAGGCGAGGGTGATAGCGATTCGAACGTCTCCGCGGGCCATGGTCAGAAATCCCTGCGTCGTTGTGGACAGGCGGCCGTGGGCGAAGAAAAACCCCGCCCAGGCGCGAGGTACAGGCAGTCTAGCGCGCTTGCAGCCCGCGCGGAGCTACCGTCCGGAGCAGCGGGGAAGCTGGGCCGGACCATCGCGCCCCACGCCCAGGCGCCTCGACAGCGATCCGCCGGCACAGGCGGAGCCCATACAAGGAGAGCCGAGATGAACCTGCCGGAGCCGATCCCACCCGTCGTGCACGACGAAACGTTCGCGGGCGTGACCTACCACATACGCGGCGAACTGGTCCCCGAGCTGCAGATCGAGGTCGGCTCCCAGGCCGTGATGTTCGAGCACCACGTCCTGCTGTGGAAGCAGACGCAGCTGAACGTCGAGCTCAAGAAGCTCCCCGGCGCGGTGAAACGCAAGATCGCGGGGATGGAGTTCTTCGTGACCCGCACGTCCGGGTCCGGCAGGATCGCCTTCTCCAGGGACTCCCCCGGCCAGTGCATCCCGCTGCACCTGCGCCAGGGCGAGGGCCTTGACGTCCGCGAGCACCAGTTCGTCGCGGCGACCGACAACCTCGACTACACGTTCGAACGGATCAAGGGCATCCAGAGCATGGTGCTCGGAGGGTCCGGGTTCTTCATGGACAAGTTCCGGGCCACCAAAGGCGACGCGATCGTGTGGCTGCACGGGCACGGGAACGTGTTCCTGGTGCAGCTGGGCGCGGGCGACCAGCTCGACGTCGAGGCGGGCGCGTGGCTCTACAAGGACCCGGAGGTGAGCATGGAGGCTGTGACGATGGGGCTGAAGACGGGCATCTTCGGCGGCGGCGGCAAGCTCACCTGGAACCGCTTCACGGGACCGGGGCGCCTTGCGATCCAGACGATGTTCATCGCGCCGCTCGAGGGCGTCGAAGACGGCGGGAGCACAGCCGCCGCCGCGGGTGCCGGCGGGATCGCGGGCGCGCTGATCAGCGGCCTGGCCAAAGGCTAGGAGCGGGCGGCGGGGACAGCCGCTACTCGAAGAGGGTGAGCGTGGCGAGGATCACGTACAGGGCCACGAGCGCCCAGCCCTCGAATTCCGCGGCCTCCCCGTCGCTCGTGATCTGATCCAGCGCGAGCGCCGTGAGGACGAGCGCGCCGATGTAGACGGGCGCGAGCGCGAACGTCAGGGTCGTCTTCAGCGCGAAGGAGATGAGGACGAGCAGCGGGAACAGGAACGCCGCGATCTGCGCGACCGAGTTCTTGACGACCGAGATCGCGAGGTCCGACTTGCCCTTGTAGGCGAGCACCAGGCCGGTGACGTTCTCGACCGCGTTACCGGCGATCGCGACGATCACCAGTCCCGCGAACGCCTGGGAGATGTGCAGCTGCACGATCGCGGGCTCGAGCGCATTGATGAACCAGTCCGAGACGAACGCGGAGGCGACACCCGCGACGATCAGCAGCGTGAGCGTGAACGCAAGCGGCATCCTCGGCCCGTGCGGTTCGTCCTCGCCGTCCTCAGTCCCGTCTGCGTCCTTCGCTCCCGGCAGCTCATCCGAACGCAGATACGGCACCACCCACGCCATGTAGACGAGCAGCAGGCAGACCGCGCCGACCGCCGAGATCGTGTCCACGTGGTGGCTCGCCGGATCGTGCGCGGCGAGCGAGAGGCCGAGCAGCACGATGATGAACACCGTCACCTGCAGCAGCGTCGCGGTGTCTTTCGGAAGCCGCACCGCGAAGCGCATGATCCCGTCCGGCGCGCGGCGGGCGCCGACGACGAGCACGAGCCCCAACACGAGCAGCGCGTTCGCGAATATCGACCCGATGATCGCGGTCTGGGCGACCACCGACTCGCCCTTCTGCAGCGCGAAGACGACGACGAACAGCTCCGGCAGGTTGCCGAGCGTCGACTGCATCATCCCGGTCACACCCGGGCCGAAGCGCCTGCCGAGGTCCTCCGTCGAGAAGGACACGATCCATGCGAGGCCCGCGAGCGCGAGCGTCGCCAGGGCGAAGCTCGGGACCGCTGCCCAGTTCCCGTATTCCGCGGAACCCGCGAGGACGGTGACCAGGACGACCAGGGCGAGCGCGATCCGCTCGTTACGGCTCAGAGCGGACATGCCTGCAAGGCCCCCTCGGCCGAAGATCTAGTGGTTCTCGAGCACCCGGTCGATCAGGCCGTACTCGAGGGCCTGATCTGCGGTGAAGAAACGATCGCGCTCCATGTCGGCGCGCACGACCTCCGTCGATTTCCCGACGGCCTCGGCGTAGATGGCGTCGATCTGTTTGCGCATGTTCAGGATCTCCCGCGCATGGATCTCGATGTCCGTCGACTGGCCTTCAAAGCCCGCGGATGGCTGGTGGATGAGGATCCTGGAGTTCGGCAGCGCCGCGCGCTTGCCCTTCGTCCCGGCGGCCAGCAGCAGGGAGCCCATCGACATCGCGACGCCGACGCACATCGTGGCGATGTCCGGCTTGACGAACCGCATCGTGTCGTAGATCGCCAGACCCGAGTAGATGCTCCCGCCGGGGGAGTTGATGTAGATCGAGATGTCCTTGTCGGGGTCCTCGCTCTCGAGGTGCAGCAGCTGCGCGACCACGAGGTTCGCGACCTGGTCGTCGATCGGCGTGCCGAGGAAGATGATCCGCTCGTTCAGCAGCCTCGAGTAGATGTCGAACTCGCGCTCGCCGCGCGCGGTGCGCTCTATAACCATCGGGATGAGTGGCATGGCTCCCCACCCTAGCGGCCCGGCGAGCGTCATCGCCGCCCTGGCGTGCATCGTGCTCGCGCTCGCGTGCACCAGCGCAGTTGCCATGACCAGCCACGCGGGCTGGCCGCCCGATCAGCACCTGGTGATGGACCGCGGCCGCGCCGGCGTGCACAACACGCTGCGAGGCAGGCCGTGGGTGCACAACTACCTGCTCGGCGGCTACGGCGACGACACGATCTACGGCGGCGACAGCGGCGACGTGATCTGGGGCGACTACCACCCGTCCGGCTGGCCCGCGTTCCAGAGCCTCGTGGTCCACGCCGGCGACGGGCGCAACGTGATCTACGGCAACGACACCGTCAACCACATCTGGACCGGTACCGATCCCGCGACGGTCGTGCATGTCCACGAGGGGTCGGGCGTGGTGCACTGCGAAAACGCCGGGATCGTGATCTTCACGAGCCATGCCGCCCTCCCCCACTACCGCCTGCCGGGTTGCAGGCGGATCAGCTTCTACTCCGTCGGCTACTGAGCCGCGCCGGGCGCTCAGATGTTCACCGAGCGCATGCCTTCCGGGTCATAGCGGTCGCCCGCGGCGCTGCCGATCTCCTGGGTGATCCGCTCGACGTCCTGCTCGCTCAGCTGCACGTCGGCGGCAGCGACGTTCTCCTCGAGGTAGCTGACGCGCTTGGTGCCGGGGATCGGGACGATGTGCTCGCCGCGGTGCAGGACCCAAGCGAGCGCGAGCTGGCCCGCGGTGATCCCCTTCTCCTGCGCGATCTCCTTCACGCGTCCGGCGAGCGCGAGGTTGTTCTCGAGGTTCTCCCCGGTGAAGCGCGGGCCGTACTTGCGGAAGTCGCCGTCGTCGAGCTCGTCCGGTGAGCTGAAGCGCCCGGACAGGAACCCGCGTCCGAGCGGCGAGTAGGCGACCAGCGCGATCCCGAGCTCGTTCAGCGTCGGCAGGATGTCCCGCTCGACGTCGCGTGTCCACAGCGAATACTCGGTCTGGACCGCGGTGATCGGGTGAACGGCGTGCGCGCGGCGGATCGTCTCGGCGCTCGCCTCCGAGAGGCCGAGGTGGCGGACCTTGCCCTGCTCGACGAGCTCGGCCATCGCCCCGACCGTCTCCTCGATCGGGGTTTCCGGGTCCACGCGGTGCTGGTAGTAGAGGTCGATGTGGTCGACGCCGAGACGCTGCAGCGACGCCTCGCATGCCGAGCGCACGTAGTCCGGGCTCCCGTCGATCGAGCGTTTCGGCGGGTCGCCGACGATCCTGATCCCGAACTTGGTGGCGAGGAACACCTCGTCGCGGCGCGATGCGATCGCGCGGCCGACGAGCCGCTCGTTGGTGTGCGGCCCGTACATGTCGGACGTGTCGAGGAAGTTGCAGTCGAGGTCCAGGGCGCGGGCGATCGTGCGCAGCGACTCCTGCTCGTCGGTCGACCCGTAGAACGCGGACATCCCCATGCAGCCGAGGCCTATCGCCGATACCTGCGGCCCGTGCGGCCCGAGCGTGCGCTTGTTCATGCGAGCATCCTTTCGGTGGTTTGCGGCGGGTATACCCGCGGGCGCATCCGGTATACCAGCCGCCGGGGAGCGCGCGCCCGATGGATAATGTCGCTGGCGTGTTCCCGGTCAACCTCCCGAACCTCCTCACGGTCCTGCGGATCATGCTGGTCCCCGTGCTGGTCGTCGCGCTGCTCGGCAACACCCACGACGGGGACGTCCTCGCGGCCGTCGTGTTCGTGCTCGCGTCGCTGACGGACTTCGTCGACGGCTACCTCGCACGCTCGCGGGACTCGGTCACGAACTTCGGCAAGCTGATGGACCCGCTCGCGGACAAGCTGCTGATCGTCGCGGCGCTCATCTCGCTCGTGTCCCTGCAGCGCCTCGCGGCGTGGGTCGCGATGGTGATCATCACCCGCGAGCTGGCCGTCACGGTCCTTCGCATGGGCGCTTCGCAGGCGGGGGTGATCATCCCGGCGAGCAACTTCGGGAAGGTCAAGACGTGCCTTCAGATAGCGATGATCCTCGCGGTGATCGCGGTCCACGGATCGCCGCTGTGGCTGAACGCGCTGATCTACGTCACGGTCATCGTGACGGTGCTCTCAGGCCTCGACTACTTCTTCGGGCTGCGCCGCCGGATGGCGCAGCACCAGGCTCACGCCGAAGGCTGAACGCCCGCGTCGAGCCACTCCTCGAGGGTGGTCTGGTGCGCCACGCGGGCGCCCGTCGCGATCTCGCTGCGCAGCTCCGCGAGCAGGCCATGCCGTTCGGCGACGACGTTGTGCTGGTGGATCGTCTCGAGGTTCTCCTGCCGCGCCGAGATGAAGCACGAACCGTCGAGGAACGCGAGCTCGCCGACGACGCCGGCGATCATCTCGCGCACGCAGTCCTCAACGAAGCGCGGGCGCATATGGGCCTTTTCAACAACCGCGACCTCGTCCGAGCGCTTCATCAGCTCGTAGATCTCCGAGGACATGCTGGACTCCGCGATCCGCAGCAGCACCTCCGCGTCGATCTCGGCCGTCGAGTCCTCGGTCAGTCCGACGTTCAAAGTCGCAAGCCCCCGCTGGTTGTGGGTCGCGACCGGAACCTGTTCGAGGATCACGTCGATCTGCTCGCTCGTGAACTCCTCCGCCGTCAGCCGTTCGCGCGCGCGCGCGGCGATCAGCTCCTGGGCGCACGGGCAGGCGGTCATGCCGGTCGCGGAGACGCCGACCGTGCGCCTAGTTCCGTGGGCGAACGCCACCGCACGGCCGTGGAGCGTGTAGATCTCCTGTGTCTGGACCCCCGAGACGGGCGCCGGCTTGTGCTCCGGGTAGCGCGCCGCGATGCTGACCTCGGCGCGCCCGGCCCCCTGGCGCTCCCTGACGATCTCCGCGATGTGCTGCGCGAGGGTCTCCGCGCGGAACGGCGACTCGGACAGCACGACCTCGCCGATCGCCTCGTTGACGACCTCCTCGAAGCGCGACATGTGGGCGCCCTTCTGCTCCCGGCTGAGGTCGACGAAACAGTCGAGCCTGGCGAAGTACAGCTCCTCGCGGATCCTCACGACCTTCTCCACGCCGGTCACCCCGACGCGCGAGAGCGCGACCGGGACGGCGGGGGCCCGGGCCTGCACGTCGTCCCCGCTGCCAAGCGCCGGGGACAGCCCCGCAGTGAGGCGTGTTGCCTGCATGCGGGTGAGCGTAGCGCGCACACGACGCCCACCCCGGCGCTACGTGAATATCCCCCTGCCGACGATTCTGGTATCACTTCGCACATGGCGTGCCGCACCATCCCGGAGGCGGGTTGAGGCGGGCGCCGGGAGAGGCGGGAAAGGGATGGGACCGGCAGGGCAAGCGCAACGCATCGGAGGCTTAGCGTAGGTATCGGGGAGATCGGGGCGGACGACCGTTTCGATGGGTGTCGGATGGGCCTTGGGGGGTTCCAGTGACGGAGAAGGCGATACAGACCGGGGTGGCCACGGACACAGCCGTGGTGGAGATCGACGAGCTCTCGAGCATCATCTCCGAGGGGCAGGAACGGGGGTTCGTCGCAGCCGACGCGCTCGCGGCCGCGATGGAGGAGGCTGAGCTCAGCGCCCAGCAGGCACAGGACATCCTCAGCCAGCTCGAGGAGCACGGCGTCGACGTCCTCGACGCGGGCAGCGCAGCCGGCGAACTGCAGGCCGACATCCGCCCCGGGGCGACGTCCGGCGCGGCGGCCGACGACGGCGACGCTCCCGAGACCGAGGAGCCCCAGGACGACGGCGCGGAACAGATCCGCACCCTCCACGCGCGGCTGGACGAGCTCAAGCGGCCCGACCTTGACCTCACGGCCGACCCCAGCGTCGACTCGCTGCGCCTGTACCTGCGCTCCATCGGACGGGTGCCGCTGCTGACCGCCGAAGAGGAGGTCTCGCTAGCCAAGCGGATAGAGCGCGGCGACATGGCGGCCAAGCAGCACATGGTCGAGGCGAACCTGCGCCTCGTCGTCTCGATCGCGAAGGGCTACGTGGGGCGCGGGCTGACGCTCCTCGACCTGATCCAGGAGGGCTCGCTCGGGCTCATCAGGGCGGTCGAGAAGTTCGACTACCGCCGCGGATACAAGTTCTCCACCTATGCCACATGGTGGATCCGCCAGGCCGTCACGCGCGCGCTCGCCGACAAGGGGCGCACGATCCGCATCCCCGTACACATGGTCGAGCGGCTGAACAAGCTGATCTACGCCGAACGGCGCCTGATCCAGCAGCTCGGCCGCGAGCCCACACCCGAGGAGCTCGCGACCGAGCTCGAATGCTCCGTACGCGACGTGCGCGAGGTGATGCGGGTGACCCAGCAGCCCGTGTCCCTGGAGAAGCCCGTCGGCGACGAGGACGACTCGGCGCTCGCGGACTTCGTCGAGGACGTCTCAGCGGCCTCGCCGTTCGAGATCGCATCGGAGGCGCTGCGGCGCGAGAACATCCGCCGGGTGCTGGAAGCGCTCCCGACACGCGAGCGCGAGGTGATCGAAATGCGCTACGGCATCGTCGGAGGGCGTTCGCGCACACTGGAGGAGGTCGGCCGCGCGTTCAACATCACCCGCGAGCGGGTCCGCCAGATCGAGAACAGAACGCTGAAGAAGCTCCAGACGCTGCCAGAGGCACAGCCGCTGCGCGAGGCCTCCTGAGCTCCGCGGGCCACGGGTCCGCGGGCCGCGGGCGCCAGCACGTAAACTGACGAGCCCCCGGCGGGGTTCCCGAGCGGTCAAAGGGGACGCGCTGTAAACGCGTTGGCTCTGCCTTCGCAGGTTCGAATCCTGCCCCCGCCATGTCCCTCCGTGCGAAGCGCGGAGGGGCCTTCCGGCAGAGCGACGCACGGCCCCGGTCACGTTTACGATTCAGCCATGCCACGAGCATCCGTCGGCGCCGAGCCGGCCGGCATTTCGAACTGGCCGGACGTGAGATGGGTGTGAGGCTTTGGGAGTACCCGCCGTTCCCGGTCGGGCGCGGCGGGCGACTTGCGGGAGGGAGCGCCCCGTCGTGCTCAGAGGCGCACCGTTTCGGCCCGGGAGGTGGTCGTTCTCCAGCGAAGCCGGATGGCGGGTGAATGCCACGCAGGCGACCGCCGATAGGCAGGCCCACTGCTCTCACATCGGCTGGAGCCGCGACTCGATGACGCCGGCTGGCCGGATGCTTCAGATGACGCGCGGACGCTGCTCGCGTTTGAATGCTGGAGCGTCGTCCAGCCGCAGGCGCACATCCCCACCGGTGGAGGGGGCGGCTAGCTGGATCCCATGCCGTCCCTGGCGCGGGTGACCGCGTGATGCCAGCGGGCCTTCGAGGATGCGCTCACCTGGCACTCCTGCCCGCCGGGCGGACGTCGCGGGTGAAGCTCACGATTGGCCCGCGTCAAGTGCTCTGTTGAGCATGGTCACGACGCTCATCGCCGCCTGCTCGCCGTGGATTCCGGCCTCCACGTCGAGAGCGAACACCAGCGCACCTTCAACCGCCGCCCTGAGTCGCATCACTTCATCTTCCAGTCGTTCCACCACAGCCTGGTCGGCCATGCTCCGCACCCTTTCTCGTATGACGGACCTCGCGCTGGTCCGTGGTGTCCTCGAGCGTATCTGCGATCGGCCGGGAGCTTATGCACCTCACACGCCGGTGCAAGGTCTCCTGCGATCCTTCCCACGGGACGGCGGTGCAGCACCCCGCCGACAACTTCCTGCGCCGGCGCGCAACGATCCACAGGAGCCTTCGTCGAATGACCCCCAACCGGCAAACCCCGGCGAGCAGAGCAGACCCGACCGGGGCGACCGGGTCGCCGGCGCGGCGCACCGCGACCGTTGCATCGGTCCTGATCGCGCTCGCAGCGGCGCCGTATGCGGACGCCTCCCGCGCCGGCGGGAACGGCGAGTGCCCGAGAACGGCCAGGTCCGCGCTGCCTCTGACGGCCGACGCCACCGGGAAGGCGGCGCGAGCTGCGCTCGCCGCGGCGCCATCGCTGTACAGGGACCTCGACGTGCGGGGCGCGACGGTCCTCTGGTCCAAGCCGGCCGCCACCGCCGGACCGCGCGGCGCCGAGGTCGCCCGCCAGTGCGCAAGACGCATCGAGGAGAGGACCGTCGTCGTCGAACTGCGTTTCCCGAGGGAGCTGCCGAGCTCGAGCCTGTCCGAGGGTGTCGTATTCGTCTCGCGCTTCAACAGCGGCTACCGCGTCTGGGAGATCGCCCACTGACTCGCGTGCACGCTCAGCCGCACCGCCAGGCTCTTCGCGAACATCACGCGTCTGGGCCGGTTGGCCGGGCCCGCGTCGGGAGTGGGCGCCGGTACTCGATGACGGGCAGCCCGAGACCGCGGTCCTGCGGCCCGCCGGCCGCCGCGAAGCCTTCGCGCTCATAGAAGCGCCGGGCGCGCGCCTGCCCGGCGGGCGTGTACAGGCGCATCGCCGTGAACCCCCTATCCGCCGCTTCGCGCATCGCGTGATGAAGGAGGCTGCGCGCGGCCCCCGTCCCCCAGTACTGCGGTTTCACGAACAGGTGCCCGAGGTGGACGAGCTCCGGATCGGGATCAGGGTGAACGTGATGGCGGGTCGCCGGCACGAACGTCGCGGCTCCGGCGAGCACCGGCCCGTCGAGGGCGAGCTGACCCCAGAACACCGGATCGTCCACCCATCCCGCGAGCCGGGGGATCTCGCCGCTAGCCTCCGGGGCCCTCCAGTACCGCGGCGCGAACTCGCGGAAGCCTGCGAACCCGCCGGCCAGCAGCTCGGCCACCTCTCCCACATCGCCGGCGAGGAGCTTGCGGTATTCCAGCCGCGGCATGCTCAGACGCTAGCGGGGCCCATTGCCCGCAGCCACCCCGGTGCCGCCTGTTCAGCGCCTGGGCCATTCCCCGCCTGGGCCGGCGAGCATGAGGGCGACGAGGACGATCATCCCGAGCAGGAGCAGCGCCCCGGCGCCGAGCGCGAGCCACCCGATCATCGGTGCTCCGCCCCGCCCGTGGCGGGCTGCACGACCTTCGCTCCACGACGGGAGCCATGCTTCGAACGCCACCGCTCCATGTGAAGGATCCTGGTGCACCGGACGGCGGTGCCGGTTGGCCCGCGGTCCAAGATCTCCTGCGGCGCGTCCGCCAGATGTCAGCATGCCGGCCGGAGCGTGCCGGGGGTGCCAGACTCCATCCATGAGCAAGTTCACCGTGCGCCCCGCGGCGCCAGGCGACCTCGATGCGCTCGTCTCGCTCTACGAAGAGTTCGAGGATGACAAGCCGGCGCCGCCACAGTCCGTCGACAGCCATCACGAGCGTGTCCTGCTTGACGTGATCGGTGATCCCGCGCGCCACCTGCTGGTCGGGGTGCTGGACCAGACGCCCGTCGGAACCGTCGACCTGCTGATCGTCCAGAACCTCACCCACGGCGCGAGACCGTGGGCGATAGTGGAGAACGTCGTGGTCACCGCCGACCTGCAGGGATGCGGGATCGGGAGCGCACTGATGGGCCACGCGATCGACATCGCCCGCGAGGCCGGCTGCTACAAGGTCCAGCTGCTGTCCGGCAGGCAGCGCACCGGCGCGCATGCCTTCTACCGCTCGCTCGGCATGGAGTCCGTGGCCGAGGGGTTCAAGCTCTACCTCGACGAGTAGGCCCGCGGCCGCAGCACGCCCTGACTGTAGGGTGGCCCGGTGTTCACGCACGCCTTCACCGGGATACCCGTCACCGACATCGACGGCGCCGTCGACTGGTATGCGCGTCTGATCGGCCGTCCGCCCGACCTGATCCCGAACGAGGACGAGGCGGCGTGGCAGCTGACCGACAGCGCGTGGATCTACGTGGAAGTCGACCAGGCGCGTGCCGGCACGGGCCTGCACGCCCTGATGGTCGACGCCCTTGACGCATTCGTCGCCGAGGTCGCAGGCCGGGGCGTGAGCGTGTCCCTGGAGAAGACCGGCGACGGGCTGCGCTTCGCCCTGATCACGGATCCGTACGGCAACGAGCTCAAGGTGGCAAGGCCACCCGAGTAGCAGCGCAGCCTGGCGCGGACGGCCGCGTGTGGTGCAATCGGGTTGTGCCGGATGACGTCGATGCGATCCTGCGCGAGCAGGCCTCCTACTACCGGGAGCGCGCCCCGGAGTACGACGACTGGTGGTTTCGCCGGGGCCGCTACGACCGTGGCCGGGCGAACGAGGCGTGGTTCGCACAGGTCGGCGAACTCGAGCGGTGGGTCGATGCTCACGCCCCGCTAGGCGACGTCCTCGAGCTCGCATGCGGAACCGGCCTATGGACGCGCCGGCTCGCCGTACACGCCGGCAGCCTCACGGCCCTGGACGCGTCGCCGCAGGTGCGGGCGATAGCCCGTGCGCGCGTCCCCGATCAGCATGTGAGCTTCGCCGAGGCCGACCTCTTCGACTGGGAGCCCTCGGACGTGTACGACACGTGCTTCTTCGGCTTCTGGCTCTCACATGTGCCGGAGGACCGCTTCGACATGTTCTGGGAGCGGGTCGCGCGGTCGCTGCGGCCCGGCGGGCGGGTGCTGTTCGTCGACAGCCTCCCGAGCCCCCTCTCGGCCGCAAGGGACCACGTGGCCGCGGACCCCGCCGAACAGACGACCGTCAGGCAGCTGAACGACGGCCGGTCGTTCACGATCGTCAAGCGCTTCCATGACCCGTTGCTGCTCGCCAAGCGCCTGCGCGGGCTCGGATGGCATGCGGACGTGTCAGCCACCTCCGAGTTCTTCCTCTATGGAGAGGCCACGCACGACGCCTGACCCGCTCCCCCGCCGGGCTGCGGGTCAGGCGTGCACGACGGCATGGGCCGCGGCGACATGCGGAAAGCGCGCATGCTGCAGCTGTGAGAAGAACTCGACCGCCTCGGCGCCCGTCGCCGTCTTCGGGTCGATCGTGGGCACGGCGGCTCCGCCCCTGGCCGTCTCGATCGCGATCGCCGAGCCGAGGAGGTATTGCCCGAGCGGCGGCAGCGGCCGGTCGAGGGGCACGACGGCGTCCTTCAGCGCCGGGGCGGGCCGTGCGGTCACCTCCGGCCAGTCCTCCTGCGGCCGGGGAGTGTCGCGGGTGAGGACGCCCGCGATGTCGCGGGCGACCGCGTCACGAGCGGTCAGCGGCGCTCCCAGCGGCCAGCGCGCGCGGAGTGTGCGGATCAGCGATGTGTTGCGGTACTCGTCGTTGACGACGGTGCGGCTGTCGATGTAGGCGGAGATCGCGACCGTGGGCAGGCGTATGCCGGAGCGGTCGAACCTGAAGCCCATCTGACCCGCCGGCCCGGACGGGTCGGGGGTCGGCGCGGCGGGCGGCGGCACATGGTCGTAGGTCCCGCCGTGCTCGTCGAACGCGACGAGGAGCAGCGTGTTCGCGAAGTTCGAGCCGGCGTCGGAGGAGGACTCCCGGACAGCGTTGTAGATGTCCGCGAGCAGGGCCTCGCCGCCGAGCAGCGAGGACGGCGGGTCGGCGGAGAACCCCTTGAACAGAGCGTTGACGGGCGGGTGCATGTCGTTGTGGGCGTGCAGCATGTTCGGCTCGATGAACGAGTAGGCGGGCAGCGTGCCGTTCTCGACGTCCTCGTAGAAGTCCGAGATCGCGTAGAAGTGCGTCTTGAAGAACGGGAACAGCCGCGCGCTGTGGATCAAGCCCGTGAAGCTGACGAGCATCTCCGAGTCGATGTAGACCCGCCACGGAAGCCCCGCGGCCTCGAGGCGCTCGAAGATCGTTTCCGCGTCGTTCTTCAGCGGAAACGCTTCGAACGGCAGGTTCACGACGAGCCCGGACGCGCTCGCGGCGTGGAAGAACGAGCGGTTCGTGAACGTCTGGGAGGGCACCTCGCAGAACCAGTGGTCGAAACACGCGAACCCCTTTGCGAGCGTCGAGAGGACGGGCATCAGCTCCGGCGGGTAGCACGCCATGATCTGTGAGTACTCCTCGTAGGTCGGCAGCCGGCCTATCTCCGCCTCGAATGCGTTCACGTAGTCCGTGACGAAGCCGTCCATCGTCGGCGTCTTCCCGGGGTCCCTCGGGGCGTTGAAAGGCGCCTGCATCTCAAGGGCCGCCTTCGAACGGTTCTCCCGCGGTTCCACCGTGTTCCAGAGCTGCGTGTTGATGTGCTGGTACTCCTCGCCGGGGTCCGGGTCGGGGGTGTTCATGTTCTCGGCCCTGTGCACGGGCACGACCCCGCGCTCTGAGCCGGGTGCGTACGGAGGGATCGGATTGGACAGGTCCTTGCCGGCGACACCCTCGAACGAAGGGACCTCGCCGGGCTCGTACAGGTAGCCGAGGAGGTTGTCGAAGGACCGGTTCTCGAACATCACAGCCACCACGTGGTCGAACTTCCCGCTCATTCCAGCCACCCCGTTCCCGGCGGCGGCCGCGCGCCACGGCTGGCTTTCAACACGGCGCCGCACGGCCGAGCGTAGGCCAGGCCCGGGCCAGACGCGAGCGTTGTTTGACACGAGCCGGACTGCGGGTGCCTACTGACTGCGCGGGGGCCCGCCGGCGGTGGCCTGAGAGCCCTGGTCGGCTTCCGGGCGGCCGGCCTGCCACGCGTAGGCGCTCGCGCGGTCGAGGAGCATGCGCCGCTCGGGCGCGTTCTGCGCGAGCGAGGCTGCGCGCCTGACCTCCTCCTGCGCCTCCCCGAAGCACCCGAGCCGTGCGAGCAGGTCCGCCCTCACGCTCGGCAGCAGGTGGTAGCCCTGCATCAGGGGGTCGCCGGCGAGATCGTCGAGGATCGCGATCCCCGCGCGCGGCCCGTGTGCGCTCGCGACCGCGACCGCACGGTTCAGCTCGACGACGGGCGACGGCGCAACCCGCGCGAGCTCCGCGTAGAGGGCCGCCACCGCCACCCAGTCGGTGTCCTGCTGCGTGGAGGCGCGGGCGTGGCATGCGGCGATCGCGGCCTGCAGCGTGTACGGACCGCGCGAGGGGTCCGAGTGCTTCGGCGCGTGCGAGCGCCGCGAGTCCCCGCCGGATCAGCAGACGGTCCCAGCGGCTGCGGTCCTGATCGCCGAGCAGCACGGGCTCACCGGCGGGCCCGACGCGTGCCCGGAGCCTCGAGGCCTGGAGCTCCATCAGCGCGAGCAGCCCGTGGACCTCGGCGTGCTCCGGGGAGAGCCCGGCGAGGACACGGCCGAGGCGCAGCGCCTCCCCGCAGAGCTCGCTGCGCACCCAGTCCTCGCCGCTGCTCGCCGCGTATCCCTCGTTGAAGATCAGGTACAGGACACCGAGCACCGACGAGAGCCGGCCCTCCATCTCGCCGCCTGCGGGCAGCTCGAATGCGAGGTCGTAGCCCGAGAGGGTGCGCTTGGCCCTGACGATCCTCTGCGCGACCGTCGACTCGCCGGTCAGGTAGGCCCTCGCGATCTCCTGTGTGGTGAGGCCTCCGAGCATGCGCAGGGTGAGCGTCACCCGCGCCTGTTCTGAGAGCACCGGGTGGCAGCACATCAGCATCAGGCAGAGCACGTCGTCGCCGACCTGCTCCTCGACGGGTCGTTCGAGTGCCGGCGCGAGCTCGTCGCCTCGCAGCTCGAGCTCGCGGGCGAGCTCCTGCTCCTTTCGCTGCAGCCGCGAGCCGCGGCGCAGCAGGTCGATCGCGCGGTGTTTTGCGGTGGCCATCAGCCAGGCGCCCGGGTTATCCGGGACACCCGACCTCGGCCACTGCTCCAGCGCCGCCACGAGCGCGTCCTGAGCGAGGTCCTCGGCAAGGCTCACATCGCGGACGATCCTCGCCAGGCCGGCGATCAGAGCGGGCGACTCGATCCGCCATACCGCCTCGAGTCGCGCCCGCTCGCCCGTGGAGCTCTCCCTCACCCCTCGTTCTCTAGCCGGCGGCGGCGTCCTGGACCTCCTGCGGGAAATCGCTCATCTCGTACACCTGGCGCACCTCGATGACATCGCCGTCGGCGCCCGGGCAGCGTGAGGCCCACTCCACGGCCTCCTCCTTCGAGCGGGTCTCGATCATCCAGTAGCCGCCGATGACCTCCTTCGCCTCCGTGAAGGGCCCGTCGGTGATGCTCGGCTTGCCCCCGGAGAACGCGACCCGCGCACCCTTCGAGGCAGGGTGCAGGCCGTCGAGCGCGAGCAGCACCCCCGCCTTCGTCAGCTCCTCGTTGTAGATACCCATTCGGGCGATGTCCTCCGGGTCCGGCGCCCAGTTCGCTTCGTCGGGGATGTTCGGGATCATGACCATCATGAAGCGCATCGTTTGGTCCCTCCTGTCGTGGATTTCGCTCCGGCGGCCCTGTCGTTGGATCAGGTTTGCGCCTCGGCTCTACTGAGACGTCGAACGGCCAGCCCGGAAATCGACACGGCGCCTGGAAATCTCTCGAGGGCCTCGTGCGCCCTCAAAGGAGGAAGTCCACGAGCAGCTCCGTGAGAGCCTCGGGCTGCTCCAGCGGCGCGAGATGGCCCGCGCCGTAGATCACCTCGCGGCGCGCCTCGGGCAGCGCACCGCCGAGTTTCTCCGCGGCCCCGTGGAAGTCGGACATGTCGTGCTCGCCGACCGCGATCAGCACGGGCCCGGCATACCCGGAGATCACGTGCGCGTCGCCGCCGAGCGGGTCGGGCACCTCCTCGGGTTCCGGTGCGCCGAGCTGCAGGTCGAACGCCCGCCGCTGCATCTCCCCGACGAGCTCGCGCACCTGCCGGCGGGGCATCGGGAAGCAGCCAGGAATCCAGGACGGCCTCGATGGCGCCGTCGATGTCCCCGGCCTCCACCGCGTACTCCTCGGTCTCCCACGCGTCGCTCAGCTCCTCCGATGCCTCCATGCCCGGTGCGGGCGAGGAGATCAGCGCGAGGGCGCTGACCCGCTCGGGCGAGACGACGGCGACGCACTGGGCGATCGCCCCGCCGAGCGAGTTGCCGACGAGCGCTGCCTGGTCGACACCTGCGGCGTCCATCGTCTCGAGCACGTCGAGCCACGGCTCATCCCTGCCCTCGGCGACCGGAGCCTGCCCGAAACCGGGCATGTCCATCGCGATCACGCGCAGCCCGGCACCCGCCAGCGGCCCGAGCTGCTCGCCCCACATCCTGCGGTCCGCGATACCCGCATGCAGGAGCACGACCGCGGGCCCCTCCCCTGTGTCGTCGAACGGAAGCAGCACGACACCAGTATGCCGCGGCCGGGCTGTTCTACGATGCCTCGCACAGGCGCGGTAACCCGCCCGCCAATCACGAACCGGCGACCGGGACCGGGCGCCGGTGGTTGTGGAGGCGCATGCGCAAGCTGCAGAGCCAGGGGCTTCACCACATCACGCTCGTCGGAGCGGGCCGGCAGACGTCGATCGACTTCTGGGAGGGCCTGCTCGGGATGCCTTTCATCTTCGAGCAGCCGAACCTCGACAGGCCCTCGGAAAGCCACCTCTACTTCGACCCCGGCGACGGCCGCCTGATCACCGTCTTCACGAACGAGGAGCGCGAGGGCGACCCCGCACGCACACCGACCGACGCGGGGTGCGTGCACCACATCGCCCTGTCCCTCTCTCGCGCGAGCTTCCTGCAGGCGGTCGAGCGCCTGGATGAGCGTGGCATCACCCACACCGGCGTCAGGGACCGCGGGTTCATGGACTCGATCTACTTCAACGACCCGCTCGGCCTGACGATCGAGCTCGCCTCCTACCGTTTCGAGCCGCCCGCCGGCCACACCCACGCCGAGGTCCTGCTGCACGCCCACAGGCTCAGGGTGCAGCGCGGCGACCCGAACATCGAACCCGTACACCTCGCCGATGCGATCGAGATGCTCATCGCCGCCTCAAACGACTCGCTCTCGCAGGACCGCTCCCCCAAGAACCCCTACTGAGGCGCGCTCCCGTTCACTCGCGCGCCTGTGCGGGGAACCTGGCAACGGACCGTTTCATCCTCGGCGAAAAGGCGGGAGGGGACGTCCTCCCGCTGCTATCACCTGCCGGATGAGCGAGGTCGCAGGCGGGGACAACGGCATCGAGGTGCGCCAGCTGGTGCGCGACTTCAAGGGCGGCGTGCGCGCCGTCGACGGGATCGACCTGAGCGTCGCGCCCGGTGAGGTCTACGGCTTCCTCGGCCCAAACGGCGCAGGCAAGTCCACGACCGTCCTCGTGCTCACGACGCTGCTGCCCCCGACGTCGGGCACCGCGACGGTCGCGGGCCTGGACGTCGCCCGCCAGGGACCGGAGGTGCGCCGCGCGATCGGCGCATCCCTGCAGGAGTCCGCACTCGACCCGTTCCTCACCGGCCGCGAGCACATGAAGCTCCAGAGCGCGCTGCACGGCATCGACAGGGCCGAGAGCGAGAAGCGCGGCGTCGAACTCCTCGCTCGCGTGGGCCTCACGAACGCCGCGGACCGCAAGGTCGGCGGCTACTCCGGCGGCATGAAGCGCCGCCTCGATCTCGCGCTGGCCCTGGTGCACCGCCCGAGGCTGCTGTTCCTGGACGAGCCGACCACCGGTCTTGACCCGCAGAGCCGCGCGGCCCTGTGGGAGGAGGTGCGCAGGCTCGCCGGCGAGGGGGTCACCGTCTTCCTGACGACGCAGTACCTCGAGGAGGCCGACGTCCTCGCGGACCGCGTCGGGATCATCGACCGCGGCAAGATCGTCGCCGAGGGAACACCCGCCGAGCTGAAGGCCGCGATCGGAAGGCCCAGCGTCGAGGCGATCCCGCAGGACCCCGGAGACCGCGGCCGGCTCAGGGACGTCCTCTCCCGCTTCGGCGAGGAGGCCGCGGCATCCCCGAAGGGCGTCGCCGCACGACTTCCGGAGGGCGTGGGCGACCTTGCGGAGATCGTCCGGGCGATCGACGCCGAGGGCATCCCGATCGCCGACCTGCGCCTTCACACCCCGACGCTCGACGACGTCTTCCTCGCGAAGACCGGCCGCTCGCTCGAGGGAGGCGGCGAAGAGCCCGCATCCGAGGAGCAGCCCGGCGACGAGGTGCCGGCCGGCGCATGAGCAGCAGCCTGTTCAACCAGATAAGCGCCCTGGCCAGACGCTCGACCCTGAAGACGCTGCGCCAGCCGTTCCAGCTCTTCCCGATCATCTTCTTCCCGGTCATCCTGCTCGCGGTCAACGCGAGCGGGCTGAAGTCCGTCACGCACCTGCCGGGGTTCCCGACCGACTCCTACATCTCCTTCGCGATCGCTGTCGCGTTCATCCAGGGCGCGATGTTCTCGCTGATCAACACGGGGACCAACCTCGCGGAGGACATCGAGAACGGGTTCTTCAACCGCCTCGCGCTCACGCCTCTGCGCCGCGTGTCGCTGATCGCCGGGCTGCTCGTCGGCGTCGCGATCCTCGGCGTCATGCAGTCCGCCGCGTACATGGTGATCGGCCTGATCGCCGGGGCGAAACTCGACGCCGGCCTCGGCGGCGCCCTGGTGATCCTCGTCCTCGGGTCCCTCACCGCCGTCGCGTTCGGTGCGATCGGGTGCGCCGCAGCCCTGCGGACCGGGTCCGGAGAGGCGGTGCAGGGGCTGTTCCCGCTGTTCTTCATGTTCATCTTCCTGTCCTCGAGCAGCCTGCCGCGCAACCTGCTGACCACCGGCTGGTTTCACACCGTCGCCACCTGGAACCCCGTCTCCTACCTGATCGAGGCGTTCCGCAGCCTCTACATCTTCGGCTGGGACTCCACCGCGCTGTGGCGGGGCTTCGCTGTCGCGGTGGCGATCCTCGGGCTCGCGCTGTTCGCGGTCGACCGCACGATGCGCACGAGGATGCAGCGCACATGAGCGTCACCTCCCCCGCCCCACCGAGCCCGCCCTCGCCGGCGCACGCCGGCATCTGGCGCGTCGCGAACGCGATCGCCTGGCGCTCGGTCCACACGTACGTCCGCCGTCCCGACCTGTTCGTCCCCTCGCTGCTGTTCCCCCTGATCTTCTTCGCGAGCTTCGCCGGGGGCCTCTCCGCGCTCGGCAAAATCCCCGGCTTCACGTTCCCCGCCGGCTACACCGCGTTCCAGTTCGTGTTCGTGCTGTGCCAGTCCTCGATGTTCGCCGGGCTGTTCACGGGCTTCACGGTCGCGATCGACTTCGAGAGCGGCTTCGCGCGGCGGCTGATGCTCGCCGCGGAGGACCGGCGGGGCATCGCGCTCGGCTACGCGCTGGTCGGCCTGACCCGCGCGCTGATCACGCTGACGCTGATCACCTTCGTCGCGCTCGTCTCCGGCATGAAGATCACCGGCAGCGCCTCGGACATCTTCGCGATGTACCTGCTCGCGTTCCTGCTGGTGCTCGTCGGCTACGGCTGGGCTGCCGGCGTCGCGTTCCGCTTCCGCTCGATCCAGGCCGGGCCGCTGATGCAGACACCCGTGTTCCTGATCCTGTTCCTCGCGCCCGTGTATGTGCCCGATCGAGCTGCTGAAGGGCTGGATCCACACCGTCGCGTCCTACAACCCCGCGACGGCGTTCCTGAACGCCGGCAGGGGCCTCATCTCGGGCGTCCACGACCAGACCGCGCTCGCGTTCGTGTGCGCGCTCGGCCTGATCGTCCTGTTCGGAATCTGGATGCTCCGCGGCCTGCGCCGCGCAGAGGCCCAGTCCTAAGAGCCCGCGGAGGGCGAGGACCGCAGCTGCGCCGCGAGCTCGTGCGCCTGCGGCGTGCTGACGAGGACCCGCCGCAGCCTGCCCTGCCCGTTCACCGCGAACGAGAGAGCGGGAACCTTGCGCCGGACGATGAACGCCTGGTCCAGGTTGATCGTGCGCGCGACGTAGATAACGCCGGGGACGCGCAGGCCCGCTTTCATGCCTGCGGCGATCGCCTCGCCGAGAGGCTCCTCGACGACATGAACGTCCGAGATCTCCGACCGCGCCACCGTGATGTTGCCGAGCAGGCCCAGCACCTTCTGCCACGGCGACAGCCGGATCTCTACTGCCTGCTCATTGACCTCGATGCGCACGCGCGACACACTAGCCAGAGCCGGCATAGAGAAGGAGGCCCACCATGCAAGCGAACGATCCGACCCGGGTCCTGGTGGTCGCACACCGGACCGCAGCCACACAGCCGCTGCTCGATGCGGTCAGGGCACGTGCCCAGCGCGGGCCCTGCAGGTTCACGCTGCTCGTGCCGAACCCCGTCCACGGCCTCGAGAAGATCCTCGACCCCGAGGACCACGACGTAGCGGACGCACAGAAGGTGATCGAGCAGGCCGTCCCGAAGCTCACGCAGGCAGCGGGGTCACCCGTCGAGGGGATCGTCGGCAGCGCCGACCCCTCCGCGGCGATCCAGGACGCCATCAACATGCGGGGGTTCGACGAGGTGATCATCTCGACGCTCTCACCGAGGTTCTCGCGCTGGCTGAAGCTCGACCTGCCCCACAAGGTCGCGGGTCTCGGGCTGCCCGTGACGACCGTCACTGCATCCGATCACGCTCACACGGGCGAAAAGGACACCGCGCAGGCCGCGAGCGCAGCATAGGACCGGACGACAGGGACCGGCACCGGACCCGGTCGCCGGGGTTACAGTGACGCCATGTGCGGAGCCAGAGGAAAGCGGCGACCCGCGAGCACCGGAGTCTCACGAGGAACGCGAGTGAATGCCTAGCTCGGGCCGGACCCCGAGATCCCCCGGCATGCTCTGGGCACGCCGGCTCTACACGCTGCACGCGCAGTCCGACAGCACCGGGATCCCCGTGGACGAGCTTCGCGGCATGCAGGCCGACGCGCGGGCCCACGAGCGCGCGTCGAGCACACGCCGCGAGTTCCTCGCCGCCGGAGCGGGCATCGCCGCCGGGGCCGCGATTGCATCCCACCCCGCCATCAGCCTCGCAGCGTCACTGGGGAAGCCCACCGCGCCGCGGATCGCCATCGTCGGAGCCGGGCTCGCGGGGCTGCGCTGCGCACACCTGCTGTGGACCCAGAGCCCCGGCGAACCGATCGCGAGCACCATCTACGAGGCGAACCCGGAACGCGCGGGAGGACGCTGCTGGACACTCCGCGACTACTTCCAGGACGGGCTTGAAACCGAGCACGGCGGCTCGTTCCTGAACACCGACCAGCACGCGGTGCGAGGGCTCGCGGCGCTCCTCGGCCTGAAGGAAGAGGTTGTCCACGGCGGAGACCTCCTCCAGGGCGAGGAGGTCTTCTTCATCGACGGGGCGCAGTACGACCTCACAGAAGCCAGTGCGGACTGGGCGAACGTCGGCTACCCCGCGTTCCAGCAGGCAGCCCGCGAAGAAGCGACACCAGAAGGGGAAGCCCGTCTGGACTCCCTGTCCGTCCCGGAATGGCTCGAAAGCACGCCGATCGGAGCGAACAGCCGCTTCGGCAAGCTGATGCAGGCCAACACTGTCACGGAGAACGGCGGCGACCCCTCCGAACAGTCGGCTCTCGACCTCATCCAGCTGCTCAGCGGCAACAAGCAGACCCAGCTCGTCCCCCTCCCCGGCGACGACGAGCGCTTCCACATCGTCGGCGGCAACGACCAGCTCGTGACCGGGATGATCGCCCAGCTCCCGGAAGGCGCCGTCCAGCACGGGCACGTGCTCACGGCCGTCCGCGAGAACAGCGACCAGTCGATCACCCTCGCATTCGAGGTGTCCGGCGCGACGACGGAAGCAACCTTCGATCTGGTCGTGTTCGCGCTGCCGTTCAGCACGCTGCGACACGTCGACCTGAAGCGATCAGGCCTATCCCCCACCAAGAAGCACGTGATCAGGACGATGGGCATGGGCTCGAACGCGAAGGTGCACCTGCAGCTCACACACAAGACATGGCCGGCTCTCGGCTTCAGCGGAGCCATCTACGGCGAATGGGACCGCCTCGCATGCGCCTGGGATGACTGCGTGCAGCTCGGACCGGACGCAAGCCCCGCCCTGTACGTCGCGTTCCCCGGCGGCAAGGTTGGAAGGAGCGGGCTGACCGGCGAAGCGCACGGCCCCGCGCCTACGGCGGACGCCGCCTGGGCGCTGCGCGAAATCGAGCACCTGTTCCCCGGCACCACCGCCGCCTACAGCGGGCTTGCCTACGAGGACCACTGGCACCTGGACCCCTGGGTGCAAGGCGCCTACTCCTACTACCGTGTCGGCCAGGCCGCCACCTACGGACAGCTCAACAAAGCGAGAGACGGCCGGTTCTACTTCGCCGGAGAGCACTGCGCGATCGCCAACATCGGCTTCCTCGACGGGGCCGTCGAAACCGGCGAACACGCCGCGCGCAGCATCATCGGCCGCGTCGGCTGAGCGGCCGCACATTCGGGACCCGGCAGCGGGCCCGCGACGCGCAGCAGCGCCCGAATCGGCACGCTAGAGTCCGTAGCGTCGTACGCCCAGCTAGCTCAGTTGGTAGAGCACTTCCATGGTAAGGAAGGGGTCATCGGTTCGAGTCCGATGCTGGGCTCTCAAGAAAAGGCCTGCAAGGGAGCATAATTCGGCTTATGTGGCGGAAGGGTACAAGAGGGTCGTTGCTCTAGTGGGGTACTCAGAGGGCACACCTCTCGAGCCGTCCGGCGCCCCGAACTGCCCGAGCGCGCACGGACTAGGCGCTCGGAGCCCTGACGCTCTGGGCACTGCGATCAGGACCGGCGCGCCCGAGAGTCTTTGTGAGTCCGTCAGCGATGACCTCATGGCGGGTCGGCTCGTGATCGCGCTCCGGCCCACAATCACAGCACCTTGGTGCAACTGTGTGCTGCGAAGCGGAGCGCAGCGACGCAAGCGGCAGGAAAGCCTCTGCCGTGCGGCCTGCATGGCCGCAGTCGGGCATCCGGGCTCGACTGCGGGGAGGTGGGTTGGGCACGCGGCGCGAGCTCGCCGCGCGAGTCGTGTCTTGGCGAGCGGCGATGGAGACGAGCGAAGGTCTTCGCCGAGGCCGGCGACGGCCAGCGGACATCAAATTGCTCAAGGACTAGGAGAAGCGCACATGGGCGTTCGTCTGGTCGCCAGGCCTCGAACACCCGACCGCGTTTCGACTCTCCCCCGAGGACCCAGAGCGGTACGACCTCCGGTGTCATCGGACAAGGCCGTCACCAACCCGGGGGCGCCAAAGCCGTTCCCTGCGTGGTGCCGCGCGTACGTGCACCAAGCGCTGCAAGCCCCGTGACTCGCCAAGCGCCGCGAGTCCTGATCTAGCAGCGCCAGCCACCGCGGAAGGCCGAGATGCATTGACGCAGGCCTGGTGCCCCTGGGTGCTGCTCCCCGGGGCACGTCGAGGGCTGGCTGGCTGAGAGTCTTTGTTGTGCGCAATCATCTGACCCTCGTATGCCGCAATCCAGCACCTACAGCCCTGCGAGAGCTTGACGGCCGCAACGTAGCTCACGATGGCGGAACCCGCTCTAGTCGACTAATAGCATCGGGATTGGCTCGTTGCTCGGCGGTTTCCCTGCAAGCGACGTAGCCAGCTGCACAGCTTCGTTCCGACGCCGCACTGCACCGGGATCGTCTGGCCTGTGATCGGGAAGGAGTCCAGAGCCCAGTGGCATCCGCCTCCCGCTCGCGAGCCTAGGGCTCTCGCCGAGGACGTGGAACCACTGCTTCTCCCCGTTCGCAACGACGAATGCGTTTGTTGTGCTGACATGTGCGCCGCGTCCGGCGATAATCGTGGGGTAATCGCGGCCGTCCCGCCACGTCATAAGCAGGAGGTGGCGCGGAGAGATCGGGACGAAGATCTCGAGTGAGTCGGCTATGCCTAGCTGGAGCTCGTTTGGCCTCGGACGCGAGCTCACCCGGCTCGCCGGCCAGACGATGACTGGGTGATCGCTGGTGACCAAGTGGCCCTTCTCGAAAGCCACGAGGGCCCAATGCATCGAACCGAAGAGGCTACTGACGGACCTGACTAGGCTAAGCATGCGTGTGACGCGATATGTGTTGCTCTGCAGGCCCGCGATGTACTTCTCGATCCCCTCCTCTGGCGAGAGCGAGGACTGCGGGTTGATGAACCTTGAGGGCTCGATCCGCAGCTGCGCCGCGATTTGACCAACGTGGCCTTCGTGCCAACTGCGATACACCGGGCCCCGGACGTACTGCAGTGCAAAGAATTGGGCTACCTTCGACTTTTCATCGCCCGTCGGCGGCCAACTCTCGCCCAATGCGCGGACAACTGGTAGCGCCACGTTCTCGGCTTCGGCGAGCGACCACTCGATGTCATAGATGACCTCCCCGGACGGCCGCTCCCGACGGTAGAAGTCCGATCGTACGCCAGCGTCTTTGACGCCCACCGCGACGGGATGTTGTGAGCCGACCAATCTCATTGCAATCCGTCCTGATGTGGACCATGCCCTGAGATACCCGGCGGGCACGATGTGGCTGTGAGTGACCTTCGGATAGTCCACGTGATCGACCATCGCGCCAAGAACCTACTCGCCACTCCGGCGTGTCTTGGATCACGCCGCCTGGGCGGAGACCACAAGCGGGACGAGTTCAGCCAGGTCCCGAAGAACCGTCGTGTTGAACCGTCGTTCTAGGGCGGTACGCCGCACGATGTCCGCCCAGACGCGCTCCGTGACGACAACATCGCAATACACGATCGCCCGCGACAGGGCGCTGAGGTCGTTCATGTCGCTCTCCTCCCACGCCTTTGGAGACGCCTCGTGCCTCAAGCGGCGGAGTTCGAGGTGAGCCGACATCATTGGGGTGAGCTCGATCAGCCGTTCCATCCCGGCCCGTTCGGAGTTGTAGACGTGCCCCCAGTGGAGGCCGGCCGACTCGAGCGCTGCAGTTATGCCTTGCTCGAACTCCCCGAAGACCTCGACGGACGTAGCCCTCCGTCCACGATCTCCTCGGTGATAGCCATGCGGACGGCGAACGTCACGCATTTGCTCCTGTTCCTCCGCGAATGCCCGCGCGATAGCTCGGCCGGCATCCGGATCGTAGTTCGGCGCTTCGAAGCCAGGCGGCGCACCCACGAAGGCTGCAAACTCCAGGACCCTGTTCGCGAATCGCGTGACGTGATCGTGCATCGCGGCGGGCACCTCCGCCGGTGGGTGGTAGTCGATCACATCTCGACCAAAGGCATGGTTCAGACCTACCCCGAATACTTGCCCAGTCCGCGGAACGGCGGGCCGCCTGAACATCGCGGCAAGCGAGCGGTCAATCTCCACCTCGTACAGGCGTCGGTGGCTGCCGATCGCATGCCATCGAGACAGCTCCGCCATCGTTTCGGCCAATTCCACGCGAGACGTCCAGTCGGTTCGATGATGAACCTCCATAACGTGCTCCATCGACAGCGGAAGCGAGACCCAACCTCTCTTGACGGCCTCTCGCAGGACGAGTAGCGCGTCCTGGTACTGCTCCCCGTCGCGACGGCCGACACGGGCCTTGAGGAGCGCGACCCAATGGTTCTGATCAAGGTAGACGCGAAGCATCGTCCTTGACGATAGTTCGCAGATCGGCGGGGATCGGAACCGCTACGCGCACACGCGTCGCACTAATTGGCTCTTGGCCCAGTCGGTAGTCTTGAGGCACTTCGGGCCCAAATCCGCGCACTTCTTCTCGAGATTGCACCCGCTGGCACCCCCGCTCCAGGCGCTTGTTACGCCTTCGGAGCGAAAAAACCAAAAACCCCCTGATTTACGGGGGTTTCTCGATAGCGGGGGCGGGATTCGAACCCGCGACCTTCGGGTTATGAGCTCTGTGAAAGGGAGCCTGCTCAGACACATCTGGCTTTGTCGAGCCGAACAGCTGCGCCTACGTTCGGTCAGGTTGGCTCAAATTGGTACGCAGATTGGTACGAAGTGCGGCACACAGCTTCTGACCGCCGCCGCAACTCAAGGGAAACACCTGGCGAGCCGGAGACCGAGCCGACGACCGCGCGTGCCGCAACCTTACGGGCAGCGCGCGCAACCCCGGACTCCCCGACGCGATCTGCTCACGTCCGAACCCAGGTCGAGCCAACTAGCCCTATAGCGAGGTCGGCCAACGGGTCGGCACCGCGCGCCCCGGTCGGGCCTGGAGCAACGGCGCTGGCTCGCTCAGTGCGCGTAACGACGGCCACACGGGACGCCGGCCCTTCGGGCGTCCAGGTGCTCCTGCGCCGCGGCACCGTGATCATCCCAAGGTTACGTTGACCTTCGTGCCGTTAGCGAGCGCCCGCTTGGCGGCGGGCGTCTGCCTCCCGATAAAGCGATGACTGTGACCCCTCGCTGCGTAGACGCGTCCGAGACGGCAATGCGCTCGGCCCAACACCTGTCTGGCCTGGGCGATGGTCTTATGCCGGAGATTCGGTACGACACATCTCGGGCGCACGACGCTGAATTCCATCGTCCGGGCCGCTTCGTTCCCGACTCCGTCCTTTGCGTATCCGGTCACCCTGTATCTACCGAGAGCCCATCCACCCGCCGGAATATATGAGATCTGATGCTGTCCCGGCTCGAGTTGTGCGAGTAGCCGTTCTCCCCCCCCAGAGCGAACCGGCCGCCACGCCGCTCAGATTGTCCGCAAAGTTGACGACGACTGCCTGTCCGGTTCCAATCGTCCCACTTCTTAGCGTGATACTTGGCGGCGTCGAATCGAGAGTGATCGTTGCCTGCGCGCTCGAAACGTTGCCGAAAGGGTCCGTCGAGGTGACCGTGGCGGTGTATACGCCGTCGGGCACCGCATTGCCAGCCGCGTCCCGCCCGTCCCAAGTCAACGTATGCGACGGCGACGCATACGGCACTGGCAGGCCGGATGCCAGCGTCCGCACAACCTGCCCCGAGGCGCTTGAAACCGTCGTGGTGACCGTCGCGTCGCCGTCCAACGCGTAGCTCAGTGTGTCGGCGGCTCCCTGTCGCGCAAGCTGGTGGTCAAATGTCACTCCTGACACTACGATCGGCACGGGCTTGATCGTCACCGTCCACGGCACCCGAGGACCTTCCAGAGGACTCACCTCGACCCGATTCGCGCCAGCTTGCAGCATTCCCAGTGCCACCGTGCCTGACGAGCTGACCGGCTGCCGGCAACAAAGAGCGCTCCAGCGCCGAGATTTACGGTCGCCACATAGGGTGCCGTCCCACGCACGAAGAACGGAAGCTGGTCTAGGTAGTACAAATGTGAATGCCCTTCGAGCGAGTTCACCCCCGAGAAGCTCGTCGGCGCCGTTGGCTCGTCATACAGCGAAACAGCGAATGCTGTTGGCCCCACGCACGAGGCGCGTACGAGCGGCGCTTCCCCCGCTGCATATTCCGGGGCTTCGCCCCAGTAGACCTCCCCGCGCCCACCTTTTCGGCCGAGTCGCTCTTGTCTTCCACGGGGAGCGTCATCGTCGCCATGCCGTTCTGCACCGAATAGCGTGCCACTACGGCGGGGTGCGCGGCACCCAGCGGCTGCCCGTAGAGGAATTCGCCCGCGTTTTCGCAGGAGTTTGCCGTGATGGCTCAACGGCGTTCCGGGTTCGGGCGGCAGTTCGGAGGTCGTGAACGTCTGGCCAGCGCCGGAGCTTTGACCGCTGAGGTACTCGCCACCAACCGAAAGTAGTACCCAGTGCCCGAAGCTAGACCGGCGATAGGCGCCGACACGTCGACCGCGGCTTCCCCGGAGCCCGGCAGCACTGCGCATGTCGCGGTTGAGCCGTACGAAGTTGTGGTCCCGTAGTCGAAGTGACAATTGGTGACCTGATCGCCGCGTGGATTGACCGTGCCGTTCAACGTCGCTGAAGTCGCGGTGAGTGCTGCCGCCGTTCCGGTCACGACCTCTGGGGGGCTGCCTGCGCTGGGCGACTGTGTCGTAAACGTCGCGTCTTCCCCTGTGCTCGTTCCTCCGAGGCTGGTTGCCGAGATCCGGTAGTGGTAGGTCGTTCCTGAACTGAGGCCGCTAAGCGACGCGGACACGGCGATCGGTTCGCTCCCAGCTCCGGGCAGCGCCGTGCATGCTGCACTCAGCCCGTAGCCACTCGTCGTGCCGTATTCGAAGCGACAGTCGCTGACGCTTTCCCCGTTGGGGTTGACCGTGGCTCCTACGATCCCCGTGGTTTCGGCCACCGATGATGCGGATTGGTCACCACAGCGGGTAGCTTCCCCGTTTCGAACGCCCACGCCGCTCCAGCTGTGCTGTTGTCTCGCGGACCGCCGATGACGGCGGTGCCGCCGTCGGCTGACAGCACGACGCTTTCCCCGAAACGGGCAGCGCCGGTCTCTCCGCCGCCCGTGAGCTCAGCGCTCTGTTGAGCCCAGGTGGATCCCGCGCGCGCGAATAGCCATGCACCTCCGACTTCGTCGTTCGTGCCTGCTTCGAGGTTGATTCCCGGGCCGCCGATTAGAGCGGTGCTGCCGGCTGCCGACAGCGCGACGTCGCTCCCGAATGTTGCCTGGGTGATCTTTTCGCTGTCGGTGAGCTTTGTGCCCTGCTGGCTCCACGCTGATTCAGCATGCGTAAAGACCCATGCCCCGCCTTTGTCTTCGTTGTCATAAGGCGCTCCGATTAGGGCGGTGTTTCCTTCGGACGAGAGCGCCACGCTGGCACCAAACTGCCCTCCGCCGCTCTCGCCGCCGCCGGTGAGCTTTCCTCCCTGTTGTTCCCACGTAGATGAGGACCGCGTGAGTGCCCAAGCCGCTCCAGCGGCTTTGTTGTCACCGGGCCCCCCGATCAGAGCCGTGTTGCCGTCGGCGGATAGCGCGACGCTGTGTCCGAAGCTCGCGGCTCCGGTCTCTCCAGCGCCCGTGAGCTTTTCTCCTTGCTGAGTCCAGGTCGACCCCGAGCGGACGAATGCCCACGCGGCGCCAATGGAGCCGCTGTCGCGGTCTCCCCCTACCAGGCGGTGTTTCCATCGGAGGAGAGTGCGACGCTCGAACCAAAGGTGCCGGCTCCGACCTCCCCATTGGCCGTGATCTTCTTTCCCTGCTGGGTCCACGCGGCTCCCGAGCGGGTGAACGCCCACACTGCTCCCACTTCGCCGTGGTCGCCTTCGCCTCCGATCAAGGCGGTGTCGCCGGTGGATGACAGCGCAACACGCGCGCCGAACAGTCCTGCGCCGGTCTCTTCACCGCCGGTGAGCTTGCCGCCCTGCTGGGTCCATGTCGACCCTGAGCGAGTAAAGACCCAGGCCGAACCGGTGAAGCTGTTTTCGATGGGCGCCCCGATGAGAGCGGTATTACCATCGCTGGAGAGCGCAACGCGGTCGCCAAAGAGACAGGTTCCGCCTTCGCAGGTGGCGCTGAGCTTGGAACCCCGCTGGACGAGTGGGTCAATCCGCACCGGGTAGCTCGCGTGGCGGTCGTCAACCACGAGCTGTATGGCGCCACGCCGGATCTTCATTTGTGCGGGCAACCGCCGCCCGGTCGCATCTTCCGCCCGCAGGTCGGTATAGCGCAGTAGCGTTGCGCCATTGCGGCGTCGGAACACAGCCGCAGATCCGATTTGCGCCGGTACAAGAGAGCCGCCGACGTGTAGCGCGAGCACGAGTGGCCCGGCTCCTCTTGCGGGGGACTTCAGGACTGTGAAGCTCTGCTCGACGCCATATGGCCCGTTACTGTAGAACTCATCAATCCCGCTCCGCCGGTAGAGCACTCGGTTCACCGAGCCTGAGGGTGTCACCAAGGCCACGGAATGAAGTTGCTGAGCGCGTCCGACGGCACCAAGGGAGATCCGAACCGTATCCGGCCCACGCCCAGGACAGCCCCAGATCGCGTGAAGGCACTGTGTATGCCGCCGCGTGGCAGATAGTGAAATCCATGACGAGCTCCCAGAATCGGCGCTCCGAGGCCCCGATCCTCGTCGAAGCAGTAGAGACGAGGCTGGCAGGAATCGGAGACCGCGAGCGCAGCATCGGCACCGGATGCAGCCCCAAGGGAACTGATGCGCTGAGAAGTGCCGCGCGCCACAACAGATGCGCAGAGTCCCGCCGGCGAGCAGCGCACGCAGCGTCGGGCTATTTGCCGCGCGGCTCGCTCCATGTTCCAGGCCCAGCCCGCTAGCGGTGCCTGAGACCGCCGTCCGTGATGTCATCCAAGCTCCTGCGTACGCGCCGATATCGACACCTTCAGAGCTCGTCGTCGCATCTTGGCTTCCGGCGACGACGTGCGGCTAGGCCTCGCGTCGAACCTCGCCGCAGACGCAGGACCTGCCGCTTGGAGCCGACCTGGCAACGTAGGTGCCGGGATTCCGATTGCAGTTCGGGCGACGCGCGGATACTTCCCTACTTACGGCCCAATCTTCAGTACCCGAGCTCCGGCATCCCCATGCCTCCGGCCGAGCTCCCCGCCGGTTCGGTCAGCTACCCGCGACTCGGCCGTGGGCGCCCGTGGGCACGCCCCCGCTCCTGAGCGCCCTCGCGTCTTCGAGGTTGAAGATGGTCTCCGGCAACTTAGGCCCGAACCCGGCCTGGGAACGTTGGCGGGGTTGGCCGGCGCGGGAGGATCTTTTAAGGGGCTGGTTGCGGGACATTGGGGGGGGGGGGCTATGTGTGTGTGTAAAAACTCACGCGCACAGCCCCCAGCCAGAAGGCCCGAGCGCCTGCGGTCTCAGACCACGCGCCCGAGCGCGACGAGCGCCAGCGTCCAGAACGAGCGAGGTCGAACTTTTTTGACCGCAGGAGGGCGGTCTCCGTCGCCGCGGCGCTCTCCTGGCAACCCGCTTTCGCGCAGAGCGAGATGAACGAGGGCTCTCGAGGATTCTGGTCGTACGGAGCGATGCCGTGGCTCCCGCCCCGCTCACGCTGAAGCCGAGCTCACGGGTTCGCGCAGCAGGACGACGAACAGCCGGCGCGCCGGCGCACCCGGCAGGCCCCACCGCGGTCGCGGCGACCTCCAACCGGCAGCCGTGCGGATGCGCCATGGCTCAACGTCGGCCTTCCGCGAGAGCGAAACATCACGACGCCGGCCCGATGCGAGAGATCGCCAGCGCGCCGCGGGCCTCGGCCACCTCGTCACTCACTGGTCGGCGAGAGCCAGCGTATCCCCAGTTGTGTGTATTGATTCCTGGAGAGCTGTCATGGCCCACGGAGAATGCCGCCGTGATAGGACGATAGATCGCACTTGCTCTTCTCGTTGTACAGAGAACGACGGGCTTAGCGAAGTCGCGGTGGATGGAGCTGTACCGCGATCGCGAAGCCCGCTCGGACCCCCCCCCCCCCCAAACGCGGCGCCCCCTGCTCGGGACCTGAGCAAAGTCAGGCGTCGACGGCGTTGGTCGTGTGAAATTCTTCACGGTGGCTCACCGTCCGCGCTCCTCCCGCGTTCGCATTCGACGCCGCGGCGGCCATGGCTGTGACGTGCATCGAACCGCACGGCATTCCCCAGTGGTGCGATGCTCAGCTAACATCCTTGCGCGCTCGACGTCGGCGCGGCGGTGAACATGGCCGACCCCGTCGACCGTTGCTCGGGCTCCGTTGCAGGCTCACCTTGGGCTCTCAGAACGAGGCTGCACCGCCATGACGTGGATGTTAGTCGCGGGGAGGCGTCGCCTCGGCGGCGCATCAGTCGCCTTCTTCGGCGAGCGGGTTGACCCCCTGGGCGGGCTCTCGCGAGCGTCACCGGATTGAGCTGCTCCGCGGAGACCCGCTCCTCGATGCTGAACTCCGCGAAGACGCCTGCATAGGACCGAAGGCACTCTCCGCCGAGTGCCCGAGCTGTTGGGCGACCTCGACAACGTTCTGCCCCTCCAGATGAGCAGCGAGGCGAAGCTTCCGCGGAGATCTCGTCGCCGGTTGCCCTGCCCAAGCCAGCTTGATCGCATGGCCGCCGGCCGGTAGGTGCGCTTGCCCCAGTTCCTCCACGCGACGTTGTCCCAAGCCAAACCGTCTCGCCGCGGGAATACGGGAATCCCCCGGAGGGCGAGCCGAGCGCGTTCCGCCACGCCTCGAGGTCCTTGCGAGTGGAGCGAGCAGCCTGACGTGCCTTTGGCGTGCCGGTCTTCGAAGCGTCGATGGCAGGCTCGCTTGCCCACCTGTCCCCACGTGAGCGTGATGGCCTCGGATTCCGGTCGCAGTCCGGCGTAGCCGAGCACCGAGACGAGCGTCGCGTCGTACTGCTTCATCCCCGCGCGGATCCGCTCGACCGTCATCGGGGTCACGAGTTCCGGCTCGCGCTTGCGGCGCTGGGGAGGCTTTCGCACCAGCGCGACAGGGTTGCGCTCGGCCCTCCCCTCGATCACCGCGCGGTTGAAGATCGACTGCAGCACGGTGGCGGTCTTGACGACGGTGGCGTCGCCGACACCTTCCCGGGTGAGCCTGCCGAGAAACCCCTGGACGAGACCCGGCGTGATCTCCCTGAGTCGGTAGCCGCCGAGCATCGGCGTGATCCGCAGGTCCAGCTGCGACGCGTACACCTCGAGCGTCCGAGGCGCGAGGTGCTGCTGGCGTAGTCCTCCACCAGCCTCGCAGCGTACTCGGCCAGCGTCTCGCTCCCGAGGTCAGGAGCGCAAGGTCGCCGGCTTGGCGCCGGCGACGGACTTCGGCGTCCCAGGTGCGGGCGTCTTCGAGGCGGCTCGAAGTGGCGAGCTCGATGCGGCGCCGCCCTCTCCTCCAGCGGACCTTGTAGGTCTTGGAGCCGTCCTGTTGATGACGGTCTGGACACTCACGGCGGATTTCTTCGCAGCCTGGCTCGGAACGACTCCTCGCGCGGGGACCGTCGAGGTTCAGGGAGCCCTTGAGACGAAGCGGTTCGCCGGCGGTCACGACGTCCGGCTCGACCTTCGTCAGCTTCAGCCAGTCGTCGATCGCCTGCTCGCTGATCCGGATGCGCCCGGCCGGCTTGCTGGCGTCGAGCTCGCCCGGCCGATCGCGCGCCGCAGCGCCCACGGCGAGAGCCGAACGCGGTCGCACACCTCCTGCAGCGTCAGCATTTCCGAGGTGTCGGTCGTGCTCATCGGTGGGCCTCCTCGAGATGGTGGATTCGGGCGACCATGGGCCTGCCGGTACCGGGGGTGATGACGACGGCCTCGCCGGTGGGGAGTGGCTTGATGCGGTTCGGGTGTACCCCGAATTCGTAGCCGCGGGTGCCGGTCTCCCTTGCCGGACGGCTGCGTGCCGAGGAATCCCTTCTCGGTCTGCTGGGTGGTGACCCAGACCTCCTGGTGCCGGCGATGCCGGCGATGAGCTCTGCGGATTCCGGGACGTTCTGGCGGTGGGCGACGATGGCCGCCACGTTCCCGAGGGTCTGCTCGCGCAGTGCGCCGTCGCCCACGCTTCAGGTCGGCGAGCTCCTGGGTGCCGAGGATCAGGCTGATGTCCCGCCGATCGCGCGCGACCACGTGTCCTCGCCGCCGTGCGACCTGCCTCGCGCCCTCGCGACCCGCGGAGAGCTCGTCGATCATCACGACGTCGTCTGGGTTCGCCTGCCGCCGCCGGTCGACCGGCCTCGGCGAGGCCCGTCGGCGTCGGCGGTCGCGCCGCGCGGCGAGCATCGCCGGCGACCAGGGGCCGCAGATCCCGATGGAGCCGGAAATGGCGCGCGAGCGCCGCTCCCCGACCGCTTCCTGGATGTCCAAGAGCTCGTCGCATCGGCTCGGGTCGAGGCCACCGGCGGACGTCTGAACTAGCCGCCAGGATCGCCCAGTCAGTCCGGACACAGGCGAGGTGGCGGGCTTCTGGCGGTGGTGAGCGAGTCTCCAGTACTCCTCGCCTCCTACCGGCCCGCTGAGGCGGCCGGCTTACGCAGCCGGCAACTCGAGCTGTTTGGAGTCCAGGTGCTCCATGACCGAACACGGAGCGTCATGGACACCTGGCGGTCC
>CAVUCP010000012.1:0-10414 GCA_963740075.1 uncultured Solirubrobacteraceae bacterium | reverse complement strand
TCGCGCCTGCGGTGCCGGCCGCGGGCCCCGCGAGCCGCTCGGCGTCCGTGAGGATCACCGGCAGCGCGGGTAGCAACACGATCCCCATCACGACGATCACCGCCGCACGGGCCCAGATCGGCGTGAGCACGCCGATCAGGATCGACCCGATGCACGCGACGATGACCGCAACCTCCATGAAGCGGCGCTGCGCGCGTCGGCGGTCGACGATCGGCGGGATGACGGCGCAGGCGACGACGCCGGCGAGCACCATCCCGACGAGCAGCGCGCCGGCTTCCTGTTCGCTGACGCCGGACGGTTCGAGCAGCTGCTGCAGCCAGGTCGCGATCGCGACGAACAGGCCGAAGCCGACGAACACCAGCGCGAGCAGCGTCTTCATCTGCCCCTTCCGCCAGAGGGCGCGGACCGCGTTCCCCTCGATCGCAGCGTGCTCCTCGGCGTGGGCGGGCTTCTGGAGCAGCAGGACGGCGAGCAGGACGGCGGGGATCAGGCCGATCACGGCCTCGACGACAAGCAGGTTTTCGATCTGCCCGTGGGCGCCGACGGTCGGGCCGAGCGTCAGCGCGACGACCATCCCGGCGAAACTGCCGGCCGAGCCGATCGCGATCCCGCTCGCCCGGTGGCGCTGGGGCAAGTACTCACCGGAAAGCTTGGAGACGGCGCTCAGCACTAGCGGCTGCGCGATCGCGACGAGCGTCTGGCCGGCGAGTGCCCAGGCGAACGTCGGGCCACCCAGGCGCACCAGGCCGCCCGCCGCGACGAGGCCGCCGCCGACGGCGAGCGACGGGCGGAACCACTTGTCCAGCAGCCAGCCGGCCGGCACAGCGAGGACCACGTACAGCAGAGGGAAGATCTCGGCGAGCCAGCCGATCGAACTCGTCGAGACCCCGTAGTAATGGGCAGACTCGGTGGTGATCGGCGCGAAGGTCAGCCAGAGGACCTGCGTGGCAGCGCAGACAAGCGCGTATGCCGCGATCAGCGCCCAGTTCAGGCGCGCTACTGGCAGCGCCGGCGCCTGCGGCGTGGGCGCGCCGCTCGAAGCGGTCTCACGCGCCCGCGCCGTCGAGCTGCTGCGTACGAGGCCGAGCGCGAAGGAGGCGAACACGATCGCGCGCGACACGCCGCGCGCCGCGCCCGCCGAGCTTTTCGATTGAAGCGGTGTCCCGGCCAAGGTGCGCGAAGGTTAACCACGCCGCCTCGGGAAACCTTGCGGTTTGGCCAGTCTCCAGCGGGGCTTCGCGGCAGGTGGTGGCGTTTTGTCCGGAACTTCGACTTCGGCCTGTGCCTGTTCCCTCGGGCAGCGCCCGCGCCGCGGCGCGGGCGCTGTCTGAACTACTTGAGTTTCCCGGTGAAGACCGGTTCGCATTCCTTCGAGACTTTGAACTTCTTCACGAGCGTCACTTCGCCCGCTTCGTCCTTCTTCAAAGTGATCGAGTTCAGCGCAGCCGTGACTTCAGGCATGCATTTCGCGATCAGGATCGTCGCCTTCGAGTTGACTTCAGAGCCGGTTTCGATTTCCTTGAGCCGCTTGCCTTCGAGCGTCGCAAGACGCCCGGCCGCTGCCTCGAGCGCGGCGACCTTCTTCGCGAAGTCGTGCCCTGCGCCACCGAGTGAGCGTTCAATGGCTGCAAGCCGCCCGGCGACGGTGTTGGACGCCCCGCCGAGATCGCCTTCGAGCGTGGCCAGGCTGTGTTTGACTTCGGTCAGGCTCTTTTCGTTTTCGGAGGCTTTGTTCGATCCAGAGATGGCGAACACGAGGCCGACGACGGCGATGATCGCCACAACGGCCAGAATGCTGTACAGCACCGCCGCGTTGGGGCCTGATCCCTTGCAGGACTCGCTTGAGGACGCTTTCTGTGCGTCCGTAGGTTCTGTTGACATCGTGCCTCCTTGAGGGCGACATGCCCGTTCAGTGTGTGAGCCGCTCCGTACCGTCTACCGGCTACGAGAGTCAGTCCTATCTCACTAAGTGAACCGGACGATCGTCAAGAAATGGTCAGGATGACCCCAAGACGGCGTCGCGCGGAGCTCGTCGCATCCCGATTGGGCGACGCATACACGCCGCGAGGATTCCAGGCCGTCTCTGACCGTCGGTGGCGTGGGGCTGAGGGCGCCGGAGAAGGTCAGGCGGTCAGCCGAGTTTGAAGAACCTGACGACCCCGTTGAGCATCAGCTGGATGCCGATCGTTGCCACGAGGAGCCCGCCGAACTTGGTGAATATCCCCATCGCGGACTCCGAGAGGCGAAGCTTGTTAGCGAGGTAGAGGTGCCCGAACGGCATCAACGCGACGGCTACCGCAACCGCGATTAGGGCCGCGATCGGCCCTTCCCAGCCGCTCGTCGAGGAGGCGATCGTGATCACCAGCGTGATCGCCCCCGGGCCCGCGACAAAGGGAATCGCGTAGGGGACGATGACGTGCCCCTCGAAGCTCTCGGGCTCTTCGTGCGCGGCCTTACCCCCTTGCGCGCGGCTTGGCTCGCCGCCGAACAGCATTTCGAAGCCCATGAACGCGACGATCAGGCCCCCCGCGATGCCGAACGCTCCGAGGTTGATGCCCATCAGGTCAAGGATCTGCTTCCCGGCGATCGCGGCGACGCCCAGCGTGATCGCGACGGTGAGTGCGATCGTCCGCACGTAAGCGGGGCGCCGCTCCGGCTCGTGCGCCGTCATCGCCTTGAACAGCAGCCCGCGCGTGATCGGGTCCGTGATCACCAAGACCGAGATCACAGCCTGAATGTAAAAGTCGGCACTCATACGAAGCCTCCGCCTCTGGGCACTGCGACGCGCCGCCGTGAGGCCAGCAGCTCACCCGACGCCATGGCCGAGAGCCTACGCGGCGGATCCCCGGATGCTCGTGTCCCGCGCCCGAACTTGACGTCGCGCCTCTACCCGCAACGCGCAACGCGTCCACTTTTATGTGAGCGGTCCTAGCGGGCCGGCCGCGGGCCCCACGCTAATGCCTACGGCGCTTGAACTTGATGCAGCGGCGCCGGCGTGGTGGGCGACCGCGCGACGTTCAGAGCGAGTGAGGGCCGAAGCGCTCGACGGCGACGAACACGGCCAGAAGGAACATCACGGCGTTCAACGGCAGATGTGAGTATTCGTGGCGACGAATCAGGGTGGCAGCAGCGGCGACCATCGTGAGCGCGAGCCCGCAGGCCGCGATGGGGGTGAGGATCGGAGCGATCTTGAGCGCCGCGGGCAGGACGACACCGATCGCCCCGAGCACCTCCAGAGTCCCGATCGCCTTGACTTGGGCGTCGGTGAAGTCCTCGACGTACGGCGTTCTCTCGAGCAGGACTTCGCGTGACTGAGTGAGCTTCAGCAGGCCGGCCGCCAGGAAGACGGCGGCGAGAATGCCCTGCGCGATCCAGATCGCGGTGTTCAACCTTTTCCCCTTGCTCACGCTGGCGGGGTCGCGGAGGCTCATGCCTGCGCCGCTTGCGCGCGGACGGGGTTCACGAGCGTTCCGAGCTTGTCGATCTCGACTTCGACCGTGTCGCCGTCGCGCAGGAAGATTCCCTGCGGTCCGCCGACGCCGGCCGGCGTGCCGGTCGCGATGATGTCGCCCGGCGAGAGTGTGATCGTCCGCGAAAGCCAAGCGACCGCGGTCGCGACGGAGAAGATCAGGTTCGAGGTGTTGCCCTGCTGCACCACCTTGCCGTTGATCCGCGTGCACAGGCCGAGCGCGTCGAGGTCGCCGGCCTCGTCGAGCGTCACGAGCGCCGGTCCGCAGGGAGCGAACGTGTCGACCGCCTTGCCGCTCGTCCAGAGCGGGTTCTGGAGCTGCAGATCACGGGCGCTGACGTCGTTGAACGGCATCGCGCCGGCAACGTACGACAGCGCTTCGGCCTCCGACGACCCTTTGCGCCGTGGCACCGATCACGACAGCCAGCTCGGCCTCGTAGTCGACATAGTCGGGGTGCGCTGCCGGAAGCACGATCTCCTCGCCGCTGCCGATCAGCGAGTTGGCGAACTTGCCGAACCAGAGCGGCGCAGCCGGGATCTCCTGTCCGGACTCCTCGGCGTGGTCGCGATAGTTCAGGCCGAGACAGATGATCTTGCCTGCGTCCGGCACCGGCGCGAGCACTGTGACCCGCGAGAGCGCGATGCGCTCCTGCGAGGCCTCGGCGGCCTCGGCGAGGCGGCGGAGCCCCGCCGCGTCGAGCGCCTCGAGCAGGCCGCGAACGTGTCCGTGCGGGCGCCTGCAGCGCCGATACCGGTACGACCTCGTCCCCGACGAGGACACCGGCCTGCGGAGCCGCCGCGTTCGTGTATGTGATCAGCCTCATCGCTCAGTCCGCGTGTGGGATCTCGGGGGCCTCGCCGGGGGCGAACTCTTTGGCCTTCGCCCGCTCGTGGATCTCGGCGAACGTCGCGCCCGACGCGGACGCGTCCGCGACCTTTGCCGGGTCGACGAACGTGCCGATCGGGTTCGCGTGGAACTCGTCACTCGTGCGCATCCACTCGCTGGACTTCGCCCAGTCGCCGAACGCGTCGCACTGCAACTCGACGAAGTTGCCGTCGGGGTCCTTGTAGTAATAGGAGAACGTCATCCCGTGGTCGAGGCAGAACTCGGGCGGATTCCCTCCTCGCGCAGGCGCAGGTAGCTGGAATTGAGTTCCTCGAACGTGTCGTACTCGAAGGCGCTGTGGTGCATGCCCGTGCGCGTGTCCTTCTCCGGGTCGTCCTGGAAGCCGTCGAACGCCAACAGCGCGATGCGGTGGTTCGCGGCATCGTTGGACAGCCACGCGCCGTCGGACGCCTGGTGCAGCACGTCCGCGCCCACGACGGCCGAGTACCAGTCGATCATCTCCTGCAGGCGAGTGGTCTTCAGATTGAGGTGGTGGAACTTGGGGTGAATCACGGTCGTCGCGTCAGTCATGTCTCTCCTTTGTCGATGCTCAATGCAAAACGGCGGACATCCCGAGCCGCTCGCGCAGCTCGTCGATCAGACCCGCAAGGTCGTCCTCGGAGCGGGCGCTTCCGAACACGTAAAGGTCCGGCCTGACCAGCACGGCATGCACGCCGTTCTCCTCAAGCCATCTGGTCGTGCGTCCGTCGGCCTCTTGCACCTGATCGAGGTACGCGATACCGACGCCGAGCTGCTCGAGGACGGCGCGGCGCTCCGGGTCGAGCCGCGCGACCCCGGCGTCGTCTGCCGCCGCGATCAGCGCGAAGCCGTTTCCTAGGTGCTCGTCGAGCAGTCCCTGACGTCCGTCGACCGAGATTTGGCCCTGGAGTCCGAGCTTCCCCGCGAGCGGATCGTCGGCGCGGAGCGCGCCGCCCTCGAGCGGTGCCAAGTCCACCTCGGGCGGCGGGCCGGTGGCACGGATCATCCGGTCGCGCTCGGCGGCCTTGTCGGGATCGAGCTCGCACAGGACCTGGCCCAGTCCGACGGCAAAGGCGATGATCCACTCGTTCTGCGGCTGGCGCTCCGCGGTGATCGTGTCGAGCAGTCCCTCGTCGCACTCGCCGCGAAGCACCAGGTCCAGCTTCCACGCGATGTTCGCCGCGTCGCGCAATCCCGCGCAGAGCCCCTGACCGAGGAACGGAGGCGTCAGGTGCGCAGCGTCCCCGGCTATCAGGCAGTGCCCGTCCCGCATGCGCTCGGCGACCATCGATCTGAACTCGTAGACGGCGTAGCGCAGCAGCTCCGCGTCCCCCGGCGTGATCCACGGTGCCAGCAGATCCCAGGCACGCTGCTCGTCGAAGTCCTCGGGCCGCTCGCCCTCCAGCAGCATGAACTCCCAACGGCGGTGTCCGACGCCGCCATGGACCTGAGTGGTCGGGCGGCGCGGATCACACCACTGGCACGCGTCCGGCAGGTCGAGCGCCGTCGAAGCGTGCGGAGCGACATCGACCACCAGCCAGCGCTCCTGGAAGCCCAGGTCGTTTGACGGAATGCCGAGCGCTTCGCGAACGAACGAGTTGGCGCCGTCTGCGCCGATCGCCCAACGCGCACGGACTGTGCGAGTCGGGTTCGCTGGCCCGCCGCCCACTTCGCGGACCGTGATCGTCACGCCGCTGCTGTCCTGCGCGAGTGCCTCGGCGGCCCAGCCGCGCTCGACGCTCACGCCCGCGAAGCTCCTCGCGCGCTCGTCGAGCGCCTGCTCGAGCAGTGGCTGGAAGAAGAGGTAGTCGGGGTCCCAGCCCGAGACGGAGGGCCGCGCCGGCCTGATCGTCATCAGCTCGTCGCCGTCGGCGCCGAGCCACACGTACTCGTCGAAGGAGACCATCTCGGGGCGTAGCTTGCGGGCAACGGCGAGTCGGTCCAGCAGGCGCATCACCTCGTGATCGAGGTGAACGGCCCGCGGGAGACGGTAGATCTCCTGAAAGCGCTCGAAGCACGCCACGCGGTGGCCGCGTTCACCGAGCCAGGCGGCAAGCGCCTGCCCGACGGGCCCGTAGCCGACGATCGCCACGTCGACCGGCTCCTCAGCAACCAGTGCACCGTCACTTACAGCGGCCACGTCGGCGCTCAACCCGCTGCGACGGCGTCAGCTGAAGCGACCGGGCGAGCGAGGATCTGGGACAAGCCGGCGGAGAGCTCCGCGACGGGGTCATCCGACGCGCCGAGGCTTCGCCACGCGACGAAACGGTCGGGGCGCACGAGGATCGCGCCGTCGGGACCGATCCCGCGGCGGCGCAGCCACGTGCAGCGCGGGTCGAACAGGTCGCCGTCGACGTGTCCAATGCGTACGACGTCGATCGGCAGCGCGTACTCGTCGGCGAGTCGGCGAGCGGAGTCGCACCATGCCTCTCCCTGCTCGCCGGCGATCAGCAGGAAGCGCCCCGGCCGCACGAGGTCCTTCATAGCGCGGCGCTCGCCCTCCTCGTCGTCGATCCAGGCATGCGGCAGGGGCGAACCGGGCCTCGTCGAGGGCTCGTAGATCCTTACATCGTCGGGTGTCGGCGCCGGCTCGCTGCCGTCAGGCACGACGGCGGCCGAGTCGTAGTGGTAGCCGTACTCGACGTTGAGCTCGCCGAACTCCATCGAGGAGGCACGCAGCAGGCGCAGCACCTCCTGACGCAGCTCCGCGTCCTCGGCGCGCCCGCTCCACAGGCGCTCGATGCGCGCCCAGTTCTCGGCCTCGCTGCTGTCGGGGCTCAGCCCCAGTGTCGCGTTGATCTGTAGATGGTTGACGGCGTTTTCCAGCGAGCGCTGGACGTTGCGTCCGTCGACCGGGCGCCGATCTCGCTGGTCACATCCGGCAGTGGCCGGCGCGCGATCTGCGCCGCCTCGTCGGCCGGCACGCCGAACATCCGCAGGACACCCTCGGCGTGAACCGAGTCGGCGTCGGGGATCTGCGCTCCGGTCAAGATCAGCCTCATCGTCGAGATCAGTGCGGCACCGCTGGCCTGGAGCGCGAGCTCGCCGTTGGCGACCTGGAAGCGCCCCGCAGCGATGCCCATCTCGAGATCCTTTCTCGCCGAGTCGCCCTGCGTGGCGACGACGACCTCGAACGAAGTCTCCAGGCGCACCACGAGCCACGCCCACTCGGGTCCCTCGCTTGTCAGTCGGATCCAATGGCGGTGCGCGACCGCGACGGCCTCGGCCGGATCGGTGATGCCACTCCGTCGCGAGTCGAGGGCGCCGAGCTGCTCGGAGAGAACCTGCCTCAGCAGAGCCTCGAGCAGGGCCTCCTTCGAGTCGAAGTGGTTGGAGAAGGACCCGACGCCGAGATCGGCGGTGTCGGTGATTTCGACGATTGCCGTGCCGTCGAACCCCTGCTTCGCGAACAGCTTGCGCGCGGACTCCAGGAGCGCAGCTCGCGTCCGTGCCTTTCGCCGCTCGTTGCGGCCCGGGGCACGCGATTTCTCCGGACTCGTGGCCATACCGGGATCATACAGAAAGTGAAGTCAGAGTCGCTATTGACGAACGATTCAGTTTTCTGTATGTTGCCCGCCATGACATCGCCAAGCTCGTCCCACACGCCACCCGCGCCGGCCGACGCGGAGGAAGTTCCTGTCCTGATCGTCGGCGGCGGGGGAGCGGGCCTGACCGCGTCGATGCTGCTCGCGGACCTCGGCGTCGACTCGCTTCTCGTCTGCAACGCGCGGACCACCTCGAGGTTGCCGAAGGCGCATGTCCTGAACCGGCGCGCGATGGAGATCTTCGAGGACGTCGGGGTGGCCCGCGAGATCGAGCGGCGCAGCACCCCGGCCGAGGCGATGGCCGCAACCGCGTTCTACGCCGGAGTGTCCGGGGGCGAGGGATACGGACGGCGGATCAAGCGGATCGAGTGTTGGGGCGCCGGGGGAGAGGACGAGAACTGGGTGTCGGCAGCTTCAGCCGCTTTGACCGCTGCGTTGAAATCCGCCTCGGGCCTGCCGTAGATCCGTTCGAAGATCCGCACCGCGAGGCGACGCCCTAGTGCCTTCTGAGTGACCATCTCTACAAGTAATTCCTCGCTTGTGTACGCCGTCAACTTCCAGCTGGTTGCGAGGTCCTTTCCGCGGCCATCGTCCATAAGAACGGCGGCTTTCTGCTCTTTGGCTGCCACGGCAGTCGCAATCTCGCCGACGTTCGAGTGAACGCCGCGGTCTTCGCCGCCGCGGCGCACCTCGTTGCGGCGCCAGCGCGAAGCAATCACTTCTACCCGCTGTCGAGACGCTTGCTCTAGGTCGACCGCATCGCTTCGTACGTAGGGCGGTTCCCGCTCGCGAAACCGCTGCAGGCTCTTGTGCTCGGGCTGATCAGCACGAAAGTTCAGCTCGGCCTCGACCTCTCGGACGATGATCAGGCTCTCGGCGAGGTAGTCGAGAATCACATCGAGGGCATCGGCCTCGGCGAAGCGGCAGAACGGTCCGGTATCGCCAATGATCACCGGCTCGTCGCGGATCAGCGCCACCGGCTCACCTTCGACGAACCGCGTAACGAATCATGGGTCATATCGGCTTTCATTGGCCACTCGCGCGATATCCGAGGTCGCACCCGTACCAACACCCCATCGTCACGCGCCCGCGGCCCGGCGACCTCGCGCTGCGACCGTGACTCCAAGCCGACGAGCAGGCTACTCCTGGTCTGCGGCGACCGCTGCTTGGCCAGGAACCATCTCTTCAAATTCTGCCAAGTCGATGAGTCCCGCGGCTAGCGCCTTGTGCGCGGAGGCCGTCATCCTCGCCGGGAACCTCGGTAGCTGGTCAGCCTCGCGGATGCGCGCGAGCTCGTCCGAGAGACTAGAAATGCCGAGTTGGCCGACCATTCCGCGGTGTCGCCCCTCGGCCAGTTGGCGGCCGATGGTTCTCTTCTCGGTCGGCCGCAAGAAGCCGACCATATCGAGGCGGATGAGCGCGCACTGTGGGCTCACTCCGAAGAACGCTCCCGCGCGGACAGCCAGCTCGAGGTCTCGCGGACGCTCTAGATGACGGTCGGTCCAGTTACGCAACGCTGTGCGAGGGACGAGGAAGGCCCCGGCAAATCGATTAGCGTCGACCTCGTCCGGATCCCTCGACCCGTCGAACAAATCCTTCGTTGCCTCGACCCGCTGCGCGTGTCCAAGAACGTAGTGGCCAAGCTCGTGGGCAAGCGTGAAGCGTTGGCGGACTGGAGCCTGGGCGCCGTTCACAAAGATGAAGGCGCGGTCGTGGCGCCCGATGTACATGCCGGCGATCGCGGCTGGCATCACCAAGACAGTCACCGGTATCCCGAGGTCCTCAACCGCAGCGAGAATGTCGGCGACAGGCGCTTCTTGCCCAATCCCAAGGTCGAGACGCGCGGTCTCTGCCGCACGTTCCGCATCGTCTATACGGGCGTCGGCAACAGCCTTGGTCACGCCGTTAGCGCTTCTAGGTATTCGAAGTCTTCGATGACCTTTGTCGCCGCTGAAACGGCCTCGGTGGAATCGCCGTCAGCTCGGAGCAGCACGGTGTCCTTGCCCGCCGCATCGCCATAGACGACCTCGTCGACGGACACGTCAAGGAACGGCGCGATGACTGCCAACTCCTGCACCGCGATGCCGCGCTCGCCCGACTCGATCCGAGAAATCGCCGACTTGTTGACCTTCAGCAGATCGGCAAGCTCGTCCTGCGTGCGCCCACGCGACGTGCGTAGCTCGCGGATCCGAGTCCCGATTTCCAGACTCTCGTTCATCTCGCTCCTTTAGATCGCTACCGACCAAAGTTGTATCGGTCAGGATTGCGATGTTCGCAACCTTACAACACCTGATGCACGAGAAAAGTTGCGCACCGAAACGAAATCCTGACACGGATCCTGGCTGCGTCCGGGACCGAACTGTACGCGCCGGCCAGAGCCACGAGCGGTGCCGAGCTCGCCCAGGTCGCTCCCAGTTGCTACCCAAACGTGCTACCCAAGCATAAAGGCCGACGTCCAGTGAGCGCCAAATCGCGGCGGCGTTCGATTGTTTTGCAGGCCTTTCGTGGGAAGCCGGAGAGGGGACTCGAACCCCT
>CAVUCP010000011.1:0-38074 GCA_963740075.1 uncultured Solirubrobacteraceae bacterium | reverse complement strand
ATGATGCCCCGCGTCCTGCCCCGTGGTTTCCGGGGCAGGCGTCGGGTGCTCTGGAGGGTTTTGAAGCTGGCCTGGTATGCCTGGCCAGCTCGGCCGGCTGTTCAGATTCCGAACTTCCGCCACTGCAGCCGGGTCGACCAGGCGAGCGGCCCCGTCGGCGTCGTGCACCCCGTCTTCGTGCCCCACGGGAACGACGCGGCCGGATCAGTGATGGTTATCGTCCCCGTCGCGCGCGCACCGCCGCCGGCCACGCGGCCGGCCACCTGGAAGCTGACGGCAGACATCGGGAAGTACGCCTTGTATCCGAAGTGCCCCGTGCTGGCCACCGCGCTCTGGGCTTCCGTTTCGGGGCCCGCGAAGGATTCGGTGCCGAACAGCGCGTCACCCCCGGTGCAGGCGAGGGGGATCTTTTCGATTGCGATCGAGATCACCTGAACCACGTCGGACTTGCGGTTGGTCTTGAACAGCATCAGCAGGTAAGCCTGGCCCTCCCCGGCGATCGGCGCCCTCAGCTCGGACACGTACACCGCGCCGCGCTTCACGTGTGCCGGAACGCCCGCGGCGGCGGCATCCGACACCCCCACCGCAGCGCTGCAGCCAACCATCGCCAGGGCAGTGACCGCCGTCCTCATGACTCGCATCGTCCGTCCTCCGTTCGCCGGCTCCGAACCGGCTGCGGACCTCGCGCTCACCCAAACCGCGCGCCCCACCGGTGACCGGCGCGAGTATTTCAGATGCCCCAGCGGCGGCCGTGGTGGCCTAGATGCCGCGCAGGCGGCCTGGCGGGATGCCGCCCTGTCAGAGAGTGCGCCCGTTTACGTGGATCAGAGGTCGACTCGCGGACGGACCGGCTGCGGGCGGCTACCCCTTGTAGGTGAACAGGGCGCCGCTCGGTCCGTCACCTGTGCCCGTGAAGTAGCTCTCCCAGGTGCTGACCTTGACGGGCACGCTGCGCCCGGCACGGCCGGCCGGGGAGGTGGCCTTCAGCTCCGTGAGCGAACCGCACGGCTTCGCGCCGGCGCCCTGCGTGACGGTCTTCGAACGGGCGGAACCGAACGAGACGGTGAGCGTGCAGCCGAGGTTGCGGCCGCTGACGGTGACCTTCGTGCCGCCGCTCACGGGACCTTTCGCGGGCGCGAGCGATTCGACGTCCGGCTGGCCCGGCGGGTACAGGTAGAGCTCGTCGGCTGGGACGCCCGTGCTGCAGCCGCTGACGGTACAGGCTTCGACGTTCACCAGCCCGGGCAGCTCGGCGACCGTGGAGAGCGAGATCCCGCCGCCCTGTTCGGTGAAGTCGTAGCTGATCCCGGACGAGGCTTCCGCCATCGGGTTCACTTCCTCGAAGTGCACGTGGGTCAGCTGCCCTTCGAGGCCTTCGCCGGAGACGTCAAGGACGGTGCCGCCGGTGTCGCCAGCGCCGGGATGTCCGCCGAGCAGCGGGCTGCCCGTGGAGATCGCGGAGATGACGGGGATGCCGGCGTAGGTCGCCTGCGCGGGTGCCGAGCTCCCGGCGAGCGTGTCGACCGTGACCGGCACCGCGAGCGGAGCCGCCGTCTGGCCGATTTCCAGCGCTTCGAGCGAGGGTGCTTCCACCTGGATTTCCGTGGCGGTGTCGTACACGGTGCCGACACGTTCGCTCGCGAAGTCGACTGAGAGCATCTGCGTCTGGCCGAGGCCGCTCCCGTGCAGCGTGATGAGGGTGCCGCCCTTCGCTGACGCGAGGCTTGACGGGCCGCTGCTCGTTGACACCGAGCTGATCGTCGGCGTCGGCGCGTAGTCGTACTCCGTCGGTGCCGGGTAGAGCTCGCAGCCGCAGCCCGGCGGCGGAACGACGGCGGCGTCCGGCTCTTCAATCGGGCTCGCGCCTTCGATCGGGGGCAGGATCGCGGCGGTCGCGCTCTGGGAGGAGCCCTCCTGCACCACCACCTGGGTCTGGCAGACATCGTTTGAGGGCCCCTTTCCGGCGTATACGCCGGTGGTGGGGAGGGGCGCGCACTTTGCGGCGTGCGTGTAGGGCGCAGGGGTGGCTTCGATCACCCAGGAGCTCACCACGCGGAAGCCGGCGGCCTTCACCCCGCCGAACGTGACGCCTGTCGCCTTCGTGAAGCCCCCTCCGTAGATCGTGACCGGCGCCGGAGCGCTCTCGCTGCCCGAGCTCGGGTACATGCCGGTCACGCTCGGGGCTTCGCTCCCTTTCGAGTCTTCGACATACAGGAAGCCCGCGGCCTGGGAGGCCGCGCTGGATTCGCCGTCGGTGAGCGTGACCACGACGTCGACGTGGCCGGCACCGTCGGGCTGCGCCGGTGTGCCCGCGGGGAGCGTCTGCCGGGCGGGCGGGAGGGTGAGGCTGAGCGTGCCCGCTCCCGTTACGTGCACCGCGCTCGCGGGTGCCTGCCACGCCCCGACCTCGACCGCTGCGACATCCGGCTGCCCGGCGCGCTCGAAGCCGCCTCCCGAGATCTGCACCGTCTCACCCCCCGCCGTCGAGTCGGCCGCGGGGGTCACGGCGCTCACGGCGGGCCGGGCGGCTGAGCCGGCGTAGCTGCACAGGTAGTAGGCGAGTCCGGGTGTACCGCCGGGGCCGGTCAGGCGCGGGGAGCCGAGCCCCGTTGCTAGGTCGAAGCCCGTGCGGGCGGGGAACACACCACCGGCATCGAGGCCGTAGATGTCGTTGTTGCCTTCGGTGACGTCGTTGAACGATGCCGCGTACGAGGCCGGGTCGGACGCGACCGCATAGAGATCAGGGACGGCGAATCCGACGCCCTTCTTGGTGGCGCTCTGGCTGCTGCACGTCGGGGAGGCGTCCACGAGCGCGAGCATCCCCGCCCACAGGGGGGTCGAGGAGGATGTGCCCCCGTTCGTCACCCAGCCGGTCTTGTCTACGAAGTAGTTTTCTTCCTCGCCCTTTTCGGCGACGAACGCGGACGAATAGATCGAGATCCCCCCCGTGTACCAGTCGGCCTGTGCGGAGACGTCGGGCTCCAGACGGCACGGGGTCCCCGCAGTGGCGCCCGGCAGCGACTGGCAGAAGTTCTGGGGGTAGCCGTAGCGGCGCTCGACGCTGTTGGCGGCTTCCCAGTCGGCTCCGCCCGGCATGCCGTCGGAGATCCCCGGAACGCTCGCCTCGCGCTGCCAGCTCGGCATCACGAAGTCCTGCGCGATCCCGCCGGTGCCGGCGCCGTTGCCGCCGCCGTTGTTCCAGGCGTGCTCGGTGACCGGCTGGCCCGCGTCCAGGATCGTCGTGCCGCCCACCGAGAGGACGTATGGCTCGTCGGCGAGCGGGTCGGTGGACACGGGGTTCTGGCCCGCGGGGAGCTGCGCCGCGCGGGTGCTTTCGGCACAGTCGTCGCTGCCGTTGTCACCTGAGGCGGCGAGGAAGGTCTGGCCCTGGGCGGCGCCCTCCTGCATCAGGTAGTTGATCGCCTGGAGGCGTTCCGGGAAAGCTTCCTCGGACTGCTGGCCGCATATTTCCCCCCAGCTCGAGGTGATCAGCTGGTCGCGGTCGGCCTGCACTATCGCCTCGATCTCGGGCACTTCTTCGTTTGCGTCGTAGACGTCGATTTCCGCGCCGGGAGCGGCGGCGGAGACATCCTCGACGTCCAGCACCGCCTCGCCTTCGCCGGGGCCTTCTTCGAGGCCTTCGTTCAGGTCGAACGTGTGCAGCCTGCCGGCCATCGCCGCAGCTGCGCTCGCCCCGAAGAAGCACGTGTCGAAGTGTTCGACATCCGAGTGCAGGAAGGGTTCCTCCTCGAACACTCCGACGTGCACGCCGGCGCCCGTGTCGCCCTCCGAGTACAGGCCGTAGGCGCCGTAGGAATTGAGGATCTGGTCGTCGGTGAGGCCCCCCTCGCGGCTGGCGCCGGCCGTCGCCTGCTTGCAGGCGTGCGGTGCTCCTTCGACGGGCGGAACCTTGCCGGCCTGGGCCGCTGCCGCCTTATCCGGGCGGGCGCCGGCCGGACCGCGGTCGGTGCGTGCGCGGCGCTGGGCGCCGGGCGGCGTGTCGATCCCCACCACGGCAGCGACAGCCCCGGCGACCGATGAGGGGAGCTGCGGCGCCCCGCGCGTCTGGCGCACGACGGAACCGTCGCGCAGGCGGTAGCGGTCGATGGCGGTGTCGAACGCGTGCTCGACCGTGGCCGCCGCGGAGTGGAAGCTGATCGTCATGCCGTCGGGGCTGACCCCGTCGACCGCCAGCCCACGGGCGCTCAGCGCAGCCCGGACCTGTGAGATCGTCGCGGGTGAGGGACCGAAGCGGGCGGCGAATTCGCCCCGGTCGAGGTAGTGGCCGAAGTCCGGCGAGCCGCGGCGGCCGACACCTTCGACGAAGGACTCCAGGGCGTGCTCGCCGCGGGGTCGCAGAACCACCTCGCCGCGGATCTGAGACTCGCCCGCTTCAGAGCCGAGATCGGTCGCGCCCGCAGGCTGCGCGGGGGCCACCCCGACCTGCGCGAGGCTCTGCCGGCTGCTCGCGGCGACCGGGCCGGCGAGGATCGTTGCCAGCGCGCTCACCAAGCCTGCGATGCAGAGGACCGCAAGCAGCTCCCGGCCGCTGCGCCCGCGGAGGTAACCCCGTTTGCCGCCGCCCCGCCCCGATCCCTGAAGCATGTGGTCCCCATCCCGTTGTTTGCCTTGCACCCCGCCGGCCCACCGGGGGTGCGTCTCGGTTGAGTGTTCCGGACGCTGGCCGTTCTTGCAAGCTGGTCCTCGTCGTCGCGGCCTCGCGCTGCACCCGCGTTCCCATCGGCTGCTCGCGGCGTCCCCGTAAAGTGCTTGCTAGCGCAAGGACTACTATGCTTGCGTTAGCAAGCAAATCTGCCGTGGAGAAAAGCCCCGTACGAAGGAGTCGCCATGTCTGACATCGTGAGCTCGATAAAGGACGCGCCACTGCCCCCGAAGCGGTCCCCGCAGGAGGCGCTGGCCTCGGGGCGGGTGCCATACGAGAAGCCCACCCCCGAGAACTCGGTGATGCTGTTCATCGATCACCAGGTCGGGCTGATGGTGGGTGTTCGTGACTTTCCATCGCTGGCGAGCTACAAGGCGAACGTCGTTGGCCTCGCGAAGATCGCCAGGGCGCTGCAACGCGAACCAGCATGTGGTGCCCGATCCGTTCGGGACCGTCGTGTAGGGACCTGGCGCGCACAGGCGCGGCTGGGCCGGCTCAGCGCTCGCTGTCCAGCCCCGCCATCGCGTGCTGGTCATAGCGCGTGCCCCTGATCTGCTCCACGGGGATCGAGCGCTCGATCCGCGCGAGATCCTCGTCGGTGAGCGCGAGCTGCAGTGAGCCCAGTGCCTCCTCAAGACGGGTGCGGGTCCGCGCTCCGATCAGGGGGATGATGTCCTGCCCGCGCGAGAGCACCCACGCGATCGCGAGCTGCGCGATGCTCGCTCCGTGCTCTGCCGCGATTGCCCTGAGCTCTCCGAGCAGCGCGCGGTTGTGCTCGAGGTTCTCGCCCGACAGCCGCGGGAAGCGGCCGCGGTGATCCGCGCCGGTGCCGATCGCCGGGGTGTCGCTGATCAGACCGCGAGAGAGCACCCCGTAGGCGGTCACGGCGATCCCGAGCTCACGCGTCGCCTCGAGTATCGCGCCCTCGGGTGTCCGGGTGATGAGCGAGTACTCGATCTGGAGCTCGGAGATCGGATGAACGGCGTGTGCCCGGCGGATCGTCTCGGCCGAGACCTCAGAGAGGCCGATCTGGCGCACGTATCCCGCCTGCACCATCTCGGCGATCGCTCCGATGGTCTCCTCGATCGGGACCTTCGGGTCAAGGCGTGCGGGCTGATAGAGGTCGATGTGATCGGTCCCAAGCCTGCGCAGCGAGTAGGAGAGCGCGTTCTTCGTCGCGGCGGGGCTCCCGTCGAATCCCAGGAATGCTCCGTCCGGGCTGCGCTGGCCGCCGAACTTCACCTGGATCAGCACCTTCTCGCGTCTGCCGCCTGCGAGCGCGCGCGAGATGAGCATCTCGTTGTGGCCCATCCCGTAGAAGTCGCCGGTGTCGATCAGGTTGATGCCGCGGTCGATCGCCTCGTGGATCGTCGCGATGCTCTCGTCCTCGTCGCTGTGCCCGTAGACGTCGGACATGCCCATGCATCCGAGGCCGACGCGCGAGACCTCGGGACCTGCTGCGCCGAGCGGCGTGAGGGGCATGCTCATACGGCCCCACGCTAGCGCGAGTGGGGGAAACAGGAACGACGCGTTATAATGCTTGCTGGCAAGCAAGTATTGATTGGAGCCCGCGATCCCACCCGCCTCGCACACGATCTCCCCCGAGCCGATCGGCCAGGATGAGGCCGCGGCGAGACTGCGGGCCGTGATCGGAAGGCTCTCGCGGCGTCTGCGCGCCACCGTCGCCGGCTCGGGTCTGACCCCATCGCAGACCTCTGTGCTGTTCACGATCGTCAAGAGCGGCCCCGTCGGCCTGTCCGAGCTCGCACGGATCGAGGGCATCAACCCCACGATGCTCTCGCGGATCGCGGCGATCCTCACCGATGCCGGGTTGATCCGGCGTTCCTCGGACCCCTCCGACCGGCGCTCGGCGTTCGTGCAGGCGACATCCGCCGGTGTCCGCATGCGCGAGCGCATCCAGCGCGAGCGAGCGCTCGCGCTCGGCGCGCACGTGCAGGAACTCGACGAGCGCCAGCGTCAGGCCCTGTGGGAGGCGCTGCCGGTTCTGGAGGAGCTCGCGGACCTGCTCCCGGCGGCCCGCCCATGATGCGCCTGCGCCGCGCCGGCAGCGTGACGTTCGCCGCGCTCGCCATACCCAACTACAGGCGCTACATATCCGGCCAGGCGGTGTCCCTCGTCGGCACCTGGATGCAGATGGCTGCACAGTCCTGGCTGGTCCTGACGATCACGCACTCGGCCACCACGCTCGGGCTGATCGTCGCGCTGCAGACCCTGCCGGTCCTCGTGCTCGGGCCGTACGGCGGCGTCGTCGCAGACCGGGTCGACAAGCGCAAGCTGATGGTGGCGCTGCAGAGCGCGATGGGCGTGCAGGCACTGATCCTCGGAGTGCTCACCGTGACCGGGGAGGTGCAGCTGTGGGAGATCGCGGCGCTCGCGTTCCTGCTCGGGATGAACAACGCGTTCGAGAACCCGTCACGGCAGGCCTTCATGCTCGAGATGGTCGGCCCGGAGAACCTGCGCAACGCCGTGAGTCTGAACTCGGTCCTGGTGAACGTCGCCCGGATCATCGGCCCCGCCGTCGCGGGGCTCCTGATCGCGACCGTCGGTGAGGGCATCTGCTTCCTGGCGAACTCGGCGAGCTTCATCGCCGTCGTGTTCTCGCTCAGCACCCTCGACCGCAGCGCGATTCACCCCAGTCCGCCGAGCGGGCGCGAGCCCGGGCAGCTGCGCGAGGGGCTTCGCTACGTGCGCCGCACGCCCGCGCTCGCCGCGCCGCTCGCGATGATGGCGCTCGTCGGCTGCCTCGCATACGAGTTCCAGGTGTCACTGCCCGTAATGGCGCGGGAAGGGCTCCATGTCGGTGCCGCCGGCTACGGGTTCATGACAGCTGCGATGGGTGTCGGCGCGGTCATCGGCGGGCTGCTCGTCGCAGGCATGGGCCGCACGGGGCTCGCGACGATGGTCGCGGCGGCCACCGCCTTCGGACTGTTCATGCTGTTCGCGGGCTGGGCTCCCACGCTGCCGCTCGAGCTCGTCGCGCTCGCGCTCGCGGGTGGAGCGAGCATCGCGTTCATGTCGACGGGGAACTCCACGCTGCAGCTGGCGGCGGACCCGAGCATGCGCGGACGGGTGATGGCGCTGTGGTTCGTGGCGTTCCAGGGCTCCACGCCGATCGGCGGTCCGATCGTGGGCTGGGTGATGGAGCAGTTCGGCGCGAGGTCGGGCCTTCTGCTCGGCGCCGCTACGTGCCTGGTGGCGGCAGCGCTCGGGCTCGCAACGGTCCGCAGGCAGGCGAGGCGCTCACGGCGCACCCGCCTGCTCGCGAGCGCAGGCTGAGCGACCGCGGCTCATAGAATCGGCCGCGTGTTCGACCTCGGCGCGTACCTTGAGAGGATCGGTCTGAGCGGCACGCCGAGCCTTTCGGAGGTCCACCGGGCCCACAGCACGAGCATCCCGTTCGAGAACCTCGACCCGCAGGCCGGGCTCGCGGTGTCGCTGGAGCCGGAGGTCCTTCAGCAGAAGATGGTCGAGCGCCGCCGCGGCGGCTACTGCTTCGAGCAGAACATGCTCCTGGCGTATGCACTGCAGGAGCTGGGAGCGGAGGTGCAGATGCTGCTCGGGCGCGCGAGGCTCGGCGCGACGCCCGGCGTCAAGCGTGCGCGAAGCCACCTGCTGCTCCAGGTGACCGAGGCGGGACGTACGTGGCACGCGGACGTCGGGTACGGACTCGGGACGCTCCTCGAACCGCTGCCGTTCGGCGCCGGCGATGAGCACGAGCAGGAGGGGTGGCGCTACCGGATCGTCCGGGACGGCCCTGAGCTGGTGCTCCAGCGCATCGACGACGGCGCCTGGGTGGACCTGTACGGGTTCCCTCCCGAGCCGGTGCCCCGCGTGGACGTGGAGACGATCAACTGGTGGGCCTGCACGCACCCCGGGTCGATGTTCGTGTCGGGGCTGATCGTCGCCTCGCTCGAGGGCGACGGGCTCCGCCGTTCGCTGAGCGACTGGCGCGAGCTCGAGCTGGTGGAGCGCACCCCCGCCGCGACGACCAGGACGGCGCTCGAGCGCCACGAGATCCCGGCCGTGCTGGCGTCTCGGTTCGCTCTGCCGGGCTTCACGCTCGACGCCGCAGGCAGGCTCGTCAGCGAGAGCTGATCCGCACGCCGTCCGGCACGGTGATCACGGGCACCGTCGAGCTCTTCATCAGGTCATCGGTGACGACGCCGAGTGCGCGGTGCAGGCGCGAGTGGTGCTCGGAGCCCAGGACGATCGCGCTCGCGCCGTGACGATCCACGGCGTCCTGCAGTGCCTTGACCGGGTCCTCGTCGTGGACCTCGGTGACCACCTCGACTTCGCTGAGCGCCGAGCTGCCCTCCAGCAGAAGCTCGTCGATCATCGCGCGCCCGAGCTCGGAGCGCTCGTGCGGCGTCGAGAGCGGGTCGGGCGGGGCGTGCAGCGGCCGGGAGGCATGCACGATGACCAGCAGCCCGTCGGGCGCGAGCTCGTGCGCTGCCCACTCGGCGGCGCGCCTTGCGCTCTCGGTGCGGTCGTAGCCGATGACGAGACAGCGGCGGCTCTTGGCTGCGGGGGTCATGTCGCCCTCTGCCTTTCTGCCTGATCGAGCTGGTCGAGGAACGGAGTGAGGTACTTCGAGGCGATCTTCGTCGGCGGCGACCATTTCGGCGTGTCGGACACCTCCGAGCTGAAGCCGTGACCGCCGGTGATCCTCGCCGTGAGATAGAGCGGTTTCTCGTCGGTGAGCAGCATCGCGTGGACGACGGGATGGAACGGCTTGGGTGTGAGATCCGCGCCCGCACGGGCAGCGATGGCTTCCGCGGCGGCGTCCGCCTGCTGGGTCGAGACGCCTCCGTGCTTGACAGCGAAGTCCGTGGCGTCACCTGCCGCGAAGACACCGGGCAGGTCGATGACCTCTCCATGCTGGTCGACGCGTATGAACCCGTGTTCGCTGAGCGGGATGCCGCGCACGTTGGGCCCGTAGAGCTCGGGGAGGGCGACGATGCGATCGGCCTTCAGATGCCTGTCGCCCGGGTTGATGATGACCTCGGTCGCACGTGGGACCTCCGCATAGGCGGAGCCGATGAAGGTGATGCCGGCGTGCTCGAGCACCTCCGAGACCGCCTCGCTCGCGGTGGCGCCGAACAGTGCGAGTGGGCTGTCCTCGGGCGTGGCGATCGTGATCGACACGGGGACGTCCATGTCGTAGGCGCGTCCCGAGGTCATGAGCGCGAGCTCGTACAGCGGCAGGGGCCACCCCATCCGCCCGGGCGCGAGGAACACGAGATCCTTCGCGTAGCCGCCCTCGACATCCTGGATCAGGCCGTGGACGGTCTCGTCCAGGTTGCGGTCGATCGTGATCGCGTGGTTGAACCGCGGTGATGGATGAGCTCCGAGCGCGAGCACGAGCGCGTCGTACTCGATGCCACGCCCCGCCTTGGTGTGCACCACGTTCCTCTCGGGCTCCACCCACTCGAGCTCGTCGACGATCAGCTCGACGTCCACGGCCGCGGCGACGGCGCGCGACGGGCCAGCTCTGCGCCTTCGGGTAGGAGAACGGCTCGCGCACGACCTCCGGCCGCATCACGAACCTGTCGTTCGGCGCGAGCAGCGTTCTGCTCGTCAGCTCGGGCGCCAGGTCATTCAGCGCGAGCGCTGCCTCCAGGCCGGCCACGCCACCGCCGACGATCAGCACACGCAGCTTGGAGGATGAGTTCTCGTTGCTCATCGCCCCAGCCTAACGTTCTGGCCGCACATGGCTCCAGATTATCCCGCGGGGCGTGCGGAGCGGCGGGAGAAAAGCCGCCGCGCGGTAAGCCGAAACTACTGACGCGATGCGGCCGGGTGGGGCCTCACAGCCGGGTGACGGCGGGAACTGCGCCCTCGGGGTAGCAGCCGCGGTGAAAGCACAGCTCCGCGGCGCTCAGGGGATGGGGATGCGCGAGACGCGAGGTTTCCTGCGCCCGGCCGTCGGCGAGCATGATCAGCGGCTCGTAGACGCCGATGAGGTCCCCGCAGTGCCGGCAGCGAAGCTCGTCTCTCATCAGATGCCTTTCACATTGTCCGTAAGAACAGGACCGGCGACCGACCTCGCCCAGGCCGCCCGCCGGTGTTTCCTGTCCAAGAACCCATCCTTGTGTGCTCGCTCCGTGAGCATAGGACCGGCTCTCAGGTGCGCGATCGTGGAAATTTCCGCTGGCGTTTGTGGAGAACTACGTCTCGCGTGAGCCCTCGCGGAGCGCGCACGGTGGACGGCACGCACACGGGTAGGCTTCCTTGAGATGGCAATCTCCTCCGAGGAGGTCTGGATAGGCCGCCTGCTCGATGTCGGGCGCGGGCTGGTTACCGACCTGGACCTGTCCGTCGTCCTCGACCGTGTGCTCGCGACCGCCCGCGAGCTGACCGGCGCACGCTACGCGGCGATCGGAGTGCTGGGCGGCTCGCGCACCGAACTCTCACAGTTCCTGACCTCGGGCGTGGACCGGGAGACTCGCGAGGCGGTCGGCGACCTGCCTCGAGGCCGCGGGATCCTCGGGGTTCTGATCGATCACCCCGAGCCGCTGCGGCTGGCGGAGATCGCGGATCATCCCGCCGCATACGGCTTTCCCGCCGGCCACCCGGAGATGCACGGCTTCCTGGGCGTGCCCGTGATGATCAGGGGGCTGGTGTGGGGCAACCTCTACCTCGCCGAGAAGGAGAGCGGGGACTTCACGGACCGCGACGAGCAGACGGCAGTGATCCTCGCGGACTGGGCCGCCGTGGCGATCGACAATGCGCGTCTCTACGAGACGAGCGAGCGCCGCCGCGAGGAGCTCGAGCGGGCCGTCCGCAGCCTTCAGGCCACGCGCGACACGGTCGAGGCGATCGGGAGCGACATCGCCCTTGAGAACGTCCTCGCACTGATCGCCGAGCGCGGGCGCGCGCTCGTGCAGGCGCGCAGCGTGGTGATCATGCTTCGCGAAGACGAGCGCCTGGTGGTCCGCGCGAGCGCCGGGCGCGTCGCCGATCGCCCCGGCCCGTCCCCGGCGACATCGGACCCGACGTGCCGCGCGGTGCTCGAGCGGGGACGGCCTGAGCGGATCCTCGACGTTGGAGCGCGCCTGGGTGGCGCCGTCGCCGAGCTCGGAGTCGACGGCGCCAGCACGGCTCTGCTCGTCCCCATGCTCTACAGGGGCGACCCCCTGGGGGTGCTGGCGGCGTTCGACCAGGGAGAGGGGGCGAGCGCCTTCACCGAGGAGGACGAGGTTGTTCTGCGCCTCTTCGCGACGAGCGCGGCTACAGCCGTCGCGATGGCCCAGAGCGTGCAGGCCGAGCGCCTGCGCATCACGCAGGCGGCCGCCGACGCCGAGCGGACCCGATGGGCGAGGGAGCTGCACGACGAGACGCTGCAGGGACTCGGCGGGCTGCGGGTGCTGCTCTCCTCCGCGCTGAAACGCGACGACCCGCAGGGCTCGCGCGATGCCATGCGCGAGGCGGTCCAGCGACTGGAGCAGGACATCGAGAGCCTGCGCGCGATCATCACAGACCTGCGTCCCGCCGCCCTGGACGAGCTCGGGCTGGTGGCGGCGATCGAGGCTCTCGTGGACCGCCACCGCGCGCAGAGCGCCATGAGCGTCGAGTGCCGCCTGGACCTCGCCGTGCGCAGCGATGGCGCGCGCCTGGATGGCGAGCTCGAGACGGCCGTCTACCGCCTGGTGCAGGAGGCGCTGACCAACGTCGCACGCCACTCGGGCGCACGCAGCGTCGTCGTGGCGGTGACCGAGCGCGACGGCGAGCTGCTGGTCGACGTGACGGACGACGGAAGGGGCTTTGACGCCGGCGTGAGGAGCGCGGGCTACGGACTCGCCGGCATCAGGGAGCGCGTGACTCTCGCGGGAGGCACCGTGGAGATCCTCTCCGACGAGCACGGCACGAGGCTGATGGCGCGCCTCCCGGCGCGAACCGCCGCAGAGACCGGGGCGCTCAGGCGCCGACGAGGCCGCGCCGCAGCGCGTAGCGAACGAGTTCCGCCCGCGTGACGAGCCCGAGCTTGCGGTGGATGTGCGCCCGGTGTGTCTCGATGGTGCGTGGGGAGAGGTGCAGCTGCCTGGCGATCTCAACGCTGGTGTGACCGAGCGCGATCAGCCTGAGGACCTCGACCTCGCGTTGGGTGAGCTTGTTGTCGGTGAGGGCCTGCTGCAGGGCCTCGAGCCGGGCAGCGACGCGCGGGCTGAGGTACTGCTCGCCCCTCGCCGCGGCGCGGACCGCCTGCGGCAGCTCCTCGTCGGCGAGGTCCTTCGACACGAAGCCGAGGGCGCCGGCCGCCAGCGCACGCTGGGCGAACACCGGGCTGTCCTCCATCGTGACGATCACGATCGAGGTGTGCGGGGCGCGGTCGCTGAGAGAGCGGATCGCCTCGATGCTGGCCCCGCCGCGCATGTGCAGGTCGAGCACGAGCACCTGCGGATGGCGACCGTCGACCTCCTGGCCTGCGGATGTCAGTTCGCCGGCCTCGCCGACCACGGTGACCTCGGGCTCATCCTCAAGGAGACGGCGAAGGCTGCGGCGCACCAGCGCGTGGTCGTCGGCCAGGACGACGGTGATCCCCTCGGGTGGCACGAGCGGCTCCAACGGAGGGCTAGTTCGATCAACCAGATCCACGGATGCGGCCATGGCGTAACGCTAGACCCGCCGCAGCGGGCCGTGCAGCGGGTTAACTCTCCGATCAACAGCGGATTTGCACGGATATTGACGCCGGGTCTGCACCCCTGCGCCGCGACCGGTGGGACGAACAGCGTGCAGATCCGGGGTTTCCTACGTGATTTCCCCGGATGGCGGCTGTGTGCCCGCAACCAATGCTGCAGTCATGAGCGAAGAGGCCGAGAACAACGCTGCGATCCGCACCCACGCGCTGTCCAAGCGCTATGGCGACACCCTCGCGCTCGACCGGCTCGACCTGTCCGTGGCCGCAGGCGAGGTCTACGGCTACCTCGGGCCCAACGGCGCGGGCAAGACGACGACCATCCGCCTGCTGCTCGGCCTTCACCGCGCCAGCGCCGGCACCGCCGAGCTGTTCGGCATCGATGCGTGGAGCGACCCGGTGGCCGCCCACCGCCGCGTGGCCTACGTCGCTGGAGAGCCCTTCCTCTGGCCCGCTCTGACGAGCGCCGAGACGTTCGAGCTTCTCGCGAACCTCCGCGGCGGGGCTGACAGCACCTACCGCGAGATCCTCGTCGAGCGATTCCAGCTCGACGTGTCTAAGCGCGTGCGGGCGCTGTCGAAGGGCAACCGGCAGAAGATCCAGCTCATCGCCGCGTTCGCGGCGCGCCCGGACCTGCTGATCCTCGACGAGCCCACGGCTGGTCTGGACCCCCTGATGGAGGTCGCGTTCCGTGAAACCGTCGCCGAGGCGAAGGAGCGCGGGCAGAGCGTGTTCCTCTCCTCCCACATCCTCAGCGAGGTGGAGGCGCTCTGCGACCGCATCGGGATCCTGCGCGCGGGCCGGCTCGTGGACGAGGGCTCGATGAGCCAGCTCCGCCACCTCGCCGAGCAGACCATCGACGTCACGTTCGAGGCCGCCCCGCCGACCCTGCAGGGGCTCGACGGTGTCAGGATCGAGCGTGCCGGGAGCAACGCGCTGCGACTGCACGTCGCCGGCCCGGTGGCACCGGTGATCGCGGCGCTCGCCGACCAGCGGGTGCTCGCGCTGAACACCCACGAGCCATCCCTGGAGGAGATCTTCCTCCACCACTACGACGGCACCCGCGACAGTGGCGCCGGCTAGCACGCTCGCACGCAGGCTCTTCGGCGACTCGCGCGTTCGCAACATCTCGTACGCGCTCCTATTCGCGCTCGTCGGATACGTCAACGCCGCCGCCTACAGGTCCACCTACCCGACCACCGCCAGCAGGATCGGATTCGCGCGAGCGTTCGGGTCGAACGCGAGCGTCAGGCTGTTCTACGGCCGGCCCTTCCAGCTGCTGACCGTGGGCGGCTACACAGCATGGAAGGCCGGCGGGATACTCGTCATCATCGCGGGCATGTGGGGAGTCCTCGCGGCGGTGCGTGCGCTGCGCGCCGAGGAGGACGCCGGCAGGCAGGAGCTGGTGCTCGCGGGGACGCTCACCCGCCGGGCGGCGTACGGCGCCGCCGTCGCCGCGATCGCAGCCGGCGGCCTGGTGATCGGTCTGGCGATGTGGCTCGGCCTGCTCGCGGCTTCGCTGCCCGCCGGCGAATCGGCGCTGCTGGTGCTCGCCACGATGGCCTCGGCGGCAGTCTTCGCCGGCGTCGGAGCGATCGCGTGCCAGCTCGCGTCGACCCGCCGCGTCGCTCTGGAGATCGGGAGCGCCGCGCTCGCCGCGGCGCTCGTGCTGCGCGTCGTGGCCGATACGAGCTCGAGCCTGCAGTGGCTCGGATGGTTGACCCCGCTCGGCTGGTCAGAGCAGGTGAGGGCGTTCGCGGGCGCCCGGCCGGCCGCGCTGCTGCCGTCGCTGGTGGTGTGCGCCGCGACGCTGGCCGCGGCCGGAGCGATCGCGGCCCGGCGCGACGTCGGCAGCGGCCTGCTTCCGTCGCACGACAGCGCCGCCCCGCGAATGCGGGGGCTCTCCTCTGCGAGCGCCCTCGCGCTCAGGGGTGAGGCCGGGAGCCTCGCCGGATGGATCCTCGGCACCGGATTCTTCGCCCTGATCATCGGCCTGGTCTCGCCCAGCGTCAGCAAGGCCGGGATCTCCGGCACCCTGCAGAAGCACGTGAAAGAACTGGCGTCCGTGTCGATCACGAAGCCCGCCGGCTACATCGGCCTGTGCTTCCTCTTCTTCGTGCTGTCCACGAGCCTGTTCTGCTGCTCGCAGATCGCAGCCGCCCGCCACGAGGAATCCGAGGATAGGCTCGAAACGATGTTCTCGCTTCCGGTGGACCGCTCGCGCTGGCTCGGCGGCCGCCTGGCTCTCGCGCTCGGCGGCGCGCTCGTGATCTCGATCGCGGCCGGACTGTGCGCATGGGCGGGCGCGACCGCCGAGGGAGCGGGCGTGAACCTGCCGAGCATGCTCGAAGCCGGCCTGAACTGCCTGCCCGCTGCGCTGCTGTTCCTCTCCCTCGCAGCGCTCGCGTTCGCCCTGGCGCCGCGCGCGAGCTCCGGCATCGCCTACGGGCTGGTCGCGGTCGCGTTCCTGTGGGACCTGTTCGGCTCCCTCGTGAGTGCGCCGCACTGGGTGGTCGACCTGACGCCGTTCCAGCACATCGGACTGGTCCCCGCCGAGCCCCTGCGTCTCGGCGCCGCCGCAGTGATGCTGGGCATCGCAGCGCTCGCGTCGATGGCGTCGGTGTGGGCCTTCAGCAGGCGCGACCTGATCGGCAGATGAGCCCACGAGCGACGCGCGGCGCCCCGGAAGGTCCGCGGCCATGAGCTTCGGCACGCTCGCGGTGATCGTGCTCGCCGGCCTGGGCGGCCCGCTCCTGGGCGTGCTCGGACACAGGTTCGTGCCGGTCGTCATCGGGGAGATCCTCGCGGGGATCATCGTCGGACCAGCCGTGCTGGGCGCCGTCAACCCCTCGAACACCACGATCTCCTTTCTCTCAGACGTCGGCTTCGCGATGCTGATGCTGACCGCGGGAATGCACCTGCCGCTGAGCGACCAGCGCCTCGCGCGCTCCGCGAAGGCCGGCGCCATCGCCGCCGGGCTCGTCTGTCTGCTCGCCATCCCGGCGGGCCTGCTCGCCTCGGCGATCGCCGGTGCCGGGCACGGCGCCCTCTACGCCGTCGTGCTCGCGTCCGGGTCTGCCGCTGTGCTGGTGCCCGCCATCGAGGAGGCGGGGCTCGCGGGACCGGAGGTGATGCGGGTGATCGCCCAGGTCACGATCGCCGACGTCCTCACGATCATCTCAGTGCCCGTCGTCCTGCAGCCCGCACGAACCGGACACGCCGCGATCGCCGCCGTCCTCGTCGCGGCTGCCGCCGGCCTGCTGCTCCTGACGGCACGCGCGCTCGGCGGCGCCGCATGGGTTCAGCGCGTCAGGCACAGGTCCAAGCAGCGCCACTGGGCGCTGGACCTGCGGTTTTCGCTGCTCGCGCTGTTCGTGCTCGCGTGGATAGCCGAGAAGGGCGGCACGAGCATCCTGATCGCAGGCTTCGCGGCCGGTGTGATGGTCGCGCTCGTCGGCGGCCCCAAACGGCTCTCGACGCAGACGCGCGGGATCGCAGACGGGTTCTTCATCCCGCTGTATTTCGTGGTCCTCGGCGCGCGCCTGGATCTCGGCGGGGTCCTCAGCAGCCCCTCCCTGCTGGGGCTCGCCGCTGCGCTCGCCGTGCTCACAGTGGGCATCCGTCTCCTCGCGGCGGCTGTCCTGCGCCGGCCGGCCGCCGGTGCTCTGGCTGCAAGCGCCCAGCTCGGAGTGCCCGCGGCCGTCGCCTCGCTCGGGATCGCAGAGCACGTGATCACTCCCGCGGTGGCCACCGCGATCGTCGTCGCCGCGATCGTCAGCCTCGGGGTCTGCACCCTCGGCGTGGAGAGGCTCGGCGCACGCGAGCAGGCGCCGGCGCAGACCCCCGTCGCCGGCTGAGCTCAGCCGGCGCCGGAGGGCTCGGCGACCGGCGCGCCGTCGCCCGCGGGCCCGTGGTCGGGCTCGGCGAGCCCGGCGGCTGTGTACGCCTGCGGCGCATCCAGCGTCTCGGCCGAGAGCAGCGCCCTGGCCAGTCCCTCGAGCTGCGAGCGGTGCTCGGTGAGCAGCGCGGTGACGTGCTCGTGGGCGTCCTGCACGAGCCTGTGGACCTCGTCGTCTACAAGCCGCTGGGTGTGCTCGGAGGTCTCGCCGGCTCCCGGCATGAACGGGCCGCGGTCGTCCTCCGGGAGCACCGCCACGGGACCGATCGCGTCACTCATCCCCCACACGCCGACCATGTGCCGCGCGACCTGCGTGAGCTGCTGGATGTCGGACTCCGCTCCCGTCGTGATCGTCCCGAAGACGACCTCCTCCGCGACGCGTCCCCCCAGCGCGACCATGATCTTCGCGTCGAGCTCCTGCAGGGAGTAGGAAACGCGGTCGCTGTCCGGTGTCGCGAGCGTCACGCCGAGCGCCATCCCGCGCGGGATGATCGACACCTTGCGCACCGGGTCGGCACCCGGGGTGAGCATTCCGACGAGCGCATGCCCGGACTCGTGGTAGGCGGTGCGTTCGCGGTCGGCGGGCGAGAGGACGATCCCTCGCGGCGAGCCGAGCATGATCTTCTCCAGCGAGTCCGTCAGATCGCTCATCTTGACCTTCTCGTGCCCGCGCCGCGCGGCCAGGAGCGCAGCCTCGTTCGCGAGGTTCGCGAGGTCGGCTCCCACCATTCCCGGAGTGCTCGCCGCGATCGCCTGCAGGTCGGCGTCCGCGTCGAGCGGGATCGAGCGCGTGTGAACCCGCAGGATCGCCTCGCGGCCCGAGCGGTCCGGTGGCTGCACCGCCACACGTCGGTCAAAGCGCCCGGCGCGCAGCAACGCGGGGTCCAGGATGTCAGGGCGGTTCGTCGCGCGCGAGCACCACCACGGCCTCGGATGATTCGAATCCGTCGATCTCGGTGAGGATCTGGTCGAGCGTCTGCTCGCGCTCGTCGTTTGCCCCGGTGACGGACACCGAGCCCTGGCGGGAGCGGCCGATCGCGTCGAGCTCGTCGATGAAGATGATCGCCGGGGCCGCCTCCTTCGCCTTCGCGAATAGATCGCGCACACGGGAGGCGCCGACGCCGACGATCGCCTCGATGAACTCCGAGGCCGAGATCGAGAAGAACGCTGCGTGGGCCTCTCCCGCCACGGCGCGAGCGAGCAGCGTCTTGCCGGTGCCGGGCGCACCCGAGAGCAGGACCCCGTGGGGCATGCGTCCCCCCAGGCGCCCGATAGCGCTCGGGAGTTCGCAGGAAGTCGACGATCTCCGACAGCTCGGCCTTGGCCTCGTCGATGCCTGCGACGTCGGCGAACGTGACGCGGATCGTCTCCGGGTCCACGCGGCGCGCCTTCGAGCTTCCGAACGCGCCGAGGCCGCCCATCCCGCCCGCCGCGCTCGCGCGCGCGGCGTGCGAGCAGCACGAACAGGCCGACGATCAACAGCGTCGGGCCGAACCCGAGCAGCAGCTCGGTGATCAGCGACTCGCTGGAGGACGTCGACTTCGCGTTGATCTGCACGCCCTTTTCCTGAAGCACCGCCGAGAGCTCGCTGCCGTTCCAGAACGTCGGGACCTCCGTGGAGAACAGCTTCGTCTCGCTCGCCTTCGCGTCGTTCGCCGGGTAGCGCTGCTTGGACCTGAAGTTGCCTTCGATCGTGTCGCCCTTCGAGGAGATCGAGCTCACCTCCCCCGCCTTGACCTGCGACAGGAAGTACGGGCTGAAGGGGACCGTCACCCGCGTTTCGCCGCTCGAGGGCGTGTACAGCAGTACCGAGATCCAGTTGATCGCGATGACGATCAGCACGAACCACAGGAACCCCGGCCTGCGGTGGGCCGGGCGGCCTGTGGGCTCGTGCTCTGGCATGCCCCGTCCGTCCGGCGCGGGCTGCGTCTGCCACCCGCGCTTGTCGCGCGGCAGAGGGGGATGGGGATCGGGCCGCGTTCTACTCGGCGGATCGGGGCCCGCAGACGGCTCGCCCGGCACGTGTGGAATGGTAGTGTCTCAACGCCCCGGGATCTGCGTAGATGTCCGCAACGGCCGCTGTGTCTATTTCCGGACGCGTCGCCGGCGCTTTCGGCCTAGCATCGCAGGCAGCTATTCAAGGAGACGCTCCATGTTCAAGAACGTGCTGGTCGGAGTCGACGGGGGGCCCAACGGGCGCGACGCGATAACGCTGGCCTCGCGGCTTGTCGCCGCGGACGGGAAGCTCACGCTCGCGCACGTGCACTCGGGCAATCTCCATCCGCTGCACGCCGTCGAGCCGGGCGTGGTCAACCAGGAGCACGACGCCTCCGTCAAGCTGCTCGAGGGCGAGCGCCACACCGCCGAGCTGGAGGACGCGTCGCTCGCGAGCATCGTCGCCCGCTCGCCCGGAGCGGGGCTGCACACCCGCGCCGAGGAGCAGGACGCGGACCTGATCGTCGTCGGCTCGTGCAGCCGCAGCGCACTCGGACGCGTGATGCTCGGCGATGACACACGGGCCGCACTGAACGGCGCGCCGTGCGCCGTCGCGATCGCCCAGCGTGGCTACGCGGAGCATCCGACTCCCCTGGCGAAGATCGGCGTCGCCTACAACGGCTCGCCCGAGAGCGAGTCCGCGCTGGACTGCGCACGCGACGTCGCCGCTCCGACGCGGGCGAGCATCCTCGCGCTGGAGGTCGTCGCGATACCCACCTACGCCTACACCGGGCTGATGGTCCCGACCGCCGGGGGCGGCCTCGACGAGATCCTCGCGGACGCGAACACGCGCATGCAGAAGCTCGAGGGAGTCGAGGGGCGCGCGGTATACGGCCTCAGCGGCGAGGAGCTCGCGGCGTTCGGCGACGAGGTCGACCTGCTCGTGATCGGCTCGCGCAGCTACGGCCCGGTCAAGCGCCTGGTGATCGGGAGCACCTCGGACTACCTGGAGCGCCATGCTCGATGCGGGCTGCTCGTGCTCCCGCGCGCTGCAACGGCCGCAAAGGACGAGGCGAGCGACGGCTCGGAGAGCTTGCAGGCTCCCGCGGGAGCCTGATAGAACTGGCACCAGCGACGCTGCGGGGCCGGTACCTGCCCGCCGCGCAGCCGCACAAGCAGATACCGTCACGTATGTGAGCGAGCAAGACTTGCCAGAGAATGGGGACGCAGGCGGTACGCCGGCAGGCTCGGAGGGCATCCGTATCGTCCTCGCTGACGACCATGCCGTTGTACGCAGCGGGCTTCGGATGGTCCTCGAGAGCGAGAGCGACCTCGAGGTCGTGGCCGAGGCAGGCGACGTCGAGAGCGCGCGCCGGTACGTGCGCGGACACCATCCCGATGTGCTGGTGCTCGACCTGAACATGCCCGGCGGGTCGAGCCTGGAGGCGATCCCCGAGATCCGGGCCGAGTCGCCGAAGACCCAGATCGTCGTGCTGACGATGCAGCAGGAGCCGGCGTTCGCACGCGAGGCGCTCGGCGGCGGAGCGCTCGGCTACGTGCTGAAGGAGGCCGCCGACGACGAACTCGTCGAGGCCGTCAGGCGCGCGGCTGCCGGCGAGAGCTACCTGACACCGAGGCTCGGTGCGCGCATCGCCTCCGAGCCCCCGCCCGGACCGCCGGATGATCTCTCCGACCGCGAGCTCGACGTCCTGAGGCTGATCGCCCTGGGTCACACCAACTCGGAGATAGCGGGCCAGCTCTATCTGAGCGTGCGCACGGTCGAGACGCACCGTTCGCATATCCAGCAGAAGCTCCGCGTCTCCACACGCGCCGAGCTCGTCGGCTACGCGCTCGAGCGCGGGCTCATAGCCACCTAGCGACGGGGCCAGGCAGACCGCCGGACGACGCACCCGTGGGTGGCCGGCCGGCGGTGCCCTGAGATGGGGCTCCCGCTACGCCTCTGGTGCTGGCGGCGTCGGTGGGGCCGCCGCATAGTGCTCGCGCCAGATCAGCTTGTAGATCGGGATCCAGCGCGGGATCCGGTTGATGCCGGGAAGGAAGGGCATCAGGATGAACGCGGTGCTGAGCAGTCCCATGATGAGCAGCACCTGGATGTCCGCGTTCGGCGAGGACTTCATCGGTTCCACCTGGTACCAGAGCGCGTACAGCCAGAGCCACGGCTGGCCCGGGTAGCTGCCGGTCTCGTTCATCAGCCCCCACTGGTCCCCCAGCAGGTGGTCGGTTTCGGCGCGTTCGGCAAGCAGCCCGCCGTCCGCCATGAACAGCAGCGGCTTGGTGTAGTCGGTCTGGAAGAACTGTTTGCTGCTCACCAGGCCGCCTTCCAGGCCGCCGCTCTTGGCGAGGGCGGCGAGGCTGGCCATCATCACCGGGACCGGCCCTGCGCCCTTGACGTTCACGGAGACCGTTCCGGCCGACGAGTTCACGGTCACGGTGCTCGGTGGAGCCTTCTTTTCTTCATTGGCTGTTTCGTATTCTTCCAGCGGCTTGGCGTACGCTTCCGCCCATTCCTTTTTCTGCTTTTCGGGTGCGGCCTTGTATTCGGCGAGCGCACTCTGGAGCGTCGGGTCGTTGGGCACAGTTTCGAGCGGTTTGACGACGTAGTCTTCGGCCGTGTTGATCGGATGGCTCACGCCGAGCCACCGCTGCGGGTGCAGGACGAAGAAATGCTGAACGCTCCCGGAGCTGTGGTTGTACGGGGGGCCATATTCGGCTGTGTCGCTGGTTTCCGCGAGCTCCTTGGCTGCCGTCGTGGCGAAGTCGGCGGGAAGCTGGGACGACCACTGCGCGATCGTGCTCGGCTTCTCGTCGGGGGATGAGAACGCGATCGCGAGCAGGACCGCGAGCAGCCCGATCACGCCGACCGCTATGCACAGCTCTTTGACGAGGTCGTACGGGTAGTAGCGCCCTTTCCACGGCGGCGTCTGCTCCTCGGTCTTGAAGATGCTCATGACTGTCCTCCCGTCGCCGTCGGCGCATTGCCTGCGGGCTCGGGAGCAGCGGGCGGAGCCGCGGGTTTCGCGGTCCCCAGCTTTGACTCGAGCTCAAAGGGCGGCACAACCCCGTTGCGGCGCACGAGCAGCACATGCCCGCTCACGAGCGCCACGACCGCGATCGGCAGGATCAGGATGTGGTAGCTGTACATCTGTCCGAAGTTGGTGACGTTGAAGAACGAGCCGATACCCACCGAGTTGAGCGCGTCCTTCGCCTGCGTGGAGATCCACTGCGCGTCGAAGTTCTGCTGGGAGACATAGCCGGTCAGCGCAGCCGGGACGGCGACGAGGAACGTGATCGCGCCCGTGATCCACACGCGGGTCGCGCCCGCCTCGCCATGCCGCCATCCAGTACTTGCCCCACAGGTGCACGACCATCACGAAGAAGAAGAGCTCGACGGCCCACAGGTGGATGCTGTTGAAGAAGTGCCCGATGCTGGTGTAGTGCCACCAGGCGGGTCCCTTCAGCGCGAGGATGCATGCCCGAGGCGATGATCACGATCAGCGACGCGATGCTCGCGACGCCGAACACGTAGATCCATGACGCGACGTAGGTCGGCTGCCCGTCGGGCAGGAGCCGGTCCGGCGGCAGCGCATCGACGGCTTTCTCGCGGACTTTGACCGTCCATGAGTGCGACGGCGTCGTGCGGGGCGGAGCTCATGACATACCCCTGCGGCGCTTCGCGGCGCCGGGGAACGGCACCACCAGCGCCAGGAAGAACACGACGATCATCAGGCAGATCACGATCACGTTCGCGGCCGAGAGGTGGATGAAGTTCCAGTCCACCGTGTGGGCGGGATGATTCAGGTTGAAGACCGCAGCCAACACGGCCACGCCGGCGCCGGTCAAGACCAGCCTCCTCTGCTCGCTTTGCGCATGTTTGGCGATCCTAAGGTCGCCCTGTTGCGGCGCTCATCCGTATTTATCCGCACACGGCTCCGCGGAGAATCGCCTCGCGGCCCGGCAGGCTCGCCGCACCGCTACGCTTGGCCGATGCGACGGATACCCACAGCGCCGGTCATCTCCGGTTCGCTGATCGTCGGCTTCGCGGTTGCGGCCGGGACCGGCTCGCGCCCGCTCGGCGGCGTGGTGCTCGCGTCGGCGGCCTGTGGTGCATGCGCGAGTGGTACACGCGGCGCGACGGGAGGACGGCGGCGATCCTCGACAGGTGTCGCATTCAGCGCATTCGTCCTCTCGCATGTCCTCGCTCTCGCGATCGGCGCGTGGCCTGTCGGTGCTGCTCGTCTCGGCGATCACCGGCGCCGTCACATGGGTGCGCGCCGACGCACCCGAACACGCCGTCGGCGGGCTGAGCGAGCGGGCCTAGCGCTCCGCCCCCACTCTCGGTACATTCCCGGCGTGGCGCAGGCGGTCGTAACCACACCCGGGGGGCCCGCGGCGGAGGCTGGACCGCCCGCCGGGATGACCAAACCCGACTTTCGAAATAGTCCCGCGCGCGGGACTGCCGATCGTCGCGTTCGTCGTGCTGGTCCTGGTCGTCGCGATCGCGGTCAACGAACTCTGGCCGCTGATGTTCCTGCACGTCGTCGGCGGAGCCACGTGGACGATCGTCGACCTGTTCCTGGGCTTCGTGCTCGGGCCGATCATCGGGAAGATGTCGATCCCGGCTCGCGTCGAGTTCACGACGCGGCTGATGCCGAAGATGGTGCTGATCATGCCGACCGCCGTCACCGTGACGCTCGCCGCCGGATGGCAGCTCGCGACGCAACTCGGCTACAACCTGACCAGCTTCCACATGCACGGCTGGATCGTCGCCAGCTACATCGTCGTCGGCGTAATGGCCGTGATCGCACTGGGCCTGCTCGAGCCGGCGAACATCGCCGTGCTGACAGAGATGAAGAAGCCCCAGCCGAACCCCGCGGTCATCGAGAAGCTGATGAAGCGCTTCATCTACACGGCCGGGGCGACGGGCCTGATGCAGGTCGCGACGCTGGTGATCATGACCCAGCTCGGTGCCTTCGCATGAGCGAGAGGCGACTGCCACCGGTCACGCAGCTCGGGATGCTCTCGCTGGCGCTGATCGTCGCGGCCGTCATCTACCTCTCCGCCCACCTGCCCGAACACGTCCCGCTCGGGCCGGCGATCGCGCTGCTGGCGCTCTCGGCGCTGCTGCTCGCAGGGAACGTGATCGCCCTGGCGAGAACCGAGGGCTTCGCATGGAACCGCTTCATCGAGGTCGGCAGGTGGGCGCTGCTGGCCTACCTGATCATCGCGGGACTGATCGAGTACGTGTTCCTGCGCAACAACACGAGCGGCGGCCCGCTGATCGTGCTCACCGCCTCCCTGGTGGTCTTCGCACTCACCGTCCCGGTGCTGATCGCCTTCACGGTCGCCCGCTACGACTGACCCGGCCGCGCGCGTATCATCGAGCGCGTGCTGGCCCTGGCCGCATCCCCGGCGCGCCCGGGAACGTGGGGCTGACCGAGGTGCCGACCCCGAGCCGCACCACAACCAGACGCTCGTGCGGGTCCGCGCCGTTCTCGCTGAACCGCGGCGAGTGCCGTCGCCTGGCGGAGATGGACGCCGGTGAGCTCACCGGCTGGGACGTTGCCGGCGTCGTCGAGCGTGCTGCGCCCGACGGCAGCGGCCCGCCGCCGGGCCCGCGTCGTCGGGATGTCGCTCGCCGGCGCATGGGCCGAGCTCGCCGCGATCATACAGCGATCCCTTGCCGTTCTCCCGGACGGGTGAGCGATGCGCAGGCGGCGACGCTGCCGGTCGCGGGCCTGACCGCGCTGAAGTCCCTGGACATCATCGGGCCGGTACTGGGCCGCGCGTGCTCGTCACGGGCGCCAGTGGCGGCGTCGGCCGCTTCGCCGTACAGCTCGCGACCATGGCGGGCGGCACACGTCACGGCCCTCTCCGCCAGCGCCGAGAGGGCGCGTGGCCTTCGACCTCGGATGCAGACGAGATCCTCACCGACACTGCACGAGCGCATGGTCGAGGAGTTCGATGCGATCATCGAGGGCGTCGGCGGACGGAGCCTCGGGAGCGCGATCCAGCGCGTGGCGCCGTTCGGAACGTCGTCTCCTTCTCCTCCAGCGACCCGGCGCCGGTGGAGTTCCCCACGCGTTCGTTCTTCGGCCGGGCGCCCGGCGCGCGCTCCACGGGCTGTTGCTTCGCCGAGTGCAGCCGTGCGCGCTCCGGCGGCGCGATCTCGGCCGCCTCGCTCCGACCTCGTCGCCGCCGGCCGGCTGGACTGCTCGATCGACCACGAGTCCTCCTGGCGCTCCGCCGCCGCTGCGATCGAGGCGCTGATGGAGCGCCGCATCGCCGGCAAGGCCGTGCTGCACGTCGACTGAGGTGGCTCAGCCCCGGAAGCGTGCGGCTTCCTCGGAGCCTGCGGTTGCGTTCCCCTCGCTGTAGGAGTGGGCTCCTGCGCCGGCGAGGCGGCCTGCGTCGACGATCAGGTACTCCTCGCGGATGGGTCTTGCGTCCAGCCAGCACTCCAGGATCTCCCGTGTGCCGGCGGCGTAGCGCGCCTGCGCGGACAGGCTCGTGCCCGACGTGTGGGGCGTCATCCCGTGGTGGGGCATAGACCGCCACGGGTGGTCGGCGGGCGCCGGCTGGGGGAACCACACATCGCCGGCATACCCGGCGAGCTGCCCGCTCGCGCACGCCGCGGCCACCGCGTCGCGGTCGCAGATCTTTCCGCGTGCCGTGTTGATCAGATACGACCCGCGCTTCATCTGGCCGATCAGCCCCGCGTCGAACAGGTTCTCGGTCTCCGGGTGAAGCGGCGCGTTGATCGTCACCACGTCGCAGACCCCGACCATCTCCTGCGCCGTCGGATGGAACGTGACGCCGAGCTCCTGCTCCACATCGGCGGGCAGCCGGTGGCGGTCGGTGTAGTGCAGCCCCACGTCGAACGGCTTCAGGCGCCGCAGCACCGCCGTGCCGATCCGGCCCGCCGCGACGCTGCCGACCTGCATGCCCTCAAGGTCATAGGAGCGCGAGACGCAGTCCGCGATGTTCCAGCCCCCGTCGAGCACCCACTGGTGGGACGGGATGTAGTTGCGCACCAGGGCGAGGATCATCATCACGACGTGCTCGGCGACGCTGATGCTGTTCGAATACGTCACCTCCGCGACCGTCACGCCGGCGTCCATCGCCGCCTGCAGGTCCACATGGTCAGAGCCGATTCCCGCTGTCAGGGCGAGCTTCAGGTTGGGCGCCTTCGCGATGCGCTCCGCCGTCAGGTACGCCGGCCAGAACGGCTGCGAGATCACGACCTCCGCGTTCGGGAGCTCCCGCTCGAACACCGAGTCCGGCCCATCCTTGTCGGAGGTCACCAGCAGGGTGTGCCCGCGCGCCTCCAGGAACTCGCGCAGCCCCAGCTCGCCGGACACGCATCCCACGAGCTCACCGGGACGAAAACCGAGGCCCTGCGGAGACGGAGCGCTCTGCCCGCCCGGATAGCCCGCGACAGCAGGGATCCCATCGCGCGCATACACCGGCGGAAAACCATCCACCGGATCGTCATACAGGACACACAGAACATTCGCCATGGCCTGGCCTTTCATAGATGTTTGGCGGCGTGGCACGCGGAGAGCGCGCAGCGCGGGAATGCACGATTATGAGCGAGCGGCGGCGGCGCACCATGCGCCGGCCGACCATCCGCTGCACATGAGCGCAAGCCCTCCAACCCCACAACGCGTCAGCAACCCGATCTTCGCGCGGCTGTACGCGCGTGTCGCGAGGGACTCCGAAACCCGCGGCGCGGCCGAGCACCGCCGGCGGATGCTCGCCGGCTGCCGGGGCCGCGTGATCGAGATCGGCGCAGGCCTCGGATCGAACTTCGCGCACTATCCGCCGCAGGTCACGGAGGTCGTCGCGCTCGAGCCCGAGCCGCACCTGCGCGGACACGCGATGCGCGAGGCCTCGCGGGCGCCGGTCCGCGTGAGCGTCATCGACGGGCACGCCGGCAACGTGCCGTTTGCGGATGGCGAGTTCGACGCCGGGGTGGCCTCGCTCGTGCTCTGCACGGTCCCCGACCAGCGCCTGGCGCTCGCGGAGCTGCACAGGGCGATACGGCCCGGCGGCGAGCTCCGCTTCTATGAGCACGTGCGGTCCGGCAGGACGCGGGAGGCTCGCATCCAGCAACTCGCGGACGCCACGCTGTGGCCTCACCTGGCAGGAGGCTGCAACCTCTCGCGCGACACGCGCAGCGCCATTGAACAGGCCGGATTCCAGGTCCTCTCGTGCGAGCGGTTCGCCTACAGTCCCGCGCGCATGATGCCCGCGGCTCCGCACATCCTCGGTGTCGCGGTGCGCGCATGAGGCAGGGTCACAGCCGCACCCGGGCCGCTCGGACATAATCCGGCGCATGAGAGCGATCCAGATCACCCAGGAGACCGGCCCGGACACGGCACTCGAGCTCGTCGAGGTCCCCGAGCCCGAGGCCTCGCACATGCTCACGCCGGGCGAGGGGGTGCTCGTCGAGGTTCACGCGGCGGGCGTCTCGTTCCCCGAGCTCCTCCAGAGCCGCGGCATGTACCAGCTCAAACCGCCGCTCCCGTTCATACCCGGCAGCGAGGTGGGCGGCGTCGTGATCAGCGCACCAGAGCACGCCGGCGTCCGCGCGGGCGAGCGGGTGGCGGCGTTCTGCGCGCTCGGCGGCTTCGCCGAGACCGCCGTGGCACCCGAGTTCTTCGTCTTCGCGCTGCCCGACGAGCTCGACTTCGCCCAGGGGGCGGCGCTGATCCTCAACTACCACACCGCCTATTTCTCGCTGCTGATGCGCGGGCGCCTGAGCGCGGGCGAGACCGTCCTGATCCACGGTGCCGCGGGCGGCGTCGGCACGGCGTCGATCCAGGTCGCGCGGGCGGCCGGGGCGCGCACCATCGCGCTCGTCTCGACCGAGGCGAAGGGCGAGGTCGCACGCGCCGCCGGAGCCGACGAGGTCGTGCTGGTCGGCGACGGCTGGAAGGACGAGGTCAAGGAGCTCTCCGGAGGCGGTGTCGACGTGGTCCTGGACCCCGTCGGGGGCGACCGCTTCACCGACAGCCTGCGCTCGCTGCGCGAGGACGGACGCCTCGTGGTCGTCGGCTTCACCGGCGGCTCGATCCCCGAGGTCAAGGTCAACCGCCTGCTGCTCGGCAACACGGAGGTCGTCGGAGCCGGCTGGGGCGCGTACGTGATGGCCAAGCCCGACGTCACACGCCGGATCGGGCGGCGCTCGCGAAGATGATCGACGAGGGCTTCATCCGGCCGATCATCGGCGAGCGATTCCCGCTCGAGCGGGCCGCCGACGCGCTCAAGCACGCTCGACGAGCGCCGCGCGACCGGCAAGATCGTCCTCGACGTCCGCTGAGGCCGCGGCCGGCGTCCCGCCGGCTCCGGTTTCCCCCACCCCGACTGGGGGGACACCCTCGGCGATCCGGTGGGCGGCCACATCGACAGCCGCGCACGGCGCTCGGAGAATGCGAGGGGCGATGAGCGTTGCCGCACGACGGCCCGCGGGGCAATCCGCCGGCGAACCCGCACCGGAGCCCGCCCCCACACCGGACGGCCCGACCCCGGAGGAGATCCAGGAGCCGGTCCTCGAGAACCTCGACCGGGCGATCACCGGCCTGATCACGGTCCTTCCCCCGCTCGTGCTCCTGCTGGCGGTCCTGCAGGCCTGGAACAACACGCTGCACTGGATCGATGTCGCGCTGTTCGTCCTTCTCTACGTCCCGACGTGCCTCGGCATCACGATCGGCTTCCACCGCCTGTTCACGCATCGCGCGTTCAAGACCAGCGCCTGGCTGCGCGGCGTCGCTGGCGATGCTGCGGCACGATGGCGATCGAGGGCCCCGTCATCTCGTGGGTCGCCGACCATCGCAAGCATCACGCCTACTCCGACCGGCTCGGGGACCCGCACAGCCCGCACGTCGACCACGGCGGCGGCTGGCGCGGCGCCCTGCGCGGCCTGCTCACGCGCATGTCGGCTGGCTGTTCGACCACCAGCAGCGCGGGGCACGCGAACGCTTCGCGCCGGATCTCATCGCCGACCCGGTCGTCTCCTTCGTGGACAGGACCTTCATCCTCTGGTCGCTCGTGGGGCTCGCGATCCCGTTCGGCCTCGGATGGCTGATCGGCGGTACGCTCGCCGCCGCCTCGAGGCGCTGCTGTGGGCGGGCGTGGTGCGGGTGATGGTCCTTCACCACGTCACCTACAGCATCAACTCGCTGTGCCACTTCTTCGGCCGCCGGCGCTACGCGACGACCGACCATTCCCGCAACCTCGCATGGCTCGCGCCGTTCTCGATGGGCGAGGCGTGGCACAACAACCACCACGCGTTCCCGACCTCCGCATTCCACGGGATGCGGCGCGGCGAGCTGGACCTCTCGGGTCTCGTGATCCTCGGCATGGAGCGCGCAGGGCTCGTGTGGGACGTCCAGCGGGTGAGCCCCGAGCGGCGGGCGGCAAAGGCGATCTCGCGCCTGAGCGCACCCGCCGGAGCGCCGCGTGCGACCATTGCTCTGTGGACGGACGCGCACGCCTTCCGGTCAGCCTCTCGATAAAGGGCGTACCGCCCGCGCGCCGGTGGATGCCGGCGCTCGCGGCGGGGCTCTCGGTCGGCGAGTACGCACGCTCCATCGAGCGCCGGGTGGCGTTCCTGTCCGCGGTGCTGCTCGGCGTCATCTGGGCGCTCGCGGGGCAGGGGTACTTCTGGCCGGCGTGGGCGTGGCTCGGGCTCGGCGTGGTCGTGCTCGTCGACTGGGCCGCGGGATGGGCATGGCGGCGCCCCGCGGGCGCCGTGCGCCGCGTCGCATGCGTGTGGGTTGCGATCGGCGTCGCGGCGGTGATCCTGATGGCGACGTGGCTGCTGACCTACCTGCTCGCCGGAGTCGGCGTGTTCTGGCCGACCTGGGCCCTGTTCGGGCTCGCGACCGCCGGCAGCGCCTACTCGCTGCTCGCGCTGCACGACCGGGTTCTCGTGGCCCGCGGCCGGCGCGCGCTGCGGGCACGAATCGACATGCTGACGCGCACCCGCAGGCAGGCCGTCGACGCGCAGGCCGCCGAGCTTCGCCGCATCGAGCGTGACCTGCACGACGGTGCCCAGGCCCGCCTGGTGGCTCTCACGCTGCAGCTCGGGCGGGCAGAGATGCGGGCATCCGATCAGCCCGAGGTCCGCCGGCTGATCCGCGACGCCCAGACCGAGGCGCGCCTGGCGATCTCCGAGCTGCGGGATCTCGCGCGCGGGATCGTGCCGCCCCTGCTCGCAGACAGAGGCCTGGTCGCCGCTGTCGACTCGCTCGCGGCCCGCTACGGGCTCGGCACGTCGATAGACGCCGACACCCACCGGCAGCTCGCCCCGTCCGTGCAGAACGCCGCGTACTTCGTGATCGCCGAGGCCCTCACCAACACCGCCAAGCACGCCTCGGCACAGCACAGCTGGGTTGTCCTGCGCGAGCACGAGCGCTGCCTGCTGGTGTCCGTGGGCGACGACGGCGTGCGGCGGCGCGGATGCTCAGGGATCGGGAATCGCGGGGCTGCGGGCCCGCGTCGAGGCACTCGACGGGCGCCTTCGCATCGACAGCCCGGCGAACGAGGGCACCTTGCTCGAGGTGAGCATTCCTTGCGGGTAGTCATCGCCGAGGACCTCGCGCTCCTGCGCGAGGGACTCGTGGCGCTGCTGCGCGAGAACGAGATCGAGGTCGTGGCCCAGGCCGAGGACGGCCCCGGCCTGCTCAGGGCGATCGCCGGGCACGACCCGGACCTCGCGATCGTCGACGTGCGGCTGCCGCCCACCCATAAAGACGAGGGCCTGCTCGCGGCGATAGAGGCACGCAGGCGCCGCCCCTCACTCGGTGTGCTCGTGCTCTCCCAGTACGTCGAGACGGCCTATGCGAGCGAGCTGATCGGCGACGACGGCGCCGGCATCGGGTATCTGCTGAAGGAGCGCGTCGGCGACGTGCGCGCGTTCCTGGACGCGATGCACCGCGTGGCGGCCGGCGGGACCGTGCTCGACAGACAGGTCGTCAGCGAGCTGCTCGCCCCGCGGGCGCGGGAGCACGAACGCCGTGGACGGGCTCAGCGCCCGCGAGCGCGAGGTCCTGGCGCTGATGGCCGAGGGGCGGTCGAACACGGCCATCGCCGAGGCGCTGGTCGTGACCCCCGGAGCCGTCGAGAAGCACATAACCAGCATCTTCGGCAAGCTCGGCCTTCCCGCCTGCGAGGACGACAACCGCCGCGTCCTGGCGGTCCTCGCATATCTAAGTTGATCGTAAGTAAGGGGATTGCCGCTAAACGGAACTGGTAATAATGCATCAAAGGAACGCACTGCTGGGCCTCCTCGTAACCGACCGGAAGGTGTGTGCCCCCCAATGAAAGTTATCGGCGCGGGGCTCCCGCGGTCGGCAACGACCACGCAGATGTTCGCCCTCGAAACGCTCGGCTTCGGCCCCTGCTACCACATGCGCGACCTGCTGGCCGACCTCGAGAGGCGGCCTGCCGCTCTGGGAAGCGGCGGCGGAAGGCAAGCCGGACTGGGAGCGGATATTCGGCGAGGCGCGCTCGGCCGTGGACTGGCCGTCCGCGCGCTACTTCGAGGCGCTGGTCGAGTACTACCCGCGACGCGAAGGTCGTCCTCAGCGCACGCGACGGCGTCGACTGGGCGAACAGCATGCGCAACACGGTGTGGGCCGTCTACTTCGGCGACTCGCGTCATGCACCACGTGTGCGAGGCGCGCGCCGCGTCGACCCGCTGTGGGACCGCTACATCAAACTGATGACCCACATGACCTGGGACGACGACACCGGCGCGCTGGCGGGCGACACGACCACCGAAGAGGGCCTGATCGCCGCGATGGAGCGCTGGCACGCGCGCGTCAAGTGCGCACCGTGCCCGCCGACCGGCTGCTCGTCTGGAACCCGCGCGAAGGCTACGAGCCGCTGTGCGAGTTCCTCGAGGTCGCGGTGCCCGCCGAACCGCTGCCGCGGCTGAACGACACGCACGCCTTCCGCGAGGGCATCATCGGCGGCGCCCTCGACAGTCCTCAACGACTGGTGGGACGCGCGCGAGCGGCCCGACAGAGGCCTGCACGGCGCGAGCGCGACGGTCCAGGAGCCGGCCGGCGCAGTGGGGCACGGCCCGCGGGCCGTTCGCGGACGTCGACGGACACCGACTCCCACGCCCGCCCGGCGCTGGCGCGACCCGGGGCACGGCGGACCAGAAGACGGGAGTCTCGGAGTAGTCGCCGAACACCTGCTGCAGCGACTCGATGATCTCGCCCTCGCTGGCGAGCGCGCGGGCGCACTCGAGCAGCGGGTCCATCAGGTTTCGTCCCTCTTGCGCGGCGGCCTCGCGCTGAGCGCCGCCAGCGACGCGCTCGACCGCGGCGCCGTCGCGGCGGGCGCGCACGGCCTGCAGACGGCCCACCTGCTTGCGCTTCCAGCTCAGGGTCGACGCGCAGCGTCGGGATCGGCTCTTCATCGGAGCTGACGAAGCTGTTGACGCCCACGACGACCCGCTCGCCCGCGTCGATCTCCTGCTGCAGCTCGAAGGCCGCGTCCGCGATCTCCCGCTGCGGATAGTTCGCCTTGACCGCCTGCACCATCCCGCCGAGCTCGTCGATCTTCGCGAAGTACTCGTACGCCCGGCGCTCCATCTCGTCGGTCAGCGCCTCGACGAAGTAGCAGCCGCCGAGCGGGTCGACGGTGTTCGTGACCCCCGTCTCGTGCGCGATGCATCTGCTGCGTGCGCAGCGCGATCGTCACGGCCTCCTCGGTCGGCAGCGCGAGCGCCTCGTCGTAGGAGTTGGTGTGCAGCGACTGGGTGCCGCCGAGCACGGCCGCGAGCGCCTCGATCGCCGTCCGGACGATGTTGTTCAGCGGCTGCTGCGCGGTCAGGCTGACGCCCGCCGTCTGGGTGTGGAAGCGCATCTGCCACGAGCGCGGGTTCTTCGCGCCGAACGTCTCGCGCATCTCGCGCGCCCAGATCCGCCGCGCCGCGCGGTACTTGGCGATCTCCTCGAAGAAGTCGATCTGGGCGTTGAAGAAGAACGACAGCCGCGGCGCGAACGTCGTCGACGTCAAGACCGCGCGCGACGGCCTGCTCGACGTACGTCAGCCCGTCCTTCAGCGTGAACGCGAGCTCCTGCTGGGCCGTCGACCCGGCCTCGCGGATGTGGTAGCCGGAGATCGAGATGGGATGCCAGCGCGGCATCCGCGTGCGTGCACCACTCGATCATGTCGCCGCACAGCCGCATCGCCGGGTCGATCGGGAAGCACCACTCCTTCTGCGCGATGTACTCCTTCAGGATGTCCGTCTGGATCGTCCCCGACAGCTGCTCGGGCCGCGTCGGGTGCGCGGGGTCGCTCTCGGCCGCGACGACGTAGAAGGCGAGCATCATCGCCGCGGGCGCGTTGATCGTCATCGACACCGACACCTCGCCGAGGTCGATCCCCGCGAACAGCGTCTGCATGTCGTCGAGCGTGTCGACCGCGACCCCCTCGCGGCCGACCTCGCCCAGCGAGCGCACGTGATCGGAGTCGTGGCCCATCAGCGACGGCATGTCGAACGCGGTCGACAGCCCCGTCTGGCCGTGCTCGAGCAGGTAGCGGAAGCGCTCGTTGGTCTCCTCGCTCGTGCCGAAGCCGGCGAACTGGCGCATCGTCCACAGCCGGCCGCGGTACATCGAGCTGTGGATCCCCCGCGTGAACGGGTACTCGCCGGGCCTGCCGATCGGGTCATCGGGCCCGCCGACGCCCGTCGGGCAGGTCCTGCGGCGTGTACAGCTCGCGCACGGGCTCGCCCGACAGCGTGCGGAACGCAGGGCTCTCGGCCTCGTGGAGGGCTTGGCGCCGACTGCCATGACCTGGGCCAATGCTACCCGGAGCGATAGCCTCGGCCGTGGATGCGCAGCGAGCTGAGCCGTCTCGTCGGCGCCGAGCACGTGCTCGAGGCGCCGCCGGACTCCCCCTACAACCGCGACGCTCACGCGGCGGCGCGCGCTCGGCGGCCAGGCCGAGGCCGTCGTGCTGCCCGGCAGCGCCGAGGAGGTCGCGGCGCGTGCTGGCGTGGTGCTACGAGCACGACGTGCCGCTCGTCCGCGCGCGGCGGCGGGCACCGGGCTCGCCGGCGGAGCGGTGCCGACCGAGGGCGGCATCGTGTGCTCGCTCGAGCGGCTCGACGCGGTCCGCGAACTCGACGCCCGGCCTCTGGCGGATGCTGCCCGGAGGCCGGCGTCAGCACCGCACGACGTGCAGCGGCTGGCGCGCGAGAACGGCCTGCATGTTCGCCCCCGACCCCGGCGCGGCCGAGCAGTCGCAGATCGGCGGCAACGTCGCGACGAACGCCGGCGGCCCGCACGCCCTCAAGTACGGCGTGACCGGCCGCTGGGTCGCGGGCCTGCAGGTCGTGCTCGCGCCCGGCGAGCTCGTGCAGGTCGGCGGCTGGGCGCGCAAGGACGTCGCGGGCTATGACCTGAAGAGCCTGCTGATCGGCTCCGAGGGGACGCTCGGCGTGATCACGGCCGTCCAGCTGCGCCTGCTGCCCGCGCCCGAGAGCGCCCTCGGCGCTGGTGATCTTCATGCCCGATCCGCGGCAGGCGGGCTGCGAGGCGATCCCCGGCATCCTCGCGGCGGGGCTGCGCCCCTCGGTGCTCGACTTCCTCGACGGGAGACGCTCGGATCGCTGGCGGCCGCTCCTATCCCGGCGAGCTTCCCGCCCGGTGCGCGCGTTCGCGCTGATCGTCGAGCTCGACGGCACCGCGCGCAGGACGTCGCCGCCGCAGCGCGGGAGCTGCGCGCGGCGCTCGCCGGTCCGCCATCTCGGTACAGCGACCCGGCCGCCGAGGGCGCTGTGGCGCTGGCGCGACGGGATCAACGGGGTCGTGACAGCGGCGCCGCGGCGGCAAGGTCGCCGAGGACGTCGTCTTCCCGCTCGAGCGCCTCGCCGACGGGCTGCGCCGCTTCGAGGAGATCGCCGCCGGGCACGGTCTTCGCTCCTGCGCCTGGGGGCACGGCGGCGACGGGAACGTCCACGCGAACCGCTCGTGGACCCCGACAGCGACGCGGAGCTACGGCGCAGCGGAGGCGGTGCGGGGAGGAGCTCATGAGCCGAGGTCGTCGCCCTCGGCGGATCGATCGCGGGCGAGCACGGCATCGGGTGGTCAAGCGCGGAAGGCTGCAGGCCCAATGGCCCGCGAGGACGCGTCGAGCTACACGAGCAGATCAAACTCGCATTCGACCCCAAGTCGCCTGCTGAACCCAGGGAAGAAGCTGGCGCGGTAGCCTCCGCGCTCGCCGTTCGATGCGCATGCAGGTGAACCCACTCCAAGTGAAAGGAAGTTCCAGTATGAACAAGTCCCAGCTGATCGAGGCGGTCGCAGCAGACAGCGGCCTGACGAAAGCCGACTCCGCGCGCGCGATCGAGTCGCTCATCGACACGGTCGGCAAGACGCTGAAAAAAGGCGACGAGGTGGCGATCACAGGCTTCGGCAAGTTCTCGGTCGTGAAAAGGGCAGCCCGCCAGGGCGTCAACCCGCGCACGGGCGAGTCGCGTGAAAATCAAAGCCTCGAAGGCTCCGAAGTTCTCCGCCGGTGCCGGCCTCAAGGCCGCAGTGAGCCCGAAGAAAAAATAGTCGCCGACGCGCATGGCGCTCGTCACGGAGCTGGAGCTCCCCGCCTTCGACCACACCGACGTGTCGCTGCGCGGGGAGCACTTCCATGGCGCGATGGCAAAGGACGCGCGCCCAGGGCTGGCTCGCCCGCGGCCCGTTCGGCTACATGACGCTCGACCGGGAGGCCGGCGAGTTCTTCCTGCGCACCCGGTCGGCGATCTTCCCGGGCATGAAGATCGCCGAGATCTTCGGCGTCACCGAGGGCCCGCTCTACGAGCAGATGGCGCGCAACATCCTGCACGTCAACGGCGCCGACCACTCCCGCCTGCGCAGCCTCGTCAACCCCGCTCTCAGCCCGCGCGCGGTCGAGCGCTACCGCCCGGCGATGAGGGAGTTCCTGGGCGGACTCCTCGAGGACGCCCTCGCGGCGCCGCGCGCAGCCGGCGGGGAGGTGCCATGCGACTTCGTCGAGACCTTCGCGCGGCCCTACCCCTCGCAGGTGATCGCGACGGTGATGGGCGCGCCGCTCGAGGACGCCCCGCGCCTGCACCACTGGTCGAACTGGATCCAGAAGCAGTTCGACGCCGCGAGCATGGCGAGCGAGCTCCCGACAGATCGAGGAGGCGGTCGCCGAGTTCTACGAGTACGCACAGGCGCGCTGGTCGCAGACCGCAGGCGCAGCCCCGCCGACGACCTCATCTCGCGGCTCGATCCAGGCCGAGGAGCAGGGCGACCGGCTCTCGGACGTCGAGTGCATCAACCTCGTCTTCAACGTGCTCGTCGGCGGCGTCGACACGACACAGGCGCAGCTCGCGCACGCGATCAGGCTGCTGGCCGAACACCCCGACCAGTGGGAGGCCCTGCGGCGCCGACCCTGCGCTCGCCGCGCAAGCCGTCGAGGAGGCGCTGCGCTACGAGCCGATCACGCCCTTCACGGCGCGGATCCTGACCGAGGACGTCGTCTACCGCGACGTGACGTTCCCCGACGACACGATCGTGATGGTCTGCGCGTTCACGGGCAACCGCGACCTCGAGGGCATCGACCAGGGCGACGCGGACCGCTTCGACATCACCGCCGACCGCGCCCGCGCGCGCTCCCTGACATTCGGAGCCGGGGTGCACTACTGCCTCGGAGCAAACCTCGCCCGGGCCGAGCTTCAGGAGGGCCTGACGTTCCTCGCGCAGCACCTGAACGGGCTGCAGCTCGCCGGCGAACCCGTCTACGAGAGCGTCTCCGGCATCTACGGGATAGCCGAGCTGCCGCTGCGGTTCGCTGCATAGTGCGAGACTGCAGGGGGGGTCGCACAGCGGCCGCAATCGACAAGGACATGGATGCTCCGACCGAAACGGATTTCGAAGCGCGCGCTGCGGTGGGCTGCACCCATGCTCGCAGCCGCCTGGATCGCCGCCGCACCCGCCCACGCGGGGCAGTACCACGTCTACTCGTGCCGGATGCCCGACGGGGCCAGCGCCCCCGCCGACGGGTGGACCGGGACGACGCAGGGCCCATACACGTACGCTGAAGACACGTGCTCCCAGCCGGCCGGCGGACTGCTCGCGGCGCTCGGCGATCAGCCGGCCCGCACAGCGAACACGGACATCGCCACATGGTCGTTCGCAGCGCCGCCCGGCGCGACGATCGCAGCGGCGACGCTCTGGCGCGCCGGGGACGCCGACGGTGGTGCCGCGGTAAACGCGACCTACGAGTTCTGGCTGGCGGGTCCGACGCAATCATCAGTGTTCGACAGCTGTGCGTACGTCGCTCCCTGCTTCACGGGAGAGGGCGCTCAGGCGACTCCTTTTGCGCCCGCAAACCTCGTTGAGGCACCTGCTGTCGAGCTCGGCCAAGACCTCTTTCTGAGCGCCTCGTGCGGCGGTGTGGCTGCGTACAACTGTCCGGTCGGAAAAGGTGACGCAAGCAACTACGCGGCGGCCGTCTACCTCTATGCGGCCGATCTCACGCTTGAACAGAATGTGGGTCCCTCGGCGTCCGGCGTCACCGGCGAACTCGCGAGTGGGGCGGTGGTGAGCGGGACGAGCGACATCGCCTTCAGCGCTAGCGATGCTGGCGCCGGTGTGTATCAGGCCGTCTTCACCGTTGACGGAAGCGTGGTGCAGCGCACCGTCGTCAACGAAAACGGCGGGCGTTGCGTCAACGTCGGGCAGACAACCGACGGAATGCCCGCGTTTCTCTATCTGAAGCCGTGTCTGGGCTCCGTCAGCGTTGACGTGCCGTTCGACACGGCCGGGCTGACGAACGGCAGCCATCACCTCCAGGTGAGCGTGACCGATGCCGCCGGTAACGCGGCTCCGGTCATCGACCGGCAGATCACGGTGTC
>CAVUCP010000010.1:0-216374 GCA_963740075.1 uncultured Solirubrobacteraceae bacterium | reverse complement strand
GCGTCGCTGTCAGCGCCAGCATCGATAGACCTTCCCTCGAGCGTGCGCGCCCCGCCCGAAGGAATGCGCTTCAACATTCGACGGGGTATCGGAACACCCTATTCAGTCGCATCGACGCAGGTGTTTATCCTGTCAGGAGATAATCTGCATCAACAAACGTGACCGTGGATACCGGTCGCGCCCGGGCAATGCAGCCCGCGCAAGCCGCACCATATATCCGGCGCATAGTTTAGAGTAGGATGGGTGACGCCGGTGGATGTCGCTTTGCAATATTCAGCGCGCCTGGCGGAGCCCATTATCGATATCAAACCGACGATTAAGGCGAACCATCGATCCGCCGGGGGCCTTTTATGGGGATCATAACACTCGATGACGCTATTGATCTTTTGAAATCCAAGAAATCGGAGATCGTTTTCATTCAGGTTTGGGTATGTGACGGCGAGCTAGCCGACCCACTGCGCCGACATATCGTTGCCGGAAAAATGAAAGGCGTCATTGTAGAGCCAGTTAAGTATTATTTCGATAAGCTGCAGAAACTTTATGCCAACTCGACCGAATATAAGCTAAATTGCGGATCGATCGCTCCAATGGCATCCGCGAAATATACTCTTTTGATAGACTTGCGATTGAGCGAGGCCTGCTGTATCCGCATTTTGCAGGCATTAGCTCATTTGTAATGGATGAACTCTTATCCGATACAGGCATACGGGCGCTCATGTCCTGACAAAGAGCTTTTGCATAGGCTTTCTCAGGTTGTTATCTCCATTCCAGTTGCATGTATCGATTTTGAAACGCTTATGAAATACAAGTCCATTGAGAATATCGATCTTTTACAAATCGATACCGAAGGATACGACCTGGAAATGCTAAAGATGTTCGATTTCGAGAAATCACTCTCCTCAAATTGTTCACTTCGAGGTTTCGAAATTATAAAGATCAGTTGGTTGAGGCAGAGTCCTATGTTTCCGGTTATGGATATGATATCTACCCCCAAAAGGACGATTGGCTTTTAACCAAGGGAATTTAAAAAGACTTCTGTCCCAAGTAGAGTCCAGAGATGCAAGGCGATCAGGAGATTGCTTGCAACTGCAAAAAGCATATTTGCGCGCACTCGATTCGCAAGCCGTTCCGGCGTCGTGAATGGGAGCCCGGCTTTTAACGGTTGGGCGTCTTCCTGTGGGCAAATGTTCTATTTGCGACGGAAGCCGCAAGCCGGATATGAACGCGCTTCGTACTATTGTAACAATGCCCCAAGCCCTCTGCCACGGAGGGTTTTCGGATGCGACTGAGTGCTTGGATTTCAATGGTGGAGCCAATGAGATTCGAACTCACGACCTCTGCAGTGCGATTGCAGCGCTCTCCCAACTGAGCTATGGCCCCGTCTCTCCCATTTAGTCGCACGGCGCGGCCCCTGTCAAGGAAAGCCGCCGCTGCATCCCGCCGCAATTTACCCAGATTTCTTCCAGCGCCGTTCTCCTCCGCCGCCAATAGCTTACTTCGAAGCCGGCGGCCTTGGCGCTCTTCCATTCGGCTCTCGCCAGCGCTTTCGCTTCCTCGTCCGCGTCGTCGAACAGGCGGATGACGCGCGCGAAGCGCGACGGATCGCGCTCCTCCGCTGCTTCCAGCAAAAATAGCACAGCGGCGCCGTTAGAATTCGCATCGTCGAGCGTCAGCAAAACGGGCTGGCGTTCGGCATTGCCGTCGCGTGCCGAACCGTGCGGCAGAAACGATTTGTCGCGATAGGTCCAAAGCGCGCCGTCGATGGCGTCGAGCCGCTCAGCCGTGGAAAAGCGTAACAGCGCGCGCCAGCCGCGAGCGAGCGTCTTCTCGACCAGCACCGGCAGCACAGCCTGAAGCGGCTGATGTTCGAGATGATAGAACCAGAACTCCGGCGCGCTCATCGCTTGCCTTGCCGACCATCCTCGTCGGCATAGGGGTTCTTGGTCTTGCGAACGTGAAGCCGCACCGGCGTGGGACCGAGCCCGAAGGTCTTTCTTCAGGTCGTTCACAAGATAGCGCAAATACGAATCGGGCAGCGCTTCGGGACGCGACGAGAAAACGATGAAGGTCGGCGGGCGCGCGTTGGATTGCGTGATGTAGCGCAGCTTGATGCGCCGCCCGGAAACAGCGGGCGGCTGATGCTTATCCAGAGCCGAGGCGAACCAGCGGTTCAGCTCGGCTGTCGGGATGCGTTTGTTCCAGGCATCGTAGACCCTGAAAGCGGCCTGCATCAGCTTGTCGAGGCCATTGCCCGAAAGCGCGCTGACGGGCACGAGCGGCGCGCCGACAAGCTGCGTCAGCGATCGCTCGGCCGCCGTTTTCAGCTCGGCGAGGCGGCTCTGCGGCTCCGCCACAAGATCCCATTTGTTCACCGCGAAGACAAGGCCGCGCCCTTCGCGCTCCACAAGGTCGGCGATGGTGAGGTCCTGCTTCTCGAAGGGCGTCTCGGCGTCGAGGAGAAGCACGACGACCTCGGCGAAGCGAATGGCGCGAAGCGCGTCGCCGACCGCGAGCGTCTCCGGCCGCGCCGTGATGCGCGCCTTGCGCCTGAGCCCCGCCGTGTCGAAAAGGCGCACCTTCTTGCCCTTCCACTCGAACTCGGCGGCGATGGCGTCGCGGGTCAGGCCGGCTTCCGGGCCGGTGATCATGCGCTCCTCGCCGAGAAGGGCGTTGGCGAGCGTCGATTTCCCGGCATTGGGACGGCCCGCGATGGCGAGCTTTAGCGGGCGGGCGCGGCCGTCCGCTTGTTCTTCATCCTCATCCTCGACCGCCTCCTCCAACTCGCTCAAAGCGTTGAGGCGGCTCAAGACCTCGGGCATGAGATCGTTAAAGCCGAGATTGTGTTCCGCGGAGATCGCGATCGGCTCGCCGAGCCCCAGCTCGTAGGCGCCGTAATAGCCGCCGTCCGAGGAGCGCCCTTCGCACTTGTTGGCGGCCAGAATGAAGGGCTTTCCCGAGCTGCGGACCAGGGTTGCGATGCCCCTGTCTACGGCGGTGAGTTCGGCGCGGGCGTCGATCACAAAGATGACAAGGTCCGAATTCCGCGATGGCTTGCTCGGACTGCTCGCGCATGCGCGCCGCGATGCTGCCGGGCTCGGCATCCTCCAGCCCCGCCGTGTCGGTGAGGATGACCTCATGCTTGCCGATGCGGATGCTCGTTTCCTTGCGGTCGCGCGTCAAGCCCGGCATGTCGTCGACAAGCGCGAGCCGCTTGCCTGCGAAGCGGTTGAAGATGGTCGATTTGCCGACATTGGGCCGGCCAACGATGGCGACGGTATAGGCCATGAGCTTCCAAGGCGCGCTATGAGAGACAAGCTCATCCTTCGACAAGCTCTAATTGAGGTCAAGCGAGAGCCTGTCCAGCCCTGGCCTTAAGCAGGTTTTGCCGCGTTTCCCAACGGATTGCCGCAGCAGTCATCCCGGGAAGGCGATTGCCGCAGCCGTCTTCCCGGAAAGGCGAAGCCTTATCCGGGATCGCAAGACATCGAAGCGCCTGCATTTTTGCGATCCCGGCTCGCGCTCCGCTTGGCCGGCATGACGGTTGCGCGTTGGCGCGCACGGGAAAGTCTTTTAGTGTGGCGTCTCGAAATTGCCTAAGGAGACCTGGCCTCGAAATTACTAGGCAATCGCGAGCCACACTTAGATCAGTTCATCGCAATCAGCTTGGCTTCGTCTGTCAGGACGAAAAGCCTGCCTTCCGCAACGACGGGCGCGATCGTGACAGGCGCGCCAAGATCGTTCTGGACGCCGATGCTTCCCGAAGCCGCGTCTACGCCCACGAACTGGCCTTTAGAGGAGGTCACCAAAGCCTGCTTCCGGCGAGGACCGGGCCGTTCCAACGGCCGTCTCCGGGCAATTGCGTAACCCAACGTACCTTGCCGTCTTTGCGGTTGAGGGCGATCAACTTGCCGGTCACATCGACGACGAAAACCGTATCTCCCGCAACCCACGGCGTTTGCGAGCCGCTGATGTCGCGCGTCCAGAAGCGTTACCCCTTATCCTTCGAGGTTGCGATCAACTGACCGCCGCGGCTCATCGCAAAAACGGCGTTGCCATCCACCACCGGGCGCGCAGCCTCGCCGATCGAGGTCGTAGCCGAGTTGATCTACCTTTGGCGAGCGCTTCCGGTCCACTTTGGCGTCCCGGTTTTTACATCGAGGGCTGTGATTTCTCCCGAAGGATACGGCACATACACGACGTTGCCGGCTACGGCGGGGCTCGCGCTTGTCAAGAGCGCCGCGTTTTCAGGAAGCCCCTTTTGGGTCCCCAGTTGTGAGCCGTCGGCGGCGTTGAAACAAAACAGCTCGCTTTCCGAGTTCACGACAAAAACGCGTCCCTCGGCCGCCGTTGGCGCCTCGCGGATCGGGATGTCGAGCTTTTTGGTCCAGACGGGCGAGCCCGAATTTGCGTCGAGGGCGAGCACTGTGCCGTAACCTGTGGCCACGAAGATTTTTCCGGCGTCCGCCGCGATGCCTCCGCCGAAGCCGGCGCGCGCTACGTTATTCGAGTTGAAGGGGTGCAGAAAATCGAAGCCCGTCTTGGCGTCGGGGACGGTGGCGACCCTCCATACGACGCCGCCATTCGCGGTCGAAATCGCGCGAACGGTTCCTTCGGAGTCCATGGTGAAGATCTTGCCGTCGTAGACGATGGGAATCGCCGTCAGGCGCTTCCGCTTGGCGGAGCCTTCGCCTGCGTCGACCGTCCATATCGTTCGCGGGTTTTGGCCGACGGAAAGATGGCCCGGCGCGTTGCTCGCCGCGCCTCCGGGCTGGCTCCACGACGCATTGACGACGGCAGGCGGCAGCGCGATCGGGCCGGCGCTCTCGGGGCCGGAAATGGCCCTTTTTCTTCGGCTTTTATGACGGATATCCGCCGGCCGGGAAGCGGCTCCTGCTTCTTGTCGAACATCGACGTGACCGACGAAATCCCCGGCACGCTCGGTTCGCTGAGTCCCATGAACTCGCACCCGCCTAGCGCCAGAGCCATCGCTGCCATAAGAGGAACGGATTGAAACAGCAAAAACGTATGGCTTGCGCCAAAGTTACTGCGTTTTCGCTTCATTTGCCCCGTCCTTTGTCCCCGTTAATTCCCCACCAGCCGCCTTCGACTGCTCAAGGAGCAAGGCCAGCATGACCTGCGCTCTCTGCCGCATTCCGCAAGGCGCCGATCCGTCGCTCAGGATTTCGCCGTATAGCCGCTCGGCGTCGGCCTTCTTGCCCTCTTTGAAAGCCGCGAGCCCTAAAATTTCCTTGGCCGAAAACCGCCATTCGCCAGTGCCGGAGCGAAAAGCGGCGAGGCTCGAGACAGCGACTATAGCTTTCCTTGTCGAGCGACAAAGCCGCGATCTGAATTTGCGCAAAGTCGCGTACGCCTTGCGGCGCGGAAGCGTCGGCCGCCACGCCCCTATAATCCTGCAGCGCAGAATCGAATTGCCTCTTTGCAACCGCTTCCGCCGCCGCGTGCAAGCGCGCCAGAACGCGATAGGCGCCGGGGCCGGAGCCCGCGAGCGACGCCAGCGCGCGCTCCAACTCATCCTGATTGCCAGCCTCGATCAAGGTGATGGCGGCGGACAGCGCGTCGCCGCCTCGCGCGGCGTCGGCGGCGCGAATCGACTGCCAATATTTATAGCCGCCCACGATGGCCAGAACGACGAAAGCCCCGACAATAAGATAAACGCCGTAAGTCTTGAAGAACTTGGCTGTTTGCTCGCGACGGTACTCTTCGTCGACCTCGCGGATGAAGCTTTCTTGGTTGCTCATGGCGCTACTGCCTTAGATCTCGATCACTCTGTATTGCAACAGATGGGCCGCGCCCGTTACAAGGAAAGACAATTCGACAGAAATTCGACGCCCTTGCGGCGTAGTTACGCACAAGGAATAAATCGCCCCGCCAACTCCCCCACTGAATCACACACTCACCTTGGCTTCGTTTTGGACATTTCGTGACATGGGTCGAACGTCGCACCCGTCGTCGCCGCTGGACCGTCCGGCTCTCCCGTCGCGGGCGCGGTGGACACCGAGCCGAACGGCACCGGCGCAACCTCGCAGGCGAACCTGACGGTCGCCTGGAGCGGGACCCATGCTGAGCGGCTCTCGGTCCCGTTCGGACGAGCGGAGACAGTCACGGGCAGGCTCACCGGGCCGGACGGTCAGCCCATTTCCGGGGCGTTGGTCGAGGTCCAGGCCGGGCCCTCGGCTGCGGGCGCTGCCTCCATCGCGCTGGCGAGCCCGCGGACGGCGGCAGACGGGTCGTTCACCATGCGCGTGCCCGCTGGTGTGTCCTCGCGCACGCTGCGCTTCTCCTACCGTGCTGATATCGGGGATCCGCTGCCCGTCGCCACCCGGACGCTCACGCTGAGTGTCGGTGCGGGCCTGCACGTGTCCGTGACACCGCATGTCTCCGGGGTCGGCAGGAGCATCCACTTCGCAGGCCGTCTGCTCGGAGGTTCCGTTCCCCCGTCAGGCAAGCTCGTCGTTCTGGAGGCACGCGCGGTCGGAGGCCCGTGGATCGAGTTCGACGTCGTGCAGAGCGACCGGCAGGGCCGGTTTGGGGCCGCATACCGCTTCAGGTTCGCAGGGCCGGCCAACTACCAGTTCCGGGTCATCTCCGAGCCGGAGTCCGACTATCCGTTCGGGGCCGGCTCGTCGAATGTGGTAAGTGTCCACGAGCTTTGACCCGCCTGACGATCTTCTCTCTCCCCAAGGGCTTCGTCGATCCGCACATCACTCTGATCCAGCGAAACGCGCTGGCGAGCTGGCGAGATCTCGGACCCGACGTCGAGGTTCTCCTCATGGGCGACGACCCCGGGGTCGCTGAGGCAGCACACGAGTTCGGCGTGCAGCATGTCGGCGACCCGGCGAAGAACGAGTTCGGCACGCCGCTCCTTGACTGGGCCTTCCGCGAAGCAGCAGCGCGCGGTACGGGCGATTTCCTGTGCTACGTGAACGCGGACATCATTCTCCTGCCTGACTTCCTGGATGCCCTCGCTGCACTGCCCCGCACCGGCCATCTCGCGATCGGTCAGCGCTGGAACTGCGACGTCACCAGACAGCTGGACTTCAAGTCAGAGGCCGCAACCCTCGCCAACTGGGCCCGCGAGAACGGGACCCTCGACCAGGGACGCGGCAGCGACTACTTCCTCTATCCCCGCACCACCGACTTCGGCCTGCCTCCGTTCGCGGTGGGCCGCCCAGGGTGGGACAACTGGATGATGGGCCGAGCGCTCAAGATGGGCCTGCCGCTGATCGACATCACCCCGGTCGTGACCGTGATCCACCAGAACCACGACTACGGGCACGTCGCAGCCCGTCGCGGCGCCGACTGGGAGGGCCCGGAGGCGGACCGCAACCGCGAGCTCGGCGGATGGCTCGAGAGCTATCTGCACACGCCGCTCAATGCGACCTCCCTCCTGACCCCCGGCGGCCTGCGACCCGCGCGCTCGCCGGCTCACATGCGGACCAAATTCGAAGCTTTCGTCACGCTCGAGCCGAGGGCCGCGCGCCCTGCGCCGGCTGTGTGGCTATCGGTGCGCGCGCCTGCAGGGCGCGCAGCGGCACCGGAGAGCAATCGCCGTCGCCGAGCGCGCAGGCGCTCCGTCGCTGCTGCACAGGATCAGCCGGCAGCGCGGCGCTGATGCCGCTCACGGCGCGCGTGATCTGCGCACGACTCGTCCGGGAGTCGCCGACCTTCTTCGTCCGAGCGCTTCTGCGCCACGCCCGGCGTCCAGCCTCTACCACCTGCGCGACAGCGGGATCGACGGTCGCGCTGCGGCACACGTGCACACGACGGCGCGACGCTCGCAGAGGTATTCCACCGCCACGACTACGAGCCCGGCGCAGAGGTCAGCGGCGCGCGATAGGCGAGCCCGGCAAGATCCTCGACCTCGGCGCGAACGTCGGCTTCTTCGGCGCATTCGCGCATCTCGACTGGCCGGGGTCGACGATCGTCGGCTACGAGGCCGACCCCGCGAATGCGCAGCGTCAACGAGCAGACGATCCGTGAGAACGGGCTCTCACGTCGCTGGAGCGTCGTGAGCTGCCGCGGCAGGCGCGCACGACGGCGAGGTCGAGCTCGCCGCCGGGCGGGCGATGGGCTCGTTCGTCGTCGCGCCAGGAAGCGACCCCGGTGTCCGACGATCCGGATCCACATGCGTGACGTCATGGACGAGGTTGGCGCGGCCGACCTGGTGAAGGTTGACATCGAGGGCGGTGAGTGGGAGATCCTCGCCGATCCCGCGTTTCGCCGAGAACCCTCCGACGGCGATGGTGCTCGAGTATCACCCCCACCTCTGTCCGGGCCCGACCCTCGCGCGGAAGCCGAGAGCGCTGCTCGCGGCGGCGCAGCATGCACGTCGAGGACGATCTGGCATCGCGACGACGGCTACGGAATGCTCTGGGCCTGGCGCGACTGAGCGCCGGGGACTTCAGGTCAGGCCGGCTCCGCCGGCGACGCCCGCCGTCTCTGTCGCGCCGCGCCCTGTACCAGTCGATCGTCAGCTGCAGGCCGTCGCGCAGGCTCGTGCCCGCACGGAACCCGAACTCCCGCTCGGCGCGCGAGATGTCCAGCCAGCGCCGGGGCTGTCCGTCGGGCTTGCTGTCATCCCAGACGATCCTGCCGTTGAAGCCGACGAGCTCCGCGATCAGCTCCGTGAGCTCCGCGATCGTGATCTCGCTGCCCGGACCCGAGGTTCACGGGCTCTCCGCTCGAGTAGCCTGCGGCGGCCGCGACGATTCCCTCCGCCGCGTCGTCGACGTAGAGGAACTCGCGCGAGGCACGCCCGGTGCCCCAGCAGACGATCTCCTCCGCGTTGCTCTCCAGCGCGTCGAGGGACTTCTTGATGAGCGCGGGAATGACGTGCGAGGTCCGTTCGTCGAAGTTGTCGCGAGGGTCCGTAGAGGTTGACCGGGAGCAGGTAGACGCCGTCGAAGCCGTACTGCTGCCGGTAGGCCTGCAGCTGGACCAGCAGCATCTTCTTCGCCAGGCCGTAGGGGGCGTTGGTCTCCTCCGGGTAGCCGTTCCAGAGGTCCTCCTCGCGGAAGGGCGCCGGGGCGTGCTTGGGGTAGGCGCAGACGGTGCCTACGCAGACGAAGCGCCCGACCCCGCGAGAGCCGGCTCTCCTCGATCAGCTGGATGCCCATGATCGCGTTGTCGTAGAAGAACTGCCCCGGCGTGGCCATGTTCGCGCCGATGCCGCCGACCACGGCGGCGAGGTGGACGACCATGTCAGGACGGGTGTCGGAGAGCACCTGCCTGATCGCGTCGCGGTCGCGCAGGTCATACTCGGCCGAGCGCGGCGAGAACACCTCGGCTGCGCCGCCCTGCACCAGTCGCTCGCGCACGGGGGCGCCGAGAAATCCCGACCCTCCGGTCAGCAGGATGCGCTTGCCCGCGACCTTGTCCATGGCGAGATGATAGCCGCCGGCCTGGATCCTCTAGCCTGGCCGGGCGGCGCTTGAGCCCGATTTGCAGGATCGTTGACACATGGCCACCGACCACGAGCAGACCGAGCTGGCCGACTTCGAGGGGGACCTGCTGGACACGCCCGCAGCGGGGCCGGCGGCGATCCGCGGCAGCGCCCTGCGGGTCGCCGGCTATGTCCTCGGGGTCCTGCTCAGCCTGATCTCGATTCCGCTGCTCATCAGGCACCTCGGCGAAAGCGAATACGGCCGCTACGTGACGGTGATCTCGATCGTGACGATCGTGCAGGGCGTCACGGACGTCGGCCTCGGGCAGATCGGGGTCCGCGAGTACGCGACGCGAACGGGACCGGAACAGGCCGGCCTGATGCGAAACCTGCTCGGCGTCCGTTTCGCGATGACGGCGATCGGCGTGGCGCTCGGCACCGCCTTCGCCGCGGTCGCCGGGTACCCGGACGTCGTGGTCATCGGCACGGTTCTGGCGGGCATCGGGATGGTGCTCACGGTCGTCCAGGGAACCTTCGCCGTGCCACTCTCGGTGCGCCTGCAGCTCGGCTGGGTCACGGCACTGGACCTCCTGCGCCAGGTGCTCTCCGTAGGGGCGATCGTGGCGCTCGTGCTCGCGGGCGCCCAGCTGCTCGCGTTCCTGGCGATTGCCGTCCCGGTGTCGGTGATCGTGTTGTTCGCGACAATCGTCCTGGTGCGTGGCTCCATGCCGCTGCGGCCATCGTTCCAGCGCGACGAGTGGATGGTCCTGATGCGCGCCGTGCTGCCGTTCGCGGCGGCGGTCGTCGTGGCGACGCTCTACCTGCGGATGACGGTCGTGCTGATGTCCCTGCTGGCCACCAGCCAGCAGACCGGCTACTACGCGATCGCCTTCAGTGTCATCTCGGTGCTTATCGCGATACCCGCCCTCACGGTGGGCTCGACGCTTCCGGTGCTCGCGCGGGCCGCACGCGATGACAGCGAGCGCCTGGCATACGTCGTCGAGCGCCTGATGGAGGTCACCTTCATCGTCGGCGTGGCCTCGGGCTGTCGCTGGCGATCGGGTCCGGGTTCGTCGTCAGGGTGCTCGCGGGCACGAAAGGTCACCCCGCGGTGATCGTGCTGCAGATCGAGTCGCTCGCCCTCGTAACGCAGTTCGTCGGCTCGTCCTTCCAGTACGGGCTGCTCGCCCTGCGCCGCCACCGGGCGCTGCTGCTGAACAGCGCGGCGGGGCTCGCGGCCAGCGTGATCCTCACGTTCGCGCTCGTGCCGAGCCTGGAAGCACGCGGCGCGGCGATCGCGTTTGCCATTGCGGAGGTCGTGGTCGCAGCCGGCTCCTTCATCTACCTGCGCTCTGCCAGGCCGGACCTGAAGTTCTCACCGCGGGTGCCGCTCTGCGTCCTGCTCGCAGCGATCCTCGGCGGCGGCATAGCCGTCCTCACGGGCTGAGTAGCCTCCCTGCCTCGATCCTGGGGACCATGGTCTACCTGGGAGCGCTGCTCGCGCTCCGGGCGATCCCCGCCGAGCTCATGCACGCGGTCACCGAGCGCTTCCAGCGCGCTGGATGACGCGCCGAGCGCGGCTAAGCTCCGCCGTCACGTGAACTCCCCTTCCACAGGCGCGAACGATGTGCCGGTCGCGCTGTTCGTCTACCGCCGCCACGCGCAGCTGCCCCGCACGCTGGACTGCCTGCGCGAGAGCGGCGTGAGGCGTCTGTACGTGTTCTCCGACGGAGCGAGAGGGAGATGCCGACGGCGCGGACGTCGTCGAGGTCCGCCGCATGCTGGCAGGCATCGACTGGACCGAGCCGGTCATCGTGGAGCGGGCGAGAACTTCGGCTGAGCGCCTCCATCCGCGACGGAATGGACAGACTCTTCGAACGCCACGAGACCGCCGTCCTCATCGAGGACGACATCTGCGTCGCCCCCGAGTTCTACGACTACGCACGCCTCGCACTCGCCCACTACGAGTCGTCGCCCGCCGTGGCCGGCATCACAGGGCTTCGCTACCCGTTCGACCTCCACGCCTTCGACGACTACCCCTACGACGTGTTCCTCTCGCCGCGCTTCTCCTCGTGGGCATGGGCGACGTGGCGCAGTCGCTGGAAGGGAGTTCGACTTTGATGCAGAGACACTGCGCCGCCGCATTGGCGCGGCCGCCGACTTCCGGCCGGAGCACGCTGGCGCCGACCTCCCCGCGATGATTCACGAGGCGGTGGTGACCGAGACCCTCGGCGGCTCGTGGGACGTCGTGTGCGCAGCGAACATGCTCCTCGCGGGGCAGTACTTCGTGACGCCGACCTGGAACATGGTCGAGAACACAGGGCTGGGAGAGGGCACGCACGCCGTCGAGGCACCGTCCTGGCAGCTGCACTGGGAGCGCGGGCGCAGGCCCGAGCTCGACGAGATCAGGTTCGCGCCGCCGGCCGCCGACGAGCGGGTGTTGAAGTCCTACCGGCGGTTCTTCGCCCGGCACGACGGAACCGGAGGCGCGCTCGCACAGGCTCGCCTGTCGGCCGCGAGGTGGCGTTCCGCGCGACGGCTGCGAAGGGCCTGGAGCCGGCTCTAGGCTAGTCCCGGCGATTCGCCAGCCGTGCCTGCACGAAGCCGCGGGCGTGCGCGGGCGCACGCCGGAAGAGGTCGTCGACGCGCCTGAGATTCGCACGCCGATGGGCGCTCGCCAGAGCTTCGGAGAGGGTCGTGCGGATTGGCTCCGGAGCGCCGGCGACGGCCTCGCTCAGCGCGAGCTCCACGAGCTCCGGGAAGCCAAAGACGGAGGCAAGGCAGGCGTCACGCGCGCGTGTCTCCCAGGCGACATCAGCGGCCGAGTCCGTCAGCTCCTCACGGACGTAGACGGCGTTCGCCCAGGCGATCTGTCCGCCCAGTCGTGTGCGCTCGACGTAGTCGCCGACACCGAACACGGGCTCCGCGCGGCCCGCCAGGGACAGGCCGCAGTGGTGTATCTCGCGCAGGCGCCACAGGCTGAACCCCCGCTCGCGCAGATGACGGTCCACGTCGGTGAACAGCGGCTGCCCCTCGTAGAGCTGCTGGAACTCGACCTCGCTCTCCACGATTCGCACGGCGCCGAGGCACCGCTCGGCTCCTCGCAGCACGTCGAGCTCGGCGCCTTGGACGTCGACCTTCAGCGCGTCGATCACCGCCACGTCAGCTCCCCTGGCCCACGTGTCGAGTGTGGTCGTGGAGATCGTCTCGGTGCCGCGCTGCTCGTGGCGCCACAGCTCCGGATAGCGCCTGAGCGCGCGCGGGTCCGGCGGGTAGAGCGATGAGCTCTGCGGGTCGGCGGTGACATGGAGCGTGGCCTCACCCTCGGCGGCCGCCAGCCCGACTGGTTCGTAGCGCTCCTGCGTGGTGTCGCCGGCCCTCGCGTTCAGGCGGGCGCACTCCTCGGGGTCCGCATCGAAGCCCACCAGCAGGGCGTTGGGCCGCAGGTCTCGCCAGCTCTCGCGCACGCCGTCGCGGCATCCGACGTCCACCGCGACGACTGGTCGCTCGAGCAGCCCGCCGACGGCGGCGAGGTCCTCGGCGGACAAGGGTGATGGGTTCAGGGCGCTCATGGGGCGTCGATGATAGGCGGCGTGGGCCTCGGGTAGGGTGGGCCGCCGTGCATATTGTCTTCGTCACGCGCCAGTACTGGCCTGCCGTGGGGGGTGTCGAGAGCGTCATCGAGAACCTCGGTGAGGCATACCTCGAGCGCGGACACGAGGTCACGGTCGTCGCGCAGTGCGTGGACGAAATCCACTTCGGCCGTATGACGCATGTCATCCGCGAGCGCATGAAGTTCTCGCCGTTCACGCACCGGGGGATCTCGGTGGTCCAGTTCCGCCCGTCCCGCCGCCGGCGGGCCCTGCTGCTGCCGCTCGCCGCCGAGCTGATCCCGTTCGGCGGCCGGGTGTCGCGTAAATGGGTCGGCACCTACAGCTCCGCGTATTACGCAGCCGTCGTGCGGGGGGTGCTCGAACCGCTGCTCTCCGGCGGGGACATCGTGCATGTCATGGGGTCCAACTTCATGGCGGTCGCCGCCGTTGAAAGCGCCCACGCCCTCGGCCTGGCCGTGGCGCTGTCGCCGTTCGCGCATCTCGGCGAGTGGGGTGATGACTCCGTCTCGATCAGGGCGTACATGCGCTCGGACGCCGTCCTTGCCACCACGAATGCAGACGCCGCGGTCTACAGCGGCCTCGGCGTGCCGCCCGATAGACTCCATGTCGCCGGCCTGCCTGTCCCCAACGCGCTGGTCGAGGGCGATGTCCCGGACGCCTCCCTGCCGCCCACGGACGCCCCGCTCGTCCTCTACCTGGGCCAGCGGCGGCCGACAAAGAGGGTTCCCCTGCTGCTCGCCGCAACCGAGCATGTGTGGCGCACCCATCCGGACGCGCGCTTTGCCTTCGTGGGGCCCGGCGTCACGCTGGACTCGTCTGACCCGCGGATCCTCGACATCGGACGGGTGTCGGACGCCGAGCGCGGCCGCTGGCTCGAGCGCGCCGACGTCCTGTGCCTGCCGTCCTCGAGCGAGTCGTTCGGTCTCGTGGTGGCAGAGGCGTGGAGCCTCGGAGTGCCGGTCGTCACGAGCGACATCCCGGTGCTTCAGGAGCTCGTCGGCGCATCCGGCGGGGGTCTGGTCGCGCGCCCGGACCCCAGCTCGTTCGGCGAGGCGATCAGCGAGCTGCTCGGTGACCCGGAGGCCGCCCGCGCGCTGGGCCGGGCGGGTCATGACTACTGGGCGGCCGAGCTCGCGCCGGACCCCGTCGCCGAGCGCCACCTCGAGATCTACGAGCAGATCATGGCGGGGCGTGCGCAGGCGCCGCACGCCCTGAGCGGCTGAATCTCGAGCGCCCGCCCCACACCATGCGCCGGCGCCTACGGGCGGGTCGGGACGAGCACCTCTGCATATGCGGCCGCGATCCGTTCTGCCGCGGCCTGTGTCGAATACCTCTCCGGTCCGCCGGCGGCGGGGTGCCCGCTCGCCGCGGTCGAGAGCGCCCCTCGCAGTAGCCCCGCGAGTGCGGGCCAGTCGCCGGGGCTGAAGTAGCTGGCGTTCTCGCCGGTCACCTCGGGTATCGCGCCGGATGTGCTCGCGAGGATTGGTGTCCCAGCGGCCATCGCCTCCGCGAGGACCATCCCGAACTGCTCCTCCCAGGACCATGTGGGCAGGCTCGCGAGCACGAGGCACGAGGCATCCGCGTAGACGCCGGGCATGTCCTGGTAGGGGATGAAGCCCGCGGAACTCGACGGCGTCGCCTACACCGAGTTCGCGTGCGTATGTGCGCAGGCGACCCTCGCTCGCCTCCCGTCCCGACGATCATCAGGCGCGCGTCGACCGGCTGCTGTCGGGCAGCCCGCGGCGAAGCAGCGCGAGCGCACGAAGGACATCCTGGTGTCCCTTCTCCCACACGAGCCTGCCCGGCGAGATGATCATAGGCGGCCCCTCGGCACGCGGCCCTGCGCCGGTTCGGAACCGGTCGGTGTCGATCCCGGGCGGGCACACGCTGATCCGCTCGTCGGCGGCTCCCTCGAGCAGCAGGGACATTCGCGCGCGCTCGGTGGCGGCGAGGAACATGTCGGTGTTCGCGAGCGCGAGCTCGCGATATCCGCGGGTGCGCACGTTGCGGTAGGCGCCGAGAAACGGGATCGTCTCCCAGACTGTCATCACGAGCCGGAAACCGAGCTCGGCGCGAAGCTTGGCCGCCTGCGCGCTGTACCAGTAGCCGAGCTCCTGCGTGTGGACGATGTCCGCCCCGAGCAGGCTCGAGCGCAGGCTCAGGTAGCGGTCGCCCGGAACACGCACGGCGAGGTCGCCGAAGCGGCCGGCCGGCAGCAGGTCGCGGACCGTCCGCGCCGGGCTGGAAGGAAGCGCGAGCGTGCTCGTGTCGAACCATCCCCGCTCGCTGCGCAGGTAGCTCACGTCATAGCGCTCGGCGATGGCCGGCTGCTCCCAGGGGCGCAGCTCCCACGGGTTCGCCTGGTGGCCGCGAAGGATCACGACCCTCGGCCGCGGACCTGGCTCCTGGGCGCTCGGGCTGGATGGCACGCCGTCAACATATCCCGCGGCAGGGCGCCGGCGGTGCGAGCCCCACGCCCCTTCATTAACCTGCTTCGCCTGCTTCCTCGCACGCCCACACGCGCTCTTGCCCGCATACGGCTGCGTCAGACCCCCGATCGCGTCGGCGTCGAGCTGACGCGCCGATGAGAATCGCGATTGACGCGCGAGCGGCCGCCGAGGTCCCGGCCGGCCGCGGAAGGTATGTCCGCGAGATGCTGCGCGGGCTCTCGCGCCTTCAGTGCGACCACGACTTCATCCTCTACGGGCGCGAGCGGTGGGACGAGGCGGGGCTGGACAGCCGCTTCAGCTGGCGGACCTTCACCGCGCCGAGCCTTGCCTGGCCGCTGGTCGCGGGCACGCGGATGTCGCGCACCGCTGACGTCGCCCTCGCCTGCACCAGCTATGCGATGGCGGGACCGTGGAGGATTCCGGGTGCGGCCATCGTCTGGGACTTCGCGCCGTTCGACCGCAGCCTGAAGACGCCTCCCGGAAGCCTGTTGGAGCGCCTGACCCTGCCGCTCGCGATCAGGCGGTGCCGGGCGCTCGTCGCGATCTCCGACGCGACGCGCCTTGAGCTCGAGCGCAGGTTCCCCGCCGCGCGTTGCAGGGCCACCGTCGCGCACCCCGCCGCCGACCCGCTCTTCACGCCCGAGCCCGCAGCCGAGGACCGGCAGGTGCTCGAACGCCACGCCATCAAGCCCCCGTTCGTCCTGGTCGCCGGCACGCTTGAGCCGCGCAAGAACATCCCGCGCCTGATCGAGGCGTTCGCGGGGCTCGCGGGGGAACGCGAGGGCTGGACGCTCGCGCTCGTGGGAGCAGCCGGGTGGGAGACCGACGAGACATTCGCGTCGGTCGCCGCCCACGCGGATGTGGTCAGGACGCTCGGCTACGTCTCGGACGGGGAGCTCGCCTCGCTCTACAGGCAGGCCGACATCTTCAGCTACATGTCGCTCTACGAGGGGTTCGGGATCCCGGTGCTCGAGGCGATGCAGTCCGGAACCGCGGTGCTCACCTCCTCGGTGTCGAGCATGCCGGAGGTCGGCGGGCACGCCGCCCGCTACGCAGACCCGCTGGATGTGCAGGACATCCGCCGCGCGCTCTCAGAGCTCCTTCGGACCCCGAGCTCAGGGCCAGCTGCGCACAGGCCGGGATCGAGCGCGCCCGCGCCTTCAGCTGGGATCAGAGCGCGGGGCCGCTGCTCGGGGCGCTCGAGGCGATAGCGAGCGGCTGAGCGCCCAGCGGCAGGCGAGCAGCCACACGTCGGATCCGTTCCCGCAGCGCTCGATGGCGAGGGGTACCGCTTCTGCTGAACCGTTGATGCACGGGGGTCGCAGTAGCATCGGGCGCTCATGCGCCGCCCCGCACACGTGATGCTCAACGCGCTGTACCTGGCCCCCGGGGTCTCCGGCGGCCCGGAGACCTACCTCCGCGGCCTCGCCCCCGCGCTTGCGCTCGCATTCCCCGACGTGCGCCTCACGGTCGCGACCACACGCTCCGGCGCCCGCGCCCTGCGGGCGGATGGCTGGGAGGACTTCACGCGTGTCCTGGAGCTTCCGTGCGAGGACGGCGAGCGCGGCCGCAGACAGTGGGCTGAACAGGCGCTGCTCCCGCGTGCCGCGCAGAGCCGAGCGCGCGGACATCGTTCACAGCCTCGCGAGCATCGCACCGGTGTATCCGGGCACGGGCGCCGTCGTCACGCTCCACGATGTCACCTTCCTCGTGCGCCGCACGTTCAGCACCGTGACGACCTGGGGTATGGGTCTGCTCATCCGCTCCGCAGCGCGAAGGGCCGACGCCCTGATCGCCGGCACGGCGGCCGCGCGCGATGAGATCTGTTCGGTGCTGGGCGTCGACCCGGGACGCTTCACCGTGATCCACCACGGCCACGAGCACACGCAGCGTGCGGCGCCGACCGCGCCGCGCGAGATCCGCGAGCGCTTCTCCCTGGGCGACCGGCGCGTGGTCCTCTGCGTGGCCGCAAAGCGACCGCACAAGAACCAGGCGACGCTGATTCGCGCGCTGGCCCTGATCCCCCGCGACACGGTGCTCGTGCTCGCCGGTCATGCAGAGCCCTACGATCTCGAGCTACGCGACCTCGCGGCCGAGCTGGGGCTGCAGGACCGGGTGCGCTTCGTCGGCTACGTGCCCGACGAGGACCTCGAGGGGCTCTGGTCCGTCGCGGGGTGCGCGGCCTTCTCAACGCTGGGGGAGGGTTTCGGCATACCCGTGATCGAGGCGCTCGCACACGGCCTCCCGGTGGCCGCATCGGACATCCCGGTGCTGCGGGAGGTCGGCGGCGACCTGCCGCACTACTTCGACCCGCTGGACCCCGGCGATGCGGCGCGGGCGATCAGCGAGGCGCTCGCGGACACGAGCGCCCGCGAGCTCGGCCCGGGCCGAGCCGGGGAGTTCACCTGGGATCGCGCGGCCCGCGCCACCCACGAGGTCTACGAGCAGGTGCTCCTTCGGGAGGCGCGGTGAGCGCTGCCGGGCCGCACATCGGCCTGAACCTGGTCTTCCTGGTCCCTGGGGAGACGGGCGGGATGGAGGTCGCTGCGCGTGAGCTCATCCCCGCGCTGCTCTCGCAGGCGCCGGCCGGAATGCGCTTCACGGCGTTCATCAATCGGGAGGCGGCCGCCGCCGGCGCCGGCCCGTGGGGGAGCCTTCTGCCCGCGGTTACGCTGCCGGTGAACGCCCGCAGCCGCGTGCAATGGGTCCTCGGCGAGCAGAGCGTGCTGGTGCGCGGCGCCTCGCGCGAAGGCGTCGACCTCCTTCACAGCCTCGCGAGCACCGCGCCCGCATGGGGCCCGTTCCGTCGCGTGGTGACGGTCCACGACCTCATCTACGCCCGCTTCCCGGACGCCCATCCGGGGCTCAGGAGCAGAGGGATGAGGGTGTTGGTGCCGCTCGCGGCACGCCGCGCGGACCGGGTGATCGCGGACTCCGAGTACGGGCGGCAGGACCTCATCCGGCTGCTGCATGTCGACCCGAGCCGGATCGACGTGGTGCCCCTCGGCCTCGGGGCGGTGCGCCGGGTCAGCCCGCCCGGGGAGGCGGCGACACGCGCGACATTCGATCTCGGGTTCGCGGCGGATCGTGTTGAGCCTGTCGGCCAAGCGACCGCATAAGAACCTCGGTGCGCTGATCGGAGCGCTCGCGAGGATCCCGGCGGACCAGCGTCCGCTGCTGGTGCTGCCGGGATACCCCACCTGGTACGAGGCCGAGCTGCGCGATCAGGCCGCACGCGAAGGCGTCTCCGATGACGTGCGCTTCCTCGGATGGATCTCCGCTGAGGCGGTCGAGGGGCTCTGGGAGCTCGCGGAGGCATTCGTCTACCCGTCGCTCTATGAGGGCTTCGGGCTGCCGGTGCTCGAGGCGATGGCGCGGGGCGTCCCCGTCGCGTGCTCGAACGCGTCGTGCCTGCCGGAGGTTGTGGGGGACGCGGCCCTTCTCTTCGACCCATCCGACGAGGCGGCGATCGCCGCCTCGATCACGCGCCTGCTCAGCGACCGCGAGGAGGCCGGGCGACTGCGCGCCGCAGGAGTCCAGCGCGTCCGTCGCTACACCTGGGAGCGAACGGCGCAGCTGACGCTCGAGAGCTACGAGCGGGCGCTCGGCGCTTGATAGGCGGACAGCACGACCTTCAGCGAGCTCTCGAGTGAGAGGCGCTCCGCGTTCTGCGCGAACCAGGACGCGGTGCTCTCGCGCAGAGCCATGCCCGCGTCGCTGACCCTCGCGATCGCGTCGGCGATCGCGTCGGGGTCAACGCTCGCGGCCACGAAGCCGTTGACACCCTCGTCGATCAGCTCCGTGGCGGCGTTGTCCTCGCCGGCCACCACGATGCTCGGCGTCCCGCGTGCGGCGGCCTCGATCACCACCATTCCGTATCCCTCGCGGCTGGACGGCAGGAGCAGGCACAGCGCCCGCCGCATCGCCGCGTCGACGTCCGCGTTGCTCACGAAGCCGGGCGCCTGGATGAACTCCTGCGCATGCAGCCGCGCGATCTGCCCAACGACGGCGTCGCGCTCCGGTCCGTCGCCGAAGAAGATGCCCCGCAGCCCCCGGATGCTCTGTGCGGCGCGGGCGACGCCCGCCACGCCCGCCGGTGCCCGCTTCTCGGGGATCATCCGCCCCGCGAAGAGGACCAGCGGCTCGGCCGGCCTGGCGGTGGGAGCCTCGAGCGACCCCGAGTACTCCCCCTCGAGCACCGTCACCTCGCCCCGCAGGCCCTCCGCGCGCAGCCGTCCGGCGTGCAGCCGCGAAAAGCAGAAGGCGCGCTGTGGCAGCCGCGCGCACAGGACCTGGACCGCGTAGCCGGCCGCGCCCCCCGCCGCGCCCAGGTACTCGCGCCAGTAGTCCCGGCTCCACACCTCGTGCCAGTCCACGATCAGCGCGAACCTCGCCAGCGGCCTCGCGAGGCCCGCCGCCAGCAGCGAGAAGTACGGGAAGGAGGCGGTGTGCACCACCTCATAGCGCCGGCCGTGGCGCAGCAGGTGCGCGAGCACGCCGAGCCCGAAAATCATCGGCGGCAGGATCCGTCGACGCCCGCTCTCGGTGTACAGGCTCAGGCGTGGTCCCACGGCCAGCACCCGCACGCCGCCGGCGAGAACCGGGGCGTCCCCCCGATCCCACTGGCGAAGGGTGATGTAGGTGACCTCGTGGCCCTCGCGCGGCCAGGCGCTCGGCCACGTTGCGGTACCAGCGCTCGGCGCCGCCGACGGTGAGGGGAAACAGGCAGTCGTAGACCAGGCAGACCCGCATGGGCCGCAGAGCCTGACAGAAGCAGGGGCCTGCGGACCGCATCTTGCAGGCCGCCTGCGACAATGTGCGCATGCTCGGCGGCCGATCGCCCGGATTCGTGCTCAGGCAGGCTGCCGAACCCGACAACTACCGCGCCCTGTGGCGCATGGCCTCGACGGCGGTGCACCCGGCCGACTTCGCGGTCCGCTACTTCTCGGGCGCGGGCTCCTACCCCGCGCGCTGCCCTCTGCGAACCCCCGCCGGCGTCATCGCCCCGACCGCGTTCAGCTCTCACGACGTGATCACCATGAACGAGATCTTCTGTCGCCTGGACTATCGGCTGCCCGACGGCGCGCGGACCGTCGTGGACATCGGCTCCAACGTGGGGATCAGCGCCCTGTACTTCCTCACGCGCTCGCCTGGGGTGCGGTGCCATCTCTTCGAGCCGGACCCCCGCAACGTCGAGCGTCTGCGGGAGAACCTGGCCTCCTATGACGGCCGCTACGTCCTGAGCGAGACCGCGGTGGCCGACCGCGCGGGGCGCGTGCCGTTCGGGCGCGAGCCCACCGGCCGCTACGGGGGCGTGGACGCTGGATTCGGCGACCAGATCGAGGTGGACTGCGTCGAGATCAACGACGTGCTCAGGAGCGTGCTCGACCTCGAGGGGAGCATCGACATGCTCAAGATCGACACCGAGGGGCTCGAGAACCGCACGGTGCTGGCGATCCAGCCCGACCTGCTCGCGCAGGTTGCCGTCATCTGCTTCGAGACGCGCGAGCCCGTGAATCCTGCGCCTGAGCTTTTCGATCTGCACCACGCGACCGACACCGCTCGCCTCACCCGACGCCCTGCGGCCGCCGTGCGAGCCTTAGCCCACGACACGGCGGCCACGTGACCGCGCGTTTGGCGCCCCCGCAGTCCGGGGGTTATGATTGTTGTGATCGGGGCGGACCTTTCTCCGCCCCGATGTGTTGCAAAGGTGCCGGGCCGTCCCGCAAGCGGCTCCCAGGCTTCGGACCGTGAGCACGATCGAGCAGACACACACCCTCACGCCGAGCACGGCCTTCCCCGAGCCCGAGCCTCTGGTTTCCGTGGTGATCCCGTGCCTGAACGAGGCCGAGAACATCGAGGAGTGCGTCGCTGCCGCACTCGAGCGCGATCGCGGCGATGGGCGTGCCAGGCGAGGTCGTGGTCGCCGACAACGACTCGGAGGACGACTCCGCAAGACTCGCCGAGCAGGCGGGCGCCCGTGTCATCGTCGAACGCCGGCGCGGGTACGGGAGCGCATACCTGGCGGGGTTCGCCGCGTCCCGCGGCCGCTACATCGTGATGGCGGACGCCGACCTTACGTACGACTTCAACGAGATCCCCCGCTTCGTCGCCGCGCTCGATGACGGAGCCGAGATGGTGATCGGCGACCGCATGGACAACATCCAGCCGGGCGCGATGCCGTGGCTGCACCAGTACATCGGCAACCCGCTGCTCACGGGATTCCTGAACCTGTTGTTCCGGACCGGCATCAGCGACGCCCACTGCGGCATGCGCGCGCTGCGTCGCGACGTCCTTCCCCGCCTCGACCTGCGCACCACCGGCATGGAGTTCGCGTCCGAGATGGTCATCAGGGCCTCGAAGGAGAAGCTGAAGATCGCCGAGTTCCCGATCGAATATCACCCCCGCGGCGGCGAGAGCAAGCTCTCGAGCTTCCGCGACGGCTGGCGGCACCTGCGCTTCCTGCTCGTGCACAGCCCCAACCACCTGTTCATCTTCCCCGGTGCGATCCTCGCCGGGCTCGGGACCTTCATCGTGCTGCTGGTCGAGTCGGGGATCGGCCTCTTCGGCAGGTCGTGGGGCGTGCACGCGCTGATCGGCGGGACCCTGCTCATGATCATCGGCACCCAGGTCATCGCGCTCGGCCTGTGCGCCCACGCCTACGGCACCTATTTCATGGGCGAGCGCGACCCGTGGTTCGACAGGATGCGCGCCCGCTTCCGGCTTGAGCACGGCCTGCTCCTCGGGGGCCTGTTCATGCTCGTCGGCGTGATCCTCGGCGGCGTGATCGTGGGCACGTGGATCTCGCACGGGTTCGGGTCGCTCTCGGACGAACGCCTCGCCGTCATCGGCGCCTCACTGATCGTCGTCGGTATCCAGATCTTCTTCTCGTCCTTCCTGCTGAGCATCCTCGGGCTGCGCCGGCGCTGACGTGCGGGTCAGGGTCGTGCTCGCCGTGGCGGTCCTGGCGGTCGCCGTGGCGCTGGTAATCGACATGTCCGGCCGTGCTCAGAGGACGGCCGGGAGCAACCACAACAACCCGGTCGTGTTTGCTGCAGTCGTCCCCGGCGGCGGCGTCGTATGCCAGGCCGACCAGGCGCCGCCGTCGGACGCCGCGGAAGCGCACCTGCTCGTCGGCACCTACGGCCTCCCGGTGCCTGCCCTCGAACTCGACTACCTGAGCAGCACCGGCGAGGTCGTGGCCGCAGGGCGCCTGCCCGCCGGCGCGACTCCGCCCAACGTGACGATCCATCTGAGCCGCGCCCGCGGCGAAGCAGCCCGCGCCTGCCTGCACGTGGGCGGATCGCACAAGCTCGCTGTCGGCGGCGAAACGGGCCCCGCTAACCCGTCCACGGATTTGGTCGACGGCGTTGCGGTCGGCGGGCGCTTCAGCCTCCTCTACACGCGCCACGGCAAGGAATCCTGGTGGCAGCTGCTCACCACGCTGGACACCCGCTTCGGGCTCGGGAAGGCCTCGATGTTCGGCGACTGGACCCTGCCGGTCATGGCGCTCCTGCTGCTCGGCGTCTGGGTCGCGACCCTGCGGCTCCTGCTCAGGGAGCTGACATGAGTTCCCACAGCGGGGCCGTCAGCGCCCCAGCCCCGCGCGTCACGGCGCCGCAGCGGATTCGCCGTGCGCCGGCACGCGCCTGGCAGTGGGTGAGGATGATGCTCGCGCGCATCCCGCGGGCGGGTCGAGCCTGCTTCCTCATCGCGCTTGTGAACGCTGCCATCTGGGGAGTGGTGGTGCCGCCGTTCGAGGTCCCGGACGAGGTCACGCACTTCGCCTACGCGCAGTATCTCGCCGAGACGGGAAAGCCCCCGCCGCAGACCCCGACCGCCCAGTACTCACCGCAGGAGCAGACAGCCCTTGAAGCGCTCGACTTCTACTCCGTCATCGGCCGCCCGCAGGGTCGCGCGATCTTCACCAAGGCCGAAGACGATGTCCTGAGAGCCAGGCTCGCGGCAACACCGAGCCCGCTCGGGACCGGCGGAGCGAGCTCGGTGACCAACCAGCCGCCGCTGTACTACGCGCTGGCGGCGGTCCCGTACTGGCTCTCCCCGTCAAACGACATCCTCGCGCGCCTGCAGTTCATGCGCCTGCTGTCGGCGCTGCTGGCCGCGTGCACGGTACTCGCAGTCTTCCTGTTCGTGCGCGAACTGCTCCCCGGGTGGCGGTGGGCCCCCACGGTTGGAGCGCTCGCCGTCGCCTTCCAGCCGCAGGTCGACTTCATCGCCGCGGGTGTGCAGGGGGACAATCTCCTCTACCTGACCTCGGCGCTGACGATGCTGATGCTGCTGCGCACGTACAAGCGAGGCCTGACGCAGCGCCGGGCGGTCCTGATAGGCCTGATCGTCGCCGCCGGACTGCTCGCCAAGCTCACGTACATCGCGCTCGTCCCCGGTATTGCGCTCGCCGTCCTGCTGCTCGCGGGGCGGGCTGCCTCGAAGGACCGGCGCAAGGCGCTGTTGATGCTCGCGACCACGACACTGGTCGCGGCGGCCCCCGTGCTCCTCTACGCGCTGCTCAACGTCACCGTCTTTCATCGTGGCAGCCCGCTCGCCGGTGGTGTCGCGGGCGCGACGCAGAGCACGGTGGCGGGAGGCCAGGTGGTCACCCTGAACCAGTCGATCGACTACGCCTGGGAGCTCTACCTCCCCCGCCTGTGGTTCATGCATCACGCCTACTTCGCGAAAGACCCGGTGTGGGAAATCTGGTTCAACGGCTCGATAGGCCATTTCGGCTGGCTGGACTACACGTTCCCGGCGTGGGTCTACAGCGACGCCCGGTACCTCTTCTACGCGCTCGCGGCCCTCGCGCTCTCCGCACTGGTCCAGGTGCGCCGGCGGATCATGAGCGTGCTGCCCATCTTCGTGTGCTTCGGCGTGATGGCGGCCGGCCTGATGGGGGCGATCGGCTATGCCGGCATCCGCTACAAATTCAGCACGGGCGACCAGTTCGAGCAGGCGCGCTACCTGTTCCCGCTGTTGAGCCTCTACGCGGTGTTCATCGTCCTCGCCGCGCGCGGGCTCGGCAGGCGCTGGGCGCCCGCTCTGGCAGGCGCCCTCGTCGTGCTCGCGATGGCACACGGCCTGTTCGCCGAGACCCTCACGATCTCCCGCTACTACGGCTGAGCGGCTCGCGCACCGGTGAGCGTGAGCTCCCGTTCCCGCAGAGCTGAGCGAAGGGCGCTCTCGACCTGGACGGCTGCGCGATCCCATGAGCGGCCCTGCACGAACTCTATGCCCGCGCTGGAACGACGCTGCCACAGAACGTCGTCCTCGAGCAGCCGCTCGAGGTGGTCCGCGAGCGATACGACCTCGAAAGGGCTGAGCTCGACAGGTCCGTCGTTGCCGAACACCGATTCTGCACTGGCGCCCTGGAGGTCCACGCACGGCAGGCCGCATGCGAGCATCTCCTGCGGGATCAGCGAGTAGTTGGTCATCGACAGGCACAGTCCCGCCGTCGCCTGCGAGAACAGCCAGGACAGCTGGTCCGGGCTCGCCACACCGACGTGCTCGTATGGGAAAGGAGAACTGATCGGGTAGCGCTCGCCGAACATCGCGATCCGGACGTCCGGGCGCCGCTGGTGCAGCTCGTGCAGGGCCATGATCCCGAGCGCGACCGCGCGCCTGGGCGTCGTCGAACGGCAGTAGTAGACGACTGTGTCCCGCCGGCGCTCGATGTCACGCGGATGGTAGATCGAATGGTCCACCCCGTAGTCGAAGACCTCACCGACCCCGCCGTAACGCTCCGTGTACAGCTCGTGGAGCCAAGGGCTGCCGCAGATCCCGTACAGGCCCATGCGGTACGTCTCCGCTGCCCACACCGACTCGATCGACGTGGAGTAGAACTCCGGCTCGTGATCGTTGATGAGGTAGGCGCGCGCGCGGACGTGGGGGAGGGAGAGGACGGGGTACACGGTCTGCCATCCCGTGGCGACCGCCACGTCCGCTCCGTACCAGTTGCCGTAGTCGGTGTAGACCGGGGCTTTCACGTCCGCGAAGTGATCGCGGATCGCGCCGCGCACCATCGCGGGCCACTCGTGCCGGCGCTGGCCGAACGGGTCATCTATCCACACCGAGCAGGTATGGCCCGCGCGCTCCAGGCGGTAGATCAGCTGGAAGATGATGTTGTGGCCCCCGCTGCCCTCCGAGAACGGGGGGATCACGAACGCGATGTGAAGGCGCTCGCGCTCTGACATGCCTGGCAGCGGCTGCGCGAGCGGGACGGCCCCCTGCGCGAGGATGCTCGCGATCTGCGCGTACTCGTGACGGGGGATGTCCGCGCCGTGGTGTGAGCTCGGCACGTGCTCCAGGGCGGCTGGCTGCACGACGCTGGTGTCCGGTGCGTAGCCGGTGCCCTCATAGGACAGGCGGCGCCGCACCGCGCCGGGCAGCGCATCCGAACGCGAGCCCAGGGCGGAGAAGACCTTGCGTCCGGTGTGGTGCGCAACCGAACGGCGCGCCCACCGTAGCCGGTCGCCGGTCGCGTACCCCTGCTCGCGCATCCACCGCACGTCGCCCCTGACCAGGCCGCTCACGTCGCGGGCGCTGGAGCGGACCCCGAAGGCCTCGACGTGGCCGATCGAGCCCCGAAGGCCCCTGTACTCGTCGAAATACCGCTGCATGAACTCCAGCGTGCTGTAGTCATGCGCGTGCAGCACCGCAGCGCCGGGGTGGTAGACCTTGCTCCAGCCTGCGCCCAGCATGTCCGCACCGAACGCCTGGTCCTCGCTGTAGCCGACGTCCCGGAAGCGGACCTGCTCCCAGCACTCCCTCGCGTAGCACGCGTTGACGTTCGAGAGGAATGTCGGGTCGCCGCTCCGCTGGACGGTCGGGCGCCCGTCGGGCGCGAACGTCGCGAAGAACTCGGTTAGCTCGCGCGCGATCATCGGGCTCGTGTCCGCCCGCGGGAGATGCGGGCCGTATGCGGCGCCGACGTGCTCGTCCAATGTGAAGGCCTCGCGGTAGGCGGCGAGCCATCCCGGCCGCGGCGTCGCGTCCTGCGTGAGGAAGCAGATCAGCTCGCCCGATGTCCTTTCTGCGCCGAGGTTGCGCGTGCGTCCGTGGCCGAAGTCGCCGGGCTCGATCTCCAGCACGCTGACGCCGGCGCCGCGCGCGATCTGAAGCGAGCGGTCCCGCGAGCCCGAGTCGATCACGAGCACCTCATCGGGCGCCTGCAGTGCGAGCGCGTCCAGCACCTCCTGCAGGTAGCGCTCCCCGTCCTTCACCGGGATCACCACCGATACACGCATCTCCCCGCCTGCCGCCGTCAACGCTCCAGGCTCCTCGCGGTCACGAACGGACGCCGCGCAGCGCCTTCTGCAGCATCCGCACAGGCGAACGGAGCGCACGCGCGAAAGCCCGCACCCGGTCGGCGGCGGGATGCTGCATGAGCGCGTTCAGATCGAGGTGCCACCGGTCCAGCCAGTACGCCCGGTCCTGCCACTCGGCGACCGCGTCGTTCGCGTGCGCCTGCACGTCCACGAGTTCCGCCTCGAGCTCGGCGACGCGGGTGCGCAGCCGCAGGATCTCCTCCGTCTCGGTGCCCTGCTCCTGTGTCACATCTGGCTCCATGTCAAAGATTCTCCGCGATCTTCGCGGCGGCGCGATTGAAGACTGCGAATCCGACGACGAAGATCGCCGCGACGATCGCGAGCGGGCCGATCAGCCCGGCCCAGCTCCCCAATGCCTGTCCGGCGCTCGGGGTCAGGGGCGTCACGATCGCATGTCGAAACTGCTGCATCACAACGGCGAGCGGGTTCAGCATATAGATGTGCAGCACCGTCGGGCTGACCTTCAGCTCGATCGTCTGGATCGAGATGATCACCGGTGAGGCGTAGAACAGGATCTGGCCGACGACATCCCAGATCGGCTGTATGTCGCGGAAGTGAACGAAGAGCGCGGAGAGCAGCATCGCGAGGCCGGCGCAGAACATCACGAGCAGCGCCACGATGAGCGGCAGCTCCAGCCAGCTGAGCGTGGGGTCGACGCCCGCGGAGATAGCGAAGATGAACACGACCAACAGGTTCAGTCCCAGGTTGAACAGCGAGAGCAGGACGATCGAGATCGGGATGACCAGCCGAGGGAAGTGAACCTTGCGCACCAGGTTCTCCCTGTCGACGACGCTGCGCACCGCGCCCGCGGTGGCTTCGGTGAAGAAGGTGAACAGCACGATCGAGCCGAGCAGCTGCACCCCATAGTTTTCTTCACCGGGGTGCTTGCCGTTGTTGACCTTCGCGATCTGCGTGAAGAAGATCCACAACACGCCGAACAGCAGCAGCGGCCTGATGAGCGTCCACATGTAGCCGAGCACGGAGCCGAAGAAACGCACCTTGAATTCAGTGCGGGCCAGCGTGAACGCCAGCGACCAGAAGCGCCGGAAGTCGCCTGTCAGCGCCGACGGGCCGTGAACGCGATGACTGGGGGGCATCGCCCCGGGCACGGGCAGCCCGATCGGGCTGATCTGCTCTCCGGTGCTCACGAGCGCTCGACCCTGAACTCAACCGGCATCTCGAGGATCCCGCCGCTCGAGGTCCCCGAGATCACGATCGACGCCATGTCCTCCACAAGCGCGAGCGCGCTCTCGCCGGTGCCCTCCCGCGCCACGGAGGGTGTCAGCGAGTAGCGGCTGGGCCCGAGCCAGTTGGGGATGTCGAACCTCGCGGTGATGCGCTCGCCGGCCCTGAACTGTCCCGTCTCACCGGCGTGCTGGTCGCTTCGCGCCACGACGATCGTGTGGCCGAGCTCGGTCCGCAGACTCGCCGCGAACACAGGGTCTCGCACGTCCTCGGCGAAGCGGACCTCGAAGCACATGCACAGAGGCTCCTCCTGGTCGGCCGTGGTGACTCGCGCACCCGCAGTGTTTTCGAACCACGCCTCGGTGATCGATGTGCCGCTGCGCGGACTGCTCCGCTGTGGGTGCCTCGTGCGGGAGGCTGCCGAAGTTCAGCTTGTGGTAGGCACGGCCGATCGTGCGAGCGTCGCCGAGCTGGACCATGTTTCCGCGCTCCATCAGCATCGCGCGGTCGCAGAAGCGCTCGACGGAGCCCATGTCGTGGGAGACGAAGACGATCGTGCGCCCTTCGCGCTTGAGGCGGAAGAACTCCTCGAAGCACTTCTGCTGGAAGGCGGCGTCGCCGACGGCGAGCACCTCGTCGATCAGCAGGATCTCCGCATCGACCTGGATCGCGACCGCGAACGCGAGCCGCACGAGCATCCCGGACGAGTAGTTCTTGAGCTTCAGGTCCAGGAACTCCTCGCAGTTCGGCGAACTCGACGATCTCGTCGAACCGTGCGCGGGCCTCGCTTGCGGCTGAGCCCGAGCATGATCGCGTTGATGATCACGTTGTCGCGCGCGGTCAGGTCCGAGTTGAACCCCACGCCGAGCTCGATGAACGGTGACAGCCGCCCCGCGATCGAGATCCGGCCGGTGTCGACACCGTAGATTCCGGCGAGGCACTTCAGCAGTGTGCTCTTGCCGCTCCCGTTTCGCCCGACGATGCCGAAGAACTCACCGTGCGGCGATCTCCAGCGAGATGTCCTTGACCGCATGCAGCTCGTCGAAGTCGGTGCTGCGCAACGGATGCAGCGCCCGCTCCTTGAGCGTCGAGTACTGCTGGTGCGGCAGGCGGAACGTCTTGCTGACGTTCTCGACCGAGACGGCCACCTGGGCCGCCTGCTTGGAAGTGGCCGGCGAGTCCGCCGCTCGAGAGATCGTGGTCGTCAAGGGTCAATGAACGCTAGCAACCGCCGCAGCGCAGGGAAAACCTGCGACCGATTGTTCCGATCTGACATGCGAGAGCAGGCGCCGCCGCAGCTGATCAGGCTCGCTCCAGCACGTACACGTCCTGGTTGCCGTGGTTGCGGCCGGCCTCGAACTCAAGAACGCGCCAGCGGGGGCAGAGTTGCGCGAGCATCCACTCGGGTGAGAGGAACGCGGTCCCCCAGTCCGGGTTCACGACGCCCCAGTCGCCCTCCTCCCCGAACTCCGCCCCGTACCACTGGTTGCGCCGGTAGACGGACCGTGCGATGTCCAGCAGCTGGGCGGGGGGGCGCAGCTCGCGCGTCGCGTCGTGGGCGATCGTCGACAGACCGTGCGTCGTGCACACCAGGTGCCCTCCGGGTCTGAGGACGCGGTGCATCTCGTCGAACCACCTGAGCCCGAGCGCCGGCTCGAAATGCGACCAGATCGAGATGGCACACACGACGTCGAGCGTGCCGTCCTCGAGCGCGAGCGGCGGCGCGTTGCCGCTCACGAAGAAGTCGACGCCGGCGAGGTGCTCCCTGGCCCACTCGATCGCGGGCGCGTTGGGGTCGCAGCCTCGCCAGGACGCCCCGGGGTAGGCGGCGCGCAGGACCCGCAGGACGCGGCCGGATGAGCAGCCGAAGTCCAGTCCGCATGCCACGTCGGCCATCGCAATCCCCGCGTGTGCCAATGCGTCCGCGACCATGTCGGCCTCATAGAGACCCCCCGCTGCCGCGAGCGGACCTCGAGCCATGGCGTGGATCTCCTCAGGCGGCTGCGCCGCGGTGAGCCCGGTCTTCTCGAGCACGCCGGGGAGCTCGAACCAGACGCCGAACGCGAGGATGAGGAACCGGCGAAGCTTCTCGCCCTCAGTTCCCTCGTACAGCTGGCGTGGGCCCTCCTCGGCCAGGATGCGCTCCTGCACCTCCAGAACATCCTGCTCCCCGAGGCGGTGATACAGGAGGTCGGATATGGACTCGTGCTCGGCCGACGGGCCGCAGGGGAGCACCTCACGCGAGAGATCGGGAGCGGGCTCCTCAGGTGGTGGTGCGGGCTCGGGCTCCGGCTCCGGTGCAGGATTCGCCGGCTCGGGCTCCGGCTCGGGTTCCCCCACGAGCCCGAGCGCCCAGCGGGCCGTGCCGGAGACCGCGCGGCGGATGCGCGGCCTTCTCGCGAGCGAACTCATCGACGGAACCTACCAACGTCATGTGGCGGCGGCGCGGACAGCTGTGAGCGTGCTCGTCGCGCCAATAGACTGCCGGCGTGCGCGCATGTACGATCGTCAGCCCCGGCGAGCTAGCGCGGGCGCGCGTCATGTTCGAGACGCTGCGGAGCTTTCACCGCGACGCGTCGCTGACGATCCTGCTCTCCGAGGGCGAGCCCCAGGGGTTGCCCGAGATCGCCGGCGCGAGGGTGCTCGGTGTCCACAGCCTGCTCGAGGGCCGCGAGGGCATGATCGCCGCGTGCAACCCTCCCGGCGCCCTCGCGCTCGCCCTCCTTCCGCACCTCATGCGAGATCTCCTGGACGGCGACGGCCGCGGCGTCCTCTATCTGGGTGCTGGCATGCGGATATGCGGTCCGCTCACCGATCTCGAGGAAGCCATGACGACGCACGAAATAGTGCTCGTCGCGCGTCCCAGGGACGAAGGTGCGCTCGCCCACGGCGAGGCCGGTGATGGGGCGTTCAGCCGGCAGCTCATCGGCATGCGCTCCGGGCAGCGCACGTCCACCCTGCTCGACGCGTGGCCGTCGTTCTTCGCGATCTCGGGTGATGAAGGCGCCGCGGCGGTGCGGGCCTGGCTGGACGGTGTGCCCGCACGCGTCGACGGGACGTTCGTGGTCCGTGACCCCGGCTACGGACTCGATCGGGATTCCGTATCGCGCACGCTTACGCAGGGCGGCGATGATGAGAGGATCACCGTCTCGGGAGCCGAGCTGAGGGCCATCGACCTCGGCGATCTCGACCCCCGGGAACCCCGGTCGTGGCTGAAGGAGGGAGACCGCGCGCACATGAGTCGTCTCGCCGGCCTCGTTCGGCTGCTCGAGGCTCACGCCGGCGACCTCCACGCCGCCGGGCTGACGGACACCACTCCGTCCGCCCCGTATCTGGAACTGCAGGACGGGCTCAGGCTGACGGACACGATCCGCTCCATGCTCGTGCGAGCGGTGCTCGACGGGCGGCTCAGCGTCTCGCCATTCACCTCGCCGGGCCGCACCGATCTCTACAGATATCTGAACGAGCCGGACGAGCGCGCCCGCTCGCTCGGCCTGACCAGGCTTCACATGGAGATATGGGACCGGCGGGCGGAGCTGCGCGATGCGTACCCCCATATCGAAGGCCCCGACGGCGAAGGCTACGCGGGGTGGCTGTGCGTCCACGGCCCCCAGCAGGAGGGGCTCGTCCGCGACCTCCTGCCGCGCGCGCCCGAACAGCTGTACAGGGACGCCGATCCTCATATCTCGCTCAGCGCGCCGAGCCGCGGGGTCAACGTGGTCGGTTTCTTCACGTCCGAGCTCGGGGTCGGCGAGGTAGCGCGCCTGCTCGTCGCCGGGCTCGACGCTGTGGACGTGCCTGCACTCCCGGTCAGCGGCCAGCTCGCGCCCCCGAGTCGCCAAGGCATCGACTACCCGCATGTCGGCATCGACGATGCATCGTTCCCGGTCAACCTGATCTGCATCAACGGCGACGGGGTGCCGGTCTTCGCCCGCGAAGCGGGGCGCTCGTTCTTCGAGGGACGCCACACCATCGCCGTCTGGTGGTGGGAGGTCGGGGACCCGCCCGCCAGCTGGACACCGGCATACGAGTTCGTAGACGAAGTGTGGGTCGGGAGCCAGCACGTGTATGACGCGATCGCCCCCACATCACCGGTTCCGGTCGTCAGGTTCACGCTGCCGGTGCTCGCGCCGGAGGTCGCGAGCGGCTCCCGCTCCGACCTCGGGTTGCCCGCGGACGGCTTCCTGTTCCTCTACGTGCACGACTACCACTCCGTGGCTGCGCGTAAGAACCCGCTCGGCCTGATCGATGCGTTCAGCAGCGCGTTCGCGCCCGGAAGCGGAGCGACACTCGTGCTGAAGTCGATCAACGCCGACACGCACCCCGCCGAGCACGAGGAGCTTCTGCTGGCCACCGGCGGGCGCCCCGACATCGTGCTGGTCGACGGCTACGTCTCCGCCCAGGAGAAGAACGCCATCATCGCGGCATGCGACTGCTACGTGTCACTGCACCGCTCCGAGGGTTTCGGGCTCACGATCGCGGAGGCGATGCTGCTGGGCAAGCCGGTGATCGCGACGGCGTACGGAGGCTCACTGGAGTTCATGAACGAGAAGAACTCGTTCCTGGTCGACTGGGAGCCGACCGCTGTGGGGGAGGGGGCGTTCCCGTACGCACCCGACGCCGTCTGGGCCGACCCGGACCTGGATCACGCGTCGGCCCTCATGCGCCGGGTGTTCTCAGATCGCGCGGACGCGGCGGCGAGGGCGGCGCTCGCGCGCCGCGAGATGCTCGAGCGGCATTCGGCCGCAGCGGCCGGGGCGATCATGGAGAGCAGGCTCTCGCTCGTGCGCGAGCGCCTGGCACAGGCCGGGGTTCGCTCGCTGAACCTCACCCATCTCTCGCCGCTCGAGCTCGACGGGAAGATCCGCGAGAAAATCGACCACGCGCCGGCTTTCACGTGGAACGCGGGACGGCTCGGTCCGCTCAAGTCCAGGCTGTATCACCCGGTGCTCAAATGGGTTCGCGCCTTCACCGAACACCAGGCGGCGATCGACATCGAGACGCAGCTGGCGGTCAAGCAGCTGGATCAGAGGCTGACCGAGGTCGTCCGCACGCTCCAGGATGAGCAGAACGCGCATCACGCCGAGACGCTCGCGCTCCTACGCCGGCTCACGGCGCAAGTGGAAGGGATCCGGGCACGACCCGAGGGAGCCGGCGAGGCGGCTCCCCCCGGCGGCGGGCCGGCCGACCCGCACGATTAGGGGCCGGGGGCCTCGCCGGACGAAGCAGACGCCGGGGCGCCGGCGTCCCGCTGCTGGCGGACCAGTGCCTCGTAACCCGCTCGTTGCGCGGGGTCATCGCCGGGAAGGCGGTGTCCTTCGGAGATCGTGCCGGTGAGGGGCAGCTCGTATGACATCCGGAGGTACTCGGGATCTCCGGCCGTTGGTGTGGCGGTCAGCATGCATCGACCGGGTGCCTCCGCCGGCCATGCCTTCACGCGGACAGGCTCAAGGCCACATGAACGGCACCAGTCGCTAAGCGCCGCCAGGCTGGGCTCGAACCAGTTGCTGCCGTCTCCGTTCAGGTCATCGAGCCGATGAAAGTGAACCAGCGGCAGGCTCGCCGAGTCAGCCAGTGAGCGGTCGCATATCGCCGTCTCGATCAGCGCTCGGCCCGCGGTGAGCTCACGGACTGCGTCCAGCGCCAGCAACGGGTGGCGCAGGTGATATAGGACGCCGCAGAACGCGACGATGTCGAACTGCCGGTTGAGCTTGCCGGGCAGCTCGTACACGGTCGAGCGCACGTACTCCACGTCGGAGTTGAGCAGCGCCTTCAGCTGTTCGAAGCCGAACCAGTCCGCGCTGTATATGTCGACCGTGACGATCGGCCCGGCGCCGCGACGCTCGAGTTCGAACGCGAGCCCCCCGTTCGTGGCCCCGATGTCGAGCACCGACGCGCCGCGGAGGTCGTCCGGTAGGAGGGCGGCGTCGAGCAGGAAGCCAATGTCGTTCGCGCCAGGCGTATAGACGCCCGGCGCCAGCTCGAAGCGCTGATGCCAGTAGAACCGTGCGTCGCGTATGAAGTCCTCGGCGGCTCTGGGAGTGATCTCGCGGCGCATCGGCCGTGAGTCTACGTCCATCCGGCGAGCGAGCCCCGCTAGCGGCCGAGTGCCCGCTTGAGGGCGCGCAGTGGAGCGGTCACGCGCCAGCTCGCCGAACCCGTCACGCCGGCCACCGCTTCGCTCGAGCGCGTGAGTCGTGCCTGGAGCTCCTCCGAATGGGCGCGCTGAGCCGTCAGCTCCGCGCCTGCCAGCCGCAGCGCGGCATTCCGCTCCGCCAACAGCGTGCGGTAGCGATCCAGATCATCCTCCACACGACGTTGGGCCGCATGGCTCTGCTCGAGATCCTCAGTGCGACGATCGAGGTCCCCGCGGCAGCGCTCGAGGTCCCTGCGCAAGCTCTCCGTGTCCGATTGCGCCGCCGCGAACGCGGCAGCGGCGCCGCGGCTCGCCTGCTCGGAACGGGCGAGATGCTCCTCCGCGGACCGGGCGCGATCACGCCAGGCCGATAGCTCGTCAAGGCCGGTGACCATTGCCAGCGGCGCGGACTCCGGCAGCGGGCCGTTGCTCGCCAGTGCCAGCGTGAACGTCTCCTCGCCCGGCGCGAGCCCCTCGGTCTTGCGGAGCTCCACCCCCAGAGGCTCGCCTGGGTCCTCTGCCGAGAGCACATCGTCGTCGCAGATCATGCTCGCGAGCCACGCCTGCTGGCGCGTCAGGGCGACGTTTGCGAAACGCTCCTCGAGCGTCGCCTGAAGCTCCTCCGGAGTGAACTCGTGTGTGTGGTGCGGGTTGCCCTCCTCGTAGACGTGGCGGTTCGGTGATGAGATGACCAGCAGGCCGGCCGGCGTCAGGACGCGGCGCAACTCGTCGAGCGCGGCCTGCTGGTCCTCGAGATGCTCGATGGCCTCGAAGCAGACGACGACGTCGTAGCTGGAGTCCTCGAGTGCCATCGAGGTCATGTCAGACCGGAGGAACTCGACGTCCCCCCGTGCGCGCTGCCGCGCGGCCGCGACCGCGTCCTCGGCTATGTCGACGCCTGTGACGTGTATCGCGCCGGCGCTCTGAAGGATCATCGACCCGTATCCAACGCCACACCCCGCGTCGAGCACCCTCAGTCCCGCAACGAATCGGCTCGCCCACAGATATCGCGTCAGGTGCTCCACCTCGATCAGGCCATGCATCTCACCCGGCACGAAGCGCTCCGGGAACAGGGCGTCGTCGGGGCCGCTCACGTCGGTATCCGTTGCAGCAAGCCACGGCCGCACTGCGGGGCGTTGCGCGCGCGGCGCGCCGGGTCGCGTGCGTCGACCGGCGGCGGCTGCAGCTCCTCCGGGGCTCGGGCCTGGCTCACGATGCTCGTCTGGCTCTACGCGCCGCTCGTGGGCTTGCGAGCGAACGTGGCGCCCTCGCCGTTGCTGGCCGGGTCCCCGTCCGTCTCGAGCGCCGGGATGCTCCCAGCAGGCGCACTCGTGCTCTCATCGCGCGACGGTGCTCGCGCCGGCGAGATCTCGTCGCCCGGCGCGGCGAGGTGGTCCTCCGTCTCATCTCCGAGGTGATCGATCCTCGCGGCGAGCCGGCGGAGCTCCGCGAGCTGAGCTGCAGCGCGCTGCGTCGCGCGGATCCGATCGCTGTGCAGGGCCTGTTCTGTGGCCGAGACATCATCGGCGAGGGTCTGGACTGCCTCCAGCAGCGCAGCATCGACCATTCCCGCGTACACGGTGTGGGGCTTCATGAGCCTGAGCGCGGCGCGGCGCATGAACGCCCGGGCGGGGCCGAGGGAGGGAGCGGGCTGTTCGCCCAACGAGACCAGGTCGCGGGCGCGGTCGAGCTGGTGCGCCGTTTGCTCCGGCGGGACGCGTCGTGGCCACTGCTCGCGCCGGCTGCGAATGTGATCCAGGCGCCGTTTCATGGACATCCCGGCTGACTTCGGTGAATGCTGCGCGGCCATGTCCCTCGCGCCGCGCTGGGCGCGTTCGCGGGTGACGGCGGACCCCTGCGCGACCTCCCGCATGTAGCTCGCCGCCTGGTCAACGTCGGGCTCGGCCCACTCGCCGTCGGCGGGGTACGGGGAGTTGCCGGGCCCGATCGGCACCAGCCGATAGTCCACCAGCCAGCTGTTGCGGTCGTTCATGAAGTCAAGGTTGCCTCCGTAGCGCGTGGCTATGACGGGCTTTCCCATGCACAGCGACTCCGCTGGGGTCAGGCCGAAGCCCTCGGCGCGGTGAAGGGACACATAGCAGTCGGCGCTCGCGAGCATCGAGTTCTTCTCGCTGGCGCTCACGTAACGGTCGACCACGTACACGTCGGGGTGCTCTGAGGCAGCGAGCAGGAGCGCCTCGTGCTCATGCTCGTGATAGCTGTGGTTGATGCACTTGATCACGAGCTTTGGTCCCGATCCCGGAGGGAACGCGCGCTTGAACGCCTCGATCGCAGCAAGCGGATTCTTGCGCTCGAAGACGCTGTGGTAGTCGAACAGGTACAGGAAGAGAAACCCGTCGGGGAGCCCGAGCTGGCGTCGGCTCCGTCTTTTCACCCGCGGCGCGGCCACCGGAAGGGTCACCTTCGTCACGGGCACCGGGGACACCGGCATCAGAGCATCCGCGACGTGCTGGGTTGCCACCCAGACCTCGTCGACGAGGTCGAACGCGGGCAGCCAGCCGTCCGGGAACCGCAGGACCTCCCACCACCAGAACCCGATGGTGTAGCGCCCTTCGAAGAAGCGCTCGCCGGCCTGGGCGGCCCAATGGGGGAGTACGTCCGCGTTCACGCAGACGAGGTTCACGGGGAAGCTCGCGGCGTCCGTGTCGAACATCGCGTAGCTGTGGTCCTGGCGACTGCTCGGCCGCCAGGAGCCGTGGACGGGCAGCACGGGGATGCCGACCGCGTCAAGGCCAGAAACGAGTCCGCGTGCCGCCTCGCCGATCCCCAGTTCGGATTGCAGGAATCCAGCGAGGTTCACACCGAACGGCTCCCGTCCTGCCGAGGGGCCGGCGACGATGCCGGCCTGCTCGAGAGCGCCGGTCGTCCCCCCCTCGTCGGGCATCAGGCCACGGACGTCCCCCACCTCGTGGCCCCAGCCGTCGATCCACTCAAGGAACGCGTCGACTTCCTCGGGAAGCTTCGGGAACACCGCCTGAAGGTCGCTTCGGTCCCGGTAGACGTCGAACCAGAAGCGGCTCACCGGGATTGGCGTCGCAGCATCCAGGGCTGGCTCGTTGAGCCACGCGAGGAACTCCTCGGCGCCGTCCGGGTCGAACGGGGAAAGGCGAAACGCTCCCTCACGCTCCCCCTCGCGGTACAGGCGGCGAAGCCTCCTATCCCACAGCCGGCCGTCGCCGAGAGCGCCCCACGCGTATGCGGCACCGGGCCCGGGCCGGCGCTGCTCGCGCACCTCGGCGGCGAACTCAGAACACAGCTCCGCTAGCTCAGGGTGCTCACTCAGGCGCGTGCGGGTCTGGTGCTTGCTGAGCAGGTGTGGCCGGTCGACGTCGAAGCCGCTGAAGTGAAAGAAGCAGAGCGGCTGCCCGTTCGCGAGCCACCCGCCGTTGTCATCGCGGCTGAGCGTCCGCTCATGCAGGTTCCAGTACGCCATGTTCATCCCGGGATCGCGGATCACGGCGGTGCCGGCGAACGTGTTGGGAACAAGGTCAAACCAGCGCTGGTCCACGAAATACCCGAGTGCGTGGTCGATCACGCAGTCGTAGTGCAGACGCTTCTGCCACCACCGCAGCAGCTCCTCGGTGCGGGCGCTCCGTGCCATCGCCACGAAGCCGAGGTTGTAGATGCCCGAGGCCATGAGGTCCAGCTCGCCGGGCTGCTTGCCGTCTTCGGGGATCGGTGCTGTGATGTGAGGGGTGAGCACGAGCTCGTGCTCCAGCGCCAGCTTCTCGATCTCGTCGGCAGGTCCGTAGAACCTGTATGTCCGGATCGAAGTACGCGATCGGAGCGCCGTCGCCGCTGTCGAGCAGGTACTCGAGCAGCCACGGCTTGACTGCCGTTGCGAGCTCTGTGACGTCGTACATCGCAGCCATGCCCTCGAAGCGCTCGATCGGGAGATCCTGGGGGCGTACGACCGTGAAAGGCTCGTTCGTGTCGTCGACCTCGCCCGCGACATCGTCGATGACGAGGACGAAGCACTCGCCGGTCGGGTGATGAGCGAGGAAGGAACCCGTCAGCACGCGTGCGTACGCCATGTAGTTGCGAGCGACAATCGTGCAGATTCGCATTGAGCGAAGCGATGCTAACGCATGCGCTCGCGGTCCCGTCCAATCCCGCGGTGCGGCTGCGGGACTCGGTCTCAAAGCGCCGAGCGAGCCCGCGGTGGGCGTCCGGAAGCCGTTCAGCCGCCGATCTGGCTGGCGTGGCTCGGCATCGGAGGGATCGTGACCTGGCCGTGCGGCGCAGAGTCGGGTGGGATCGCGATCTCCTTGACACCGGGGCGGGAGTGACACATCTCGAGGATCCACTGATACCCGCGGATCGGGGGAGGATGAGCAGCGACGACCGTAAGGCCTGCAGAACGGGCCGTCCTCGAGCACCCAGTCGCGATCGAACACGACCGCCGCCGACGGGTGCTCCCAGCTCACATACAGCGCGTTTGTGTGCGGCTGCATGAATGGGAAGTCGCGCTTTTCCAGCAGCAGGAACGACGCGTGCACGACACCGTCGCTGGAGAGAACTCGTGCCGCTTCCCTGAGGTAATGCGGCGCCTGGTCTTCGGTGAGGTGTGTGAAGACGGAGATAGCGTTGAAGAGTGTGAATTCGCCGTCTCCCGCAGGCAGGGGGGCGACCCGGTGCCTTCCCTCAGGGTTGAAGCTGTCGTCATGCACGTCGTGATGAACGAACGTGAATCTTGCAGAGTGCGGGGTCAGGTTCCTCTGGCACCACTGGATCATCCCGTTATGGATGTCGATTCCCAGGTAGCGCTCCGGCTGCGGCCTCTGCAGCATCAGCTGCCGTGCGACCCGGCCGCAACCGCATCCGAAGTCGAACACCGACCCGTAGACGTCCGCGTCGAGGTACGGGAACACGAGGGCGCCCGTGGGATTGTCGAATGCCGCGGTGTCAGTCGGTCCGACGAGTGCCCGCATCTCCGGCGGAGGTATGGGTAGATCCTCGCGCCTGCCGCCGTCGCGGGCCGGCTTCTCTCCAGGCTCGATCACGGCGCAAGCTTACGTCATGGCCTGCTCGCTCATTTGAGCGAGCAGTGCGTCACGGCGCGCATCGAGGCCAGCTGAATTCCCTGGGAGGGCTCCGCGAGAGCAAACGGTTCGTGTGGCACCACACCCGGCAAAAGCCCCCCAGCGAGTTCGATCGCACCTCGCCGGACGGGCGCGGTGCCGGACGCTCTGACGCACGCCACCACCGACCCGGGCTCCACGCGGGCGCTCACGCCCGCCTGCCTGGGCACCGTGACGGTAACGAACGTGTTGAAGCGCAGAGAAATCCACGCAGGTCTCGAGTCCCCTCCGACCAGCAGCAGATGAAGAGGGCCGACCACCGACGCCAGACCCTGTGAGTCCAGCCGAAGCGGAGCAACCGCAAGGCCCGAGAGGGCGATCGCATCGATCGGGCTCGTGCGTTCCTCCAGGGCGAGGGCCCCGGTTCGCGCGATCACCCGCCGGCCGGTCTGCATGCCGCCGAACCGTGTGAGCACATAGCGGTAGTCGGGGTTCAGGTGAGGGTTGGCAGGGTTCGGGCCGCCGAGATAGGCGAGCGCGTTGTAGTCGTCGTATTCCGTCGCGAGGGACACGTTTTCATGAAGGGTCTCCGAAGCGAGCAGGTACACCAGGGGCAGCTCGCCGGGCGCCGCGACGGGGTTGGCGCCGTACCCTTCGACGTTCAGCGTGCCGCCGGTGGCGGGAAGCTTCGAGAGCAGCGCCCTGTTTCCGGAGTCAAGGAAATAAGCATCGTCGGCGACTCGCAGCCGCTCCTCGTGCGCACGCTGACCGACGGTGACAACGGCCAGCACCGCCACTGCGATCGCGGTGAGCCGCAGCCACCATTGGCGTGCGCTCCAGAGTGCTGCGATGCCGACCATGAGGAGCGCGATGCTGATCGGTGCAATCGGGAGCAGCGCACGATCGGTGCAATAGGAACAGTGGTGGGCTGCGTTCTCATACTCCGCCATCGAGAAGAAGAGCAGGGCGACGGGCAGCAGGATCAAGCTCGCACGGCGGCGTCGCACGCCGTAGACGATCACGGCGATGAGAATGATCGGGATCACAACGCCGAGCAGCACTTCCTTCGGCGTGGTGCTTCCGAGTTCCGTCAGATTGTAAAATTCACGGGTCTGCAGGAGCCAGCCCGGCAGCACCGAGTACGGAAGGTGATATTCCGGCAGGCCCACGATGTTGTATTCGCCGTGGAGCACCCCCCGCCAGTAGCGGGCGTCGCGCAGGAAGCTCACCAGATTGAACAGCGCGCAGAGCGCTAACAGCAGCAGGATCTTGGCGGAGGCGACTCCGACGACCCGCCTGTTGAGCCGCCCGTTCCACATTGCCGTGGCGGTGCGGATCGCCAGGACGATGGCACCCGCGACGACCATGCCCGGAACGAACAGCGGGTACAGCGCGATGAGCCCCGACACCAGGAGCGCGACGAGTACGAGGGTGGCGAGCCGGGAATCTCGAAAGGCGTCGAGTCCCACTACCGCCAGCGGGAGGATGACCGCGAGCCCGCAGGTCGCCGCCTGACTGCCGTCGGTCATCAGTTGCAGGAAGAACGGACCCGCGAACAGTACCCCCCCGAGTGGCGCGACCCACCACGGCTTGGGTGTGAGGTAACGAACCGCGCCAAACGCACCAAGTGCGCCCGCGACGAGGAACATGATCAGGAACAGACCCTGCGTCTCGGTGGCATGCAGACCGAGGAGCCCGTCGACATTGGCGGAGAACGGCACCGCATCGAGGTTCTGGTTGCCCTGGGAGTAGCTGGCCCAGATGAGGCGGGTCATGTTCTCGTGGGCAGGCTGCGGTTGCGCCGCCTGCCGGATGGAGGTGTGCAGCATCGCGTCCGCGTCCGCCGTGTAGTCATCCGCGTCCCACACCGAGAAACCGATCGGTCCGACGCTGGTCCGCTCGTGCAGCGTGTAGCTCATCGGTGCGGCAACCACGGCGCATACCGCGACCAGCGCCACCGCGTCACGTGCGCCGAGCGAACGTAGGACGCCGACGAAGGACCGGCGGCCCGCTGGCTCGCTCGAGCCTCTCAAGCTCCGCCACAGCGCCGTCGCGACCGATGCGAGCGCGAGAGGGACGAGCAGCCAGTATGTGTTGTAGGCAGCCGTGAACCAGATCAGCGAGGTGAATACGCAGGTGCCGACGCAGAGCCCGAATACCGGAGCCAGTGCCACACGCGCTGCCGCTCCGAACCGCTCCCCCAGGAACGCCGCCGGGCCGCTGCCCAGCGCGAGCATCGTCAAGAGCATGAACCCCTCGCGCGTGACTATGTAGGTCCAGATGTGCATGATCGGCCTGGGTACCCGCGAGGGGGCTCTCGCCCAGCCCGTCGCACCCGGAAGGTCGATGAGCCTATCGCGTGGGCCCGCCCACCTCACCGGTACGGCATCCGCTGCAGTGCACCCGGCGTGGCAGACTACGCGTCGATGCCCGCGACAGAACACGTCCTGAGCTACCTGAGGGCGACGGCAGAGATCGCGCAGGCAATCGACGGGGCGCGGATCGACGAGATGGCGAGGGGACTGGCCGCGGTGCGCGAGCGCGGGGGACGGCTGTTCATCCTCGGTGTCGGCGGCGGCGCCGGACACGCGTCGCATGCCGTGAACGACTTCCGCAAGCTCTGCGGGATGGAGAGCTACGCGCCGACGCGACAACGTCTCGGAGCTGACGGCGCGGACCAACGACGACGGCTGGGAGACGGCGTTCAGCGCATGGCTTGAGGGTCTCGCGTCTCTCCGCACGCGACGCGCTGCTCGTCTTCTCCGTCGGCGGCGGCTCGCGCGAGCACGGCGTCTCGACGAACCTCGTCGCCGCGATGGAGGCGGCCCGCGACGCGGGCGCCGGCATCTACGGCGTTGCGGGCTCGCCCGGCGGGACGCTCGCCGAGCTCGCCGATGTCGCGATCCTCATCGACGCGCCGCCGGAGCCTGCGAACGCCGCTCGTCGAGTCCTTCCAGGCGGTCGTGTGGCACGCGCTCGTCTCGCATCCCGCGCTCGCGGTCCAAGCAGGGCACTGGGAGTCGCTCGCCGCATCTGAGCAGCCGTGAGCGGCGGTGGTCGACGGAGCGCGCGCACGGCCCGCTGTCATGAACCTCGATGACTCCGGCCGCGACGGTACCGGGCGTGCCGCGGTCTTCCTCGATCGCGACGGCACGCTCAACGAGGCTGTCCCCGATCCGGATCGGGCCTTCCCGAGTCTCCGCTGCGTGTCGAGGACGTCCGCCTGCTCCCAGGCGTCGGCCCGGCCGCGGCGTCTCTCGCTGCGGCCGGCTACAGCCTGATCTGCGTCTCAAACCAGCCGGCCGCGGCCAAGGGAAAGGTCTCGCTTCGCCCAGTTGATCGCTGTCCACGAGCGCGTCCTCGAACTGCTCGAGCGCGAGGGTGTGCACATGCGAGGCATCGCTTCTCTGCCCGCACCACCCCGACGGGGATCGTGCCCGGGCTGCTCGGGGCGTGCGACTGCCGAAAGCCGGCCCCCGGAATGCTGCTCGACGCCGCTCGGGGAGCTCGGGATCGACTGCGGCGCGTCGTGGATGATCGGCGATACCGACTCGGACGTCGGCGCCGGCCGCGCCGCCGGGCTGCCGCACGGCGCTCATCGAGTATCCGGCCGAGCGCGCACAAGCGCTCTGGCAGGCTGGTCCGGACTGCTCGCGCCGAGCCTGCCGACGTGCTCGAACTGCTCGACCGTGCCTGCGCTAGCCATCGGCTCCGGCGCAGGGGAACCGTGCGCTGCCTCGGCCGATGAGGTAGCCGCAGTGCTCGAGCGGATCTCGACACGCATCTTCGCCGACGGCGCCGATCTCGACGGGATCCTCGCGCTCGCCGACGACCCGCGGATCGCGGGCTTCACGACGAACCCGACGCTGATGTGGAAGGCCGGGCTCACCGACTACGCGGAGTTCGCGCGAGCGACTGCTGGAGCGGATCACCACGCACCCGATCTCCTTCGAGGTGTTCGCCGACGACGCCGAGGAGATGCGCCGCCAGGCGCGGCTGATCGCCTCCTGGGGCGAGAACGTCTACGTGAAGATCCCTGTGACGACGACCAGCGGAGAGTCGATGGCGCCGCTCGTGCGCGAGCTGTCGGAGGACGGCGTGAAGGTCAACGTCACGGCGCTGTTCACGACCGCTCAGGTCGAGCTGATCACCGCTGCCGTCTGAAGGACGGGGCCTCGTCGTATATCTCGGTCTTCGCGGGGCGGATCGCCGACGCCGGCGTCGATCCGGTGCCGATCATGGCGCGCGCCGTCGACATCATGGTCGCAGGCGCCGCGGCCGGAGCTGATCTGGGCCTCGCCGCGGGAGATCCTCAACGTCGTGCAGGCCGACCAGGTCGGCTGCCACATCATCACGGTCACCCACGACCTGCTCAAGAAGCTCGACTGCTCGGCAAGGACCTCGACCAGTACTCGCTCGAGACCGTGCAGATGTTCCATGGCGACGCCGTCGCCGCCGGCTTCACCCTCTAGCGATGCTCACCGACCCTCAAGCGGCGACGCGTGCCATGCTACGGCGGCTGCCTCGATGAAGGGCATGCATCACCGGCGGCGCCGGCTTCATCGGCAGCAACCTCGCCGATCGCCTGCTCGCCGCCGGCGTCGAGGTCGTGATCGTCGACGACTTCCGCACCGGGCGGCGGGAGTTCCTCGCCGACGCTCGAGCCGGCCGGGGTGACGTCTCGTCGAGGGTGACGTGCTTGACCGAGCCGCTGCTCGAGGACGCGTTTGCGGGCTGCGACTGGGTCTTTCACCTGCAGGCCAACGCCGACGTGCGCCTCGGCCTGGAGCGTCCGCGCCACGACCTCGAACAGAACACGATCGCGACCTCGAACGTCCTCGAGGCGATGCGCGCGGCCGGCGTCAAGCAGATCGCGTTCTCCTCGACCGGCTCCGTCTACGGCGAGCCGGACGTCTTCCCGACACCCGAGGACGCGCCGTTCCCGATCCAGACCTCGCTCTACGGCGCGTCCAAGCTCGCCGGGCGAGGGCCTGATCGCGCGCGTACGCGCAGGGTACGGGTTCACCGGGCTCATCTTCCGCTTCGTCTCGATTCTCGGCGAGCGCTACACGCACGGCCACGTGTTCGACTTCTACCGCGCCCTGCAGCGGGACCCCGACGCGCCTGCGCGTGCTCGGCGACGGCCGTCAGGAGAAGTCCTACCTCTACGTCGGCGACTGCGTCGACGCGATCCTCGACCGCCGTCGACGCGCACGACGACGAGGCGGGCACGCACGTCTACAACCTCGGCACCGACGAGACGCATCGTCGTCGACGACTCGGTCGCGATCATCATCGCGCACATGGGTCTCGCCCCCGAGATCGAACACACGGGCGGCCGCCGCGGCTGGACCGGCGACAGCCCGCTGATCCATCTTGACTGCGCGCCGCATCCGTGCGCTCGGCTGGGCGTCCGACGCTCACCATCCGCGAGGCTGATCGTGCGGACTCTGCGACTGGTTCGACGAGAACGACTATGCCTCGACGTCACCGCAGGCAGCGAGCTCGAGAGGGAGGTCGCACGGCATGAGCGTGATCTTCAGCCGCGCGCCGCTGCGCATCTCGCTGGGCGGCGGCGGGACCGACCTGCCCTCCTACTACGCGGAGCACGGCGGCTTCCTCGTCTCCGGCGCGATCGACAAGTACGTCTACATGCTCACCCACACCGTCTTCCAGCGGCGCTACCGGATGAAGTACTCGGAGACTCGAGGAGGTCGACGACGGTCGCGGAGATCCGCCACCCGATCCTGCGCGAGGCGCTGCTCGCGCACTGGCGCGGCAACCCGCTGGAGATCGCCTCGGTCGCCGACGTCCCGGCGGGCACCGGCATGGGCTCCTCCGGCGCGTTCACCGTCTGCCTGCTGAAGGCCCTGGCGCACGCGCGCCGCACCTCGATCACCCCGGGCGCGCTCGCCGAGGACGCATGCGAGATCGAGATCGACATGCTGGGCGAGCCGGTCGGCAAGCAGGATCCGTACGTCGCCGCCCATGGCGGGATCTGCGCGTACACGTTCCATCCGCGACGGCACCGTCGACGTCGAGCCGCTCGAGCTCGAGCCGAGCACGCTGCGGCGGCTGCGCGATCAGCTGCTCCTGTTCTACACCGGGGAGGCGCGCTCGGCCTCGGACGTGCTCGCCGACCAGGACGCGCGCTCGACGGCAGGGCGACCAGGAGATGCTCGAGAACCTGCACCGGACCAAGGAGCTGGGCTACCGCAGCCGGCGATCTGCTGCTGGCGGGCGACCTCGACGCGTACGCCGAACTGATGCACGAGCACTGGGAACACAAGCGCGACGCGCTCCCCGGGCATGACCGGCGAGCACATCGACCGTCTCTACACGCTCGCCCGGCGAAGCGGCGTGCTCGGCGGCAAGCTGGTCGGCGCCGGCGGGGGCGGTTTCCTGCTCGTCTATGCGCGCACGCCCCGAGGACACGCGCCAGGCGATGGCCGCCGCAGGCGCCCCCGAGCTCGTCTTCGACTTCGAGTTCACGCGGCGCATACGCGAGCGAGTACGCATGAGCGAACGGCCGCTGCGCGTCGCGCTCATCGGCTGCGGGCTGATCGGCGCGAAGCGGGCCGAGGCGCTCGGCCCGAGCGACACGCTCGTCGGCTGCCACGACCTGTCGGCCGGCAGGCTGCGCGGCCTTCGCGCAACGGCATGGCGCAAGGGCGTGCGCAGACGTTCGGACGAGCTCCTGGCGCTCGACGCCCGATGTGGTGATCGTCGCAGTCAGCCACGACGCGCTCGCGGAGCTCACACGGCGCGCGCTGCGAGGCCGGCGCCCACGTGCTCGTCGAGAAGCCCGCCGCGCTCGGGCTCGGCGCAGGTCGAGGCGCCTGATCGCTGCCGAGCAGCGCAGCGGGCGACGCGTGAAGGTCGGCTTCAACCACCGCTTCCATCCCGGGCTCTGGCGCGGGCCGCCGCGCGAGGTCCACTCGGGCGACCACGGCGACCTGCTGCACCTGCGCGGCACGCTACGGGCACGGCGGCCGGCTCGGCTACGACCGCGAGTGGCGTGCAGAGCCGCCGCGATCCGGGGGCGGGAGCTGATCGACCAGGGTATGCACCTGCTCGACCTCACGCACTGGATCGCGGGCCCGCTCCTCTCCACTCGGCGCTGCTGCGCACGCAGTTCTGGGACACGCCGGTCGAGGACAACGCCGCGCTGATCCTCGGCGAGTCACGGTCGCGGACGGCGCCCTGGGCGATGCTGCACGTGAGCTGGACCGAGTGGAAGAACATGTTCTCGATGGAGATCTACTGCCGCACCGCAAAGCTCCAGGTCGACGGGCTGGCCGCGCTCCTACGGTCGCCAGCGCCTGAGCATCTACACGATGCGGCCCGGAGCTCGGTCCCCCTGATGTCGAGGAGCTCAGCTATCCGGAGCAGGACGCCTCCTGGAAGGCAGGAGTGGGAGCATTTCTCGGCGGCGATCCGCGCCGACGACGGCCGCCGCCTGCTCGGCGACCTCGCCGACGCCCTTTACGCCTGGAGTCAGGTCGAGGCGGCGTACGAGCAGGGACCCTACGCCGAGATGCGGCAGGCGATCTCCGCTTTGAGCGGTCACGTGGTCATAACCGGTGGCTCATCCGGAATCGGCTTCGCGATCGCGTCCGCGCTCGCCGGCCGCGGGACGCGGCTCACGTTGATCGCGCGACGCGATGACGTCCTACGTGATGCAGTTCAGCGCCTCCCGGGCGACGGCCACAGGGCGCTCGCCTTCGACGTCAGCGACGAGGCTGCCTGGGAGGGCATGCCGCCGCAGTTGGAGCGCCGCGGGTGGTGTGCAGCCGCGCGTACTCGGGCCGATCGGGCCGAGCAGGAGATGCGCGCCCGCCGAGTTCCGCCGCGCGATCGAGGTCAACCTGGTGGGGACGCTGCTCGCGATCGACTGCTGCCTGCCCCGCTTCGCCGCCAGCCGCGGAGCGATCGTCACGTTCAGCGGCGGCGGGGCGGCACAGCGCCGCTGCGACGCTACGACGCATACGCCAGCTCAAAGGCTGCGGTCGGTACGGCTCACCGAGAACATGGCGGGCGATCTGGCGAGCGCCGGGCGTCCGCATCAACTGCGTCGCGCCCGGGTTCGTTGCCACGGATGCATCGCCAGACGATCGCAGGCAGGCCCGGCGGCGGCGGGCGAGGACTACTCCGACGCACGGAGCAGGAACTGGCGAGCGGTGGGGTGCCGGTCTTGACGGCAGTCGCGCTGGTGCACCTGCTCGGGGACGAGAGCCGGGTCCCTTTCACAGGCCGGCCTTATCGGCTCGATGGGATCCGTGGAGAGACCCGGGGTTCAGGCGACGGTTGAGCCGATGAGCCGACCTCGCTACCCTGCGGCGCATCGACGGCATCACCTACTCGGGCCGGTGCCCACATGAGCACCGGCGCGCCCGCGATGCTCATGCCACCGCCGGGGGAGGATGCTTCCGGTCTTCGACCGCGGGCTGGGTCGGCAAGCCGACGCACGGCACGGCGTTTCTGGCCTACGTCGAGGAGAAGCCGCAGGTCAACTGGTCTGAGGACCTCGAGGCGCTGCACGAGGAGAGCAGCCGGGACCACTTCATCGACGTGTGGACGCGCCGGGCGATGCTCGCGCGCCTCGGTCCGCTGCCGTCGACACCGGTGATCGCGGACATCGGCTGCTCGACCGGCCATCTGCTCGAGGATCTCGCAGCGCGCCCATCCCGGACGCGCGCTGATCGGGGTCGACCTCGTCGCCGTCCGGCCTGCGCAAGGCGCATCGGCTCGTCCCCGCGGGCGCTCCTGCTGCTGGCCGACGCCTGCGAGCTGCCGCTCGCAGGACGCGAGCGTCGACGCGGTCGTCAGCGCCAACCTGCTCGAGCATGTACCCGACGACGAGCTGCGCACTGTCGGAGGTCGCGCGCGTGCTGCGCCCCGGTGCGCCGGCGGTGTTCGTCGTTCCGGCGGGCCCGAGCACGTACGACTACTACGACCGCTTCCTCGGGCACGAGCGCCGCTACGCGGCGCGGCGAGCTCGCGGAGAAGGCGCGCGGCGCCGGGCTGGAGGTCATCCGAGGACATCCACCTCGGCAGCATCCTCTACCCGGCGTTCTGGCTGGTCAAGCAGACGCAACAGGCGAGGTGCGGGAAACTGCGAGGGCGAGGCGCTCCAGGAGCGCGTCGCCGCGGACATCGCAGGCGACGCGCGATTCCCGCGTCGGGCTCTCTGCGTGCCGCCTGGAGGAGCGGCTGCTCGCGAGCGCGGCATCTCGCTGCCCTTCGGCATTCGCGGCCTCACGGTGGTGCGGCGCCCGGAGGGACACGATGAGTGCGAGCCGGACGGCCGAGCGCCCGCGCCGGCACGGGCACCCGATGCTGAGCATCGTGATCCCGGCCTACAACGAGGAGGCCAACATCGACCGGGTATACGAGCGCATGCGCGCAGGTGCTCGAGCCGCTCGGGACTGGACTGGGAGATCATCTTCAGCGTCGACCCGTCGACGGACGAAACCGAGCAGCTGATCGTGGATCTGCGCGAGCGTGACCCGACCGCGTGAAGATGCTGCGCTTCTCGCGTCGCTTCGGCCAGCCGATGGCGACGATCGCGGGCCTCGAGGCATCGCAGGCGACGCGGTCGTGGTCATCGACTGCGACCTGCAGGACCCGCCGGAGCTGATCCCGGAGCTCGTCGAACGGTGGCGGGAGGGTTATGACGTCGTCTACGCGCAGCGACGCACGCGCGCCGGCGAGACGCTGCCCAAGCGGATCGTCGCCGCGGTCGGCTACCGCGTGATCGCTCGCATCGCCGAGGTCGACATCCCCCCGAACACGGGCGACTTCCGACTGATGAGCCGTCGCGTCGTCGAGAACGTCACCGCGCTCAAAGAGCATCACGGGTTCCTGCGCGGGCTCGTCCCGCTCGTCGGCTTCCGGCAGACGAGCGTGTCCTACGACCGCGATGTCCGCGCGCGGCGGCACGAGCAAGTACAACCGGTTCCTCGGCTCCCTGGTGATCGGGCTCAACGGCGTGATCGGCTTCTCCCGGTACCCGCTGCAGCTGATCTCCCTGCTCGGTGTCGCGATCTCGGGTCTCGCGTTCCTCGTCGCGCTCGTCTACCTCGGTCTGAAGCTCGGCGGCGTGGCGTTCCCCGTCGGGAACCCGACGGTCGTCATCGTCATCGCGTTCTTCAGCGGCATCCAGCTGCTGTCGCTGGGCGTGATCGGAGAGTACGTCGGTCGCATCTACGACGAGTCGCGGGACCGCCCCAAGTACATCATCGAGTCGCGCTACGGGTGGGAGGACGAGCCGAGCGCATGAACCGTCTCCCTCCTGTCTGCATCCTCGCCGGAGGGCTCGGGACACGGCTGGGTGACCGGGTGCGGGAGACACCCAAGCCGCTGATCGAGGTCGCCGGCGAACCGTTCCTCCTGCACCAGCTGCGGCTGCTCGCAGCGCACGGGGCGGTGAACGTCGTGCTCTGCGTCGGCTACCTCGGGGACGAGATCGAACGCGCGCGTCGGCGAAGAGCGCTTCGGGATTCGAGATCCGCTACAGCAGGGACAGCGAGACGCTCGACGGCACGCTCGGGGCGATCGTGAGGGCCCGCGAGCTTCTCGGCGAGCGGTTTCTCGTCCTGTACGGCGACACGTATCTGCGCGTCGACTACGCCGGCGCCGCCCGCGCCTGGGAGCGGAGCGGGCTGCCGGCGATGATGAGCGTGCTGCGCAACGACGGCCGCTGGGACGTCTCGAACGTGCTCTACAGGGATGAGCGTGTCATCGAGTACGACAAGCTCAGTCCCTCGCCGGACATGCGCTGGATCGACTACGGCCTCGGCGGCCTGACCACCGACGCTCTTTCACTGGCCGAGGATGGCCAGAGAGACCTCGCGTCTCTCTACGCGAGCCTCGCCTCGACCGGGAAGCTCTTCGGGTTCGAGGCTCACGAGCGCTTCTACGAGATCGGCACGCCGGGAGGGCTCGCCGAAACCGAATCGTTCCTCCTGGAAGCAGGGCAGGGCGGTCGCGGAGATGGATGACGGGGCGCCCCGCAGGCCCAGCCCCGCCGGCCTCGTCCGGTCGGCGCTCTCCTCCCGGACGTCGCTGGTCGGCCAGGGCATGCGGTTCGCGATCGCAGGAGCGTCCGTCGCGCTTGTCTACCTCGGCGTCACGACGTTGCTCTCGAGCGTGTTCGGAGTCCCGTTCCAGGTGGCGCTCGCAATCGGCTTCTGTACCGGGCTCCTGCTCCATTTCACGCTCCAGCGCTGGTTCGTCTGGCGACACGAGGGAGAGTTCGCACTGCCGTTCCAGAGCCAGGCGAGGCGCTACCTGCTCGTAGCGGGATTCCAGTATGCGGTGACCGCCGCCTCCACGTCACTGCTTCCGTCCCTGCTGGGTGTCCCCACCGAGGTCGTCTACCTCGCGACGGTGGCGGTGATCCTGGTGTTCAACTTCGTGGTGTTCCGCAATCGCATCTTCCACCCGGGTGAGGCTCCCGGCGGGCCCGGTCCGCTCGTCTCCCCATAGCGCAGGCAGTCGGCCCGATAGTGCGCGAGGCCGCCCGAGAACGGTGAGCCAGGGAACAGGCAGCGCAGGTCCTCCAGCTTCTGAGACGGCCCCTACCACCGCCGGCGTGGAGCCCGGCGCACGCCCACCCGAGCCAGCGACGGCGTTCTCAGCCGAGTTCGTCCACGAGCCCACGGATGCAGTGCGCGAGCCCCGCGACGTCGGGCTCACGCAGCGCCGAACGGTGGGTCCCCGGCACGACGTGCTCCCGGACACCGCCGGTGTCGAGGGCGTGCCAGCGCTCGAGCATGCCGTGGACTTCGAACTCCGCGGAGCGGATCAGTGTGATCTCGCCTCCGTAACGGCCGGCCCGATAGGAGTCCGCGGCGTGGTGGCTCGCGGTTCGCAGGCGCTCGCGCCTACGTGCGGCGGCGCCTCGAAGGCGGCCGCGCGAGACAAGATCCGCGGCCTCGCGGGCCCGCCACGAGGCCCGGCTGGCGAGTTCGGCGGTGCGCTCACGGGGGCCGGGGCTGCTCAGCGGCGCGCGTGATCGAGCGGCGACCGGATCGGGCAGCAGCCGCTCTGCCAGGTTGAGCTCGCGGCGTCCGCTCGTCCACGCCCACTCCACGAGCGCGGCCGCGCCACCGTCCTCGTGCTGCGCGTAGGCGTCCCGCACGTCGCTGCGCACGAGCTGCACCTCGTAGAGGTAGCGGTTGACCTGACCTCCGCCGGCGCCCAGCGCGACCGGCTCGGACAGCCAGCTCAGAAGGCGCTCTGTCCCTTGCGGGCTGAACACGTCTCCAAGTTGCTCATGTGCGCCGGAGCGCCGGAGCGCCCTGTTCATGATCTCATCGAAGGGCGTGCCGTCCGCCAGCGGCCGCGGCTTCCACAGCGGCCCGCCCGAGTCGAGCACCACGAGAAGCGCGACCTCGTCGCCTGCGGCCTCCAGGCGGCATGCCATCTCGTAGGCGACGAGGCTCCCGAGGCAGCGACCACCGAGATGGTAGGGCCCGTGTGGCTGGACGGTTCGGATACGCCGGATGTAGTGGGCGGCCATGGCCTGAACCGACGTGTGCAGCGGAGCGCCTCCGTTCATGCCCCGCGGCGCCAGCGCGTAGAACGGCTGGTCCTCGCCGAGGCGTCGGGCGAGCGCGCCGAACCCGACCGAGTTGCCGTCCCCGGCTGCGACCATGAACAGCGCGGGCCGCCGGCCCGTCCGGGTGAGGGTCACTAGCGCATCGCGAGAGGGGCGCCATCCGTCCTGCCTGATCAGATCGGCGAGCCCGCGTACAGTCGGCGCTTCGAAGATGCTCGCAAGCGGCACCTCCACGCCGAGTTCGTTGGCGATCCTGTCGAACAGCTCGACCGCCATCAGCGAATGCCCGCCCAGGTCGAAGAAGTCATCGTCCGGGTTCACCTCCGACGTCCCCAGAGCGCTGCACCAGATCGAGGTGAGCATCAGTTCAAGCTCGTCCGCGGGTCGCGAGCCGGCGCCCGCGCGGCCGCCGTCCCGCGCCAGCACGCCGGTGGAGGGCACTGGCAGGGTGCCACGGTCGACCTTGCCGCTGGGCGTCAGCGGCATCCGCTCCACTAGCGCCCAAGCGGTCGGCACCGCATGCGGGGGAAGGATCCGGGCCGCGTGGGCACGCAGCGCTTCCAGGCGCGGCGGGTTTCCGCGGGCGGCGACAACGTATGCAGCGAGGGCATCGCCTTCGGCGCCGTGTGCTGCGACGAACGCATCGACGACGGCGGGGTGGCTTCGCAGCGCCTCCTCGACTTCGCCAGGCTCGACCCTGAAGCCGCGGATCTTCAGCTGGCGGTCGGCGCGCCCCTCGAACTCGATCAGCCCGTCAGCGCGTTCACGCACCAGGTCGCCCGTGCGATACATGCGTGCGCCCTCCGCCGGGTCGAACGGGTCGGCGACGAACCGCTCGGCGGTGAGCCCCGGCTCGCCGGCGTAGCCGAGAGCGAGGCCGTCCCCGCCGACGTGCAGCTCACCCGAGACACCCGCGGGGACCGGGTCGCCCGAGCCGTCGAGGATGTAGACGTGGCTGTTGGCGATCGGCGCTCCGATCGGAACCGTCCCGTTGAGGCGCTCGCCGCGGCGGAGGCGGTGGGTGCACGTGAACGTGGTCGCCTCCGTCGGCCCGTAGCCGTTGATCAGGGCGGCGTCGGCCGGGAGCGCCTGCAGCGCACGGCGCACATGGTCGGGTGAGAGCACGTCGCCGCCGGCGAGGAGCTGGCGCAACGACCCCAGGATCTCGGGCCGGCCGTCGACGACCTGGTGCAAGAGGCCGGCCGTGAGCCACAGGGTGCTCACCTCCTCGCGGGTGACGACGTCCTGGAGCTCACGGAGTGACAGTGGACCGGGCGGCGCGAGCGCGAGACGGCCGCCGTTCAGCAGCGCTCCCCAGATCTCGAAGGTCGACGCGTCGAAGGCCGCGGGCGCGAGGCAGAGCATCACCTCCCGGGGGCCGAGGGCGACGTAGTCCGCGCCGCGCACCAGGCGAAGCACCGCCCGATGGGGCACTTCGACTCCCTTCGGGGCTCCCGTGGACCCGGAGGTGAACATGACGTAGGCAGGGTCGAGCGCTCCCGCGGGGCTCACGGGCGGAATGTCGGGCTCGCGTGCGAGATCGATTTCGTCGTCCAGGCACACCAGCCGCGACAGCGGCCCCGGCATCCGCTCCTTCAGGCTCGAGACGCTCAACATCAGCTCGACCTGGGCCGTTCGCGCCTGGCGTTCGATCCGCTCGCGCGGGTCCGCCGGATCCAGCGGCACATAGGCGGCGCCGGCCTTGAGCACAGCGAGGTAGGCCACGATCATCTCGGGTGAACGCTCGAGGCAGACCCCGACCCGACCTCGCCGCCCGATGCCCATCGAGAGAAGGCGATGCGCGAGACGGTTGCTGCGGCGCTCGAGCTGCGAATAGGTGAGCTGCTGGCCGCCGGCGCTCAGCGCGACGGCGTGGGGGGTCTCCGCGGCGCGGTCGCTGAACACCCCGGCGATCGTGCCGTCCCGCTCGTAGCTCGTGGGGCGTCCCGCAATGGCTGCACGCCGGCGCTCGCCGTGGCCGAGCGCCGGCGGGCCGACCGCGCCGTGCGCCCCGGCCGCGAACTGTTCGAGCAGTTCGCGGTATGCGCCCAGCATGCGCGCCGCCGTGGAGGGCGCGAACAGGTCGCTGTTGTACTCCCAGACGATCGTGAGCCCATCCTCGGCGAGGCGCTCGTGAGCGTCCACATCTCGGCCCGGCGCGGCATGGCTGCGGCGGTTGATCACGATGACCGAAAGGTCGGCCTTCGCCGACCCGTTCGGGCGGACGTCCCCCGGGATGAAGGCCGCCCCGGGCAGGGACAGGGTGCGCACAGGCGCGTCGTGGAAGGAGAAGAGCGTCTGGTAGAGCGGTGCCGTCGAGGCGCTCCTGGCGGGCGCGACGTGGCGGACGACGTGCTCGAACGGAACGTCCTGGTGGTCGTGCGCCTCGAGCACCGTCGCCTGCACCCTGTCCACCAGCTCGCGTGCGCCGGGCTCGCCCTTGAGGTCGATGCGCAGGGCGACGGTGTTAACGAGCATGCCGAGAAGCTGTTCGCTGGCGAGCGTCCGCCGGTTCGCGAGGCCGGAGCCGACCACGAACTCCTCGCTGCCTGCGTAGCGCGCGAGCAGGGATGCGTAGGCGGCGAGCATCAGCGAGAACGTGCTCGCTCCCCAGTCCAGCGCCCGCTGCTCGATCGCCTCGACGAGGCCTGCGGGGAGCGCCTCACGAAGCGTCGCGCCTCGATATGTCTGGCGCGAGGGACGGGGATGGTCGATGGGAATCTCCAGGGCTCGAGGGGCCTCCCTGAGTCGCTCACGCCAGTACTCGAGCTGCGCCGCGCCGAAGTCGCTTTCAACCAGCTCGTCCTGCCAGGCCACGAAGTCTCGGTATTGAACGGCCGGACGCGCCAGCTCTGGGGCCCCCCGTTCGAGCTCCGCGGTGTAGAGCGCGGCGAGCTCCTCGAGCAGGATCGCGGTCGAGACCCCGTCATGCAGAGCGTGGTGTTCGACTGACATCAGCGCATATTCGGAGTCATCGGTGCGGGCGAGCGACCAGCGGATGAGCGGCAGGCGCCGCGGATCCAGCCGCTGACCGTGCAGTTCGGCGAAGGCGCTCTGCAGGGCCTGCTCGGGGACCTGCTCAAAGCGAAGGTCCTGCACCGGAAGGAGCACGTCCCATGGCTGGTGCACCTGTTGAACCCAGCGGCCTTCCTGCACCGCGAAGGTCGTGCGCAGGATCTCGTGACGGCGGACCAACACCGACAGCGACCGCTGGAGCGCGTCCACGTCGAGCCAGCCGACTATCCGGTGCAGCGACTGGCTCTGGTAGGGCAGGCTCTCGTCTGCGAGCTCGCTCACCAGGAGCGCCTTGGCCTGCGCCGCGGACGCCGGGACGGCACCGGGATGGGTGCGGGGGGTCAGCGGTGGCGGACCCGGCGCGCGCCGCGCGGTCGCCATCCGCCGGGCGAGGACGCCGGCGCTGCGGGCCTCGAAGACCGCTGCCAGCGGCAGTTCCAAGCCGATGCTCTCACGCAGGCGGACGAGCACCTGCACCGCGAGGAGGGAGTTGCCCCCGAGCTCGAAGAAATCATCCTCGCCCGAGACCTCACGGGTGCCCAGGACCTCGCGGAACACGCTCAGAACGGTCTCGAGGGCGGAGTCCCGCGGCTCGGGCTCGGCGGGGACCCGGCGGGGGGATGCCGGCGGCGGCGGGAGCGCCCGCCGGTCGAGCTTGTCGTTGGAGGTCAGCGGCAGGCTGTCCATCGCGACGATCGCCGACGGCAGCATGTAAGAAGGAACGCGTTCGGCGAGCGACTCGCGCAGCTTCCCCTCGTCGGCGTGGCCGTCAGCGAACACCACGTAGGCCACCAGGCGCCGGAGGCCGGGGACGTCCTCACGGATCACCGCCGCGGCCTGCCTGACGGACGGCAGGGCGGCCAGCTCGGCCTCGACTTCGCGTGGCTCCACGCGGTAGCCGCTCAGCTTGACCTGATCGTCGGACCTGCCGAGGATCTCAAGCTCGCCGTCCTCGCGTTCGCGGACCAGATCGCCGGTGCGGTAAAGGCGCTGAGAGAGCCGTCCGTCCGTGGCGGCCGTGAACCGCTCGGCGGTCAGATCCGGGCGGTGCAGATACCCGCGCGCCACACCCGGCCCGCCGATGTAGAGCTCGCCTCTCTCGCCACGGGCGGTCCCGCGGCCACGCTCGTCGAGCACCACGAGCTCGGCGCCGGCGACGGGAAAACCGATCGGCACCGGCTGTCCCGCGGCGATCTCCTCACCGATCTCATCAGCCGATACGAACACCGTGCTCTCAGCCGGCCCATAGGCGTTGATCAGCCGCGTCTGAGGGCATGCTTCCCAAACCCGCCGGGCATAGTGCGGGAGCAACGTTTCCCCTGCCACGATCACCATCCGCATGCCCGCGAGCGCATCCGGGCAGCTCTCGGCCAACTGGTGGAAGACGCTCGTGGGCATCGTCGACCAGTTCACGTCGTCCCCGGCGATGGTCCGGGCGAGGTCCGCCGGATCGGGCCGTCCGGGAGGGTGGCACACGAGCCGAGCGCCGCTCAGCAGGGCGGCCCATATCTCGTATGCGGCCACGTCGAACTGCGGCGCGCACACATGCAGTGCCCCCTCGCCGGGCTCCGGACTGAGATCGCGGGCACGCTCGAGCAGGTTCAGCAGGTTGCCGTGCTCCAGAGCGACGCCCTTCGCGTCGCCGCTGGAGCCCGAGGTGAAGACGACCGCGCAGAGGTCGCCGCGTGCCACCTTGACTCCCGGTTTCCCGCCGCCGTCGTGCGCGAGCAACTCCAGCCCCGGGTCCAGGGCGATCGCCGGAAGCCCGGCGTCCCCGACGAGGTGCGCCAGCCCGGACGGGGCTAGCACGACGCTCGCCCGTGCGTCGGCGAGCTGCCGGCGCACACGGAGCGGCGGGCTTTCGGGATCGAGGGGCACGTACGCGCCGCCGGCCTTCATCGCGGCGAGCGCGGCGACCACGGTCTCATGGCCCCGCTGCGCGAGCACGCCGGCGCAGCCCTCCTTTTCGAGGCCGAGCGCGAGCAGCCGCAGCGCGAGACGGTCGCTCAGGACGTCCAGTTCCCCATATGTGAGAAGTCGCTCGCGTGTCTGCACGGCGACCGCTTCCGGTTGCGCCTGCGCCAGGCGGGTGAAAGCGTCCGGGATGGACGATGCCCTTGAGGGTCGGTTCGGGACGCCCGTGAACGCTGCCTTGCCGCCGATCACCGGTATTCCCAGCAGCACATGGCGGCAGGTGCGCGCTCGACGGCGACCGCAGCGGCCGCGAGCGGCCAGACGTCCAGCCCGGTCCGCCACGGCGCATTCCGGGCGGTGCTCTGCACCCCGAACCCGGTCCCGAGGCACTTCAAAACAGCCTCATGCTCTGTCCAGGCGCGTAGGAATTCGACCGGTCGGGCGGAGGGGTCCAGGCCAGCCAGGCGTTCGGCGGCCTCGGCGCCGAAGGCGCGCGCGGCGAGGGCCACCTCGTTGCCCTGCTCTCTTGCCTGCTCGACGTCGACGCCGATCTCGCCGGCGGCGGAGAAGCCGAACAGCGCCAACGGCCCGGAGTGCGAGATGTTGAACGAAGGAAACACGGGGGAGCCAGCCGTACCCCGCCGCGCAGGTTTGAGCTGTGGCTTGCCGAAGGCGCCCGCGGCTAACGACAGTCCCCTCGGGTCGTCAGCGAGGTAGCGCGCGAGGAGCTCCCGCAGCGCCCCATGTGCGCGCCCCCAGCGCCGTGCCTGGTCTCGGTCCCGGAAGCGCGCCGCCCGAGCCCGCTCGGGCTCGGAGAGCAGGTCCTGCAACCCGTCCGGGAGCGCGTCGAGGTCCATGCGCCAAACGTGGACGGTCCCGTCGTCGAGCGCAGGGGCCGCCGGTCCCTGCGGCCAGCCTCGCCCAAGTGTCGAATGCGACACGTTTTCCATGAGAGCGCCGAACAGGATGCCGATGATAGGGGTATGCCCCTGTCTGCAAGCAGCACGAATCGCCGGGTCGCCGGTCCCCGGCTGATGCTCGCCCTGCTCGCCGTGCTGGTGCTCGCTGCTATGTCCGGTGCGGCGGCTGGACCCGCGTCCGCCGCGGAAGCGGGGGTCGTCATCAACACCCAGAGCGGCCTCCAGGCCGCAGATGCGAGCGCGCTCGGCACCCACTGGGTCCGAATGTTTGTCACGTGGCCCGACATCGAGCCCCATCGAGGGGTCTATGCGCTCGAACTGGCTCGCCTACTACGAAGGCACGATCCGGGCGCTTCCCGCCTGGAACGAAAGTCATCCTTGACGTTGTCAACACCCCTCGCTGGGAGACCGGCTCAAGCGACGAACACACGCCGCCGGCCAACCCGAGGACTACGCCGCGCTGCGTCGGGATGCTCGCCGAGCACTTCGGGCCGAAGGTGACCGCGTACGAGATCTGGAACGAGGAGGACGCCTCGGCGTGGTGGACGGGCAGCCCGAACCCCGGCGCCTACGTCGCACTGCTGAAGGCGACGTATCCCGGCGATCAAGGCGGCTGAACCGAACGCGACAGTCGTGATGGGCGGTCTGACCGGCAACGACTACCCGTTCCTGGAAGGCGTGTATCACGGCCGGCGGAAAGGGCTACTTCGACGTCGTCGCGGTGCACACCGATACCGCGTGCAACGTCCTCTCTCCCTACGAATTCCTGCGTGGTGCCGGCAACCGCATGATCCCGGACTCGTTCCTGGCCTACCGCGAAGTGCATGCCGTGATGCTCGCCAACGGCGATGACAAACCGATCTGGATGACCGAGATGAGCTGGCGCACGACCACCGCCGTCGTGCTCCGAAGGAGCGTGGGCGGGCCAGAAGGCGGCCGGCGTCACGGACGCCCAGCAGGCCAGGTACCTGCGCCAGGCCTACCACTGCCTCGCGCAGGACCCGTACGTCCAGGTCGCTCTCTGGTTCGAGCTCCAGGACGAAGGCCCCGCGGTCTCAGCGGTCTGCTGCGTGCGAACGGTTCCCGCAAGCCGTCCTTCGCTGCGATGGCGGCCTACGACGCGCGAAGGGGACACGCTGAGCGAACCGTGCGGCAGCTTCACGGGTCCGAAGATCACGGTCGCCATCGCCGCGAAACAAGGCGAGATATTCGGGCAGGCGCTGCCGATCCGGGTCTCGCGCCGCGAGCACGACAGGGGGTCTTCAGGATCCGCCTGGAGATCGACGGCAGGCTGATCCGCAACTACGACGCGACCGGCCACACTGCCCGCAGCTACCCGTCCTACCTCGCGGGTGCGATCAACTGGTTCGGCGCGCGGAAAATCAGCTACGGCAGGCACACGCTGACGTTCCTGGCCTACGACCGGCAGAACAACGTCTCACAGGTCAGCGTGAGCATCTACCACGCAAGGCCCGCCGCCCCCCGCCACCACTAGCTGGGGAGACCGGCGGTCCGTGCCGGGCGGCCATCGCGGTGCGGCTGGGCCCTGGCGCCCGCGGCCGCCCGCGACGGATACCCTCCCGTTCCTCATGCGGGTCGTTCAGACATCGATGCAGGGCCTCGTCGTCCTCGAGCCACAGGCCTACCCGGACGAGCGCGGCTTCTTCTGCGAGACCTACCGCCGCGGAGTGGAACGAGCCCGCCGGGATGCCGCCCGGCCAGGAGTTCATCCAGGACAACCATTCCCGCTCCACGCGCGGTGTCGTGCGGGGAATGCACTTCCAGGTGGGCGCCGGGGTCGCAAAGCTCGTCAGGTGCGCCCGCGGGCGGATCCTCGACGTGGCGGTCGACCTGCGCGCCGGATCGCCGACGTATGCCCGCTGGGAGGGCGTCGAGCTCGACGACGAGAACATGCGCTCCCTCTACGTGCCCGTCGGCTTCGCGCACGGGTTCTGCGTCCTCAGCGATGTCGCGGATGTCATCTACAAGCAGAGCGCCTACTACGACCCGGCCGTCGAACGCGGGATCGCATGGGATGACCCTCAGGTGGCGATCACCTGGCCCCTGCCGCTCGAGGAGCTGACGGTATCCGCCCGCGACGCGTCGGCCCCGAAGCTGGCCGAAGTCGCGCACGAGCTTCCGTTCCGGTGGCATCCTTAGGCGGATGTCCGGCTTTCTCCAGCGCATGGGTGAGCGCACCAACGGGTACACGCTCACCCCCGCCCAGTACGTGCGGGTCGCGTGGGTGGCGCTGGGTGCGCTCGCCGCGATCGTCGCGACCGGCGCCGCCGTCCGCCTGACAGGGTCCGGTCTCGGCTGCCCCACATGGCCGAAGTGCTACGGGAACGTCTATCCGCCCCTGAACTCGCACGCAGTGATCGAGTTCACCAACCGGCTGCTGACCTTCCCGATCTGCGTCGCGGCGGGCGCCGCCTGGGTCCTCGCCCTGCGCCGCAGGCCCTACCGGCGGGACCTCGCGTGGATCGGCGGCCTGCTGCCGCTGGGCGTGGTTGGGCAGGCCGTCCTCGGCGGCTTCACCGTCAAAGGCGCCCTGGACTACGGCTGGGTGATGGGCCACTTCGCGCTCTCGATGCTGATACTCATCGCCGCCGTCGTGCTCGTCTGGCGCGCCGGCCATGAGAGCGAGCAGCTCGCCGCGAGCACTCCGACCGACCGCACCGTCGTGAGGATGATCCGTTCCCTCGCGGTCCTCGGAGCCGTGACGATCGTCGCCGGCACGGCCGCCACCGCCGCGGGCCCGCATGCCGGCGGCTCCCCCGGCCAGAAGATCAACCGTATGGACTTCGACGGGTCGGGGACGATGGACTTCGTGATCCACCGTCACGCCGAGATCGCGTTCGTCTTCAGCGTGCTGGCCCTCGGCACCTGGTTCCTGGCCCGCCGCCGCGGCGCCCGCGGCGAGGTCCGGCGGCCGCTCACAGCGCTGTGCGTCCTGCTCGCCCTCCAGGGCATCGTGGGCCTGGACCAGTACTACACGCACCTGCCCACGGAGCTCGTGTGGGTTCACGTCTGCCTGGCCACAGGCGCGTGGATCATGACCCTGTGGGCCACATGCGCCGTCGGCACGTTCGACCCGAGGGACACGCGTTCGCCGGCGGACGGGCCCGTCGATGCGCGTCTCGGCGCCGTCGCATAGGGGCGTTCCCCGGAAATTCGGGCCGTTTCGGAGGCCAAATGCCCTGTTTTCGGGGTTCGTCGTCCTGACGAGCGGTTAGCCTGCGGACAGGTAAGACACTCGAGAAGGGATTGGCATGACCAAGAACGAGCTAGCCGAGCAGATCGCGGGGAAGACTGGACTGGCTGCCAGCCAGGCACGGCAGGTGGTCGAGGCGACGATCGAGATCGTGTCCGACGAGCTTGCCGCTGGAGGGGAGGTCGCGCTTGCCGGGTTCGGCAAGTTCTCCGTCAGCCAGCGGGCCGCGCGCCAGGGACGCAACCCGTCCACCGGTGAGACGATCAACATCGCCGCATCCAAAGCCGCGAAATTCTCGGCTGCCAGCCAGCTGAAGAAGCGCCTGAACCCCTGATCTCGCACTGAGGTCGGGCCCGACGTCACCGGCCAGCGCGGCCGGTGACGTTCGCTCGGCGCGCTCTACGCCGATTCCCAGGAATCCGGTGGGCGATTCTTACCGGTCGGTAACCAGATGTTTAGCGGGGCGCGGCACTGTTGACGGCATACCCACCAACGAAAGCCGGGTGATGCCGTCGTGAGATCGGATCAGGAAGTTCAGGACACGCAGGAGCGGCCCCGCTACAGGACCCTCGCGAACTTCTACAACGCGGACGAGCGCAGGGTCAGCTCCCGTGAGCTCGACGTCGGGCTGTGGTGGCGCGAGGACGCGCGCGGGCCCCTGCACCGCGCCGCGTGGGTCAACGACACGGGCGAGCTGTACCTCGTGCGACTCGGCCCCGACACCGAGGGCGGCGGCCGTGTCGAGGTGCTCGCGAACCTCGACGACCAGGAGCGGCTCGAGAGCACCCTCGCGGGATGGCGCGAGAGATGCGGGGAGCCGCGCTCGCTGACATGGCTGCGCGAGCGCGCCGCCCACCCACGCTCCCGCGCGGGCCAGAACAGCACCCGCGAGGGCACGCCGACGCGGATGCGCGTGCTCGCTCCCCGCCGCGGGCCCATGCGGTAGCGGCCCCGCGTGTCCGGCGGACCTGTGTAAGCATCAGCCGGGTGCCCCAGGCACGCGGCCGGGCCGGCCGCTCAACCAAAGACTCCAAGGAGGGTCCCGCGGATGGCGCTTGATCAGAGCAAGGTCGGACAGGTCGTTGCGCAGCAGATGGAGGCACTGGAAGCCGACTACGGCGACGACTGCGAGATCGGCGATGTCTGCACGATCGTCGAGATCGTCGGGCCGCACGGCTCCCACGTCAGGGTGCGCAACAGCGACGCGAGACCCCACGCGATCATCGGGCTGCTGCGCGTCGCTGAAACGAGCGTGCTCGGCAGCTACGGTCCCGGCGAAGAGGGCGAAGAGGGCCTCTCGGACGACGGCTAGCCCCACCTCGCGGGTGTGCGCGCCGCGCACGGAGCGACATCCTCATCCGACCGGTAGTCTTCCGCACGTGAGACACACAGTCGTATGTATCTCCAGCGAGGATGGGGCGGGCGCACAGGACGCCGCGCCGGTGGTCGCCGACGCGCTCGGCTACCGCGTGATCAACGAGGACATCGTCATGCGCGCCGCGCTGGAGGCTGGCGTCGACCGCGACGTCGTCGCCGACGTGGAGAAGCGCAAGTCTCGGCTCCTTCGCATCATCGAGGGGCTCGGGCCGGCGGGCCTCGCCGCCGGCTATGTCCCCGCCGAGGCGACACTCGCCTTCAACCAGGTCCCGAACGACGATCTGCGAAGCCTGATCCGCACCGTCATCGAGGAAACCGCCAGCGCCGGTAAAGCCGTGATCGTCGCCCACGCGGCCTCCCACGCACTCGCCGACCGGCAGGATGTCCTGCGTGTCCTTGTGACCGCGTCGCCCGCAACTCGCGTCGAGCGCCTTGCGGCCAGCGGGAACATCGACGAGAAGGAGGCGGCGCGGATCGTCAAGAACGGCGACGCCGGCCGCGCCGACTACATCCAGCGCTTCTACGGCGTCAGCGCCGAGCTGCCGACGCACTACGACATCGTGATCAACACCGACAAGCTCGGTACGCAGGAGGCAGCACGCCTGATCGTCCAGGCGGCCCTCGGCGGCGATTCCTGACCGACGCGGTCCCCGGCGTCAGCTGATGTAGGCGACCCAGTCCGCGTCGCCGCGCTCGATCTTTTCGAACACCTTTTTGGACTCGAGGATCTGCGGCACACGCGTTTTGACACGCCACGGCATCAGGCGGGCGGATTCGACCTTCATCATCGCGCCCCGCGCCAGCGCGTTCTTCGGCATCGGCAGGGGCTTGGGGCGCGAGTCGTAGTAGCCGCGGGACGGGCCGCCCCTGCGGAAGCCCGCGCCGTGGTGGTAGATGATCCCGCCGTAGATCGCGAAGAACAGAGGATCAAGTGACACGCGGTTGGTGCGCAGGATGTCCGTCCACGGTGTCTTCGTCAGTTCCAGCGAGCGGAGCAGGTTGCCTCCGACGTCGGTCGGGTGCTTGCCGTCGGTGCTCGTCCAGCGATGGCCCGGCGACCAGTCGCCGTGAAGCCTCCGCCAGGTGGCCACGCTGGTCACGCAGAAGCAGGGGTGGGGCTGTTCGTCGCCGCCGTTCTCGGCTCTGCGGACCGCAAGCAGCGGTGCTCGCTCGAGCGCCTCGGTGATCAGCGGCACCGGGTCCGCGATCGGGAAGGCGTCGCCGTCGAGGAAGACGATCAGGTCCTCGTCGGCGGCCTCGTGGGAGATCTCCGCCGCGAGGTTGTTGAGCTTGCCCGCGTGCGCACCCGCCTGGTCGATCACGCGGTCGAAGTACCTGGAGTAGGACGGGTCGATGCCCTGCAGCGACGTCCACGTCCGGTAGGGAACCGAGATGTTCTCGTGCAGATGCCTGTGCTGGATCTCGATCCACTGCGGTGTCATGTGATGCACGGTGGCGATGTGTAGCACTGGTACCTCTCTCCTTGGATGCGTCGCCCCGCGCCCACGCCGTCGCGAAACTGAGCGGTCGGTCAGGTCGAGAAGACTACCAACGCTCTCATTGCCGCCTTCGCGGGCGCGAGCGCAGCAGAAGACTCACGACGAGGATCACCGCGAGCACGAGGGAGACGGCGTAGCCGATGTCCGCGACGCTCCGAAGGCCATGTATCCCCGAGTTTTCCGGCACGCTGCCCGCGATCGCGGACGAGATCAGGATGCCGACCGTCAGCAGCCCGACCACCAGTGTCTGGGTGATGCCGCGCAGCGCCTCGACATGGGGCTCCAGGCGAGATGTGTCGACGGTCACCTCGAAGCGCCCCTTCTTGTATTGGCGCAGCCACATGCCCGTCGCCTCCTGGAGCGAGGGCAGGTTCTGCAGCGCCTCGCGGCCTGAGTGCAGCGCCTGCTTGCGGGCGAAGTCCGCGATCCGCTCCTGCGTGAGCGACTGCGCAGCGAGCGTCTTGGTGATCTCCACGGCGCTGTCGGCGAAGCTCGAGGAGCTCCCCGGCGGGTAGAGCACGCGCATGAACTCCTCGGACTGGGTCATCGCCTTCATCGCCAGCGAGAGCTGCGGGTCGGGCCGGTAGCCCGCGTCGCGCAGGAGGTCCAGCGACTGCGAGATGATCTCCGCGAGCGCCATCTTTTCGTTCTCGCCGACGTCCATCAGCGGACCGAGACGGCGGGCGAATTCCTGGTCGAAGGACGCGGCGTCGGTCTCCCGGAACGGCTCGCTCAGCGATCGCAGCGACTGGGCGAGCGCGAGCGGGTCCCGCTTGGTGGCGGTGTACATCAGGCCGACGAGGTTCATCCGGCGCTTGAGGTCGAGTTCGCCCACCATCCCGGTGTCGATGAACGTCAGCTTCCCCGTCTCCAGGCTGACCATCACGTTCCCGGGATGCGGGTCGGCGTGGAAGAACCCGTCGATCAGGATCATTTTGACCGCCGCACGCACGGCGTTGTCGGCTATCTCAAGAGGGTCAAGGCCGGCGGCCACGATCTCCTGGCGCCGGTTCGCGGGCACTCCGTCGATGAACTCGAGTGTCAGCACACGGGTGCGCGACAGAGCTCGGATCACCTCCGGCACGCCGACGCCAGGGATGCTCTGCAGGTTGGCCGCGAGCCGGCGTGCGTTGTATGCCTCGAGCCTGTAGTCGAGCTCGAGCAGCAGTGAGGCCCCGAACTCGTCGACGACCCTCTGCAGGCCGACATCGTGCGCCCACGAGGTGCGCCGCTCCATCACCCCGGCGGCGCTGCTGAGGATGCGAAGGTCCGAGCGGACCCGCTGTTCGATGTTCGGCCGCTGGACCTTCACGACGACCCTGCGGCCGCCGTCGAGCGTCGCACGGTGGACCTGGCCGAGCGATGCGGCGGCGAGCGGCCGGGGATCAAAGCTCTCATACACCTCCTCCGGGGGCGCCCCGAGCTCGGCCGTGATCACCTCGCGCGCCTCCTCCACGGGGAACGGGCGCACGTTGCTCTGAAGCTTCGTCAGCTCCGCCTCCCAGTCACTGGGCAGCGCGTCGGCGCGGCTGGAGACGATCTGTCCGAGCTTGACGTAGGTGGGCCCGAGCTCCTGCAGCATCAGCCGCGCCTTCTCCGGCGAGGAGAGCGGCTCCACCTCGACGCCCCAAAGGCGGCTCTGCACCCAGCGGCGAAAGTCGCCGAGCGCGCCCCGGTCGAACGCGCCGTCGGCCCCGTAGCGCAGGAAGACGTCGTAGACCTGCAGCAGACGCTGGCGTTCGTGGAAGCGCTCGCTGTAGGAGGAGCGGCTCATGCGCCGTCCGTGGCCGGCGGGGTGTCGGTGACGATCGGGGGCGTGAGGCCCGCGAGGTTCTCCAGCAGGAAGCTGATCACGCCCAGCAGCAGCCCGGCGACGGCGATCCAGACCGCGCCGCTTGTGTTCAGCAGCCTCGGGGTCACCGCGTCCAGGAGCGCGAACACCGCGATGTCGACGACCACCACCACCGCGCCCAGGGACTGAAGCAGGAACGGGAGCGCCAGGAACTGCATGGCCGGCTTCACGATCGCGTTGAGGATCCCGAAGAGAGCTCCGAGCACGAGGTAGCCGGTGACGGGGTGTTTGGCGTCTACGTTCACGCCCGGCAGCACCGCGACCGTGATCGCTACGGCGATCGCGTCGACGAAGACCCCCGCGACGAGCACCCGCCACGGGCGGTGCCTGCGCATCTCAGGTCTTTCGGGCCCGCACCTGGTAGACGCTCGTGTGGCCGGTTTCGAAACCGTGCCGCGCCGCCCTCAGGTACAGGCGCCAGATCCGGGTGCGGTCATCGCCGGCGAGCTCGCGGGCGCGGTCCAGATGCTCATCGAGGCGACCGGACCAGTGGCGCAGAGTTGTCGCGTAATCGCCGCGGAAGCCCTCGACGTGGATCGTCTCGAAGCCCGCGCGTTCGATCGCCAGCTGAACACGCGAGAGCGGCAGGGGCTCGCCGTCGGGGAACACGTAGCGGGTGGAGAAGAGATCCTCGTGCGGGTCGTGGGCGGGATCGAGTGCCGCGATCGCATGGTTGAGCAGGAACCCTCCGGGCTTGAGGAGCGTCGAGAGGGCCCTGGCGTACAGGTCGATCTGGCTCTCGCCGACGTGCTCGGCCATGCCGATGCTCGAGATCGCGTCGAACGAGCCCGCCGGGAGCCTGCGGTAGTCCGACAGCAGGATCTCGACCCGGTCCGAGACGCCCGCGTCGGCGACCTTCTCACGCGCGAGTTCCGCCTGCGAGGGCGAGAGCGTGACGCCGGTGACGCTGACGCCGTGGTTGACGGCGGCGTGGATCGCGAAGCTGCCCCACCCGCAGCCGACGTCGAGCACGCGCATGCCGGGCCGCAGCTCGAGCTTGCTCGCCACCAGCTCGAGCTTGGTCCTCTGCGCCTCCTCAAGGCTCTGCGCTCCCCGCGAGAAGATCCCGCAGCTGTACGTCATCGACTCGTCGAGGAAGAGCGCGAAGAACTCGTTGCCGACGTCGTAGTGGTAGCGGACAGCCTCGGCGTCGCGCTCGATGCTGTGCAGGTCGCCGCGCAGCAGCAGCTCCAGGCTGGGGCGCTCCGGGAGGCCGCCGGGGGCGGCCGCGAGCAGCAGGCTCGCGCCGAGCCGCACCCTGTCGGCTGCGCTGATCTCCTCGGGCTCCCACTCGTCGACGACCACGAACGCGCCGTCGAGGTCATCGACGGTGAGCGAACCGTCGACGTAGGCGCGGCCGAGGCCGAGCGAGCCGGGGGAGCGCAGGAAGTGTGCGAGGGCGGACGGGGAGCGCACCTCGAACGTCGGCGAGTTCGGCGCGGTCGCCGGCACCACGACGCCGTCCCAGAAGCGGACATGGAACGGGCGCGAGGGCAGCACGCGCTCCAGTTCGTGACCCAGCAGCCAGCTGGCCCTGATCAGCGCCACGGGGTCGCTCCCAGGCCCGGTGCGCCACGATCTGGCGCCTGCAGGCGCGCGCTGGGGGGATGTGGCAGCACGCCCGGATCGTATTCGCTCGGCGCCCGTGGACGCGGCGAGGTGCCGCGCGCACCGGCTGTGCGGGATAGTACGGAGGGTCGGTAGTGACCCTCACCGACCCGGGCGCCGGCTGGCACGGCGAGGATTGCTGTATGGCAATCACACCCGTGCTCGCCGGGGACGCCGCGCCCGCCGCCGGCGGGGAGGGGACGCCGATCATCGAGGTCGGCGAGCTCACCAAGAACTTCGGCGAGTTCACCGCCGTGGACGGGATCAGCTTCCAGGTCATGAAGGGCGAGGTGTTCGCGTTCCTCGGACCCAACGGTGCCGGCAAGTCCACGACGATCAACGTGCTGTGCACGCTCGCGCGGCCCACGTCCGGCCATGTCCGGGTCGCGGGCATCGACGTCGCCGAGCGGCCGAAGGCGGTGAGGCGCAGGATCGGCCTTGTGTTCCAGGAGCAGACCCTCGACGATCAGCTGACCGCCCAGGAGAACCTTCGCTTCCATGCCGTCCTGTACCGCGTGCCGAGCGGCGAGGTCGACCAGCGGATAGCGCGTGTGCTCGACCTCGTCGACCTCAGCGACAGGCGCTATGACCTGGTCTCCGAGTTCTCCGGCGGCATGGCTCGCAGGCTGGAGATCGCACGAGCGCTGATGCACGTTCCGAGCGTCCTGTTCCTGGACGAGCCGACGATCGGGCTCGATCCCCAGACGCGCGCCCTGATGTGGAAGGACGTCCTGCGTCTGCGCGACGAGTCGGGCGTGACCGTGTTCCTCACCACCCACTACATGGACGAGGCCGAGTACGCCGACCGGATCGCGATCATCGACCACGGCAAGATCGTCGCTCTCGACACGCCGAAGGCGCTGAAGGCCGCGGTGGGAGCCGACACCGTCGACCTGCGCACAACCGACGACGCGGCGGCCGTCGCGGCGCTGCAGGCCGCCGGGTATGACGTGCAGGCCGGCGAGGACGGCGTGCGTGTCTTCGTCGAGCACGGCGAGCGCGCCGTCGCGCCGCTGATCGCAACAGTCGGCGAGGGCGTCCTGCACGTGCACGTTCATCAGCCCACCCTCGACGACGTGTTCCTCTTCTTCACCGGCCGCGAGATCCGCGAGAGCCACGGCGAGGGCAACTCGCCGCGGATGCGCGCGTTCGTACGGGCGCGAAGGCGGTGAGCTGAGATGAGCACCCAGGCGATGCCCGCGGCGCTCGCCGAGGGCCCGGACACCGTTCTGCGGGAGGAGGTGCGAACGGCCGGGATGGTCTGGCTGCGCGAGCTGATCCGCTTCGAGCGGACCCGCACCCGCATCCTGAGCGGCCTGATCCAGCCCGTCCTGTTCCTGCTCGTCCTCGGCTACGGCATGAGCAGCCTCGTGGGAACGACCGCCGGCTTTGACTTCAAGAAGTTCATGTTCCCCGGGATCATGGCCATGAGCGTCGTCACGACCGCGATCTTCTCCGGCGTCTCGATCGTCTGGGACCGCGAATTCGGGTTCCTGAGAGAGATGCTCGTCGCCCCCACGAGCCGCGCCTCGCTCGCTCTCGGCAAGACCGCGGGGGGAGCGACGGTGGCGGCCGTTCAGGGCACGATCATGCTCATCCTCGCGCCGCTCGTCGGCGTGCGGCTCACACCGCTCCTCGTGCTCCAGATCATCGCCCTCGAGCTGCTGATGGCGATCGCGCTCACCGCGTTCGGCGTCTTCGTCGCGAGCCGGATCCAGAAGATGGAAGGCTTCCAGGTGGTCATGCAGCTGCTGCTGTTCCCGATGATCTTCCTCTCGGGCGCGCTGTTCCCCCTCGACGGCCTGCCGGGCTGGCTGACGGTCCTGACGCACATCAACCCGCTGACATACGCCGTCGCGCCGCTGCGCCAGGTGGTCTTCGCAGCCCAGGACATGCCGCCCGCCGCGCGCGAGAGATTCCCCTCCAGTGTCGTGGTCTTCGGCCACACGCTCTCGATGGCGACGGAGATCGGGATCACCGTGGCGTTCGCGTGCGTGTTCATCGCTCTGGCGATAAGGGGCTTCTCCAAGACCCAATGAACCCAGGAACCGGAGGTGTGCCGTGAAACTCGAAGTTGCGATAGCGCGTTTCAAGGGAGAGAACTCAGCTGTCAACGCCTATTCGGAGGCGAAGTCGGGGCAGGCGAACCCGCCTCGCTGGACCACCGAGGTCGGCTTCGTCGAACACCACCACAGCGGGAGGATGCTCCTGCGCGGCACGTTCGCCGGCCACTACCTGGACGTCGACGAGAACGATCACATCTCCGAGACCGGCGCGGGCGCCGGGGCTCTCGCCGGAGGGCTCGTCGGGGCGCTCCTCGGGCCCGCGGGAATCGCGCTCGGGCTCGTCGTCGGGGGTGCCGCGGGCTCACAGGCCAGCGACGCGAGCGTCGCGGAGGCCGAGCCGGCCGCGCTCGCCGAGCGCCTGCGCGCCGCGGTGCCGCGCTCCTCCTCGGCGCTCGTCCTGATCGCGTCACCGCAGGATGTCACGGACATGCTCACGGCCGTCGGCGAGGGCGCGGCCGGCGTGTCGCGCGGGAGCCTGACCGACGAGCAGTGCGCGCAGCTGCAGGCGTCGCTCGCAGGCTCCCCGCCCGTGACGCCCTCGCCGTAGCAGCTCGCCGTTTGGCTCTTCCCCTCGGCGCGGGCGCGGGCTACCCTGACCCGATGCGGCTATTCCGGAGATCGGGTGGCATTGCCAGAGAACCCGAGGTCGCGATCGACGACCCGCGTTTCGACGGATGGGAGACGGTCGGCACCTTCGAGGACCGCGACACCGCGCTCGCATGGCGTGACCAGCTGCGCGCTCTCGATGTCGCCGCTGCGTGTGTGGCCGACCACCCGCTGGACAGGTTCGGCCGCGGCGACATCTACCTCGTCGTCGCTCCGGGCCAATGGTCGCGCGCGAACGAGATCCTCGAGGGACTCGAGTGAGGCACTCAGAGCTCTGAACGCCGCCGGGCGTCAGCTGCCCGCCAGGGCGCCCGCGTAGACCTGCCACGCGAGGGCGCTCTTGGCGAGGATGCTGAGGATCAGATACACGCGCTCGACGAACAGCGGGTCGGCCCAGCGGCCGCGCCCGCGGTATGCGAGCCACATGTTCAGCGCGAACCCGTTGAACAACACGAACAGTGTGAGGAAGATCGCGTACACGAATGCGGGAGCTCCAGCGCTGTTCGCCTGTGAGACCGCGAGCTGCAGCGCGATCGCGATCCACGGGACGGCGCCGGCTATGCAGCCGTAGATGAAGGGCCGCCAGTCGACGCTCTCCCGGCCGATGTTCACACGCTCCATCAGCAGGCCGAACAGGACCATCGCGGCGTTCACGCCGAAAAGGGCCACCAGGGCGCTCGCGGCGGTTATGCCGGAGAGCATCGCGATCAGGACGACCATCAGCGAGGCGCTGAGCGAATACTCCCACCAGCGTGCCGGGTTGACACCACGGGCGACGTTCGCCAGGTACCAGCGCCGGCCGGGTCCGGCGACGCTCAGGTGGTCCACCGCCGCGAGCGCGAGGAACACGGCGACCGCGATGTCGATCCGCAGGTTCAGCAGGTTCGCCGGCCCGCCGTAGCGACCCGCGCCCGGCGGACCGGTGAGGTAGCTGACGTCGACCGGCAGCGTCACGGGCTTGGCGATGATGAGGATCGCCGCCGCCTGCGCGAGGTGCAGGAGCCCGACGGCGACATTCAGGCGCACCAGGCGCGCGGGGGCGTCGGCGTCGACGGATCCAGCAGGCGGGTGGCTCACGGGCATCTGTGGATCCTCAGGGCGATCCACCCACCGTAGCGCCGGTGCGCTACATGCCCATCTCGGCGAGGACCCGCCCCGAGTCCACGGCCGCCGCGAGCTCCTTGAAGTCGCGCTCGTTCTGCTCTGCGTAGAGATGGGAGAAGTCGACTATCGCGCGGTCGAACACGTCGCTCTTGCCGAGGTAGGCCGCGATCGCGATGCAGTCCCCGCTGCGGGCGTGGGCGCGCGCCAGCGTCCACCCGCACAGGCGGCCGTAGGCGGCCATCCCCTTCGGGACCATCTGTTCGATTTCAGCCGAGCCCTTCCAGTCCTTCAGCTGCCGCGCGTAGAAGTCGCGCGGTTCCCCGTCGATACCGGCTTTGACGTGCAGCCATCCGAGGAAGATGTCGCTGGTGGCCTGCATCAGCCTCTGGCCGGCGACGACCCGCTCCCCGTGGTTCTTGAACGCGCTGGGAGCCAGGAACTCCTCCAGCACCGACGGCTGCGCCTCCTTCATCTGCAGGAACAGGGGGTCCTTGCCGTCCCGGCCGAGCATCAGTGCGATCCAGGCGCGCGTCCCGACGCTGCCGACTCCGACGACTTTCCGCGCGAAGTCTTCGAGGCGGAACTCCTCGAGCAGCACCCGCCTGTCGTGCTCCAGCGTGCCTCGATAGTCGCGCAGGAGCTGGTGGAGCGCCTCGAACGTGATGTGCCGCTCGCCGCTCTGCACGAGATCTTCGATCGGGACGATCAGCGGAGGTTCGGCGACGATCCGGGCCTTGCCGTCCACGACGCGCACCAGTTTTGAGAACGCCGACATGCTGTCCTTCGTCCGTGCCTTGTCGAGCGCCTTCTCGCTGCGCTTGATTATCTTGGGTTTCAGCTGTGACCCCAGTTCACGCATCGTGTCGTCGATGTCCAGGTGCGCATACCAGACCTCGAGGTTCTTCATTCCGGCGAAGGAGTTCATCGACGTGCGGTACTCGCGCACCGTGTCGAGCACGACCTTCTCCTGATCCTTCACGGGGTAACCGTTGTTGCGCGCAGCGATGAGCATGCTCACCGCGAGGCGCTTGACGTCCCACTCCCACGGCCCCGGGAGCGTCTCGTCGAAGTCGTTCACGTCGAACACGAGCCTGCGCTCCGGCGAGGCGAACACCCCGAAGTTGGACAGGTGCGCATCCCCGCAGCACTGGACGGTGAGCCCGGATCTCGGCGTGCCCGCGAGATCGCTCGCCATGATCAGCGCTCCGCCCCGGTAGAACGTGAAGGGCGAGACGAGCATCCGCCCGTAGCGGATCGGCACCAGCTCCTGGATGCGAGTCGCGGCCTGGCGTTCGAGCAGATCGATCGGGTCGGGCCTGTCCGCCGGCGGTTCGTACACGCCGTGGCTGGAGCGCGGCACCCGCGAACGGGCCTCCTTCCCGAGCGCCACCCGCTCGGCCACGTTCAGGTGCACCACCGTCGGGGCTGTCTTCCTGGAAGGCATGGCTCATCTCCTGCCGGTCGTCTTGTCAGAGAACGGGGTCGGCCCAACCCGGCGCATCCCGTGGCGGGCGGCGAGCGCATGCTCACGGTGTCACCGTGCGCGCACCCCCCGGATGCAGCAATTGAACTCCTATCGCGACGTCGGTGCCGGCCCGGCCGCGGCACGCCCGGCACCGCAGCGAGCACGCTCCGTGGCCGGGCCGGCACCAGGAACGCCCGAAGCCCGGCGACGCCGGGCTTCGGCCCCTCCTCCCTCGAGAGGGGCTCTGGTGGCGCTCCATTTGGCGGCAGCGACGCGCGCGTTTGGGGGCAACCGCTGCGAAGGGTTAACGGCGCGCCGGCGCGAAGGTTGGACGGAGGCGCCGAATTCGTCGAGCGCGTGAGGATGGCGAGCTCTGCGCAGGTATGGCTAGCCATGGCCCCGCTCGGGTGTAGTGTCCACCGGTAGGGAGGATGAGGTGGCCGACTGCATTGGACTTCTCACGGCGGGCTCGCGCATTCGGCTCAGGCTGGCCGATGACGACCGGCTGGTCGCGCTCGTCCGCCGCGGGGACACCGCCGCCTTCGAAGCGCTCTACGAGCGCCACTGCGCCTCGCTGCTGTCGTTCTGCATCTACATGCTCGGGTCCAGACACGACGCGGAGGACGTCATCCAGGCGACCTTCACCTCGGCCTACCGCGCGCTGCGCGCGGACGGGCGGCCGGTCGCGCTGCGCGCCTGGCTTTTCACGATCGCCCGCAACGAGTGCCTGAACAGCCTCCGCAGGCGACGCCCGACGGTTGAGCTGAACGGCGAGAAGGCGCTCGCCGGCGACCCGTGGAGGGAACTCGAGATCAAGGAGGAGCTGCGGGTGATGCTCGAAGGCCTGCGCGAGCTCCCGGAGCGCCAGCGGGCCGCGCTCCTGCTGACGGAGGCGCACGGTCTGAGCCAGGCCGAGATCGCAGCGGTGCTCGGAGTCCGCACTGAGCAGGTCAAGGCATACGTCCATCAGGCACGGGCGAACCTCGCCGCCGATCGCACCGCGCGAGAGGACGACTGCCGCGAGATACGCGAGGAGCTCGCGAGAGCCCGCGGCGCCGCGCTGCTGAGGGGACGCCTGCGCCGCCACGTGCGTTCATGTTCGGACTGCCGTCTCTACGCCGACGGCGTCGCGCGCCGGCGCCGCCAGCTCAGCGCCGTACTGCCTCTCGGGCCCGCTCTCATGCTCCGATACCGCATGATCGAAGACGCGCTGTGGAGCGGCGCCGGAGACCCCGCCACGTATTCCGCCGGCGCCGCGGCGGGCGGGTCGGCGGCAGGTCTTGCGGCGGGGCTTGCCGGCGGGGGGCTGCAGGCGCTGGTCGCGAAGGTGGCCGCCGGCATCGTGGTGCTCGGGCTCGGAGCGGGCGTCGGCGCGTCCGTGCTCAACTCCTCGGGCGTCTCCGGGTCGCAGTCCACGCCCGCGCCGGGGGCGGCCCACCAGGCGCTGCTGGCGTCGGCGTGGACCGGTGGCGCGGCCGGTGCTGCAACCACGTCTCCCGGCGGCGTACTGATCGCACCCCGGGCCGCCGCAGGCGTGCACGCAGGGACAGCGATCAGGTCTTCCACCGCGGGCGGCCTGCCGACGGTCCAGGATGCCGGCCCTCAGCCGGCGGCTGGAGGACCGGTAGTTCCCGCACCTGAACGAGCGGCGCAAGGGCCTGTCGTCAGCGCCCGCGCCCGCGCGAGCGAAGAAGAAAGGCGGCGCTCCCGCGAAGAACGCGCCGTCAAACGCGAAGAAGCGCGGCAGCTCCTTATTGAACAGCGCGAGCAAGCGCGTGAAGAACACCAGCAGGCCCACGAAGGACACCAGCAGTCCAGCAACGAACGCGAGCAGGCACAGGAAGAACGCCAGCACGCGCAGGAAGAACGCCAGCACACGCGCGAAGAACGCCGGCACACGCAGCAAGAACGCAAGCCTCACGAAGAACAGGGACCCAAACGGACGTCCGGCGTGCCGAAGACCGAAGCCGAACGACTGCGCCTGCGCGAAGAACGCAAGGCGAAACGCATCGCAAGGAGCGAAGCAAGGCGAGCCAAGAGCGAGGACGCGAGCTAGACCGGCCGGGTCCTGCAACGGGACAGTGGCCCGGCCGGCCCACAGTCCGGGCGCAACATTGCGACCGGACCGTTGCATCTCATGAATGGTCCGGGCATCCCGCGACCATCCCCAAGTCGCGGGATTGGCTCTCTACCGTCAGCCGCAGCCGGTGTTGTTGCCGCAGCTCGAGCACGTGTAGCACGAGCCGGTTCGCTGCATCATCCCGCCGCACTGGCTGCACGCCGGTCCGAGATCAAGGCCCTGGAGCCGCGCAGGGACAACCGGAGGGGAGTCGGTGAAGGCCGCCGCGGGTGCACCGCTCTCGCGGGCGTTGGAAGCCTCTATCTCGGCGGATGCCTTCTCCTCGGCGCTGGGCCCGGCGGTGTCCGATGCTCCCATCGCCATCGTCGCCTCCTGGGCCGCTTTGCGCGCACGGACGGCCGGCGTGAGGATGCCGAGTTCCTCCTGCGCGTCCACGTCGAGGAAGCGCGAGGCGAGCCAGCGCATGATGTAGTCGGGCATCGACTTCGCGAACGGGATCTCCGGGTTGCCGGTGATGCCCTCCGGCTCGAAGCGCATGTAGCTGAACTTCTGCACGAGGGTTTCGAGGGGGACCCCGTACTGCAGCGCTATCGAGATCGCCGTAGCGAAGGAGTTCATCATCCCGCGCAGCGTCGAGCCCTCCTTGCCGATGTCCGTGAGGAAGATCTCCCCGACGGACCCGTCCTCGTACATCCCTGCGGTTATGTATCCCTCGTGTCCCGCGATCGAGAACTTGTGGGTGATCGACTGGCGCTCGCGCGGCATCCGCTTGCGCCTCGGGCCTGCCTCCGCGAGCGCCCTGCTCACGGCCTCCTCGACCGCGGCGTCCACGTCCACCGGCGCCGGAGCCTGCGTCTGCGCGTCGGTCCTGAGCGCCTGTGCCGTCTTCGAGCCGTCGCGGTAGATCGCGAGCGCCTTGATCCCGAGCCTCCATGCCTGCGTGTATGCGTCGGCGATGTCCTCGACTGTTGCCTCCTGCGGGAGGTTGACGGTCTTGGAGATGGCGCCCGAGATGAACGGCTGCACGGCTCCCATCATCTTCAGGTGGCCCATGTGCGAGATGGCGCGCTCCCCGACGGCGACGTCGAACACCGGCAGGTGCTCGTCGCTCAGCCCGGGAGCTCCCACGATCGTGCCGTGCTCTGCGAGGTGCGCCTCGATCTGGCCGATCTGCTGTGTGGAGTAGCCGAGCGTCTTCAGGGCGAGCGGGACGGTGCGGTTGACGATCGTCATCTGTCCGCCGCCGACGAGCTCCTTGTACTTCACGAGCGAGAAGTCGGGCTCGACTCCGGTGGTGTCGCAGTCCATCAGGAACGAGATCGTGCCCGTGGGCGCCAGCACCGTCGCCTGGGCGTTGCGGTAGCCGAGACGCTCGCCGAGCTCCACGGCCTCATCCCATGAACGCCGCGCTGCGGTGAGCAGGTCGCCGTCCAGGCATGTCGTCTCAGGGATCGCGCCCGAGGCGTCGCGGTGCATGCGCATGACGGCGTTGTGAGCATCGCGGTTCTCGGGGTAGCGGTCGTAGGTCCCGAGCCCGAGGACGCCGGCTATCTCGGCCGAGCGGCGGTAGGCGCGGCCCGTCATCAGCGCCGTGATCGCGGCGGCCGTTCCACGACCCGTGTCGGAGTCGTAGGGCATGCCGTTGCTCATCAGGTAAGCGCCGAGGTTGGCGTAGCCGAGGCCGAGCTGGCGGAACGCGCGGGCGTTTGCGCCGATCTCGTCGGTCGGGTAGCTGGAGGGGCCCACGACGATCTCCTGGGCGAGCAGAATGATGTCGACGGTGTGCTCGAACGAGTCGACGTCGAATGTGCCGTCCGGCCTGCGGAACTTCATGAGGTTCAGCGACGCGAGGTTGCATGCGGAGTTGTCGACGTGCATGTACTCGCTGCACGGGTTCGAGGCGTTGATGCGCCCGCTGTTCGGCGACGTGTGCCACTGGTTGATGGTCGTGTCGTACTGGACGCCGGGGTCTGCGCAGCGCCATGCGGCCTCGGCGATCTCGCGCATCAGCTCGCGTGCGGGAAGCGGGTCGCCGATCGGCTCGCCCGTCGTGCGCGAGATGAGCCTCCACTCGTCGTCCTGCTCCACGGCCTGCATGAACTCGTCGGTCACGCGGACCGAGTTGTTGGCGTTCTGGTACTGGATCGACTTGAACCCGTCGCCGTCGATGGACATGTCGAAGCCGGCGTCGCGCAGCGCTGCCGCCTTGTCCTCCTCCTTCGCCTTGCACCAGATGAACTCGCGGATATCCGGGTGGTCCACGTCGAGCACGACCATCTTGGCCGCCCGGCGTGTCTTGCCGCCGGACTTGATCGTTCCGGCCCACGAGTCCGCTCCGCGCATGAACGACACGGGCCCGGAAGCCGTGCCGCCCTTCGCGAGCGGCTCCATCGAGCCACGGATGTTCGAAAGGTTGATCCCGGAGCCCGAGCCGCCGCGGAAGATCATTCCCTCCTTCGTGTTCCACGCGAGGATCGACTCCATCGTGTCGTCGACGCTGAGGATGAAGCAGGCGCTGCACTGCGGGCTCTCCTCGAATCCGACGTTGAACCAGACGGGCGAGTTGAACGCTGCCATCTGGTGCAGCAGGATGTGGGTGAGCTCGTGGTTGAACGCGCGGGCGTCCTCTTCGGTGGCGAAGTAGCCGCCGGCCCTGCCCCAGCCCGTGATCGTGCCGGCGACGCGGCTGATCATCTCCTTGACCGAGCTCTCACGCTCAGGCGAGCCGAGCTGTCCGCGGAAGTACTTCTGGGCGACGATGTTCGTGGCGTTCTGCGACCAGATCTTCGGAAACTCGACGTCTTTCTGCTCGAATGCGACGCGCTCGCCGTGCCCTATACGGGCATCCCTGATCTCCCACTCGACCGCGTCGAACGGGTGGATGCCGGCGGTCGTGAAAAAGCGATTGATCGTGAGCGCCTCACCGGGCGCGGACTGCTGGGCGATGTTGCTGTGCACGGCTGGGTTCATCGGGCCTTCCTCCTCTGCTGCGCCGGCTCTTGGGACCGCCACGGGAAGCTGTTGTCGGGTCGACCATGCTCCCCCTAGGGCCGGACGGAAGAGGGACGAACTTCAACTTCAATTGTAGGGGCCCCGGAGGGCCCTTCCGGGTCTAGTGACCGAGTCGCGCCCAGTCCCGAAGTTCGGCGAAAGTAGCCGATGTCCGCATGCTCGCCTCGGCCATCGAATGGCGTGCCGAGAGGACCCACCGAGGCTCATACGCCTGCATCCAGGCCAATACCCAGGCGAGGGCGCAGACCACGATCACGGCGGCGACGACCGCCAGTGCGATCGCGGCCGAGGAGGTTCCCCCGCCGGAGGACCTGGCGTGGGTGCCCGCGCCGGCGGCGATCGCCACAGCGGGCGCTGCGAACTGAGAAAGCGCGGCTGTGCAGGCAATTGCCCAGATCAACCGCACGTTGGATGCTCGTCTTCGCAAGAGCCCAATGCTAGGCCAGCGAGGGGTCGGGCGGGAGCAGGTCGCGGACCGCATCCACCGAGAGCTCGAGCACGCGTGCCGGGCTCTGCGAGGCGTCTATCGTGCGGAAGCGCTCGGGCTCGGCGATCGCGAGCTCCTCGTAGCAATCGGCGATCGCCGTGAAGAAGTCCTCGCCCTCCTGCTCGAGGCGATCCGCCTGAAGCGCCCTCTCCTGCTGGCGCAGGCGCCCGGACTCTGGCGCGATCCGCAGGAACAGCGTCCTGTCGGGTGTCAGTCCGCCCGTCGCGAACAGGTTGACGGCGCGAACCTGCTGGACACCGAGGCCACGGCCCGCTCCCTGGTAGGCGAGCGAGGAGTCGACGAAGCGGTCGAGCAGCACCAGCGCCCCGTCATCCAGGAGCGGCAGCACTCTCTCCTGGACCAGCTGGGCTCGTGCCGCCGCATACAGAAGCGCCTCGGCGCGGGCGCCGACCTGCAGCTGCGGATCCTTGACGAGGTCCCTGATGCGCTCGGAGAGCTCCACGCCGCCCGGCTCGCGCATGAGCTCCACCGGGGCCCCGTGCCGTTCGAGCTCGTGCGCCAGCGCCTGCGCCAGCGTCGTCTTTCCGGCGCCGTCGATGCCCTCGATCGTGATGAGCCTGCCCCGAGCCACGCGGGGACGGTAGCGCGCAGCCACCAGCTTCCGGCGGGTGGCATCATCTTGAGCTCTCGGGTTCTCGGCGGAAAGGGTGTACCGATGCCAGACGCGCATGACGAAGAGGCAGGGGAGATAGGCGGACAGGCTGACCCGAGGGCCAGGCTGATGCAGGAAGTCGCTGAGCAGATGGACGCGATCGAAACCGAGTTCGGGGACAACTACGAGATCGGCCGCGTGATAACCGTGATCGAGGTCAAGCGCCCGGATGGCGAGGTGGGCCTGCGCGTCCGCGCCGGCCAGTACCCGTGGGTGGCTGCCGGAATGCTCCGCTTCGCTCTGAAAGTGGTGGAAGCCGAGTAGGCGACCGCCCAGCCCTCGGCGCAGGGCCACGACACGCCACCCGCAGCGCTCGCGGCGGGCGCCTCTAGGATGGGCGCGATGCCGGCGTCCGCCCAGACCAGCGATCAGAGCACCGGCGCGCTCGACGCTCGCCTGCCGGGCGTCGAGGCACACCCCCACGCACGGGCCGTGCTGCTGCCGGCCCTCCCGCCTGGCGGACACGCCTCGCATGCCTACCTGTTCCACGGCCCCTCCGGCACCGGCAAGCGCGATGTCGCACGCTCGTTCGCGGCCGCACTCCTCGCGGACGGCGCCGCGGACCCGCAGGCGGTTATGGGCAGGGTCGAGCGCGGTGCGCACCCGGACCTGACCTGGGTGACCGCCTCCGGGGCCAGCGAGATGCTCGTCGCCGACATCGAGGAGCCGGTGGTGGCCGCAGCCACCCGGACCCCATTCGAAGCCTCGAGGCGCGTATTCGTGATCGAGGGGGTCGACGCGATGACCGAGCAGGCCGCCAACCGCATGCTCAAGACCCTCGAGGAGCCCGCTCCGTTCGCTCACCTCGTGCTCCTCACCGACCGTCGCGAGGACGTGCTCCCCACGATCGCCTCGCGCTGTCAGCCCGTGCGCTTCGATCCGCCCCCGCCCGAGCGGATCGCCGCTTCCCTCGAGGGCGTGGAGGGCGACGTTGCGATGGCCTGCGCGCGGCTGGCACTCGGCGACGCTGGTACCGCGGCGACGCTGGCGAGCGAACAGGGAAGCTCGCTGCGCGCCGGCGCCGTGCAGATGATCCGGGCGATCCTGTCGGGTTCCACGGCCGCCCGCCCGTGGCTCCCCGTGCTGGATGTCGCCCGCCAGGCCGGCGCCGCAGCCGCGGCTGGGGCGCAGGAGCACACGGCGCTCGAGCTCGAGTTCGTGCCCAGCAGGGAGCGTGCCCGCCACCGACGCGAAGGCGATGAGGCCGCCAGGCGGGTGGAGCGGCGCACGCGGATCCGCACGCTGGATCTCGCCCTCCGGCTCGAGGAGCTCTGGCTGCGGGACATGCTGTGCGCGAGGGAGGGAGCACCCGACCTCATTCACGCCGTGGATATGCGCGAGCAGATCACCCAGGACGCAGACGGGCGGGAGCCCGCGGATCTCCGCGAGGGCATCGAGCTGGTCGGCGACACCCGGCTGAGCCTCACGGTGAACGTCAGTGAAGAGCTGGCGCTGGAGTCCCTGGCCTACAGGCTGCAGGCGCTACTGGCCGACTGAAGCGATCGGCCCGAGATTGGGCTCGATGCCGTAGGTCTCGAATGCGAGGAAGCGCGAGAACAGGCGGTTCTCGGGTCCGTGGTAGTCGGCGGAGCCGGTCGTGAGAAGACCGAGCTCGCCGCAGCGGGCCGCGAGCAGCTCGGTCTGCTCGCGTGTGTGCGTCACGTAGAACGCCTCCACGCCGTCGATCGAGAGGGCGACGAAGCGGTCGATGCTCGACAGGACTTCAGCGGGGTCCGATATGTCCCAGAACGGGTGCGCCCAGATCGCAACGCCGCCCGCATCGTGGATCGCCTCCACCGCCTCGGCGACGGTCGGCGTCTCACGCAGGCGAAACGCGGGCTTGCCCTCGATCAGGTAGCCCCTGATCAGCGACCCGATGTCGTCGATTTCCTCGGCGGCGAGGCGCGACGCGTTGGCCGGTGCCGACAGCACGGCTTCGGCGAGGTGCGGGCGCCCGATCGGTTTGCCGGCAGCCACGCGTGCCTGCAGCTGCTCTTCGTCGAGCTCGAACCCGACCTCCTTCAGCCCCGCCGCCATCCGCAGGGTCCGCTGCTCGCGGTCTGCGAGGAACGCCGCCAGGCGCTCGGTGATCAGCTCGCCGGTGTAGTCGATGTTGTAGCCCAGGATGTGCAGTTCGCGCGGTACCGGCGACCCCGCGTCGACGGCGGAGATCTCGACGGCTGGTACCACGCGGACGCCCAGCTGCTCACCCGTGGCCACCGCCTCCGCGACACCCGAGATCGTGTCGTGGTCTGAGAGCGCGAGGAGCTCCACGCCGGCCTCGGCGGCGCGGCTGACGACCTCGTGCGCCGGCAGCGCACCGTCTGAGTGCGTCGAATGTGACTGCAGGTCGAAACGGATCGCCATCGGCTGCAGCGTATGTGATCGGTTCAGATCCCCGCGTGCTGGTGCGCCCCGCCACAGGCGTGCGAGCGCAGCAGGCCGCCCACACGCGCGTGCAGCTCGCCGCGCAGCCTTGTGACGGCGGCGTGGTAGACGCGGGCGCTCTCGCTCAGGTCGCTGTGCTCACGGCGCACATCTGCGAGCTGCGCCAGTGCTGCGTCGGTCTCGCTTGCGCGCCGGCGTGCATCGAGCCAAAGGATCTCCAGATAGGCCAGGGCTGCACCGAGCTGGTCTTCGGGTATCGCACCGGGGGTTTCGAGGTCAGTGATCACCGGGACCAGCTGGTTGCTGAGCCAGCGCTGCTCGCTGTGGGACCTGAGCAGCAGGCAGATGTCGGGAGGATGTGAGATGTCGTCGAGGGACTTCATGAGGGGTGGTATTGCGTGAGGGAGGTTTGACTGGGTCATGTGTCTTTGGCTTCGGCGCCCCCATGTCGCTGCTTTAGGAGCCGCCCCGACCTCTACACGCTTCTCCAACGCCATGCCCCGATCCCCTGTGCTCAAGCCCGACGGGGCTACCGGCCGATGAGAGACGCAGCGGCAACTACCGTCGAAAGCGAGATGCGCACAGCCGAATCAGACCCCACCCGGCGCAGTGCCGGCCAGTACGCGCGCGAGACGGTGCGCCGTATGCGCATGCGCACGCTCGTCGGACTTGGTGTGCTGGCGGTCGCGACGGCGTTCCTTGGACGCCTGTTCGGACTGAAAGACATCCGGTTCCTGGCTGCGGAGCTCGCGCTCCTGGTGAGCATGTTCGTGATCGCGCGCTATGTGCTCCCGCTCCTTGAGCGCCGCGACCGCGGGGCGACGGGCGAGGAGCAGGTGGGGGCGCTCCTGGACGAGCTGGCGGGACCCAGCTGGCGGGTGATCCACGACGCGAGCATGGGAAGGGGCAACATCGACCACATCGTGATCGGGCCCCCGGGCGTGTTCACGCTCGAGACGAAGAGCCATCCAGGCCCTGTCCGGGTCGGGCGCGTCCACGGGGGCGCCATAGAGCAGGCGCGTGCGCAGAGCCGTGCGATCGCCGCGGTCACCGGGCTCAGGGTCGAGCCGCTGCTCGTCTACAGCAGGGCATGGGTCGATCGGCCGATGGCCCGCCGGAAGGGGGTCCGCGTCGTTCCTGCGCGCATGCTCATCGGTCACCTTCAGCGCAGGCCGACAGTCCTCACGCGTGAGGAGATCGGCCGCGCGCACGAGCGGGTGGCGCGGGCCCTGCTGGACCAGCACGCGCGCGAGCGGGCGGCGGGCGAGAGGCGCTACCTGATCATTTGATCCCCTCTCGCGGCGTGGTCGCGCGCGCGGGGCGGTAGTTTGGTAACTGAGCATGTCCATCTCACCCTTCAACGCCCACCCCGTATCGCCCGAGACGGAAACGCGGCGCGCGCGGCTGGTCCTCGCGATCGCGGTGATCGGAATAGCGGCGACGCTGATCGCCTACGCGATCTCGCCCGGTGTCAGGCACGCCGTCGGCCACGCGGCGCACAGCGTCAAGGGCGCCGTGAGCCGCGCGCTCGACCACGACAAGACCGGCAGCACGGACGACAAGAAACCCGCGCAGGTGACGAGCACCAGCAAGACCGGTGGCACGTCCGCCCCTGCCACGAGCACCTCGACCACGCAGGCAACAGTCCAGACTCAGAAATCTCCCTGAGGGCAGGGCGAACCGAGGTCCCGGCCGGAAGCATGGGTAGCGTGCACGGGGTGCACGCCCCAAGCATCTCCCCGCCGGCGCGCCCGGCGCAGCCCACGCCCGAGCAGCTCCTCGCGCGCTTCGGCCTCGAGCGGTTCCGGCCCGGTCAGCGCGAGGCGGTGCAGGCGGCGCTGGACGGCCGCGACAGCCTCGTCGTGATGCCGACAGGCGGCGGCAAGTCGCTCTGCTACCAGCTGCCGGCGCTCGCCGATGTCGGCCTCGTGGTGGTCGTGAGCCCGCTGATCGCACTCATGTCAGACCAGTTGACACGTCTCACACAGGCCGGCGTGAAGGCGAGCATGCTCGCATCCGGGATGCAGGACGGCCACAACACGAAGGCGCTCGCAGACATCCGCAGCGGCGAGAGCAGCCTCGTGCTCGCGGCGCCCGAGCGGTTCGCATCAGGCGCGTTCCGCGAGGCGCTCGCGAGCCGGACCGTGAGCCTGTTCGTCGTTGACGAGGCGCACTGCGTCGCCGAGTGGGGACACGACTTCAGGCCCGACTACCTGCGGCTGCACGAGGCGATCGAGTCCCTCGGGAGGCCCGCGGTGATGGCGGCAACGGCGACCGCGACGCCGCAGGTCGCACGGGAGATCGCCGAGCGCCTCGAGCTCCGGGACCCGGTTTCGATCCGCTCCGGCTTCGATCGCCCGAACCTCACGTTCGACGTCGTGAGCGTCGAGGGCAAGGGAGCCCTCGCACGCAAGCGGGCCGCGCTGATGCACGTGATCGGAGAGCAGGGCGCGAGGCCCGCGATCGTGTACTGCGGGACCCGCAAGGACACGGACACGCTCGCGGCAGAGATAGGCGCAGACGGGATCGAGACCGTCGCCTACCACGCCGGGATGACCCCGCAGGCGCGCAGGGACAGCCAGGAGGCGTTCATGCAGGGCCGCGCGGAGGTCGTCGTCGCCACGAACGCGTTCGGGATGGGCGTCGACAAGGCGGATGTGCGCACCGTCGCCCACTGGGCTCTGCCGACGAGCCTCGAGGCCTACTACCAGGAGGCCGGCAGGGGAGGTCGTGACGGGGAGCAGGCGCGAGCGCTGCTGCTCGCCTCGCGCATGGACCTCGGCAGGCTGATCAGGTTCATCAACGAGCGTGAGATGACCGTGCAGGACGTGCGCGCCTACGTGACGCGGCTGCGAAGCGCGGGCGGAGATGGAGAGGTCGCGATCGGTCATGGCGACCTCGGCGAGCGCGACCGCGTCCTCTTGTCGATCGCAGAGCGCTCAGGCGCCGTGGAGCTCAGCCCGGGCGGGCGCGAGGGGCTCCTGGTCAGGCCGACGGGGCAGGGGAGCCCGAGACTCGCGCATCAGGCGATCAAGGCAGCGAGGGACCGCGGCTGGGAGGCCTACCGATCGATCGAGCGCTACAGCGCCGGCGACCAGACATGCCGGCGCCGTCAGATCCTCGACCATTTCGGCGACTCCGAGCAGGGGCGCCCGACCGGGCGCTGCTGCGACGTTTGCGACCCGGACCCCGAGCTCGAGCGGGTCCTCGCCGCGCCGCCGGCGCGCGCAGCGAAGGGACGGCGCGGCCGCCGCGGATCCGGCGCGGGCACGCTCGCCGCAGCCGAGCTCCCGCCCGTCGACGAGCGGGAGTTCGCGGGCCTGCGGGCATGGCGCCTAGAACGGGCGGAGGGCAAGCCCGCCTACACGGTCGCCACGGACGCAACGCTCGAGGAGGTCCTGCGCAGGCGACCGTCGAGCACGAAGGACCTGATCGAGATCAGGGGAATAGGACCCGCGTTCTGCGAGAAGCACGGGCCATCTCTGCTGCAGACGGTGGCCGAGCTGTAGCCACCGCACCCGGATCGACTCGGGGTCGGTCCATCGGTAGCATCAGTCCCGCGCCGACGTAGCTCAGCGGTAGACCCCGTCCTAGTGCTGAACGAGTCGTTCGAGAATAACACACGTCGACAGCTACGAAGGCGGGTCGCGAGTCACGGCGACTCAATTGTGCCATAGATGTCCTCAGGACCGCTCGCGTCGCCAGCATGCGCCCCAAAGTGCAGCTCGAGGACTTGGCGCTACGCGAGTTTTCGCGTGCCGGCGCTCGACGCCTCGCCGAACGTGAACGGTGCTACTTGCTCCAACGGTGAGGTCGATGCCATCGCGTACCGTACAGCGTGCGTCATGCTGCCCACACGTTGCGCGTTGTCACGACCCTGTCCTAGGCGACGATTCGAACGTACGCACGCGCCACTCGCGCAGGCGAGGCGTAGTCAGCGACTGCTTACCGCGCACTCATGCCCTCGTGTAGCCGAGCTTGCGCCCGTAGCAGCGTCCCAAGCCTGCGCAAGGGTATCAACGTGCGCGCTCGACGTCGCGTAGCTGCGTGCATGCCAAACGGTCAGGATTCGCTCAGCTGTCGTCTCGGCAATCGCATCGCAGCTTCTGCAGGCTACGATCGAACGTCGCAGCCCACTCGCGCGGCGACGATGCGCTGCTTACCCGCCGAATGTCGTGAGCCGACTTGCGCAGGTAGAGCTCCCAAGCCTCCAAGGGATCAACGTGGCCTCGTCGTCGAGTAGCTCGTGCATGTCAAACAGGTCACGACACTGCTGTCGCTCGGCAATGCATCGCAGCTTCTCGGCTGCAACCTCATCCAGCGCGTAGCCCTCAATGCCAGCACCCTCCGGAATGTCAGGCCACCTGCGCTCGATGGACACGCGGCTATGCGTCTCGACTAGCTCGTCATCGGAGATGTCGAGCTTGATCGGCCGCGGCTTCGCGCTACCGAGCGGGCCAACATACGCGACCGATGCGATGCCGCCATCGACCGCGGCAACCTCCAACACCGGGCACTCAACGCGATGCCGACACGCCTCAGCGGCCTCGGCCACCGCAGCCACCGCGTCTGCAGTCGAAAGACCGTCCACCGCGGAGAAGTCAAGATCCGCGGAGTACCGGTAGTCGGCGAAATAGCAGAGCCGGAGCAGCGTTCCGCCCTTGAAGACGAGGCGAGGATCTTGTCGCGCCCCGATGTCGACACAGAGCTGTGCGAGTACGTAGTCGCGCTCGATAGCTGAAGCGGAGAGCTGCTCCTCGTTCGCACGCTTCGTGATCGCTCCCTTAGCGATCACGCGGATACCACAGCTTCAAGCTCAGACGCGGGATATGGCCAGGCAACTCCCCAAGTCGTATCGACCCAGCCGTGATCTCCACGAGCCGCGCGGTCAAGCTCGATCAACGACTTCCAGGGCCAAGTCTCCAAAGACGCTGCGACCGGCAACGCGAGAGTGGTGGCAAGCGACCCGATCCGGCGATACGCCGCGCCCGCAGCCAACTCGCGAGCGAGGCCCCTCATCGCCGGCACTCCATCTGCTGCGGCGAGCGCTTCGGCAAGGCGCGACACGCCACCGGCGAGCCGCGGTCGCGAGGCTACGTCAAGCAGCGCGCGCTCCACACTTGCGACGCGCGAAGGTCCAAGTGGTTCGGTGCCAACGAGCACCGTGTCCACTCGCTCCCGCACGACCCTGAACGGACGGCCCTTCAGCGATCGCTCGCGTGGCCGAAACGGACTTGCCACCTGGATCGCACGAACCGGCCGAACCAGCAAGCCGTGATGGTCCAACGCCGTCAGGAACCCGATGCGGTGCGGATGCCCATAGAACACAGCCGCAACCGCCGAACCGAGATCGTCCCAGACCGCCGCAGTGCCCAGAGCCCCGATCTGCCGAGCGGCATAGCGGCCGCGGGCGACCCGGTCAACGAGCCCGATGTCAGACAAGCGCCTAAGCAGATTCGACGTCGCCTGAGGCGAAAGGGCCATCGCGTCCTGGACGTCCGCAGCCGTAAAGGCCGTCCGCCCTTCGCTTACGAGGCGGTCTAGAAGATCCAGTCCCCGCGGGCTTGCCATAGTCGTCTCCAGTTCACGTTATACGTGTATCGACGACAACTATAACAAACATAAGTTGCCGTGGACGGCATTTATTCACGTTGATCGTGAACTATCGCCACCCGCGACAAAATTGATCGCGCTCCGACGCCGTCGCGCTCGACCCCCCGTCGTGTGCAGCCACCGACGAGATCGCCGACGGACTGCCGCCGTGGTCGACGTCGACGACGACGGGGAAGACGACGAGGATCGCGATGAGGAAGACGACGACGATGACGATGACGACCACGACGAGCACCGCGACCAGCCGAAGCGCGACGAGCACCATCGGCAGCAGCGGAGCATCAGCGACAGCAGCGCGACGAGCGGCACTCGCTAGCGGAGTGAGTCGATCTACTGCGGTGTCTTCGCTAGTCGGGTTGCCCTAGGCGGCGATACCATGACCCAGCTATGCAGCGCGCTTTCGAGCTCTCGTCCTCTCCGCTATGTTCCATGGAAGTTCCATGGCTCCTCGGCGAGCTCAGGCCAGAGCTGGTAGAAACCGCACTGTAAAGCCAAAACGCCGACGTAGCTCAGCTGGTAGAGCACTTCACTCGTAATGAAGGGGTCCGGGGTTCGAGTCCCCGCGTCGGCTTGGCGGATTCCCGCGCCTGAGACGGAGGTGGCGGGAGGATCCCACCGGCCAGAAGCAGCGCACACGCCGGTTCGCGGCGAGGCGATGCACCAGGCATGACGCTCACTGCGACGCGTCGTCGAGCCTCTTGGACATGCGAATCGACGTAGGCTTGAAGCTGGCTCGCTCGTAGAGTCGCCGGGCGTAGTCGTTGTCGGCGAACACGTTCAGCGCGATCGACTCGTGACCCTGCTCGCGCGCGACCTGTTCGAGGCCGTTGAGGAGCGCCCGGCCGTAACCCTTGCCGCGTTGCTCCTCGTCGATGGCGATGTCGTAGATCCATGCCGATGAGACGTCGGGCCCCTTCAGCGCGAGCCAGGCGTAGCCCACCGGACCAACATCGTCGGCATCGGCCATCACGATGAACATCCCGTCGGTGTTCTTGCCATCCGGAAGCAACGCATCGGTCTGCTCCTCGGCGAGCGCCTCTGCTCGATCCCGCGACCATTCGCCGGCCGCGACCTTTTCGACGGCGTAGTCGCGGATCGCTCGGGCTCTGAAGGCCGCGAACTCGGGGTCGGTCATCGGGCGCAGGCGGAGAGTGGCCACGGCGGCAGTCTAGAGGCCGACCGTGTGCTGTGACCGAGTTCACCTCAGGCGGTTCGGCAGGCCCGCGCGGACCGTGGTCCTGCGCGAGCCGCAGTTGGCCCTGCGGCTGCTGTTCGGCGAGGACCAAGCGGTTCATCGGAACCGGCCGGATGGGCCGGGGTTTGGCGGATGTGATCGTCAGCCCAGAGGACGGCCGGCGCCCGGTCGCCGCTGCTGACTCACCTAACGCAGTCGAACGGGCCCGACACCATAGGCCAGAAGAAGTCCTGCTTGGTGAAGCCGAACGCGCTGATGTTGCCGTTCGCTTCGATGGCGAAGGGCTTGAAGAGGAAGTTGTAGAGCTTGCTGGGGACGGGGCCCCCGATGTCCAGCACTTCCGCGTCAGAGTTGTTCGGGAAGGGGCGCTCGCCCGCGAGGTACATGCGCCGGCCGACGGCGAACTCCCCGCGCGCGGACTGGCTCGCGAAGAACGTGTTCTGGTACGGGAAGTTGGTCGAGGTGTCGCAGGTGAACGGGAGGTTGGAGCGCAGCTTCAGGGCACCGCCGTTGACCCACCGGACCCGCAAGACGAGCGGGACGAGCTGGCTCGTCGCCCACCGCCCGAACATGACCTCGGCGACGCGCCGGTTCTTGTCGTTGTCCGCGAAGCCGAGCGTGGACAGCGCCTTCAGCTTCCCGTAGTCCGTGGCGAAGATCGGCGCCATCGCCCGGATCTGCTGGCCGATCGCGGTGCCGCGCGCCTGGGCCTGCGCGGCAAGGTCTTCTGCGTCGAGGTCGAAGTTGGTGTTTGACAGCGCGTCGCTCCCGGAGTAGCCGGCGGCCGAGAGCAGGTTGATCGCGCCCGGCCAATACTGCAGGTCTTCCTCGATGCCCAGGTAGCCCAGCGCCGAGGCGAGGTTCAGCTCGTTGGCCATGATCGACAACCAGGTTCCGGCGACCTTGCCCTGGATGTCGACGGCGTTCTGCACGTTGGCAACGACGGCGTCGATCTGTGCCTTCTGGGTCAGGCCGCCGGCGTAGGCGGCCGCGAGCTGGCGGCAGAGGTTGTGCACGTTCGCCACCCAGGTGAGCTCGACCTCAAGGCCCTTTCTGACGGCTTCGAACGTGGCCTGGCTGAAGGAGGCGTTCTGCGAGTACGTCACCTGGCCGACGTCGCCGCTGATGGTGCCGAACGACAGCGTCGAGTCGCAGTAGAGCTGGCGCAGGTCGGCGCTCGCCGCCGTGAACGATTCGCCCGCCTGCACGCACGACCCTTCCGGGTACTGGCCGGCGGGGTACACGGCGCTCAGCGCGCTCTCGGATATGTAGTGGAACGCGGCGCCCTGTTCGGGCGTGCTGCCCTGGCCGGTGTACGGCCACGGTGTCGGCGCCTGGTAGGCGACGGTGTCGAGGTCCGCCGTGTTCGGCGCGACCGCGGTGGCGGTGGCCGGCTCGTACTGGAAGCGTGTCCCGCGCCGCAGCGTGCCCCACAGCGCGTTCCCTTCGTGGTCGTGGTTCGGGGCGGCCAGAGCGGAGTTGGCTTCCGCCGCCGGCAGCGTTCCCTTCGTGACCCCGTCGAGCAGGGCATATGCGCCGCCGGCGAGCGCGTAGTGCGAGGGCGGGGCCTCGCCGGTGTAGGGGAGCCCTGTCTGGTCGACCGACAGCGGCTGAAGGAACGCGGAGGGGTTGCCGCCGACGCCGGCGATGGCATCACCGAGTTCTTCGGCGGTTGCGGGGACAGCCTGAAGCGATCCGGCGGGTATCGGGTCGGTGCCGATCGACTGCAGGAAGACGAGCTCGATGCCGAACCCGGGCCGGTTGCCCGAGGAGGCTTCCGCCGCGTTCTTCAGCGAGGTGATGAGCTGGCTTACACCGCCGGTGTCGAGGCTGCCGTTGCAGCTGGTGGTGATGGTCCGCTCGGAGAGCTCCTGCATGGACACGGCGTCGAGCGTGAGGAGGTGGAAGCCGGCGGCCACGGCCGTGCCGGCCGCGCAGCCGGCGCGGACATCCTGCGAGGTGAAGGTGCTGACGCTCGGGGTCGGGATGTTCATCACGTCGACGAATTCACTCGATCCAGCCGCCTGCGTTTCGTATGACAGGTAGGCGCCTGTGACGAACGCGAACCGGCCGAGCGCCGGCTGGTTCTGGACCAAGCCCGAGATCGACCCGTCGTTGGAGCTGAGCAGGGCGTTGTTGACGGTGCCGGTCGACGTGGTGGGGTCGCCGACCACGCTCCAGCCGTCGCCCGCGGTCGAATTCAGGTCGTTGGTGCCGAAACCCGCCACCTTCTCGACCACCTTCTCCCATTCCGACTGGACCCCCTGATCGGCGACGAGCGCGACGATGGGGTCCGGTGCGCCGCTCGCGTAGGTCTCGATCGAGGAGAGCGCGCTCTTCGCCGACTGGGCGTCGGCACCGTAGGTGCTGGTTCGCGCCGTCCCCGTCTGCGGGTCGATGATCGCCACGAACACCGCGTCATTCGCCGGCAGGGCATAGCTGCTGCCGTTGTACTGCAGCACGGTGCCGCCGGGGGCGCTGCCACCGTTCGGCACCGTCGTGGCGAGCGGGATGCCGATCGGGGTGTTTGGCTGCGTGGCGGCCACCTGTATATCGCGGTGGGTGCTGCTGTGTCCGGGGCCCGCGACGGTGAGCCGCAGCACGTAGTGCCCCGGCGCCGCGGGTCTGAATCTCAGCCGCCGTGAAGCTCCGGCCAGCAGCAGCGCCTGCGGACCGCGAGGCTGCTGGAGCACCGTCCACCGGTAGCGCAGCCGTGAACCTCGGGCGGCCCTCGGCTCGCTCCCTGACAACGTGATGAAGCTGCCGGCCGGGGCGCGACGCGTGCCGCCGATGTCAAGCAGCGGCGCGCCCGAGCGCAGCCGCGAGCGGGTCGTGGCGGAGGCGCGTGCGGGCGGCGCGACCCTGCCCGACGGTGCAGCCACGGCCACTGTGGGCGTGGTCAGGGCGAGAGCGGCGCCGAGCACCAGCGAGGGCCGGGCGAGCGCGGCGAGGGCCCTCTTCATCTCGGTCGCCGTGCGCCGCCGCGGGTGTCGTCGCACTTCATCCGCGAGCAGGCTACACGACCGGGATACCTGCCGATCGTGATCTCCGGCCGTCACGTGTTCTCCGGTCGAGGCGCCGGAGCGAACCGCCACTCGCCCGAACGCGCCGGACTCGAGCTCCACGTCGACCTCGACGGTGGGATTGCCTGGGCTGTCGAGGATCTGCCTGCCATGCACCGAGCCGATCGCGCTCGTGCCGACACACTGCTCGCCTGCGTCAGCGGTGCATCGGTCCTCGGCCGGTCGAGGACCGATGCGACCTCACGGCCGGTGCACAGGGCAGTAGTAGTCCGGATGAGCGACTTCGGGGTCGCCGAGGATGACATACAGGCCGCTGCCGTCAGGGAACCGGCCGCATGGGGCCGGCGCACCGGAGGCAGGCGGCTTGCGGGTGAGGAACGCGGCGTCAGCCGGAATCTGCGACGGCGTCACACCCGCCGGGACGGGCAGCCCGGAGATCACGGCGAGGCGTTCGATCCCGGTGGGCTGAAAGAACTGCTTGTCGGCTGAGGTCCTGTCGAACTGGATGAATTGGATCCCGTGGCTGTGCAGGCCCGCCAGGACGCCCAGGAGCATCCCACGCGGGGCGCCTGTGATTTCGGGGTTCATCTGGAGCTGCGTTTCGAGGGGCAGCGGCGCGGTCCGTTTGTAGAACAGCGGTTTGCGGCCGGGGCAGATGAAGGTGTAGGTATCGAACGGAACGACAGGGTTCCCGAGGACGACGTAGATGCCCGTTCCGTCATTCAGCATCTGGCAAGGCGGCGGGTCACCGGCTACCGGCACATGGCGCAGGAGGAACGCATCGTGCGGGCCGAGCCCGGCCGGGTTGTAGACGAACGTGGGCTGAATGCCCGCGTCGATCGCGAGCGCCTCGAGCCCGGAGGTGTTGAAGTTGATGTCATCCGATGACCCGGCATCGAAGGTGACGGTGTGCACTCCGACCCGCTTCAGGCCGCGCAGAAGGGCCAGCACGTCGCCGTCGTGTTCCGGGCCTCCCCTGAGCCAGCCGTCGGGCGAGTAGAAGGTCAGGTGGCGCTCGGCGAGCGCCGAGTTCGTGGGTGCCCCGGGCAGCGAGATGCGAACGACTCCGCCCAGCCCCGCGGACACGCCGATCAGGTTGATCGCGACGACCGCGAGAAAGGCCCCGGTCAGGAACCTGCGTGCGACAGGGCGAGCGCAGGTGGCGATCCAGCCCGTGCCGAGGACGGCGAGGTACACGAGTGCGGGCAGCGAATACCGCGGGTCCTTGTGGGTGATCAGGGTGACGCCGAGCCATGACACGAACAGGCCCACGAGCATCTCGGGCTTCAGGTTCCCCGCACTCCTGTCCCGCCAGCAGTCACGGACAGCCAGGCAGACCCCGATGAGTGCCGCCATTGACAGTGGCACAAGAACCTGGATGTTGACCGTGTCCCAGAAATACCACCCAAAGCTCTTTTTCGACAGGCGCGGGGGGTAGATGCCGCCGGCTTCGCTCGCCCCGCTCCCGCTTCCGTCGTGCACCGCCACCAGTTCGTTGAGCTGATGCAGGTGGTAGACGTACCAGGGCCCTGCGATGATCGCGAGGGCGGCGCCGAACGCCAGCCAGCCCTTCCAGTTGCGCCAGCCGCCGCGGAGCACCACCACGATGATCGGGCCGAGCAGGAACAGGAAGCTCGTCTGCTTGGTGAGCATCGCCGCCCCCGCCAGAGCACCGGCCAACGCTGATACCCAGGTTCGCTCGAAGCGGTTGCTGGCGAGGATCGCCCATAGCCCCACCGCGACCAGCGCGGTCTGCTGCGGGTCGAGGAGGAACTCGTGGAACTCCGACACGATCATCGGCGTTCCAAGTGCGAACAGTGCTGCGAACAGACCCGCGCGGCTGGACCCGTACACGAGGCGCCCGACCCCGAAGCAGCCGGCTGCCAGCAGAGGCACGAACACGACATTCGATGCGACGATGACGGTGTCGGGACTCATCCCGCCGACGAACGACGCAAGCGCGCCCACCAGATGCCCGAGTGGGGGGTACATGTTGAATTCGGTGAACGGCGCCGTCAGATGACCGGCGGCAATCTCGTCGTGGATCACGAACGCGTCGACCGTATGAAGACCGCTGTCCCAGTCCTGCACCCGGTCGTCCTGCGTCAGCCACCAGATGGTGATCACGACGAACGTCCCCACGGCGCCGGCCAGCAGGAGCACGTCCCTCGGTATGGCGCTGAGCCTGCCCCTCACGGATCCCCACACACCGGCGCACAGTAGTGCACGGCCGGGGCGCCACGATCCACGATCTCCCTCGTGCGAGACGGGTCTCCCGAGAAAGCCGTTCGCGCAGCGCATGTCCGGGCAGTTGACAGGGCCGCTTCCATGTTCACATGGCAGCTGCTTACGGCGTGCTCGCCGCGATCCAGCATTCGACGTGGGCGAGACGTCCTGTGGAGAGCCGAGCCGGGTCCCCGGGGCGCCCGCGAGGTTCGCTGGCCAGGGCGAACGGCGTGATGGCCGGCCCGTGATCGTTCGGCCGTGGGCTCTCACGGATGCCGCCGCGCTGAGCGAAGCGCTCGCGGCCCGCAGATCTACAGATGGACAGCGCCCCCGAACGGCTCGATCGCACCGGCCCGCGATCCAGTTCGGCGCCGTAACGAAATCGTTGTGCCCGCAGCTCCAATCGTTACGGGCTCGGCATGCCTCGCGCGCAACAGTGGAGTTGCGCCGGTGGCGCCAGAGCAACCTGAGGACGGAGGCGAGCATGACCCTTGCCACACACCACCGCACGAGGAGCAGAGCCACCACCAGGTCCCCTTTCTGGCTGCTTACGGTGCCCCGCTGGACGGCGCCCGCCGACAGCGCCGGACGCGAGGTCCGGCCGGCCCCGGAAACGAGGTGGACGTGCGCCCGCTGCGGTGCGCTCGCGACTGACATCGCAGCTGCGAGCGAGCACATCAACCTCCACAGCCTCCATGTCGTCCCGCGGCCCCCGGCCTCAGGCTGCGTGGCACCCCCGGCACCCGCGCCCGCTCGCGCTGACGCTTTGCTGCGCCCGCGGGAAGAAGCTCGCAGCGACTAGCCTGTTTGCCTCATGGCGGGCGTCTTTGTAACCGGCGGCTCGGGCTTCATCGGCGGGCGCCTGATTGAAAGGCTGTGCTCGGACGGACACCGGGTGCGTGCCCTTGCTCGCTCGGATGCCGCCGCCGAGACCGTCCGCCGCCGCGGCGCCGAGGCGGTGCCCGGGGACCTCGCCGATGTGGCCGCGATGCGGGGCGGCGCCGACGGCTGCGAGCTCGCGTTCCACGCCGCCGCCACGCTCGGCGACTGGGGACGGAGGGAGGACTTCGAGCGCGGAAACGTGGATGGTTCGCGCAACGCCCTGCGTGCGTGCCGGGAAGCCGGCGTGGGGAGATTCGTCCACGTCGGCACGGAGGCGGCGCTGATGGCGGGCAGGCCGCTGGTGGACGTCGACGAGAGCGCACCTCTGCGCCCGGACTCTCCTGCCCTCTACAGCTCGACGAAGGCCCGCGCCGAGATGCTCGTGCTCGCCGCGAACAGCGAGCGCTTCCAGACGGTGGTGGTGCGCCCGAGGTTCGTGTGGGGCGCCGGCGACACGACACTGCTCCCGGTGATGGTCGAGATGGTCAGGGCGGGACGCTTCGCCTGGATCGCCGGCGGCAGGCACCGCACGTCGACAACCCATGTCGAGAACGTCGTCGAGGGTCTCGTGCTGGGAGCCAGGCACGGTCAACCCGGCAACGCGTACTTCGTCACGGATGGCGCGCCCGTCATCTTCCATGACTTCGTGGCCCGGCTCCTGGGTACCCAGGGTGTTCGCCCACCGGAGCGGAGCATCCCCGCGCCGGTGGCCGGCGCCGTGGCAGCCGCCGGCGAGAGCGCCTGGAGGATCCTTCCGCTGCCGGGCCGGCCACCGCTCACCCGCTTTGCCTACTGGGTCAGCTCCCAGGAGTGCACGATCCGGATCGACAAGGCCGTCGAACAGCTCGGCTACCGGCCGCGCACGAGCATCGCCGACGGACTCGCGGAACTGAGCGCGTAGAGAGCCGCGCGCAGTCGTCGCGGTGCCCGGTGGAGGGGCAGGACACACGCGCCGGCACTAAGCTCTGGCCGATGGCCAGGAGCTACCTGAACCCCGGCCCGATCGAGTTCACCGGGACTATCGTTCGCAACTCGGATGTCGCGAACTCCAGTGCCTGGATCGAGTTCCCCCACGATCTCAAGGAGACCTACGGCGTGGGGAACCTCGTGCCCTTCACCGCCGTCTTCGACGGGCGGGTCAGCTACCGGGGGAGCCTCGCGAAGATGGGTGGCGAGCGCGCGCTGATCCTGCTGCGCAAGGACGTGCGCGCGGAGCTCGGCAAGGATCCGGGGGACTCCGTCGACGTGGTCGTCGAGCTCGACGAGAAGCCTCGCGAGATCGAGGTGCCCGCAGACCTCAGACGGGCCCTCGCCTCGGCGGACGCCCTGCCGCGCTTCGAGGGCATGGCGTACACCCACCGCAAGGAGTACGTCAGGTGGGTGCAGGAGGCGAAGCGACCGGAGACCCGCACGCGCCGCATAGCGAAGACCTGCGAGATGGTGGCGCAGGGAAAGACTCGCAGCTGAGCGCCGAGAGAGCAGGCGGCGCACGTCTTGACGAGCCTCGCGCCGCGCGGTTACGTTGGGCCGGTAAGCGCCCGGGGCGCACGGGCGCTCGCGGTGGCCCTTTGATCCGGGCGGCACGCACCGAGGGAGGAGGGGCAACATGGGGAAGAGGTACCGGATCATCGGACTGCTCGCGCTTGCGGCCGGAGTGCTCGCACCGGCTGCTTCGGCGGCGGCCGCACCGCAGTACGTCGCGCTGGGGGATTCGTATTCGTCGGGCGTCGGCACGCGCGTGTTCTACGAAGAATCGGGGGAATGCGATCGCAGCCCGGATGCATACGGGCCGAAGATCGCCGCTGCGAAGGGCTACACCCTCAGCTTCCAGGCATGCAGCGGCGCCAAGACGCCCGAAGTGATCTCGAAACAGCTCGGCACGCTCAGCAGCACGACGAGCCTCGTGACCATCACCATCGGGGGCAACGACGCCGGCTTCAGCAACGTGATCCTCAACTGCGCGCTGTACTACTTCACGTGCGGCAGCGCGATCAGCGAAGCGGACGAATTCATCAAGACCAAACTGCCGGGGCTGCTGGAAACGACCTACAAGGACATTCGCGCGAAGGCCACGACCGCGCACGTGATCGTCCTCGGCTATCCGAAGCTGTTCACGAAGGAAGGAAAGACGTGCAACGTCAACTTCCTGACCTCGGGCAACGAGAAGAAAATGAACGAATCGGCGGAACTCCTCGACAGCGTGATCAAGGGGCGCTCCGAAGCGCTGAAATTCACGTTCGTCAACCCGACCAGCGCCTTTGAATCACACGAGGTGTGCTCCTCCTCGGAATGGCTGAATGGTCAGTCGGATCCGCTGTCGGAAAGCTACCACCCGAATGTCTCGGGTCAGGCGGAGTTCACGACGCTCGTCGAGGCTGCTCTCTGAGCCCCACCGCTCCGTGCCCGCGGGGAGACCCGCGGGCGCAGAGCGTCACTCACCCCAGGGCGAGTTCCCGTCCTCGGCAGCCGCCTGCTCGATCTCCTCAAGCGTGATGTCGGTCCTGCGGTCCTCGACCATCATCTGCAGGGCCTGCCCGATCGTCGGCGCCCACACGCGCCTGGCGACCACGACCCTCCCGGACTCCTCGTCGAACTGCTTCCATTCGAGCTCGACCAGCGGGACCCGCGAGGCGGGTGCGTCGGCGGGCACCGGCGCGCCCCACCCGTACAGCGTGATGTGCGCCTGCCAGCCCTCGGGGCACAGCTCGCCCATCACCGCCAGCGCCCCCCACTGGTCGGTCACCGGGCGCCTGCGCCGGCTTCGGTTGCGCACGTAGATCGCGATCGGGACGCAGAGCATGACGAGCCCGCCGATAACGAGCGCGAGCAGGAGCGGTTCGTCCGGGGGAGGGTGGACCCCGCCTCCCTGCACGCCGCTCGCGAGCAGAAGGACACCGCCCGGGACGCTCATGGCATCACGCTCCATCGGCCCGATGCGACCCAGCTCAGCAGATGCCACCCGCCTGTGCTCATCCACCACTCACAGTAGCCACCCGACGCCCCTCAGCGTGGGTCCGTCAGACGAATTGGGTCAGCTCAGCTGGCCGGCGTCCTGCATCAGCCCGGCGGCGACCCTCTCGGCGGCGGCGGAGACGCTGGGGTGAGCGCGCATGGCGGTCAGGAACGGCTCGCGGCCGATGCTGAGCAGCGTGGTCTGGCTCGTCGCTCTCACGGTCGCGGTTCGCCTTACGGGGTGCAGCAGCGCGATCTCGCCGAAGCCCTCGCCGGTGTGCATCGTCCTCAGCTCGCGCTCGTTCTGGGTCACGAGAACCGAGCCGTCGGTGATCGCGTAGTAGTGCTCGCCCTCCTCGCCCTCGCTGATGATCGCGGTGCCGGGTCCGGCGTTCACGTACTCCGCTTCACGCGCCAGGGTCTCCAGGGATGCTGCGGGCAGAGCGGAGAAGATCTTCATGCTGCGCAGCGTCCCCATCTCCACGACGGGGATGGACGCTTCAGCGTCGATGTGGCGGATCCTGCGTCCCGCGAGGAGCACCGCAAGCGGTGCAAAGCAGGCCATTCCCACGAACGCCGCGCCGGGGCCGCCGATGCTGATGAGCAACGGGACGATCAGTGCGCTGAAGCCCATCCCGATGTCCCGCATCGACTCGATCAGGGCGAATGCGCACACCACCACATCCAGCGGCGTGGAGCGCTGGAGCAGCGTCTGCGCGCTGATGCTCTGAACCGAGCGCGCTGCGCCGACCAGCGCAAGCAGCAGGACCGCGAGCAGGACGGTGGACGCGAGGGCGAGGGCCCCCAGGGCCGCCGCGCCGACGAGTGCGGCGATCACGAGCGGAATGGCGAGCCTCCTGCCAACGAGCCCTCCTGCGACTGCTGCGCCGAGCAGGCCCCCGGCGCCGAAGGTGGCGCCGAGGTACCCCGCAGAACCCGGTCCTGTCTTGAGAACCTGCACGGCGAGGGCCACGACCAGCAGGTCGATCGCCCCCTCGATGGCGGCCGCCCCCGCGGGGAAGGCGATGAGGGCCCGCGTGTTGGGCTGCGACACGATGACTCTTGCGGCGCCGAGGAGGTCGGCGAGGCCGCCCTCCTCCTCCTCCTGCTCCTCGATGTCCTCGGCGCCCACGCGGACCGAGCGGACGCCTGCCGCGAGAACCGGCGTGCACACACACAGGACTGCGATCACCGCGCACGCCAGCCCTGGACCGTCGATGCTGATGAGCACCCCCGCCAGCGCCGGGCCGGCGAGGGTGCCCAGGCCCTCACTCCAGCTCGTGGCTATGTTCGCCGCCGTCAGCTCGTCCGGGTGGCGGACCACAAGCGGCATCAGGACGTGCTGGAGCGGCCGTCCCACGCTCAGCGCGACGGTGAAGATGACCGCCGCGGCGTAGACGACCGCGGTGGGGGCGCCCGCGAGCATCGCCGCGGCGATGCACGCGAGGGACAACGTCGAGGCGGCGTAGGACCAGGTGAGCAGCCGGGCCGCGCCCAGGCGCGACAGGCGGGCGCTGACCACCGGCGCGAGCAGCAGCGACGGGACCAGCTGAAGGATGACCACGACACCGGCCGCGGTCGCACCGCCGCGGATGTACGCGTACACGATCAGCGCGAGCCATTGGCCGTACTCGGCGATCGTCATCACCATGTAGGCCACCAGCAACCGGCGGAGGGCGTGGTTGCGCGCGACCACCTTCACCACCCGGCTGGATCCCCCGCCCCCAGTGTGCATCAGAACGCAACCTACCTGCTGCGCAGACCCGTCCGCTGAAGTCTCAGGGTGCCAGGCGCTCGATCAGCCAGCCGTCGCCGTCGCGCCTGTAGCGCAGGCGGTCGTGCAGCCTGTCGCTGCGCTGCTGCCAGAACTCGATGCTCTCGGGCGTGAGGCGCAAGCCCCCCCAGTCGTCCGGGATCGGGAGCTCACGACCCTCGTACTGCCGCTCGAGGTCGGCGACGCGCTGCTCGAGCTCGGCGCGCGTCTTGATCCTCTTGCTCTGCGGAGAGGCGAGGGCGCTGAGCTGGCTGCCGCGCGGACGGGTGCGCACATACGCAGCGGTCTCCTCGGGCGTGGTCCGCACGACGGGCCCCTCGATCCGCACCTGTCGTCCCAGCGGGTCCCAGTGCCACAGCAGCGCTGCACGCGGGTTCTCCGCAAGGGCAGTGCCCTTCTGGCTGGAGTAGTTCGTGAAGAAGACGAACCCGCGCTCATCGAAGCCCTTCAGCAGCACCATCCGCACCGAGGGGGAACCGTCGCCGCCGGCTGTCGCGACGGCCATCGCCTGCGGTTCCCTGACCCCGGCGGACCCCGCCTCCTCATACCACCGCTGGAACTGGCGCAGCGGGTCCGGGTCGGCATCCTGCTCGAGCAGCGGCTGAACGTGGTCGGTCACGAAGCACATTCTGCACCGCGACCGGCTCGGGTGTCGCCGCCGCAGCGCCCGCGCACCCCTTCCCGAACGCTCGCGGGTGGGTGGCGGCGAGCAGCGGACCAGCCCGGCGCGGATGGGCGTCGCCGCCATCTCATACCGTCTGCCCCACCGATGCAGGCAGCCGCGCGAACCCCGCACACCCACGATTCGCCGCTGGACCCGGACGCCGCCGCGCTCGGGCGGGGGCGCCTGATCATCGGCGACGCCAGGCAGGCACTCGCCGGTCTCGGCGACGGGATCTTCCAGACATGTGTCACGAGCCCTCCGTACTGGGGGCTGCGTGACTATGGCGTCGACGGCCAGATCGGAGCCGAGGCGCTCCTCGACGACTACGTCGCCGCCCTCGTCGAGGTCTTCCGCGACGTAAGGCGTGTCCTCTCGAGCCGCGGGACGCTCTGGCTGAACGTCGGCGACAGCTACACGAGCGGTGGCCGGACGTGGCGCGACCCGGACAAGAAGCTCGCCGCCCGCGGCATGAGCTACCGCGCGCCGACCCCGGACGGCCTGAAGCCCAAGGACCTCATCGGCGTCCCCTGGAGGGTCGCGCTGGCTCTGCAGGCCGACGGCTGGTACCTGCGTTCGGACATCGTGTGGCACAAGCCGAATGCCCTCCCGGAAAGCGTCAAGGACCGGCCGTCGCGCTCGCACGAGTATGTGTTCCTGTTCGCTAAGTCACTGCACTACGACTACGACTACGAGGCGGTGCGCGAGCCGGTCATCGGCAGCGGGCAGGGCCTGCGCGGGCGCCGCTCGGTGTGGGACATCAACACCGAGCCGCGCCCGGACGCGCACTTCGCGACCTTCCCGCGCGATCTGGTGCGCCCCGCCGTGCTCGCGGGCAGCCGCGCCGGGGGCGTCGTGCTCGACCCGTTCTTCGGGTCCGGCACCGTGGGCGAGGTCGCGTGCTCGCTGGGCCGCGACTTCGTGGGGATCGAGCTGAACCCGCAGTATGCGGCGGTCGCCCAGGCGCGGCTGGGAGAGCTCGCGCCGGGTCTGCTGAGCGTCGAGCGGGGTCTGGCACCGCGGCGCGAGGGCTAGTGTTCGCCTCATGACGAGCGCGTCCTCGCCGCACCCCCGCTCTGGAGACCCGTGGCCCACGCGACCCTGACACGGCTGCGTTCGGCGGCCAACCTCGGCGAGCGCTCGCTGCAGGGGCATCTGCGCCGTGAGCTGTCGGCCTGCGAGAGCGTCCTCGATCTCGGCTGCGGCAGATCATCGGTCCTGGAGGTGCTGCCGCGGTTGCCGCGATCGGTAGGGGTGGACGCCTTCCCGGCCGCGATCGAGGACAGCCGCAGCCGCGGCGCGCACGATGACTACATCCAGGCCGACGTCACCGAGCTGGAGCTCGCGCCCGGATCGTTCGACGCGGTGCTGATGATGGATCTCATCGAGCACCTTGACCACGCGACCGGCGAGGCGCTGATAGAGCGAATGGCGAAGGTCGCGGCGCGACGGATGCTCATCTTCACCCCGAACGGGTTCGTCGACCAGCACGAATACGACGACAATCCGCTGCAGGTACACCGGTCGGGCTGGACCGTCGAGGACTTCCGCCGCCGCGGCTTCCAGGTCGTGGGCATCAAGGGGTGGAGGCTCCTGCGGGGTCCCGAGTCCACGCCGCGACCGCCCGCGCTCTTGACCAGGCCGCTTTCGAGCCTCTCCCAGCCGTTCATCGAGCGTCGCCCGCGCCACGCATATTCGCTGCTCGCGATCGCGCGCTACGGCGGCTGATCCACGGCCGCCGGCCGGGGCGACACTCCCTGCCAACCTTGCACGAGATCGCGTGTTAACGACGTGTGGTGATCCTGTGAGACTTCAGAGGAGCGGGAATGAAGGCGGGCCGCGATCCGAACGGTTCGCGACGCCGGCCGACGGCGTGCCGTGCTTGGTCGCCACGGCCGCGGACGGAGCCGACGACAGAGAGGTCCCCGACCGCGACGTCCTCGTCGCGGTCGTCGAGGGTGCCGCGGACGATGAGCTGCTCGCGCCCGACTTCCGAGTCGAGAACCTCGCCACGTCGGCGGCGGACGACCTCTACTACGGACCGGGCGCCCTGCGCGACTGGGTCAGGGACCTCCTGCGTCTGTTCGAACCGGGAGTGACGCTCTCGGCGGCTGAGCAGATCGCGCAGAGCGAACACTTCGTGCTCGCGTCGTTCGAGCTCGACGGTGTCAGCGCGAGCTCCGGCGAGCACCTGAGGTTCGGTTGGACAGCGGTGTCGTGGCTGAACGCCGGCAGGATCAGCCGGGCCGTGCTCTATGCGTCGCGGCGTGAGGCGCTCGACGCGGTCGGCCTGCACGACTAGCGCCCGCACCGGGAGCTGCCTCAGCGACTAGACTCCGCTGTTGATGACCAACATCGGAGACGGCCCCTTCCAAAAGGGACAGGACGTGTGGGTGCTGCAGTCCGACGGCTCGCAGCGGGCCGCCGAGTATGTCGGGGTCGGCGAGACGAGCGCATGGTTCGGGGGCCCGCCGACCGTGATCGTGGTGTACCCGGACACGCGCACCGGCGAATCCGTCCAGGTCGACCGCGTGATACCCCGCGAGGACTGAACGGCGCACGCCTGGATGCGTCCCCGGCCGTCTCCGGATTCCCCGCGGGGTCACCGGAGGACGGACGAGGTACAGCATCCGTGAAGGTGCTTCGGCATTACGCCGCCACAGATCGTGACGCACCGCACGGCCCGGCGCAAGGGCTGAGCTCGCACCTGCGCGCGGACGGACGGACAAATGGAGCGCCCCCGCCTCAAGGAGCGCTGCGGGGCGGCCGATGCTCGCCCATGCGCATCGCTGATCGCGTCCCCGCGGGCGCCCGCGGGTCGACGGCCCGTGTGTTCGCGGCGTGGGCTGCCGCTGCGCTGGCCGCAGGCGCCCTCGCGGGCTGCGGCGGCTCGGCAGCGCAGAACCACACCGCGGCCCTCACTCCGGTGGAGGCCGCCGCCTACACCACCTCCTCAGGACCCGGCTACAGGTTCACGCTCACGACGCGGGCGACGATCGCAGGCCAGAGCGCGACGCTGATCGCCACGGGTTCCGTCGACGAACGGCTCGGGGTGGGGTCGCTGAGCATGCGGCTCGGGCCCTACGACGTGGACGAGGTTCAGAGCGGCCCGTGGGTCTACGTTCGCGTACCCGGCGCGGCAGGGCTTTCCGGCTCCGGCCGGCCATGGGCGAAGGCCAACCTCTACACGTTCGCCGAAGCGATGTCGGCGGACAATCCCGTGGCGGGGGACACGAGCGGTCCCACCCAGCTCCTGGCGATCCTGCGCTCCGGGGGCGCGGTCAGTGCCGTCGGTCCTGAAGAGGTGCGGGGGGTGCCGACGACGCATTACCACGCCCTCGTGGACTTCTCGCGCTACGCGAGCACCGTGGCGCCGTCGAGGCGTGCGGGCGTGCGGTCCTACGCGCAGGAGCTGCAGCGCATGACCGGCAGCAGCACGCTCCCCGTCGACGTGTGGGTCGACGCCGAGCAGCGGATCCGCCGTTTCCAGACCTCCCTGCAGGTGTGCACGAAGGAGGGGAAGCTCGCGGACCAGATCGCGATGGACATCTACGGATACGGCCCGCAGCCCGTGGTCAGGGTACCCCCGGCCTCCCAGACGACCGACATCACCGGGACGCTGGCCTCACGGGTCTCGCAGGCGCTCGCGCAGCTGTCCTGCTGAGCGGCGCTCAGTCGCTCTCCAGCTCGTTGCCGAGGCTCGCCCAGCGGGTGACCCCGCCATCGACGACGTGCAGGACCTCCTGCGCGCCGTGACGTCGGAGCAGGCTCGCCGCGGTGCCTGCACGCACGCCCCCGGCGCAGATCGCGGCTATCGGCCGCTGCGCGTCCACGACGCCGGGGATACCGACGATGTCATGCCAGGGCGTGAACACCGACCCGGGTATGTGCCCGGCATCCCACTCGTGGCGCTCGCGGACGTCGAGCACCTGCAGGGAGGGGTCCGATCGCATGCGCTCGGACAGCTCCCCGACGCCGACGCGCTCGGTGCTCTGGACGGGGTGGCGCTCCTGGCGCCAGTTGGTCATCCCTCCCGCGAGCACCCCCGCGACGTTGCGCAGGCCCACGGACACGGCGAGGCGGGCGGCGCGCCGGCCGTCCTCGTCGTCGCGGCCGATGAAGATGATGTCGTTCTCGTGGTCGGCCAGCCACGCGAGCTTCGAGCCGAAGCCGGGGCTGAAGGACGGGATGCAGATCGAGCCGGCGATGTGGACGTCGTCGAACTGCAGGTCCGTCCGCACGTCGACCACCAGCGCACCCTCGTCGCGCCGCAGCTGCACCTGGTGGGGATAGAGAGCGGCGACCTCGATGCCGCGGGTGAGCAGTGCGCCCGCGGTTGAGCTCGACGATCTTCTGGAAGTTGGGGGCTGGGGCCCGAGCGAAGCGATCGACCTGGGCGACGAACTCCTGCTCGTCCTCGATCGAGAGGGCCGGGTTGTGACGCCTCTCGAACCCGATCGTCGAGCAGATCTTCATGTTCATCCCGGCTCCGCCGCACATCGACCCTCCGAGGTGCGCGGGCCAGACCTCGCAGTCCTCGGGGAGGCGTGAGCAGCTTCTCGTGCAGCGAACGGAAGATCTGGCGCGCGCCCTCGGTCTTGCTCGATCGCGAGGTCGGTCCGCGCGACGTCGCCGACGAACAGGCTGTCGCCGGAGAGGACCGCCCACGGCTCGGTGCCGCGCGTCGTGTCGATCAGGGCGAACGCGGTGTGCTCGGGCCGGTGGCCGGGTGTGTGCAGGGCGCGGATCACGAGCGTGCCGAGCGAGAGCTCCCAGCCGTCCTCGAACGGCTCGTGCTCGTAGTCGGGCGACGCGAGGGCGTGAACGTGGATCCGCGCGCCGGTGGCCGCGACTAGCCTGCCGTGCCCTGAGACGTGGTCGGCGTGGTTGTGCGTCTCGAGCACATGCTCGATCGCCACACCCCTGTAGCGGGCGAGCTCGAGGTACTCGTCGATCTCGAAGCGCGGGTCGATCACGGCCGCGATGCCCGCGCGCTCGTCGCCCACCAGGTAGGACGCGCATCCGAGGTCGTCGTGTGTGATCTGGCGGAAGATCATCGTCGCGTGAGGTCGGGCACCGGCGCTCAGCCCGGCTTCCTCAGGGAAGAGGTGCTGATTCTAGTGGCCGGTGGCGCGTATGGTCGGGGCTCCGGCGCCGTCGGACGCCTGCGCGTCCTTCTCCAGCCATCGCACCAGGCCCGCCCCGGAGGGCCGCGCGAGCGTGATGAACGAATAACCCTCGGCGGCCCGCTCGGGCATTCGTGCGAGCAGATGATCGTTCAGCCGCTCGACGAAGACGTCCTCGCCCTGCCTGGCCCATCGCTCGTGGCGGTCGAGCGCCTCGCGGAGGTCGGCGAGGTGGGCGGGTGGATCCTCGACCGGCCCGTAGTGCGGCAGCGCCAGACGGCCGGGGTCCCACGCTTCGAGCACGTCCAGGGACGAGCGCCAGCAGCGCAGGTCGATGTCCGGCGGCGGGGTCGGCGGGATGACCACGCCGGGCGCCAGCCGCACACCGGCGACGTCGCCCGGGAACGCGACCCCGCTGTCCTGGTCGAGGAACGCCACGTGATGCCACGCGTGGCCGGGCGTCCACGCTGAACGGAAGCGCCCGATGACATCCCCGTCCTCGATGATCGTGAGGTTCTCCTGCGGTACCGGCACCACATCACCGACGAGGCCCTCGAAGCGGTCCCCGAAGACGCGCTGCGCGCTGGCGACGAGCCGCGAGGGGTCGATCAGGTGGGGCGCGCCGCGGGGATGAACGAACACCTCGAGATCCGGCCAGCGCCTGACGAGGGCGCCGGCGGCGCCCGCGTGATCGAAGTGGATGTGGGTGAGGAGCAGCGTCCTGGGACGCCTGTCCCCGAGCGCATCGAGCAGATGCTCAAGGCATGCCGCGGGCCCGCAGTCGATGAGCACGTCGCCCGAGAGCCATGCTCCCATCATCTCCGGGCGCCCGTCGTAACGGACGTCGAGGATCTCGAGGCCGCGATCCGGCGGCTGTCGATCATCGGCTGCGCTCGTCTCCGCCACCGCGCGCCACTATAGAGACGGCACGTCGGGGCGGTCGGCCATGATCACTGGATGTCCGCCCCCAGCGAGCGCCGGCGCCCAGCTGCCACGGACGCACGGCGAGATCAGCTCAGGCTGTTCGCCCGGCGGGTCGCCGTCGTCGCGTTCATCTCCGCCGCCCTGATCGTCCTCGGGGCGGTCGGCCTGGCGATCAGCGAGAGGGTGGACCTGTGGTTCGCGTTCCGCTGGGCGCTGGACACCGCCTCGACCGAGGGCGGATTCGCCCAGCCCAGGACCGTAGCGGGCCAGCTCGTGGAGGTCGCCCTGATCATCGTGGGCGTCGGCACGCTCTTCTACGCTCTGGCGATAATCGCCGAGTTCTTCGCCGCGGGGCACCTGGCGGAGATGCTCGCAGACCGCCGTACGCAGAGGATGATCGACTCGCTCAACGACCACCACATCATCTGCGGCTTCGGTCGCGTCGGCGTGCAGGTCGCGAGGGACCTGCAGGTAGCCAGGGCCCAGGCGGTCGTGATCGACCTCGACCCCGAGCACCGAGACCAGGCGCAGGCGCTGGGCTTCCATTTCGTGCAGGGCGACGCCTCCGATGAGCTGGTACTGCAGGAGGCAGGGATCGAGCGCGCCCGTTCGATAGTGGCGTGCTCGGACTCCGACGCGGTCAACGTCTTCATCGCCCTCACCGCCCGCGAGCTGCGAGCGGACATCTCGATCGTCGCGCGTGCGGCGTCGGAGGACACCGAGAAGAAGCTCCGCAGGGCCGGGGCGGACCGCGTGATCTCGCCCTACAAGGCGAGCGGCACGGAGATGGCGCGGCTCGCACTGCACCGGCAGCTCAGCGGCGCCGTGGATGTCGGCGAGGAGTATCGCCTTGAGGAGATCGTGGTCGGCGACGGCAGCGGCGGGGTCGGACAGAGCGTCGGCGAGGTCCGCGGGGCGTCGATGATCGTCGGCCTGCGACGCGGGACGGACTTCCAGCCACAGCCCGCCGCCGAAGCAACACTCCAGGCCGGCGACGTGATCCTCGCCATGGGCTCGCCCGAGGTACTCGACCGGCTCGAGGATCTCCTGGAGTACGGCCCCGGCAGCCGCTGAACGCCCAGGGTCAATAGTGTTCGCGCCATGCGAGCACACCACGTCAACATCGAGCATCACTTCGAGAAGCCTCCGGAGAAGATCTTCGCCTACCTCTCCGAGCACGAGAACCTCGGCGACATCTTCGGCGCGAAGGTGACGCGCCTGCGCGACGGCGAGGATGGCCAGCGCAACGGGGTCGGGTCGGTGCGCCGCCTGCAGATAGGCCCCCTGCCCCCGTTCGAGGAGACCGTCACCGAGTTCGTGGTCCCCGAGCGCATCGTCTACCGGATAACGAAGGGCAGCCCGCTCCGCGGCCACGTCGGAGTGATGAGCTTCGCCGCGGACGGCTCGGGCACGCGCCTGGTCTACGACATAAGGCTCGCATCACCGATACCTGGGCTCGCGCTGATCGTGCGGGCCGCACTCACACGCTCGGTCACCCAGGGGCTCGCGCAGGTCGACCGCGACGCCTGAGCGCAGGGCCGTCAGGCGCCGGTGGTGATCACCATCCGGAAGCGCGCCTGCCCGGACATCATCCGCTCGTAGGCGTCGGCGGCACGCTCCAGCGGGACCGTTTCGATCATCGGCCGCACCCCCGACAGCACGCTGAACGCGAGCGTGTCCTCGGAATCCTTCGAACTGCCTGACGCGTGCCCCGCGATCGAGCGCAGCCCGCCGATGAGCATCGACGGGGGCACCTGCATCGGCTCCATTGAAGCGCCCACCACGACCAGCCTGCCGCGGACGCCGAGGCCGCCGAGGACGGCGCTCATCGCCTCCGCGCTAGTCACCGTCGCGAGGATCACGCTCGCGCCGCCCAGCGCCGTGAGCTCTGCCGCGGGGTCCTGGGCGGTGCTGTCTATGTAGTGCCTGGCGCCGAGGCGGCGGGCGAGCTCCTCCTTCCCGCGGCCGCGCGCGATCGCGACGGTGTCGAAGCCGAGCCTCGCCGCGAACTGGACCGCGAGGTGGCCGAGACCCCCGACGCCGAGGACCGCCACGAGGTCCCCGCCCGTGGCGCCGCTGTGGCGAAGAGCGTTGTAGGTGGTGATGCCGGCGCACAGCAGCGGCGCGGCATCCTCGGCGGAGAGCTCGTCCGGGATCGACGCCAGCGCGCTCGCCCTGACCAGGACGTAGTCGGCGTAGCCGCCGTCGCTGGTGACCCCCGGGATAGGCATGTTCGCGCACGCGATCAGGTCCCCCCGGCGGCACTGCTCGCAGTACCCGCAGTTGCCGCCGAACCAGCCGACGCCCACCCGCTGCCCGACCTCCCAGCCCTGCACCCCCTCGCCGAGCGAGGCGATCACGCCCGCTATCTCGTGTCCGGGCACCATCGGGTGCGACGCCGCCGGGGAAGCCTCCCGAGACCGCGTAGGAGTCGCTGTGGCATACGCCGCATGCCTGCACACGGACAAGGGCCTGCCCTCCGGCGGGCTCGGGGATCTCGCGCTCGACCAGCTCCAGCGGCCCGTTCGGCGCGCTCACCTGCACAGCCCTCATGCTCGTCATGTGCCCTCCCGCCCGGATCTCGAGGTTCGCGCCCACGATATCCCGACCGGGCTGCGCGGGTCATCCCCTCATGTGCATATCGTGGGCGGTTCATGTCACCCTCCGCATTCACCGCCTCGCTCGAGCGCGACGAGGCAGTGCTCAGGTTCCCCTATGACGAGGGCCTGCGCGTGCTGCTTCGCGCGATCCCCGGACGCCGCTGGGATCCGGCGGAGCGGGCGTGGTGCGTCCCGCTCGAGCCCGAACAGGCCGAGGCGCTCGCGCGGCTGCTGTCGGGGCTCCCCGGCGAACCCGACGTCAGCGACCAGCTCAGGCATGCGATCGGCCGCCGCCGCTCGCGGCGACGGCTCACGGAGTGCCTGGTGGACATCGCGCGGCCCGACTCGCAGTGGTGGCTGAGCTTCGCCACCGACGCGGCCGCGGGCCCGGTCGGCGAGCTCCTCTCACATCCCGAGGCGAAGGAGCTGCCGGCGATCGGGCGCGCCGTCGTCCCCCTCGACGACGAGTCCGTGGAGATCGTCGAGAGGCTCGGCGGGGAGGACGGACCGGTGCGCCTGAGCGATCAGGCCAGGCGTGCGCTGAACGTGCGGTCCGGTCACGTCGAGGAGCGCGCCGTCCAGCTCGGCGGCGGGGACGAGCACGCCGGCCTCGGTGACGAGCGGGCCGCGCAGCGAAAACACCAGATCGAGTTTCGCCGCGATCGCCGTGGCGAGCACTGGATCGTGTTCGCCCCGCCGCGGACCCGCCACGCCGAGGTGCTGGCGGCCCAGGCCGGCCTGCGCGCGCGCATGACGGCTGATCTCTCGCTCGGGATCGCCGCGGTCGAGCACGACGCCGACCAGATATTCGAGCTGATCGGCCAGCTCGAGAACGCCGACGTGGACCCCCGCGTGATGGCGTGGCTCTCGCGCTCGCGAACCTGGCGCGGGAACATCGAGGTCCAGGCGCCAGGTGCCGGCGAGGACCCCGTGTTCCTCCTGCTCGGCGAGCGCGAACGGCTGCCGCCATTCATCCGCGAGCACGCCGCCGGCGCTCCGGGCGGAGCGAGCGTTCCGCTGACACTCGCGAACTGGCTCCTGATCGAGGAGCACCTCGAGGGATGGATGAGCAGGGCCGCCCGCCGCTGTGTGCAGGCGCTGAAGGACGGGCGTCCCGCGCCGCCGGCGGTGCTCGAATCCTCCGCGGTCCACGCCGCGCCGGCGTTCGTGCTCGCCCCCGGCCACGACGCGCCGCTGCTCGAGCGCTTCGCGGGACTTCCGGGCGGGCAGCACCCGCAGGCCTCGCGCGGCGCGACGCATGAGCACGCGCGCCTTCCGTTCATCAGCGCCGACCCGTTCTGCGTTCCCGAGCTCGACGGGTTCCTCGCCGACACGCGGTGTCTGGGTCGAGCCGTCGGCGCTGGCGCTGCTGCAGGAGATCCGCGAGGAGCATGCGCGCGCCGCAGGCCTGGTCGAGCTCTCCAGCGCGACCGACGCGGAGCTCGAGGTGGATGGTCTCGGCGGCGAGCTGAAGCCCTTCCAGCGCGCCGGCGTCAGCTACCTGCTCGCCCGCCGCCGCACGTTCCTCGCCGACGAGCAGGGGCTGGGCAAGACGATCGAGGCGCTCGCCGCGCTCGAGGCCGCCGGCGCCTACCCGGCGATCGTCGTCTGCCCGGCGAGCCTGAAGCTGAACTGGCTGCGGGAGATCGGCCGCTGGCTGCCGGGCCGCACGGCACAGGCGCTGTCCGGCACCGGGGCCGGGTCCGGACGGGCGGACATCACCGTCGTCAACTACGACATCGTCGCCGCGCGGCTCGACGAGCTGACGGCGCTCGCCCCGGCGGCGCTGGTGCTCGACGAGTCCCACTACTGCAAGAACGCGGCGGCGAAGCGCACCCAGGCCGTGCAGCGGCTGTCGGCCGAGGTTCCCGCCGACGGGCTCGTGCTCGCGCTGACCGGCACGCCGGTGATGAACCGGCCCGCGGAGCTGATCTCCCAGCTGCGGATCCTCGGCCGTCTCGCGGACTTCGGCTCGGGCGTCAAGTTCGGCGAGCGCTTCCGCGGGCCGGACGCCCACCATGCGCCTTCACTGGCACCTGCGCGCGCGCTGCTTCGTCAGGCGCCTGAAGGCGGACGTGCTGCCGCAGCTCCCGCCGAAGACGCGCTCCATCGTGCCCGTCGAGCTGGACAACGAGGCCGAGTACAGGCTCGCCGAGCGGGACCTCGTGGCGTGGCTGCGCAGCCAGCCCCTGGAGCTCGGTGAGCTCGACGCGAAGGTCGCGGCGGCGCTGCGCGCCGAACGCCTCGTGCGCCTGAACGCGCTCAAGCTGCTCGCCGCCCGCGGCAAGCTGCATGCGGCGATGGCCTGGATCCACGACTTCTGCTCCTCCGGCGAGCGGCTCGTCGTCTTCGCCCACCACCGCGAGATACAGCGCGCCGTCCTCGACCGGTTCCCGCGTGCCCTGCACATCCTCGGAGCCGACAGCCACGGCGCCAGGGACGCAGCCCTCAGCGCCTTCCAGGAGCCCGACGGCCCGGAGAACCAGCTGATCGTCTGCTCGATCGAGGTCGCCGGGCAGGGCCTGACGCTGACACGCGCATCGAACGTGCTCTTCCTCGAGCTCGACTGGACGCCCGCCAAGCACGACCAGGCCGAGGACCGCTGCCACCGCATCGGGCAGCTCGACGCGGTAAACGCCTACTACCTGCTGGCCGCCGACAGCGTCGACGAGTCGATCTCGGCGCTGCTCGAGCGCAAGCGGGCCATCATCGGCGCCGTCACCGACGGCCGGCCGGAGGACGAGGAGAGCGTCGTGGACGCCCTCGTCGCGCGAGCTCCGCGGCGAGCCCTACCGCCACCTGCGCGCCGTCGCCTGAGCGCCGCGCGGCTACGGCCAGAGTTCGAGCTCGTTCATGATCGCGCCCCACTTCTGGACCGCGTTGAGTTCGGCCTGCACGACCCTCGCTTCCAGGCTGCCGGCACGCGAGGCGAGCGCGCGGGCCTGAGCCGTCTCGCTCGCGGACAGCCGGCCGAACAGTTCGCCGATGCCCACCCACGCGGGCATGAAGCGCGCGTCGAATGAGACGGTCGCCGCGGGCAGCGTTCGGAACCCGCTCGCGGCCCAGGACGCCACGTCGGAGCACAGGGAAGGTTCGCGCAGCCCTGCCAGAACCCGGAGATGGCCGGCGTATTCATGGACTTCGCGTGTCAGCGAACCGCTGCTCCAGTGCAGTCCCGCGACGGCCGAGACGAACGACCGGATCGCGGGCAGGTCGGGCTTGTAGGCGGCGGTGACCATCGCTCCGATGACCTCGTCGCTGAGCTGCGTCGACTGCGGGTCCTGCGGCGAGTGCGCCGCCGCCTGAGGGCATGCGCTGCGCACCCGCCCCAGCAGCAGCACCGGTGCGCGTTCCTCCCGCACGATGTCGGCTGCCGCCACGTGCACGAGCTGGTAGTCCGCCTGCAGGTATGCCTGAGTCGCCGCTGCATCGGACGTCGCGGCCGGCGCCTGCGACGGCGCCGCGGCCAGCATCGCGGCGACAGCCGCGATCGAGATGCCACAGCGAACCCTCATCCATCCAGAGCGTACGCGATCGAATGCGCCGCGTCGAAGGCGAAGAGGTTCCTAAGGACCGCGATAGAGGGGCGCCGGCGCCGGGTATCCTTGACCAGGCGGTCCCGTCCCGCCGTGCCGCGCGCGGGAGGCCGCCGCGGAGCAACCTCTTCCCGTCATCCCCGCGGCGTGGGCCGGTGCACCCAGACAGATGAGACGTCACGCAAAAATCGCCCTGCAGCCAGAGGCCGTCGCTCGCGTCGTGCTGCGGCCTGTGCCGCCCGAGGAGAGCCGCGGGGCATGAGGTCGCTGGCGCCGTCCATCGCCTGTCTGCTGCTCACGCTGGCGCTCGGCGCGTGCGGCGCGTCGCTCCACAGCAGTCCGTCGGTCCTGAGCAGCGTCGTGACCGCGACCGCGTCCTCGAGCGGCCCGGTGGGCGTCTCCCCGCAGAGCGGCACCGTTGATGCCTCGCCCTCCACCCAGGTCAGCTTCCTCGGTCCGCGCGGCACGCGCGTGCTCTCGATACGTGTCACCGGGTCGAGCAGCGGCGTGCACCCCGGTGTCCTGCGCGCGTACTCGACGGGTACGGGCGAGAGCTTCCTGCCCTCGCGCCGGTTCACCGAAGGCGAGCGCGTGACCGTGAGCGCGCAGGTGTCGACCGGGGCTGGGAGCTCGCACCTCTCCACGACCTTCGCGATCGCGCACCAGGCCACGGTCAGCACGAAGGCCTTCCCGATCAACGCGGGTGAACCGAACGCGGTCCAGCACTATTCGACCGCGCCGTCGCTGACGCCGTCGACGGTGCGCGTGAGCACGCCCGCAGCACCGGGAGCGGCGCCCGGCGATCTCTTCCTCGCCCCCTATCAGGGCGTGGGAACACCCGGCACGATGATCACCGACCAGGCCGGGCGCCTGATCTGGTTCCGCCCCGTCCCGGCGGGCGACACCGCGACGAACTTCTCGACCCAGACCTACGACGGGCACCCCGTCCTGACGTGGTGGCAGGGGAGGGTCCTCGAGGTCGGCTTCGGCCAGGGCGAAGACGTCATGTACAACAACTCCTACCGGCAGATCGGGTCCATACGGGCGGGCAACGGCTACCACGCCGACCTGCACGTGCTGCGCATCACGCCGGAAGGCACCGCGTGGATCGACGTGTTCGACCCGATCGATATGAACCTCACGTCCTTCGGCGGCGGCCCGAACGACGTCCTCACCGACGGCGTTGTCGAGGAGATCGACATCAGGACGGGCCTGGTGATGTGGGAGTGGCACGCGCTCGGCCACATACCGGTGACCGAATCGCACAACCCGCCGCCGCAGTCGCGCTGGCCATGGGACTACGTCCACATCAACGCCGTCAGCCCCGGCGGCAACGGAGAAGTGCTGCTGTCGGCCCGCAACACGTGGGCGCTCTATGACGTGAACATCCGCACCGGAGCGGTGAGCTGGCGACTGGGCGGCGACCATTCGGACTTCAAATTCACCCCCGGCGTCCAGTTCTACTGGCAGCACGACGCCGCATGGCAGCCGGGCGGCCTGATCTCGATGTTCGACAACGGGTCAGACCCCCCGGAGGAGAAGCAGTCGCGCGGCCTGCTGCTCGAACCGGACCTGTCCACGCACACCGTGAAGCTCGTCAAAGCGTTCGTCAACCCCACGAAGACACTTCTCGCATCCAGCCAGGGAGACATGCTGAGCCTCGGGGAAGGGCGTTGGCTGATGGGCTACGGCGGCCTTCCGAACTTCACCGAGTACAGCGAATCGGGCAAGGTGCTGCTCGACGGCACGCTCGGGCGCAGCGTGCAGGACTTCAAGACGTTCCTCGGGCCCTGGGAAGGCCACCCGCCGGGGAGGCCGTCGGTGCTCGCGACGAGCTCATCGGGCAGGATGAGGGTTGCCGTGAGCTGGAACGGCGCCACGAACGTGGCCGCCTGGCGCGTTCTGGCGGGATCCTCCCCGTCCGCGCTCACCCAGGCCGCGCAGGCACCCGCCTCCGGTTTCCAGAGCACGATCGCGGTCCCCTCGCCCGGGCCGTACGTCGTCGTGCAGGCGCTTGACGCGAGCGGCGCCGTCCTCGGCGTCTCCGCACCCGTCAGGTCCTAGAGTGCGCCGGGCCCTTCACGGGCCTGGGACGAAGCTTCTCGACCTTCCCGATCTCGCGTTCCGAGCGGGCGCGCCTTGAGACGATCGCCGACTCCGCGGCGTTCTTGGCGGTGAAGAAATAGTCGGCGAACCCGCGCCGGCGTGCTTCGTCGAACCTCGACGGCAGCGGGGCGCGCAGCTCCCGCGCCGACGCCTCGCGCATGCTCGCGCGCATACCCTCCTCCAGCGGGCTGCTCCCGGCGCTGTTCTGCACCTCGAGTCTGCCGCCGGCGGTCGAGTAGTCATACAGCTCGGCTTCCTCTCCGGCCTGCAGCGGCGTGACACCATCCGGCTCCCAGTGCGAGTAGGTCACGTACTTCGCGGCGCCCGTGCGCATCGCGACCACATGCAGGGGGGCGTCGGCGGCATAGGGCTGGATCGCGAACTCGGTGACGATCTCGTCGGTCGCGTGGAGGATGTACTGCCTTCCCGGGGCGTCCGGGTCGGCGAGGATGCTCGCGAGGTCGTGCCTGCCCGCGATGTGCGCGTAGTGGTGGTCGCTGCGCCATTGCTGTGAGCCTGTCGCGATCGTGAGCAGCAGCGGCGCGACGTCCACGCTGGAGGTCAGCTGCGTGCGCAGCCGCTCGGGCGAGCGGGTGAGTATCCCGCGGGGGTCCTTGACCATCAGCGGCACCCTGATGCCCTCCTCGTAACCCGATGCCCCCTTGCCGCGGAGTCCGTGTGAGGCCCCGTACTCGCCGTGGTCGGATGTGAAGATGATGATCGTGTTCGCCGCCACCTCAGGCTCGCTTTCGAGCGTCGCGAGCACGCGCCCGATGTGCCCGTCGACCTCGCGCTGGAGCTTGGCGTAGAGGTCCAGCAGTCCCAGCCATCGCGCTTCGAACTCGGGACCGCTGAACGGGACCGGCCCGAACGATGCCGCCGTGGTCTCCTGGAAGGAGAGCTGAAGGCGCGGCTTTGCCTGTGCGATCAGGTGCTCGGGTGTCTCGAAGTTCGGCGGCAGGCGGCGCGCGGTGCGGGGCGCGTCGCGCTCGGCGGCGACCCTGTCGGTCCAGGCGTACCACCATGCGATGTCGTGGGGGTTCACGAACGACACCGTCGTGCACCAGGGCCCTCCCTGGCCCTCGGCCTTGAACCAGCTGTCGAACCGGTCGGCGACGGTGCCGTCCACACGCCAGCCTTGTCCGGGTGCCCCGTCCGGGGACGGGAACACTCCGCCCGCGAACCCGTAGCGCTCGAGCGCTGTTTCACCGCTGAGCCGGGTCCAGCGGTTGTCGTGGTGGGTGAGGTGCCACTTGCCGAGCCAGCGCGTCGAGTAGCCGTGCTCGCGCAGCATCGTTCCCCAGGTCGGGAACCCCGGGTCGAGCGTGCTCCCGCCGGTGACCATGCATCCCGTCTGGTGGGTGTACAGGCCCGTCAGCAGCGTCGCGCGAGCGGGGCTGCAGTCGTTGGAGGCCGTGTAGTGGCGCGCGAAGGACACCGCGCCGGAGCGCAGTCGCTGCAGGTTGGCGGGCAGCGCCGGCCCGACCGGCGATGCCGCAGGCCACTGCGGGAAGCGCATCTGGTCGACGACGATCACCAGGATGTTCGGCTTGCCCACGCCCGGCCGGCGCCGCGTCGCTGGCGCGCGGGCGACGGCCGCGGGGGTGGCGGGCCGCTCTGTCGTCGGCGAGCGCCCTGATCGTCAGGCCCGCCGCGAGCACACCGGCAGCGCCGAGCCCGCCCTTCAGGAAGGTGCGCCGGTCCACTGCTCTGCGCTTTGCGGGATCCGTGTCGTGCAAGGACCACAGATCCTAAGGCCGCCCCGAACGGGGATCCTCGGGCGAGGCGTCCCCCGCTGGGATCGGCGCCGCGGCGCCGGATGGCGGATCAGCCGTACGTGTACTGGTCGCCGGGCGGGTTCGCTTGGCCGGCGACGCTGCCGGCGGTGGCGATCACATCAACGGTGCCCGCGGACCCGGCCGGGGCGCTAACGGTGCACGTGGTCGTGCTCGCGCATTCCAGTGTCGTGGCCTTCCCTTTGCCGAACTTGAAGCTGGTGGCCGTGCCGAGCGCGAATCCGGCGCCGGTGATCGTCACGTGCTGCCCCTTGGTGGTCGGGCCCGTGCTGGGGGACAGTGCTTCGACGACCGGGGAGTACTTGAAGTGGTCGCGGCTGCCGGCGGCGGATTCTCCGCCCTCGGCGTCGACGCGGACATCAGCGGTTCCGGCGGCGCCGGGCGGCGATACGGCGACGATCGATGTCGGCGAATTCACTTTGAATTCCACGGCCGGCACGCCCGCGAAGCTCACGCCGGTGACGCCTTCAAATCCCGTGCCGGTAATCGTGACGGATGTGTGTCCCGTCGCAGGACCGGTCTTCGGCGAGAGCAATTTCACCGCGGGCGCGCTCGCGTAGTAGTAGCGGTCAGCGGGAACGGTTCCGCTCGTTCCCGCTTCCGTGCTCACCGTGACGTCGACGACCCCGGTCCCGGCCGGTGCGGTGACGGTCACCGATGTCGCCGTGTTGGAGGTGATGCCCGTCGCCGCCGCGCTCCCGAACCTGACGGCGGTCGCGCCGGCGAGGTTCACGCCCGTGATCGTGACTTTGTTGCCGCCGCCGAGCGGGCCGTTGGCCGGGCTGAGGTGGGTGACGCTGGGTATCGGTTCCCCGAACGCGAGCATCTGGGTGCCGCCTGCGGACACGTCCGCCACCTTGCTCAGGCCGTTGACGGCCACCGGAACGTCGCTGGGTGACCCCGTGGTTCCGTCGCCGAGGGTGCCCGAGACGTTGACGCCCCAGGTCATGACCGTCCCGTTGGTCAGTCGCGCGACGCTGTCAAAGGTGCCCGCGGACACGGCGGAGACACCCGACAGGCCGCTGACGAGGACCGGTTCGCGCTGTGATTTCTCGAGCGTGCCGTTGCCGACCTCGCCGTCTGTGTCCTGACCCCATGCCATCACGGTGCCGTTGTCGAGCAGGGCGAGCGAGTGCGAGGAGCCTGCCGAGACCTGCGCGACGCCCGTTAGCGACGGCACCGGTATGGGGCTGTCCGCGTTGCCTTCTTCTTCCGCTTCTTCAGCCGGTTCAGCGCCGAGCTCGCCGTATGCCCCGCTGCCCCAGGCGTCCACGGTTCCGTCTTCCAGCACGGCGAGGCTGAAATCGCTGCCGGCCGAGATGCCCGCCACTTTGCTGAGGCCTTTCACGGCAACGGGTACTGTGCTGGACCTCGTCCCGCCGGTTCCGAGCTGGCCTTCTTCGTTTGAGCCCCAGGCCATCACGGTCCCGTTGTCGAGCAGGGCGAGGCTGAAGTTACCGCCGGCGGCGATCGCCTTGACGTTCGTGAGACCTTTGACCGCCACCGGGACGCTGGCTTCGCTGGTGTTCCCGTCGCCGAGCTGCCCGTATTCGTTTTCGCCCCACGCCTGCACAGTGCCGTTGCCGAGCAGCGCGAGGCTGTGGTTCGCGCCCGCCGCGATCGCGGTCACGCCGCTGAGCCCGGGCACCGTCCCTGGGATGTTCCTTCCGACGCCTTCTTCACCGAGCTGCAGGTCGTTGTTGGCGCCCCACGCCAGCACCGTGCCGTTGGCGAGCAGCGCGAGGCTGTGGACGCCGCCGGCCGCCACCGAGGAGACGAATTTCACCCCGGAGACCAGGGTGGGAACATCGCTGGAGGCCTGCAGGCTGCCGTTGCCGAGCTGGCCGTAGGTGTTCCTGCCCCAGGCGACCGCGGCGTAGTGGTTCGTCGCGACGGTGAGCGTTGCGGCGCTGGTGGTGCGCGTGCCAGCGACGTTCGTGAAGAGCGCCCTGTACTCGTAGTTGTTCTCGGCGAGGGTGCTCGCGGAGATCGTGAACCTGTCGGATTTCGCTCCCGGGATCGCGCTCCATGTGCTTCCCGCGTCGGTGGACAGTTCCCACTGCACGGTTGGTTCGGGGAACCCGGACGCGGCTGCTTCGAAGCTGGCTTCCTGGCCGACTTCCACCGTCGTGCTTTCGGGCTGCGTCGTGATCAGCGGCGGGGAGTGGACGGTCAGCGTCGCGGCTGCGGTGGTGGCGCTGCCGGCCGCGTTCGTGAACACGGCCCTGTACTGGTAGCCGTTTTCCGTGAAGCTGGTGCTCGTGATCGTGAGCGTCGTCGAGGTGGCGTCTTCGATCGGAGCCCACGCGCTGCCGCCATCCGTCGAGCGTTCCCACTGGACGGTCGGCGCCGGGTATCCCGATGCGGCCGCTTCGAACACGGCGGGCTGACCTTCGTTGGAGACGATCGAAACGGGCTGTTTGGTGATCGCTGGTGCCCTGTGCACGCTGAGCGTCGCCGGCGGGGAGGTGACGGTGCCCGCGACGTTGGTGAACGCCACGCGGTACTCCTGGCCGTCTTCGGAGATTTTTGTGTGGGGGATGCTCAGGACATCCGACGTGGCACCCGCCACGATCGACCATGTGTTGCCGTCGTCGGTCGACCGTTCCCACCTGGTCGTCGGTTCCGGGGTTGCGGTTGCCGCTGCTTCGAACGTGGCGGTCTGGCCTTCTTCGACGGTCGTGGACGCCGGGTACTGCGTGATATGAGCGAGCCCGTACACGGTCAGCGTCGCCGGGTTGCTCACCGCCGTGCCGAGCGCGTTCGTGAACACGGCTCGATACTCGTTTCCGCTCTGGGTGAGTTTGGCATTGATGATGATCAGCGGCGAGAACGTGGCCCCGGCGATCGGGCTCCATTCGGCTCCGCCGTCCGTCGACAGTTCCCACTGGACCGTGGGTTCGGGTGTTCCCGTCGCAGCGGATTCGATGAATACCGCGTGTCCTTCGGTGGTCGTCTTGCTTTCGGGCTGCTCGCTGACGACCGGCGGTTTGCCGACTGACAGTGTTGCCACCATGCTCGTGGCTTTCCCGGCGGTGTTGGTGAACGTCGCGCGGTACTGGTAGCCGTTTTCGCTGGCTTTGGTCGTCGCGATCGTGTACACGTCCGACGAGCCGCCAATTATTATCGAGGTCCAGGTGCTCCCCGAGTTGGTCGAGCGTTCCCATTTCACGGTCGGGGTGGGGGAGCCCGTCGCTTCGGCTTCGAAGCTCGCGCTGTGTCCTTCGAGGACGGCCGTGCTGGACGGGCTCTTGGTGACGACCGGAGGGGCGCCGGCTGCCCTGATCGCGTCGGGTGATCCCTGGCTGCTGGAGCTCGTGAGAGGAGCCGCGGCCGCTGTCCCCGAGATGGCGAGCATGAGCAGCATCGCCGCTGCGAGCAGCGCGCTCAGCATCGCACGCGGGCGCCGGCAAGCGGCGAGCCCGTCGGGCTGCGCGCTGTCCCGTGAGCCCTGAATCGGGGCCCTCATCCTCATATTCGGCATCCTGCCTCCCCTTGCCCTCTGTCAGGTGCACGCCGCACACGGCGCCGGTCCGCGTATGGCCTGAGCCCCGCGGCCCTCGAATACTAGCCCGATCCCCGTGCCAGTCAACCCGCATCTGGGCACCCGCCGCCGCTTCATACGCACGGCGCGTGGGGTTCGGTGGGTGCCGTCCGCGCTCGATCGGGCCGTGCGAGTGGGATGCTGGTCGGGTGTCCGGTGTGCGCGTGCTGCTCACTGAGGGTTCGAGCCTCACCTCGCGGGAGGTCCTCACGTGTCTCGGTCCCGCCGGTCACCACATCGAGGTGCTCGACCCGGCTGCGCTCTGCCTGGCTCGCTTCAGCCGGTGGACCCGCAGGGTTCACCGCTGCCCCGGCGGCGCCGGCGACCCCGCCGGTTATCTCCGTGCGCTGCAGGCCGTCGTGGTCGAGCGGGAGATCGACGTGGTGCTGCCGACGCACGAGCAGGCGTGGCTTCTCGCGGCCGCACTGCCTCAGCTTGCGGACGGTGTGCGCGTTGCGGTCGCCGACGCGGACGCGTTCGCACAGGTTCAGAGCAAGCTGGCGTTTGCCCAGTTGCTGGATCGGCTCGGACTGCCCCAGCCCGCATGGCGCACGGTGGCAGGTGCGAGCGACCTGACTGATCTGCCGTTTCCATACTGGCTGAAGGCGGCGTTCAGCACAGCGGGCCAGGGAGTGCGGGAGGTGGTCGACGAGGCCTCGCGGGACCTTGCTTTCGCCTCGCCCGCACTCGGAGCGTCGGGGATGCCCCTGATGGCGCAGGCGCCCGCCAGCGGCCAGTACGGCCAGGTGCAGGGGCTGTTCGACCGCGGACGTCTGATCGCCGTTCACACCAGCGTCCAGAGGGGGACGGGGGTTGGTGGCAGCGCGGCGGCGCGGCTCAGCGTCGATCACCCGATCGCCCGCGAGCACATCGCGACGATCGGAGAGTCGCTCGGCTGGCACGGAGGTCTCACACTCGACTACCTGCACGAGGGCGGCGTGCCCGTCTACCTGGAGTGCAACCCGCGCACGGTGGAGCCGGGGAACGCGGCGGCCAGCGGCGTGAACCTGCCCGATCTGCAGGTCAGGCTGACGCTGGGGGAGCACCGGCCCGGGCCGCCGCTCGCCGGGCGTGCCGGGGTGCGCACGCATGGCACGATCGCTCTTCTGCTCGGGGCAGCGAGCCGCGGCCGCTCCCGCGGATGGCTCATGCGGGACATGCTCGCCTCGCTCGCAGGCCGGGGCGTGTACTCGGGCAGCGCCGAGCAGCTCACACCGTTACGACGCGACCCGCCGAGCGTCGCCGCGGCCGCCTTCGTCGCCGCTCGCCTGCTGGTTTCCCCCGCGCGGCATCGGATATCGCCGGGCGGTCGGTTGCCAGCTACTCGGTCGACCCGGACACCGTCCCTGGCGTGGGCGTGTCGTCCGCGCCCGATCCCTGAGAGGTGTCCCGATCCGCCTGACGCTGCGCCCGCGCCCGGCCGGTCACGGAGCCGCGGCGATCATGGCCGCTGCCGCCGCCGCGTCAGGAGCTGTCCCGCCGGCCTCGCCGGGGGTGCGCACAAGCACAGCCGGTATGCCGAGCGCCCGTGCTCCCGCGAAGTCGGCGACCGGGTTGTCGCCCACCATCCAGCGCCGTGGGGGATCGCCGCACGCACGCAGCGCGTGGCGGAACGCCTCGGGATGCGGCTTCTCATAGCCGATCAGCGCCGAGCTGAAGACATGCTCCACCAGGCCGGAGAGGCCGAGCTGCTCGACGATCCGCTCGAGCTCGGGGACATGGTTCGACAGGATCACGTTGCGCAGCCCGGCGTCCGCGGACAGCGTCAGGGCACGGCGCGTGTCCGGGAAGACCAGCCAGCCTCGCGTGCCGTCGACGAAACGCTCGCGCACCGCGTGCGCGAGCTCATCGGCGCGCGAGGACTCGACCCCGCAGCGCGCGATCGCGTGCGACAGGACGGGCGTCATCCGCCCCCACCACGCGTCGGCGCACGCGATCTCCGTGTGTGCACGCTCGTGGCGGTTCCAGGGGAACGTCCCCTTGAGCGTGTGGCGGATGCCCTCGAGCGTCCCGCTGTGTCCGGGTGCGTGCTCGTCGAGTACCTCCATCACGCAGCCTCCCCACAGACCAGGACGCCACGCCAGAGTGCCGTCGAAATCCCACAGAACCACGCCCGCGCCCACGGCGTGATTATCCCAGCGGCGGGGTCGCCGCCCGCTGCGCGCACGCGTCAAACACGGAAGAGGCTGATCGCGAACGGCTGATCGAACTCGTATCCGCCGCCCGGCGCGGGTCGCCCGAGCCGCTGGAAGGCCGTCCTGAGAGCCGGTTCCTGTTCGCTGAAGGCGCTCGCCCTCCCCGGGCCGGCGCCGATCGTGCGGGAGCGCAGCGCATCGAAGTCCGCGTGGCGCACCGTGAGCACCTGTGTTCGCGAGAGGACCCTGTGCAGTGGACCGGCGGCGGCTCGCCCGAGCGCGTCCTGCGCGTCTCTGCGCACCTGTGTCTCATCCTCGACCGGGCGCAGCAGCTCGAACGCGCTCCCGCGGGCGATCGGCTCCTGCACGAACAGCAGGCCTCCCGGGCGCAGCACGCGCGCCGCCTCGGCGAGTGCCGTGTCCATCGACGCCGGCGGGACGTGGTGGAGGCTGTTGAAGAAGATCACGACGTCGAAGCTCGCGTCGGCGAACGGCAGGTCCTCGGCGGAGCCCTGGACGTAGCGCGCCGCTACCCCTCGAGCATGCGACCGCGCCAGCTCGATCGCAGACGCCTGCGGATCGAGGCCGACGACGCGCGCCTTCGCATCCCCGAGCCGGCGGACCAGCGCGCCCTCCCCGCACCCGACGTCAAGGACATCGCGACCTTGAACGTCGAGCAGCTCGTCGAGTGGTTCGGTGGGCGCTCCGGCCATCGCGGATCCCATCATCCACGAGTGCGCGGGCGCGACGGGCGCCCAGGCCGGCTCCGGGCCGGCGTGCTGTCTGCGGCAGTGCTCCAGTGACACCGGCGCCGGGCGCCGGAACGCGATCAGGGTGCGCCGGCGCCCGGCTGGCCAGAACCGAAGAGCTGCCCGCCGCCGGGGGGTCCGGCGTGAGCGGCACCGGTGCGCCCCTGCCACACGGCTTTCGCGCCCAGGTCGCCGGTGCGGTACGTCATGAAGCCGGCGATCAGCGCTAGCACGACGAGGGCAACCCGGAGCGTGGAGAACACCCAGCGTGGGGAGAGGAGGCTGTCGACGATGCCCAGGCCCGTCGGGCGCCCACCGGAAATCCGTTGCGCGGCGAAGGCGACGATCAGCACAGCGGTGAACAGCACGTAGATGACCGCGAGGATATGTGCGGCCTGGGAGTGTTCGGAGATCAGCGTTGCGGCCTGCCCCTGCAGATGCAGCTCCTGCCGGAGAGCGGCACCTGCCTGCATGGTCAGGAAGATCGAGCTCATGGCGACGATCGACGCCAGCGCGAGCGCGATGCCGTAGCGCGAGAACCACTCCGGCTTGACCATGAACACGATCGCTGCCACGACCGTCGTCGGGATCAGGACGACCGGCACGTGGACGAACAGCGGGTGCGCGGGCAGTCCGCCGTAGACGTTCGTCATCCGGATTCCTACCGTGATGAAGCCGAGGAACGCCAGGCCCGTCAGGACGAACTCGGCGCGGCCCCAGTCGACTCCGGTGCGGCCGGGCGCAGCAATGGTCTCCGTGCTCACCGGTTCGAAGCTACGGATGAGCGATAAGACGGCCATAAACCCAGCGTGAGGATCCTGTCATCGTTCTCGGCCCTCGATGGCGTCGTGCCGGTGGGGGCCCTGCGTGGTTGTGCGCAGTTGCTCAGCAGACAGGGCTCGCGAGCGAGCACAGCGTTTCCGGGACGGGCCTGGGAATGGATGACCACCCGATGTGTGTGAGCTCGTGCAGCCCGCTTTCCCCCGACCAGTCGACGCCGCCGCCGACGGGTGTCACCGCGCTGATCTCTTCATCTCCCACGTCCACGAACGTGAAGCGTGCCCGCTGGGCGCTGCGCCCGCCCAGGCTGTAACGCGTCCAGCGGTCCAGGGCGGGATTCGCGGAGGGATCGCAATCGTGCAGGTAGGAGTACAGCCACCCTCCGGCGAGCTCGGGTGAGAGGAACGCGGCTTCGCAGGTGGCGCCCGCCCCCGAGGTGACCTGGTCCACGAGGCGCGGCGGTCCGCCGATGTGCGCGAGCCAGAGACTCGTGATCGCGAAGGATTCGCTGGCGCGGGTGGTCGCGTAGGCGATCTGCTGCCCGTGGATCGTCAGCCCGCTCACCTCGCCGACGCTGCCCTTCGGCCAGTGGCCCGGTCCGCCCGGGCTCAGACCGCGCGAGGCCGGGAGCTCCTTGGCATCGGCCCGGCTGGCGCCCATGTGCCAGGCGAACAGGTTGTCAGGACGACGTGTGCCACCGGACGGGTCTGTCCGGAGGTACACGAGCTCGTCGTTCCAGATGGCCGGCTCGTGAACCGACGTTCCGGGGGCATGGAGGACCACCTCGGCGCCCTGGCCGAACGTGTACCGGTAGATCCGGCAGCCCCTCAGCGCGCTCACGTCGACGCAGCGCGAGTAGACGGCACTGACTGCGCCGTCGCTCGGCCCGAGCTCGAGGTCGAACGGGGCGGCGCGCTCACCGACCGGTGCCCGCGCGGTCACGCCGGATGGTGAGCGCGTGATGAGCTCGTATTCCCCCGTCGCCGGATCGGGTCTGCTCCATGCCGCCCAGCCTCCATAGGAGGCGACATTCGAGCCCTGGCCGTCGAGCAGCACGGGACCCGCGGCGACCGCGTCGCCTGCGAAGGCCAGCGCGGCGAACGCCAGCGCGACAGGGAGAAGAAGCCGCGCGCGCAGGCGATGCGCGGCGCCGCAGGCCATGTGCTCAGCCGGTCTTCGTGGGCGTCAGGATCATCACCGGGATGACGCGCCCGGCGGCCTGCTTCTCATACTCCGCGAACTGGGGTACGCGCGTGGCCTGTGTGCTGTAGAGACGCTCGCGCTCCTCGCCGCTCGCCTCGCTTGCGACCGCGTCGATCGTGTCGGTCCCGACCTCGATCGTGACGTCCGGGTGGGCCTTGAGGTTGTGGTACCAGTCGGGGTGCGTCGGGGCACCCGCCTTTGATGCGAACACGACATAACGGCCGTCGTCGGCCTGGTAGGCGAGCGGGTTGACGCGGCTCGCGCCGGTCTTGGCGCCCGTGTGGTGCAGCAGGAGGAGCGGCATCCCCTCGAACATCCCGCCGACGCGTCCGCCGGTGGCATGGAATTCATCGATGACTTTGGCGTTGAAGTCTGCGGGCGACGTGGACATCTTGCTCCTCCGTTTCAGTGAACTCGACAAGCCTGGACCCCACGGCAAGTCTAGTGAGGCCATCGACCATCCGGATCGGCCTGCCGGCTCACCGCGTGCGGCGCGAACGCGCTCGCGGCACTGTAAGACTCTGGGCGTGCCGCCAGCCCCCCGTCAACGGAGTCGACTTGCGCGGCTGACGGTGGCGCTCGTAGTCGCCGCCACAGCACTGATCTCTGGCCCGGCTTGGGCCGGGGCGGTGCCGTCACGGTTCACGATCCCCGCGTCGGCCCTCCAGCTCGTGGTCGTCTCGAGCCCCACCTATGACCCGCCGCAGTACCTCGCGAGCTTTCGCACTTACCGAAGGGCGAGCGCGAGTTCACCCTGGACGATCATGTTCCCGGCCTGGCAGGCCGAGATCGGCTCGGGAGAGCTCCGGGACGTTCGCCGGGAGGGGGACCACGCAACCCCGACCGGCGTGTTCGCGTTCGGCGCGACGATGTACGGGAACCAGCAGAACCCCGGCGGACTGCACGAGCCGTTCCATCACATGGTCTGCGGCGACTGGTGGGACGAGGATCCTTTCAGCTCCACGTACAACGAGTTCGTGCACGCCGCCTGCGGGTTGACGCCGCCCTTTGCCGCCTGGTCCGAGGCGCTGTGGACCGAGGAACCCGCCTACCCCTACTTCGCCGTGATCGACTACAACGAGCATCCGACGATCGCGGGTGCGCTCGCACCCGGCTCGGGGATCTTCCTGCACGCCTGGGTGCATGGCCCTACCGAGGGGTGTGTGGCGTTGCCCGTACCCGAGCTCCTTCACGTGCTGCGCTGGCTGGAGCCATCGGACCATCCCGTGATCGAGATCGGCACGAGCGCCGAGCTCGGCCGCGTGCCGCCGGCGCCCGCAGACCTCCGGTGAACACGATCGGCGCGAGGGCGTGTGCGCGACGCTCCGCACGACAGTCTTGGGTCCCCTTCGAAGAACGGCTCCCCCGCTCGGGTCTTGCCCTCCAAGGGGGTTGACACGCCTGCGTCGCCGTGGCAGGGTCTGAGTACGTTTCGGAAGGGGGCGTGAACGGTGCGAGGGTACGCGGTGCTTGCGGTGCTCGGGACCTTGCTCGTCGGGGCGATCTCCGTCGTGAATGCAGGCGCTGCACCGCAGCCCCCGGTATTTTGGCGGTGTGTCCCACACGAAGGCGGCGAATACAAGGACGCCGAGTGCACGAAGTACACCGAAGGCGCGGGTAGATACTCTGAGGAACGGGGAGCAGGGGCCGTCGGTGGATTCTCGGCGACCGGCCGTGCCCTCGAACTGCAGACCCAGAGCCATGCGTTTACGCTGACCTGCGCGAGCAGCCGGTTGCAGGGGACCTTCACCGTCGAAGGCCCATACGAGGTGTCCCTCACACTCAAGGGCTGCCATGCAGGCTCGGACGTCTGCTCCTCGGCGGGCATGCCGGCCCGCACGATCGTGAGCGGGAAACTCGCTGGCGATTTGGGCTGGTTGCACGAAGATGCCGACGAAGCAGGCGTCGACCTAGCCGGTGAAGCGGGGCCGATCAGCGAATTCGAGTGCTACGCGCCGTCGGATAAATTCACCGCGGCGAACCTGCAGTTGCGCGGCTCCATGATCGGCCAGCTGGCAGGCGACGTCGGCACGTTTTCCAAGAAGTTCAGCCTGACGTTCGCAAGGGGGCGGGCACCGAGATCGAAAGCTTTGAAGGCGATGCGCCGGATGTCCTTGGCCTGTACCACGTGGAAGCTGGTACCGAAGAAAGGATCGAACCAGTCAATCTGGCTCTGACGGGCCGCAGCCTCGGGTCCCTCGCGGTCCTCTGAGGCGCGGGCCCGCGCTGCGGATCGCGCGGTGCGACGCCGCATGAACCTCGATCTGCAAGACGGCTGATCCAGCACCTTTCCCGCCATGCCGGCGTGCGGATCAGCTCGGTGCTCGTTGGGCGGGCAGCTCGCGCGCACCCCCACTCGCCTCGCGGACACGGTGGTCCTGCTGCGCCGTCGACGCCGTTGGTCGCCCTGCGTCCCGGCCTCGGTCGGGAGGTCGCCGCGTGAACCGGACGCGGAGTCGGCGCGTCGGTCAGACGGTCGCCGGCGACCTTGAGTCGAGCACGGCGGCAGCGGGAGCGTGCGTCTCGCGATTCAGGGGGCGTCTAGGACACCCCCTGATTGACGAAGGTTGCCTCGGTGAACGGAAGGGGGGGGATTCGAACCCCCGAGACGGGGGTTACCCGCCTAACGGTTTTCAAGACCGCCGCATTCAACCGCTCTGCCACCCTTCCGCGGTGACATGGATGCTACGCGCTCACCCGGCAAGCCCGCACGCTCTAAACTGGCGTCCCGAGCTCCGGGAGAGGTGGCCGAGAGGCTGAAGGCACTCGCCTGCTAAGCGAGTATGGGGGTCAAACTCCATCGCGGGTTCGAATCCCGCCCTCTCCGTTCTGCAGGACCCACCTCCGGGTCGGCCGCGGTCGCGATCCTGCGGCGGCGGTCCATGTGCGCCGGCGACGCCGAGCGCAGGGTACCCGGGCGAGCTGCAGGGGCCGGTCCGGCGGTCCGCGGGCTAACCGGCGGCGTCCTCGGCCGAGACGGCGAACACGATGTGGCGCCGCGCGAGGCTGAGGTAGGCGTGAAGCTCGATCGGGCCGCCCTCGAGCGGCGCGACGGTGACGTCCGTCAGGGTTATGAACTCCCGCTCGGAAGCGTTCAGGACATCGGAGACCCTGCTGCGGTAGCCGTCGCGGGCGAGCGTGATCACGCCCTCGATCCGGTGGCGCTCGGTCTCGACCCGGATCCGCTCGTGACGGTGCTCGATCGGCGGCTCATCGCCCTGGCTCGCTGGCTCCGGACTGCTCATGCGCTCATTATCGGGCCTGCGGGCTCGCGGCGCGCCGAGGCCCTGCGCGCGTTGGCTAGAGGATGCCCTCAGGGGTGCGCGCGGGGAGTCCCGCCCGTGTCGCCGGGGCTTCGGGTAGATCCCGGGATCCGGTAGGGCGGTTGCGCTCCTCGCGCACTATGTACAGAGGACGGTGCTTTACCTCGTCGTAGATGCGGCCGACGTACTCGCCGATCACGCCGAGCGCGATCAGCTGGATGCCTCCGAGGAGAAGGATCGCGATCGTGATCGAACCGAACCCCGGCAGGTAGGAGCCCGTGATCCGCAGGGCGATCACGACGGGTATCGCGATGAACGCGACGCCTGCCGAGAGGATCCCGGCATAGGTCGCGAGCTGAAGCGGCAGATGTGAGAACGACGCGATCGCGTCGAGCGAGAAGCGCAGCATCTTGCGCAGCGTGTACTTGGTCTCGCCGGCCTGGCGCGCGTCGCGCTGGTAGGAGACGGCGGTCTGCGTGAACCCGACCCACACGGTCATGCCGCGCAGGAAGCGCGAGCGCTCGGTCATCGCCAGCAGCGCGTCGAGGGCGCGGCGGTCCAGCAGCCGGAAGTCGCCGGAGTTCGGCTCGAGGTCCACCTGGGCGAGCTTGTCGAACAGCTTGTAGAACCAGGAGGCGGTTGCGAGCTTGAAGGCGGTCTCGCCCTCGCGCTCGCTTGCGTACGGCGTAGACGACGTCCGAGCCCTGGCTCCACTGGGCGACCATGTCGGGGATCAGCTCCGGCGGGTCCTGCAGGTCCGCGTCGATCATCGCCACGACATCGCCGGCGGCGTGCTCGAGCCCGGCGGTGAGCGCGGCCTGGTGGCCGAAGTTGCGCGAGAGGTGGATGACGCGCACGCGCGGGTCTGCGGCGGCGAGCCTGTCGAGGATCGCCGGGGTCGCGTCGGCGCTGCCGTCGTTGACGAGAACGCAGCTCGAACTCGTAGTCGGCGACCGCGGCGCTCGCGCGCGCGACGAACTCCTCGATCAGCTCCTCCTCGTTGAAGACGGGGGCGACGAGGCTGAGTAGGGCGGGTGTGCGAAGTGGTGTGTCCGGCATGGTCAGTCTCGTTCCCGCCGGGGCCCCTTGCGACCCCGCCTTGCCTCCATCTTCAGGCTGTGCCTTAAGCCGCCGCTCAATTTATCGTTCATCCTGTGTACGGATGTCCCTGACAGATCACGAGTCGCAGCCGCTGAGCACAAGCGTAGCGCCCCCGCCGCGCCCCACGCGGGCGTCGGTTTTCATCCAGTTCGTCAAGTTCGGGATCGTCGGCGTCTCCAACACGGCGCTGACGTTCATCGTCTACACGATCCTGCTGAAGGGCTTCGGCGTCTGCTACCTCGCGGCGTCGGCGATCGGCTTCATCGTCGGGGCCACCAACGGCTTTCTCCTGAACCGCCGCTGGACGTTTCGCGAGCACGTCGGTGACTCGCTGACACCGGTCCGCTGGGCGGTCGTGCAGACGCTGCGGTCTCGCCATCGACGAGATCCTGCTCTACGTGCTGGTGCACGACGCGCACATCGACAAGCTCCTCGCCCAGGCGCTCGCCACGGTCGTCGTGACGGTGACCACCTTCTTCGCGAACCGGGCATGGACGTTCCGCGTGCACAGCCCTGTGGTCGCTCGCCGACGGCGAGCGCCTGAGGCGCGTCTAGCGGAAGACCGCGAGCAGGGACAGCCCGGCAGGGATTCGCCCGCCGCGCGCGATCAGCGCGCCCTCGAGCACGAGCGGTCGCTCGAGCAGCCAGTTCAGCGGCGCCGGCGGCACCCACAGGTCGAGGCTGGATTCGGTCGTCTTCTTGGTGCTCAGCCGGTCGAGCACCCGCAGCAGGATCGCCGCGGGAAGCAGCAGCGCGTTGAAGTAGGTGGTGCGCGACCTGCCTCCAGCCGGCCTGCTGTGCTGCGCGCTCCAGGGATTTGCGCGTGTAGCGGCGGTGGTGGTGGTTGATCTCGTCGTGGCCGCTCCACAGCCACTGGTAGGCGGGGACGGTGACGAGCAGGGCGCCGCCGGGCGCGACGGTCGCGGCGCAGCTCGCGCAGCGCCGTCGACGTCATCCTCGAGGTGCTCGATCACGTCGAGGCTGACGGCGAGGTCGAAGGTCCCGTCGTCGAACGGCATCTCCAGAACCGAGCCGGCGATCACCTCGCCGGAGTCCCGCGCCGCGAGCGACCTCGATGCTCGCCTCGGCGAGCTCGACGCCGGTGACGGTCGCCGTAGCGGGCGAGCTCGACCATGTTGCGCCCGCTGCCGCAGCCGGCGTCGAGGATGCGCGCTCGCGGCGGGCAGGCCGCAGCCCGGCGATCACGTCCTCGAGCACGGTCCGCCGCCCGCGGTACCACCAGTGCTGGTCCTCGACGCGGTGCGTCTGCAGCTCGTAGTCCCTGTCCATCTGCCTTCATCCTTTCCTATCGATGCCCCTGCGCGCGGTGCGCCCGTGCGAGCCGGGGCGTCCCGGGCCGCTCAGGGGACCCGGATCGAGTAGTCGATCCTGCCCTTCGCGCCTCGCCACAGGGCGAGCGCACGGCCGCTGTCCGGGTCGATCGCGACGCTCGCGTCGGCGGCCGGTTCGGGGCTGGAGACCTGTTCGGCTTCCCCGAAGCTGATCCGTTCCGGGTATGCCTGCAGGCCCGGCGCAGCATAGAGCGCCGTGCGGCTGGGGTACGCCGCGCCCACCGGGCCGGCTTCGGGCTCGCCCCAGAGAACGAGCAGTTCGCCCTGTGGGCCGGGCGCGATGTCCTCGAGCAGCACGTCCCGTCCCGGCGACGCGATGGTCGCTGCGGGCCGTACGCCCGACAGCTCCACCGGCGCGACATGCACGGCCCAGCGGGCGGCTTCGGCCCCTGCCCAGGCCATCACGACGCCCTCGGAGCTGAGCCGGATCAGCAGCGGGGATGCGCCGGGGTTCTGGAGGGCGTCGGGGACCGCGAAGCGGTCGACGAGGCTCGGAGCATTGAAACGCACGCCCTTGCCGGAGATGTCGACGTACACGCTCTCCTGGCCCGCGCGGCGCTCTGACCATGCGACGATCGCGCGGCCGTCGTCGCTGAGCAGCGCAGCGACGTGTGCACCGGGGTAGATCGGGGCCAGGCGCTGGACCGGCGCGGGCGCGTGGTGCGTGGGCAGGAATCGCGCGTACAGGACGCCGTGCGCGGGCCACAGCGCGAGCATGTCCGTGCGGTAGTCCAATGCGAGCGTGGGGGGAGCCGGCGCCGCGGAGCCGGCCGGTGCCGTCCGGATGGGGGCGGCGAGGCCCGTCTTGAAGAAGCGCTCGAGCTGGACGGAGATCGACTGCTCCGATGATGCGCTCGCGAGCGCGACGTCCCCGAGGTAGCCCCGCGCGATCGCCCTCGCCGCGCCCGGTTCACGGTGCAGCACCGAGAAGGGCCCGGCGGCGGGTCCCTGGATGACGAGCTCTTCCGACGGGACCGCGGGGCGTGAGCCCGCGATCAATATCGATCCCAACGGGGCGCCGCTCGCGAGCAGCGCCCCGCGCGGGGCGATCTGACGGCCGGAGGTTTCTCTCGGCGCTCGCGGCCCGCCGGGCGTGTCGCCCGCGTCGGAGCGCTGCCACCCTCGCCCCCGGGCCGCCGGGGCAGCCCACCGATGCGCTGAAGACGATCGCCCCGGCTCCCGTCCCGTGGGAGGGGGAGTCGCTCGGAAAGACAGCCCGCGCGGCGCCGAGCGCCGGGCACGGGGACAGCTGTGCGGGCGAGCTCCACCCGCTGCGGGCGACCTCGGCGCTGCTCCATGCCTGCCCGAGCCGTCGCGCAGGCTGGTGGCGCCGGCCGGCACCGCCACGAGCACGCCGGCGACCACGGCCGCGATCAGGCGGTTGCGGCGCAGCCTCCTGTGTGCGCGCTGCGGCACGGGATCATTGTTGCTGTTCAGGAGGCCAGCGCCGCGCGCAGGAAGCTCACCGTCCGCTCCCAGGAGCGGTCCGCATCGCTCTTGCTGTACGTGCCGAGCCGGTCGGTGTCGTTGAAGAACGCGTGCCCGGCGCCCTCGTAGAAGTCGAACTCGACGTCCACGCCGGCGTCGCGGATCTCGCTCTCCAGCGCCTTCGCCGCGTCCACGGGCACGAATTCGTCGGCTGTCCCGAAGTGTCCGAGCACCGGTCCGTTGATGCCGGTGAAGTCGGGCTTGCCGTGCGGCATCACGTAGTAGTAGCTGACGGCCGCGGCGATGTTCGGGCATGTCGCGGCAGCCCACACCGACAGTCCGCCACCGAGGCAGAAGCCGACGGACCCGACGCCGGGACCCTCGACCCCGGGCTGTGAGGCGAGGAAGTCGGCGGCGCCGCACATGTCCTTCTCGGCCTGCTCCATCGAGAGCGCCATCATCTTCTGTTCGGCCTCGCTCGGCTGGCCGGCGGTCTCGCCGCGATAGAGATCGGGTGCCAGGGCGAAGAAGCCCTCGGCCGCGAACCTGTCGCATATCGAGCGTATGTGCCCGTCAAGGCCCCACCACTCCTGCAGGACGATCGTCGCGGGCCCCGTCTCTCCCGCCGGCACTGCGAGATAGCCGGGGGCGGTGCCGGCACTGGTGGGGAACTCGATATCGGGCATCTGGGGCTCCTTCGGTCTGGGGCTGAAGTTCCGCGGCGAGCATTAGCTGCCGAGCGGCCGCAATGTTCGCATGGTGCGGCCCGCTCGTGTTGCCCTGCGTCACCGAGCCCGGCCGCGTGCCGTCCCGGCGGAGGTATCGTTCGCGCCGCAGGTGCTCGCCCACTCGCTCGACCATCAGGAGGCAACCATGCCAGCCGACGTCAACCACCAGTTTCGACTGGCAGCGCGCCCTGTGGGCCTCCCGAAGCCCAGCGACTGGAGTTACACGGAGGAGCCCGTGGGCGAGCCCGCCGACGGCGAGGTCCTGGTGCGCGTCATGTACGCGTCGATGGACCCGGCGATGCGCGGGTGGATGAACGAGAGCCGCTCCTACATACCTCCGGTCGGGATCGGCGAGGTGATGAGGGCGCTGGGCGCGGGTGAGGTGATCGCCTCCCGGCACCCGGCCCTCGCGGTCGGCGACCACGTGACCGGCCTGCTCGGCATCCAGGAGTACGCGCTGGTGCCGGGTAACGGGCTGATCAAGGTCGACACCTCGCTCGCGCCGCTGCCGGTCTACATCGGCACCCTCGGCATGCCGGGGATGACGGCCTACTTCGGGTTGACGGACATCGGCCGCCCGCAGGAGGGCCAGACGGTCCTCGTGTCCGGTGCGGCCGGCGCGGTCGGCGGCCTGGTGGGCCAGATAGCGAAGATCAAGGGCGCCCGTGCCGTCGGGATCGCCGGCGGCACCGAGAAGTGCGCGCACGTCGAACGGGACCTGCACTTCGACGCGGCAATCGACTACAAGTCCGAGGATGTCGCCGCGGCGATAGCCCGCCATTGCCCCAACGGCGTGGATGTCTACTTCGACAATGTCGGCGGGGAGATCCTCGACGCCGCGCTCCTCAGCCTCGCCCGCAGGGCTCGGGTGGTCATCTGCGGGGCGATCTCGCAGTACAACGCGACAGCTCCCGTCGCCGGGCCCTCCAACTACCTCTCGCTGCTCGTCAACCATGCGACGATGACCGGCTTCGTCGTCTCGGACTACCTCGACCGTTATGCCGAGGGTGCACGCGAGATGGCGGGCTGGCTCGCGGAGGGGAAGATCACCGCGCGAGATGACATCGCGGAGGGCATCGAGAACTTCCCCGAGACTTTGCTGCGCCTGTTCCGCGGCGAGAACATGGGCAAGCTCTCGCTGAAGATCGCCTGACCGCGGGTGCGCTAGTAGCGGTGCCCGGCGACGGGCATCGAGTCCTCCGCGATCGGGGGTCCCTGGTAGTCATCGAGACGCTCGAGCATCCGCGTTTCGCGCGGGAGCAGGCCGAGCGCGAACGCGACGAACGCCAGGGCGGAGCCGACGATGAGCACCTCGACCGCGCCGATCCTGTTCGCGAGCGGCCCCGCAAGCAGATACCCGATTGGCAGGAGCCCGCCCGAGACCATCCAGTCGTATGCCGTGACGCGCGACAGCCGCTCGGCCGGTATCCGCTCGGCCAGCGCCGTCAGCCACCAGACGTCGAACAGGGCGATCCCGGCACCGGAGATCGCCGTCGCGGGGACGACGACCGCGAGCGTGACGCCGGTCGCGTAGAGGATCGACGTGATCGGCCACACGATGATCCCGAGCATCGCCATGCGCATCGGGTGCAGCGGGCGCCATCCGAGGCCTATCAGCGATCCGGCGATGGTGCCGACGCCGAGCGCGGCCTCGACGAAGCCGTAGACGCTGACGTGGCCGTACTGGCTCTTGGCGACCAGCGGTCCGAGCACGTACCACGGTGCGAGCCCGAAGAAGAGAGCTGCGCAGAACGACGCGAGCGTCGCCCACACCCAGGTGCGCGAGCGGATCTCAGCGGATCCCTCGCGTACGGAGTCCCAGATTCCGGGCTGGGCCTCGCGTGTCGTCTCGGCTTCCCCGCCGCGCTCGCGCGGGGAGATGCGCGCCAGCAGGCCCGCGCTGAGCAGGAATGTCGCGGCGTCCAGCGCGAACGCCCACCCGGCGCCTGCGCCGAGGACCAGCACGGACGCGAGCGCCGGCCCTGCGAATTCGGCGACGTTGTTGGACATGCTCGTCAGCGCCGTGGCCTGCTGTATGTCGGACTCCGGAACGGTCTGGGGTAGCAGTCCGGTGGCCGCCGGGCGCGAGAATGCCTCCGCTGCACCGAACAGGACCTCGATCACGACAACCTGCCATATGCGAACCTCGCCCGTGAAGATCAGGATGCACAGCAGTCCGTGCAGCGCGAAGCGGGTCAGGTCGGTGACGACCATCACGCGGTGGCGCGGGAGGCGGTCGGCCCAGACACCTCCGATCAGCAGGAACACCACGAGCGAGAGGGCATGGGCGGCGAGCACCAGGCCGAGGTCGGTCGCGCTCCCGGTGCTGTCGATGATGAACAGCGCGAGCGCTACGAGCACGATGTTGTCGCCGATGACGCTGAGTGACTGCGCGAGCCACAGCAGACGGAACTCGCGGAACGCGAGCAGCCTGCGCATGTCCAGGAGTCGGCTCATCGGCTCAGCTTGACGCGTGGAGCGGGCGGCCCCGCCACGAGCGGAGCGGCACTATGATCGCCTCGCCCGCCGGGCATCCTTGCCCGGCGGTGGTTCACGCGAAGGGGGAGCTATGGAGGCTGCAACGACAGGGCAGGCGACGCGCGCGGGGCTCGCGCTCGACGCGGGCACGCTGACAGAGGCATTTCAGCGGACGGCCGGCGCTCACGCGGACGCCGTCGCGCTGAGGACGCCCGGCGGTGAGATGCAGATCACCTGGGCGCAGTACGGCGAGCGCGTCCGTGACCTCGCAGCAGGACTCGCCGCACACGGCGTCGGCACGGGCGACACCGTGGCGATCATGCTCACCAACCGGCCAGAGACCGTGCTCGTCGACAGCGCCGCGATGCACATCGGCGCGATCCCGTTCTCGATCTACAACACGTCCTCGCCCGAGCAGGTCGAGTACCTGTTCTCCCACGCCCGCTGCTCTGTCGTGGTCACCGAGACGCAGTTCGCCTCGACGGTGCTCGACGTCGCGCGGCCGCGTGGACTCGATCGAGCACGTGTTCCTCGTCGACGGCGAGATGAGCGGCGCACGGACGCTCGGCGATCTCGAGTCCGCGGGCGCTCGGGACTTCGACTTCGAGGCTGCATGGCGCGCCGTCCGGCCGACCGACATCGCGACGCTGATCTACACGTCCGGGACCACGGGCCCGCCGAAGGCGGTCGAGCTCACCCACGAGAACCTGCTCTGGGAGATACGGCTCCTGGACCGGGTGTTCCCGATGCGCGCGGGAGGGCGCACCATCTCCTATCTGCCGATGGCCCATCTCGCTGACCGCTGCGCCGCCCACTACCAGGCGATCGTCTCCGGCGCGACCGTCACGTTCGTCGGCGATGTCTCGCAGGTGATCGGCGCCCTCATCGACGTGCGGCCGACGTCCTGGGGCGCGGTCCCGAGGGTGTGGGAGAAGCTGAAGGCCGCCCTCGAGGCCGGCTTCGCATCCGAGGCGGATCCTGAGCGCCGCCGTGCCCTCGCCGCCGCCCTCGCGCTGTCGACACGGCTCGTGCGCGCGCAGCAGGCCGGCGAGGAGGTCCAGGCGGAGCTCCTGCGCGAGCGAGAGCGGGCCGACGTTGAGTACTTCGCCCCGCTCAGGGCGATGCTCGGACTCGACGAGGTCGACTATCTGATCTCGGGGGCGGCTCCGATAGCCGCCGAGGTGCTCGAGTTCTTCTCCGCTCTCGGCCTGCCGATTTGCGAGATCTGGGGGATGACCGAGACGTCGCTGATCGCGACGAGCAATCCCCAGGATGCGATCCGCATCGGCACGGTCGGGCCGGCGCTGCCCGGCATCGAGCTCTCCGCTCGCCGCAGGACGGCGAGCTCCTCGTGCGCGGGCCGACGATCATGCGCGGCTACCGCGGAGACCCCGAGCTCACCGCGCAGACGATCGGGCCCGGCGGCTGGCTGCACACGGGCGACATCGCCGAGATCGACGCGGACGGCTACGTGCGGATCGTGGACCGCAAGAAGGAGCTCATCATCAACGCAGCCGGCAAGAACATGTCGCCTGCGAACATCGAGAACCGCATCAAGGCGGCGTGCCCGCTCGTCGGCAGCGTCGTCGCGATCGGCGACAGGCGTCCCTACAACACGGCGCTGGTGGTCCTCGATCCCGTCGCCGCCACTGCGTATGCGGCGGCTCACGGACTGAGCGCGTCCTCGCCGGCCGAGCTCGCCGAGGACGAGGAGATAAGGGCCGAGGTGCAGGCGGGCATCGAGCGGGCCAACCAGGCGCTGAGTCGTGTCGAGCAGATCAAGCGCCACACGATCCTGCCCGAGGAGTGGCAGCCGGGCGGCGACGAGCTCACCCCGACGATGAAGCTCCGCCGCCGCCCGATCGCCGAGAAGTACGAGCCCGAGATCCAGGCGATGTACGAGTCCTGAGCCGGCCTGCGCTCAGACCTCGATGGTCTGCCGGCGCTGTGCGAGCCGTTGCTCGGCGTAGCGTCGCCCGAGCTCCTGGTCACCGGTGGCGAATCCCGCGATGTCCGCGAGCGTCACGACCTGGCCGCCGCCTCCCCATGTCCCGTCGGGGATCTCGGGGGTGAATACCCAAACCCGAGAGGGGTCGCGCTCGTAGGCGCCTTCCTCGGCATCGAGCACGGCCTGCGTGATCTGGCTGACCATCGCCGCTCGGCGCTCGGGCTCGTACTGGCCCTCCGGGACGGAGGCGATGAAGCGGTAGCGGGGGGCGTCCGCGGGCGCCCCCGCGACGTAGACGGCCTCGGGCCGGTGGACGAACAGCCAGGCGATCGAGCGGGTCCTCGCGTTGCTGGGGTCGGCGCCCTCATTGACGAGCAGGACATCGGTCAGGTCCGCGAGCAGCTTGCGCTCGGCCTGCGGCTCGAGTGCTCCGGCGGGGATGTACGCGTCGAGCATCGGCATCTGGACATGCCTCCTTCCGGCCGTGGGCGGCCGTTCGATTGGGTCGCTCTTCTTAGAAGAGCCTGTCGTCGGGCGCAACCCTACAGTTGTCACTCCTCTTACGCAAGTCACCCCGCGCGGGCGGGAGCCCTTGGACCGGCCGGCGGTCTGCCGTAGGCTGCGGACATGGACAGGACGCTGATCGTCAACCTTGCGGATGCGCCCGCAGCCGCGCATCCGGCGCGGGCCGCCATCATCGACTGGGAGCCCGAGGACGCACCGTGGCCGGACACCGGAGTCAACGTCCAGATCATGCAGCCCGGCCAGCCGAACTGCCTCTACCACTCAGAGCCGGTGCAGGAGGACTTCCTCGTCCTGCACGGCGAATGCATCGCGATCATCGAAGGTGAGGAGACGCCCCTGCGACAGTGGGACTTCTTCCACTGTCCCGCCGGGGTGGAGCATGTCTTCGTCGGCGCGGGCGACGGACCCTGTGCGGTACTGATGATCGGCTCGCGACGCACGGACGAGCCCCACTACCCGGTCAATGAGACCGCCGCGAGGCATGGAGCGTCAGTCGTGCGGGCGACCGACGACCCCGAAGAGGCCTACGCGGATTGGCACCGCGACGCCTGGACGCCGGTGCCGAGCCCGTGGCCGCTCGGCTGAGCCTCGGCGCGGCGCTCAGAGCTCGAAGACGGATCGCTCCGCACCGACGAGCACGTTCGGGTCCGAGCCCGTGAAGCGGCTTCCGAGCAGGTCGAGCTCGTCGTCGGTTCGGTCCGAGCGGTGGTGGAAGAGAACGACGGTAGAGGTCCCTGCGCGCCGGCCGAGCGCGACGCCGTAGTCGGCGACGGCATGGCCGTAGACGGCCATCGTGCTCTCGTCGGGCAGGAGCTGGGCGTCGTGCAGCATCAGGTCCGAGTCTGCCGCGAGCTCCATCGCTGCGGGGTGGTACTCGCCCCAGCCGTCCTCGCCGGGCCCGAGCACGGACGGGCAGTGGTCGGGGATGTAGGTGAGCGTCGAGTGCCCGTCGCTGATGCGGTAGCCGAACGTGCGCCCGCCCTTGTGCGGCACCTCCCGCGCGAGCACCTTGAAACCCTGGATCTCGTGCTCGCCGGGGGCGATGCTGTCAAAGCTCCAGTCGCCGCGCAGCGCGGTCGGCCCCACCGGGAAGTACGGCGGGCGCATGATGCCCGAGAGCACCTCGACGGCATCGCGGCCGTCCTCCTGCTGTGGAAGCAGCAGGTGGACCTGTGAGGTGTCCTCGTCGCCTTTCGGGAAGAACGGCAGGCCCGTGGAGTGATCCCAGTGCAGATGCGAGAGCAGGATCGTGCCGCGGAACGGGGAGTCGCCGAGCAGCTTCGCGACCTGCTGCAGCCCGATCCCGGCGTCCAGCACCAGGCTGGGGACGGCGTCCCCGTCGTGCGCGAGCGCCACACACGCCGTGTGGCCCCCGTAGCGGATGAACTCGATACCGGGTGCGGGCGTCGAGCCCCGCACGCCGCACAGGTGAACCCGCAACGCTCAGCCCCAGCCGAGCCGGGTGCCGGCCGGGCGCCCGCGGTAGTGGCCGGCCCCACCGGCATGCGGGCGGACGCACGGCCGTCCGGGCAGAGCCCTTTGCGGCACGATGAGCCCCGACTTGGACTGCCCTCTCCAGCGCACGCCGGGCATTATCGCATCAGTGGCGCTTATGGCTCAGCGCGGGGTGCCTATCGGACCCGGCGTGCTGCGCCCTCGACGACGCCGGCCGGGGCGTGCTCAGCTCGGGTCCGGGATCGTCCAGACCGGGAGCTTCTCGGTGCGCCCGCGGATCTCGAGCTCGCCGAACAGCTCAAGGGACTGCGGCGGATTTTTCATGCGCTCACGCGTGGACTGGGCGACGAACAGCATGTGACCGCTGCCCTTCGTCATGCCCTCCAGTCGCGACGCGGTGTTCGTCGTGTCCCCGAGCGCCGTGTACTCGACGCGTCTTTCCGAGCCGATGTTGCCCGCCATCACCGGGCCGCTGTTGAGCCCCACCCCCATGCGGAAGTTGTGCTCGTGTCCCTCCTGCGAGAGCCACGCGTTGAACCTGTCGAGCCGCGGGCCGATCATCTCCATCGCGGCGGAGATCGCACGGTCCGCGTGGTCGGGCTGTTCGAGCGGAGCGCCGAAGAGCGCCATGATGCCGTCTCCCATGTAGGAGATCAACGTTCCGCCGGCGTCCTGGATCGCTTCGGTCATTTCGTTCAGGTAGCAGTTCACGACGTCGATGACGCGCGAGGCGGGCTGGGTCTCGGAGAAGCTCGTGAAGCCACGCAGGTCGGAGAACAGCACAGTGCAGTCGCGTTCGACGGCGCCGAGGCGGAGGTTGTCGTCGGTGCGGGCGACGACCTGCGCGACGACGTCGGGAGGCACGAAGCGGGCGAACAGGTCGTGCACCCGCTCGCGCTCGATCGTCTCGCTCAGGTACACGACGGCGAGCGTCCCGAGGGTCGAAAGGACGAGCGCGAGCAGCGGGTAGACGTAGCTCACGATCACACCGTTGTCGAACGCGACCTGCGTCGCGACGGTCAGGAGCATGGCCGCGCCGAACGCCGCGAGCATCGCCCGCAGCGGCGCGAGGCGCACGCTGCCGAGCGGGGCGAGCGCGCCGAGCAGGACGATCAGCACGACGTCGAGCCAGGCCGACAGGTTGCGCAGCGGCACGCCCGCCTGGAGGGTCGAGTCGACGTTGGCCCATATTTCCGGGCCGGACATCTCGGCGCCGTTCGTGGTGGCCGTCGTGTGCACGTCCTGCAGCACGGGGGCCGTCGCGCCGAGTATCACCGTCTTGCCGCGGAACATGCTCGGCGAGTATTCGCCGAGCAGCACCTTCGAATAGGAGATCGACTTGAACGATTCGGGCGGACCGACGAAGTCGATCGGCAGCGTGCCCGATTCGAACAGCGAGGAGTGCACGACCGTGCCGCTGGCGACTTCATGGGTCACGACCCCGAAGCTCTTCAGGCCGTTGTACTCGAACGGGAAACGCCTGACGCTTCCGTCGCTGTCGACCGTCAGGCGCGCGCTGGCGGGGCGTGCGCCGATTTCGGCGAGCAGCTTGTTCCCTCCGAGGATCTGCGTTTCGCCGTCTGCCGCGACGGATGTGGTCGTCAGGACGATCCTGCCGTGCGCGCGGCCGACCGATTCGATCAGTTCGTCGTCTTCGGTTTCGTTGGTCTGCTGCGTGAACTGCAGGTCGATCGCTATCGCGCGGGCTCCGGCCTCGCGCAGCTTGTCGATCACCTGCGCGTCGTACCTGCGGGGAAACGGGAACTCGGATGCCTTGTGCCGTTCGTTGAGCTCCGTGAGCGTCGCGTTGTCGATTGCGACGATCACGATGTTCGACGGCACCGGCTGCGGTCCCCTGATCGAGTAGCGCGCGTCGATCGTCTGCTCTTCGCTGCGGCGCAGGAGATTGGTCGCGTATGCGAGCACGCCCACCCCACAGGCGATCAGTGCGACCAGTATCAGCAGCGCCGTCTTGCGACGGCGCCATGCTGCGCGACCCACCTAGGGCACTTCCGGCCTGGACGGGGGCATGCCTTGACGCAGACGCGCGAGAGAACTCTGCATGGCTGAAGGGAGATGGCTCACAAATTGACTTCTGGTCGGCCTGTGATTATCGTTTACTTTTGAGAAAGTCGCTAATGGTCGCACGGTCGGAGGAGGGTCCGAACGTACCCATGGCGTGGGCCAACACTATGTAGCTTCGGAGGAACAGGAGACGCTCGGCGTGCCGAGCTCTTGATATGAGGCGATGGATCGCTCGATAGCAAACCCGGGAAGCATCTCGGCCATACCGCGCGTGCGCGCTATGGCCCTCGCAGCCGCCCTGTCGATCCTGGTGGGAGCACTCCTCACGGGATTTCTCGCTGGCGGCCGCGGCGCAGCCGCACCTGCCGCCACCGCGCGAGCAGCCGCCGCGACGTCGCTTGCGCAGCTCGATCCCGCTGCACAGCTGCCGATCTCCCAGGCGATCGGCGCCGCGGACCCGGCCTATCGGGCGCACGCGAGCACCGGCGAGGTGAGGTCTGGCCACGCCGGCGCAGGGGATGAGCGCGAGCATGACCGCCGCCGGTGCCGCCGTGGCATCCGGACCGCTCAGGGTCGGGCTCGACCTGGCCGCCGCGGGCTCCGCCGGCACCCTCACCCGCACATCGCAGGTGCCCCCCGTCGCGAGCGGCAACCGTGTCATCTACCAGCGGGGCGACGTGCAGGAGTGGTACGTGAACGGTCCAGCCGGGATCGAGCAGGGCTTCACGGTTCCGAGCGCACCCGCGGGCTCGGGTCCGCTCACGCTCTCGCTGGCGCTGTCCGGAAACGGCCAGGCCCGGCTCACGCCGGCCGGCAGCATCGACTTCGCCGGCCCGGACGGATCCTCGATCACCTACGGGGACCTGACCGCGACCGACGCCCTCGGACATCGGCTCAACAGCCACCTGGCGTTGAGAGGCGGCTCGGTTCAGATCTCGGTTGACACGCACGGAGCGCGCTTCCCGGTCCGCATCGACCCGCTGCTGCAGCAGGGAGCAGCGCTCTCCGAGGGCAATGAAGGATTGTTCGGCTTCAGCGTCGCGGTGTCGGCTGATGGCACCACCGCGCTCATCGGAGCCCCGGCCTCGAACAGCTACGCGGGCGGCGCCTGGATCTTCACGCTCTCCGAATCGCTGAACTGGGAAGAGCAGGCCGAACTCTCCGGCGGGACCGAAGGCGCCTCGGAAGCCTGCGGCTCATCGGCCGAAGAATGCAGCTTCGGCCGCGCCGTCGCACTGTCGGCTGACGGGAACACCGCGCTCGTCGGTGCTCCTCGCAACGACGGCAACCGGGGAGCCGCGCTGGTCTTCACGCGCCAGGGAAGCACCTGGACCCAGACCGCCACTCTCACCGGTGGTGAAGAAGAGCGCGGCGAAGGACGCCTGGGCAAGAGCGTCGGCCTGTCCGCCGACGGGAAGAGCGCGATCGCGGGAGCGTCCAGCGAAGCCGGCGGCATCGGCGCAGCGTGGATATTCGAAAACAACGGCACGTCGTGGGTTCACTCCGGTCCCAAGCTCACGGGAGCCGGCGGGGAACACCCGGAGACGGGTGGGGGCCACTTCGGTTTCAGCGTCGCCATATCCGGCGAAACGGCAGTCGTGGGGGCGCCCTCCAACGAACCGAAAGGCGAAGCCATGGGCTCGGCGTACGTCTTCACAAAGGGCCCCGGGGGATGGACCCAGCCGGGCCAGTCGCTGACGCCGTCCGGCACGGCGGCCGCGCACTCCAAGTTCGGCTACAGCGTCGCCGTCGCCGGCGAAACGGCGGTCGTGGGGGCCCCCGGCTATGAAGGCGGCGTAGGGGCGGCATACGCCTTCAGCGAGGACGAAGGCAACTTCGACCTGACGCCTGCGCAGCTGCTCACGGGCGGCGCCGAAGAGGAAGGCGAAGGCCAGTTCGGGACGGCGGTCGCGATCTCCGACGACGCCAGCGCGGTACTCGTCGGCGCACCCGCCGACGCCAAACGCAAGGGCGCCGCATGGCTCCTGACGCGCACGGGATCGACCTTCGCCCAGAGCGGGCGCAAGATCGAAGGCGGCGGCGAGCTCGCCAAAGGCTGGTTCGGTACGAGCGTTGCTCTCTCCGGTGACGGGATGGCCGCACTCATCGGAGGCAGCAGGGACGGGTCCACCACCGGTGCCGTCTGGTCCTTCGCGAGCATCGCGCATGGCCCGCCCGAGGTGAGCTCGATCCACCCGAAGTCGGGTCCCAGCAGGGGCGGCACGCTCGTGACCATCAAAGGCAGCGGGTTCAAACTCGACTCGGCCGTCACGATCGGCAACTCCGCCTCCTCGGTGGAAGTTCTCTCGGAAACCGAATTGAGGGCCAGGACGACCGCAACCGAACCGGGCTCATATGAAGTGGTTGTCAGCGACTCCGAAGGAACGTCGACCGAAGGTCCGTCGTTCACATACATGCAGTCGGCCTCCAAAGAAGGCTCGATCGCGCCCACCGTCACGAGCATCTCGCCGGGCTCCGGACCGGCGACAGGCGACACCGAGGTGACGATCCACGGCACCGGCTTCGCAGCGGGCGCAACCGTCTCCATCGGCAGCCTCGCGGGCTCGGTGGAAGTGATCTCGCCGACCGAAATCAGGGCCGCGACGCTGCCGACAGCCGCCGGCACCTACGACGTCTACGTGTCCGACATAAACGGCACGTCCACGGGCGGCCCCGCATACACCTTCACCTCAGGAGCACGCCGCCACGACCAGCGCAAGCGGCGGGTCCGGCGTGCTCGGAAATCAGCAGGTCCTGCTGCCGCCGCCGGTGCTCGCCGTCAGCGGCAACCTCAAGCGCGTGAGCGGCACGGTCTACATCAAGCTTCCCGGCAGCAACAAGTTCGTCCTGCTCGGGCCGGAACAGCAGGTGCCGTTCGGGACGATCATCGACGCCAGGAAAGGACGAGTGCAGCTGACGTCCGCCATCCCCGGCGGCAAGACCGAGACGATCACCTTCTACTCCGGCATCTTCAAGCTCACCCAGACACGCAACGGCGAGGTGACGGCCACCCTCTGGGGAGGCAGCTTCGTCGGCTGCCCGCTGGTCAGCAAGAGCGCGCTGCGGGCATCGGCGGCGGCCAAGCGGCTGTCCGGCAAGCACGTCGTGCGCAAACTCTGGGCAGAAGGCCACGGTCACTACACGACGAAGGGCAGCTACGCCAGCGGAGCGGTCCTCGGCACTCGCTGGCTCACCGAGGATCTCTGCGAAGGGACGCGCATCTACGTCGCCACCGACAAGGTCGCGGTGACGAACCTGCGCACCCACCACCGCACGGTCGTCAAGGCCGGGCACAGCCTCCTCGTCAGAGGCTGAGCCTGTTCGGGCGTTCGGCCCGCACCCCCGGCCGGCGGGCTCAGACCCGCACGACGGTCCGCCGGCCCGTGAGGTCCGACGGCGCAGGACCGGCCCCCGTCAGCCAGCCGGGTGCGTCCTCGAGTGCCGCCAGTGCCGCACGGCGCCCGGCCTCGCGCGCATGGTCGATCTGGTGGAACTCGAGCAGGCCGACACCCGAGACGCGTATGGGGATCGTCAGGTCTGCATAGCGCTGCGCGGCATCGTCGGTGTTCGCGCTGCTCAGCAGCGCGATCCGGCCCAGAGTCTCGGGCAGCGACGGGAGGCGGCGGCGGTGCTCCCGTGGATCCCGCGCGCGCCGGCTCACCCGGCCGGCCCTCGCCGCCCTTGATGTCTATCGCCACGACCGGCCCCTCGCCCGCGGCGCTCATCGGCTCGAGCGGCAGGTTGTCCAGCAGCGAGCCGTCGATCAGGAGCGCGTCGGCGCTGCGCACGGGAGGCGCGATCAGCGGCAGCGACATGCTCGCGCCGACGATCTCGAACATCAGCCCCTCACGGCTGATGATCAGGCCGCTGCGGCGCAGGTTCACGCTCGCGCAGTAGAACGACCTGGAGAGCTCCTCGGCGCGGGCGTCGCCGAAGACGCGCTCCACCATCGCTCGCGCCTTGCTGCCCCGATCAGGCCCGCGCGCGGGAAGCGTGTAGTCGTTGATCGGGTTGCGCCTGACCCACTCCTCGTAACAGCAGGCGTCGATCTCGGCGACGTCGCGGTCCATCGCGAGCAGGCCGCCGATGAATGCGCCCATGCTCACGCCGCCGACGCGGTCGACGGGCATCCCGGCGCCGAGTCAGCACCTCGAGCACGCCGAGATGCGGCGAAGGCCCGCCCGCCGCCGCCGCTGAGGACGACACCCGAGCGCCCGCCCCGAAGGCGCCGCGCCATCCGCTGCGATGTCGGTGCGCATCCGGTGTCCCGCCGGACACCGCGAAGACGCTCGCCGGGGCGAGCCTGCTGATCCAGCCGGCCAGGTCGCCCGACCCCGTGCGGTGATCGCGTACCCGACCAGGTCCGCGCCGCGCGAGACCGCTCGCCCACTGCCGCGTGCGTGCGTGGTCGCCGCTCCTGCGGCGGCGGGCCCTGCGACCACCGCGAGCGACGCGGTCGGCGCGGGAGATGCAGAACTCGTCCCACATGCTCGGCCCGGCCGCCGCCCCGCACGACCATGATCACCTGGTCGTGCTCGAGCTCGCAGCTCTCGACCAGCGGCCCGTAGCGCGCCGCTGCCTCAGCGCGCGTCGCCGGAGCCTCGCTGCCCGGTGCGTCCGCGGGATAGAGCACGGCGACCCTGCCCCACGCGCACAGCGCGCGGCTGAGCTCGTCGGCGATGTCCAGCAACGGCCACGCCCGGCCCGGCTGCGCGCAGGGCGATGTCACGGGCCGCGCCCGCTTCTGCGCCGGGGATCGCCTGGCTCGCCTGCAGCTGGGCGCTCAGCACGCGCGTGAGGCTGAGCGCGAGCTCCGGCTCGGAGTGCAGCAGCGCGTCGAAGTCGGGCGGTCGATCCGCAGCAGCTCCGTGTCGCGCAGCGCCCGCACGGAAGCGCTGCGCGCGGCGATTCGCTCAGCAGGGCGAGCTCGCCGAGCACGGCTCCCCGCGTCAGCGTGTTGATCTCCTCTCCGATGTCGCGCCCGCGTCGTCCTGCACGTCGCGGACCACCTCGAGGTGTCCGACCCGCACGATGTAAACGGCGTCGGCCGTCCTCTCCCTCGCGGAACAGCCACTCTCCGCGCGCCAGCGTCATGTCGCTCGGCAGGTCCGCGACCCGCGCGAGCATCCGCAGCCCGAGGCCCGCGAACACGGGGGCGTTGAGCAGGAACTCGGTGACCGGCTGCGGCTCGACGATCGCGTGCACGCCCGCGGACTCCGCGAGGCTCGGCAGCTCCGGCGCGCGCGGGGCCGGCTGCGGCGCGGGTGCGCCCACGGCGCCGGCGTCCTGTTCGCAAGGCGGATGCGTCCTCCGGCTCGCTCACGCGCAGGCCGAGGCAGACGATCGCCCCGAAAAGGAAGCAGCCGCAGGCGTAGAGCCAGCCGTGATCGAACGAGTGCAGCGCGTGCTGCAGCGCGGAGTGCTCCAGCGCCGCGACCAGGCCCGCCGGCAGGCCGTGGGGGATCGAGGGCGCGGCGGTGTTGCCGACGATCGCGATCAGCACCGCCACGCCGAGCGCGGCGCCGACCTGCCGGGCGACGGCGTTCAGTGAGGTCGCCAGCGCGAAGCGCGGCCCCGGCACAGACTGCACCGCGGCACCGCTGAGTGTCGGGAACGAGAGCCCCGCTCCCACGCCGAGGATCACCATCCCCGGCAGCCATCCGCCCAGGAAGTCGGGGGACACGCCGAGCTGGGTCGCGAAGAACGCGACGCCCGCCGCCCATATCAGGGCCCCCGGGACCGCCACGGCGCGGTGGCCGAACCGTCGCCACGGCAGGCTCGCCGGCGCCGCGACCGCGATCGCGACGATCGGCCCCGGCGTCAGCGACAGGCCCGCGTCGAGGATCGAATAGCGCCAGATGCCCGTCAGGAACAGGACGTTGCACAGCGTGTATCCGTAGAACCCGCTGGCCATCACGACGGTGACGCCGTTCGAGAGAGCGAACGACCGGATGCGCATCAGCGACAGGTCGACGACGGGTGTGCGTTCGCGGCTGGAGCGCAGCACGAAGTAGATACCGAACAGGACCGCCAGCCCGAACGCGGCGATGATGCGAGCGCTGCCCCAGCCCCATTCCTGCCCCTTGACGATCGCGAGCACGAGCGATGCGATCGCGAGCGCGAGGACGACGCCGCCGACCATGTCCGGGACACGACGGCGACCCGGCGCGCGGCTCTCGACCAGCACCCGGCCTGCGAGCAGGAACGCGACGATCCCCACGGGGATGTTCACGAGGAACACCAGCCGCCAGCTCGAGGCCGTGATCAGCACCCCGCCCAGCGCGGGGCCGACGCCTGCCGCCAGGGCGGCGATCGCCGCCCAGATGGAGACCGCGTGCGAGCGTCTGGCGCCTCGGGTGCGCCTCGAGGACGATGGCGAGCGAGCTCGGCACGAGCACCGCCGCTCCCGCCGCCTGCACCAGGCGCGCAGCAACCAGCACCCCCAGTGTCGGTGCCGCGGCGCACGCGCGCGGAGGCGAGGGTGAACAGGACCAGCGCGAGCCCGAATATGCGTCGCCGGCCGAGCAGGTCCGCGAGCTGCCCGCCGCCGACGAGGAATGCGGCGAAGACGATGTTGTAGGCGTTCAGGACCCACGAGACGCTCGACAGCGACGAGCCCGTGAATTCCTGGTGGATGTCCGGGATCGCGATGTTGACGATCGTCGCGTCGACGAACGCCATGAACGTGCCCAGCGCAGCGACCGCAAGGACCGCCCCGGGTGAAGAGATGCGGCGCGTGCGAGGTCCCGGTTCGAGCGCCGCCGGCTCCGCGAGCGCGCTCATGGAGTGGCCTCGAGCACGGATGGCCCTCCGTGCGATCCCCAATATCCCGGATGTGCACGCTTACCTTCTAAGCGCATGACACGCGAGTATATGTCGCTCTTATCGGTGTTAGTTGCAGCCGGTTATCCCGCCGTCCAGCGGGATAACCGTTCCCGTGAGATAGGCGCCAGCGCGGGACGCGAGGAAGATCGTGAGCCCGGCGGCGTCGTCTGGGCTGCCGATGCGCCCCAGCGGAACCTCGGCCTCGACCATCTCGCGGGTCTCCGGGTTGTCGAGGAAGTGGGCCATCATTTTGCTCTCGAACGGCCCGGGGGCGATCGCGTTGACGGTGATGCTCTCTGCGGCCAGGCGCTTGGCGAGGTGGCGGGTCAGCATGTGCACGGCGGCCTTGCTCGCGCTGTAGCTGTAGTTCTCGGTCGCGGGCGTGCGCAGGCCGTCGATGGAGCCGATGTTGATCACGCGCGCCGGGTCCTGCCGGCTCGCGGCAGCCCGCAGCGCCGGCAGCAGCTCGACGGTGAGATTGAAGATGCCCTCGACGTTGGTGTGCATGATCTTCTCCCAGCCGACCGCCGGGAAGTCCTCGAGCGGCGCTCCCCACACCACGCCCGCGTTGTTGACGAGGATGTCGAGCGCCGGATGGATCTCGCGCGTGGCGCGCGCCAGCTCGGCTGCGCCCTGGGGTGAGGAGACGTCGCCGGTGATCGCCTGGCACTCGCCGAGGCCGGCGAGCATCGCCGCGCTGGCCTGGAGGTCCTCGGTCTTGCGGGAGCTGACGATGACGCTCGCGCCTGCGCGCACCAGGCCCTCGGCGATCATCAGCCCGATGCCGCGCGAGCCGCCCGTGACGAGCGCGGTCCTGCCGGATACGTCGAAGAGGTCGCTCATCTAGTCGGCGAACTCGGCGGGACGCTTCTCGAGGAACGCGCCGGCTGCCTCCGGCACACCGCGGCTGAACGTGGCCATGATCTGCTGGCGATCCTCGAACTCGATCGCGGCCTGCTCGGACGGGATCTCAAGCGCGCTCCAGATCCCCTGCTTTGTCAGCCTGACACCCCACGGCGCGAGCGCCGCGATCTGCTGTGCGCCGAGCGTCGCGCGGTCGCGCAGCTCGGCTCCGTCCACGACGTCCGCGACGAGGCCTATCCGCAGCGCCTCGTGTGCGTCCATCCTCCTGCCCGTGAGCATCAGCTCGTGGGAGCGCGAGGCGCCGATCAGCCGGGGGAGCAGCCAGCTCGTACCCATGTCGCAGTTCGACAGGCCGATGTTGATGAACGCGGCGCGAAACACCGCCGTGGTGCTCGCGTAGCGGATGTCGCATGCGAGGCTCAGCGCGAGCCCGAGGCCTGCGGCGGGCCCGTTGACGGCTGCGATCACCGGCTGGGGCAGCGAGCGCAGCCCGAGCACCAGCCTGGACATGTGCACCTGGTTGGCGAAGCGGTCGCGGGGCTCATCGCTGCCGTCGTTGTCCGGTGCGGAACCGTAGCCGCGGAGGTCGACGCCCGCACAGAAGCCGCGGCCCTCACCGGTGAGGATCACCGCACGGCAGGACCGGTCGGCCGCTATGGAGCGGAGCTCCTCATGCATCGCCTCGCACAGCTCCGCGGTCATCGCGTTCAGCTCGTCCGGGCGGTTCATGCTGACGCGGCGAACGTGCGGCGCCGGCTGATCGACTACAAGTGGCTCTGTCATGTCACGGCATCCTACGGACTTCGGGCCGAGGTTCACTCTGTGAGACTGCACTCGTCATGAGTTCAGCCTCCCCCCGCGTCGGCGTCCTCGGCCACATCGAGTGGGTGCAGTTCGCGAGCGTGGAGCACGTCCCGCTCGCAGGCGAGGTAGCGCACGCGAGCGACCCGTTCGAGGAGCCGTGCGGCGGGGGTGCGGTCGCAGCCGTCCAGCTCGTGCGGCTCGCCGGCCGGGCGGCCCTCGTCACAGCCGTCGGCGACGACGAGATCGGGCGCAGGTCGCTCGCGCGCCTGGGGGACCTCGGCGTCGAGGTCCGCAGCGCGGTCCTCGACGCGCCGACGCGCAGGGCGCTGACGCTGCTCGACAGGGACGGTGAGCGCACGATCACGACGCTCGGCCCGCGCCTTGCAGCCTCACGGCGCGGTGCACGGGCATCAGCTCGCGGCCCTCGACGGGGCCGACGCGGTCTACGTGACGGCGGGGGACGAGGCTGCGGTGCGGGCGGCGCGCGAGTCATCGCGGGTGCTCGTTGCCAGCCCGCGCGCACGCGGAGCGCTCGCGCACGGCATCCGGCTCGACGCGCTCGTGCTCAGCGGCGCCGACGAGATCGAGGTCGACGACGCCGCCGACGCGCGTGCCGAGGCCGAGGTGGTCGTCGTGACCGAAGGCGCCCGCGGAGGCACCTGGAAACGGCGCACAGGCGAGTCGGGCCGGTGGGAGCCCGCGACGCCCCCCGGTCCCCGCGTGGACGTCTTCGGATGCGGGGACTCGTTCGCGGCGGGCCTCACATACGGCCTCGGTGCCGGCATGTCACTCCAGGACGCACTCGCCCTCGCCGCCCGCTGCGGTGCCGTGTGCCTGACCGGCCGGGGCCCCTACGAGCGGCAGCTCGCCGCCGCAGACCTCTAGGGTATGGCGAGCATGGGCTACGAGCAGATCAAGGTCGAGGTCTCCGGCGGCGTGATGGAGATAACGCTGAACCGGCCCGACCGCCTGAATGCCTGGACGGGGCAGATGGGGCATGAGCTGATCGCCGCGTTCGATGCCTCCGACGCCGACGACGACGTCCGCGCGGTCATCGTCACGGGTGCGGGGCGTGGGTTCTGCGCGGGCGCCGACCTCGAGTCCGGCGGCGAGACCTTCGACTACCGGGCACGCGGTGAGACCGACGCCGTGCCGCGCGACAACGGCGGCGAACTGACGCTGCGCGTGTTCTCCTCGCTGAAGCCGGTCATCGCCGCCATCAACGGCCCCGCCGTCGGAGTCGGCGCGACGATGACGCTGCCGATGGACATCCGCATGGCCAGCGAGGACGCCCGCATCGGGTTCGTGTTCGCCAGACGCGGAATCATCCCGGAGGCATGCTCGAGCTGGTTCCTGCCGCGTGTCGTGGGGATAAGCCGGGCGATGGAGTGGGTGTCCACGGGGCGCGTGTTCACGGCCGCCGAGGCGCTGGAGGGCGGTCTGGTCCGCAGCGTGCATCCCGCCGGCGAGCTCCTCGGGGCCGCTCGCGAGCTTGCGCAGGAGATCGCCGAGAACACGGCCCCCGTGTCGGTCGCCCTCGCCCGGCAGCTGATGTGGCGGATGCTGGGAGCAGAGCATCCGATGCTCGCGCACCGCGCGGATTCGCGCGGCATGTTCGAGCGCGGTCGCTCCGCGGACGCCGTCGAGGGCATCACCGCCTTTCTCCAGAAGCGCCCCGCGCGCTTCCCGGACCGGGTGAGCGACGGCCTTCCGCCGATCATGCCCGGCTGGGCGGCGCCGGAGTTCGAGTAGGCGCACCGTGGGCGCGCGGGAGCCGGCGTCTGGAAGGACCGGCTCCCTGCAGGAGCGCCCGGCGGAGCTGCTGGCGCACCTGATCCGCTTCGACACCAGCAACCCGCCCGGCGGCGAGCGGGAGTGCATCGACTGGATCAGCGGCCTGCTCGAGGACGTCGGCTGCGAGGTGCGCATCCTCGCCCGCGACCCGGAGCGCCCGAACCTGGTCGCCAGATTGCAGGGCGCGGGGAACGCGCCGCCGCTGTTGCTGCAGGGCCACGTCGACGTCGTGCCAGCACGGGGGGACTGGTCCCACGACCCGTTCGGCGGCGAGATCGACGGCGGGATGGTGTGGGGCCGCGGCGCGCTCGACATGAAGGGCGGCGTCGCGATGATGCTCGCTGCGTTCATGCGCGCGAGCACCCGGCCCGAGCCCCCTCCCGGCGACGTGATCCTGTGCGTGCTGAGCGACGAGGAGGCGGGAAGCGAGAAGGGCGCGAAGTTCCTCGTGGAGGAGCACCCGGAGCTGTTCGCGGGCGTTCGCTATGCGCTCGGCGAGTTCGGTGGGTTCACGATGGAGATCGCCGGCTCGCGCTTCTACCCGATCATGGTCGCCGAGAAGCAGGTCTGCTGGACGCGCGCGCGGCTGCGAGGACCCTCCGGCCATGCGTCGATGCCGATCAGGGGCGGAGCGATGGGCGCCCTCGGGGCACTGCTTCGGGCCCTGGACCGCAATCGGCTGCCGGTCCATGTCACACCCGTCGTGCGCGACATGATCGAGGCGATCGCAGCGGACGTCCCGCGTCCGACGGCGCTCGCGCTCCGCGCGTTGCTGACCCCGCGTCTCACCGACGTGGTGCTCGCGGCCGGCGGGGAGCAGCTCGCGGCGTTCGACCCGATGCTGCACAACACCGCGAGCGCGACGATCGTCTCGGGCGGGGAGAAGATCAACGTCATCCCCGACGAGGTGACGGTCGAGCTCGACTGCCGGCTGCTCCCTGGGATGCGCCCACAGGACGTGTTCGCCGAGCTGCGCGCCCTCGCGGGCGTGGACGTCGAGTTCGAGGTCATCCAGCATGACCCGGTCGACGCAAAGCCGGACCTGGGCCTGTTCCAGACGCTCGCCGGGTCGCTCCGCGAGCTCGACCCGCAGGGCAAACCGATACCGCTGCTCCTGCCGGGGGTCACCGACGGGCGTTTCTTCTCGAGCCTGGGGATCCAGACCTACGGGTTCCTGCCGATGCAGCTTCCGGCGGACATGGGGTTCATGCGCCTGATCCACGCGCAGGACGAGAGGCTGCCCGTCGCGTCGCTGGAGTTCGGGACGCGCGCGATCGGGCGTGTGCTCGAGCGCTTCGCCTGAGCTCAGGCGATCGCGGGGGTCTCCGGCAGGCGGGCCAGGGCGTCGTCCATGTCCTGCTCTGAGAACTCCGGGTCCTCGAGCTCGCCGGCGAGGTACGCGTCGTATGCCGCGAGGTCGAAGTTCCCGTGACCGCACAGGCCGAACAGGATCACGCGCTTCTCGCCGGCCTCACGTGCAGCCTCGGCCTCCTGGATGACGGCGCGGATCGCGTGCGCCGGCTCAGGCGCGGGGATGATCCCCTCGGTGCGGGCGAACTGGACTGCCGCCGCGAACGTCTCGTTCTGGCGGTAGGCACGGGCCTCGACCATCCCCGAGTGCACGAGCGCGCAGACCATCGGGGCGTCGCCGTGGTAGCGCAGGCCGCCGGCGTGCACGGGGGCCGGGACGAAGTCGTGCCCGAGCGTGAACATGGGCATCAGCGGAGTGAACCCGGCGGTGTCGCCGTAGTCGTAGCGGTAGACCCCGCGGGTCAGCGTCGGGCACGCCGACGGCTCGGCCGCGATGAACCGGACGTCAGCCTCGCCCCTGAGCACCTGGCGCACGAACGGGAACGTGAGCCCGCCGAAGTTCGAGCCGCCGCCGACGCACCCGATCACGACGTCGGGCTGCTCGCCCGCCATCTGCATCTGCGCGATCGCCTCCTGCCCGATCACCGTCTGGTGCAGCAGCACATGGTTCAGGACCGACCCCAGCGCATAGTTGGTGTCCTCGCGCGCCGCGGCGATCTCCACGGCCTCGGAGATCGCTATCCCGAGCGACCCCGTGGGGTTCTTCTGCTGGTCGCGCCCGGACTGTGTCAGCGTGCTCGGCGAGCGGTGAACGCTCGCCCCCCATGTCTGCATCATCGACCGCCGGTAGGGCTTCTGGTCATAGGAGGACCCGACCATGAAGACCTCGCACTCGAGGCCGAACAGCGAACACGCGAACGCGAGCGAGGAGCCCCACTGGCCGGCGCCCGTCTCGGTCGTGAGGCGCTTGATCCCGGCCTGCGCGTTCTCATAAGCCTGCGGCACAGCCGTGTTGGGCTTGTGGGACCCGGCTGGAGAGACGCCCTCGTACTTGTAGTAGATGTGGGCGGGCGTTTTCAGCTCACGCTCGAGCCGCCGCGCGCGATAGAGCGGGGTGGGCCTCCAAAGCCTGTATGCGGCAAGGACGGGCTCGGGTATCTGGACAAAGGGCTCGGGGGAGACCTCCTGTTCGATCAGCGCCATCGGGAACAGCGGCGCGAGATCCGCGGGACCCGCCGGGTCCATCGTCCCCGGGTGCAGCGGCGGAAGCGGCTCACCCGGCAGCTCGCCGAGCAGGTTCACCCACTGCGTGGGGATCTCGGCCTCGGACAGAAGGTACTTCACGGTCTCGTCGCTCATGGCCCCTCCACATCGTGAGTTTTCCGCTCGTGCGGGGCGAAGCCTATCGCCGCGCACCGGCCCGCCGTCGCCCCGGCGAATCCGGCGCCGCGCGCCGCGCGGCGCCACTATCATCCCCGCCGGGACGAAGTACTTACACGAGGGAGGGGCAGATGGCGGCTGTTGACAGGGACATCGCGAGCCTGGAACTCGCAAGGCGCGAGCTGTGGACTGACGGGCCGCCGCATGACGTCTTCAGGGACATGCGCCGCGAATGCCCGATCCACTGGACCGAGAGCTTCGGGGATTTCCCGGATGAGGCAGGCTTCTGGTCCGTCACGACCGCGCAGGACGTTCACACCGTCAGCCGCGACTGGGCGACCTACTCCTCGGAAGCCGGCGGGGTGATCGCCGCGTCCGGCGGATTCCCCATCGAGCTCGCGCGCGCCATGTTCATCGGGATGGACCCGCCTAAGCACGACCGCCTGAAGGCGCTGTTCCAGCGTGGGTTCACGCCGAAGCGGATCGCTGATCATGAGGATGAGATCAGGGCGATCGTGCGGGGTGTCCTTGATCGCCTGCAGGGCAGGGATCGGTGTGATCTGGTGGGCGATGTCGCGCAGCCCGTCGTGGCGCGTGTGATCGGGAGCTTCATGGGGATCCCGCAGGCCGATGATGAGATCTGGGCGAACCTGATGAACTCGACCCTCGGAGCGCAGGACCCGGACCTGAACCCCGACGGCGTCCAGGGAGCGGTGGAGAAGGACGTCCCTGAGATCTTTGAGCGTTGCAGGCGGTTGATCGCCGAGCGTCAGGAGAACCCGACGGATGATCTGACGAGTGTTCTGGTGCATGCGCAGGTGGATGGGGAGAAACTCGAGGAACACGAGATCGTGATGGGTTTCTTCCTGTTGATGGCGGCGGGGAATGACAGCACGAAGGCGACGTACTGTTCTGCGATGCGTGCGTTGATGCAGGATCCGGGGCAGATGCGTCTGCTGGTTGATGACCCGTCGCTGATCCCTGGTGCTGTTGAGGAGGCGCTGCGGATGTTCCCGGCGTTCGCTCATTTCCGGCGTACTGCGACGCGGGATACCGAGCTTCATGGGCAGCGGATCCGTGAGGGGGAGAAGGTGGTGATGTGGTATGTGTCCTCGAACCGTGATGAGGCGGTGTATGAGGACCCTGATCGGTTTGATGTGCTGCGCGACCCTGAGCATCAGGCGTTCGGTGCGGGCGGCAGGCATTTCTGTCTCGGGACGGCGCTCGCACGGCTGGAGCTGAGGATCCTGCTGCAGGAGACCCTCGCCCGCTACCCCGCCATCCACCTCGACGGCACACCCGTGTATGCCGAATCGATGTTCATCAACCAGCTGAAGACCCTGCCCGTCGCCTTCTGAGCGAGGCCGGGGGTTCTCCCCGCCTCAGCGGCTAGATGATTGATTCCACGGCTGACGCCGTGGTTTTTGGGGGTTTTTAGGCAGCAGGGTCGAAGTCGGCGGTACTCAATAACCAGCCGCCGACCCGAAGGGGGCCTCGATGGACGCCGACCTCGACCTGCTGCTAACCGCGGTTTATTGTCACGGCTGACGATCTCCTGCCTTGCGAAGCCGGGGAACGCCAGGAGAAGCGTCACAGACGCGGAGGTCGTCACGCTCTGCGTTGCCCAGGCGATCATGGGGATCCCGTCTGACCGGCGGTTCCTCGCGGTCGCTCGAAGCATTTGCGCCACTTGTTCCCGAGGATCCCTGGGCAGGCCGGCTACTTCAAGCGCCGCCGGCGGCTGGCTGACACGCTGGAGTGGCTGATGGGCGTGTTCGCTCGCCAGAGCCCGGGGTTCTACGACGATCTTCTGCTCATCGACTCCACGCCGGTGGAGTGCGCCCGCAGCCGCGAGACGGTCAAGCGCTCGCAGCTCGCTGACGCCGCAGACTACGGGTATTGCCGCCAGTCACTCCCGGTTCTTCTGGGGTTTCCGGCTGCATGCCATCTTCGCCCCCGACGGCACCCCGCGAGCGATCACTCTCGACCTCTCCCAAGCTCGACGAGCGCGAGGTCGCACTCGAGCTGCTTGCGCGCGCACCCGCCGCCAAGGCGCCGGTGACCCTGATCGGCGACAAGGGCTACGCCGGCAAAGAGTTCGCCACAGGCCAGTGATGACATCGACGTCACGATCCTCAGGCCCACGCCGCAAAGACGAGCCAGGCAACGAGGCCCACACCTCGCCCCGATCCGCCAAAGGATCGAGAGCATCTTCTGGACCTGCAAGGACATCCTCACCCTCGAGCGCCACGGAGCCACGCACCCTCCCCGGCCTCGAGAGCGCATCCTGCACGCTTCCTCTGCCTCGCCGCCGCGGTCACCCTCAACCACCAACTCGGCCGCCCAACCGCGCACTCGTCAACTACTGCGCCTAATCACCGCGGAATCAATCATCTAGGCGTGGACGCGCGGGGACTCGAGCGTGGTGCTGGGTGCGGTGGACCTCGCGGTTCCGGCTCCGGCGCCGCCTGAGCCTTTCGGCCCCTTCGGTCCTCCTCCGCGCGAGACGCGCTTGGAGCTCCACCATCCCCAGCCTCCGACCGCGAGCACGGGCACGACGTACAACATCGAGATGTACCAGTGCATTAGGCAGGCCAGGGCGTTCATGGTCCACCTCTTAGCTACCACCCCGGGGCGCGCGAGGAAACGTGCCCGGCGCCCGGCGAGTCGTAAGCTTCCCGCGGCATGAGTCCAAAGGATCTGCGCCGCCGTGCGGTGTTCGTGGCAGCCGCGGCGGCCGTGGTCTGTCTCATCGCGCCCTCGCAGGCGCTCGCGCACGGGATCGTCGGCAAAACCGACCTTCCGCTGCCGCGGTGGCTGTTCGCGTGGTCGGCGGCTGTCGTGCTGATCGTGAGCTTCGTCGGCCTCGCGACGCTGTGGCCGACCGTGCGCCTGGAGCACGCCCGCAGCCGCGTCCTGACAAGGCTCCCCCGTGTGCTGCGGCCCGCGTGCGCCGCGATCGGTCTGGCGCTGTTCGTGCTCGTCGTCTACGCGGGGTTCGCGGGCGAGCAGCTGCTGCCGACCGCGAACATCACACCGACCTTCATCTACGTCCTGTTCTGGGTGGGCTTCCCCTTCGCGAGCCTGCTCGGAGACGTCTTTCGCGCCTTCAACCCGTGGCTGGCTGCGGGCCTTGCCATACGGTGGCTGGCCCGCAGGCTGTTCGGGGCGGACCGCCTGCCGCGGATGTGGCGCTACCCGTCGTGGCTCGGGCGCTGGCCCGCGGTGCCCGGTGTGCTCGGCTTCGCGTGGCTCGAGCTCATCTACGTCGAAAAAGACAACCCGAAAACGCTGGCGATCGTGTCGCTGACGTACGCGTTCGGCCAGCTGCTGGGGATGTTCGCGTTCGGGATCGACGACTGGGAGGCGCGCGGGGATGCCTTCTCGGTCTACATGAACCTGTACTCGCGCATCTCCCCGCTGCGCTGGCGGCGCGAGCGGCTGGAAGTCCACAAACCCCTGACGGGGCTGGTGGCCCTGAACCCGGTCCCCGGCACGATCGCCCTGCTCGCCGCGATGATCGGGTCGACGAGCTTCGACGGCCTGCAGCAGGGGCCGCTGTGGATGAACACGCTCGAGCCGGAATTCCAGAGCATCTTCTCGGGGCTCGGGCTCGGCACCACACCGTCGGTGGAGCTCGGCTCGACGCTCGGGTTGCTGATGATGATGGCGCTGATCGGCGGCGTCTACCGCATCGGCATCCTCGGCGTCCATTCCGTCGACCGCGGCACCCCGCAGGGTGTGCTCGCGGGTCGCTTCATCCACACGCTCGTCCCGATCGCGCTCGCATACGTGGCGGCGCACTACTGGTCGCTGCTCGTCTACCAGACGCAGGCGAGCGTCGCGCTGTTCTCCGATCCGCTCGGCAACGGCGCGAACATCTTCGGGACCGCCGGTGTGCAGATCAACTACAACGTGCTGACCCCCAACTCCATCTGGTACTTCCAGGTGGTGGTGCTGCTCGCCGGCCATGTCTGCGGCCTGGCGCTCGCACACGACCGCGCGCTCGTCCTCTACAAGGACCCGCGCATCGCGATCCGCTCGCAGTACTGGATGCTCGTGGTGATGGTGTTCCTCACGTGCCTGGGCCTGTGGCTGCTGTCGGCGGTCGGGTGAGAGCCGGGCTCAGACCGCCGGCGCCGGCGTCTGCGGTGACGCGCAGAACGCGCACTTGCGCGCCTCACGCGGGATCTCGCTGAGGCACTCGGTGCAGGGACGCGTCTCGGAGTCGTCGTCGCCGCCGCGGTGGCGACGCTCCATCAGGGCGTTCATCGGCTTCACGACGAAGAAGAACACTGCCGCGGCGATCGACACGAAGGCGAGCAGCGCGTTCAGGAACGAGCCGTAGCGGAACACGCTCCCGTTGATCGTGAACGTGAGGTTCGAGAAGTCCGGCTTGCCGATGATCGCGGCGATGATCGGTGTGATCAGGTCCGCGACCAGGGCGGTCACGACCGCGCCGAAGGCGGCGCCGATGACGATGCCCACAGCCAGGTCGACGACGTTGCCTCTCAGCAGAAACGCCTTGAAATCCTTTGCCATTCCCATCCGGGGCGGAGCCTACATGCGCCGGCGGCGGCTTCGGTCAGGCCGGCGGCGCGGGCGCCGCCGGGGCATGGCCGCCCTCGCTGGCGACGGGGTGAGCATCCACGCTCCCGCCCTGCGCGTACGTGTGGGCGCAGTGCTCCGAACAGAAGTAGAGGGTGCCGTCGTTCGTCCTGACGCGCACCGCCCTCGCGCGGTCCACGCGCATGCCGCACACCGGGTCGGTCGCCCCGCGGCGCATCGTCATACCGAACAGCACCGTGAACACGAGCACCCCGGCGGCGTTCGTGAACAGCCTGTAGTCGACGCTGACGGGGCTGAAGATGTCGGCGCGCGTCGGGCGCGCCTGCGGGATCAGCCCCGCCGCGTTGAAGAGCAGGTCGACGGCGATCGCCGAGATCACGATTGTCGTGAACATCAGCGCGACGATCCTGATCGTGAAGTCGCGGCCGTAGTACTTGAGGTAGATCGCGATGATCGGCAGCACGAGCAGGTCGGCGAAGATGAACGCGATCACGCCCCCGAACCCGATGCCGCCGGACCACAGGACGGCGGCCAGCGGGATGTTTCCGACCGAGCAGACGAAGCTCATGACGGCGATCAGCGGCCCGACCACCGCGTTCTCGATCAGGCGCACGGGAGCCGGGGCTTCGGTTATGAACAGGGCGTTGAAGAAGCTGTCGGGGAGCTGGCCGATGAACCCCGCGAGAAGGAACCCGATCGTGATCTCCTTCCACAGCATCGACCAGTCGTTGCGGAAGTTGTGGGCGACATCCGACCATGCGCGCGCGCTCGTGACCCTGTCACGCACGCTCATGCTCTCGCCGGCGCTGTGATGCTGGTGGCCGCTGTCGGCGTCCAGCGCATGCTCGCGCGCGCGCGACTCCACGCGAGCTGAGACGAACCTGCGCAGCAGCACGCTCATGATCGCGATCAGGATCAGGCCGCCGACGAACTCCGCGAGCGTGAACTGCCAGCCCATCAGGATCCAGATGACCAGGCCGAGCTCCACCACGAGGTTCGTCGAGGCGAACTGGAATGCGAGCGCCGAGGTCGCGCTCGCGCCCTTCTGGAAGAGGCTCTTCGCGATCGCCACCGCCGCGTAGCTGCACGAGGAAGACGCGGCACCCAGACCAGTGGCAAACACCACCGGCCGCCCCCCGGAGCCGCCGAGTGCGCCCTGAATGCGATCCCTTGGAACCCAGGCCTGAACGACGGCGGAGATCGCGAAGCCGAGCACCAGCGCCCACCACACCGACCAGGCCATCAGCAGCGCGTCGCGCAGTGCGTGCTCGATCGTCGTCAGGGCGCCCATGCACCAAGTGTGGTGACTGCGGCGCCGGGATGCCGCCGCGGGCGAGCGGACGTAGACTCCGCCGGTCAACAACGAGAGGGGAACCCGTGGCGGCGCTTGAGATGGACCGGTTGAGCTGGACCGACATCAGGGCTGAGCAGGAGCGCGGGCGCGGCACCGTGGTCGTTGCGTTCGGCGCGACCGAGCAGCACGGCCCGCATCTGCCTCTCGCGACCGACGCACTGCTCGGCGATCACCTCGCGCGTCTCATCGCCGACCGGCTCGACGCGTTCGTCGCTCCGACGGTCCGCATCGGGTGCTCAGAGCACCACCTGGAGTTCCCGGGCACGATCTCGCTCTCGCCGGACACGTTCCACCGCGTGGTCGCCGACATCGTCGCGTCGCTCGCGAAGGGCGGCTTCGAGCGCGTGGTCCTGATCCCCACCCACGGAGGCAACTTCGGGCCGCTAGGGGAAGCAGTCGAGAAGCTCGGCCCGGACCCGGGGATCGAGGTCAGTGCGCTCACCGACCTGACGGCGCTGCTCGCGATAGCCCAGCTCGGAGAGCGCGACCACGGCGTCCCGATGGGCGAGGGCGGCCTGCATGCCGGCGAGTGGGAGACGTCGATGCTGGTGGCGATCCATCCGGAGCTGGTCCACATGGAGCGGGGCGAGCCGGGCTACACCGGCGACCCGCAGCAGGCGGCGGGCGCGATCTTCGGCGCCGGCATCCACACGATCTCCGAGAACGGGGTGATCGGCGACCCGGCGCGCTCGAGCGCCGAGAACGGCGAGCGCTACTGGGACGAGGTCGTGAGGATCACGCTCGAGAAGCTCGGCTGAGCGATCGGCCTTAGGATGTCCGCATGAGCGCACAAGGTCACGCAGCCGGGCTTGCATACCGCCATGCGGGCGACCCCGACGCGCCGCCCGTCCTGCTGCTCCACGGCTACCCCGAGTCCTCCTACATGTGGCGCGAGGCGATCGAGGCGCTGGCGGGCGCCGGCTGGTACGCGATCGCACCGGACCTTCCGGGGTTTGGCGACTCCGAGCCTGACCCGCCCGGTACATGGGAGCGCCACGTGGAGGCGGTCGAGCGGTTCGTGCAGGAGCTCGGCCTCGGCCCCGTCGTGCTCGTCACCCACGACTGGGGCGTGATGATCGGCCTGCGCTGGGCATGTGACCATCCGGACGATGTGAACGCGCTCGTGATCTCGGACGGCGGCTTCTGGGCGGACAGGCGCTGGCATGACCTCGCGAACACGATGCGCACGCCGCAGGCCGGTGAGGAGCTCGTGATGGCGTTCACGCGGGAGGGTTTCGGCGGCGCGCTGCAGGCGCTGTGTCCCGGAATGGGCGAGGACGCCCTCGACGAGTACTGGAAGGCCTTCGCGGATGACACGCGAAGGCTCGGGCAGCTCGAGCTCTACCGCTCCGGGGACTTCGAGAAGCTCGCCCCATACGAGGGGCGCGTGGGTGCCCTCGGTGTACCCGCGCTCGTGCTGTGGGGCGAGAACGACCCGTTCGCGACAGCCGCGATGGCTGAGCGCTTCCACTCGGACATACCGGGCTCCAAGCTCGTGCTGCTCGACGGCGCGGGTCACTTCATCTGGGACGAGCGGCCGCAGCACTCAAACAGCGCGCTGCTGGCCTTCCTCGCGCCGCTGCTGCCTCAGAGCTGAACGATCACCTTGCCGGTGTTCCCGCCCGTGAACAGCAGGTTCAGGGCGTCGGGTGCGTTCTCCAGCCCCTGCACGATGTGCTCCGCCGCCTTGATCCGGCCCTCGGCGAGCCACCCGCCGACCTCGAGCTGGGCCGCCGGGAACCTGTCGAAGTAGTCCAGGATGATGAAACCCTCCATCCGGCCGCGCCGCACTATCAGCATCGCGTAGTTCGACGGGCCTGACGGGCCGCCGCGCGTGTTGTAGCCCGAGATCGCGCCGCACAGGACCACGCGCCCTTTCAGCGCGATGTTCGCGAGGGCCGCGTTCAGGATGTCCCCGCCGACGTTGTCGAAGTACAGGTCGATGGCGGGCGCCTCCTCGCGCAGGCGCGCCGACACGTCCTGCGACTTGTAGTCGATCGCCGCGTCGAATCCGAGCTCGTCGACGATCCACGCGCACTTCTCGGGGCCGCCCGCGATCCCGACGACCTTCGAGGCGCCCTTGATCTTCGCGATCTGCCCGGCGGTCGAGCCCGTCGCCCCGGCTGCGCCGGAGACGACGACGACGTCCCCCTCCTGAACGCGGCCGACGTCGAGCATGCCGAAGTAGGCGGTCATGCCGGTGATGCCGAGGACGGACAGGGCCGTCGTCGGCGCGATCCCGCCGGGCAGCAGCTGCATGCTGCGCTCGCCCTCGTCCGCGATCGCGTAGTCCTGCCAGCCGACCATCCCGAAGATGAGATCCCCGGGCGCGTAGCGAGGGCTGTTGCTCACGGTGACCTCGGCGACGCCGCCCGCGCGAATGACCTCTCCCACCCCGATCGGGGGCAGGTAGCCGGGAGCGTCGTCCATCCACGTCCGGATCGTCGGATCGATCGAGATGTAGCGCACGCGTGCCAGCGCCTCGCCCTCACCCGGCGTCGGGGCCTCGCCCTCCTCGACTCGGATCGTGGACGCGTCGACCATCCCGGTCGGGCGCTCGGCAAGGACAAGTCGGCGGTTGCGCTCGCTCACTCGGTTCTCCCCCTTTGGCCCGCCCCGTGCGGGGCCGGCATCGATGTGCGGCGCCGCAAGGGCGCCCGGCGGATGTTAGCCGCGCGGGCCCGCCGGAGGGGAAAGGCACGGAGGGCGTGCCATCATCGGGCCCGTGAACGCCGAGGCCGAGGGAACCTACCGCCGCCGCTGGGTGGCGATGCCGTTCATCGCACTCGGGGTCGCGATGATCATCGTCGACGCGACGATCGTCAACGTCGCGATCCCGACGATCATCCGGGATCTGCACACCACGGCGGCGTCCGCCGAGTGGGTCAACTCGATCTACTCGCTGGTGTTCGCGGCGCTCCTGATCACGCTCGGGCGCGTCGGCGACATGTTCGGCCGCCGCCGCCTGTTCCTGGTCGGAACCGTCTGGTTCGTGGTGGCGAGCCTGGTGGCCGCCACCGCCTCGAGCAGCGGCGTCCTGATCTTCGGCAGGTTCCTTCAGGGGATCGGCGGGGCGATGATCCTGCCGGCGACGCTCTCCACCGTCAACAGCCTCTTCCGCGGGCGCGAGCGGGCCATCGCCTTCGCGATCTGGGGGTCGACGATCGGCGGGATGGCGGCCGTCGGGCCGTTCCTCGGCGGACTCCTCACGACGGAACTGTCCTGGCGCTGGGCGTTCCTGATCAACGTCCCGCTCGGCATCGCGATCGTCGCAGGGCTCCTGCTGGTGGTGCCGGAGACCTCCGACCCGGACACCCCCCGCGGACTGGATCTTCCGGGCCAGGTGACACTGGTGGTCGGCCTCAGCGCGCTCGTGTTCGGGCTGATCCAGGGTGAGAGCTACGGCTGGTGGAAGACGACGCAGAAGCTCGGTCTCCTCGGATGGCCGAAGGGGGTGATCTCGCCGGTCCCGATCGCCTTCGCCATCGCGATCCTCTCGATGCTCGCGTTCGTGCTCGTCGAGCGCTCACGCCTGCGCGCCGGAAGGCTCGTGGTGGTCGACCTGCGGCTGTTCTCGATATCGAGCTTCAGCAGGGGGAACATCGCGGCGCTGATCGTCGCGCTCGGGGAGTTCGGGATCCTGTTCGTGCTGCCGCTCTACCTGCAGGGAGCGCTCGGGCTGAGTGCCCTTGACACCGGCGCGGCCCTGATCCCGCTGGCGGTCGGCACCCTTTTCGCGGGCGGCGCCACGCCGGTGCTCGCGCCGCGGATCGGTCCCCGCGGCGTCGTGCAGATCGGGCTCGTGCTCGAGGTGCTCGGGATCGGCTCGCTCGGCCTGGTTCTCGGCCCGAACACGTCCGCCTGGACGATCATCCCGTTCCTGTTCGTCTACGGCGTCGGCGTGGGGTTCGCCACGGCCCAGCTCACGGGTGTCGTCCTGACCGATGTCCCGGTCCAGGCCAGCGGCCAGGGATCCGGGATTCAGAGCACGTTCCGCCAGGTCGGTTCGGCGCTCGGGATCGCGATCCTCGGAACGATCCTGATCAGCACGCTCGGCTCCGGCGTGAGCAGCCGCCTGCGCTCGGTCCCCGGCCTCCCGCCGGCTCAGCAGGCCGCGATATCGGAGGCGGTCCGCGCGAGCGGCGGGAGCGCGATCGTGCAGCTGCGCGAACACCCCGGAAGCGAGAGGGTGGTGCAGGCATCATCCGAAGCGCTCGCCTCCTCAGCCGGCACTGTCGCGTTCACCGCCGCGGGCTTCGTGCTGTTCGGGCTCGTGGTCACGGTGGGGCTGCCCAACCCCCGAGGGGCCGCCGCTCCCGCGGATGAGCAGCCCGGCGCCGACGGCCGGCGCGAGCTCGCGGAAGGCGTCTAGTCGCGTGGGCTCGCCCAGAGACGAGCACGAGCTGCTGCCGCGGCTCAGCGGGCGGGACCTGAACGGCGAGCGGTACGAGCTCCCGGAGGACCTCAACAGGCGCTGGAACTTCCTCATCGCGGCGTTCCGGCGCGAGCAGCAGGAGCTCGTGGACGGATGGCTCGGCTTGCTCCTCGGCCCGCAGGTGGCCGGCCCGCACGTGGCCGTCTACGAGATCCCGATCCTCTCGCTCACGCTCTCGCCGGTGCGCTCGTTCATCGACGGCGGTATGGCGCGGGGTGTGGGCACCGACGAGGCCCGCGCCCGCACGATCACGGTCTACACGAGCGTTCGCAGGGTGCTCCGCGAGCTCGGACTGGACGGGACGGACACGATCGCGGTGCTGCTCGTGGAGCGCTCCGGAAGGATCGTGGCACGCGAGAGCGGCGCCTGCGGCGAGCGCAAGGCGCAGCGCCTGCTCTCAGCACTCGCGATGCAGGACGCGAACAGCGACGGCTGAGCGCGGGCCGAATCGCCCGCGCCCAGCCGTGGGTGCCTGATGCGCGATCAGGCGGGCCGCAGCTCGCCGCCGCCCGCCAGCGTGTAGGTCCCTGCCGCCGAGCGTCGAGTTTCCAGCGAGAGCCGCGTCATATGTGGTGGGCCTTCCTTCTCGGGGGTGGGGGATGCTCATTCAGCATGCGCCCCAGGACCCTTAGAGTCGGGTGAGAGGTTCCGAGTAGTCCGCGGGAGCCCAGCGATCCCGGAAACCGCGATGTGAGCCCGCCGCGGCGGCGGTCTCAGATGGAGAAGTCTTCGCCCGCCCAGACGCCGGCGTCCGAGGGCTGGGCCTGGGTGGAAGCGGTGTGGGCGGGAAGCGTCCTCTCGAGCTCGTCGACGCGTGCGAGCAGCGACCGCAGGCTCACGCCGAACACGTCCGGCAGGACGGAGTCGAGGTCAACGGGGGCGGTGGCAGGACGCGGCTGGCTCCTTGAGACGACCTGGCCGGGGACCCCGACGACGACGGAGTTGGCGGGAACGTCCCTGACCACCACGGCGTTGGCGCCGATCCGGCTGTCGCTTCCGATCGTGATGGGGCCCAGCACCCTCGCCCCTGCGCCGATCGTCACGCGGTCGCCGATCGTGGGGTGGCGCTTGCCCCGCTCGAGCTGGGTGCCTCCCAGCGTCACTCCCTGGTAGATGGTGACGTCGGCGCCGACCTCGGCGGTTTCGCCTATCACGATGCCGGTGGCGTGATCGATGAACAGGCCCCGGCCGAGGGTTGCGCCGGGGTGGATGTCCACTCCTGTCATCAGCCGCACGAAGGCGGAGAAGGCGCGGCCGAGCAGCGTGTGCCCGTCGTTCCAGAGCCGGCTGCTGACCCTGTGCCCCCACACGGCGTGCAGGCCCGGGTAGCACAGCACGATCTCGAGGGCGCTGCGCGCCGCGGGATCCCGATCCTTGACCGCCCGCACGTCCGATCGCAGGGCGGAGAACATCTCAGTCGCCGAGTCCCTCGTACAGCGCCGTGCTCAGGTAGCGCTCGCCGAATGAAGGGATCACCACGACGATGAGCTTGCCGGCGTTCTCGGGGCGGCGGGCGACCTGCAGGGCAGCCCACACCGCCGCTCCGGAGGAGATGCCCACGAGCAGGCCCTCCTCCTTCGCCAGGCGCCGCGCGATGTCGAACGCGTCGGACGCCTCGACCTTCACGATCTCGTCGATCAGCTCCGTGTCGAGGATGTCCGGCACGAAGCCCGCCCCGATGCCCTGGATCGGGTGCGGCCCTTTCTCGCCGCCCGAGAGGACGGGCGAGGCCGCCGGCTCGACTGCGACCAGCTGCACGGACGGCCGGCGCTCCTTCAGGACCTGTCCCACACCGGTGATGGTGCCGCCGGTGCCGACACCGGCAACGAAGATGTCGATCTGCCCGTCGGTGTCGCTCCAGATCTCCTCGGCGGTGCTCGCCCGGTGGATCGCGGGGTTGGCGGGGTTCTCGAACTGCTGCGGGATGAGATATTTCGGGTCGGCGGCGGCCATCTCCTGTGCCGCGGCGATCGCTCCCGGCATGCCCTTTGGCCCCGGTGTGAGGATCAGCTCGGCGCCGAACGCGCGCATCAGTATCCGGCGTTCGCGGCTCATCGTCTCGGGCATCGTGAACGCGCATTTGTAGCCGCGGGCGGCGCACACCATCGCGAGCGCGATGCCGGTGTTTCCGCTGGTCGGCTCGAGGATGACCGTGTCAGGGCCGATCAGGCCGGCCTTCTCGGCGGCGTCGATCATCGAGACGCCGATCCGGTCCTTGACGCTGCCCGCGGGGTTGTAGAACTCGAGCTTGGCGGCGACCTGCGCGCCGGCTCCCTCCGTGACCCTGTTGAGGCGTACCAGCGGCGTGTTGCCGATCAGCTGTGTCACATCGTCGGCGATCCTCATCGTCTCACACTCCAAGTCGGGTTCTGGGTGGTGCCCTCGGGCGGTGAGTCTATAAACACGATAAATCCCACCGGCAGAGTGAAATACGGTTGAACGCGGGGAGAACTACGTACCCGCACGGTCAAACCTCTCCAGGGAGCTGCAGGTCGACGACGACCGGCGCGTGGTCGGAGGGCTTGGTTCCCTTGCGTGCATCGCGGTCGACGTAAGCGTCCCTCACGGCGGCTGCGAGCTGCGCGCTCGCGAGCACGAGGTCGATACGCATGCCGAGCCCCTTGTGGAACATCCCGGCGCGGTAGTCCCAGTAGGTGAACGGCTCTCCCTTCAGGGCACGGGGCTGCACGTCGGTCAGCCCCAGCGCCAGCAGGTCCTCGATCGCCTGGCGCTCGGGTGCGCTGACGTGCGTGGAGCCGACGAACGCCGCCGGGTCCCAGACGTCGCTGTCGGTCGGGGCGACGTTGAAGTCGCCGCACAGCGCGAGCGGCTCAGGGGCGGCGAGCTCGTGCTCGGCGGCCGCCCGAAGCGCGCCGAGCCACGCGAGCTTGTAGGCGAGGTGCGGATCCTGGAGCGCGCGTCCGTTCGGCACATACACCGACCAGACGCGCACGCCGCCGCAGCTCGCGGCGATCGCGCGGTGCTCGGGGTCGGGGAAGCCGGGCTCATCGGCGAAGCCGCGGGCGACCGCGTCGATCCCGACGCGGGAGAGGATCGCCACGCCGTTGTAGCGGCCGTCCCCGGAGGCGACCGACGCGTAGCCGGCCTGCTCGAGCTCGGCGTGCGGGAACGCGGCGTCCGCGAGCTTGGTCTCCTGCAGGCACAGCACGTCCGGCTGCACGCTCGCGAGCCAGTCGAGCACGCGCGGCATGCGGGCCACCAGCGAGTTGACATTCCACGTCGCCAGTCGCATCGGCAGCTCAGGGCGCCATCGCCGCGACTACGGAGACATCGGCCTCGCCCTGGGTCATCTCGCTCGCGCGCCTGCCCGCGATGAGCGCGACGATGACGCCGAGCGCGAGCCATCCGAAGAGCGTCAGCAACGGGTCAGACAGCGGCGCGGCCGGGAAGTACGCGACGTTCCTGAAAGCTGTGACGCCTGCGCCGACGGGGATGTGCTGGCCGATGTCGCGCCAGAACGCGGGCATCAGCTCGGGCGCCGCGGGACCCCCCGAGGAGGGGTTGCCCAGGATGACGAACAGCAGGATCGCGATACCGGTCCCGGCGACGCCGAGCAGCGACTGCAGGGCGACGGTGATCGCGCCCGTCGTCGTGATCACGAGCGCGCCGAGCAGCGTCATCGACAGCCACGGCGCCGACATGCCTCCGATCGCGTTCGCCACGAGCGTCCCTCCGAGGCCGACGAGCAGCCCGGTGATCACGAGCGCGCCCAGGCGGAGCATCGTTTTGCGGTGGCCGATGCGCGTGCCGAACGTGATCCCGAACAGCGTCGCGCCCAGGTAGCCCGCGATCGCCCAGCCGACGATCGTGTAGAAGCCGACAAGGCCGCGGCTGTCTGATTCGGGGAGCGGGTGGACGGTGACGGACTGCACATGCTGGCCGGTCGCTCGCAGCTGCGCCGGGAGCGTGGCCTGCAGCAGCAGGGCGATACCTGTCGACGCTGCAGGCGCGGTGATCACGGTGAATCCCTGCCGCGAGAATGTGATCGCGCCGTACGCTTCGCGGCGGTCGATCTGCTGCCGGGCCTGCAGCGGCCCCGCGACATGCCGGACGCTGAGTGCCGCGGAGCGCTCGAGCGGGGCCTGCACCTCCTGCGGGACCTGCGCGGTGACGGCGAGCTGGATCCCGTGCGGCTTCGGGTTATGGAGGGCTCCCGCGTAGGAGGCGATGAACGCCAGCGTGATGAACGCGATCGCGACGCCGCTGAGGAGTGCGCGGCGCATGACATCGGCCGTGAGCAGCGGTGTCGAGGGGTCCTCCACCGGTCGGATCTTAGTCCCTGCCCGTTGGCGCCCCTCGGGCGTGACGGCGCCGCCCGCCGCCGCGCGGGGTGCGCGCATGCAGCGCTCACGCGGGCCCGCGGCCGGGTCGAGGAACCACTGGGGCGGCCGCCGGCCGCCGTGAGGTCGGTGACCAGAACGGAGTCGCGCATGTCCCGACGGTTCGCAGTACTGCCGGGCATCCTGCTGGCACTCGGACTCTGTGCCCCGGCCGCGGCGCAGGCGGGCGAAGCCGCGCTCACGCCGTCGACGAACGCGGTGGCATTCGGCCCCGTCGACATCCACTCCGGCGCAAGCCCGCGCCAGAGCGTCCAGTTCTCTGACTACTCAGCCTCGACGGTCACCGTCAAGTCCGTCTCGATCGCCGGCAGCTCCACCTTCCAGGTCATCTCCGACGGCTGCTCCGACCAGACCCTCGGTCCCGAACTGGGCTCGTGCACCGTCGAAGTCTCCTTCGCTCCGGGGTCGGGCGGCGCCCAGAGCGCGACCCTCCAGCTCGACGACAGCGAAGGCATGGTCGAAGTCCCGCTCTCGGGAGAAGGCATCACGGGCGCTCTGTCCTCCCAGCAGAACCCGCTCGCCTTCGCCGCGATTCCCTACACCCCAGCGTTCCGTGAAGGGCAGAACGAGACCGAACAGGCGACGATCCAGAACAGCGCGGACGCCGGCACGCAGGTGGGGGAAGTGAGGATCGAAGGTCCTGACGCGTCCTCCTACGACGTCCAGTACGGAAACTGCGAACACGCCCTCCTCGGGCCCGGCAACACCTGCAGCGTCGGTGTCCAGTTCCAGCCGATCTCGCCGGGGCCGAAGCATGCGCAGCTCGTCATCACCAGCGACTCCGCGTCGAGCCCCCTGATCGTGCCGCTGGAGGGCGAAGGCCTGCTCGGACCCAAGATCACCATGAGCTCCTACCAGGAGTTGTTGGGCGAGGTCCCGCTCGGCGACTCGGTGCAGCACACCTTCACGCTCACCAACACCGGCGACTATCCCCTCGGCGTCCAGCAGACGTTCCTGGTCTCCGGGACCCCGCTTATGTTCCCCGTGCTCGCCGACGGCTGCAGCGGACAGGTGATCCGCCAGGGCGCGTCGTGCAGCGTCACGGTCGGATTCACGCCCGGCACCGTGGGCGAGAAGGACGCGTCGCTGCTGATCATCACCAGCGACCCGCTGCCGGTGACGGTCGTTGGGATGAGCGGCGCCGGCGTGGGGCCACCCGCCGCGGCGCCGTCCCCGGCGGTCCCTGAACTGCCGCGGTGGCTCGCGCTGCCCTCCGGCTCACCGACTTACGACGCCCCGGCCGCGGGCACGCTCGACACGGGCGTGATCGTCAGATGCCCCGCGCACGTCAGCGAGTGCGTGATCGACAGCTTCATCAAGTCGACCGTGAGCGCGCGCATCGCCTCGCGCCCGGCGAGGGGCGCGGCGGCGCTGCTCGGCGGCACGACGATCAGGCTGCGCGGAGGGTCGGCGGCTCTCGTGCGGATCGCGTTGTCGGTGCGGGCTCGCGTCCTGCTGGGCGAAGGCGCGAGACTGCACGCCACCGTCGGTTCGGTTGTGCGCGCCGACGGCATCGTCGTCGCGTCGCGAACGTGGGGTGCCACCCTCGTCGACGCCCGCGCGGCGCGCCGGTGAAGGCCGGCGTGCGAGTGCCCGCGCTGGCTCAGGCGGTGCGCGAAGGCGCTGTGGACGCGAGCACGGCGCCGTCGGCGGAGAGCGCCTGCACCTCGAACCAGCTTGGGGAGCCGGCCAGCGGGATCGCGGTCTCGAATCCGCTTCTCGCCAGCGTGCTCGACACCGCGAGGTCGTGCGCTCCGGAACCCGTCAGCAGTCTCCAGCTGGCCACCCCCGTGGCGCCGTTCCAGCTCACATACACCTTTCCCTTCACGAGCGCTGCTGCCGGCTGTGAGTCCGGCTGCCCGGACCATTCGAAGCGGAACGCGCGATATGACTGGCCGCCGATCGCAAGACGGACGTCGAAGATCTGCCGGCCACTCGGGGAGAATTCCGACACGTAGGGCTGCGCGCCCCAGCCGAGCAGGGCGTTCCCGTTGGCGAGGATCTGCACGTTGCCCTGGGTGCCGGCCGACAGCGGCGTCGAGTGCGCGTACTGCGTCACGAGCGTCATCGTGTCCGTGCTCGGGTCAAGACGCTCGACTATCCCGCGCGAGAAGGGATGGATCTTCGGTTCCGCGCCGTTGTCGAACACGGTGATCTCGCCGTTGCTGAGCGTGCGGGCGTCGTGCTGCCAAGCCGTGCTCGTCCCCGAGCCCATCTTGACGGTGCTCTGCTTGCCGCCGATGCGGGCGAGCACCTGGCCGGTGTGGGAGTCGATGTTGTAGATCGTCCACGTGTTGCGCGAGGAGACGGTCGTGAGGCCGTCTGCCTCGGAGTCGACGCTGTTGATGTGGAAGAAGTCATAGGGGAACAGCGCCCTGGCACGGCCCGCTTCGAGTGGCGCATAGGAGTCGGAGATCGGGACATGGTCGATCGCGTGCCACTCGCGGCGCACGAGTCCCGTCCTGACGTCGATTTCCTGGAACACGCCGTCCGTGACCGCCGCGTGCGCTGGCCCGCCGAACGCCGAGAGGTTGCAGTGCACAGGGTCGAAGGCGGTCGTTATGGCGGTCCCGTCCGGGTTCAGCGCGAATTCGTGCAGGTCCGAGAGCAGCCCGTTCCCGGCGCGGACATGCGCGATCTGCCGGTAGGCGCTGTTGTAGATCACGTCTTCGCCCTCGCCGAAACCCTGTGGCAGCGTGTAGCCCTGCCACCACGTCAGCACCGGCTGCCCTTCGTACTGCTGGACCTGAAGATCGGCTGCCGACACCTTCGAGGGAAGTGTCTTGAACCACACGAGCTGGCCGCTGTTTTCGAAGATCATCGGGCCGCCCGGGCCGTTGCCGCTCGCGTATGCGGCGGCGAAGATGTCGCCGGGAGCGACGCCGCTCGCCGCCGGCGTGCTCACATGCAGGGCGGGCGCCTGGAGGTTCGGGAGGGTGTGGAAGTGCTGGAGCCCGGCGGGCCCGAGTCCTGGTCCGAACTTCGCCGTGCGGTCGGGCAACGGGTCCTGGTCGGCGACCGTGAAGGAGAAGGCGAACACACGGGATGCGCCCGCGAGATCCAGTGTGCCCCTCACGCTCACGTGCTCCCCGGTCGTGAACGGACGGCTGGGAAGAAAGCTGGCGCCGTCGCCCTGGGAGTAGCCGAGCAGCCTGCCCGTGTGCGGTCCCGACCGTGAACCCGTCACGCGAACGGAAGCTATCTCACCCGCCGGGACGCCGAGCAGGCTGATCTGGGCGGTGGGCTCTGCGAGCATCGTGCCGGGGAGCGGTGAGACCGAAAGCGGAGTACCGGGGATCGCTGCGGATGCGTTCAGCGTCGCCGGCGTGCAGCGCGGCGAGGCCCCGGCCTCCTCGGCGGCGAATCGGGCGTGGCTCGCCGGTGATCCCGCTCGCGCGGGGGAGCCGTGCCCGGGCAGGGCGATCGCGCCGGTCACGAGCGCCAGCGCGGCGGCCACGATCAGCAGCCCGACCGTGAATAGAGCGAGAGAACGGTCAGCCACGGGAGGGGCAGCAGGGGAGCAGGCGAGGCTGTGCTGGTGTGGGCGTGTTCATCGGCGGGGCGTCAGCGATCGCGGCCGCAGTGTTTGCCGGTCGTCGGCGATCCAGACTGCCGTTCACCCTACGCGATCGAGGCGCGGATCCACGCCGCTTGGGCAACGCCATGCGCGTTGCCCAAGCGGATTCGTGGCACCACACGGGTCCGGCGGAGAGGGTTTTCCCGGCTCCCCGCCGGACCCGCGGCAAGCGATGGGCGCCTCGCCGCCCATCGCGCGCGCGTCCTCCTCGCTAGGACGCGCTTTGCCCCCCCAAGAGCGGTGCGTCCCGGTCGACACCCGTGGGAGTCGGGTCCGGGCTGTGATGCTGGGGGGCACGCGTCAGGGTCGCGTCGCCGTCGGGCGTCAGCAGGTCGGTGACGCCGGCCTGCTCGAGAGCACGCTGGACGAACGGTGATCCGGGGATCACCGTCAGCGTGTATCCCCGCCGTCTGCACAGTCCCCACCGGAACGCGATCACAGCGATGCCGATCGAGTCGATGTACGTGAGCTCACGCAGATCGAGGGTTATGTCGGTCACACCGTCGGCGCAGATGCGCTCTATCTGCTCCTCGAGGATATGTGCGGAACGGTGGTGCAGCTCACCCGTCAGGACGAGCGTGTGCTCCAGGGCGCGGACACCCTTAAGATCGCCGGCGTGCTCGCCCAGGTCGGGCTGCGGGCGCCTGCTTATCGCGAAGCCGGTGTGCGGCAGATCGCCTCCGGCTCCGGCAACCGGTGGTGCTCCTCGTCCGCGGTGCCTCATTGTCGCGGTCGTCAAATGACGTTTCATCGGTACGGCTCCCTTCAAGATGTGCCTCGAATTGATTTCCAAAGTGCCCCGGATCCACGATCCGGGGCGGGTTGAACAGACCGGGAGGGAGCTAGCCCGGTCGCTCTGGAATCAGAACGAAGAACGCCGTCAGCCAAGGCCTGCAGCGCAGGCGATGACGGCGCATCGCCAGGGGTGCTGCCAGAAGCAGCAGCCCGGCGAGGGTGAGGAAGACTGAAGGGAGCGGCACCCGAGCCACCGGCAGGTGCGCCACCAGATGCCCCGCTGGGTGGGGGTGTGGGAGCGGGGCTCTGCGTGTGCCCGCCGACGGCCAAGCCAGTCCCGCCGCCGCCAGCGCCGCCGCCCGGGCCGCGGCCCGCAACGGTGGCAGACGTCGCGATGAACGAGGACGCCGCTGTCGTGGAGCCGCCCGCGGCGGCCGACCGGGCTTCCTGGGCGGCGAGCAGGGCTTCGCCACAACCCAGCGACAGTTCGCAAACGGAGCGTCTCGCGTCCGCCCGGCGAACCTGCGCTTCAATGGAGGCGACCACGCCACCAGGCGGTTCCGGCGGTTCGCCGACCGTCGGGGCGATCACCCCGATGCCGGTGCCCGACGCTTCGGATTGAGCCACCACAGGAGCGATCGCGGCAGGACCGCTTGGGAGGCTTGGCGTCGGCGGCTTGACTTCTTCGCTTGCCGCGGGCGCCGGCGATCCGGCCTGCTGGGTTTCTTCTTTGGTGGCGGGAGCCGGGACGAACTTCTTTTCTTCCGTCTGCAGCGGCGCCTGGGCGCGCTGTTCTTCGACAGGCGGCGCGAGCTTTGTTTCTTCGGCAGGCGCCTGGGGACGCTGTTCTTCGACGGGCGGCGCGACGGCCTGCTGTGTTTCTTCGACGGGCGGCGCGACGGCCTGCTGTGTTTCTTCGACCGGCGGCGCGATCTGTGTTTCTTCGACGGGCGGCGCGGGGTGTGTTTCTTCGACGGGCGGCGCGACGGCCGTTCCCGTTTCTTCGACGGCCGGTGCGGGCGTTTCTGCAGACCCGGATGCGCCCGCGGTTTCTCCTTCGGTCCCGAGCGCATGCGCACTCCCGGCGAAGATGAGCGCCCCGAGAAGGGCCAGCATCATCAGGGTCAGGCAGAGCGCACCCCTGGCGGAGCCCCGCGCCGCCGAGCCCCCAGCAGAGCCTTTTACGCCTGAGGGATGAGCAGCGAGACGGATCATCAGCCGGTTGCGCGGCGAGCGTCGCGCGGGCGCTTGAATGGGATCGGTTCGATTGCGTGGGCGGATGCCGCGGCCTGCTCGCTCTGGCTGCCCGTGGCGAGCCAGTTGGCGAGCGCGAGCGCGTCGGCCTTGTCGCTTCGGGCGGCCAGGCGGGACATGGCCAGACCCAGAGGTGCAACCGTCAGCGGAACGACAGCGACAATCAGGACAAGCACAACACGCAGGCTAGGGCATATCCGCAGGTTGTGCATCACCAATCTCGCACATGGAAGACGGCTATCGGGTCTCGCTACCGGTCGGGCCAAGCGTGGGTACTCGCCCGCAAGGGAGACGGTCCGGGCTGGCGTGCGGTCCCGCGGAGCCCGGCAGATCGCGCTGACCCGCCTCCGCCGGCCGTCTTCTCGCCCCGCGCAGCCCTACGTTGCCCGGAGTCCGCCGGTGCCTATTTGCATCTGTAGCAGAGCTCGTCTGCGACGATGGACAACAGCGCAGATGTGTTGCCCCCGCCTTCCTTCTCGAAGGTGAACACGTCATTGCGGACCTGCACGACTCCGTAGGTGCCCCCGTCTTCCGTGGACACCCAGTAACCGCGGGTGCCGATCCCTCGCAGCGGCGTCTGCCGGCCCGAGCCGGGCGGCGGCGGGAACAGGACCAGGAGGGTGTGATTGCCGCCGCGTTCGAGTGTCTTGTATGCGGTGCGGTGGAAGACGTGGAGCGTGTCACCGCCTCCACCTTTGGGATGCGGTTCCTCTTCGGTCGGTTCCTGCGCTTCGAAGAGGCAGGTGGTGTAGTCGTCTTCGGCCGAGTTGTGCCCGCCTGGCGGGTCTTCGCCGGTGCTGTCCGGGAAGGCGTCCTTCGTGAGCAGGTGGAAGCAGGAGCGGTCGGGCAGCAATGCCACCGCCTTCGGCGTCGGCTTCGGCTTGGGCTTGGGCTTCGTTTTCGCCAGCGCCGCCGGTGCGAGCGCCGTCATCGCCGCCACCGTGAGCAGAAGCAACTGCAACACCCGAGATCCACCGCGCATGATCGTCCCCCTGACTTAGCCGTTCCGGTGGTCGACCCTACCATCGAGCTCGTCGCCGACCGGGTCAGAGGGCGGGCCGGCGCAGGGCGTCGCGTTGTCCGGTGCCGGACCCGTCCGGGCGGGTAGACTCGCCTCCCGGGGGTTTGGGGATGGGGCCGCGCGAGCGGTGGGGAGAGGAGAGGCATGCGACAGCTGACGAGCCTGGACGCGCAGTTCCTTGCGATCGAGGACGGACGAAACTATGGCCATGTGAGCGGCCTTGCGATCTACGACCCGTCGAGCGCTCCGGGGGGAGTCCTGAACGCGGCGAGCGTCAGGGAGACGGTGGCCGAGCGCCTGCATCTGCTTCCGCCGTTTCGCTGGAGGCTCGCCGAGGTGCCGCTCGGCCTCGACCACCCCTACTGGGTGGACGACGAGCGCTTCGACCTCGAGTTCCACGTGCGCGAGCTCGCCCTGCCGGCACCCGGCAGCGACTCCCAGCTCTCCGAGCAGGTGGCGCGGATATTCGCCCGCCAGCTCGACCGCTCCAGGCCCCTGTGGGAGCTGTATGTGATCGAGGGTCTCGCGGGCGGGCGCGTGGGCGTGTTCACGAAGATCCATCACGCCGCCGTCGACGGCCTGTCGGGGGCGGAGATCCTCAGCGTGCTGCTCGACGTCTCGCCCGAGGGCCGTTACATCCAGCCTCCTCCCGCGACCAACAGGCGCGGCGAACGCGTCCCGAGCGACCTCGAGATGCTCGGCCGAGGGATCGCCGGGCTCCCGCGTCAGCCGCTGCGGATCGCGCAGCGGCTGCCGAAGACGCTCGCGAACCTCGACATGCTGCCAACGATGCGCCACCTCCCGGGCGCTGACCTGATCGCCTCGACGACACGCCGGATCGGCCGCGGCGTCTCGACGCGCCGCGATGACGGCGGCGTGCTCGAGGGTCGACGCCTGCACGCGCCACGCACACGTTTCCAGGGTTCCATATCGCCGTACCGCAGGATCGCCTACGGGTCGATCCCGCTCACCGAGGTGAAGGCGATCAAGAACGCCGCGGCGTGCACCGTCAACGATGTGGTGATGGCCACGTGCGCCGGCGCGATGCGCTCGTTCCTGATCGCGCACGACGAGCTGCCGCCGGAGCCACTGGTGACGATGGTGCCGGTGTCGGTGCGGACGCCCGAGCAGTTCGGGACCTTCGGCAACCGGGTCTCGACGATGATCGTCGAGCTCCCGACCGACGAGGCGGACCCGTCGGCTCGACTGCAGAGGATGCACGAGACAATGCGCTCGGCGAAGGAGCGTCACCAGGCGCTGCCGGCGAACCTGCTGCAGGACGCCAACGAGATCATCCCGCCGGCCCTTCTCGCGAGGGCCTCGCGGGTCACCGCGCGCCTCGCCGTCACCCGCGGCCTGCAGGCCCCGACCAACCTCGTCATCTCCAACGTCCCCGGTTCGCCCGTGCCGATGTTCCTGGCCGGGGCGAGGCTCGAGGCCCAGTATCCGGTGTCCGCGATCATCGACGGGGTGGGGATCAACATCACGGTTCTCAGCTACCGGGACCAGCTCGACTTCGGCATCGTCGTGGACCGTGAGATGGTCGACGACGCGTGGGACCTGATCGGACGCCTGAAGTTCGCCCACGAGGAGCTGCTCGCGCTCGTGCCGCCTCCGGCGCAGGCGCGCCGCAACGGCTCGTCGCCGGCGAAGGCTCGTCGCCGCGCTGCGCGCGCCTGAAGCGCTCAGGCGCCCGTTGGCGCGGCTGCTTCGCCTTCATCGCACTGCGGGCCCTGCGGCGCGCTCGCGAACGGGGCGGCCGCGGTCGACGCGAGGACCGGCGGGAAGCTGAGCGGGTCCGCCTGCATGCAGCCTTCCTGGAGCGGTCCCGTCCCGCCGTGGGCCAAAGCGAAGGCCTGCAACGCTTCGCCCTGGCTCGTGAGCCGGCGCGTCGAATAGTCCTGCATCGACCAGCCGCCGTCGCCGCGGCCGTAGACGATCAGCGCCCTCAGCCAGCCGGCTTCGTGGTAGGGCAGCGCGTTGGAGAGCATCTGCGTGAGCCGTGTCGCCGCTTCCTGGCGCGTGTTCACTTCCGCCTGGCCGCTTTCGTTGCAGTCGCCGCCGTCGCCGCGTGCGCAGTAGCCGACCTCCGAGACGATGATGTTGTCCTGTCCTGAGGTCATCTGCGCTCGGACAGCGGGCAGGGACTGGATCCCCTGGCTGTCGGAGAACTGTGTTCCCGACGGCGGGCCATAGGGGTGGAAGTACCACCCTTGTATCTCGCTCTGCAGGCTCGGCTCGGCGGCATACATGGCCGGCACCCAGCCGGGCGCGAAGACTTCGCTCTCGCCGCCGGGACCCACCTGCCGGTCGGCTCCGAACGCGGACACGTAGATGTCTACGAGGGGGATGCCGGCGGCCATGGCCGCCGGCAGGAGCGCAGCCACCACGCGCGCGTACTGGGCGCCGTTGTCGCGCGGCGTCGTGTACCCCCACGGCTCGTTCATCGGTTCGAGCAGGACCGGCATCCCCGGGTACTCCGTGCTCGCGATCCTCAGCAGGGATGACGCGGTCCTGATGAAGCCGGCGACGTACTGCGCGATCGTTGTCCTGCCCTGCGCCTCTTCGGCGGCGGTGCGCTCCTCGCTCGGGAACGCGGGATCGGGCTGCAGGTTCCCTGTGTATCCCCTGAACTCGATGACGCTGACCGGGATCATCCCGTACTCGTGGTCGAGCCCCAGGCGGTCCTCGATGACGTTCCCGGCGCCCGAGGCGCGTTCGCTTTCGGCGGGCACCTCCCCGGCGGTGAGATCGAAGTCGCGGTCGTAGACGATGCCGTCGCGGGAGAACTCGTCGGCCGGCCCGAGCCACAGGTTGTCGTAGGGGCCGCTCGTGCTGTCGCCGTCAAGGCCGAGCCACAGGCCCCCCGGCTGCGGTTCGTAGGCGAACCAGTCGTGAGGGCCGGCGGGCGAGACGCCGTTCGAGTCGATCACGCGCACGTCGACGGTGCCCGATCCGGGCGGGCTGAGCGCTGTCAGCGCGGTATCGGAGAGGACGTGCACGGCGGTCGATGGCACTCCCCCGAAGCTGACCTGTGCGCCTGCGGCGAACCCGCTGCCGCGGATGCTCACGGCGTCCGCGCCGGCGGCTGCCCCCGAGTCGGGTGAGAGCGATGTCACCGCCGGGGCCGCGGCGAGGGCGCCGGCGCAGGTGCACGCAGCGGCGGTGAGGAACGCGAGTGTGAGGGGCGCGAGCAGCCGGCGCGCGGATGCCCTGCGGCGTGTCATGTTCGGTCGCTCTCGCCCGCGCCGTTGAGCGATCGGCCTCGCATCCGTCGAGGGTAGCGTCGTGCTTCCCCGCCCGAACGGGGGTCGGCGGCGGTAGCCGTTTGGCGCGGGCGCACGCGGCGTGTACGGTTCTGTGATGGGTGACGCCAGCAGGGATGCGCGTTCGGCGGGTTTGCAGCGGCCGTTCTCCGCTGCCGCGGGGCTGCTCGCCGTGCTGGTCCTGCTGCTCGTGTCAAGCTCGCCGGCATCCGCCGAATCCTTCACCGCACACCGGGTGTGCGGCGCACCTCGCCCGGGCAGCGCCTCGTGCATGGCGATGAAGCTCGTACCCGACTCGCTCTCGCCCGCCGACCTGCACGCGCACGCGCTCGCGCAGTCAAGGGAAGCGCACCCTGCGGTCGCCGAAAAAACCCCGATCCCCGGCTACCTGACGCCGCAGGCGCTTCACGCCGCCTACTCGCTCCCGGCGGGGACCCCCACCTCGCCCACGCAGACGATCGCGGTCGTCGACGCGTTCGATGACCCGGGCGCAGAAGCGGACCTCGGTGTCTACGACACCCAGTTCGGGCTTCCCGCGTGCACGACCGCGAACGGGTGCTTCCGCAAGATCGACGAGGAAGGCAAGGCCAGCCCGCTGCCGCCGAAGGAAGGCGGATGGGACACGGAGATCTCGATCGACGTGCAGATGGCGCACGCCATCTGCCAGAGCTGCCGCGTCCTGCTCGTCGAGGCCGACAGCGAATCGTTCGACGACCTCGGCACGGCCGTCAACGCGGCCGTCAAAGCCGGCGCCACCGAGATCAGCAACTCCTACGGCGGCCCGGAGATCTCGCAGTACGAGAGCCTGAACAGCAGCTACTACGACCACCCCGGGGTGGTCGTGACCGCCAGCTCCGGCGACTGCGGATACCTCAACCACGCCTGCCCGGCCTACGAATCCGCTGCCAACTTCCCGTCGGACTCGCCGGATGTCGTCGCCGTCGGGGGGACGTCGCTGACGGAAGCGAAAGGCAAATGGAAGAGCACGGTCTGGAAGGACGGCGGCAGCGGCTGCAGCATCGTGTTCTCGGCGCCGCTCTGGCAGAGCGCCGCCGAAGACTTCTCCGCGACCGGCTGCGCGGAAGGACGGTCGGTGGCGGACGTCGCGGCGATCGGTGACCCCGAAACAGGCGTCGACGTCTACGACAGCACCCCCGACGGCGAAGGCGACCCGACCGGCTGGGGTGTCTGGGGAGGCACGTCGGTCGCCTCGCCCATCATCGCGGCCGAGTTCGCCCTCGCCGGTGGCCCGCAGGACGCCTCGTATCCCGCCGCCACGCTCTACGGCCACCTCGGCCAGTCCGCTGACCTCTACGACGTGACGAGCGGCAGCAACGGAACCTGCGGCGCAGCGACCTCCTGCAAAGCCGCGGCCGGCTACGACGGCCCGACGGGCGTCGGCAGCCCCGAAGGCCTCGGCGCGTTCGTGACCCCGGACAGTCCCGGCGACAAGACGCCGCCGGCCATCTCCGGTCTGGCCGAGCAGGGACAGACGCTGACGGTCACGCACGGCGAATGGTCGTTCAACCCGACATCGATCGCCGACCAGTGGGAGGACTGCAGCACGTCCGGCTCGGAATGCTCCCCCATCGCCGGCGCGACGGGAAGCACGTACCTGCTGGCGGCGGCGGACGTCGGCCACAGCATCCGCGTTCTGGAGAGCGCCACCAACGCCTCGGGCACGGGTGCTCCCGCGACCTCGACGCAGACCGCGACCGTCACCAGCGACACCCCGGCGATCACCGGTTTCAGCCCGCCCTCCGCGATCACCGGCTCGACGGTGACGATCACGGGCGCCGCCCTCTCGGGCGCCAGCGCCGTGCATTTCGGCACGCTCTCCGCCAGCTTCCAGATCCTCTCCGCCACGGAAATCGCCGCGACGGTGCCCGACGGTGAGATCAGCGGCAAGCTCTCGGTGAGCACCCCCGCCGGCACCGTAACGAGCAGCGGCAAGTTCACCGCGACGCTCTCAATCAAAACGTTCACGCCCGCGAGCGGCGCGGCCGGCAGGCAGGTCACGGTCAGGGGCGTCGGCTTCAACGCGGGCTCGCTCGTCAGCTTCGCAGGCGTCGCCGCGAGCAAGGTGACGTTCGTCTCCTCGAAGGTGCTCAAGGCGACCGTGCCCCAGGGCGCCGGCAGCGGCCCGCTTACCGTCACGAACAAGACGGCCCCTGCGGGAACCGTCGCGAGCGCCGGCAGCTTCACCGCGAGCTAGGCGCGCCGCGCGTCAGGTGCCGCGGGCGCGCAGCACGGCCTGGGCTCCGCGCTGCGGGATCATCGTCACGTTGCGATGCTGTGCGTGCTCGGGCTCGGCACGGTCGGGCTCGAGGTCCAGGCGGCGGGCCATCGCGGACATCACCACCCGCTGCTCGGCCATCGCGAGGGTCGCGCCGAGGCAGCGCCGGGTGCCGCCGCCGAACGGGATCCACTCGTAGGTCCCGGGCTTCCTGTCGAGCCAGCGCTGCGGGCGGAACGCGAACGGGTCGGGGTAGAGGTCCTCGCGGTGGTGCAGCAGCAGGATGCTGATGCTGATCGCGCTCCCCTCGGGGACCACGTAGTCGCCGAGTCTCCACGGGACGCTCACGCGCCGGCCGATGATCGGGATGACCGGCCTGCAGCGCATGCCCTCGGTGATCGCCGCCTCGATGTGCGCGCCGGGACGATCGTCGCGGCGGACCGCATCCACGAGCCATTCATGGGCTTCGGGGGTGCGCAGGAGTCTCTCCCATGTCCAGGCGAGCGAGTTGGCCGTCGTCTCGAACCCGGCCAGCACGAGCGTCAGCAGCTCGTCGCGGACCTCCCGGTTCGTGAGCGGCTCGCCGTCGTCGGTCCGTGCTGACAGCAGCATCGAGAGGATGTCCGCGCGCTCTGAGACATCGGCTTCGGTGCGGCGTGCCGCGATCACCGGATAGGTGGCGCGGTCCAGGAGCGAGACCCCGGTGCGCAGGAACCCGACCGGCTCCGAGCGGCCGAAGTTCATCAGCTCCCCGAGCTTGGCCATCGGCGACGTCGACGCCGCCGTCAGGTGCTTGATCGTCGCGTACAGGCGATGCTCGTCGGTTCCGCGCTCGGGGGCGCCCTCGATCCCGAAGATTCCGGACATGATCACCTCCAGCGTGATCGCCTGCATGCGGGGCGCGAGCGGGAACGGTCGCCCGACCGGCCAGCGGTCGAGCTCTCGTTCGGCGACGTGCTCGATCATCTCCGTGTAGCGGTCCACCGCCTCCCCGTGGAAGGACGGCAGGAGCAGGCGTCGCTGGCGCAGGTGGCGTGCGCCGTTCGCGGTCAGCACGGAGGCCGCCCCGACGATCGGGCGCAGCGGCGACTCGGCGGTCAGCGACGGCACGAGCTCAGGGCCCGCGGTGAAGAGGGAACGCACATGGTCGGGGTGGCAGGTGACGACGATGCCCCCGCTGATCCCGGCGTCGATTGCGAACACCTCGCCGAGTTCCCGGCGTGCGCGGAACACGAGCTCGATCTGCCGCTCGGTGAAACGAAGCAGCAGGAGGGGACGCGGACCGGGCACGGCCGGCGGGCGCCTCAGCGCCTGTCCCTCTGATGCCGGGCCGGCCGGCGAGGTCTCGGTGGCGAGGGCCGTGGGGGCGTCGGCGACCCGCGTCATCGGGCGGCGCGGCGGGTGTCGTGGCGACACCCACCAACGGACGCCGGGGCCGAGGGCCGCCGGCGTCCGCCTGGAGTCGGCGGAGAGGGACAAGGAGCCCGCCGAATTTGTGGGAGCGCCAACGTGGACTTCCTACCGGTGTTGCTCGGACACCTCAGCAGCATGTCCTCCCCTTCTGCGCAGAATTGCTCCGTCGGGCCAGAGGCGCTGTGGCGAGACGAGGCAATCGCGGTCTCTGAAAGAGATTGATATGTAATCACTGCGGCTGGCATCTGTCAAGCCCGTTTGCCGCAGTCGCCTCCAATCACCCAGCAATAGAGGCGAGTTAACAGGTTCCGCCCCGTCCGCGAAGCCTGCAGTGCCCGCTCGGCACTGAACGCGGACGGTATGCCCTGTCGGATCTCGCCCGTGGCCTGCCCGCTCCGTCCGGCCGGTCCGTGCACGGTCGAGCCGGTCGGTGGCCGCGGCGGCTCGGTGCCGCGCGCGGCCCGCCGCCTGAACAGAGTCAGCATGCAATTCCTTCGCCTCTCGGCCGCGCTGCATACGGTCCGCGATGGTCGATGCGCCGGCCAGGAGACGCGTTCTGGCCGCAGGAATCTCGACCGATCAAGGTGCCTCGTGCCGCACCGCCGGGGAATGCTCGACGCGCATCCGCCGGAAGATCCTGAAACAGGACGGTCGGTGGAACGATGTTTTTTGTATCCTGACGCGGAGGCTCTTCATGGCATCTCCCGCCCGAAAACCGGCCGCCGAGCGCCGCAGGCGATCAGCGAAGACGGGCAGCGCCGCGCAGGAGAACCAGCCCAAACGCTCCCAGCGCGACCGCCTCCTCGACGCGATGATCGCGCTGACGGCACAGGCTGGCTACCAGCACGTCAGCATCGCTCAGGTGAGCGCTCGCGCGGGCGTATCCAGAGCGACGTTCTACGAGCAGTTCACGGACAAGGAGGATTGTCTGCTGTCCGCCTACCGGGCTGCAGCCGAGCGCCTGCTCTCGCAGACGTCGCTCAGCGCGGGCGAGGACGGCGACTGGTCCCAGGCAGCGGGCACTGCGCTCGCCGCGCTCGCGCGGGCGCTGCAGCACGACCCCGATGCGGGGCGCCTGCTGTTCGTCGAGATGCTCGCCGGAGGACCTCGCTCCAAACAGACGCGGCGCGTGGTCATCGGCGCATTCGAGGAGCGGATCCAGGAATTCCTCGACAGCGCGCAGAGCGGCGCCGAGCGGATGGACATACCCGCGATAGGTGTCGTCGGCGCGCTGCGGAGCATCGTCGCCAGGTATCTGAGGATCCACGCCGAGGACGAGCTGCCGATGCTCACAGCCGACGGGATCGCGTGGGTGCGCTCCTACGCCGTGCCCGCCTCCCGTGAGCTGTGGAGCACCGGGCCCGACGCGCTCCTCCCCGAAGCCCCGGAGCCGCCCGTGCTCGAGAGGGCCGGGTCCCCGCCGGCGCGCCTGCCGCGGGGCCGCCACGGCCTGCCGGCCGGGGTCATCGCCCGCAGCCAGCGCACGAGGATCATCAATGCGACGGCTGAGGTGATGGCGTCAAAGGGATATGAAAACGCGACGGTGACAGACATCGTCGCCGCCGCAGGGGTGTCCAGGGAGGTCTTCTACGAACACTTCAGCGACAAGCAGAACGCGTTCCTTGAAGCCCAGCAGCACCCCACACAGCACATCCTCGACGCCTGCGCGAGCGCATACTTCGCGGCCCGTGACTGGCCCGAGCGCATCTGGAACGCGTTCGGCACGCTGCTGAGGCTGATCTCCGAGAACCGCGCGATCTCGCACCTGCGGCTGGTCGAGTGCTACGCCGCCGGCCCCGACGCGATCCGCCGCGCCGAGGAAATCACGAGGTCGTTCACGATCTTTCTCGAGGAGGGCTACAGCTACAGCCCGCGGGCCGGCAGCCTGCCGCGACTGTATTCCCATGCGATCGCCGGCGCCATATTCGAGATCATCCAGCGTCACGTGGCGCATGAGGACTACGCGGGACTCGTGCGCCGCCTGCCTCAGCTCACGTACATGGCGCTCGCGCCGTTCACGGGCCCGCAGGAGGCCGTGAGGCTTGTCAGCGCGCTGAAGGAGGGCGGCTCGCGCGAAGATGCAGCCGTCCGAGCGCTGCGATGAGCGAGCTCTCCCCGTGGCTGCCGCGTGCGGCCTTCCCGGTCTTCGGACGCGCCGGCGGCGCGTAGCGGCGCCGCGCCTGCGCTTCGCAGGACGCGCGCCTGGACCGCGAGTGCCTGTATCTCGCGCGGCACGCGGCGAGTGCCTTCGCGAGCAGCTGGGCACGGCTCGCCCTGTGAGCCGGTGCCGGGGGCGGGCAGCCCGTGGCGGTGATGCTCGTGGTCTGCCTGATCGTGACGGCGCTCTGGCTGGTGATTTCCGTGGGCATCTCCAGGCGCGCGGCGCACAGGTCCAGATGCGAGGTCCCCGGGGCATAGGCCGAAAGGATTGAGTGGGGCCCCGCCGGGAGCTGCGCTTCGAAGCTCGTGAATGGAGCGTCGGGCGCGGTTTCGAACCGCGAGTAGGTGATGCCGTGTTCGATGTCCGTCTTGCCGTCGAGCACCAGCGTGATCCCTTCTCCCTGCAGCACGAACTCCACGTCGGGGAATTCAGCTCCGCCGTGGGAGACGAGGTAGGCGGGGCCGCTGAGCGGGCCCGCGAGCACCGGCGTGTGGATCGTGGCTCCTCCGATGATCGATTCGGGGCTGCACTGCGCCGGGCTCACGTCGAACACGGTGTCGCGGCACGCTTTGTTCAGGGTGGGCTGGCGGGTGGGCAGCGATGTCGGCAGCTGCAGGTCGACCCGCGCGATGTTCGCCTGGCCGAGCCCGGAAGACTGGATCCTGACGTCGAAGCCGGTCCCGTCCGCTTTGGTGGCATGGCCGCCGACGGACGCCGTGAGCTTGGGCGCGAATGGGAGGGCGGGGCAGCCCGCGACCTGGAACGGCGAGGAAACGGGCTCGCTGGCGCCGCCGGCGCCCGACAGCAGACCGGTGATGGACGTCGGGTTGCAGCTCGTCGGGTTGAACTCGAAACCGGGCCGGTCGATGATCACGTTGATCTGCCCGAGCTGTAGCGGGATGCCCCTCAGCTCGGTCGGGATCGGATCACTGGTGATCGTCACTGACGCGTTGTTCGGGTCCACGTTGATCGCGGAACGCACGATCACGTTTCCGAGGTCGAACGGCCCCGCGACCGCGGGCGCCACGATCGAAAGGCCGTACGGCGCGTTCCCGTAGCGGCCCGTGATGAAGACCTCGCCCTCCGGCGGTGTCACCGGTTCGGGCCCCAGCCCGGCGCTCACGGTGGTGTAGCCGATCAGGCTCGCAGGACCGCACGTCCCCTGGGATGCCTGTGGTTCGGGGCAGGGCGTGACCGATGACAGCAGCGCCGCGACACCGGGCGGGAGGTGAACCGATACGGCACCGATCGCCTGCTCGCCGTCGGGGCGGCCGATGCTCATCGTGAACCCCGTGAACCCCCCGGCCTGCAGGCTCGTTGACTGTGCGAGGAAGGACGGAGCGAACGGCAGCTGCCCTCCGGGGCACGATGCGCCGCCCGGACCGGCGCCGATGCTCAGTTCGCCCGGCGCCGTGGAGATTCCCACCGGCCCGGTCCCGGACCAGGGGGTCATCGACCCCGATAGGTGGTATTCGCCGCACAGCGGGGGCGTGGTGAGCGCGGCGCGCGGGCCCCCGAACAGTTCGATCTCGAGTTCTTCGAAGGGCACCTGCGGTGTGTCCCTGAACGTGGTCGTCGCCTGCAGGTTGCCTTCGTCGAGCGCCACTTCGCCGGCGAGCTTGACGAGCACGCGCGAGGTGGGTTCCTCGGCGACGAGGTAGACCGCTGCGAGCGAGTCGAACGGGTTCTTGCCGCCTTCGCCGGAGGGGGCGGGCGTCGCGAGATACAGGGCGCCCTGGAGTTCGTGCGCAAGCAGCGGCGTCCTGATGCGCACCAGCCCGAGCTTTGACGCTTCGGGGCACGAGACTGCCGCGGACGTGAATTCATCGACCTGTGTCTGCGGGTTCACGCCGAGCAACCCGGCCTGCTGCTCTGTGCACGCCTGCAGGCCGTTCGCGGCGGAGGGGCTCATCTCGACGCCTTCGGGGAGGGTGACGGTTGTGTCCCTGACGTCGGACTCCGGCGGCCCTTCGCCTTCCAGCAGGCCCGGCTGGGGCACCTTCACGTCGATCCTGAAACCCGACGGCGTGCTCGAGGTGTGCTGTTCGGTGTCAACCCCGATCGACGGGCCGAAGTGCAGGTCGCCGCAGTCCGAGAGGGCGGGGATGCCGGCGGACCCTTCGAGTGTTTCTCCCGACCAGGAGTCGCCGGTCAGCGTCGCGGTCAGAGGTCCTTCGCAGGACGTCGGGAGCCTGAGCAGAGGCACCGTCGGACGGGGACTGGGCGTTTCGCACCGCTCGCCTTCGACCGCCTCGCGGCCGCCGTCGATGCAGCCCCAGCCGCGCGCCTGGTCGTGGCGCACATCTCCCGGTTCGCCCCAGAAGCTGATCTGGCTCCCGAGCACCTGCGCCACTGACGTTGCATTGCTGACGTTGACCTGCACGCTGTAGTCCCCGCCCGTCATCACGGCGGTGTCGAGCACGACCGGTACGTTCAGCGCCTCGAAGCCGAAGCGCGCGGGCTCGCCGGGCGCGGGCGCGAGGTTGAACAGCGGGACGGTCACCGATATGTAGCCCGTGTCGGCGGGTTCGTTGATGGTCACGACCGCGGCGCCCACCGCCGTATCGCCGGGGCACAGGTTCGTGCCCTGGCCGCGCAGGGTCGAGAAGTCGACGTTCGAGCACTGCGGCGTTGCCTGCGGGTTGCCGATCAGTCCCGGCGGCAGGTCGAAGTGGAGGTTCTTGACCAGCGCGGGCGCGTTCGGTTCGGTTCCGTCGCCCGGCTCGAGCGTCTGGTTGAAGTCCAGCGTGGTGGTCAGCTGGAACGGGTGCGAGCCCGCGATCGGGTCCGGCGCCCCGGTTTCGCCTTCCGGAGCGAGTTCGACGGCCTGCACGCCGAACCGGGTCGGTTCGTCGGCGACCTTGAGCGGCCCGGTGGACGAGGTGGTCGGTGCTCCACCTCCCTGCACTTCGATTTCGTTGTCCATCTCCTGCGCAGGCAGGTCCGACGCCACCTCGACCGTGATCCGTGCTTCAAGGCGCACATACGGCTGCACTTCCTGGGTGAACGTGCAGTGCAGGACTGGGGCGGGTTCGCACGTGCCCTCCTGGCGTTCGGAGGAGGAGATGAGATGTATCGACGTGGCGGTGAGGCCGGCCGGGAGGCGGTCCGTGATCGTTATCGGCGACGTGCTGCCGTCCGCGGGCGCGTCGCCGAGGTTGCTGACGGCTGCGAACACCACGTCTTCCTTGTCTCCCGGCTTCAGGATGCTGGGGGCGGAGCTGGACGCCAGGCGCCACCACGGCGCCTGGACGGCGGCTGCGGCGGCGCCTGGGCAGAACCCCATCGCGTTGATCGCCACGCATGTCAGGGCGAGCAGGAGCGGGCCTATCGCGTGGCGCCCGCGCATCATCTCCTCCTCGACTTCGGCCGGCTGTTCGCCTTCTTCGCGGCGTATGTCCGCCTCGCCCTGCGTTCGCAGGCGGCGCGTTTGCGCGAGGAGTGCCGCCAGTGCGCCCTGCACGCCTTGATGGCCCTGGCGAGCTTCTGCGCGCGCGTGAGCGGTTTCGGTTTGGGTTTGGCGACCGCGGGGTTCTGGACTCTCGGCGTGTTGCCGGGGCCCGTGTACGCGGATGTGCCCGACCGGCCCGGCGCGGTGATCGGAGGCAGTCCCTCCCTGCACGCCTCGGTGCTCGCGCACGGTTCGGACGCCGCCCCTTCGGAGGTCAGGCACGGCGACTGCACGGTGCAGACGCGCGCGTCGTAGAGGTCGAAGTTCGTGTCGGTGTCCTGCGCCACGAGCGGCTGGCTTGTGACGAAGAACGCGTCGTCTCCGTCGGTGCTCGCATCGACGAACGACGATTCCTGTTCGGCGGTCCCGGAGGAGATCAGCGACACGCACCCGTGCGGCTGGGCGCATGAGCCCGTGCCGTGCTGCTCGTACTCGTACACGCTCTCGACGCCCACCTGCACTGGCTGCCCGCCGACGGTCTCCTGCCTGGTGCGTGCCTGTGCGCCGCGAACGAGCGGGTCCGCGCTGTCGAAGAACAGCCGCCCGCTGTCTGAGAGATAGCGCGGTGGCCGCAGCGCCTGCGCGCCTTCGTTGCCGAGCGGCGTCCAGCCCGGCAGGCTCCCGGCGAGCCAGTGGGCGGTGGGCGACCTCGCTTCAGGGCTGCTCGCCGCCCAGTTCTGGGCACGGTCGACCACGAGCCCGAGGCCTTCACCGGCGTCGCCGGTGTCGAAGACCCCGTCGGGCGGCTGCCCGTCGGGGTTGCAGGACGCGCAGAGCAGGAGCTTGGTGGACGCGTGGTAGAGGTAGACCTCCTCCGCCCGCGAACCGTCCGCCGCCGGGCTGCTGTCGATGTTGTCGTATCCGGTCAGGCTCCTGTCGGACATGAAGGCGAGGTATTCCCCGTCCGGAGAGGAGCCCGCGGTGACACTCGCGAAGTCCGGGCGGGGCTCGACGCTCATGCCCCGTGTACCAGGACCGACGGTGCTGCCCCAGTCCCCGGAGTCTTCGTTGGACAGCGTGGCGATGAACGAGATCGTCCCCCGGTGCCAGACGTAGAGGTTGCAGGTGGCTTCGGGCGGTGGTGTTTCAGCGTCCTGGTGCACGCAGTCCCCGCGACTCGCTCCGGGGGCGAGGACACCGTTCGCGACGAAGTAGACGAAAGAGCCGTCTTCGCTGACGGCCGGTGCGACGTTGAGCACGTCCGCGCTTTCGCTCGGCAGCTGGTCGACCGTGAGGTCATGCAGTTCGCAGGAGAGCTCGCCGGCGGTTTCGACGATTTCACACTCGTAGAGGTCGGCGGGGTTGCCGGCGGCCCCCGGTTCCGGCGCGAGCGTGGATTCTTCGGTCAGACGGGCGGTGTCGGTGAAGAACACGCGCGTGCCGTTGCTGTTGGCGCCCTGGAATCCGACTTCGCTTTCCTCTTCGCCCGGTTCGGGGATCGGCGGTGCGGCGGCATCGAGCTGAAGGGTCTGGCCGGTGTCCATGTCGCGCATGTACAGGTGCCGCACGGTTTCGGTGCTCGCGCCGTTCGTGACTTCGCTTTCCCCTGTCCAGATGACCCGGTTCCCGTCGTCGGACAGGGCCCCGCGCACGTTGTGGCCTTCCTCGCCGAGTTCCGGTTCGAGTGCGGCGCCGCCCTTCGGCAGCACGCTGACCGGCGCGAGCGGAGCGCCCCGCTGCCACTCGTACAGGCCGGGCGCGGCGCCGTCCACGAGCGAGACACCGGACGAGAAGACGACGTGTGAGAGGTCGGGGGTCGCGTCGAGGAATTCGAGCTGTTCACCGAACTTGGTGCCTGCGGTGTCGTCGGCCGCGGTGACGAGCGGCAGGTAGCTTCCGCTCGCGTTCTCGCGCACGTACATCGTCTTTTCGGTGGCTTGCGGTGAGAGCGGCGGCTGTTCGAGGGGTTCGATGTTGTGGTGGTTGTCGGGCTCGACCAGGCCTGCCGAGAGGTCGCCCGAGAACGCGCGGTACTCGGGTGCTTCGCCTGGAACGAACCCCTCGCCCTTCGTGCGCGGGGTGACGATCTGCTGTGTGCTCCAGCCCGAGGGGCTGCGCGTCGCGATCGCCTGCGTGGGGTAGGGCGAGCGGTTGCCTTCCGGTTCGGCGACGATCGGCCCGTTCGCGACGTATGTGATCGCGCTTCCGTCTTCGGATGCCTGGATGACGCCGCCTTCTTTGCGAAGCGGTTCGATTCCCGAACCGTCCTTTTCGACCGGGGAGACGAGCTCCCACGCCCGGTTGTCCGCGAGGACGCCTTCCGCGGTTGGCAGAGTCGTGATGCTGCCGAACGTTTCGCTGCCTTCGGCCTGCCCGTTTTCGTTGGCCGCGAGAACCCGGAAGTAGTAGGTGGTGCTCGGCTGCAGGTCCTGGAGTTCGACCGCCACGGCCTGGTCGCCGAAGGCGGAGCCGAGGTCGACCCCTGGCGGCGCGGGTATGTCGGTGCAGGGGTCCGGGGAGCCGGTGCAGCTGCTCGTCCCGTACTGGAAGTAGTAGTGCGTGTCCGCGCCGGCCGGGTCGATCTGCGCGGTGAGGCGGGCCGACGATGGCGTCAGGTTCTCGGCGGCGAGCGCCGTGACCCGCGGGGGAGCGGGCTGTTCGAGTTCGAACACGTCGACCTTCCCGCTCGCCGTGTCGGTCACGTAGACCTGTCCGCTCGTGCCGTCCACCGTCACGCCGCCGGAGGACGGGCTCTCACCGGGAAGGGCGACGCGTTCGATCAACCTTCCTTCCGCGGTGAAGCGCGCGAAGGAACCCACGTTCGCCAGGTAGGTGTCGCCGCTGGAGTCTTCCGTTGCGATCGCGTTCGTCTGCTGCGGCTCGAGAGCGGCGAACCTGGTCGTGAGAGCTTCTTCTTCCAGGCCCAGCTTGGCGGCGACGACCGGGAGCGCCGCTTCGCCTTCTTCGAGCGGGCAGAGCCCTTCCCGGTCTTCGCGTTCGTGATCCGCGTAGAGCGATTCCCCGGAACCGTCAACGGCGAAGCCCGGTTTCGGGCACGTGACGCTGGATTCCGTTTCGGGGACTTCGAGCTTGCCCCTGTCTTCGTTGCTGAAGCGTTCGACCAGGCCGGTGGTTTCGACGCCGCGGTATACCCACAGGCGCCCGCTCCCGTCCACGGACAGACCGTCGAGCGTGCCTTCCCATTTCGCTTCGGTCCCAGCCTGTTTTATGGCTTCGAGGATCGCGCCGTCAGGGCTCATCTTCAAGAGCCGTCCGTGTCCCGCGCGGCCGTCGGCGACCACGTAGATGTCCCCTCGCGAGGGATCGGAGGGCTCCCGCGAATTGTCGATCGCTATCGCGCCGGGGTGGTCGAGCTGCCCGCGACCGGCGCCTGCGAGCCCGGGCTCGCATTCGCTGCTGCAGATCTGGTATTCGCCTTCCCCGTTCCTGACGCCCCAGCCCCATGCGGCGATGAAGTGTCCGCTGCGGGAAAAGCGGTCGATCCGCTCGTTCGCCGTGTCGACCAGGTAGACATCCCCGGTGGCTTCGTCGACCGCGATGCTCCCCGGCTGGGATGTCTCGTCGGCGCCGCCGCCCGCCTGGGCGAACGAGAAGCCCAGGACGTGCCCTCTCGCGATGAGGGCGTCGGCATGAGCGCTTCCGATGGCAAGCCAGGCCATCGCGATGAGCGCGGACGCAGCGGCGCGCGCCCCGCGGCCGCTGCATCTGCCCCGCCAACGGCTCATTCCCTCGCTCATCCGTGCCACCACCCTCCCTCGCGTTCATACCTCGGTGCCCCCGCGCGCGGAGGGATGCCCGAGGACACCGATCCCGGCCGCTTTGTGCGCGGGATCTCGCCCCCGCGCACGCTGCGGCCTGGCGCCTGATCAGGTCTAGAACAGGGCGTTCGCCTCCAGTGCTTCTTCGTCTTTCTGTGTCGAGGTGATGGTGATGCCGGACTGTTCGGGTGATTTCCCGTTGATTTCAGTCAGCAGGACATCGTCGGGTTCGCCTTCGAGGTGTTCTGGTTTCTGCAGGCCGTGTTTCGCCGAATATTTCAGCGGCATCGACGTCAGCATTTTGTCCGAGAGCACGTTCACCAGCACAGAGCCGCCGACGGTTATGTGCAGCGACACCCCACAGTTGAACGTGACGTACAGCCCGCCGCCTTTCGGGAACAGATCGAGGGCGAGCTTCTTTTTGGCTTTATTTTCGTACCCGACCTTTCCTTCAAGCAGGTTGGTGACGATTTCGCCTTCTTTGGCTCCCGAGGTCGCGCATTTGAACCCCGCGGCTTCACAGCTGGTGAAACGCACGACCACCCCGGTCACCGTTTTCGTGGAGTTGTATTCGCCGCCGCTTTCCTCGGTTTTGCAGACGACCGTCGTGCCGCCCGCCGTTGCGAGCGTGCCGACCCCGCCCGTGGTCACGAACTTCGCTTTGATGGCACCCGGCTCCCATTCGTAACTGCCGCCGGCTTTTTCTTTTATGCAAGTGCCGCTGGTGAATTTGCCGGCACCCGCGGCGACTTTCACGCACCTCCCGATTTCGGGAGGCGAGAAGGCCGACGCCGAGGTCGCCGCCATCGCTCCGAGCGCGAGCAGCGACAGCAGGCACATGCCGGTCCTACATATGGCTCTCATGAAATTCTCTTCTCCTTTGCAGTGTTGTCATCCGGCCAGCGCTGCGGGGTCCGCGTGTCCGAGCCCCGCAGCCACCGGACCGGTAAGCGTTTGCCGTGTTCCTCGTTACGGTGGCCGCCGGCCCAGGGCAGGTCCCCGAACGCCTGAGCTGCCGGCGCTGTCGAGGGCCCGAGGATGCGTCGGTACCTCGGCACGGCACGGGCGGTGAACTGCGGTGGGCGCTCACCTCGCAGGTCCGTAGCCGCAGCCTGGCCGCATCCGCGCGCGCCATGCCTTCGCCGTGCGCCGGCCGTCTGCGGTCCCTGGACTGCGAGGCTGGCCGCGGCCGCACCGGCCATGTGGCCCGCTGATGTGATCGGCATCTCCCGTCCTCCCGCGTTCTCGCCCGCTTGACCAAGTGAGCCTCTCCTGAACGCTAACGGTATCTAAGCAGAGGCGAGGCGCGGGTGTCAAGTGAGAACCGGGCAGAAGCCGGTTGCGACGCGGATTTCCATCAAGGACGGGCCTGCGAGCCGTATCACGATGTCGTCACGCCACCGGCATTCTGTATCGCGCAGGGCTGTCATTCCGGGCGACTGTGAAACGCAACGGTCTGGCTTCGGCCGGTCATGTATCCTCGTTGGTGTCCGGCATGACGCCACGAGCCCGAAAAACCGCGATCACCAGCCAGCCGCGACCGGCGGCCGAGCGCCCGGACAGGGCGTCGGCAAAACCGTCAGGCGGGAGCCAGCGAGAGCGTCTGATGGGCGCGATGACACAGCTCTCCGCGCGTTCCGGCTACCAGCAGGTGAGCGTTGCGAAGGTGAGCTCGCTCGCGGGCGTATCCCGCGCCACGTTCTACGAGCAGTTCAAGGACAAGGAAGACTGTCTCATCGCGGCGTACTGGGAGGCCGCCAGGCGCGTCGTCGGTCCGCTTGCGACGACCGGCGGGGACGACTGGGAGCAGGTCGCGCGATCGGGCCTCGGGCAGCTGTTCGGATCGCTGCAGGATGAGCCCGAGTCGGGACGGCTGCTGCTGGTCGAGTCGCGGGCAGCCGGCGTCGCCATGCGCGCGGAGAAGGAGCGTGCACTCGACGTCTTCGAGCAGCGGATCGAAGCGGGTCTCGCGGCGGCGAGCAGCGGCGAGACGCTCGACATACCCGCGATGGTGCTGGTGGGCGGCGTGAGGAGCATCATCGTCTGGCGTCTCAGGAGCCACGCACAGGACGAACTGCCGTTGATGCTCGACGACCTGATCGATTGGATGAGGTCGTACTGCGCTCCTGCCGCCGCCGGCCGCCCGAACGCCGTTCCGATCTCAGCCCCGGCACTGCCCGCACAGGCCTCCCCGCTGGCCCCGTCGCGTCTGCCTCGCGGGCGCCACCGGCTGCCTGCGGGTGTCGTCGCGCGAAGCCGGCTCAGAAGGATCGTGTACGGCACGGCAGAGGTGATGATGGAGAAGGGCTATGCAGATGCGACGGTGACAGACATCGTCGCGGCGGCCGGCATATCGCGCGAGGTCTTCTACGAACACTTCAGCGACAAGCGCCAGGCGTTCCTGGAAGCCCAGCGCTACTCCACGCAGGAGGTCCTGGACCTCTGTGCGACCGCGTTCTTCTCCGCCGCGCAGTGGCCGGAGCGCATCTGGAGGGCCCTGGACACGCTGATCGGGTTGATCATCTCAAGCCCGGCGCTCGCCCACCTGCGGCTCGTGGAGTGCTACGCGGCAGGACCGGAGGCGCTCAGCCGCGCCGAGGACCTCACGAGGTCGTTCGGGATATTCCTCGAGGAAGGCTATTCCGTGGCGCCCGCTGCAGGCGCGCCGGCGCGGGTGTGCTCGCAGGCGATCACGGGCGCGATCTTCGAAGTCATCTACCGTCTCATCGCGCGCGGCGAAGTTCAGGCGCTCGCGACACAGCTGCCCCGGCTCGCGTACGTTGCGCTTGCACCTTTTACCGGACGCCAGGAAGCGATAGCGTTGGTCAGAGAGCTGGGAGAGAGGCAGGTCAGCGATGAGGCAGCGTGATGGCTACGCGGGTGGGCCGCGCTCATGCGCAGCCCCACACAAGGGCTGAGACGGACACCGGGGAGCCGCGAGGCAGTTTCACCGGAGCGCGTGCGGATCAGCGCACGCGACTGCTCGACGCGGTCGTGGAGACCGTCGCCGACCAGGGCTACCCGGACGCGAAGATCGCCGAGATCGCCCGGCGCGCCGGGGTCTCGCGGGCGACCTTCTACGAGCTGTTCGAGAACAAGCAGGCGTGCGTGCTGGAAGCGCAGGCCGAGCTCGGGGAGAGGGTCGGGTCGGTGATCGAAGCCGCGATCGAGAAGGCCGGCTGCCGCGCCGCGAACGTGGCCATCACCGAGCTCGTCGCGCTCGCTGAGCGAGAGCGATCGGTGTTCGACTTCCTGACACACGAGACGATGCTCGCAGGACGCGAGGCGCAGGCCCACCGAGATGCGCTGATCGAACGTGTGACGCGGGCGACCGAGCGGGCCTGGGCCGGCGGTACCGGTGGCCAGGACATCCCCGCGAGGTTCCTCTTAGAGGGAGCCATCCGGTTGCTCTCCCTGCGGATGCGCAGGGATGCCCAGGATCCCCGGCCGCTGCTCGTCGACCTGCTCGCGTGGGCGGATTCCTACGCCACGACCGACGGCCTCACGCATTGGCGCGTCCCGGCCCCCGACCCAGCGCTGCTCGCCAGGCCGAGCCGGCGCGCGAGCATCCTCCCGGTCCACGCGTCTCTCCCGAAGGGACGACACCGGATGGCGGCCGACGTCGTCAGGGGAGTGCAGCGCGAGAGGATCTGCCACGCGACGGCCGAGGCGGTGCGCGCCAAGGGCTACGCGGAGGTCACCGTCGCCGACATCGTGTCGGCGGCCGGCGTGTCGAGAGACGTCTTCTACCTGCAGTTCCATGACAAGGACGAGGCCTTCGACGGCGCCGCACAGCTGCTGTTCGAGAGCCTCCTGGCAACGATGGCGGGGGCGTTCTTCGGGGATGCGGGCGAGTGGCCCGACCATCTCTGGGACGCCGGGTGGGCGTTCGAGAACTTCCTCGAGGCCGAGCCGAGCCTCGCCCACTTTCTGTTCGTCGCAACCTACGAGCCGCCGTCACGCATAGGGCGCGTGCTCGACTTCATCCTCGCGTTCACCCTGTTCGTCGAGGGGGGCAACCAGCTGAGAGCCGCCGAGGCGCAGGTCTCACGCAGCGTCACCGAGGCGATCGTCTGCGCCGTCCTCGAGGTGGTCAACGTGCATGTCCGCAACGAGCGGGTCGAGGAACTGCGCGGTCTGGTCCCGGTGATCACGTACATGGTGTTCGCGCCGTTCATGGGTCCCGAGGCGGCGCGGGCGTTCGTCGGTGCAAAGGTCGCCGCCGAGAGGCGGGCGGCCGACGAACCTAGCTGAGCTCCTCTCGCCGGACCGCAGAGGCAGCCGCGGCCGCAGCCGACGACGTGTCAGCAAAGTGAGATACACCCGTGGCCCCGCGGAGCCAGCCATCCGTCGGCGCCTGCGCGCCACGGTGGACGCCAAGCCCCGACTGACGTCGTAACAAGTCAGACCATATCGTTTCACGGCTTGACCATCCGGACGCTGATCAATCCTGGCGCCCAGGCCATCGATCACCCCAACGGTCGATCAATAAACAAGTTGCTCTGCGGCCGCCTCGCGCGGTTGACACGCGAGCCGGTACATGGTTAGATACCGGCGGCGTTCAGCCTGGAGCACGCGGGGCACGCCGGGGGTCTTGGAGGAAAGGAGGCCAATACCGATGCGCAGCATGCCTGTGCCGGGAAGCAGCGGGGTGCTGGAGGGCCGGCACCGGATGGCGCCAGCCCACATGCCGGGCTTCGGATGGGGCTGCACAGACCCACGGGCGCTGGAGTGTCTCGTGCCGGGGGAACCCGGACGCCGACCGATTGCCAACCGAGACAGCGAGGGGAAGTGAGACCGTGAGACATGTACGCCCGCTAGGACTGTGCCTGCTCGCCGCATTCGCGACGAGCGGCGTGCTGGCAGCGACGAGCTCGGCCGCTCTGCCGGAATGGGGGAGGTGCGCCAAAGTCCCAGTCGTCGTGAACGGCAAAACCAAGACAAAGGGCAAATACCTCGACGCCAACTGCACCGAAAAAGCAGAAGGTGCGACCGGCGAATACGAATTCGTGAAAGGGACCTCGGAAATCGCAGATCCGGAATTCACGGCGGTCCAGACCTCGGCGAACGCGCTACTGCAGACCTCCCAGGGGATAGCGGTGGAATGCTCGTCCACGGTCGCCACGGGTCGCCTCTCCGGGACGAAAGAAGTCTCAGAAGTGTCAGTGACCTTCAAAGGATGCAGGCTCCCGCTGCTCAGCTTCACGTGCGAGAGCAACTTCCACAACGAATACCCCAACAAGTACGTCTACGACGAAGGGGAAATCGTCACGCGAGGGTTGAAGGGGACTCTCGGGTACATCTCCGGTAAGGGCACAAGCACGCCGAGTGTCGGCCTGTCGCTCACTCCGACGGAAAAGAAGGGCCTGTTCGCCGAGTTCGTCTGCGGGACGGAAAACTCCGGCGTGGGGGTGCTGATCATCCGGGTGGGAGCGAAAGAAAAGGGTGGCGGGGGAGACTCGATCATCTCCCCGATCGCGCCGGTCAACCAGATGTCCACAGCCCTCACGCAGACATACTCAGAGAAACAGCGCGAAAACCCGGAAACACACGAACTCGAAGCCGAAGACGGTCACCAGGAACCGGAAAACTTCGAAAACAAAGGGAAGGACGTCCTGGAATCCGAAGCCAGTGACGGCTTCTCAACACTGGGCTGGGCCCAGGCAGGACAGATCGAGACGCTCGAAACGAAGCTGAACTCCGGCGAAGAACTGGAGATCAAAGCCTAGTCCGGTCTCGGGCCATCAGAACGCCACCTGCGTGGGGCCGCACCGGCTCCACGCAGGGCGTCGGCAACGGTCGCCTAGCGAGCGAGCTCCCAGGCGCGCCTCGCTGCCGCCGAGCGGTTGTTGACGCCGAGCGTGCGGTAGCAGTTCTCGAGGTGCTTGTGGACGGTCCTCGGGGAGACACCGAGCACCTCTGCGGCGTCCTGGTCGGAATGGCCCATCGCCACGAGACGCAGCACCTCGGCCTGGCGCGGGGTGAGGCCGACCCGCGTGAAGTGCCGCTGGAGCCCGCGAAGCTCGTCCGCCGGCGCGGGAAGCGTGAACGTGAGCGCGTTGCGGTACGCCTGGATCAGGTACGGCCGGGCAAGATTGATGAGATCGCGCTCGCGATCGGCAAAGTCCTCGCGGGAGCGGCTGAGCGCGACGCCGACGACACGCCCACGCGGCGACGGCAGCATGAAGGCCATCTGATGCTCGATGCCCAGCGGGGCATAGACCTCGCGGTAGAGCTCCAGGCGATGCAGCTCGCCGGGGGTGATGAGGTCGGAGAAGCGTGTCGCTCGCCCGTCGCGCGTGCGCAGGAAATGCCCGGCGATCGGGTTCTGCCACGCCAGACGGGCAAACGAGGCGTGAAACGCGGCGGGGACCGGTGGCTCGGAGATCGAGATCGTGCGGGGCAGGTCCGCCGGCAACTCGTTCAGAGCCGCCATCTCCGATGGAACGGCGATGCGCAGCGCGACGATCATCGCCTGGCACAACTCCTCGAGGTCGAGCAGGCCCATCACGTCGCCGACCAAGTCGAGCACCTGCTTGTCGAGAGTCGGGGCTATCGCCCAAACGCTACAACGATCGAGCGCCGGCCCCGACGGCCTGCATGAACACCGTTGAACCGGGCCGTGGAGCGGGCGTCAGTGCCCGGCGGCGGTGGTTGCGACGCGGGCTTCGTTCAGCGTCTGCCTCTTGAGGGCGGCGAGCGCCGCTGCCGCGGCGGTGGCGGCGCACGCGGCGACGAACGCGCTTCGCTGGCCGCTCACCGTGATGATCTGCCCGGCCGCTGCGGCCCCGATCGATGCGCCGACCGCGTATATCGTGCCGAGCCACGTGTACGCCTCCGCTCGATGCGCCTCGACGGCCACCTCGTCCACAGCCGCGGCCTGTGCGGTCGTGATCGGCGCGAAACACAGGCCCGAGAGCAGCGCGAGTCCCGCCATCGGCGCGAGCGACCGGGCGCCGATCAGCGGGGCCAGGCCTGCCGCCGCGAGCAGACACAGCGCCGGGTATGTGGAGATGGCGGGCCGGCTGTGCTGGCGCGCGCCGTAGAGCAGGCCGCCGATGCCTGCTCCGACGGCGAACAGGGACAGGAAGATGCCGGCCGTTGCGGCCGAGCCGTGGCTGTGTGCGAACGCAGGCCACGCAACGTCCAGGACCCCGAACGTGAACCCGAACAGGCCCCCGGTGCCGACCAGGTAGCGGATCGCCCCGCCGTCGAGCGCCGCGAGCCTGCCCGCGTTCGTGCTCTCGCGCGCGGGCACCGCGCGGACTGCGGGCGCGCTGGCCAGCGCCAGCGACCCGGCCGCGCTGAGTGCCGCCGCTACCGCAACCGCCAGCGTCGGAGACCCGACGGCGATCAGAGCACCGGCCAACAGCGGGCCGACAAAGAACGAGACCTCGCCGAGGACGCTCATGAGAGCGAAACCCGTTCGGCGTTCCGGCCCGTCGGGGAGCAGCTGCGCCCAGGCGCTGCGCACCGCGGTCCCGGCCGGGGCGGTGAAGCAACCCGACAGCAGCCCGGCTGCGATCAGAACAACACCGGCGGTGTGGGCACGGCCCGCGAGGATGAAGATCACGTCCGTGATCGTGGCGGGAAGCACGACGCGCCTGAGGACCACGGCGGGTCCGCGCCGGTCCATGGCGCGCCCGCGCAGCGGCGCCGCGAGCAGTCTCCCAGCGGTGTACGCAGCCAGAACCAGGCCCGCGGTCGCGAACGAGTCGACCGCCTGACGTGCGAAGAGCACGAAGCTGACCGGGACCATCGTGCTCGCGGTCGCCACGCCCAGGGACGAAACGGCCAGCCGCGCGGCACCGGGGGTGCGCAGCAGACGCAGGTAGGCACTCACGAGCGTTCAGCTCCCGGAGCCGGCGTGCTCCTCGCGGAGCAGGCCGAACTGGATCACATCGACACGCCTGCCGCGCTCGATGTCGCGCTCGCGCTGAATCGCCTCCTGCCGGAACCCGTGGCGGAGCGCCACCGCCTGCGAGCGGCCGTTCTCGACGGTCGTCGCTATCTCGACGCGCAGGAGTCCGAGCTCTGTGAAGACCCAATCGAGCACCGGTGCGATCGCGGCGTCGACCACGCCCCTGCCGCGCGCCCGCGGAACGAGCCAGTACCCCAGTTCGCAGCGCCCGCGTTCCCAGTCGACATGCAGCAGCGAGATGGCCCCGAGGAAGTCCCCCGTGTCGGGCGCGCAGATCGCCAGCTCGGTCCACTCGCCCTTCGCGGCTGCCTCGCGGCTGCTCACCGCGTGCGCACGCGCCCAGTCCTCGTCGGGATCCGACTCGAAGCCCTGCAGCCGTCCGAGGTCGGGGTCCTCGCGGTAGGCGGCGGCGTAGGCGGCCGCATCATGCTCCTGCAGAGGACGAAGCCGAACCAGCGCGCCGGCCAGATCGCCGGGGGCCACGATCGCGGTCATCCCTACGCCCCCCGTGCCTGCGCCCACTCGCTGGCGAGCAGGCCGAACACGACCATGTCGACGCGCACGCCGCGCTCGAGGTTGCGCTTGCGCTGCACACCCTCCTCGGTGAAACCGATCCGCGGCGCGAGCCCTCGCGTGGGCTCATTGTCGGTCGTGGTCGCCATCTCCATCCGCTCGATCGCCAGATCGGCGAACGCCCACTCCAGGGTTCGCCGGATCGCGTCGCGTGCGAGCCCACGCCCGCGCATCGCCGGCGCCACCCAGAACCCGATCTCGCACCGCAGGTGTTTCCACGCGAACGTGTGCAGTACCACCTCACCCACGAACGCGTCATCGTCGGCGGTGCACACCGCGAACTGAACGCCGCGGCCCAGCCGCGCCCGCTCGGCGGCGCCCTCCACGCGCCGCGCCACCTCAGCCTCCGTCGGTTCCTCCTCCACACCGAGCAGACGTCCCATCTGATCGTCCTCGCGGAACGCGCGCGCGTATGCCTGTGCGTCCGCGGCCGCCAGCGGCCGCAGAACCACTCGCTCCCCAACGAGACGGTCAGGCACAACTATCTCCACGCCCACATGGTCTCAGAGATCCCCGGCCGGCCCCCCCGTCTGGCACGATTGCGGCGATGGCGCTCAGGCTCCGCCCACTGCGCGATGAGGACGAGGCGGTCGCTCGGCGAGCGCACGCAGAACTCGCCGTGGATGACTTCGAGTTCCTGCTGGACTGGGAGAGCGGTGAGCGGTGGGGCTCCTACCTGGTCAGGCTGGAGAACCGCAGGCACGGGATCGACCTACCGCCAGACCGCGTCCGCGGCGCCTTCCTCGTGGCCGTCGCGGGAAGCGAGATCGTCGGGCGGGTCTCGATCCGGTTCGAGCTGAACGACTTCCTGGAGAACTTCGGCGGCCACGTCGGGTACTGCGTCCGTCCCGGCCACCGCAGACAGGGATTCGCGCGGGAGATCCTGCGCCAGGCGCTGGTCATAGCGCGAGCCGAGGGCGTCGACCGGGTGCTCGTGACGTGCGACGAGGACAACCTTCCGTCGGCGAGAGCTATCGAAGCGAACGCAGGCGTCCTCGAGGACATCCGCGCCGAACCCGACGGCACGGACAAGCGGCGCTACTGGATCGACTGAGCATGGCCGCGTGCGCGGCGCAGTCGCGGTTCCCCGTCACCGCCCGGCTCTCACCGCGCGATGATGGGTTCGGATGATCTCATCCCGGCGTTTGCCCTGAATCGCCTTTCATGGACAGGGTGCGAGCGACCGCCTCACATCAGGCGCGGCGCACACGAACGATCCCGCGGAGTCAGTGGGCGAACTGGACGGACTCCGCGTTGAGGAACAGCTCCCACTCCTCGAGTGTCCGCCAGCCGGTCGCTTCATACAGCGGTTGTCCCGCAGGCGTTGCACCGAGGAGCCCCATGCTCGCGCCATGTTCCCTCGCACGCAGCAGGACGTCGGCCAGGAGCGAGCGTCCATACCCGCGGCGGCCGAAGTGTTCGGGCGTCGCCATGCACCACACGCACACGACTTCGTCAACGATTCCCGTGGTGACGGTTGACACCGGCTGGCCGTCCTCCACCAGAAGCCAGACCCTCAGATCGTCCTGCTCTTGCTGCACCAGCCTCGCGCACACGTCGGCCGCGTCGCGTGTCAGCCCAAACGCTTCGGCCAGCAGGTCTCCCACGGCATCGAAGTCGCCCTCGCTCGCCTGGCGCACGCGCGGGTCGGCGTCAAGGTGCTCGCCGCCAACGTCCGCACACATGAACGGCATCTCTCCGGCGTGCTGCCATCCGCTTCCCAGGTCGGCTCCCCGGCTGGGCCCGGCAAACATGAAGAGGGAGGGGTAGGCGGCGGTGTCGACCGTGTGCTTCGTCGCGGCCAGCGTGGCCGGGTCGCCGTCATGGACGAGAGCCATGTTGACATCGGGACTGGGTGCACCACTGAGCATCAGCCAGTGCCCGGCCCCGAGCTCACCGATGGCTCGCGGGCCCGCGTGCCGCACCCACCCCTGGGTGCTGCGGCCCATTTGGCTCCGCCTGCGCGAGAGCTCAGCCTCTTCCATCAATCCCCCCTTGCTGGTCCGAGTACGCGGCGATGATGCCACAGCTCACATCGGCCCGTCCTGCGCCGACGAAACTCCTCCGTCGTACGGCGAGCGTCCCACCGCGGAGGGTTCTCAGCCGCGCACGCCTCGCAGGCGCTGCCGGACGCCCTGGGCGGGATGGATCCCGTTCTCCCACTGGAAGCTCTGGCTGGACCAGCGCCGCGAAAGGGCTCTGCGACCGTGTGCCTCTGGGTCCATCGCTCGTTGCAGCTCGACGATCGCGTCGAGCCATCGGCGCATCAGCGTGGGCCCCGGCCGCATGTAGGTCTCCCACGCACTGCGGGCTGCACGACCCATCTCCGGTGCATCGGCGCTGCGCGACTCGAGAAGCCGCGGCAGCGACGCGAGCTCGTCCTCGGCGACGCGGATCGTGAACTGCTCCCAAGGCACACCCTCGGCGAGCGCCAGCTCGTCGGAGAGGATCACCGGGACACGGCCGAGGTACATCGTTTCGTACAGGCGGTAGCTGGCGGGTGCCAGCCCGCGCGGGCAGAGCACGAAGGCGCTGTTGCGCATCTCTTCGAGGAACTCGCGCCTGGCCTGGTCGGCGTCGGCGCTGCCGTAGCCCTTCCACTGGAACGTCTCGGTGATTTGCGCCTGAACCCCGGCCAGGGGCAGCTCGAAGAGTTTCGGCGCGGACCGGCGAGGAGCGAAAGCCGCGGAAGCTGAACAGCAGCCCTGGCGGCTCCTCGCGCTGGGCGAGCTCCTCCTCGACCGGTCCGGCGATCTCCCTCCAGTAGTCGACGGCGACGGCGAAGTGCCTGTCCACGCGCCGGCGCGGCAGACATGGGTACAGGCCCGGCAGAAACGTGACCGCGGTATCCGAGAAGTCGTAGGTGAAGCACTTTCCCGCGTGGGCGTTGAACACCGGGTCCGCTTCGAGGACCTTGCGCCATCTGCGGAACTTGTTATCGCCGCGCTCGGCGAACAGCACGATGTCGGCGTCAGCTGCATCGCTTGCGCTCAGGTAGTCCGGCCCCAGTGCTTCGAGTGCCTGAACGTAGGCCTGCATCCGCGCGGGCTCGGTGCCGTGGCCGGCGAGCAGGACGCGCGTCGGCCCGCTGCCGTCCTTGCCGCCCGCAACCCCGTCTGCCGTCACCGGGCGCGAGTATATGCGCAGACGGGGGAGCGGCCGGCGCCGGCGGCCGGCACATCGCGCAGCGGGTTCGAACCGGCTATCTCTCGCGCGTAAGAAACGGACCGCACTCGGGTGCGCCGCATGTTCGCTGCCTGTTCCAGGGACGCGGCACGTCCAAGTTCTCGTCCAGCGTCAGCCACGCACGATCGGGGCGCTAGCGAACCTGCTCGTAACCCCAGAGGGACACCAGGTCGCGGTCCAGGTGCTCGCTCAGGGCCTGCACCTGTGGCTTCAGCCGCACGCGCAGTTCTGCCATCAGCTCCTCATCGCGCGGTGGAGGTGGGGCGTGGAGGCTCGTCTGGGCACGCTCCATGGCGCTCTGCCTGATGCTGCGCGGCACAACCGCCTTGATCGCGCGGTGCAATGCGCTCGCGCCGGTGCCTCGCCCGGAGCGCACGTTGTGGAGCATTCCGTCAAGGCGCTGGGAGCGCACGCTGACCGTCGGGTTGCTCTGGAGCAGCTGGAACTCGAAGGAGTCGTCCGCGCCGATATGCCTGAGCACAGTACGCAACGTCCCCTCGTTGTCGGCGCGGTAGTCGTCGTAGATCAGCACCAGTATCTGCTCGGGGCTGAAAACGGCTTCATAGCGGCGCAGCAGCTCCACGTAGTTCAGGAAGCGCCCGTAGCGCTCGATGACCTGCCCATCGCGCTCGAACCGTTCGTTCTCCAATGCGCGCCGCAGGTCGGTCTCGTGCTCAACTCGCTCTTCGATCAGCTGGAGATGGAACGAGCGCAGGAAGTCCGCGGGCTCTCGCAGGATGGCGATGATCCGCGCGTCAGGACGCACCTCGGCGATGTTCGCCGCCGCCGTGGTCGAGCTGAGGTATCCCGGCGATGCCTCGCCGACGATCTGGTCCGGCGCCGCGTTCGCGAAGAGCGCCGCGTACTGCTCGAGCGTCGTCGGCAGGTTCAGCTGTTCACGCCCGCTGTCGGCGAGCTGGTCGGTCGAGAAGAACTTCGGCGAGCGCACCCCCGTCATGAAGACGCCCGGGTGCTGCTCGCGCAGCATCTGATAGAGCGCGGTGGTGCCGCTCTTCGGCTGTCCCACGATGAAGAAGTCGGGTAGCCTCAGGCCCTCGCCGCTCACCGGATCACCTCAGGAGCGCTCTGTGACGACGCGGTGCCCTTGCGTCGTCGTCGTGGGTGTCCCGGAGAGGCTTGAGTCGCGTAGAACCTGAGCTGTTCAAGGAGTTTCGGCCGGTATGGTCGCTGGCCGCCGGGCAACTTTACCAACCTCGGTGATCGTCGACGCGGTGGGACCCACGTGCCAAGCACGCGTACCGCAGCTTGCGAATCTGGTCCTCGCGACGCTGCTGTGAAATGGGCGCGGCGGGTTTCGAACCTGCGACCTCCCGCGTGTGAAGTCTGCCCAGTCTGTTGCCGCTTGTCGCTGCCGCTCGTGCGGTGGTGCCGTTGATCGTCGTGGTCGTCGTCGTGATCAGCGCTGAACGTCTCGGTTTCAGGTCGCGTCGCGGGCGGGCTGAGGCGCTGAAGCAGGAGCAACGATCTGGAGTGCGCGAACGGCCTGCTCATGCTCAAAGGCCGGTTCCATGCCCTCGATGGCCGAGCGGTCTAGCCCGTGGTGGTCGGCGACAGCGCGCCACTGGCTCGTGGCGGCTACGACTTCGCCAAGCACGGTGCGTGCCTCATCCGCTCGAAGTCGGAAGTGGTCCGCGACGCTCATTAGTGTCTCAAGCGATGCCGAAGGGGCTCCAAAGTCGATGTCGGTGCTGAGTTCCTTCGGCCCGGGTTCGGGATCAGGGTTGAGGTCGAATGCTGGCGACAGGGTCCAGCCCGCGCTGCTCGTTCGGAGGAACCCGTGGTTACGGAGGTGATCGTCGGTGTTCGAGATCAGGATTGACAGTGCGATGCGCCGCCACAGTTCACGCAGGTCGTCGCTTGTTTGCGGCGAGCTCTCTTCAATCACCTCGGCGATTTCGAGATAGCAGCCACGATCGTGATCGGTTGCGCCAAGCATCGTCATCGCGCTTACGAAACCGATGCGCAGAGCGCCAGCCCGGTCGAAGCGGTCGGTGATCACGACAGCCTTTCCGTCGATCTCAAGCAGCTCCCAACGCGGCACGCGGATTCCGGCCCGCTGGGCAAGGTCGAGCGCGACTGCCTCCCAACGCATGACGTCCCAGTTGTCTTTGGACGGACTAGGGAACTTCGCGATCGCCGCTCGGCCGTCTGCGGTGAGGACATGCGCCTTTGGGCGCGCCCCTCCTAGGGAGCTTCCGCCTCTAAGTAGCATGCGTAACTCTTCCTCGGTGGCTTCATCACGATCGAGCTGTTCCGCGGCGTTGAGTAGAACCGGGAGCTGGACGAGTAGAGGCACTCCCGCTGTCTCCTCTGCCAGGTAGACGCTGCCGCCGGGCGAGCGGAAGCGAACTGCGCCTTGCCGCAGGTCATCGCGGACACCGAGGAGATAGTCGATCTCTCCAGGTTGTCGCGGCGCGCGCTCTTCGCTCTCGGCACGCAGTCGCTGCTCTCGTTCGATCAGGCGGCGACCCCATCTATCCGGCGCGCTGTCCGAGAAGGCACCAAACAGCAACTGCCCAACGGCCGTCTGGTGCTGATCTGCAACTAGAGGCAGCGCCGGATCCAGCTCATAGGCCCTCAGGTCGGTGAGATACGCAGCGTCGTATGCGAATGTCGCCGACTGGGCGGCGCGCCGCCGATGCGCCCAGAGGCGTCCGGCCAAGAGATCCTCGCCGGCGATCTGCACGACGACACCGACCACGGACTCAGCCATCAGCCCCTGTGATGTTTCTGGGGCGCACACGCTGAGGGAGTTGCTCATCGGATCGCAACCGTCCTACAGCGCTCTCGTACGGGTCGAGCGCGCGCGGGATAGTGTCAAGGAGTCCGAGTGCGCGGAGCACACGCAAGCTGTTCTCTAGCGTGATGCCGCCGTCGGCTCCCTCAAGCCGTTCGACGGTTTTGGTTGATACGCCAGCACGGTCGGCGATTTGCGCCTGCGTCAGCCCCCGCAGCTTGCGCCAAACGACGAGGTCGTCAGCGACGTCTCGAAGCGCCCGGCGGATTGGCAAGGGGACTGGCCGCGCCTTTCGCTTGGCGGTTTGGTTATCACGGTTAGCATCCATATGTGGATGATTATAGCCTATAAACATCCAGATGTGGGAGCTAATGTGCCAGTAAACGGCCACGGTATCTGTCTCGCATAGTCGGCCCAGTCGCGCGCGCCGTTCGTCGCTTCGTCTCGCGGCATCGAATACGTGGACATAGATGTGCTGCGTGGTGCCCATGCCAGCGTGGCCGAGGCGGGACGATACCTCCTCGATGTTCGACCCCTGCGCGATGAGAGCGCTCGCATAGGTGTGGCGCAGATCGTGAACGTCGGCGCGGGCTCAACCACGCATCCGTCGCTGTCGAGGACCGCCTCCAGGCACGACATGGTTGCGCTGAGCGTCAGCGTGGCACTTCCACCGTCCCGCCTGACGGGAGAAGGCGGGGAGAGCGATGGCAAGAAGCTGGCGCTTCCACGACGCTTCCACAGGCTCAAACAACGAACGCTGGATCCGCCATTAAGTCGATGGGCGCGGCGGGTTTCGAACCTGCGACCTCTCGCGTGTGAAGCGAGCGCTCTCCCACTGAGCTACGCGCCCTTGCCCCGATCTCGGGGTGATCGCGCGCGGGTACTGCGCGACAGTTCGACTTTACAGGAGTCCGGCGAGCGGGATTCGGCGTGCCGCCTGCTACTGGGCGGTGAACTGCATCATGTGCATGGCCATATGGCGCTGGCTGGTGCTGATGTCGCCGATGTAGTTGCACTTGAAGCCGTGCCGCTCGCCGGTCGCGATCATGACCTCGGGCGGGTAGTAGAACGCCGCGTGCGCGTGCGAGCGCGGATCGTTCTGGTCGCTCTCGCCGGGAAGGAACGTTCCGAACAGCTGATGTCCCGCCGGGGCGTACGCGTGGAGGTTGCCGAGGCACTTGTCGAGGTCGGCGGTGTTCAGGTGCGTGAAGAGGGACCACGCGAGCGAGTAGTCGGCCTGCTTTGAGAACTTGTCGAACTCGAAGTCGCCGGAGACGACGAGCTCCGGGCGCTTCTCCTCGCGGACCGCGGGCGAGAGCTCCTTCGCGAGCGCGGAGTCGATGAGCGCCTGCTCCTTCTCGATGCCGAGGTAGTGGCCGGCCTCGAGGTAGGGGATGAAGTGGATGCCGGCGCGCAGCGAGCCGCACGCGATGTCGAGCAGGACGTGCTCTGGACGCAGGCCGTGGGCGACCATGAAGTCGAACTCCATCTGCCCGTATTCGTCCCACTTCCCGCCGATGTAGGCGCGGTGGCCGACCACCTCGATGCCGGCCTTGCCCTCGAGCCTCCACGCCTTGCGGCGCAGGATCTTCGGGACGCGGGAGCGCAGTTTTGCGGTGAGCATGCGCGGGATCGTACAGCACGCGCCCGGTGCGGCTGGCCGCTTCGGCGCCTTCGCGTGCCACGCGGACGGCGGGGCCGTCGACGGCTGCGCCGTGTGCTCACGCAAGAGCGAGCTGCAGGACCATCACCACGGCCAGGCAGCACGCGCAGAAGATGTGCTCGCGCAGGATCCCCCGCGCGAGCTCGCCCTGGCGCTCGGACTCGTCGCTTCGCGCGCCGAGGCGCACCGCGGCTGGAACCGTCCGGATGCCTGCAAGCCCGATCGCCGCCGCCAGAAGCGCGAGCGATGCCCAGGAGGCAGCGGTCCCCTCGCCCGCGACCTCGAGGATGGCGGCCGCGATGGTCGCCAGCATGACAAGCGCGATGAGCCTGTTCATCGGTCTCGCTGCCGTGGTGACCCTCGCGTAGTAGGCGGAGATCGACGCGAGCGTCTCGCCGGGGATCACGCCGCCCGTGCCGAGGACCTGCACGTCAAACATCAGGTCCATCCACAGGACCGCGAGAAGGAACGCCGCCCCGGCCGTGACGAACGCGTTCATCGCCCGCTCCTACCCCGCGGCGCGCTCAGGAGCCCAGCAGGGCCTGCACATGTGGGTAGAGGCGCGCATTCAGTTCGGAGTAGATCAGCGCCAGCCCCTGCACCTGCGTCTGCGTGAGGGGACCTTCGAATTCGTTCGGCCCGCCGAGTTTCCCGTAGTCATTTTCGAGCAGTTTGCCGATCTGGGCGAGCTGGAAATGAGCGTCGTAGACGCTCTCTATATACAGGCCCACGTTTTCCCTTGCGAACTTTCGCGCGACGCTCGGCCCCTGCTCGTTCAGCTCCGCTGCGGACAGGATCATCCTCCAGCCGCGTTCGGCGAGGATCGTGAAGCCCCGGTAGAGCCCGGCGAGCTCTGACCCGGGCCCGGTGAGCGTCGCCGCTCTTTCTTCCTGGAAGAGCGGCGGCAGCACGATCTGCTGCGTCCGCGCCAGCGCCAGTTCCAGCGCGCTGCGCAGCCGGAGGCTGGTCTGGCGGGGCAGTCCGTCATAGATCAGCGGCCAAACACCTCGCGCCGCCGCGATCTCACGCTGTGTCGACGGCGCCAACCTTCCGAGCGCCTGAGCGACCGCGACCAGGTCTTCGCTTTCAAGGTGCAGCCGTCGCGCGGTGGGCGAGGACGGCGGCGGGTGATGCTTCGCGCCGCACCCGGCGAGCAGCAGCACCAGAGCGCCGAGCGCGGCTGCGGCCAGGATGCGGGCCGCGCGGCGCAAGGCGCTGGTGCGAATGGTTTCCGTCGGTCGCCTAGTTGGAGGCGAGCAGGTCGATCACGAACACGAGTGTCGCGTTCGGCGGGATCGTGGGAGGCGAGCCTTTGATGCCATACGCGAGGCTCGGCGGGATGATCAGCTCACGCCGGCCGCCGACCTTCATTCCGACGACGCCCTGTTCCCAGCCGGCGATGACCTGGCCCTTGCCGAGGGTGAACGGGAAAGTTTCGTTGCGCTTCCACGAGGAGTCGAATTCCTTGCCAGTGCTGTAGAGCTGCCCCACGTAGTTGACCGTCACGGCACTGCCGGTTTTGGCTTCCGCACCCGTGCCCACTATGAGGTCTTTGGTGACGAGTTTGGTCGGCGGCGGCGGCGGCAGTGGCGTTATCACGGGCTTCGTGGCGAGCGGGCCGCTGGTGGGCGTCTTGGTGGACGTCGACGTCGCCGTGGCGGTGGTCGAGCTTCCGGCCGTGACGAGCGCCTGGTCGGCGGTGTTCTCGTTGCCGACGGTGATCGTGCTGTTGCTCGAGTTGCTCGAGCCGCAGGCGGCGATGAGGCCAGCCGCTGCGAGGGCACCGACGGCGAAGCTTGCACGTCTGCGCAGGTGGGAGAAGTGGGCGTTGTATTTGGTCACGGTCGGGCAGCCTACCGGAACCGGAGGCGTGCGGTGTGCGTTACCATCGCAAACGGACCGTGCTAGGCGGGGAGGTAGCGGTGCCCTGAATCCGCAATCCGCTCTAGCGGGGCCGAATCCCCCTTCGAGGGGCCGCGGCCTCGGTCGCCCCGTCGCTCGGGGCGTCGATGGTTCGGGTCCCGCGCGGTGTCGGCTTGCGAACCAGGTCAGGTCCGGAAGGAAGCAGCCTTAAGCGATCACCGGCAGGCGCAGCGGGAGCTCCCGGACCGGAGTCGTGGGCGGCGACAGGCACCGGGACTCGACGGTTTCGACGAGGGGTGCACGGTCCAACAGGCTTCCCGCTGCCCGCCTGCTCCTACTGGCAGCGTTTGAAGATCAGCCACGAGCTGTCGCTCGCAGACTCCAGGAAGCCCGGGGGGACGCTGACCGGCTCGTGAGGGTCGAGCGGGTCGAGCACGTAGTCGCGTTCGACCTCCGTGCTCGCGGGGTCCACGTAGATGCCGCTCGCGATGTGTCCCACCTGGGCGCTGACGATGTTGCGGGGGCTGGTCTTCAGGTACAGGGCCAGCAGCGGGATCGGAGCGTGGTTGGGGACCCCGACCGGACCGCATTCGAGGTTGATCGCGTGGTCCTTGACGAGCCTGAGCAGGTCTTCTTCGATCACGTTCTCACGCGCGAGTTTCGTCATTTCGGTGTGCGCCGTCCGGTACTGCGAGGGTGCGTAGACGACGAGCGCGAGCGCGACGAGCGCACCACCCGCCATCCACCAGCGGCGGCGCTCGTCGCCGGCCGGGAGCCTGGTCCAGCCGAACACGCCCGCCCCGCAGAAGAGGCACAGGATCGCCGATGCCCCGAACGCATAGCGCGTGTTGATGGGGAGCCCCGCCGAGGCGAAGATCGCGAAGACGATCACCGCGAGGACCCCCGCGACCGCCAGCAGCAGGGCTCGGCCGCGCAGCCACCAGAGGGTCAGGACCCCGCCCAGCGCCGCTCCGAGGAGGACGGGCGGGCGCAGGATCTCGCCGATGCGCCGAGGTATGTACTCGGGTACGTTCGCGATCCCCGACTTGCGCCCGAGGGTGCTCGCCGTGTGCTGGGTGTTCGTCAGCGACCACAGCGGCTGCCCGGTCACCAGCCAGTCGCTGAGCACCCACAGCACAGGTGCGCACGCCGCGACCAGGACCAGGCGCACCACCTCACCCCGCGGGCCTGCAGGACGCCACCACCTCGCGCGCTCCCCCTTCGGCCGCAGCCACGGCGCCAGCCTGAGCACGTACACGAGATACAGGCCGGAGAAGGCCCACGCCTCGGGGCGCAGCAGCCCCGCGAACGCGAGCAGGATCAGCACGGGAGCCCCCGCGCGCGGGCGGCGGGACTCGACCAGCAGAGCTCCGAGGACGAGCAGGAGGTAGGGGATGTCGACGTACGCGCGCACCCCGTACGACAGCACCGGCACCCGCGTGAGGAACAGCAGCGCCGCGAGCGCGCCCGCGGCGCGCCCGAACCAGATCGCCCCGAGGCGGTATATGACCCAGCCGCATGCGGACAGGGCCAGGAAGCCCAGCGCGACGGTGACGTTCTCGACGCCGCGAGGGCCGAGCGGGTAGAGGATGACGCCGAGCACCTCGACCAGCGGATGGGGTGTCGGGGCGATCGGAACGTCGTAGGCCGGGACGCTTCCGCGAGAGAGCTGCCCTCCCCACGCGAGCGCGTAAAGGGTGTCGTAGTTGGCGAACCCCACGCCCGCGATCACGCGGAGCAGGAGCGCTCCGAGGACGATCACCGGCGCGGCGAGCAGGCGTTCGGTTCGCGACTGGTCCGGGGCCGTCATTGGGCGGGACGCTACCCGCTGGCGCGGTGAGCAGAGGCCGTACACCGGGTCGCACGGGCGTGGATAGACTCAGCTGAACGGTGTCGGTAGAGGAGCAGCCACAACAGCAGCAGCGGTCGCTTTACCGCAGGCACCGTCCGCGCACCTTCGCCGACGTCGTCGGCCAGGAGCCCGTCGTCAGGACCCTCAGCAACGCGGTCCAGCAGGGCAAGGTGCACCACGCCTACCTCTTCGTGGGCTCCCGCGGCACCGGGAAGACCTCGATGGCCAAGATCCTCGCTGCATGCCTGAACTGCGAGAACGGACCCACGATCGAACCATGCGGGAAGTGCGAATCGTGCGTCTCGATCGCGGCCGCCACGTCGCTGGACGTGATCGAGATGGATGCCGCGTCCAACAACTCCGTGGACGACATCCGCGAACTGCGGGACAGCGTCGCCTTCGCCCCCGTCAGCGGCCGGCGCAAGGTCTACATCCTCGATGAGGCGCACATGCTCTCCAACGCGGCATGGAACGCGTTCCTGAAGACGCTCGAGGAGCCCCCGCCGAACACGGTGTTCGTGCTCGCGACCACCGAGGCCGGCAAGGTCCCGCCGACGGTCGTGGACCGCTGCCACCGCTTCGACTTCCACCGGCCCACCGTCGAGCAGATCGCGAGCGTCGTGCGCCGCGTGGCCGACGCCGAGTCGATCGAGATCCCGCCCCCCGCGGTTGCGGCGCTCGCACGCGCCGCGACGGGCAGCTTCCGCGACGCGCTCGGGACGCTCGAGCAGATAGTCACCTACAGCGGCAGCACGATCGCGCTCGAGGACGTGCTCGCAGTCCTCGGCGTGGCCGACTCGGAGCTGCTCGCGTCGACTATCGACGCGGTCGCGCAGGGTGACGCGGCGGCGGCGCTCCGGTCGGTGGAGCTCTGCGCCGAGCAGGGCCAGGACGCCGAATCCTTCACCGAGGACCTGGAGACCCGCACACGCGAACTGCTGGTCGTCCAGACGCTCGGCGAGGTTCCCGCCGAGCTCGCGCTGACACCCGAGGCAGACCAGGGCCTGCTCTCCCAGTCCGGTCGAGTGCCGGCCGCGGTGGTCGTTCGGCTGCTCGAGCTGCTCGGCGAGGCGAAGGAGGCCATGCGCGCCGGAGCCGACGCCCGCACGCGGCTCGAGCTCGCGCTCGTGAAGGGCGCACGCCCCGAGGTCGACGGTTCCACACGGGCGCTGCTCGCACGCATCGAGCGTCTCGAGCGGGGAGCAGGACCGAGCCGGCCCGAGCAGCCGGCGCCGCCGTCCGCGCCCGCAGCGGCAGCCTCCCTGGAGCCCGCGAGCATCCCTGCGGCGCCGAGCCCGCCACCCGCGCCCGTCGCGCCGGCTCCCGAGATGCCCGCAGCCGCCGGCGATCCCTCGCCGCCCGCTCCGGAGCAGCCGCCGGCCGCCCCTGCGACGCCTGCGGCGCCTGGCGCCGAGGGCTCAGACCTCGAGATGGTCAGCTCGCTGTGGACCGCGGTGGTGGACCTGGTGCGCAGCGAGAACGCCCTGCTCGGCGCGCTGATCGCCGATGCCGCACCGACGGCGCTGGACGGGGAGGAGCTGACGCTCACATTCGCCTCTACAGCCCAGTTCCTGAAGAAGAAGGCCGAAGACCCCGCGAACAAGACGATCGTCGGAAACTCGCTGCAGGCCATCACGGGCGTCCGCGTACGGCTCACATACGCGCTGGGCGAGGAAAGCGAGCCGCGCCCCGCGGGCGAGCCCGCCGGTGAGCGCTCGGGGGAGGAGTGGGTCAGGCGGCTGATGGACGAGTTCGACGCCGAGGAGGTCCACGGCGAGTGGGATCCTGAGTCGGGCGAGGAGCCCGGCCGCGAGCAAGAGCGCGGCGGTGAAGCCGTGACCAGCAACGAGAAAGGCGCCTGATGCCCAAGCAGCCGCGGATGCCCAACATGCAGCAGATGATGCAGCAGGTCCAGAAGATGCAGCACGACATGCAGGTCGCCCAGGAGGAGCTCAAGAACGAGGTGGTCGAGGCCTCCGCCGGCGGCGGGATGGTCACCGTGAAGGTCAGCGGGGACCAACAGGTCCGGGAGGTCACCATCGACCCTGCCGCGGTGGACCCGGAGGACGTCGAGATCCTCTCCGACATGGTCCTCGCCGCCGTCAACGAGGGACTCAGGATGGCCCAGGAGCTCGCGGAGCGCAAGCTCGGCGGGGCGACCGCGGGCCTGGACATGGGCGGCCTCGGGGGCCTGGGGCTCCCCGGCCTGTGAGCACCTCCCACGCGCCGCCTGTCCAGCGCCTGGTCACAGAGCTCTCCAAGCTGCCCGGGATCGGCAACCGGACCGCGCAGCGGCTCGCCTTCCACATCCTTCGCTCCTCGACCGACGACGCCGCGGCGCTCGCGGACGCGATCCGGGAGGTCAAGGAAAGAATCCGCCTGTGCGAGGTCTGCTTCAACCTCACCGACGAGACACGCTGCCGCATCTGCCAGGACACCAGGCGAGAGCATGAGGTCATCTGCGTGGTCGAGGAGCCCAGCGACGTGATCCCGATGGAGCGCACCCACGAGTACCACGGCGTCTACCACGTACTCGGCGGAGCACTCTCTCCGATCGACGGCATCGACCCGGAGGACCTCAGGATCGCCGAGCTTCTCGCGCGCGTGCAGGCACCGGACCCGGCGGTCCGGGAAGTGGTGCTGGCGACCAACCCCACGACGACGGGTGAGGCGACCGCGCTCCACATCGCCGAGGAGCTGCGCAGCCGTGCGCCGCAGGTGCGGGTCACCCGCCTCGCGAGCGGGCTCCCCGTGGGGTCGGATCTGGAGTACGCCGACGAGGTCACGCTGGGCAAGGCTTTCGCCGGCAGGCGAACACTCTGACGCGCGCGCTGCGCGGCGGCCAATATCCTGAGGCCGATGTCTGATCTCATCGTCATGAAGTTCGGGGGCACCTCGGTCGCCGATGCCGAGCGCATCAAGCGCGCGGCCAGGCGGATCGTCGACAAGCGCGAACAGGGGCACTCGGTGGTCGCCGTCCTCTCCGCGCGCGGGAAGACGACCGATGAGCTGATCGCCATGGCCGAGGAGGTCTCGGCCGCCCCCGACCCGCGGGAGATGGACATGCTGCTCTCCACAGGGGAGAGGATCTCCTGTGCGCTGTGCGCGATGGCGATCAACGACCTCGGGCACCGTGCGATCTCCCTCACCGGTTCGCAGGCCGGGATCGTCACCGACGAGTCCCACACGAAGGCGCTGATCCTCGACGTCCGCGCCGACCGCATCCGCACCGCACTCGACCAGGGCAACATCGTCCTGGTCGCGGGCTTCCAGGGTGTCTCGGAGAACGCGAGGAACGTGACGACGCTCGGACGCGGCGGCTCGGACACCAGCGCGGTCGCCGTCGCAGCGGCACTCGGCGCCGAGGTCTGTGAGATCTACACCGACGTCGCGGGTGTCTACTCGGCCGACCCGCGAATCGTCCCGGACGCTCGCAAGCTCGACACCGTCTCCTTCGAGGAGATGCTCGAGATGGCCGCCTCCGGCGCCGGCGTGCTGCAGCTCCGGTCGGTCGAGTATGCGCGCAACCACGGAGTGCGCATCCACTGCCGCTCGTCATTCGACGAGCAGCCAGGTACCGTGGTGCTGGCGGAAGGAGAGACGATGGAGCAGCCACTCATAACCGCAGTCACCCACACGACCGCCGAAGCGCGGCTCACGCTCACCGGCGTGCCGGACGCCCCGGGGCGGCCGCACGGATCTTCGAGGCGCTCGCTGGCGCCAACGTGAACGTCGACATGATCGTCCAGAACGAGCCGGTCTCAGCGGGTGGCCGCGCCGAGATCTCATTCACTGTCCCCCGCGAGGACCTGCGCGCGGCGCGCGGCGCGCTCGAGCCGCTCGCCGGCGTCGCGTTCCAGGAGATGGGCGCGCACGAGGAGATGGGGAAGGTCTCGATCGTCGGCGCGGGCATGCGCTCGCATCCCGGTGTCGCCGCGAAGGTGTTCGGTGTTCTCGCCCACGAAGGTGTGAACATCGACATGATCTCCACGTCGCCGATCAAGATCTCCTGCGTGATCGACAGCGACAGCGTTCCCCGCGCCGTCCAGGCGCTCCACAGCGCCTTCGAGCTCTCCGGTGAGGGCACCGTCACCGTGGAGGAGCCCTTCTAGGGTCCGCGCCGCCGCAAGGGCTTACATGGCCGCCACGCGGCCACCCCCTGCATGTGAAAATCTGTAACACCCCAGGAAGCGAGCGGCGGAGTTCCACGGCGCGCGCGGTTGCCCGATTTCACTGATACGCAACCGCACATTTGCGGGACATCTTCGTCAGAAGCCGCAACGGGCGTGCGACCAGTTAACACATGCACGCTCCTTATGCAGACAGTGTCAGGGGCTATACCGCCGTTTCGCGGGCGTCCGAAGCGTACGTTGTGCGTGTAATGATCAGCGCCGCGAGCGCGCCGTACAGGTGAGGGGCGCCGCGCTTCAGCTGGAGGGGGATTGATGTACCCGCCGTTCGACATTCGCCAGCTCTACTGCTTCGTCACGGCCGCCGAAGAGGGGCAGATAACCCGCGCGGCTTCCCGGCTGCATGTCGCGCAGCCCGCGCTCTCACAGTCGATCGCCAAACTCGAGGCGACCGCCGGCGTGAAGCTGTTCGAGCGCCACCCTCGAGGAGTGGACCTCACACCCGCTGGCGCCGCGTTCTTCGAGAAGGCGCGCATCGCCGTGACCGCGGCGCGGGAGGCGGCCGACGTGCTCGGTCCGTGGGTGCGCGGCGAGTCAGCGGTCGTCCTCGGCTTCTCGCCGAGCTTTCACCCGATAGCGCGCCCGATCATGCGCCGCGTGATGGAGGAGAAACCGGACGTCCAGGTGAGTGTTCGCCACCTGCACCCCTCGGACAGGCTCGTCGAGCTCAAGGGCGGGCTGATCGACGCGGAGCTGATGCTTCCCCCTCCGCCGGTGGACCCCGACGTGGTCGTCGCGACGGTCTTCCACTCACCCCGCTACGTCCTGCTCCCGGACCGCCACCCGCTCGCGGGCGAGGCTGCGATCCAATTCGACGACATCGCCGGCGAGACATTCCCGGGCCGGCACCCGAGCGTCTCTGAGGAGTGGTCCGCCGAAGCCTGGCTGAGCGACAGGCGCGGCCATGACCCACCCGTGACCACCGAGACACCCCTCACGCTCGACGAGGTGTGGGCGCTCGTCTCCGCGGGCAAGGCAGTGTCGGTTCTGCCCGGCTTCATGGTGCCGCCGATCGAGGGCCACGGCGTCCGCGCGATCCCGCTCAGCGACGTCGAGCCGATCGCGATCGGGCTCGCCAGGCGTCGGGAGGACTCCCGCGCCGTGGTGGCCGCGCTCTTCGACATCGCTCTGGACCTCGTCGCCAAACACGACGAAGAGGTCGCCAGGGCACTACGGGCACCGGCGGTGGCGGTGCCGCCGGCGCCCCGACCAAGAACAGGGTAGGCGGGTTGAGCTGACGCCCTTGGCTCAGTAGTTACCCCTTGTTTTTGGCGCTTTGCAGGGAAATCTGCAAGAATGCTTGCCTAGTTGCAAACGACGCTGATCGCAAGGATGAGTTGAGATGCGGACCGTACACAGGCCACGACGTTACGTGGCCAAGCACTGGATCACACTGCTTCGCCCCGTGCTGCGCTACAGCTCGGCACGCGACGCGTACGTGCTCCGCGGCATCGGCCGCGACGTCGGACCGGTCCTCAGGATCGACCGCCGGCGCGCCCGGGCGCACCACGGCGTAGAGCGCCGTCGCCACGCCGGCGTGGCCTGAAGCCCCCTCACGAACACCGAGCGCCATCTACCGAAGACGGCGGATTGACCGCAGGGATGAGAGTGATACGCCCTCTTTCCACCTGTGTCCAACAGGAATTTTACGTCTGAACCCTTGCTAATGAGGGACAAATCCCATTGAATACCGTCT
>CAVUCP010000009.1:0-81588 GCA_963740075.1 uncultured Solirubrobacteraceae bacterium | reverse complement strand
CCCGCGGGAGATCGTCGGGGCGATCGTCCAGCTGCGCAACCAGCTCCTCCGAGGAAGGCCACGACTGCGGAGCGCAAACGATCGCCTTCCACCTCTCCCAGCAGCTCGACCCGAGGCCGGTGCCCTCCAACTCGACGATCTGGAGGATCCTCAGAAGAGAGGGATTGATCGTGCCCCAGCCGCAGAAGCGACCGCGCTCCGCGCTGATCCGCTTCCAGGCCGAGCTACCGAACGAGATGTGGCAGGCCGATATCACCCACTGGGAGCTCTCGGGCGGCGAGCACGCGGAGATCCTCAACGTGATCGATGATCACTCGCGCCTGTTCCTGGCCTCCCGCGCGTTTGCGACGGTCAAGGCCAGGGATGTCGTGGATGTCTTCCACGGCGCAGCCGAGCTGCACGGCCTGCCCGCCTGCTTCCTCTCCGACAACGGCGCCGTGTTCAACGCCACACCCCGCAAAGGAAAGGTGCTGCTGCAGTCAGAGCTCCAGCGGCTCGGGATCACCTCCAAGAACTCCCGGCCCTACCACCCCCAGACCTGCGGCAAGATCGAGCGCCTACACCAGACACTCAAGCGCTACCTCGACAAGCAACCCGCGGCCGAAACGCTCACAGAGCTCCAGGGGCAGCTCGACACCTTCGTCCGCTACTACAACAACGTCAGGCCCCACAGGGCCCTCGGCAAACAAACCCCTCTACAGGCCTACAACGCCCGCATCAAGGCAAGACCGGCGGCCGTGAAGCCCGGAACGCACTTCCGGGTCAGAGAGGACAGGGTCGACCAGACCGGCACGATCAGCCTGCGCTACATGAGCCGCCTGCACCACATCGGGCTCGGAAGAGCCCACAAAGGCCGCCAGGTCAAGCTCCTAATCGCCGACCGAAGCATCCGAGTGATCACCACCGACGGCGAACTGCTACGCGAGCTAACGCTCGACCCCACCCGCGACTACCAGCCCCTCGGCCAAGCCTGAGCTGTCTACGATGTCCCGAGACATCTGTCTCCGATGTCCCGAGACTTCACAAGACGGAGGGGGAGGGATTCGAACCCTCGTCAGACCAATCAGGCCTGAAACGGTTTTCGAGACCGCCGCATTCAACCGCTCTGCCACCCCTCCAAGGGCGACGTCGCAAGGCTAGACGATCGTCGGGGGAGTCGCGCGTTCGGGTCGCGAGTTTCGGACCAGCCGGTTTGCAGGTCTTTCAGCACTCTGAGCCAGATTTCGCGAGTTTCCGGGCTCTTGTCGCCGAAGTGCGGGCGGTTTGTCGCCAGTGTTGAGGCTCGATGCCACGTTCGACGCGACGAGAGCAGCAGCCCCAGACGCTTCCAGGCTAGGCAGCGCGGCGCGTCGGCGCATCGAGGCGCCCGCCGTCGGGCCAACCCCACTGCAGGCGCTCGGGCCGACGCTGTCCTAAGTTCGCTGGCTCGGGCGGGGCTCGGCGGCGCTCCAGGCTCGTGAAGCCCGAGTTCTCTGAAGTCGGCTCGAAAATCCGCATAGCTGCCGCTCTCGTGCGCGAGCCGTCTGGCCGTGCGTCCCAGGAAATGGGGGCCGACGAGCCATGTGATCCCACTGTCGTGGGCCTATAGCGCGCGACCATCGCGGACTCCGACACCAGACTGCTTGAGGACACCAAAGACCGACTCGACCGCCGATCGCCTGATTTCCGGTGCCAACCGGTCATACGCATCGTCGCCATCGCCTGCTCGCGGCCACCAGGTGTGGTCGCGTGGATCCTGGGCGACCCAAAGCGACTGTTCCCGACACAGGCCATTGGGGCATTGCCATCGGATTCCGGGTCGGCCCGGGCGGTCCGGTCAGGCTCTCCCGTTGGTCGCCCGTCCCTGAGTCGCTGCTCCACCGAGTAGAAGCCCTCTCGGCCACGAAACTTCATCGGCCCACATCGGCAGTACGGTTGGCCGTTGACTACCTTCTCGAGGTCCCGGCCACGACCGACATTCTCAGTCACGCGGTGTTCACCGCGAGCGAACACGGGATGCAGTGAGTAACGATCCTCTAAATCCCGGTACATACGCTCTCCTTCATAACCGCCGTCGCCGACAAGCGTGTGCATCTAGATGTCCGGCCAACGTTCGAACAACCTCGGCAGCAGATTGTCTACGAGCAGACTGCGCTCGCTGGCATTCGCGGGCGCCACCACCCACACGAGAGGCAGCGAGGAAGACATGTCAACAATTGCGGCCGCCTGTCAGCCAACGACTGTCGAGTACGTTCCTCCCTTCTTGTGCACGCTCATTTGAACCATGCCCATCCCTGGGCGTCGCAGAGCCTGAAGGCGCTCCGCGCTGTTGGGTCCGCCTTGTTCGACGGGCGCCGGCATCCTTGTCGCATCCACTATTCCGACATCCCCGATCTTCGGATGGGCCGGAGCACCATCTTCGTCCCTGAGGGCCGGCACTCCCGGATGACGTCGATATTCGCCCGAACTAGCACCGGGGGATCGTGACCATCGCGCTCGCGACCATACGACCGTCGCTGAGCTAGTGCCCGTCCCCGTTTCGGTGTCACGGACCCACACTCAGTGAGATGCGTCGAAGCTCTCTGGGCGTTCGACATTGGCTGAGTACGACGCGGAATCCTCTCCGTATTTGCTCGGTACTCACTACCTCGGCATCCACCAACCGAGCATGGTTGCGTAGTCGTTGTACGTGACTGACACCGGTCCGGTCACACCCCGAGTCCCCGGCGAGATCATTGACCCTCCTCCGAGGCTGACGGTCGCGTGGCTGTCTTCGTCTCCGAGCTTATTAGAGTAGAAGATCATCGCGCCAGTGGGCGGAGCGGGGTCGAATCCGTCATGCCAAATTCCACCCGGAGGATGGCCGCTAGTCCAGTAGCGCCATTGGTCGATCGGATAGGTGTCGGAGTTCGGAACGAACCCGGCGATCGAGTTGAGCACGCTGCGGGAAAGTCCGGCGGCTTCCCACGCGCGATAAACGAAGGTCAGGCAGCGGTACTCCCACGCCGTGGAACCGGCTTGTGCCCGAGCCCAGTTGGCGGCAGCCGCCTCGATGCCCGCGTTTCCGGTAGCGCTACTTGGCGGAGCGGCTCCCCCTCCTCCGGTGGTCGGCGTGCTCGGGGACGAGCCTCCGCAGTTCGGGATCCCATACTTGCTCGTGATCTGGCTGTCGGTGGTGTAGCTGCTGTTGTCGTCTCCCGAAGCGTAGTAGCCGGTGGCGCTGTTCCAGTAGACCTTGAACCAGACGTCGACGCCGTTGGTGACCGGGCCGGTCGTCCAACACAGAAAGCCCGGGACAGTGCCCGCCGGCATCGTCGTTAGCGGTGCGCCGGACGACGATGAGGCTCCAGGGTATATGGCGACGGCGCTGGTGACCGCGATCGGGGCCTTTATCGTCGTAGGTCCGGTCCGGCCGGTCGAGCCGTTGCTCGGCGGCGTGAAGGTTGTCGGGACCGAGCCGCAGCGTGGAATGCCATAGTCGATCGAGATCCGTTCGTCGGTCGAGTACACGCTGTTGTCATAGTAGGATGGGTAGTATCCCGCAGCGCCCTGCCAGAGGATATAGAAGTAGACATTGACGTTACCCACCGCCGGTCCGGTAGTCCAGCAAACGTAGTCCGGCGAGTCTCCAGTCGGGATCGTCCCAATCGGCGTGGAGGAGGCGGACGGCCCGGAATATACCGGCGCATTCTGGCTCATCTGGATCCGATGGTGAAGAGGGTGCCGTTGGGATAACGCGCCCATCGAATCGTACCTTCGGAGGTGGTGACCGACAGCGTTCCATCTGCCGCGACCGCGAAGCTGCAGTTTCCCGTTGGGTCGCCGCCGGTGCCTGTCGTGTATAGCGCCGCCGCGGGCTGACCGACGCCGCTTGATTTGTAAATCACGAGATTGCAGTCGGTCTGCATCACTGTCGTGACCGCTCCGCTCGTCCCAGTTGCCCATATGGCCGTGCCTTCCTGGTACTCGACCAAGTTGCCGTCCGACTGCATGTTGACGGTGAACTCGCCGTTCGGAGACTCAATCCACTGACCCTGGCTGAAAGTAGTGCCGGACCGGACCGCCGAGGGAACCTGCGTGAGCGTTCCGCCGGTGGCCGACCAATCGACAGGCACACTCGCCGGAGCTCCAGTGGTAGAGGAAAGGCTCGCGCCGCTGAGATTCGCACCGGATAGCTGCGCAGATTCGATGTCGGCCGCAGCCAGCGTTGCATTCGCCAGGTCGGCGCCTGACATGTTCGCACCGGAGAGCTGCGCCCCGGCGAGGTCGGCGTTTGAGATGTTGGTCTTGACGAGGTCGGCGCCGGAGAGCTGGGCGCCCGAAAGGACAGCGCCCGAAAGGTTCTGCTGTGACAGATCTGCGCCCGTTAGTGCGGCGCCCGGTCCGACGAGGGCGCCTGCGACTATCTCCCAGCTGGTTGGAAGACTAGCCGGTACGCCAGTGAGACTCCCGGAGCTCGCGGCGCCGAGGTTGGAGCCCGCAAGCATCGTGCCTTGGACAGTGCAGCCGTGAGCTGCGCGCCTGCCAACGATGCGTCTGTCAGGCTGGCCTTCGTGAGATTGGCCTCGGTGAGCTCGTCACCGCTGAGGTTGGCGCCGTCGAGGTCGGCCCCTTCCAAGTCGAGACGCACGGCGTGAGCCGTTTCGAAATGCGCACCGCTCAACAAAGCCCCCGTGAGCGCCGCTTCATTGAGGATCACGCCGGTGAGAGTCGCTCCTGTCAGGTTCGCGCCGCTCAGATTGACCTGGGTCAAGTTGGCGCCGGCCAAGCTGGCGCCGGCTAGGTCGACAGTCGGTCCGAGGAGATCGCCGGCTCGCTGGGTCCACCCGTTCGGGAGCCCAGCGGCACCGCCGGTCACCCCGGTGCCACTGAGTCCGGCAAACAGGGCACCGGTGAAGTTGGCCCCCGTGATGGTGGCGCCATCGAGATCGACGCCAGTCATCGTTACATCCTGAAGGGAGCGCCCAGTGAGGTTAACGTGCGCAAGGTCCGCTCCGGCGATGTCCGCACGAGGACCCAGCAGGTAGCCTCCCGTGAGCGACCAGCCGCGTGGAAGTCGCATACGGGCGCCTCGATCCCCCCCACTTCGCAGACCGGTGAGACTCGCATGGGAAAATGTTGCGCGTGTAAGAGTCGAGTGGGTGATGAGCGCGCCCGTTAGATTCGACCCTGTGAAGTTGGCGCGCGTCAGGTTGAGATGACTGTACACGCAGCCACTCAGATTCGCGTGCGGCCGCGGGCGACAGCTAAGGTGACGTCCCGCGGCATCCGGTTTGCTCCCACAAGCAGCACAACGCCGGCGAGCACGGACGAGCTTAGTTGGAAGATGCGGGTCTTGACAGACCTGCGAGGTCCCGTGTTCCCCGTCATGCAATCGTTCCCCCCGAATGGTTTTGGCTCTTGGACCGGAATTTCCGGGCCGCGGGGCGTAGCATAGACTGATCGCGGACGCTGGCCGCATGTCGTGCTGGCCCGTTTTGCGACCGACCTTCAAGGCTTTCGTAGTGGCCCGGCAAGACTCGACCTTGCAGCCGTCCGATTATCGACGCGAAGACTGCACATGCCGCCCTTTCCGTGGCTGGCTTCGTAATGTTGAAAAGGCAACGAGCGAGGCGCAACGGCCGCGGGCCCAACGCCGGCTGGCGCGGAGCAGTCCGGCGTCGCTTGCCCCAGGGCTGGGCAAGCCGCCCTGGGTTCGCCGCTGCAGGGTGGCTTGCTACGGGCTCCGATCTAATCTTGACCGGGGAGCGCGACCCAAGACTCCGAGGACCACAATCGTCACGGGCCCGACGCCCGAGCAAGTCTGCAGCGTCCGGACCGGCAAGCCGGGGGGTAGCTCGGGCGGGTGGTCTCTATCCGCCCTGGGGTCGGCTCGGGTGGCCAGATCCGGGCCACGGGGCTAGGCACAGAACGAGTCGCGCCTCGCTGATCGCACGAACTTCATGGCGCTCGCCGGGATCGAAGTGGATGAGGCTTGGCGCTGACAGCGTTCGCTCGCTGGCACCCGCGCTGATGAGGAGACCACCCCGCACGAGGAATACAAGTGCATGCTCGTGTACCTGGTGCTCTTGGAGGGAATCGCCTTGCGGGAGGAGCAGCGCGATTACGCGGTTCGCGTCGTCGTCGGAACGAAGTATCTGTGGGCGCCGAGCGACGACATGAAGGTGATTTAGCTCCCAGATCTCCATGCGCTTGAGTGTATGCCCTACCTCGCTTTGCAGCCTAGAACTTGGCGTTGTAGCTTCGAATCCTGACCGCCATCACCGAGCGCGGAAGGCGAGGGTGGTCACAAGCGGGACAGAGGGGAAACGAGAACGATTTCGCGGGCTAAGCGCAAGATCGGGCTTCGTGCGCCGACAGCCTTTCCCGAGCGCCTTATCGCCCAGTCAACCCGTGCAAGGATCTGAACCCGTGGGGGCTTGGCCGGTGGTTGTGGCGCGTAACGACCATCGCTCGGCCCACTCGTTCAGCGGCTCCAGCGACCGCATCAGCTCGCGTCCTTCGAGCGTCAAGTGATAGCCGCTGTCTCGGGGAGTGACGATGCCTGCCTCCCTGAGTTCGCGTATCCGCTCCGTGAGGACGCTTGAGGATACATCGCTGCACCGACTCTGAAGGTCTCGAAATGTCCTGACGCCGTCACCTCGCAGCTCCCAGATGATCCTCAGCGACCACCGTCGTCCGAGTAGGTCTAGGAGAGCCAGTCACGGGTCTTCCCGTCTCCGAGCCGCGCGCGCGTCGGACTGGTTCCGGTCCGGGAGTCAACCCGCCGCCGCCGCGCGAGAGGCGCCAACCGCACCTCCACGTTGGTCGTAGCGGACCGTCGCTTGTCTAGCTGGTCACGCTGCACGGACCCCGAGATCCATCATCCGGAGCTAGTGCTCGACTACACAGGCGATCGAGCGCAAGAGGCCGGGTGCGCCTAGCCGGTGTTCCAAGCAGCGCATGTGCGCTTCGTGGACCCACCGAGATGAACCCCGCGATGATGACAGCAATGCCAGCGAGTACGCAGCTAATGCCCCACAGCCAAGAGATCAACCCGCCAGCGACGGCGACGGAGCGACCGCGGGCGACATGCTGCCTGACTGCTTTCGCCGCTGCGCCTGCGTGCTCCCGCGCGCGGCGAAGGGCGTGTCAGGCACAGGGCCCCGTGCCACTGTCAAACTCGACGACGCAGAGTCCGCTGTGACGCCGCGGGGCGCACCGGGCTGGCGTGCTCGACGCGGTGAGGATGGGGCAGGCGGCCTGCGCGGGCGTGGCATTGTCGAGGGCGCCGCACCCTGAATGCTGACAGGGCCGTCACTGGACATTCGGTCAGCTGCCGGACTCGGTCCGTTATGGCAGCGCTCTCGTGCCGAAAGTCATCCTCAGTGAGAACAATCGGCGCCTTGGCCGCGGCGGGGTTCCGCAAACTGAGCACCGCGCCGCGCCCAACGCCATCGCCGTGCCGCAGTGCGTGCAATAGATCGAGCTGCTCACGCCGAACGCTTCGGAGGCGTGGTCGCAGTTAGATGTCGCGAGCAGCACACCGGGCCACAAGGGCAGCCCTCTGCTCGCCGGGCAGGCGGCTGGTCAGAGCTCCGTTGGGAATGCGTCCAGGCAAGTCGACTCCTCCCGCGGTGAAGTCACTTGAGCGATGTGGGCAAGGACCCACACGAGCAGCCTAACGCCCCCATGCGACACTTTCTCGTGGGAGATGGCGTAGGCCTCGCGACCCTCTGCCACCCACGTTGCACGGTCCACGAGCGGCGCGCCCGACTCGCGCGAGCGGCATTCGGAGGCCGGATGCAGTCGTCGCGCGCTCGACTGCAACGGTAGGCTTCCACCCCCAGTCGCCGAGCTGACGATGGACGGTCGCATAGTCAGCCGGTGGGGGATCATCTGGCCTATGGCTCACGGTGCGCCCGTGTGCAACGAATCGAGTGAGGGACGCGAGTGAGCGCCTGTTCGAGATGCAACTCTTCCATCGCAGTCGGGCAGCGCTTCTGCCCACAGTGCGGCGCACCGGTCTTCTCGGCGTCGGCCGAAACCAAGACCGAGGTCGCCGTCTCGCCAGAGACGATCGGCGTGACATGTCCCTACTGCCGGTTCCCGGTGAAGGAAGGCGGTGCTATTTACACCTGCCCGGAGTGCAAGGCCGTTCATCACTCCGAGTGCTGGCAGGACAACGGAGGCTGCTGCATCACCGGCTGTGCAGCGGGACCATCGCCAGCTGCACGCACGCAATCCGCGGCAGCGACTGTCCGGTCGCCTGCCCCTCGCTTCGCATCACCTTCCCAAGCGCCAGCGGTCGCGCCACGAGCCGGCAGACAAGTACCGCTCGCGGCCGCTGCCGCCGTCGTGGCCCTCGTGCTGATCCTGGGAGCCGGTGTAGCAATAGCCGTCAGCAGTTCGGGAGGCCGCCCCCCAGCGAGTTCGGCACCGAGTGGCGCGGTCCCGCAAAAGTCGTCGGCGACCACGGCCCCGCGCTCCTCGTCGGAAACGTCCGCTACGGAGGGCGCCGGGAGGGGGACCACGCCCAACGGCGCGATAGAACTGGTCCCGTATGACGCCGCTTCATACTCGGCAGAGCTGCCCCGGGGCTGGACGATGACGGAGAACGAACTCCAGCGGCCCAGCGAAAGCGAGAGCAGGTGGAGCGGCGACACGGGCCTGTCTGACTACGTCCTGATCGATCTCCATACTCCTACGCATCTCGCGCCGGAACAGGATGCGGAACCTGTCCACAAGACACTCGAGGAATCACGCAGTTACCACGAGATCTCCTACGAGCCGGGAGACCTAGCGGGCCGCAACTCGTGGATGTGGGTATTCGACGATGAAGGAAGCGAGCGGATCGACTACTTGCGGGACCCCCTGGATCGGTCCGGGTGTTGTGAGAGCTTCGATGGCCCTGTTGAATGGGTCGAAGGAGCTATCTCATGTCGCGACGCAGGCATACGCCGGAGCAGATCGTCCGGAAGCTGAGGGAGGCCGACAGGCTCCTCAGCGAGGGCTGGGAGCTGCCGGAGGTGGTCAAGCATCTGGAGGTCGCCGAGGCGACGTATCACCGGTGGCGCAACCAGTTCGGGGGGATGAAGGCCGAGGACGTGAAGCGGTTGAAGGAGCTCGAGGGCGAGAACGCGAGGTTGAAGCGGATCGTCGCGGATCAGGCGCTGGATATTCAGGGGCTCAAGGAGCTCTCGGCGGGAAACTTCTGAGCCCGGCCCGTAGGCGCCGAGCCGTTGCTGCGTTGCAGGAGCGGCTCGGGTTCTCCGAGCGTCGGGCGTGCCGGCTGGCTGGTCAGCATCGCTCCACGCAGCGCCACGAGCCGCTCGTGGCGCCGCAGGATGCGGCGTTGCGGGCGGAGCTGCGGCGGTTCTCCCGCAAGCGGCCGCGGTGGGGGTACCGCCAAGCGCATCAGCATCTGCTCGGGGAGGGCTGGAGCGTCAATCGTAAGCGGGTGCAGCGGCTGTGGCGGGAGGAGGGGCTGCGTGTGCCTGCCAAGCGCCGAAAGCGCCAGCGGCGCGGGGAGTCGACCGTGCCCGGGGACAGGTTGCGGGCTGAGCGGCCTGATCACGTCTGGGCGTTTGATTTCCAGTTCGACGTGACCGAGGACGGCCGCGCGGTGAAGCTGCTCTACGTCGTGGATGAGTTCACCCGCGAGGCATTGGCGATGGAGGCCGAGCGGCGGATCGACGGCGACCGCGTGGTCGACGTGCTCGAAGGGATCCTTGTCGAGCAGGGCCGCCGGCCAGAGCTCGTGCGCTGCGATAACGGGCCGGAGATGACCTCCAACGCCCTCAGAGACTGGTGCAGGTTCTCCCGGACCGGCGCGGCGTTCATCGAGCCCGGCAGCCCGTGGGAGAACCCGTTCGTCGAGAGCTTCAACAGCCGCGTCCGTGACGAGCTGCTCTCCGTCGAGATGTTCAGCTGCCTCGACCGAGGCGAAGGTGATGATCGAGGACTTCCGCCAGGACTACAACCGCTACCGGCCACACCGAGCGCACCGGATGATGACCCCGACGGCGTTCAGGACGGGCTGGGAGACCGCCCACGCGGCCGCGCCCGCCAGCGCCGAACTCCGCCGCCGCTACGCGCCGGCTCCGTCCGACGCCGGCGGCAGCACTACCCTGCAAGAACCAACCAACCACCAGCTCTCACAGCAGGTGGACCGATGAACGGGGTCCGGCCAACTTCTTCGAAACGTGCGCCAACACCGTAGCCGTGCTCGGATCGACCTCGCCAGACCGCTTCGGCGAACTACGTGGAACGTTTCGTGCCGTGGCCCAATCGGTCAAGTCCTCCTGCGAATGAGCCCGCAGCGTCAAGCCAAGACCGCCGGCCACCTGTAGGGTTTCTGTTCGGGGGTGGATGTGTTTTCTTTTCAAGCGATCGGAACGGTATGTGGGTCTGGGGCCGCGCTGCGGTTCGGCGCAATGGGTCCTGAGCTTCGCTGTTGGGGGTGCACGCGATGACTGCGTGTCCCGCCTGTGGTGCCGCGGCGGCTGCGGACCAGCAGTTCTGCCGGGCGTGTGGTGCGCCGATCCATCCGGCGGTTGCCTCGCCGAGCGCCGAGGTGGCTGCGGGTCAGGTGGGGGTCGCGACGCCAGAGATGGCTGGGCGCTCGTGTCCGTACTGCCGGTTCCCGATCAAGGATGGCGCGCCGGTGCACGAGTGCGAGCTCTGCCGTACGGTGCATCACGCCGAGTGCTGGGATGACAACGGTGGCTGCTGTGTGACGGGCTGTGCTGCCGGCCCATCCCCCACCACAGGGTCAACTGCGGTGCTTGCCGCTGCAGCGCCAGTGGCTGCCTCTGCGGCAGTGTACGGAGCGACTGCAGCCGGTGTCCCGGCCGGTGGTGGTGTTCCTCCGAAGTCTCCTTATGGTGCGCCGCCTCCAGCCCCCCCGGACCCCGGCAAGCCCCGTAAACAGGTCTCCCTAGGTGTCGCCGCCGCAGTAGTCGCCGCGGTGGCGGTCCTCGGCGCTGGCGCAGCACTAGCGATCACCTCCGCCACAAGCACACACAACGCCGCCAGCAACACCTCGACCCCTATCGTCCCGCTAACCACGACGGAAACGGTCACACAGACAGAACCTACACCGAGCACCACCGCGCCGAGCACATCGCCAGCCGGTGCGTCTGAAGCCGAAACGCCCGTCGCGGCGCTAGATGGATATTGGAGCGACATCGAAAATAAGGAGTACTCGGGCGCGTGGGCACACGAGACGTCGCATACCGGTGGGGAAGAGGCGCATTGGGTGCATGAAGAGGAAGGCAATGGCGTCAGCCGCGTGAAATACGAATTCGCACAGGGCTCGATCTCGGGAGACGAAGCAACCGTCAACGTCGTGCACCTGGTCACGCACGATCAAACGTACGGCTGCCGCTATTGGACGGGCAGCTACGGGATGCTCAACGAAGGCGGAAAATGGCTCATCTCGAGCGCCAACATTGAACCTCACTCCTGCGGCTAGCGGGCCGCGGCAGCATGAGCCGCGACGGAGCATCCTCGTCACTCGGAGTAAGGCAATGTCGATGTCCGCACTGCTGCGACGGGTTGGCCGGACATGACTCGCCTTCCGGTTACCTGTAGTGTTTCGGTTCGGGGGTGGATGTGTTTTCTTTTCAAGCGATCGGAACGGTATGTGGGTCTGGGGCCGCGCTGCGGTTCGGCGCAATGGGTCCTGAGCTTCGCTGTTGGGGGTGCACGCGATGACTGCGTGTCCCGCCTGTGGTGCCGCGGCGGCTGCGGACCAGCAGTTCTGCCGGGCGTGTGGTGCGCCGATCCATCCGGCGGTTGCCTCGCCGAGCGCCGAGGTGGCTGCGGGTCAGGTGGGGGTCGCGACGCCAGAGATGGCTGGGCGCTCGTGTCCGTACTGCCGGTTCCCGATCAAGGATGGCGCGCCGGTGCACGAGTGCGAGCTCTGCCGTACGGTGCATCACGCCGAGTGCTGGGATGACAACGGTGGCTGCTGTGTGACGGGCTGTGCTGCCGGCCCATCCCCCACCACAGGGTCAACTGCGGTGCTTGCCGCTGCAGCGCCAGTGGCTGCCTCTGCGGCAGTGTACGGAGCGACTGCAGCCGGTGTCCCGGCCGGTGGTGGTGTTCCTCCGAAGTCTCCTTATGGTGCGCCGCCTCCAGCCCCCCCGGACCCCGGCAAGCCCCGTAAACAGGTCTCCCTAGGTGTCGCCGCCGCAGTAGTCGCCGCGGTGGCGGTCCTCGGCGCTGGCGCAGCACTAGCGATCACCTCCGCCACAAGCACACACAACGCCGCCAGCAACACCCCCGCCGCGAGCACGGTGCACGTCGAAAAGAAGGTTGTGGAAGTCAAGACCGTCAAATCCCCAACGCTGACCGTCCACACGAGCACGCCGGTGGCGAGGGAACCCACGCCCACGCCGGCGCCCACCCCTAACGCCACGGCGTCGAGCGCAGGCGCACTCAACGCCGTCAACGAACACTGGCATGACATTGAAACTGGCGACTACTCGGGCGCGTGGGAACTGGAGAGCGCGTCACTTGGAGGCGAAGAGGCCAGCTGGGTGAAAGCCGAGGAAGAATCTGGTGTGGAAAGCGTGAGCTACAACTTCGAACCAGGTTCGAGTGAGGGCAGCGAAGCCGTCGTCAACATTGTGCACCTTCAGACAGTCGGCCGTGCCAACGGATGTCAGAGCTGGACCGGCAGCTACGGCGTTAGCGACGAAGGTGGCAGCTGGCGTATCTCCCAGGCACACCTGGAATCCCACTCCTGCTAGCGGTTTCCTCGGCTATGCATCGCTTCGGCGCTAGCCGAGATCGAGTGTGCGCTTGAGCGCGTCGACACGCCCCGCAGCCGCGATGACCCGCGTTCGCGGGATGAGCCCAGAAGCGACTGCTGCTCGCAGCTGACGAAACGCGCGTTCGGAGCTCTGTTCGTCCTGCGCGAACATCAGCATGTCGTCGCCCGCCAGCGCAGCTTTGATCGGCCCATCGGGATAGCGCTCTACGGCTGGCACCTCAAGATCATCGGTGATAGTCACGCGGTTGCCCATATGGGCTGCCGCGAGTTCATTGCCCACAATCACTCTCGACAGGTCGGCGGGCAGGTCGGAAGGGTCGAGGTTCGGATAGATGGCGTTGGAGATCATCACCATGGGCGCCACCGAGGCACCACTTGCCGCCATCCGTTCGTAGGGCGCATATCCCTCGCGCAGCTCACGCTTGGACGCTCCGATCGTCACGACTTCAAGATCCGTGTCGCGCGCTCCCGCATCGCCGAGGCCAGGAAAGTGCTTCGCGCTGCCCGCGACGTGGGCGAGCGAGAGACCTATTGCGAAACCGGTCGCGCCTTCGACTACCTGATGGGCGACGTGGCCAAACGCGCGTTCGCCAAGGAAGTTGTCGGCCGTATTGGGGATGTCCGAAACGGGGGCGAAGTCCAGGTTCACGCCCCAGCGGCGGAGGTACTCGCCCGTCTCCAGGCCCTGCCTCTCGGCGGTCGACCGCGGGTTCGCCGAGGACCCCATCTGTGCTGCGGACTCCGTCGGCGGAGCGCTGGGGATGCGCTTCACGGGTCCGCCCTCCTGGTCGAGCCCGATGAAGAGCGGCGGGTTTCCACCGGCGCGCGCGGCCTGTTGGAGAGACGATGTCAGAGCCTTGAGCTGTTCGTTGCTCACGATGTTTTCGCCGAACAAGATCACACTGCCGACCTGGCCCGCACGAATCCGCGCCAACAGATGCGGAGACGCCGAAAGACCCGAGACGTGGCTGATCAGCATCTGTCCGATCGCCCGATCCTGGCTCAGAGCGGGCTCGCCCCCCGGGCTCTTAGTAGTTGTTACCGGCGTGGTCGTTGCGGGGGTGGTTTCGGTCTTGGCTGAGGCGCCGCCCGGCGTGCCGTCGCCAGGGCTGGTACCACCGGTGACGATCGCGAGGAGCGGACGCCACTGATCTGCGGTCGCGGCGTTGCGGGCCTCGCCGCATGCGCTGAGTAAGAGACCTACGAGCAGGGCACCGACGAACGCGGCGCCGAATTTCATGCGCGGGGCGGATCCGCGGCGGCGCAGGGCTGGGGAGCGCCGTGCGCTCCAGCTGGCGTAGGGGCGTCCACGCGGGCCTGACTCGCGCCCGCGCATGCTAGCCGGCACCCTGTTCGGGTTTGATCGTTTCGGGGGCGCTGATATTGCCAGGGTAGGCACCTTCTCCGGAGCCAGCTGTCGCGGCTGCCGGCTTGGCGCCTGCCACGCGCTCCTTCATAGCCTCGATCGCGCTGTACGCACTTTCGATCCGCGACGCCATGATGCCTCCAGACTGGACGATACCTAGCAGCTCTTGGTAGGCGTTCGCCGAGCCTTCTTCGGTCTGCGCGTACATCAGCAGATCGAGGCCCGCGTTGATCGCCCGCTCCGCGGGTGTAGTTTCGTGGGCCAGCGCGCCGGCTTGTAGGTCGTCGCTGATCGTCAGTGGCGTCGTTCCGGTGGCTACCCGAAGCTCCTGGCTGTATATCTCGGGGGACATGACCGCGGGCGTGTCGTTTCCCGTGAGACTCGGATAGCTCGCGCTGTTGACCATGACCAGCGCGTCGGGTTCCCCTCCGCACTCGACGTACGGAACGTAATCTTCCCGGATAGCTGCAGATGATGCTTCGATGGTCACTGGCTGGGTGTCGGTACTCGCCAAGGCGCGGCCGAGGCCTGGAAAGTGCTTCAGGGTAAACGCGACTCCCTGACTGGCAACGCCGCGCGCGAACGAGCATGCGCGTTCTCCGACCTCGTCCTGAGAGGAGCCAAACGCGCGCGTGTGAAGAAACGAGCCGACGGCCCGCTCGACGTCGGCGACGGGCGCGAGGTCGACGTTCACCCCCACTGCTTTCAGCGCGCGGCCGGTAGCTTCGCCTTCGGCTCGCGCAAGGCTGCCGGATGTCATCTGGCTAGGCGCGAGTGCCGGCGGCGCCCACGTGAGCCGCTTGACTTCGCCCCCCTCCTGGTCGGTCATGATCAGCAGCGGGGGGTTGCCGCCCTGCACGGCCGCCTCCTGGAGCGCTGCAATCAGTTCGCGAGTGGCTTGCTCTCCGCTCGCGACGTTGCCCGCAAAGAGAATGACTCCGCCTACCGACCCGGCCCTGATACGGCTCAGCAGGGCATTCGTGGGCGCTGAACCTTCGAAGCTGGAGATCATCATCTGTCCGAGCATGCGGGCCAGTGAGGTGCCGGACGCGTGCACTGGCGCATGCGTCTTCTTGGCGGCAGGCGGGCTCTTGACCTTGACGGTGACGACGGTCTTGACAGCTGTCGTGGACGCAGATGTGGACTCGGCTCCACCGCCGCAGGCTGTGCAACCCAGCACCAGGGCACAGGTCGCGAGCGCCGCGGCCGTCCGGCTCCGAGCGTGAGCCCCCCGGACCCAACCACCGAGAGGTTTGTCGCGAGGCGCTCGGGTTGCCAGGGCGCTCCTGGCCGGCCGATGGTCGTCGAGCTTCGTCAACCGTTGAGGGTCGCCGGCGGCATCCGCACCCCGGCCTGGCTCATGAGACGCTGGTTGTATTCCTGAGCGCATTTGTTGGCGTCAATCGCCGCCCAGATCCAAACGATCGGCAGGAGGAACAGGCCGACGACGGCGAGTATCAGCAATCCGGATATGAACGCTGCTCCGAAGAAAGCGAACCCGCGGCCGACGCGCCCGGCGTACCACTGTCCGGCGCCGGTGAACAGCAGCGACAGCAAGATCGCCATTCCAGTGGACTTCGAGTTGATCGCAACGCTCATGGCCACACCGGTGGCCTGGGCCGCACTAGCGGTCGCGACGCCACACCGCGGGCACATCATCGCGTCGGGATGCAGCGGGTTGCCACATGAACCGCAATAGGAACCGAGAGGTGGCTGCTTTGCGGGCGGCAGCGGGCCTCCAGCCGGCGCCGAAAGCGAAGTGCTGAGCTGCTGTTGCGCCGACGATGCCTTCGGCGCAGGAGGGGGAGGAGCGGCGGGTTGCGGGTTATCAGAGACCGGTGCGAGATCGCTCTCGCTGATCTCGATCCGGCCGCCCCTACTCACTTCAGGAAGCTGGTCGCCCACTTATCCCCCAATCCGCTTTGTGCGCCTACGATCTCGGCCGCGTGCTCGCGGCGCATCATACTTGGCCTGAGGACAGCCAGCAACGCGATCGGCGCGGAGAGTCGCAGCAGTTGCCGCGTGTCGAACGTCAGCCACCAGGAATGCCGCAGCTCGCTGATACGGATACGAGAACCCGTCGTGCTGAGCTGGACACAGCAGCTGCGGTCGCGAGGTCGCTTCCGCTGCGCCGATGGGTTCGCTCAGCGCCGTGCCCTCCGCGCTCGAGAGCTTCTGGTCAGCGCGCCTAGTGCTTTGCGAAGTCGGAGGCGATGCTCTCCATCGCAACGGCCCCGTCTGGACCATCGGTCGGGCGAGTTCCCTCTACGCGCCGATGATGCTCACGAGGGAGGAGTGAGGCCGTCAGTGCTCGATCCGCCGCAAGACCTCCGGCGCCCCATACCTTGCACGAGGCTACCGCCGAGCGGTCGGAGCCGCCAGTGCGGAATAGCGGTGAGCACTACCGTCGACCTTGCCGCTCTCCATGACGCCGACAGGTGCCCGGAGCTACGCGCACGTGGCGTAGATTTCACTGATCTTCCAGTTCCCGCTGATGTCCACGAATCGGAAGTTCACGTACCCGGTGCCGCCAGGGGTTATCTGATAATGCGTGTTGACACGCGCACCGGTCGCATTTTCGATCTGTACCTGCGATGGCGTCAGACCCACTAGTTCGTAGGTGCCGGTCCCCTCTTCGAACTGGCTTTCATAGTCTCTGATCACATTGCCCATGCCTTCCGTGACGCTGCATCCACCCGCCGCGAGACCGTGCCTCTTGACAGCCGGCGAAAAGATGTGTTCCAGGCCGTGGACGCTATGCCCGGTATATGCCGACTGGTATTCACCGAGTACGCCGACGATAGCCTGCTGGTCGCTCTCCTCTTCCGCCGCCGTGGGGCCGGAAGGCGCACTCGATTTTTCGGAAACGGTCGCCGGCTGGGTGGGCACTGTCGTTGCGGTTGACTTCCCGCTGCTGAAGACGCCACCTGCGGCCGCAGCGCCGACCGCGATGCCGGCCAGGGCAATCAGCGCGGCTACGACGACTGCCGCCGGACCGACCGACCTCGATCCAGTCGGCGGTGGAGCAGGGGGCGCAGAATATCCTGGCGGCGCACCGTATTGCGGCTCGTTGACCGTGGTCGGGGGCGGCGTATAGACCGGCTGGCCCGGGTACGGTTGTCCGGGGTATTGCTGCAGGGTCGCCCCGGTGGGAGCCGCGGCGGCGCGAACCGCAGTGCCGGCTTGGGGGCATCCGAATACGGCACATCCGCCACCGTCGACCCAGCAGTCTTCATGATGTAGTGAGCCGCAGGAGTCACAGCGTTCGGCCGGCGCGCCCTCCTTCAAAGGAAAGCGACAGTACGGACACGAGCGGCCCGCGTCCTCAGCAGTGGCTATGACGCGCGCCACGTCAGCGTGTCTCCCCGCGACGCGTCGCGCGGCTGGGTTTCCCGGTCGACGTTCGTGCTCCAAGTCGCAAAATAACGCGACCTCCGAGCTGCAGGCAAGGGCGCCTCGGCGCTGCCGTGCTTGCCGGTCGTCAACTGATGGGTCGTCGCCTTGCCTCCGCTCGTGCTCGACGACCTTCCGCCCTGATAGACGATCCAGGCGATCGCTAGCAGGATCACGACCACGGCGGCGAGCAAGAGCAGCGCGAGCGGGTGGCGTCGGCGCGTGGGCTGCTCGGAGCCGTCATGCGCGACCGGCATCGGCCGCCGGCGCACCTCGGGGGGAGCAACCCAGCGGCGGGGTGTTGCCCGCTCAAAGAGAGGCTTAATCTCACCGTCGTTCCACACGAAGGCGCCCTCGGTCTGGGCGAGTGGATCGACGACGATCGCGATCTGTGAGGGGCCGCTGAAGAAGTTTTCGTGGATAAAGAGGTCATGCCCGGAAAGGAAGATGCCGAAGCCAGGATGGCTGTGATACCAGCCGACGATCTGTTCGTCAGGCGGGAAGTCGGTCTCTATCGTGTGATGAACGAATGCCCAAGAATCCTGAGTGAATGTGAGGGTGGCACGCTGCTCGTCCGCGCTTATCGCGGGGATTGCACCGGTTATTAGCGGCAGCGTACCGTCGGCCGGAGCGCGCCCAACGAGCACACCTCCCACCTCGCGGTCGGCGTTGGCGAAGATATGGGGGTAGATGGTCTCCTCAGAGGCGGGGCTCAGGCCAACGATGTCCGGTGGACGCCTGCGGCGGCGGGCTGGCTGTTCCTCCGCAGCGTCATCCCGAGAGGGGGCTCTCCGCCCACGCTGGGAACTCACCGTTCAGGCCCCTACCACGCTGACGGCAACCTCGCGCTCCATCGACAGACCCGTCAGCTCCGAGACATCAGTACCCGGCTTGATCTCATGGGCGAGCACCCATGCCGCCGCGTCGGTATTGAGTGCGTCATGCGGGTTGAGCGAGCGGTACGTAACGAGATCGTGGAGCCGCACACAAAGGTCGGAGAGGCTCTCAGCTGCGCTCCAGCTGCCGATGCAGACACCGCCGTTGCGATCAGGGCCGAGCAGGTTGGGGTGAAAGACCGGCGTCAGCCAGGTCACTACCGGCGGACGTCGAGGATAGTCGAGGTGCAGGTAGAGGTCGCAACGGTGGAGCCCGCGCACGGTGAGGCCGCCGTCGTGGTCGAGCGCGAGCCCCGGGCCGGACAGCATGACGTGGTAGAGGTCGGGGGGGTTGCCCTCGGTTCTGAACGTCACACCTCCTTTACTCGCCAGATCTTCCATCTGGCGCAGGTCGCTCAGCAAACGCCGGTCGCGGGGACTCACGGCTCGTCCTGCGATTTAACGATCACGTCGAAGTCATCGTCAGGCTCTGGCTCCGGCGTACGCAGCACAACGAGGGGTTCCGTGGCTGGTGTAGCGCCCGCCCGCCTACGGGCCATTTCCGCCTCTTCAGCCGCGCGCCGCCGGCGGTTTCTGGAGTGGAGCATGGCGAACGCAACACCAGCGAGGAAGACGAGGACAGCTCCCCCCACGATCGAGAGGATCGGCACCCCACTGCCTTCGGTGCTGCTTCCGGCGGCTACGAGCGCCTGCAGACGACCGAGCGGCGCAAACTTCCACGCGCCCGCGCCGACGGACGCCACCGCACCAACGAGCCTTCCGCCCTGCGTCACGATGGGCGCGCCGAGGAAAGCAGCGGGAAGCGATCCTGGCACGCTAAGGAGCCCAGTCGTGGCGAGGGTGAACGCAGGCAGGTGGACGTACCGGATCCTGTCGGGGTTGTAGCCGAGCGGCGAACCCATGACATAGGTCGGGGTGCCTGGGTTGATCTGACGGGCGCCGCTGGAGCGCAGTGGCACTAAGTCGATCCCGCTAACGGCGACGGTCGCAAGGCGGCCTTCCAAGTGCTGCACCTGGCCCGTCGCTTCAGCACCGGTGTTGGTGATTAGCCGGACGCTCGATTGCGTCGTAGTGCCGACCACAATGATGCCCGCATGGCTGAAGCCAAACGCCGTGCTGAGCTTGCCGGAACTGTTCGCAGCTACGACGCTCCGCGATGCGATGGACACGAGGTGACCCGGCAGCGCCTCGGCCTGCGAGGCAACCGACACGAAGAACCCGACGCACACAACAAGAGCCGTCGCGATGAGTGCTCGCGCGCTCATGCGGCCGCCGTCCCCTCCCGCAACAGGTCAGTCGCGGACTCCGGACCCGAAAGGGCAAAGAAGCTGCGATCGAGACCGAGGTGGGCCACAACGACGTCACCGGGCGGGAGCCCGAGATCGCTCGAGTTGCAGCCCAGCAGGGGTGAGTCATCGTCGATGGCGTGCGTGAAGCTCAGTCGCCACTGGTTCCCACAGGTGCCGCATAGTCCCGCTCCCGCTGTCAAGGAGTCGACGGGCCGGCGAATATCCTCGGTGCGGCCACACTGCTGGCATGTGCCAGAGAGCACTATCTCGTGCTCGAGTTCTAGGGCCGCCTCAGAGCCGAGTGTCGCTTGGGCCATGCTCAGCAGCTCCCCAAAACTCACATCGTGGTCGACCACTGTCGCATTCTCCAGGTCGTAGGTGTCGTGACTCAGACAGCCGTCTCGCCTGCCGTAGCGGACAACGTAGGAGTCGTGGTTCAGGCCGACGAATTGAAACCCTGCACCCGCCAGAACGGGCGGGCCAAGTCGCTCTACGTGCAGAAGCTTGATCGCCTCCTGCGCCTGCATGCCGGCGATAACGCTCGAGGTCGTCGCAGTCGTCGGGGTCTTGCCAGCAAGCATTTCGTCGCGGGTCAGCATCGCGCACGTTCGTCGAGCGGCCATGAGCTCATGGTCACGCTCGCTAAGCGTGCACTCGTAGCAGGCCGTGTCAGGCGGCACAAAGACCCGCACCACGCCCATCAGGCCCTCGATGGCGCCGTCAACCCAGGGCGTGGACGCCTTCCAACAAGCCTGGTTGACGAACAGCCTAGCTTCACGATTGTCTAGGCCGCCGAGCACAACATCCATCTCCGCGAACAAAGACAGGCCGAGGCTCATCCTGACGTCGCCAACGACCGGAATAATCTCGACGTCACTGTTGATCGCTGCTGCGCGTTCAGCGAGGACCTCGGACTTAGGCCTGCCGTCGTCCTCCGGCCGGAAAAAGACGCAACGGGCGAGATTCGAGTTCTCGATTCGGTCCATGTCTACGACCACGATCCGCCCGACGCCCATGAGCGCGAGGTTCTTGACCAACTCGTTGCCGAGCGCACCCGCGCCGACTACCAGCACACTCGCCCGTGCAAGCAGCTCTTGATCCCACCAGGTGATCAGACTCTGCCGGTGGTAGCGGTCGTGATCATCCTCGATCTCCATCACGACGCGCGGTGTGTCGGGCATGTCTTTCACGTCGCCTTGTCAGCGTCCCGCCGTGATTTCCGCCACCAGGCGTAGGACATCATTCTCGTTGACGCCTGCCTCGGCAAGGGTCTCGTTGTCGTTGATCTGTCGGCCGGACTGCTTGTGGTGGAACTTGTACGAAAGTGGCTGCCCGTCGGGCCCAACGGCGGGGAGCTGTAGTAGCTGCACGAGCCTACCGACGATGCGGCCGGCAGCCACCGTGTCCGGCACACTCACCTCCTCCGTCTTGTTCCCGGTTGCATCGACGACAGTCAAGTCCATTGTTCCTCCGGTTGTTTATGTGTTCTCGCCATGCGCGAGGTCACGGCTGCTTATCCAAACGATCACGGTGTTGCACCTCGTTGCACATCTCAAGCTACGGCCGCCGGAGTGGCGATGGCCCTCTCGGTGTATCCGATGACCGTGTTGCCAATCTGCAACTGATCACCGCTGCGCAGGACCTGGCTCGCAACGGGCACCTGGTTGAGCAGGACCGGTGATCCCTGCATGGCGGTCAGGATCCGCTGCGTGCCGCGATCCTCGATCTGGGCGTGTACCTTCGCAACCGATGGATCCTTGAGAAGGAAAATCTCGCACTCCGGTGATGAGCCGATGCGGGTGATGGCGTGATAGAGGATGAACTCCTTGCCAGCCATGCCGCCAGCGAGGACCTGCAGCCATGCCTCGCGCCGTGCCGTCTCGACTGCACGCATGGCGACGGCGATAAGGGCACCGACAGCGAGAAGGCCGAGAAGACGTGAGAGCCTGTCCCCCGCTCCGAGGTTAGCGCTGACGCACTGAAACACGATGCCGCCAGCGGCACCACCGAGGGCGCCTCCGATGGCCCCGTTAATCGCTTGCTTCTGCGACTTGTTGACCAGCCCGATCGCGGCGCCGACCCCTGCGCCGAAGAGCGCCCAGCCGATGGCGCGCGCGAGGTAAAAGCGAATGTCGTTGTCGGTTACGGATTCTCCCCGCAGTACCGCTTCGATTAGGCCTTTCACAATCTGCAGGTAGATGGCGTTACCCGCGAAGCCAGCGACGAAGGAGACCGCGAACATCGGCATCGAGGCACCGGCGAAGCGTTTGCCCGCGACGTTCCAGGCACCGGCGACAGCGCTGTCGAACGCCACAAGGGTACCCCCGAAAATCACGCCGACGACTCCGGTCCACAAGGCGCTGGCGGCATCTGAACCGAGTTTCGAGGTCGCTTCTATTTCAGCGATGCCAGTGACCTCTGTAAAACCCCAGGCGAGGGCAATCCCGATGGCGGCGGCTACCAGCATGGACTTCCCCGGGCTTGTGAGCCAGCGCGAGGTCGATGGTCCCGTCGAGCCGAAGAGCGCCTTTGCCTGACCAGTGGAGGGGTCGACGCGCATCGGCACCCCACGCGTGACGGCCGGCAGAGCGGGGCTCGGCGGCACACCGCCCGGTGCTGGCTGTGGCGAGTAGCTCGGAGGTGCTTCCCGAGGCGGGTCCGAGAAATCGTCCTCTCCCAGGATGATCCTCTGTTTCTCGCTCACAGCCGAACTGCCCCTCAGTCCGAGTCCCGAGAGCGCAGCAGCACGACGAGCTCCTCGTCGTCGGGATCCGAGCCCGGCGCGTCCAGCAGAACTGCCTCCGTAGTTGCGGGGCCGGCCTCGATGACAGGCGCAAGATAAGGCGCTGCTGGAACCTCGGCGCGCGGGCTGTCCCTCGAGCGGACCTCGATGTCGAAGTCACCGACGCCGAGGTCAACGTTGCCGATCGGAAAGATCCCCGCCGGCTCCTGTTCGGCCGCCCATTTTGCCGCGATAGCGTCAAGCGGACTTGCGGTGTTATAGACCCGCCACTGGATCATGTCACCGAGCTTGACCACCACATCCGCGAGTGTGGTGCCGGCGGACCAGTAATCAGCTATGCAGAAATAGTCCCGGATGTTCGGGTGGAAGATCGGCTCGAGCGGAACGACGTACGGCCTCTCGGCTGGATAGCGCCGAGGAAGCATGATCTCGACATGGTGCAGGTCGCGATAGTCGGGCTGATCTCCGTTTAGGTATAGGCCTCTGAGCCGATAGACAACCCGGTAGCTCTCCGGTGGAAGACGGCTACCAATCGGCTCGATGCTCACGTGCGGGTGACCTGAGAAAACTTCGCGGACCAGGTCGTAGTCAGATTGCAGTCGGCGAAGACGCGGGTTCATCTAGAAGTCCCTATCAGTGTCCAAGCCCCGGCAAAGCTCCCCCCGAGGACCGTCCTTGCTTATCTCTGCACCACGTAGCGTATAGCATCCCGCGTCCGGCTGGAGTCTTGAAATTGACCCGTCGGCAACGGGGGATGAATCACTGACGAGCACCACAACGACGAGAACTTGGTCAAAGTTCGAGTGCCGGATGCCGCCAAGCGTCGGGTCGACATCGACCTCGACCCTGCAACCGCCGCTGCATCGGCTCGACCGGCTGCGCAAGTACCGCCGAGCGCGCCGGGGTCTGACTTTGAGGTCGTGCTGCACTCGGCGGCTTTACTCCGAGGCGAGGAACGCGTCCCAATTCCCAGGCTGGGGCTCACGATCGGCAGGTCGTCCAGTGCAGGAGTTCATCTCAACAGCCCTTCGCTGGACGAGATACAAGTGGTCGTACAGCCCACGGAGACAGGCCACGTCATCGTCGAGCACGGCAGGCGTTCGGAAACGTACGTCAACGGTGAACTACTGGTCGCCGGCGAGCGCAGACCGCTGCAGCGTGGCGACTCGGTCGCGCTGGGGGGCGAGCTCCTCCACTATCTCCCGGCGGGAGAGGAGCTGCCGCGGCTCGCGCCGATTCAGCCGGTCGATGCAGGCCGCGTTGTACGAAGAGGACCGACTTCACGGTCGGACGGGATCCGGACTGCGACCTCGTGCTCAGTCATCCCACCGTCTCGAGACGTCACGCGGTCATACGCCTGGCTCAGGGTGCGCCGATGATCGAAGACCTCGGAAGCGCGGTCGGCGTACGGGTTAACGGCCAGAAAGTCACTCGAGCCCCTCTCCAGGTCGGAGATCAGATCGCCATAGGCCCCTACCGCATCATCTTCGACGGCGACGAGCTCTTCGAGAGGGACGCGTCCACCGGGCTGGCGGTCATCGCGTCACAGGTCCGGGTCGATGTTGAGAGTGCAACGATCTTGCAGCCCACGAGCCTGAACATCAGAGCCGGAGAACTCGTAGCGATAATCGGCGAGTCCGGTGCCGGCAAGAGCACGCTTCTGCGCGCACTCGCCGGCGTGTCGCTTCCCACTGGCGGCCGCGTGCTCGTAGGCGGCGAGCCGGTGCATGAGCGGCTCCGCGAGCTTGGCTACGTGCCCCAGTTCGACATCGTCCACGACGACCTGACCATCACCGAGGCGCTCGACTTCGCGGCGCGCCTGCGCCTACCTCCCGACACGGGGGAGCTGGAACGGGCCGCGAGGGTCCGCGAGGTCGTAGAGCAGCTTGGGCTTACTGATCGTGAGGACGTGCGGGTCGTCAGATTGTCTGGAGGCCAGCGCAAGCGGGTTGCGGTGGGGGTCGAGCTGCTCCACCGTCCGGGAGCGCTTTTCCTGGATGAGCCCACGACTGGCTCTTGACCCGGGGCTCGAGCGTCACATGAGCGAACTCTTCCCGAGAACTCGCCAACCGGGTCAGCAGTGGCCCGGGCGATGCACGCCACAGGCAGCCTGCGCCTTTACGACCGCGTAATCGTGATGGGGCGCGGCGGGAAGCTGCGCTTCGACGGCTCGCCGTCGGACCTTCTCGAGGCCTTCCTCGTCGACCAGTTCGATGACGTATACACAAAGCTCTCTGAGCCCGGCGACGCATCGATGTTCCTCGCCGACTCGAGGGCCGGGACTCGGCCCTTGCCTCCGCTTGCACCCCTGAATTCCCAGCAGCGTGTTGCCCGACCAGTGCAGCAGACGTTCATGTACCAGACGCAGGTTCTCGCGAGCCGCTACGCATTACTCGTACTGCGAGATCGTAAGCATCTGCGCAGCGCCCTCATCCAGGTGCCGATACTAGGACTGCTGACGGCATTGCTGTTCAACACGGGCGTGTTCGACCACATACCTTTCCCGCACGAGGCGGCCAAGAGCACCCAGTTGATATTCCTGATGGTCACCATCGCCGTATGGCTGGGGTCGATCAATGCCGCTCGTGAGATCGTCAAGGAGCGTAACGTGCTCAACCGAGAGGTCATGATCGGTGTTCAGATACCGGCCTACCTCGCGTCGAGCTGCTGGTGCTGCTGACTTTCGTCTCTGCGCAGACGTTTTTCTTCGCAGCGATAGTGCTGACGTTGCGTCCACTGCACGAAAGCGGGCTTGTCACCGCCGAGTTTATCGCGATCATTCTTGTGACGAGTTGGGTGGCCGCCCTGCTCGGGCTGCTCGTCTCGGCGTACGCTTCATCGGACGACCAGGCGACCGGCGTGATTCCGCTCCTTCTCGTCCCTCAACTTCTTTTCAGCGGCGCGATCGTGCAGAGCCAGGACATGACCGTGGTTGTACGGCTTATCTCGCTGCTGGTGCCGGCGCGCTGGAGCTTTGCCGCCGCGGGGCACGCGATCAACATACAGAAAGGATCAACAACGATCCGCTCTTTGTGCGCGCTAGCCACTACGGGCAGCACTTCTTCTCGGTCACTTTCTTGGAGTTCATTTGCGTCTCGGGTCTATTCGCAGTGGGCCTTTTCGCTGGCATCGCCGCCCTGCTCCTGCGCGCAGGCCAACGACGTGACCCCACCGGCGGGCGCGCGTGGCGTCCACCACTCCGGAGAGAGATCACAGCGAAGCCGCCGAACTTGGCTTGGCGCAGCGCTCGTCCGTTGCCGCTTGCCTACCTCCGTCGATGCGGCGCCGAGACACAGTGCGAGACCGCCGATTGTCGCGGCGCTCGGTTGCGGACACATTGCGTCCAGCCCGTTCCGTGTGGGGCAGATCGCCGCGCTCGCCTATCTGCCGACACCCAGGAGGTCCCGTGCACCCGCCCCCAGGCGGGTGCCGATAACCGATACGCCGCCCGAGGGCGGCGATCACCGTTCGCTCAGCGAAACCGGGCAACGCACTTGACCAGCACGCGAAATCCTCACCCCGGGCGGCTGCGTCGATTGGCGCTAGCTGTCGCTGGCATCTTCATTGGCGGCGTGTTGGTTGGCACCCTCATAGTGGCCCTTAACAACGCGCACTCGACAGTCTCGGCCAGCGTGGCGCGCACGAAGGGTACGACCAGTACACGCCCACTAGGGCCGGCGAGTGCAGGCGTGCAGACAAATCGCGTCGCATCGGAAGCAAACGAAGCGCGAACGGCGACGCCGGACGCGCCCACCACGAGTACCCCAGCACTAAAGCCGGGCGCACAGGAATCGTTTCACATTCTCATGAAAACGTTGCGGGGGACGGTGGACATCGCGGTCGCGGCGGTTGGAGCGAGCAGCGAACCGGAAGTCTTTGGTAGCGATGACCCCGCGCATGGATGGAGCACAACCAAAGTGCCGGTTCTCGCCGCTCTGATCCGCGCCGAGCCGGGAGGCCTCAGTAGCGACCAGAAGTCACTTGCTGAATCTGCCATTACCGAATCGAACAATGAATCGATATTGTCTCTGTTTCACGATCTCGAAGTCAAAGACAACGGCCTGGTCGGTGCGAGCGACGCAGTAGAAGCGCTCCTGCGTGAGAGCGGCGACAACACGACGCTGGTCGCTACTGCGCCACCCCCTCCCGGGGCTGTCACGACATTCGGTCAGACGGAGTGGTCTCCCAGCGAGTCCGTGCGCTTCTTCAGTGCACTCGCTCGTGGATGCCTGCTGTCACAACATTACACAGACTACGTCCTGGGCTTGATGCAACACATAGAGCCCAGCGAGAGCTGGGGCCTCGGCTCTGCGGGCCTGCCTCGGCTTGCATTCAAGGGCGGATGGGGACCGGAAGGAGCGAAATACCTCGTCCGGCAGTCTGGAATTGTCGACGCGGGAACCCCAAGCGCCGTGGCGGTTTCTCTGGTCGCGTATCCGCCCTCGGGGTCGGAATCCTTCGCCGCCGGCACCGCGATGCTGGGCGCGAGCGCGCGATGGCTCAAGCAGGAGTTGACACTGAGTGTGCACGCGATCAGCCCGTGCGCACAGTGAGCTGCCCGGCGCGCAGCCTCTGAGCGTGCCGTTGGGAGACCGTGGTTACGAGGGTCGGTAGCAAAGCCCAGGCGCGCGTTCCCGGCAAGTGTCGTGAACGTACCGCGCGCAGCGAGCCGGGGGACCTACCACGGCTTGGTGATTAGGCCGCCTGGGCCGGAAAGAGTTAGAGCCAATCGTCGTATTCGGCTTGGGTCGGTGAGTGGCCGAACTCGGCGGCGCATGTCTTCCACCACGTCACAAGCTCGTCGTCAGCGAATTCGCGTCTTGACCGCCGCGCTCGAGGGAGGTCAGCTTCGAGCGCCACGGCAACGCAGCTCCACCTGCCTCCACCGAGCCTCCGCGACAGCGTGTGGCTGAAGGGAACCGCCACCCCTCGCCCGCCTTCCGCGAGCTTCTCGTTCCGCCAGCCTTCGTAGGCAGATTGGCTCGGTGGGCCGCCGAGGTCGCGAGCGCAGGACTCATAGGCGCGTACCAGCTGCTCGTCGGTGAACTTCCGAGGGAGAAAGCCTGTCGGGAGAAGTGCATCCGCTCCGAAGGCAGCTTCGTGGGCCTCCCGCCAGCCTCCAAGCAGGGAGCGGATGGTCCCGACTCCACGCCACGCCACGACGCTCCTCACGCTTGCGCACCCAGCGGTCGTAGGTCAACCGCGTGAGTGGCTGGCCGAGCTCTTGACCAGCGGCTCGCAACGACTCGAGGGCAGCGTTGCGATCGAAACGGGCGCGCGGCCGCGGGCAACGGTCGACCGGAGGTTCAGTTGTCAAGGCCCGCCGCCGCCAGGCTGCGTCCCACGTCCCGAATATGCGGATGAAGGGCATCTCGTTTGCCGGAAACTGGCGCCACCCATCAGGGTCGAGTCTCACCCGCACAGCCCACGTCCGATAGCGCGCCGGTGTCGGCGCGTCCCCTAGTGACAAGCTCGTTAGGAACGCATTCAGGGCGAGGACGCACTCCTCCAGGATGAACGACCGGTTGCGCTCGTTGAGCCGCGGGGCTGTGGGGTCGGACTCTGGCACACCCCACGGCGCTGCCTTGGCGCGTTCCCACGAGCCGAACTTTCCCCGTGTCTGCGACAGGGTCGGAGCACCAGTACCGTTTGGCGATCTCAGCCGCCACGCCTCCTACTGCCCGGCCGATGGTGCGGACACCATGTGCGCGTCTGCGCACGTCCGAAGAGCCTCGAGCATCGTGGTCCCGCGCTCGTCCACGCCCGACGCGACGCGCTCGCACGCGGCCTCGTAGACCAGCCTGCGGCCGTCGTCCGACTCGAGCTGATCCAACACCCACTGAGCCTGCAGATGGGCCGACCGACGTGCCGAATCACCCAACACCGAATCCCCGCTCTGACGCTCCCCGTGCTCAGACTTCATCCGAACCAGAGGCCGAGCCACGCTCACATCTGTCCGCGAGAAGGTTCCAGAAACGCCGACAATCCTCACAGGTCGCCGCCCATAGAACCTGCCGACGCAACTGGCAGCAAAATCACGCCGTGCTTTGAGCGAGCTCGATAGAGAGAGGGGGCGCTGGGGACGAACGAGGCTGATCTCGACGCCGCAGCTCCCACACCGCCGGCTCGCGCGTCCCTCATAGTCGATTTCGACCTGGCCGCTCATCGCAGCCCCTGGATCGCTGCCGCAGGCGCGTTGAGAGCTGTGGCTGACATGAAGCCCACGGTAGGCGTAACCGCAGCGCACCCCACCCGCGGTTCGGGCGGCCGCAGAATCTCCCGTCCCGGCCTTACGGGCAGGCAAAACCCCTGCAGCTGCGAGCTTTATCACCGCGTGGTGGTCAGCCCAGCGGGCAACATGGTCCGAATAAACGGGCAGCACACCAGGCCAGCCATCGCGCACCCCGTCAAAAAGCTATGAAAACGCCGCGCGGGCGGAAACTCGCGACTCGCCCTCGTCGGCCTCTTTCGTATGTGGGGTCCGAGGCTGCCTGCTCCCGCGGGACTCAGACCGGTTCGCCTCGGCGGGCACGAAGGCCGTGGCGGCTCTCGTAGCGAAGACCGGAGCGTCCGATGCGCGCGAGGTACGAGGCGATCAGCGAGCCCACGATGAGATACACGAGCACGGCGATGCCCCAGTCAACGGTGATCGCCCGCTTGGGATGTCCGTTGAAGGTTACGAGTCCTGTGAAGGCGCCCGCGAAGAAGTTCGCTCCTTCGTGAACCCCTTTGACGATGGTGTTGGCAGCGTTCGCATCAACGTCGCGCAGGACGATCGCCATAGCGATCAGTACGGCGATCAGCGTCGCGACTCCCATCACGAGGCTCGCGAGCACGATTGCACCCGATCTGAGCGACCCGGCCGTCGCTGCCCCCGCGCTCCTCCGCGGCGGGCCTTCCCCACCGGTCGCGGGCCGTCTGTACCCCGGAGCTTGCCGCTCTTCGGGCTGGAACCGGTATCCCGCTCCTTCCTCGTGTGCAGTGACGGGGTCGGACGGAGCTTCGGCTGCGGTGCCGCGTCTTCTCATCAGGCTCATGAGATCGTGCTACCCGGCGCAGCCCGCGGAAAAACCGCGCGGGCCGCAAACGGTCCCGTCAGTCCGCCACACGAACGGGTACCTGCTCGTCTGCGACCGCTGCCTCGGGCGTCGGCTGGCTCGCACCGTAGGCGATCGCTGCTGCCGAGCCCGCGGCGCCGGCTGCGAGCTGCGCGAGCGCCCAGGGCAGACCCCAGCGCTCGCGACCGCGGGCCGCGTCGATCGAAAGGCGTCCTGGGCCCGCGTCGGTGATGGCGAAAACAGCGGCGAGCAGCACGAGGTTGTACTCGTACCCGCCCTCGCTCGCCCATGGCCCCTTCGGGGCGTGCACCGTCCGTATGGCAGTGATCATGGTTGCGCTGAGCAGAGCGGATGCTGCGGGCGTGAATGCTCCGGCCGCGATGAGAGCTCCACCGCTTGCCTCTGCCGCGCCCGCCGCGAGGGCGTGCGTCTTGCCGGGTCTCAGGCCCAGCGACTCAAAGAACTGACCGGTGGCGTCCGGCCCGTGACCGCCAAACTTGCCGGCGAGCTTCTGCATGCCATGCCCCACGAACAGGCCTCCCACCACGGTGCGCAGCGCCCATAGCCCGAGCTTCATATTTGATCTCCGTGTCGAAACTTGTCGGCTCGGTCGCCGCGTCGCCTTCCTGCCTCTTCCTGCCGCGCACCCAGGCGACGCGTGCTCCGGCGCCAGCGACGAGACACGAGACGACGACACCTGCGACGAGCACCCAAAGGATGAAAGTCATGCCGTCCTGTTACCCCCGCGTCCGCGCGGCTAACGTGACCGCGTATGGTCGACGCCCGCTTCTCGGCGCTGGCAGGTATGGCGTGCGCGCTCGTGAGCGTCCTGAGCGCGGCGGGTGGCGCGTGGGCCGTAGCGGCCGTCTTCGCGGTGCTGGCGGCCGGCTTCGCCGCCCGCGCAGCCGACGACTACCGCCGACGGTAGCCTCCCGCGGCGAGTTCGAGCAGCCACGAGTGGGCTGAGCGCGCCTCTTGCGAGGCGGGACGCGGTCAGCCGAGTCCGTCGATGAGGTCCGCTACCGAGTCGACGATCCTCGACGCGCGGTAGGGGTGGCGCTCGGCATCCTCGCGGGTCGTGACGCCCGTGAGCACGAGGATCGTCTCCATGCCCGCCTCGAGACCCGAGACGATGTCGGTGTCCATCCGGTCGCCGATCATCGCAGCGGTCTCGGAGTGGGCGTCGATCGCGTTCAGGGCAGAGCGCATCATCAGCGGGTTCGGCTTGCCGACGAAGTACGGCTCGACGCCCGTCGCCCTGCTGATGAGCGCCGCCACCGACCCCGTGGCGGGCAGCGGCCCGTCTGCGCTCGGGCCCGTTGCGTCCGGGTTCGTGGCGATGAACCGGGCTCCCTGCTCGATCAGGCGAATCGCCGTCGTGATGCGCTCGAAGGAGTAGGTGCGCGTCTCGCCCAGCACCACATAGTCGGGGCGGCGATCCGTCAGCGTGTAGCCGGCGTCGTGAAGCGCCGTTGTCACACCGGCCTCGCCGATGACGAATGCGGAGCCGCGCGGACGCTGGTCCTCAAGGAAACGGGCGGTGGCGAGCGCGGATGTCCAGATCGCGCCCTCCGGCACCTCGAGCCCGCTCGCCGCGAGCCTGGCGGCGAGATCGCGCCGGGTGTAGATCGAATTGTTGGTGAGAACGAGGAACGGGGCGCCGAGCTCCCGCAGGCGTGACAGAAATCTGTCGGCGCCGGCGATCGCCTGCTCCTCGCGCACGAGCACGCCGTCCATGTCCATCAGCCATGAATGGATCTCCCGTTTGCTCATCGGCCGCGAAGGATGACGCACACTCGCGCATCGTGACGGCGCGAACCGGGCAACGCCCCCACCATGCCCCCCTGCGCATCACAACCCACCCCGGGGATGCGCTGGTACGTCTCGTCGTCACCGGGGCGGGCGGCAACGTGGGCACCAGTGTTCTGTCGGCGCTGGCGGCTGACGAGGGGAGCGGCGGATACCCGACTCAAGCGGTGAGCGCGGCGCCCACCCGGTGCAGCGCGATCCCGGCGTAGATGAACAGCACGCCGCGGAAGATCAGGACGAGGCCGACGATCACCGCGAACGTGGCTACACCCAGACCGGGCCAGGAAAGGATCACGATGCCCGCGACGAGGTCCAGGACGGCGACCGCGATCGTCGCCACGCGCCCCTCGGGCTCCGCGAACGCGGAGACGAAACGCACGACGCCCGCAACGACGAACCAGACACCGACGATGAGCGCGAACACGATCAGTGTGTCGAACGGTTTCTTTATCAGCACCAGGCCGGCGATAGCGCTCAGCACACCGACGAGCGCGAGCAGTCCCCGCCCTTCACCCCGGCCCACCACCGACGAAATGACCGCCAGCACGCCGTCGATGAGCAGCAGAATCCCCACGATCACGGTGAGTGTGCTCAGCGATTCGTGCGGGTCGGCGAGCAGGAACACACCGACACCGATCGCGATCACCCCGAAGATGACGAGCAGCCACCAAACGGCTCTCAGGAGATCCAGTGCTTCATCGGTCTGGCTGGACATCGGCGAACCTACCTTTCTGCGAGCAGGCGCGCGCAGCGCGCCGTTTTCGGGGCACCCTGCGCCCGTGAACCCCTGGGTCAGGAGCAGTTGATCGGTGCGAGTGCCTGTTTGTAGTCGGTGCCGAGCTGTGTGAGCGCGGCCTTCAGCTTGGGCTCTGCGTTCGCCAGCGCGCTCGACAGATTTCCGGAGGTCAGACTCGCCGCGAGGCTCGATGCGAGCCCGCTGAGCTGAGACTGGAACGTTGACGTCGCGGTGGCGATCTCTTCCTTGCGAGCAGGTTCGAGACTCGGCTGGGCGTCCTTGATGCTCGTCAGGTTCTTGCCGATCGCTTCGAAGGCCGCTTTCGCTTCGTTGAGCGTGTTGGTCGAGATCGTGAGGCTCTCGAGTTTGGTGATTTCGGCAGAGATGTTGTTGCGTGCTGTGCAGACCTGCTTGGTGGCCTTTTCCTGAGAGGATTCACCGCATGCCGCGAGCCCCGTCGCGGCGAGCGCGATCGACGCGAATGCAAAGGTGGTTCTGAGGGCTCGCTTGCGCATTTGACGCCTGACCAGCCTAGCCCCGGACGCAGGCCATCAGTCCGGGGGGAGCCGCCGCATTTCGCGGCCGCCCGTGGATATTCGGCGGGCGCCACCTGTCTCCTGCCGTCGCTAGCGGCGTGAAGCGAAGAAGCTGCTGATGAGCGCTCCGCAATCCTCGGCGAGCAGCCCTCCCGCGAGGACCGGCCGATGATTCAGGCGCTGCTCACCGAGCACGTCCAGCACGCTCCCGCATGCCCCTGCCTTCGGGTCCGTGGCGCCGTAGACGACGCGTGGCACCCGTGCGAGCACGATCGCCCCCGCACACATCGCGCACGGCTCGAGTGTGACGTAGAGCACCGTGTCGAGCACCCTCCAGCTCCCGGCGACGCGGGCCGCCTCGCGCAGGGCGAGGATCTCGGCGTGCGCGGTGGGGTCCTGGCGCAGCTCGCGCTCGTTGTGCGCGGCGGCAATAATCTCACCGTCGCGTACGAGCACCGCGCCGATCGGCACGTCCTCGTGTTCTAACGCACGTTCGGCCTCTCGCAATGCGAGCCGCATGTAGTAGTCATCGCGTGGGAAGAAACGCTCGTTCATGGTTCTCACCCGCACCGTCTGCGACAGTGCTCTGCCGCGTCGATGCAGCCGGAGCACCATCATTACCCAAAGACCATGACCACCCCGACCATCTCCAGCCTCATCGCCCACGGCGCACGCCGGCTGCGGATTGCGCTCTCTCTCGCCGCGGCGGCGCTGGCGCTCTCGGCCGCGAGCGCGGCGGCCGCCAGCTACTCCGAAGGTGAGGTCGTGGTCAGGTACGCCGCCTCGCCCGGCGCCGCGAGCGCCGCCTCCGCGGGCGGCGGAGCGGGGACCACGAGGCTGGTGCGCACCCCGCCCGGCGTAAGCGTCAGCAGGGAGCTCGACACGCTGCGGTCACAGGCCGGGGTGCTGTGGGCGGTCCCGGACTACGTCGCGCACGCAACCGGCGCGGCCCCCTTCTACCCCGACAACCGCGGAGCGGGGAAGCTCCCCGGCGAATGGCAGAAGCTCCAATGGAACTTCGTGGGCCCGTTCGGCATCGCGGCGCCGGAAGCGTGGGGGAACGTGATCGCCGACGGTGCCCCAGGAGGCAAGAATGTCATCGTCGCGGTTCTCGACACGGGCGTGGCATACGCCAACCGGGGACCGTTCCGCCGCTCCCCCGGTTTCAGCGCCGCCGAGTTCGTGCATGGATACGACTTCGTCGATCACAATCACTACCCGAACGACCGCAACGGCCACGGCACCTTCGTCGCAGCGGAGATCGCGGAGGAGACGAACATCGGCTACGGGCTGACGGGACTCGCGTACGGCGCGAAGATCATGCCTGTCAGGGTCCTCGACAGCGCGGGTGAAGGCGAAGCCTCCACGATCGCCGAAGGCGTCATCTTCGCGGCCAAGCACGGCGCTCAGGTCATCAACCTCAGCCTCGAGTTCTCCCCCGGCGTAACGGCCGCCGACATCCCCGAGCTGATCGAAGCGATCAGGTACGCGCACAGGCGCGGGGTGCTCGTGGTGGCCGCCGCGGGCAACGAGGGCCACGAGGCGATCGCGTATCCGGCACGCGCGCCCGATGTGGTGTCGGTGGGCGCTACGACAGAACACGGCTGCCTCGCCTCTTATTCGAACTACGGCTCGACCCTCTCGCTGGTGGCGCCGGGCGGTGGCCCCGATGCAAGCCTTCCCGGCGACCCCAACTGCCGCCCGGAAGCCACGCCGGGGCAGGACATCTTCCAGGTCACCTTCACCGGGAGCTCACCGAGCGCGTTCGGCATCCCGTCCGGCTACGAAGGCACATCGATGGCCACGCCGCAGGTCGCCGCCACGGCTGCGCTCGTGATCGCCAGCGGCGTGATCGGACACCATCCGACGCCGGAGCAGATCACCGCGCGCCTGCTGGGGACCACCCGCAAGCTGGGCTACAGCGGCGACGAACGCCTCTACGGAGCTGGGCTCCTCGACGCGGCGGCGGCCACCGCCCCCGGCGGCCCGGGAGCGATCGCGAGCAAGGCCAGCAGCCGTGGAGTCGCGTCGATCCCCACCGCCTGAGGATCCCTGCCGCTGCGACGTCGCGGTCGTCGGCGGCGGCATCGTCGGCCTCGCGCTCGCGCGAGAGCTGCTGCTGCGACGTCCCGGAGCCTCGGTGTGCGTGCTCGAGCGCGAGCAGGAGATCGCCGCTCACCAGACCTCTCACAACTCGGGGGTGATCCACGCCGGGATCTATTACAAGCCGGGCTCCCTGAAGGCACGGCTGTGTGTGCAGGGCGCCCGTGAAATGTATGAGTACTGCGAACGGCACGGGATCGCGGCCGAGCGTTGCGGCAAGCTGATCCTCGCGGTCGACAGGTCCGAACTGCCGAGGCTTGCGGAGCTCGAGAGCCGTGGGCGCGCGAACGGGGTCAGCGGCCTGCGAATGCTGGATCGCGGCGGCATACAGGAGATCGAGCCTCACGCCCGCGGCATCGCTGCCCTGCACTCCCCCGCGACAGGCATCGTCGACTTCGCAGAGGTCGCCCGCGCCCTAGCCGCGGACATCACCGCTTCGGGCGGGACGGTGCTCACGGGCTGCGCCGTGAACGGCGTCCGCAGCGGCACACGATCGCTGGAACTGGTCCACAGCCGCGGGTGCACGAGCGCGGGCCACGCCGTGTTCTGTGCGGGTGCGTGGGCCGACCGCCTGGCGGTCGCGGCCGGCGCCGACCCCGACCCAAGGATCGTGCCGTTCCGCGGTTCCTACCTGCGGCTGAGACCCGGCCGCCGCGAGCTCGTGCGCTCGCTCATCTACCCGGTGCCGGATCCCTCGCTGCCTTTCCTGGGCGTCCACCTGACCCGGACTATCGCCGGCGAGGTGCTCGTGGGGCCGACCGCGATGATGGCCGCCGCACGTCGCCCAGGTCTCGGGGCGCGCGAGCAGGCCCGCGAGCTGGCCTCCACGCTCTCGTGGCCCGGCACCCGCCGGATGCTCGCCGGCAACTGGCGTGCCGGGGCGATGGAGCTGCGCCACGCCGCGCGCCGGGCATGGTTCGTGGATGCGGCCGCCCGCTATGTCCCCGAGCTTCGACCGTCGGACGTGCAGAGGGCCTTTGCCGGCGTGAGGGCGCAGGCGGTTGGCAGGGACGGGGCGCTCGTGGACGATTTCGTGCTCTCGGCGACCGACCGGGCGCTGCACGTGCGCAATGCGCCCTCACCCGCCGCGACAGCGTCGCTGGCGATCGCCCGGATCATCGCCGATGAGGCTGGCGGGGCGTGGGGTCTGCCCCCGGCCCCGCCGCGCGCGACGAGCCCGCAGGATGGCTAAGCGGGTGACGCGGAGAGCGCCCTTACGACCGCGGGGACCCCGTCGGAGGCGGTCGCGTACCGCGGGCGCCACCCGAGCTCGCGCTTGATCTTCGCGTTTGAGGACCGCGCCGAGCGGACGAGCGCGTCGACTGCGTTGCGGCCCGCGATCATCCTCGCGAGCGCCGCCGGGATCCTGCGCGGAGCGCCGACGCCGAGCGCGGCGGCACTGAGCGCCATGAAGTCGTAGTAGGTGATCGGCTCATCGTCGGCCACGTGGTAGACCGAGCCGGCAGGCGCCGACGCCGCGAGCACGAGTGCGGCGGCGACGTCCTCGACGTGGACGACGTCCCAAAGGTTCTCCCCACCGCCGACGACCGCGAGGCGCCCTGGCCCCCTCAGCCGTGGGAGAAGCTCGTTCGCGTACCAGCCTCCCGGCCCGTATACGTGCGAGGGCCGGATGATCGAGACGTTCAGGCCTGAGTCGAGCAGCAGACGCTCGCCCTCCTGCTTGGCGCGGCCGTAGGGTGTCTCGACGGGCAGCGGCTCGTCCTCGGTGAGCAGTCGTCCGTGCGCGTCACCGGTGACGACCGTCGAGGCGAACACCACCCGGGGACGCGCGTCCGGTTCGCCTGCAGCCGACATGCATGCTGCGATCAGATGCTGTGTCCCATCAACGTTGACCTGCGTCAAGCGCTGCTCGCTTCGCTGGGAGGCGATCTCCGCCGCAAGATGGACTACGCAGTCCGGTCGCGTGGCGGCGAGCAGCTCCCGCAGGCGTGCGCCGTCGTTGATGTCTCCGTTGACGGGAACGCGTGCCGGCCGGCTCCGAGCCGGGCCTGCGAACCAGCGCGTGGACCTCGTGGTGTGCCTCGAGAAGCTGGCGGCACAGCACACCCCCGATGAAACCGCTTGCTCCCGTGACGAATACGCGCACCGGAGGAGCCCTACATCTCGAATGCGGTGCGTCCGCCGCAGCGCACGAGATCCTGGAGCTGTTCGCGCCCGTCGCCGACGACGGGGCCCCCGTGGGCGAGCAGCAGACTGTCGAAGTCGAGCTCCGCGAGCAGGCGCTCGCACGAGCGCAGTATGCCCCGCCGTGTCTGCGGCGGGTCGTCCATCAGCGAGTCGGGCACGAAGCCGAGCGGACCCTCCTGCCCGGGGGCGCCGCCGCGCACGACCGCATCCGCGAACACCAGCGCTCGGGCCGGCGGGATGTACAGGGCCGTGTCATCCGGGCATATCGCGCCGACCTCCTGCGCGATGAGACCTCCCGGCAGAACATCGCCGACCTCGAATCCCTGCACTTCCTCGCCGTGCACGAACTCGTGCAGGCCAGCCTTGTTGCAATAAACCTTGCATTTGAATCTCTCCGCAAAGAGCGCCGACTCGCGATAGTGGTGGCGGTTGCTGAGCAGGATCGCCGACGGCGTCGTTGCCTTATCGGCGAACCACTCGATTCCCTGCTCGCGCGGCACCAGCGGGTCGATCAGGACTCCCTCACCGGGGATCCAGTAGCTGGACACCATGAGGTGGATCTTCGGGTGCTCTGTCGTCCAGTGCACGACCCCGGGGATCACCTCGATCATGCCCGCAGCCTATTGGCTGGCCGAACCCGCGAGAGGGCCCTGGACACGGCCGAGGGCCGCCAGTCCGCCACCGTCGCGCCTTTCTGGCAACATCGTGCCGAGTGTCTCTGCGCGCGGGCATCGATCTGATCTCCGTGGACGCCGTGCGCGAGTCTCTCAGCACGCACGGCCGCCACTACCTCGACCGCGTCTACACCGAGCGGGAGATAGCGCGACTGCACCGGTCCGGGAGGGTTGGATCCCGAGCGGCTGGCCGCCCGCTTTGCTGCAAAGGAGGCGGCGCTGAAGGTGCTGCGGCCCGGCGACACGGGCGTCTTCCCTGCGCGAGATCGAGGTCGTGCGAAGCCCGGCGGCTGGGTCGAGCTCGGCGTTCAGCGGGCCCGCCGCGCCATTGGCCAGCGACGAGCGGCCTTGAGCGAGTTCGCGGTGAGCATCACGCATGAAGCGGGATACGCGTCGGCCGTGGTGATTGCGAGCTGAACTTGAGAAACCGCGCGAGTCCGGCCGATGATGGGCTTATGACCGAGGAGATACGCCAGATCATCCGCGACCATGCCCGGCTCGCCGGCGACGTCGACGTCGCTCGCAGGACGACGCCGACCTCTACCAGGCCGGCATGACCTCGCACGCGAGCGTCAACGTGATGCTCGCCCTCGAGGACCACTTCGACATCGAGTTCCCCGACCGGATGCTCACCACGGAGCGTCTTCGAGAGCATCGACTCGATCGAGCGCGCGCTCGTCGAGCTGCGATCGGAGACCGCCGTCCAATGAGCGTCTCGGTCGATCGCGACCAGGCGTTCCTGGAGCTCGGCTGCGCGCGATCGCCGACGAGGTGTCGGCGCCCGAACTCCGACGCGGTCGACCGCGGCGCGCGCTTCCCGACGGAGTCGATCGAGGCACTGCGCGGGGAGCGGGCGCTCTCGGCCGGGCTGCCCGACCGAGCTCGGTGGCGGCGGCGTCAGCTTCGAGGCGATCGCGGCCGGCTGCTTCGAGCTCGGGCGCCGCTGCGGCTCGAGCGCGATGGTCTTCGCGATGCACCAGATCAAGGTGCTGACGCTCGCCCGCCACCTCGACGGCGCACCGTGGTTCTCCGAGTACCTCGCGACGGGTCGCCGACGAGCAGCGCCTGGTCGCCTCGGTCACCACCGAGATCGGCACCGGCGGCGACATGGGCCGCTCGATCGCGGCGGTCACACCCGGCGAGGACGGGCACGTGCACATTCGAGAAGAAGGCACCGGTCGTCAGCTACGGCGCGCACGCCGACGACCTCTTCGTCACGCTTCGCCGTGCCCCGGACTCCGAGCCGAGCGACCAGGTCATCGCGCTCGCGATGAAGGGTCAGGCCGAGCTCGAGCCGGCCGGCACCTGGGACCCGCTCGGCATGCGCGGCACCTGCTCCCCCGGCTTCGTGATCCGTGCCACGATCGCGCCCGAGCAGGTGCTGCCCGCACCCGTTCTCCAGCGTCATGTCCGAGTCGATGGTGCCCGATCACCCACATCCTCTGGTCGCACCTGTGGCTCGGGCATCGCGACCGACGCGTTCGACCGGGCGCGGGCGTTCGTGCGGGCCTCCGCGAAGGCAGAAGCCGCGGCGAGACGCCGCCGACCGCGGTGCGCCTCTCGCACCTCATGAGCGAACTGTCGCTGCTCCGCTCCGAGGTTAGCTCCGGGCTGGCGGACGTTCGTCAGGGCCTCGGAGGACCCGAGCCGCGAGTGGCTGTCCACGATGGCAGGCGGCTCTGCGCTTCAACAACCTGAAGATCGCTGCCTCCGACCAGGCGCCGCGGGTGTGCCAGGGCGCGATGGGCGTCTGCGGGATCGTCGGCTTCAAAAACGACACGCCGTACAGCGTCGGGCGCCACCTGCGCGACACGATGTCCGCGTCGCTGATGATCGCCAACGAGCGCATCCACCAGACCAACGCGAGCCTGCTGCTGATCGCCAAGGACGTCTGATGCCCAGACGTACGGCCGGCCACGCCCTGAGCAGGCGGCGCTGCTGTCCGACCTCATCGAGCAGCGGCTGCTGATCGAGACCGGCGTTCCCGGCGTCTACGGCCGCGGCGCGCGACTTCGAGGACATCCGCGAGCGGCGTCGCCGTCGCTCGTGACGCGCGCCGGCGCCGCGCGAACGAGCCCGAGCAGATGCGCTTCCCGCCGGTGCTGCCGCGCCGCGACCTCGAGACCGGTCGGCTACCTGAAATCGTTCCCGCACCTGGCCGGAAGCATCTTCTCCTTCGAGGGCGACGAGGCAGCAGGCGGCCGAGCAGCACGAGCAGGCGAGCCGCCACGAGGACTGGAGCGAGTTCCAGACGCATGACCGACCTCGTCCTGACGCCCGCGGCCTGCTACCCGGTCTACCCGGCGATCGCCGCCCGCGGTCCGCTTGCGCCCGGGCGGCGTCACGGTCGACGCGGGCGGCGCATATGTCTTCCGCCACGAGCCGTCGCTGCGATCCCGCCCGGATGCAGATGTTCCACCAGCGCGAGATCGTCCGGATCGGCGAGCCCGAGACGGGTGCAGGCGTGGCGCGACCGCTGGCGCGAGCGGGCCCTCGAGCTGCTCGGCTCGCTCGGCCTCGACGTGGAGCTCGACGTCGCGAGCGACCCGTTCTTCGGCCGCAGCGGGCGCATGCTCGCCGCCAGCCAGCGCGAGCAGCAGCTCAAGTTCGAGGTCCTGACGCAGATCGCGGGACCCGAGCCGACCGCCGTGGCCTCCTTCAACTACCACCAGGACCATTTCGCCTCCGCCTACGGATCTGAGCTGGCCGACGGCTCAGCGGGCGCACACGGCGTGCCTCGGCTTCGGCCTCGAGCGGATCACGCTCGCGCTGCTGAGCACGCCATGGACTGGACGATCCAGCGGGTGGCCGGCACGAGGTGCGCGGCAGGCTATGGGACCGGATGAGCGCCCCGGCAGCACGGCTCGTTGGTGAGCCTGTCCGGGCTCGACCCGGCCGCCTACACGCGCCCATCGCGCTGCACTCACCGGAGCGCACCTACGTCGAGACCAACTGCTACACGGACATCATCATCGAGCTGCTGCACGCGCGCGGCTACGAGCCGCTGGCGTTGATGGGCTGCAGCCCTCCGGCTGGACTTCGAGGGCGACCAGTGGACGTTCTTCAAGCCCGCGCCCGCGGACCTCGAGCTCCTCTACGGGATCGACATCCACGAGATGCAGCCCTACCGCCCGCTGCCCGACCAGGCCGCCGAGCAGATCCTCGCGCGGCCGCACGCTGATCGTCGAGCTCGACTCCTGGTACCTGCCGGACACGGCGTCCGACGAGCTACCGGACCGAACACGTCAAGAGCTCCGTCGCGGTCGAGGCGATCGACCGGCGAGGCCGAGCGCATGCGCTACTTCCACGGCAGCCGGCGCTGTATGAGCTCTCCGGGCGAGGACTACCGGGGCGTCTGGCGCCTCGGCGCATCTCTGCCCGGGGACGTGCTGCCCCCCTACACGGAGCTCGTCCGCTTCGACGCGGGCCCGGCCCGCTGCAGGGCGAGGAGCTCCGCGAGCGCCGCGCGCGGATGCTGCTGGCGGCCATCTCGCCCGGCAGGCCCGCGAGCAACCCCTTCGAGCGCTTCGGTCATCGCTCGCAGCGCGATCTCCCGGCTCCTGCTACAGGGCGACGCCGAGGACTACCACGCCTACGCGTTCGCCACCGTGCGGATGGCCGGCTCCGCGTTCGAGGCCGCGGACCTCGATCACAGCTGGCTGCTCCACGACAAGCGGAGCAGAGTCGCGCAGGCTTCTGGAGGATCGTCGACGGCTGCAAGGCGCTGTCGTTCCGGCTCGCGCGCCGCAGGGCGTTCGACCCCGTCCCACGTCGATAGACGCGCTGCGCCGGTGCGTGGGATGAGGCGGTGACGCCGGCTCGATGCCGCCCTCGCCTGAACGGCCGGCCCGATGCACCGCGCGGGCTCGCACGCCACACGTCGGATGCCTGCGGAGAGGCTAGCCGATCGCGCGGCCGGCTGGGAGCGCCGCGCAGCTCACCGACCACGGCGCCGCCGGATGACTGGATCCCCGCCCGCGTGCCGGGCACCGTCGCCGGCGCGCTCGCCGACGCCGGGAGCTGGGACGCCGCGCGAAGCGGCCGGACCTCGACGGCGACGACTGGTGGTTCCGCACCAGCTTCGAGGCCGACCCCGGCGAGCCCGGCGAGGAGGTCGTGCTGTGCCTGGATGGTGTCGCGACGGTCTCCGAGGTCGCACCTGAACGGCGAGCCGATCTGCTCAGGGACGAGCTCGATGTTCGCGCATCACCGGTGCCGACGTCGGTGCGGCTCCTGCGCGGCCAGAACGAGCTCGTGATCCGCTGCAGGGCGCTCGGCGCCGCTGCTCGAGGTCAGAGCAGGCGCCCGCGGGCGCGCTGGCGCACGCGGGTCGCCGACGTCCGGCCAATCTCCGCTTCTTCCGCACGATGCTGCTCGGCCGCGCCCCGGGGTTCGCTCCCGGGTCCAGCGGTCCGTCGGGCCGTGGCGCGCCGTCTCGCTCGAGCGCCGGCGAGATGCTCGCGGTGGACGCGCTCGCCCTGCGCCCTCGCATCGAGTCGGGACACCGGCGTGCTCGGGTCGTGAGGGCTCGCCTGCGCTCCCTGCGCGGCACGTCGGTGCACAAGCGTGTCGGCCGAACTGCGGGGGCCGTCGGGCGCACACCGTGTGGAGCTCGCGATCACGGATTCAGTCGGCGAGGGCACGGTGCGCGCCACCGGGCGAGATCAGCGGTCCCGATGTCGCCCGCTGGTGGCCGCACACGCACGGCGAGCCCGCCCTGCATGACGTACAGCTCCAGATCGAGCTCGCCGGCGAAGGAGCGTGACCGGGTCGCGGCGGGAGGGTCGGCTTCCGCGAGCTCGCGTTCGGGCGTCGCCCAGCCATGCAGATCGAGCGCGACGGCCCTCGACATCCACGTCAACGACATCCGGTGTTCGCGCGCGGCGCGCTGTGGACGCCGCTCGACCCGGTCGGCCATGGCGCCGACGCGAGAGGTGCTGCGCGCCGATCGCTCGAGCCGTGTCGCGACGCCGGCATGAACATGCTGCGGATCCCGGGCACCGGCTGCTACGAGACGCGCGAGTTCCACGATCTCTGCGACGAGCTCGGGATCCTGGTCTGGCAGGACTTCATGTTCGCGAACTTCGACTACCCGATCGGGGACCCGACGTTTCGCGCCGGTGTCGAACGCGAGGCGCGCAGCGCTGCTCGAGGCGCTCGGCGGCGCGCCGAGCCTGGCGGTGCTGTGCGGCAACAGCGAGGTCGAGCAGCAGGCGGCGATGCTCGGGCTCGACCCGGACCTCGGCCGCGGTGAGCTGTTCGGCGAGCTGCTGCCCGGATCTGGTGCGCGCGAGCGGCGTCGACGCCTGCTACGTGCCCGTCCGCCCCGTGCGGCGGCGAGCTGCCGTTCCGGCCCGAACGCGGGCGTCGCCAACTACTTCGGTGTCGGCGGCTATCTACGGCCGCTCGAGGATGCTCGCCGCGCCGGAGTGCGGTTCGCCTCCGAGTGCCTGGCGTTCTCGAACGTGCCCGACGAGGCGGCCGTCGAGCGCGATCGCGCGGGCGACCCGGTCGCGCTCGACGGCCAGCGCGTGGAAGGCCGGTATGCCGCGCGACGCCGGCGCGGACTGGGATTTCGAGGATGTCCGCGACCACTACCTGCAGCTGCTCTTCGGCGTGGATCCCGCCGCGCTTCGGGATGCCGACCCCGAGCGCTACCTGGAGCTCTCGCGAGCCGTGACGGGCGAGGTGATGGCCGAGGCCTTCGGCGAGTGGCGGCGCGATCGCTCGCCGTGCGCAGGGCGCCCTTGTGCTGTGGCTGGCGGACCTCGTCCCGGGTGCCGGCTGGGGCGTGCTCGATGACCGCGGCCGGCCGAAGCCTGCCTACCATCACCTCAGGCGCGCGCTCGCCCCGGTGGCGCTGTGGACGACCGACGAGGGACTCGCGGGGTCGTGGCCATCCATGTCGCCAACGATGCGCGCGAGGAGCTCGACGCCGAACTGCGCGTCGCGCTCGATCAGCGGGGGCCAGCTGCAGGTCGGCGAGGCCAGTGCGAACGTGCGCCTGCCGGGTCACAGCCAAGCGGAATGGGACGTCGAGGGCCTCCTCGGCCGCTTCGTCGACGCCTCCTGGGCATACCGCTTCGGGCCACCCGCTCAGGATGCGATCCTGGTCAGGCTCACCGACCGTGCGGACCCGGCGCCGCGCCTGATCTCCCAGACTGTGAGGTTTCCCGCGGGCTTTCCGCTCGAGCGCGAGGAGCCCGAGCACCTCGGACTCAGCGCCAGGGCCACGACGGCGCGCAACGGTGACCTCGACTTGACGTTGGGCTGCGAACGGCTGGCCTATGGTGTGCGCATCCACGCGCCCGGCTTCACACCCGAGGACGACTGCCTGACCTTGCAGCCCGGAGTCGAGCGCGTCCTGCGGCTGTGCCGGCTGCACACGCGCGAGGATGCGAAGCAGCCCTGGCTCACCGCACTGAACATGGCGGGCAGCGTCCCGGTCGTTCTACCGGGGTCAAAGTGACCTGGCCACCCGCCGGTAGACCCCTCTATGTGGGTGCACAGAGAACGTTCGGGTTCTTTCACGCCGCCGACGCACCTGCCGCGACGGCCGTCCTCATCTGCGCGCCCTTCGGCTGGGAGGACATGTGCTCCTACCGGGTGCGTCGCGAATGGGCTCAGCAACTCGCTGCGGCGGGTCACCCGACCCTTCGCTTCGACCTTCCCGCGAGCGGTGACAGCCCCGGGCGGCCCTTGGACCCCGACCGCTTGAGCTCATGGACCGCGTCGATCTCCGACGCCGCACAGTGGCTTCGCCGGAGACGGGCGCTGACGTCATCGCTGCCATCGGCATCGGCATGGGCGGCCTGCTCGCTGCCCGCGCCGCAATCGAGGGGGCGCCGATCGACGAGCTCGTGCTCTGGGGAGCACCCACCCGCGGCCGCGCGCTCGTGCGCGAGCTGCGCGCCTTCTCGCGGATGGAGGTCGCAAATGTCGGCGAGGCCCCCGCGGACGCGCCCTCGGCACCTGACGGGCTGATAGCCAACGGCTACCTGCTTTCCAGGCAGACGATCGCGGATCTCGAGGCACTCGACCTGCAGGAGCTGGCAGGCACCGGCGCGATCCGGCGTGCTCTTCTGCTCTCGCGCGACGGGCTGCGCGTCGACGAGCATCTCGAGCCCGCGATGGCCGGCGCAGGAGCGAGCGTGACGGTCGCCGACGGCCACGGCTACGGGGCGATGACCGTCGAGCCCCAGGAGGCGCGTCCGCCCACCGAGGTGTTCGAGGCAGTCGAGCGCTGGCTAGGCGAAGGCGATCCCGCCGTCCGCCCCGGTTTCGAGCGGGTGTCCCGGGACGCAACCGCAGCGGAGATCCTGCAACTGACTCACGACGGGACTGAGATCTCAGAGCGACCACTGTTCTTCGAGCGGCCCGCTGGTCGGCTGTTCGGCATCCTCACCGAGCCGGCGGGACCGCGGCGGGCGCTCTGCGCCGTCCTCCTGAACGCAGGTCCCCAGCGGCGCATGGGACCCAACCGGATGTGGGTGCAGACGGCCCGCCGGTGGGCTGCGCGGGGCGTCCCGGCGCTGCGGGTGGACATGGCCGCGATCGGAGACTCGGACGGCGATTCGGCAGAGCCTGGTTAAGGTCGCCTCGCTGTACCAGCCGGTCTTACGTGGCGCAGGTCGAGGCCGTGCTCGACGGCCTCGCCGGGCGCGGGCTGCCGGACAGTTCCTGTTGACGGGCTGTGCTCCGGTGCGTACTGGTCGATGCACACCGCGCTGTCGGACGAGCGGGTCGCGGGGATCGTGATGCTGAACCCGCGGGCCTTGATCTGGGACGAATTCGAGTACGCCGTCCGGCGCACGCAGGAGCTGCGGGAACGTCTCCTGCTGCGCTCGACGTGGAGCAAGTGTTCTGCGGGGAGAAATCACCCTGGCCCGGCACATGGAAACGGCAAGGGCGATAGCTGGCCGTGCAAGGGCGAGGATCCTCACGAGAGAACGGCAGCAGAAGACCTCCGAGCACCCCGATCGACACGCTGTTCGACTCTCTGCGCGACCGCGACCAGCGGGTCCTGATGCTGCTCACCGGTCGCGAGCCGCTGAGGGATGACCTCCGTGAGACGGGCATGCTGGAGCGCCTGGAGCGCTGGCCCGAATCTCGAGCTCGTGCTCACCGGGACCGGTGCCGACACGCACACCCTCACTCCGGCCTGGCTTCAGCTCGAGGTCGCGCGCAGGATCGACGCCGAGCTCGAGGCCGAACTCGGGCGGCTCGGGCCGGCTCCGGTACGCAGCTGACGGCCCGCGGCGAAGCGGTCCTCAGGATCCGTCGATCCCGAGGCACTCCGCGATCTGGTCGAGGCGGGACTCCCACGAGTGCGCCTGCGCGCCCGCGTGATCGCCGCGCACGCGCAGCCGGGCTGTCATCGTCGAGCGCGTCCTGCAGTGCCGCGATGAACTGCGCGGCATCGGGGGCCTTTGCGATCTCCTGAACGTCCTCCAGCGTGTCGAGCGGTGTCGACACAACCGGGCAGCCCCGCCGCGAGGTACTCGTAGGTCTTCATCGGGAAAGACGCTGCGCATCTCGCCGTCGAGGCGGTAGGGGACGATCGCCGCGTCGGCTCCCCGCAGGACATCCGGCAGCAGCTCGTATGGCCGCGGGCCGAGCAGCCGGATGTTGCTCTCTCCGCGGAGCGCATCGACGTTCGTGTGCGGATCGCCGGGCCCGATCGGACCCACGAACGCGAACGTCCACTCGGGTCGAAGGCGCGCCATCGCCACGACCAGCTCGAGGTCTATCTTCGCAGCAAGGATCGCGCCGACGAACACTATGAGTGGGTGCGGGCAGCGCTCCAGCTCCGCGTCAACTGGCCCAGGCTCGAGCGCAGCGGCAAACATGCGGGTGTCCGCGACGTTCGGCGCATAGTGCACGTTCTCGCTCAGCTTCTGCATCCGCGTCACGAGCTCCGGGGCGCTCGCCATCACCACGTCCGCACGGCGGGCGAACCGGTCCTCCGCAGCGAGGAAGCTCGCCGCGTCGATCCCCTCCTTCGCGGCGTGATCGTCATCGATGTAGTACAGGACCTTCGAGGGGCGCAACGAGTCGATGAGCACCTCGGCCTGAGGCACGAATGACCACAGGATCGGGTCCCGCATGCCGAGCGATCTGACGCCGTAACCGACGTAGCGCCGCAGAAGCTGCGTGTTCAGCCGTCTGACAGCCTCGTTCGAGTGCAACGGCAGCACCAGCGGCGAGAGCACGTGGACGCCTTCGACTTCGCGCATCGGGGACGCCGCCCGGCCGAGTCGTCGCACGATACGGCGCAGGTCTTTGGACGCGAGCTGCGGCCGGCGCAGGCCCAGCGACTCGACGAACAGGATCTTGTTGCCGTGCGCTGCGCGCGCGAGGAGGTGCTGCTGGTTCGTGAGCAGCTCGGACTCCCAGTCGGAGAACCCGACGCACACGATCTCTGCGCCGCGCAGCTTCCGTCCCATCGGAACCTCGCGATCCCGCTCGTCGTCCTCGCCGCTCATGCGCTGATTCTCCCGCGTCCGCCCCGAAGCGGTCCTCTCTGTCCGACCAGCGCGTAGGCGGGCCCATACAGCCCGGCCATCTTCAGGCGCAGACGAAGCGCTGTCGCGGAGCCGAAGACCGGCTCTCTCGGCACGCTCATCGCCCGCCATGGCCCCGGTCCCGAACACGCGCACGCGATCTCGAATCCCGCCTCCCGCGCCGCTGCCATCGTGCGTCCGTCGAACGCGCCGAACGGATATGCCATCGATGTGACGGGTGCGCCGAGCACGTCCTCGAGGTGGAGCCGGCTGCGCCGCATCTGGTCCAGCGCGTCCGCATAGTTCAGGCTGCTCAGCCTGACGTGGTCAACACTGTGGGCACCGACCTCGACGCCCGACGCGGCGAGCTCGCGGGCCTGATCCGCGGTGATGATCATCTCCCCGCTGACGTCCGGATGCGGGGAGCCAAGCAGTCCCGTGGGCAGGAACATCGAACAACGCACGCCGCGGTCGAGCAGCAGCGGCACCGCCTCGCGCACAGTCTTGACGAGGCCGTCGTCGAAGGTGATCGAGCCTAGCCCGTCGCAGTCCTCGCCCGCTGCCAGCCTCGCCCACAGCTCACCCACCGGGACGAGCTCGTAGCCGCGCTCAGCGATCACGTCGAGGTGGCTCTCGAACAACGAGCGCTCGACGAAGATCTTGTTCGGATCGCTCACACGGTCGACGGGTCCCACGCCGTGGTAGCAGAGCACGAACGGGAACCGGCGGCCGATCGCCGTGCCGGCAGCGTGCCCGAGGAACCGGAGCGGAGCCGCGCCTTTGCCGCCCACGCCGCCCTGTGCGTCCTCGACGGCCCGGTGCTCACCCGGCGGCGGCGCCGCACGGTCGAGCGAGGGATCCCTGAGGCGCTCGGCGAGCGACTCCACCGAGTACTCCCGTTCGGCCACGAGCCGAGCGTTCGCGGCGAACCCGCCTCCGCCGTCGCGCAGTGCGTCGAGAACCCCGTCGGCGAACGTCTGCGCGTCGTGTGCCCGGAGGTAGTCCCGCCCCGCGACGACTTCGAGGCCTTTGGCGGCGAGCGGAGTGGCCACGACAGGCATCGCATACGCGAGCGCCTCGACGAACTTCAGCGGAGTGCCCGCCCCTTCCGTGAGCGGCACGACGACGCAGTCGGCATCCGTGTAGAAGGGGTCGAGCTGGCGGACGAAGCCGGTTACGCGGATGCGTGGGTCCTGCGGGTCCCACCCGTCGAGCCCGCGGCCGACGAGGGTGAGCGTGACCTCGGGCCTCGACGCCCACACCCGCGGAAGCACCTCCTGAACAAGGAAGGTGAGCCCGCTCATGTTCGGTCTGTAGTTGAAGTCGCCGACCATGAGCAGCCTGTAACGCTCCGCGGCGGGCCCCGGCCTCCTCACCGTGGGGACGATCCGTCCGACGTCTACGACGTTGGGCACGTAGCGCAGGCGCGAGGCGGGCGCGAGCGCGGCCGCGGACCTCATGTCGGTGCGACTGACCATCCACGACTCGTCGGCGAGAGTCAGCAGCCGGCTCTCGTAGCGGCGCATCGCAACGCGAGCTAGCGAGCGCAGCCCCGGCTCCTCGTCCACGTACTCAGACTCGATGTTGTGGGCGTTGTAGATCACGGGGCGTTCGCGGGCGAGGGGCATCATGGCTGTCGCCGCACTGGTGTCACCTGCCACGACCCGGCCCCGGCCGGGGCCACGGGCGAGACGCTCGGCGGTCTCGATCAGCTCAGGGCTGGTGCCCCGAGAGCAGAGGTCCGGTATCCCCCGCGCCCTCAGAGACAGGTAGACGGCTCCTCGCCTGAACCCTCGCGAGGAGTGAATCCGGTGGAACGAGATTCCATCGATCGCCTCGTACTCCGGCGCGGGGCTGTCACTCTCGTGTGCGACGTACGCGAGATCCACGGGGCCGAGCAGGGCTAGCGCGCGCACGCACGTGTATGTGCGAAGCGCGCGACCGCCGCCGAACACGGGCGCGAACGTTGATACGAAGAGAGTCCGCCTTGCGCTCACTTGCTGGCCTCCGCGCCGCGGGCGGACTCATCCCAGCGCAACGCGTCCGGGTCTGCTGAGGTCCTCAGCGAGTGCATGCGTCCGCGGAGCGCACCGGGCACCACGCGCAGCGTCAGCTCCGCTGCGAAACCGAAGGCGAGCACCGCGTCGACAGGGCGCAGCTGCTCCTCGGCTTCCAGGGCCCGGATCACCGACAGCGGCCCGAACCGTGGAATGCGACGCGTTCGCACCCCGGCAACCCCCGGGACCCCGGCGCAGATCAGTGCGACGTCCGCGCCCGCCGCGGCAGCCCGGCCGAGCCACCTCGCCGCCTCAGCGCTCGATGCGGCGCCGCAGGCCACGGCGAGTACCCGGATCGAGCCTCGGCGGTCCTTCCACGCCCCGTAGTGCGCGCCCACCTGCACCCCTGACTCGCCACGCTCGCTTCCGCGCAGGCCGGCCGCGTGTCTCATCCACACAGCCGAGTCGGTCCCGCAGTCGAGTGCTATTCGGGCGGCGCCGAAAGGGCCGTCGCGCCAACCGCCGTCGATGATGAGGCGGTAGAGGAACTTGGCCGCCGGGCGCAGCAGCGCACCCTTGATGACTGCGCCGGGGGTGCGCGGAGCACGCAGCTGGCCGGCCTCCAGGCGCGCATAGCGCCAAGCATCGCCGATCGCCTCCCTCCAGCTGACGGCGACGAGATGCACCAGGTCCGCCTGCAGCGGATGCACGGGACCGTCTGGCACGAGCCCCTCGTGGACGGTCCGTCTCTCGTCGTGCCGGTAGGCGCCGCGCAGCAGCAGACGGTGCCGGTACTTGGGGTACTTCGCAGACGGACCGAGCGGATGGCCGATGAACACCTCGCGCATTGGCAGCCCAGCGAGCCTCACATCGGGTGGAGCGTCGTCGAGGAACTCGCGTATCTCCGCTGCGAGCGCCGGGCTGATTCGCTCGTCCGCGTCAACCTCGAGCACCCAGTCGCCGTGAGCATGGTCCAGGGCGACGTTCCGCTGCGCGGCGAACCCTCGCCAGGCATGCTCGATGACGTTGGCTCCGGCCGACCTGGCCAGCTCGACGGTGTTGTCACTCGAGCCGGAGTCGACCAGCACGATCTCCTGGCAGAAGGCCAGGCTGGCCAGACATTCCGGCAGGTCCTGTGCCTCGTCGCGCGCGATGATGCAGGCAGTGAGCGTAGGCCCGCCGGGGCGCTCGATGGCGTCGCTGTCATGCACCTCGCCTATCATGCCGCACCCATCCCGGTCGCCGGCGGGGCGGCGCAGCCCGCGCGAGCGGCAGGAGCACCGTCGCTCGCCGCGAAATGACGGAGGCGAGCGCAGACGACCGGCTGCTCCATACTGGAGACCGCTTCAGGACTGCTCCTCAGCGGCAGCTCATGTCGACATCCGCGCGCGAAACAACCCGCCAGCACGCCTCCCGCGACATCCTCCTGCAGGTGCTCGTGCGGCTCACCAACCTCGGGCTCGGGGTACTGGTGACGGCGCTCGTGGTGCGCACCCTCGGTCAATCCGGATACGGACAGTGGTCCACGACGCTGATCGTGCTGACGATGATCGGCCTCGTCGCGAACTTCGGCACCGAAGGGATCGCGACGCGCGAGGCCGCGCGGGACCCGGACCAGGCCCACGAGTGGATCGGTGCCGTGATGATGATCCGGATCTACCTGCTGGTTCCCCTCGTCGTGCTCGCGGTGGGGGCCGTGTTCGTGATGCACGAGAGCCGCCAGATGCTCATCGCGGGCCTGATCCTGGTGATCACGATGCCGTTCAGCGGTTTCAGCGCCCTGCAGCTCGTCTTCCAGCTGCGTGTGAAGAACCTCGTTCCGATGCTCGTGCTCACGCTCCGCAGCGTGTTGTGGGCGCTCGCCGTCCTGTTCATCTACCTGCGTGGCTACGGCATGATCGCGCTGGCGATCGGCCTCTCGGTGACCACCGCCATAGGCACGATCTTCCAGTCGTACATGGCGATCAAAATGGCGGACAGGGTGCCTCATCCTTCGCGCACGCGCGTCGTGCCGCTGCTCCGCGCCGCGGTGCCGGTGGGAATCTCGGGGATGCTGATCATCGCCTATGCCCGTATCGACCAGATCCTCGTCTTCTCGATAGTCGGCAGCGGACCTGCAGGGCTCTATGGCGCCGTCTACAACGTGCTCGACCAGGCGCACTTCGTGCCGATCTCCATCCTGACGACGCTGGCGCCGGTGATGGCGGCGTCCTGGCCAGCGGACCCCCTTCGACTGCGCCGGACGGCGCGGCTCACCGCGGAGCTGATGGCCATCTGCTCGTTCGGTGCGCTGGCGTTCGCGATAGTCGCGGCGACGCCGCTCGTGGAACTGGTCTTCGGTGCCGCGTTTGCGCCCGCCGCACCCGCTCTGCCCGTTCTGGCGGGAGCGTTCGTCTTCATCTGCTTCGGCTATCTGAACGGCAACCTGATGGTGGTCCTCGGTCTCCAGAAACGACTTCTGTACATCAGCCTCCTGGCGCTCGTGGTCAACGTCGTCGGAAACGTGCTCCTGCTTCCCTCGGTCGGGTTCATGGCGGCCGCGTGGATGACGCTCGCGACCGAGATGGTCGTGTTCGGCGCCACGCTGACGCTGATCCTCAGAGACCTCGGGATACACCGGCCGCGGGTGGGAAGGATTGGCAGGACCGCGCTCTCCGCGGTCCTGCTCGGGGCCGCCCTCGAGGGTCTCACGGGTGCAGGGGCGCCGCTGTGGCTGCTCACGACCGTGGCGTGCCTGGGCTACCCGGCTCTACTTTTCGGGCTGCGCGCACTGGAACTCGACGACGTGCGCCTGGTCATGCGCCGCGGCGCTCCGGCATGATCAGCTCTCAGGCGGGGTGGGCCAGCCCTCCGGCGTGGCGCCCACCCAGGCACCGGACCTGAGCGGATCCTCCAGAGCCTGCGGGTACTCCAGAACCCACGGCTCGTGCAGCGACGCGAGCGCGCAGTGCATCTCGAGCGCGTCCGAGAAGTCATGCGGGTCCAGCGGCTTGGCGGCGTCGAGCCACACATGGTGGCCCTCCCGTCTGGTGCGCACCGGAGCGACCAGTGCACCGGACTGCATCGAGAGCTTTGCGGTCCCGGTCCTCATCATCACGGGCTTGCCCAGGAACTGCACGCGCTCGCGACCCGGGACATCGAACTGGATGAGGGCGCTCTCACCCGCCTGCAGCAGGGCGAGCAGGACAGGGAAGGACCCGGCCGCGGGCAGGATCCGCGCGCCGTTGGTGCGCATCCCGTCGACGCGTCGCGCGATCAGCCTCCCCCAGTAGCCCGGCTGGAACTCGCCTAGCATCCAGTCGCCGACGAGAGCGAACACCGGGGATCCGAGTAGCTCTCCCACCGAGGAGGTCTGGTAGTACGGACCTAGGTGGCAGCTGCTGAGGATCACACCTCGGCCGGCCTCCCGTGCCTCTCGTAGGAGCCCGAGCGATTGCGGGTCGACGCGCACTCGCTCCCACGGGTACCAGAAGAGCGTCCTCATCACCTCGGTCTCGACGACCCGCGCGCGGGCCAGCTCCTGTGCCTCGCCGGCGCGCGACGTCCCCGCGACGATCACCTCAATGCTCGCGAGCGACTGTTCGCGCTCCTGTGGGGAGTTCGCCCAGACGTGCTCGCCGCGCGCGAGAGCCCTGCGCACGGCGAGTGCGCGGGGCACCAGGCGACGCAGGCCGGGGCTCGTTCCCAGGCGTACTCGCAGGCTCGCAGCAGGCAGCTGCTGTTTCGCGATCGGCCGACGCGCCGCGTCCAGCGCGCTCTGGAGATCGGGCTTGGCCTGCCGGTCGTATCCCTGTGTCACACCGGGTCCTCAGAGCTCTCGCATCAACGCGAAGAGACGGCTGGTCTGGCGCTCGGCATCGTAGTGATCCTCGCAGCGCGCGCGCCCGGCAGCGGCCAGCTTGTGCTGGAGCGCCCCGTCTCCCAGAACCGCGTCTACCGCCCGGCCGAGCGCGCGCCGGTCACCGGGCGCCACGATCAGCCCGGCGCGACCGAAGTCCAGCAGGTCGGGGATCCCGCCCACCTCCGTCGAGAGCACCGGAGTGCCGCACGCCATCGCCTCGACCAGAACCCAGGGTGCGGCGTCGCCGTATGTGGGCAGGCACAGGAGGTCGGCCTGCTGGAAGAGCTCGAGCAACCGGGGGTCGGCGGGGCCGAGCCGGTGAACCCTGAGCCCGTCGCGGGCGGGCACCTCGGCAGGGGTCACCACGTCGAGCTCGAGATCCCTGCCGATGCGCTCCCCGACCGCCGCGAGCAGGTCCTCGCCTCCCTTCTCGAGAAACCGGCCCCCGACGAACAGCAGGCGCGGGCGCGGGCGCTCTACCCGAGGGGCCGGCCGATACAGGTCGAGGTCCAAGCCGGGGTGGATCTCGACGACGTTGGCGGCCGGCGAGGACCGTTGCACGCCTCTGCGCGCCCACGCGGTCCAGGCAACCACGAGGTCCGCTCGCGCGAGCGCGCGGCGCTCCAGCGCGCGACTGGGCGACAGCGCGAGCTCGCGGTCGCCGGCAAGCAGGCTCGACGAGGGCATCGCCCACCAGTCGTGGGCGGTGGCGTCCACCGACAGGACCAGCGAGCTGCCCTGCGGGCTCCCGCCGGTCAGGAACCCGATCGAGTGACTGTGCATGTGAACAACATCCGCGGGCCAGACCTCCAGCTCCAGTGCCAGCTCGCGGCGCGCCCTGGCGGCCTGGATCAGGTGCCAGCGCAGGGCGCGGAATTCCAGGCCTGTCCGTGCGAGCGGCCCGAATGTCCTGACGGCTGCGGCGTGTTCCAGGGTCCCGATGGGGGAAAGCCCGCCGAAACGCGCGTCGATTCCCGGCTCGGCGCCAAGGCCCTTGCGGATGGCCAGCTCGAGCTGGCCCTGGCCCATGACCTGGCTCCCGAGGTTCCCCTCGTTGAAGAAGAGGACACGCATATCCGGCTCATTGATCAAGGAGCGGCGCACTTGCGGTGCACGCAAGAAGTCCCAGGAGCCCGATCTGGACGGCGAAGACGATCGTGAAGCGGGGATCGACCCCCGTGAAGCTTGCGGTGGTGTCGATCGCCACCAGTCCGGCTATCGCACACAGCGACCCGAGCCCGAACGCGCTCAGCAGGGGCTCCGGGCGGGTCCTCCACGTCTGCCACGCCACCATCAAGCTCCCGGCTATCAGCGCCACATAAGCGAACAGACCGAGTATCCCTAGCTTCATCCAGTACCAAAGGGCCGCAAAGTGCACGTATTCGCGACCCCCTCCCCCTTCGCTTTCCAGCGGCAGCGGACGTGCCGTGGCACGCCAGGGGATCGTCACGCCCAGTCCGGTGATCGGGGATTCTTTGATCGCCGCAAGCACGTTAGCCCGCTCGTCGAGGCGGTAGCGATCCTCGCGGCTGGCTTCGAGGTTCGTAGCCGAGAGCGATGTCGCGCGTTTGACAAGCGACGACTGGGACTGGAAGTTGATCGAGCCGAGTACGAGGATCGCGGCGGCCACGGCGCAGACGGCCGGGATCAGCGTCTTTCGCCCCCCGGGGGAGGTCCCGAGCACCACGACGAGAACGACCCCGAGCACGGCCGCTATCCAGAACGAACGCCGGTAGGAGAAGAGCAGGCATGCGAACAGCAGCGGGGTCCCGAGCAGCACCCACCGGGGAAGCTTGTGGCGGGCGAGCAGCGACGCCGCGATCACCAGCAGCGCCGTCATGATGACCCAGTTCGTCGTCGGTTCGTAGTAGGTGAGCGTCGAGCTCCCTTCGACCTGGGCGCCGAGGTGGCCGGCGACCTCCACCAGTCCCAGCAGCGACTTGCCGATCGCGATCACCATCAGGACGCCCAGCGCACGGGTCACTTCGCGCGCGTCGAGGTCAAGGTTCACTACCGCGATTGGAAGCACCAGCAGGTACACGAGCACGTGCTCAGAGAAGATGGCGAATCGCAGCCCCGCACCCGCCGCGTGGCCGGTGACGACGCCCGCCACCATCGCGAGCGCGAGGAGCGTCAGGGGAAGAACGAGTGGACGCGGGAAGCAGGACGCCGCGGCCGCTGCGAATGATGTCGACGCCGACCGAGAGGACCGCGAGCGCAACCAGCGCGTCGAGCAGCGAGATGTCGCGGTAGAGCTGCGAACATAGTGTGCTGCGTGAAGGTGAAGATCCCGAATGTGGGGCCCTCACACACGATCGCGAGCAGGACGACCGCGAGACACGCGGCCTTCGGGCGCAGCAGCAGGACGACCGCCAGCACGATCCCGAGCGGCGCGAGCAGCCCGCGAGCCCTAGCCGGAGCATCGCGGCATAGGCGACGAGGGCGGCTGCGAGCGCACACGAGGCGCTGAACAGGACGTAGCGTGTGTTCAGCGTGCCGGTAGCAGCCGCCGTGAGCCCATGTCACGCCCCTCACAGACGCAGCGTGCGACGCCTGCCGGCCTCGGTGGAGGTCTCGGCTGAGCCGATCCCGACGTCGAGCGTGGGCGTGTCGCCGCCGTAGGTGCCATAGCCGTAGCGACTCGAGTCGCGCAGCCCTGTGACCACGAGACCGACGGGATCGACGAAGTGGCGATCGAGTATCGCGCGTGCGCTGCGCACCTCGTCCCGCGTCGTCTGATCCACCCTCGCAACGATGATCGCGGCCTGGATCGCGGGATTGTTGAGCAGGACCTGTGTGTCTGCCACGGGGTTCAGGGGCGGCGCGTCGAGGATCACGATGCCCGCAGGTGTTGTCGAGTTCCGAGATGATGTCGGAGATCTTCGAGGAGCCGAGCACCTCTGACGGCCTGTGGGGCAGCCGCCCGGCCGGGAGCACCGAAAGGTTCGGCAGGTCGGGGAAGGGCTCAACCAGACGGTCCGCCGCCGGCTCGCCGCCCGTGAGGACGTTCGTGAGTCCTGTCGAACCGTCGAGCTCGAGCTGGCGCGCGAACGTGGGACGGCGCAGGTCGAGCTCAATCAGGACGGTCCTGCGCCCCGTGAGAGCGATCGCGTGGGCGAGGTCGATTGCGACGGTCGTCTTGCCCTCACCCGACATTGCGCTCGTGACGAGGAGCGTGTCCATCTGGCGGGTCACGGCTGCGAAGTCCAACGCGCTGCGAAGGATCCTGTAGGGCTCGAGCATGTCATCGCGTTCAGCGGCGAGCGGCGAACGGAACCCTGACTGCGGAACCCCGGTCAGCACGGGCAGCCTGTACTCGCGCTCGAACTCCTCTATCGACTTGATCCTGCGGTCGAGCGACTCCATCAGGAAGACCAGCGAGAAAGCTATCGCCAGGCCGATCAAAAGCCCGATCAGCACGGTCGCCGACAGGCCCATACCCGATGGCGCTTCCGGCGGCGTCGCGCGGCCGATGATGTTGGCTCCGCCGCCCGCGACCGCCCTTAGCTCTCCAAGCCGCTGAAGGGACTGCTCGAGCGTCGCGCGTTCGGCCGATCCCGCCGGGAGTTCGTTCACCTGCTGCTGCAGCTTTGCCTCGGCGGTGCTGATGCCTGCAAGCTCTGATTGCGCCCGGAACGCGATGTACTGTTCCGCGAACGCATTGGCCAGGCTCGCCGATTCCTTCGGGTCGCCGGTCGCGGCGATGATGTTCAGGACATCGGCGTTCGGGGCCGCTTCGACCTTCACCTCGTTGAGCAGTTCGCTGGCGGACGTGTTCAGGCGAAGCTGCTTGCGGACCCCTTCCGCGACTTCGGGCGAGTGCGCGACGAGAACCTCTGTGTCCGCTTCGCGCTGTGGTTCGCTGGTCCCGGAGGGCGTCACCTGGAGAGCGGAGTCCGAGAGCGTGCCGCTCTGGAAGGAGACGTTGGACGTCGCCTGGTAGCTCTTCGCGGTGCTGGATGTGCTTGACCGCCGCGACCGCCACACAGGCGATCACGATCCCGACGATGAGCAGCCATCGGCGTCGAAGAACGCCCAGGACGTTCGCGACAGCGTCGCTCTCGTTCTCCGCGGCCGCCTGGCGAGGGCTGCTCATGCGTGGCACCAACGCTTATCGGAGATAACCATCTCTGCCAAAACAATAGCTTCGCGGACGCGCATCACTCGGTATCTATCGTCCTTCCGGCTCCAGCACTTGAACCACCAGGGCTGCGATCTGAGCCGAGGGCGCGGACATGTGTCCAACGCCGGCGGCCGCGCTCACAGGTAGCGGCCGTCGCTCCGAAAGATCCCTTGCAGACTTCAAGCGAGCAGACGGCGGGGCCCCCTTCCCGCACCGACGCTCCCCAACTCCCCGATAAAGGCAAACCCGTCGTGAGGCGGGGACGCAGAGCAAGGGGTCTCCCGAGGGAGACAGCCCAGCCGCCGAAGGAGATGAACCACGATGCTTTCCCGTCGCCGCACGCCCCCACCCCGGGGCCGCCTTGTCCTTCCCGTATTCCTCCTGTCCTGCCTGCTGACCATCTCACTCGCAGGCTCCGCGCTCGTGACCCTCTCAGTCTCCAGCGCCGCTGCAGCCCAGCTGCACCGTGTGCCGGTCGCACGCACCGCAGCCTCCATCCCCAAGCCGCTCACCCGGGCGGCGGCCATGACCAGGCGGGAGGACCATCTCCTGGTCATCAGGGCCAAGTCCCTGGAGCGCTGCCTGCGCGCCCACGCAGCCAGCCCCGCCGTCTGCGGCCACGCCAAAGCCGCGCTTCAGCAGGCGGGCGCTCGTCTCACATACGCGCGCTCACTGCTCGCCAAGGCAGCGGGATCAGCGACCGCCTCGGACGCCCCGAAGGCAGCCGCTGCCGCCACGCCGAGCTTCCAGCTGGGCGATCAGGCGGCGCCGCAGCTGACCGCGACGGGCACCGAGCTGAGCTGGAACCGCGTTGGCTGGTTCAACGGCTACATCCTCATGCGCAGCGTCCCTGGCCAGGCACCTGAATACTCCCTCGTCTACGGCCTGTCGACGACCCCTCCGCCGGCACCCGGCGCAACCGTGACTTACGCGGTGCGCACGGGAGCCAAGGGCTCCCCGTGGTCCGCGTCACGATCCATCACCTACCCGCTGCCCGAAAACGCGAACGACCAGGCCGCGCCCACGATCACCGTTACCGGGCAGAGCCTGAGCTGGACGGAGATCGCGAAAGTCGGCACGTACGTCATGGTCACTAAGGTTCCCGGCCTGGCCGACGTCTACTCCGTGGTGAGCGGAACCTCGGCGACGCCGGCCGCCGTGCCCGGCGACACGGTGAAATACAGCGTTCGCACAGCGGTCGAAGGAAGCGCATGGGCGACAGAAGCCTCGATCACCTACCCGGCTCCCCCGCCCGTGAAAGAACAGCCCAAAGAAGAACCGAAAGAAGAACCGAAGGAAGAAAAATCCTCCGGCGGCACGACGGGCTTCCAGCCCGGGATCAACGCCGGGTGGGTCTACGACGGCCAGCTCGACATGCAGTCGGTAACCATCCTGGGCGCGAAGGTCGTCCGGGTCGGCTTCCCGATCGAATGGACAGCAGCCGAACTCGAACGCACGATCGCCGGCTACGCCGGACTCGGCATCCGGGTCGCACCGCTCGCGACGTTCGACGGCACGATGCCCACCCCCGCCGAGATCCAGAACCTCGCGCTGTGGGCGAAGGCCTACGGCCCCGGCGGCACCTACTGGGCAGGACGCAGCGATGGAAGCCTCGCGATCCAGACGATCGAGTTCGGCAACGAGACCTCCGGCGGCTACCAGTACGGCGACAACGCCGGTGAACCCTCCTACCAGGAACGTGCGAAAACCTACGCGCTCCGCCTGAAGGAAGCCGCACTGGCAATCTCAGCCGAGGGCGCCAAGGTCGGACTGCTCGCCGTGGCCGAAGACTGGACCGGCGACTGGATGAACGGCATGTTCTCTGCGGTCCCGAACCTCGGCAGCTACGTCGCAGGATGGGTCAGCCACCCGTACGGACCGGGTTGGAAGAGCAAGTTCGAAGACATCGCCAACCAGGCCGCGTCGCATGGTGCGCCGTCAACCATCCCGATCGATGTGACGGAGTGGGGCCTCACGACTGACAACGGGCGCACGCTCAGCGAAAACTATGGCTACAACCCGTCGATGACCTACCAGGAAGCAGCCAACACACTCCACTCCACCGTCGCGGAAATGCGGTCGTGGCTCGGAAGCAGGGTCGGACTGTTCTTCGTCTACCAGGTCCGGGACCAGCAGCCCACCGGCGCAAGCAGCGAACGCGAGGCCTACTTCGGTGCGCTGCAGCACGAAAACCAGTCCAAGGGCCCGTACACCCAGGCCGTAGAGGAACTGCTCGCGGCGTAAGCCAAGGGGGCAGGGAAAGCACAGAGCACTGACCGCGGCCTCAAGGCCGCGGTCAGCTGGCATAATCGGCTGGTGGGCACACGAGTAGCGCCCGACGGACCCTTCCTCGAGAGCACCAGAGGGGGAGCGTCCTCCCGTCGCGGGAGCTCCAGGATCGACGCGCGAACCGCCGCCTTCGCGGTCGCAGCGATCACGGTCCTCGGAGGTGCGCTGCGATTCGCCACCCTCGACGTCCAGAGCATCTGGCTCGACGAGTCTGCAACGCTGATCCTCGTCCACCGGGGCTTCTCGGGCATGCTCTCCCACCTCGGCTCGAGCGAGTCGACGCCGCCCCTCTACTACGTAACAGTCTGGGCGTGGGCGAAGCTGTTCGGCGCGGGCCCGGTCGCCTTCCGCTCCCTCTCGGCGCTCGCGGGGACGCTCACGATCCCTGTGATGTATCTGATCGGACGCAGGATCTCCACCCGCGCGGGTCTCTGGGCTGCGGGCCTCACCGCAGTGAACCCGGCTATGTACTACTACTCGCAGGAGGCGCGCGCTTACGCCCTGCTGATCCTGCTGAGCGCCATCGCCCTGTTGTGCTGGCAGCGCGCCCTGGACAGGCCCGAGCCGGCGCGCCTGTGGCTGTGGGCTCTCGTGTGCGCTCTCGCGCTGCTGACCCACTACTTCGCCCTGTTCCTGATCGTGCCCGAGGCCGTTATCCTCGGCCGCCGCGCCGGCTGGCGGCGCATCGCGCCGGCGGTGGCAGGAGTGTGCGTGGTCGGGCTGGCCCTCGTTCCCCTCGCACTCCGCCAGCGCTCGGATGGCAAGGCGAGCTGGATCGAATCGGCGTCGCTGACCAACCGTCTCGCGGAGAGCGCAAAGCAGTTCCTCGTCGGCCTGTATGGACCCGTGGAGATTCTCACGGCCGCGCTCGCCGGGCTCCTGGCGATCGCAGCGATCGTCCTGCTGGCACGCCGCGGGGAGGATTCCGAACGTCGCGCAGGACGGGACATGGCGGTGATCGCGGCCACGGCGATCGTCATCCCGGCCTTTCTCGCGGTGACCCACCTCGTCGACGTGTACGACGGCAGGAACGTGATCGCCGCCTGGATCCCTCTCGCGATCCTGATCGCCGCGGGGCTCGGCGTCCGCCGCTCCCCGCGGGCTGGAACCGCGATCGGCCTGATGCTCTGCTCACTGTTCCTCGCGGTGGTCCTGGCCACCAACCTGATCCCTGGATACCAGCGCGACGACTGGCGTGGCATCGCACGATCGCTTCCCGCCAGAAGCAGCGAACGCGTGATCGTGGGCCAGGAATTCGCGTCCGCCCCGCTGTCGATCTACCGCGGCCCAATGCACGCCGTGCGGAGCGCGAGCGTCACCACGCGTGAAATCGCGTTTGTGGCGCTCCGGGTACGCCGCACGGGGCGCTCGCCGGCGCCTGCGGTCGTACCCACCAGCCCGCCCTCCGGCTTCACGCTCGCGAGCGTTCACCGCAGCGAATCTTTTGCCGTCTCGATCTTCCGGGCTCCGCGTCCGGTGAGCGTCAGCGCGGCGTCCCTGCGGACCCTCTATGGGGAACCGCAGGCCGAACTGAGCGTCGAAGACTGACCGGACAGGCGCGGGCGCAGCTCACGCCGTGTCTGTGTCCCCGCGGCTGCCGGCGCCATACCGGTCGGTCGCCGTCTCGATGATGCGCGCGGGAACGCCGCCCACGACCGCCGCCGCGGGCACGTCCTTGACGGCGACCGCCCCCGCGCCGATCACCGCGTCATCTCCCACCGTGATCGGTCCGATCACGATCGCTCCGGCGCCGATGCGCACACGGTTCCCGATGGACGGCGAGCCGCCGCGGTCGTCGTAGCCGACCGTCACCTGCTGGGCGAACAGGCAGTCCTCACCGATGCGCTCGGCGATGATGATCGTCGCGAAGCCGTGGTAGGAGCACATACCACCGCCGAGGTCGCTGCAGTGGATCTCGAGCGCGACCGCACCTGGGTACAGGGTCGCGAGGACACGCTCTGCGGCCCTCCAGCGGCCCCCTGCGGTGCGCAGGCGTGTGTACAGGATCGATCGCAGCGGCGGGTGGCGCAGCGCCCGCACGAGGTCACCGTGGCTGATCGTCGTAGGCAGCGGCAGATCCATCCTGGGCTGCAGGTACCGCCGGATGTCCCGCTGCACCGCGGGCCACGCCGGACTGCTGCGAGCCAGCAGCAGCAGCGGAAGGTTCACGAGCGCGCGGGCGAGCAGGAGCACCCGCACATCGTGAGCACCGCGACGGACGCCACCTGCCGGAGCGGGAAGATGAAGGGCTAGGCTTGCCTGCGATGCGCTCGCCCGGAACGGTTCGACTCGGCCTCGCCGACGCAGCTGACCCGCACGACATGCAGGCAGGATCTGGGGTGACCGCCTCGCTCCTGCGCGAGTTTCGACAACTGGTCCAGGAGGTCGTGCCGATCGACGGCCAGCTGCCCCGCCCGCTAGCGGTGCTGACACGCATGGCGGGTACAGCTCCGAGGTTGCGGCCGGGTGACCTCGACGACCTGCGGGCGAATGTGGGGCGCCTGCGCCCGGCCGCCGAACTTGGGCGCGCGACGGTCGGAGCACGCTGGCTGAAGGTGCGCCGTCAGCTCGCGGCGGCCGGTGAGCTCGACGCGGTCGTGCAGCGGGGCTGCGAAATGAGACTTCCGGGCGGGCAGTCGGTCGTGACGTATGAGGATTCGACGGTGCTCCAGGCATGGGAGAGCTACCCGTGGCCCCATCTCTCGGGCCTGACCGAGCGGGATGTCCAGCGATATGCCGCCAGGCAGCGAGCCGCGTACCGCTCCGCGGTCGCCTGCTGTTGCGCGACCGACTGGGTCGCCGACAGCATCGTCGGCACATACGGCATCCCCAGGGACCGAGTCATCACGGTCGGGCTGGGACAGAACCACGAGACGCCCCCGCCCGCCGAACGCGACTGGAGTGCACCAAGGTACCTGTTCGTCGGCATCGACTGGACCCGCAAGAACGGCGACGCGGTCGTGCGAGCGTTCGCCCGCGTACGCGAGAGCCTGCCGCAGGCGCGTCTGGATGTGGTGGGGAACACCCGGCGATCGCCCAGGACGGCGTCGTGACCCACGGCAGGCTGTCGCTGGTCTCACCTGAGGACCGCGAGCGGCTGGCCGGCCTCTACCGGCAGGCGACGGCGTTCGTGATGCCGTCCCTCCACGAACCTGCGGGCATCGTCTACGTGGAGGCTGCAAGCGCCGGCGTGCCGTCGATCGGCTCCACGAACGGGGGCGCCGCGACGATGATCGGCCCCGGGGGCGTCCTCGTCGATCCACTCGACCCCGATGCGCTCATCAGGGCGATGCTCGAGCTCGCCGACCCGGACAGGGCGCGCGAGCTCGGAGCGCTCGCCAGCGCCCATGCCGAGCTCTTCACATGGCGCAAGGTCGCCGAGCGTCTTTTGCGCGCGATGCGGATCGCGGACCTCGACACCGGCGGCCTCGCGGACTTTCTCTGATCAGCCGCCGAGCGCCGTGAGCGCGTCGTCGACGAACTGTTCCTGCTCGTCCAGGTAGGGGCCGAGCCGGAACTGCTGGGCACGGGCGAACGCGCGCTGCACCCTGGCGGACGTCTGCTCATGCTCTGACAGGGTGCGAGCCAGAGCCCTCGCGGCGCCGTCCGCGTCACCGCGAGCGAAGAGCAGGGCGTGCTCCTCGTCGTGCATGCCCTCCGAGATCCCACCGACATCCGATGCGACGAGCGGCACGCGCGCGAGCGCACCCTCGATCGTCACGAGCGGGAACGGCTCATCCCAGGTGGACGGGACGATCATCGCAGCGGCGCGCGAGAGCAGCTTCGCGACCCGCTCGGGCGCGAGCTGTCCGAGGAAATGCACACGGTCGGCGATGCCCAGCCGCTGCGCGAGCCGGCGCATCTCTGCACCGTGGTCGGCGTCCTGCGGCCCGACGACGTTGAGGGACGCGACGATTCCGTTCTGCTCGCGCAGACGGGCCAGCGCCTCTATGGCGACGGACACCCCCTTGAACGGCGTGACACGGCCGAGGAAGATGATCTCGGGATCTGGGGCGGGCTCGCGCTCGAGCGTCTCATACAGCTCGCCGTAGCGGGGCACGGAGTGCCCGACGCGCTGAAGGACGGGCTCGACGAACGGCTGCACGGTGACCATCCTCGCGATCGCCTCCGAGTTCCACGAGATCGCGGTCCGTACCGCCGCGGTGGGCACGAGGCGCATGGATGGGAGCGCGTTGACGGCGCGCGCCCCCATCGACCAGAGCGCCCTCGCGGGACCCCGCGTCGCCGGCAGCAGCTCGCGCATGAACTGATCGCCCGTGAAGATCGTGCCGAACCAGTGCTCGCAGACACGAAAGGCCAGCGGCACAGGGCTGTCGGCCAGCACCCGCAGGGCGGCCTGGGGGAACGCCGCGCCGTTCCACGCGTAGATGAGGTCCGGCCGCCAGGCGAGCGCACGCCGCGCCGCACCCACTGAGGCGATGGACGCGACAGGTGCCCGCACCGCACCCAGCGCATCCCCCGTGAGGCGCGGGAGCTCGCGACGGACGTAGGACTGTGCGTCCACCTGTCCGTCACCTCCGACGGTGGTGAGCACGGTCACGTCGTGGCGCTCCCTGAGCCTGTCGACGACGGCCGAGCACTCGACCTCGTAGCCCCCGAAGGCCACGGGCGGATAGAAGCTGGAGACGACGAGGATGCGCATCGGGTGAGACCGTAACTGCACTCAGCCGCCGCGGCGCACCGAGGGCGCGCTCCCGCCGGCACGCAGCAGGACCTGCGCCATCTCGGCCTGGAACCGGCGGGGGGCGAAGCGGGCAGCGTTCGCCCGAATCTCATCCTCGCTCAGGCTCAGCCCCTCGAAGCGCTCGATCGCGTCGCACAGCCCGTCGAGGGTCGCGTCGGCGTAGAGGACGCCGCTCGTTCCGTCATCCACCGAATCGCGTACGCCTCCGAGTGCGTTCCCGATCACGGGCAGGCCCGCAGCCTGCGCCTCCACGGGGACGATCCCGAAGTCCTCCTCGCCGGGGAACAGCAGCGCCCGGCTGCCGGCGAACAGGCCGGGGACATCCTCGTCGGCGACGCGCCCGAGGAACGTCGTGTTCCGGCCCGCCATCGCCCTGACCCGCTCGAGGTCGCGCCCGACTCCCGCCACCACCAGACGCCGCCCCATCCGCTCGCACGCCCGCACCGCGAGATCCACCCGCTTGTACGGCACTACTCGCCCGAAGACGAGGTACGGGGCATCCGCCGACGCGGTCCGCGGAACCTGCGCGAAACGCTCGACGTCCACCGGCGGATGGACGACCTGCGCCTCCCGCCCGTAGTACTCGCGAATGCGCTCCGCCACGACCGTCGAGTTCGCGATGAAGAGGTCCGGCTGGCGGGCGCCGCGAAGGTCCGCTCGCCGCAGGAGCGGCAGCGCCGCCGCGAACCCCAGGCTCCCCACCCGGCCGAGACGCTCGCCCGCCAGGAAGGAGGGATCCCACAGGTAGCGCATCGGCGTGTGGCAGTAGCAGACGTGCACCGAGCCGGGCGGCGTGCGGACGTTCTTGGCGCTCGCGTGGTTGGAGGAGACGATGAGATCGAATCCCGACAGGTCGAATGACCGGAACGCCTGGTCCATCAGGGGAAGCAGCCATGAGTAGCGTGTTCTGGCACCCGGGATGCGGTTCAGGAACGAGGCGTGGACCCGGCGGCGGGTTATCTCCGCCGGCCATGGGTCCGGGTCGTAGACGGATACGAACAGCTCCGCCGCCGGCAGGATCTCCAGCAGCCGTGCGACGACCTTCTCCGAGCCGCCCGGTACGGTCAGCCACTCATGGACGACGGCACTGCGGGGGTAGCGCGCAGCGAGGGCCGCTGCGAGCTCGCCGAGCGTCGCCTCACCCGCGTCTTGGGCGGGCCCGCTCACGTCGTGCGGATGATGAGCACCGAACAGGGGGCATGGTGGGACACCTTGTTGGGCACCGAGCCCAGGAGAAAGCGCTTGGCCCCCGTCATGCCCTTGTTGCCGACGATGATCAGATCGGCGCCCTGCTCCTCCGCGACGTCGAGAATCGCGTCGGCCGGGTCACCCTGGCGTGCGTACGCGGTGACCGTCACGCCCGCCTCACGCGCGATCTCCGCTGCCGCCTCGAGTGTGGCGTCGACCTCCTCACGTGGGTTTATCGCCCACTGCAGGTCCTCTGGCGCCTCGCGGCGTTCCTGCGACAGCCTCTGCGCAGGCACGGGCTCATAGGCGCTGACGAGCTCGAGCGAAGCACCCAGGGTCCCGGCCAGGCCGGCCGCCTGGCGCACCGCCTGCGTGGCGGTCTCCGAGCCGTCCGTGCCGACGACGATCGACTTGAACATGACACCCCTTGTGTTGTCCCGATTCACTGACGGCGAGCAAGCCGATCATATCCGGGCTGCGGCGCGCGGCCGGAGCTCGGCGTAGGGTCCATAGAGCGAGTGATCGACCTGCACTGCCACATCCTGCCCGGCGTCGACGATGGCCCCGAGACCGTCGAGGGTTCGCTGGACCTAGTCCGCGCGGCCGTGGCGAGCGGTGCGCGCACGATGGTCGCAACGCCGCATGTCAGCTGGCGGTTCAGGAACACGGCCTCGGGTATCGCGGCCGCGGCGGTCGCCCTGCGCGAGCGGATCGCGCGCGAGGGCATCGACCTCGAGCTGCTGACCGGCGCGGAGCTCGCCATGACCCACGTCGCCGACGTGCAGGACGAGGAGATCACCGCGCTGCACCTCGGCGGCGGCCCGTGGCTGCTGCTCGAGCCGCCGTTCGCCACCGTCGCGAGCGGCCTGCTGGAGATCACGGGAGACCTGCAGCGCCGCGGGCACCGGATCCTGATCGCCCACCCCGAGCGCTGCCCGGCGATCCACAGGGAGCCGCGGCTCCTGGAGGAGCTCGTCGCCTCCGGAGCGCTCTCGTCGGTCACCGCCGGCTCGCTGGTGGGGCGTTTCGGGGAGAGCGTTCGCCGGTTTGCCCTGTCGATTCTCGAGGCGGGGCTCGCCCACAACGTCGCATCGGACGCCCACGACGTCGGCAAGAGGGCGCCCGGCTGCGCACGCGAGATCGAGACGGCAGGGCTGGGCCCGCTCGCCGAATGGCTCACCGAGACCGTGCCGGCGGCGATCCTCGCCGGCACGGAGGCGATTCCACCGCGGCCGCCCTACACGCCGCCGCGGCGCGGTCTGACGGACCGGCTGCGACCGAAGCGCCGCAGGCAGATCGAGAGCCCTTAGCCGCCGTCCTCTCAGACGAGCTTGGTTATCGCGATGATCATGCCGATAACGACAAAGATGACTATCGCGCCCTGCATCCATATCCACGTGGGTGACACTTCCCGTAGAGGCTACCGCCAGCGGCCTTGCATATCGGCGCCCGCTGGGCAGGGCGCATCTATCGTGTAGGTATGGTCAGGCGCCTTCAAGCGCCCGTTGTTGCGGGCGCCATCGTTCTCTGCATGCTCCTCAGCGTGGTCACGGCCGCGTCCGCGGCGCATGTCCGCGGGACGAGGTCCCAGGCAAGCGCCCTGCTCGGCGGCGTGAACATCGCGGGCTACGGCTCAACTGCGGCCCAGATCGACAGGAACATAGCGAGCGCGCGGAACGTCGGCGCGAAGGTGGTCCGTGTCGAAGTCCCGTGGTCCGCGCTGGAGCCGCGCGCGGCCGGAGTGATCGATCCTCGCGCGCTCGCTTTCACAGATCACCTCACGAGCGATGCGGCGGCAGCCGGAATCAAGGTGATCATGATGGTGGAGAGCACTCCGTGCTGGGCGTCCTCGGCCCCGGCGAGCATCCGCGCCCGGTGCAGGCCGGGCGCCGCCGGAGCGGCCAGCGCGTGGCCTCCCACCAACACCGCGGACTACGCTTCGTTCGTCGCCTATCTCGCCCAGCGCTACGGCCCGACCCTCGCGGCGCTCGAGGTGTGGAACGAGCCCGACCAGGCCAACCAGCACTATTTCGCCGGTCCGGACAAGGCTGCCCGCTACGCGGCGCTGCTCCGGGCGGCCTACCCGGCGATCAAGGCGGTCGACCCCGCCGTTCCCGTGCTCGCCGGATCGCTGGTCGGCTCCAACGGCGCATTCCTGCGCGCTCTCTATGCGGCGGGCATCAAGGGCTACTACAACGGCCTGTCCGTCCACTTCTACAACCTCACGCTCGCGTCCGTCCGCTCGATCCACGAAGTGCAGCTCGCGAACGGCGACAACACGCCCCATCTGGCTCAACGAGTTCGGCTGGAGCAGCTGCTGGCCGCACTACAGCATCCAGCAGGAACAGGGGTGTGTGACACGTTCGGTGCAGGCAGCGAACGTGTCGTCCGTGATCCGGGAGCTCGCTCGCGCGCGCTATGTGGCCGCGGCCGTCCTCTACAAGCTCCAGGGCACGAACGCGGAAGACTTCGGTCTTCTCAGCGCGTCCGGCGGGCACAAGCCCGCGTTCGCCGCGATGCGCAGCGCGATGCTCTCACCGCTCGGGCCCACCGGCCGGATCTCACTGGCGCTGAGGCGGGCGCACGGTGAGGTGCTCGCGTCCGGCACCGCGCCGGCGGGCGACTTCATGAGGCTTGAAGTCCTAATCGGCGGGACGCTCCGCTACTGGGCGGCGTTCAAGCTCGACCGTTTCAACAGGTATTCCCTCGCGCTGCCCCCGCAGCTCGGCACGAGCGGGCTGACGGTCCGCGTCTTCCAGTACTGGCTCGGCCCGGAAGTCACCGCGCAGAGCAGCATCTGAGACGCGGCTCCCCTGTCACCTGGAGCCGGCCCGCAACCGTCGCATCGCTGAGCTGCGCCAGGACCTCCGCGCCCAGTAGGCGTGCTCTGCGCCGAGGCGCTCGAGCAGGTCGCGCTCGGCAGGGGTTGCCACCCCGCGAAGGCGCCGGCGCTTTCTCAGCGTCGCGGGAAGCTCACGCACGTTGACGGCCCAGGCGCCGAGAACACCGGGGTCACGGAGCTTGATCCCCCTCACGACCGTCTTGGCTGCCATGCGCCCGCAGTAGCGGACGGTGGCGGGCCACGCGCGAAGCTTGATGTGGACGTAGATCCCGTTCTTGATCTGCTCGGCGCTCCAGCGGTGCCCGCCCCCGGTGCCGCCGACGTCATGCTCGGCGACGGCGTCCCAGTCCTTCAGGACCCGCCTGCCTGCGAGCCATGTGCGGTAGCAGAGGTCGGTGTCCTCGCTATACAGGAAGATCCACGGGTCGAAGCCGCCGAGCCGCTCGAAGTGCTCGCGATCGACCATCATCGCGGTGCCCGCCATCGCAGCGACGTCCTCGACCTTCACCTGCCGGTCGTGCACGGCCCCCGCCTCGAGCATCGTCGCGCACAGGACGGCTGCACCCGCGTTCGCGCGGATGTCGCGGACGAGGACCGAGACGGTGTCGGCGTGCAGGCTCACGTCCGGGTTCATGAAGAGCAGGAGCGAGCCGCCCGCGTGTTCGGCGCCGAGGTTGCACCCGCGGCCGTAGCCGAGGTTCTCGCTGCTTCGCACGACGCGCACGCCGGCTTCCGCCTCATAGCGCTCGCAGCTGCCGTCGGTGGACGCGTTATCGACGACGATCAGCTCCAGCGGCGAATAGTCGCTCGCGCGCACGCCCTGCAGGAACCTGTCGACCTGCGAGACGCCGTTGTGGTTGATCGCGATGATCGACACGGCAGGGGCGGGCTCGCTCGTCGCCGCCTCCTGCTCACCGGACATCGCGCAGCCCCCTGCCGTCGGCGGCGGGCCTCACTCCGCGTCGTGGAACAGCGAAGCGAAGGTGAGAGCGAGGATCTTCAGGTCCAGCGCGAGCGACCAGTGGGCGATGTAGTAGTTGTCCCACTCCACTCGCTCTGCGAGCGAGGTCTGACCGCGCAGGCCGTGCACCTGCGCCCAGCCCGTGATGCCGGACTTGACACGGTGGCGGTCGCCGTAGCGCTGAATGTCCTGGCGGAACAGCTCGACGAACTCCGGTCGCTCCGGGCGCGGTCCGACGAGGCTCATGTCGCCGCGCAGCACGTTGATCAGCTGCGGAAGCTCATCGAGCGAGGTCCGCCGCAGCAGCCGTCCCACCGGTGTGCGCCGGTCCGTCCCCTCGACGCCGCCCGGGGCGGTGTCGCCGCCGAGCAGGAACTCGAGCGCGGGCGCCGGACCCTCGGGATCCTCGACCTCGTCGGGAGCGTCGCGCATCGAGCGGAACTTGTAGAGGTCGAACAGCTTGCCGTCGCGACCCACCCGGCGCTGCCTGAACAGCGCAGGGCCCGGGGAGCTCAGGCGCACGGCGATGGTCACCAGCAGGAACAGGGGCGAGAGGACGATCAGCATGACGAGAGCACCGATGCGGTCCAGGGCGTGCTTGACGGCGAACTGCACGCCCTTCGGGTCGACCGCGTCGAATGTCAGCAGTGGAAGCCCGCCGACGCTGTCGTACCCGACGCGGTCGTTGATCGTGTCGAACATGCGGGGCACCACCGAGACCTCGATCCCCAGCTCCTGGCACTGCTGGATCAGACGGCTGACGCGCGCATCGGCGACGGACGAGAACGCCACGATCAGGTGTTTGACGCCGGTGCGCGCCACGGTCTCCTCGAGGTCCTCGACGGTCCCGAGAACGGGAACGTCGCGGCCGCCGACCTCCGCGACAGGGCGGGGCTCCTCGTCCAGGAAGCCGACCGGCACCAGCCCGTAGTCGGGGTGGCTCTCCAGACGCCGCGCGACCTGTGCGCCGACCATCCCGGCTCCCATGATCAGAACCGGCTTGCCGACCAGTCGCCTGGCCCTCGCCCACCGCTGGAAGGCTGTGAGCGCTGCCCGCCCGAGGCCGACGGCCACGAGCGAGAGCAGCCACGCCCGCACCCACAGTGTCTGGCTAGGGAGGTGCCCGTTGAGGAAGAGCCCGAGCGTCGCAACCGCCATCGCGCCGACGGAGACACCGCTGAGGACCGGGAAGATGCCATCCAGCACGAGGGCGCGCAGACGCGTCCTGTAGAGGCCCCGGAGGTAGAAGAGGAACATCACGAGCGGCGGCAGCAGCAGCAGCGGCGCCTCGCCCGAGTCGACGTTGAAGGTCGCCGTCACGCCGCCGAGCGCGGTGACGGTTGCGACGGCGAGGAGCAGGAAGTCGACGGCGGGACGCACGAAGCTCCACCCGCGGCCCTCAAGGGCCCACTGAAGCGGCCCGCTGAACGCCGACGACGTCAGGGCGCGCGGCGCCGGGGCGTCATGCGCCCGCTCGCCGCGGCGCGGCAGCGTCGTCGTGGTCTGTTCAGTGATGCGGGAGCGGTTCATGGGGATTCGGGTTTGACTCGAGGGGAATTCTCCTACACGTACTTCGTCGGGCTTTGCGGTCCAATGCTTTAACCGGCATCCTTTCGCGTCGGACCGGTTCCCGTCCCGCGCCTGGCGAGCAAGACGGTCGCGATCCCGGTGAGGGCGAGCACGACCAGCCCCAGCAGGATGTCGAGGACGTCACCGCCGGGCAGGACCAGGCTCTGCGAGCCGGTTTCCGTGAGCGGGCCACGCGCGGGAGACACGCCCGAGACGGCAGGCTGGATGCCCCCGCCGGAGACATGGGTCCCCGCGGGCGCCGTCGGGTGGGCCGGGGACCCGCCGCGGGCGCCGGACGCGCCTGCCCTGGTGGCGCCGGCGGCCGCCGAGGAGCCGGCCGCCGTCGCCGCTGACGTCCCGGAGCCGCCGGACGTGCCGCCGCCTGCGCCAGGCCCGTTGACGAACCCGGATCCGATGATCGCCTGGCTCCCCTGGCCGGGGCCGCCGTAGCCGCTCAGCAGTGTGCCTCCCGCTTCCGCGCTGGCGGCCGCGGGCGCACCCAGCGCGATGAGCGCCGCGGTTGCGGTGAGCTGGGCGATCATGCGCTGGGGTTTCATGGCTCCCTGCCTTGGGTGGTAACGGTCGGCTCTGAGCAAAACGTCCGCTCTCCTTGCCTATGTACACCGACTCTCTGGAAGGACGCCTCTGCGAGCTTTAGCGTCGCGGCTCCGTGTCGGCGGGGGTTCTAGAAACACGGTATCGAACGCCGGGGGCAGTGTCGAGAGATGAGACGGGGCTTTCCGCAGTGTGAATACGTTGATAATCAGATCTGCTGAGCTCTGATGAGAATCGACTGATTCAGGCTCTGGACGTCCACTCGTTTTCCGGCGAGAGCGGTGGCCAACGCCTGCCTGGTGAGGGGGTCTCGAGGGTTCAGGTCCACCGCCCGGCGCAGCAGCACAAGGGATTCGGCCCGGCGGCCCTCGGATGAGGCGATCGCGCCGCGCTCGAGCGTGGCATAGGCGTCGTCGGGGCTGCGGCCGAGCGCGAGCGCGAACTCGTGGTCGGCCCTGGCCAGTTCGTCGTAGCGCAGCGCGATGCTGCCGGCGACGAGATAGGCCTGGTCGCTGAGCGGGTCCAGACGTGCCGCCTCGGCGAGCCTCCCGTATGCGCTCGCAGGTGAGCGGGTCCAGATTTCGGCGGCGCTGTTGATCTGGACCTGGCTGAGCCACGGCGCCGCGAGCGCGAGCGCGGCCGCCAGCCCGACTGCCGCCGCGGCGCCCGCCAGCAGCACCCGGTTCACCCGGCCGCCGTGCCCCCCCGGCTGTGACACTGATGCGGGCGCCGCGGCGGCGGGAACACTCGCCGCCGCCCTCGGGCACAGCGAGCAGGCGATGCCCAGCAGCGCGAACGCCGGCCCTCCGAGCCCGGCGAACTCCCAGAACCAGTCGAAGGAGCCGTGCACCGCCCAGTAGCCGAATCCCGCGAGGGCTGCGGCGGCTGCCACCCGCGCGAGCTCGTCGCTGCCCCGCAGGACCCTCGCCCCGGCCACGAGCGCTGCCCCGAGTCCCGCCACCGCCAGGAGCACCCCGATCAGGCCGGTCTCGGTGAGCGTGCGCAGCTCCACGCTGTGCGGGTAGCGGGGCGTCTCTTCAGAACGCCCGTGGGCGAGGTACTGCTGCTGGAAGTTGTCGGCGCCGATCCCCACGAGCGGGTGCGAGGCGAATTCGTTCAGCGCCACCCTGTAGAAGTCGTAGCGGTTGCTCCCGAGGCCGCTCACGAGCCGGCTCCCGGTGTTCGACGTGTATCCGCCCTTGAAGCTGTCCCACGCGTGCCGGACCCGCGTCTCGGGGTTCCCGATCGCGACCAGGCCGCCCACGGCTGCTATGACCAGCGCGAGCGCCACGGCGACACGGGCGCCCCGGTGCAGCCCGGTCCGCAGGGGCTCGCCGACGCGTCGCTCGGCGCTCGAGCGTCGCGCCTGCGGCGACGGCGAGCGCGACCAGCACGGCGGCGAGCAGCGCGCCGTCGACGGCGGTTCGAACCGATGCCGAGCTGACCAGCCCTGCGGCGGTGAGGTGGTCGCCGACATGCAGCACGGACGGAGCGCTGGCGCCGATCGCGACGCCGACGGGGATCAGGACGGCGAGCGTGCGCATCCGGCCCGGCAGCAGCGCGAAGACGAGGATCAGCATCACGGGGGTGGCGTAGAGGGAGCCCCGGCTCTGGCTCAGCAGCGCGACATCGGCGAGCAGCACGGCTCCGCCGGCGAGCACGCCCCGCAGCACCGGCGGCAGCGAGCGCGAGCTCGCGAGCAGCAGCGCCGGCCAGAACGCCATGAGCCACTGCGCCGCGTTGGCGTTCGGGTAACCGCTCGGGTAGTCGAGCCGCCCGCCGGGGAACGCCGAGGCCAGCCCCGCTGCTCCCTCGCCGCGGACGTGCAGCGCAACGTACGCCGCGACGGCGACCATCGCCAGCGTCCACACGGCGAGGAGCAGGACCGCCGTGCGCCCGCTCTGGCGCCAGCATGCGAACAGCGCGAACACCAGCAGGTAGAGGAGCGTCCGGTTGGCCCCTTCCCAGGCGTCGCCCTGCGCGGACGCCCAGAGGATCGAGAGATAGCTCAGTGCGGTGTACGCGGCCAGGCAGATGAGCGCCAGGCGGACGGGCGCAGGAATGTCGCTGGGCCGCAGGCCGAGCACCGCCACCGAGATCGCGAGGAGCACCAGTATGAAGAGGGCCCCGGGGGCCCAGTGCGTCACCGGATATCCGGCGCTGTCGGTGGCCCACACGACGAAGAGGGCGAGCGCCGCGAATGCGGGCACCGCCGCGGGAGCTTCGCGCAGCGACTTCACCGTTCCCCGCGCCGCAGGGGCCGGATCGGCGGTAGCGGCCATTTGCCGCAGGCTATAGATGTCCGTAACATCAAATGGATGTCCGCAACGACAGAGAAGCACGCGAGCGGCGCGGACTCATCTTCCGGGCCGCGCGGGCTCAGCATCCTTGGTTCCACGAGGGACCCGGAGCGAGTGCCTGCCGCGGGCGAGGCGCACAACGTATCGGTGTGGCGCGACGGCAACTTCGTCTCCCAGTACGTCAGCAGCGAGCTGCAGCCCGCCGAGTCGCTCCTGCTGGAGAGATACCGCGCGGACCTGAGCGGGCGTGTCCTTGAGCTCGGCTGCGGAGCCGGGCGGCTGACGGGACACCTGATCGGCGTCGGCGGCTCGGTCCACGGCATCGACGTGTCCTCCTCGATGGTCGCCTACTGCCGCGAACACCACCCGTCGGGGGCGTTCGACGTCGCCGACCTTCGCGATCTCTCTGCGGAACCTGCGCAGTCACTCGACGTGGTCGTGGCCACCAACAACGTTCTGGACATACTCGAGGACGCCGAGCGCCGCCGCGTCCTGCGTGAGATCCGCCGGATCCTCAAGCCCGGTGGTCTGCTGTGGATGTCCTCGCACAACCGCGACTTCCTGCCGAACCTGCGCTCGCCGACCGACATCAGCGGCCGTAACGTGGTTCGGAGCGCCGGGAAGCTCGCGCTGATGCCGTGGAGGATGTACAACCGCCGCCGGCTGCTCGGCCTTCAGCGCTTCGAGCACGACTACGCCATCGTCAACGACGAGGCCCACCACTTCAGGCTCCTGCACTACTACATCTCACCGGCATCGCAGGAGCGCCAGCTCTCCGAAGAGGGCCTGGATCTGATCGCGTGTCTGTGCAGTGACGGCCGCGAGGTATCGGCGCGTGACTCCGTCGCCGACTGCGTCGAAATGCATTACCTGGCGCGCCGTCCCGCCTCCGACGCCACGTAGGGGACGTGCAGGACGCCGCGGATCTCGTCCGCTTCTACGACGAGGCCTACTCGCACGGCCCTGAGCTGGGCGCGCTGTATGCGAGATGGCGTGCGCTCGGCGCGGTCGGCAAGGCGGACCACGTCGTGGCGCTCAGCGCGCGTGCGATCCCCTCGCCCCGGAGCACCCTGGAGATCGGCTGCGGCGACGGCGCGCTGCTCGGGGAGCTGTCCCGCCGCGGGTTCGGGGGCGTCCTGCGGGGCGTGGAGATCACGCAGGCGGCGGTCGACGTCGCGCGCGAGCGGCCGGGGATCGAGTCTGTCGAGCTGTATGACGGCCTGCACCTGCCGGCTGCGGACGACGCCTACGACCTGGGCGTGATCTCCCATGTGCTCGAGCATGTCCCCGACCCAGCCGTGCTTCTCGCCGAGGCGGCGCGCGTGTGCCGCGCGGTCGTGATCGAGGTGCCCCTCGAGGAGAACTGGTCGGCGCGCCGCGCGCACAAGCGTGAGCACGCGGTGGAGGTCGGCCATCTCCAGCGCCTGGACCGCGAGGCGATCCGGCGCGTCGTCGACAGCGCGGGCCTGCATGTCGGGGCCGAGATCGAGGACCCGCTGCCACTGCGCGTGCACCTGTTCTTCGCCGAGACGGCGTACGCGCGCGCGTCCGCGACGGCGAAGTGGGCGGTGAGGGCCTCCCTGCACAGGGTCGCGCCGTCTCTCGCGCGCCGTCTGTTCACCGTGCACTACGCGGCGCTGTGCCTCCGGCCGGTCTAGCGGCGGCGCCGAGCAGCATCGCCAGCACCCGTCCCATCAGCTCGTCCGGCACCGCATCGGGGTCCGCCAGGCGCTGACGGGCGATGCCGTCGGCGAGCGCGTCGATCGCGACGGCGAGCTGCTCCGCCGGCATCTCGAGCTCGAGGTCGAACTCGCTCGCGCCGTCGGCGATGAGCGTCGTCAGGACGCGTCGCATCTGCGCGAAGCGAGCGGCGACCTTCGGCCTGACCTCGGGGTCGCGCACGCCGTATGCCCAGAACTCCATGAACAGCAGCAGCATGTCGGGCTCGCGGTCGATCATGCTCATCCAGGTCCTCGCGCCGCCGGTCGCCCGCTCGGCGACTGTCGGGCGGGCGCGCACAGCATCGGCGAGCTCGCGCGCATGCTCGTCGATCTCGCGCTCCATCAGCACGAGGAAGAGGTCCTCCTTGCCCTCGAAGTTCGAGTAGAGGGCACCCGTCGAGAACCCGGCCTCGGACGCGATCTCCTCGACCGACGCGCCGTGGAACCCGCTGCGCGCGAACGCAACCCGTGCGGCCGCGAGCAGGCGGTCGCGGGTGTTGGCGCGGCTCTGCTCCCTGGTCATCCTCGGGATCGGTTCGGTGCCCGCCGCGCCGGCGGAATTCGGGAGGCTGGCCAAGCAATACGTAACTGGCGAACCAGTAGGTATACATAAAAAGGCAGCCGTCCCGGGTACCAACAACAATGTGCACTCCGCGTTGAATCTCCAGTTTCTGATGATTAACCGCCGTTCCGCCGTAGCCATTCCGGCGCGTATCATAGTGTCATACGAAAACTTGCGAATCTCGTGCATAATCTGTATGACGAGTTCACGTGTCGGAGCCATGATAATTGCAAGCGGTTCAACCGCGCCCTCACTAGATCGTTCGACAGGCGCGTAGTTGTTTCCGAGCATTCGATTCAACATCGGCAGTAGGAATGCGGCCTGCAGAATAGGCAATTCGTTTATTCCAATATATTTAGTCATTGCTATTCTACAGTGATAATAATTTCGATTGAGCATCGGCAGTAGCAATTCAGCCTGCACTGCCAAGAATAAATTTCAAATAAATTGTAAATCGGCACTGGCATACAAGAACAAATTGCAAAGGGGCAATTCAAAAATAAATTGCACAAGAGCAGCACGAATCTACATAACTGAAAAAAGACGGAGAATTAAGCATGAACGGCATGTTTGTTACTCATGAAAAAATACTTTAAAACCAAAGCTACTAAAATAACCAATAATAACTACTCAAAAAATAATCGACTCAAAAATCATGAAGAATCTCGTCATCTCCATTCCATCAATTCTGTCTACAACATCCTAAAGAAAGTCGGCCTTACATTCGTTGCTAAAATCATCCATGCTAAGCTAGATATGCTAGATCGTCGAAAAATCAAGGTTTAGTTCTAGAATATGCTCCTTTGCTGCTTTCAGAGTTCTATAACGGTTTCTTCGCCAAAACACCAGATAAACATCCAACATCAGATGTTGACAAATTAAGTTGCAAGATAATAATTAGAATCATTCGAATTATAATGAAAAATTCCACAAAATAGGCCTAAATAAATTATAAATTAAATAATTAAAAATTATATATTATCAATTTTAAAGATTATAATAAAGATTAGAATTATTAGAATCAGATACTGACAAATATGTAACAAGACTATAATGTTAATTCAGATAAAATGCAAGCAAAGCAGACCGTTTTCCCAGATCCCGTCTGCGCGCAGCCCATTATATCTCTTCCCTGCATGATCACTGGTATCGCCCACTTTTGAATGGGCGTCGGCTGGTCGTACAGCGTCTTGCGTAGATTCGACATGAGGGTATCGCTAAGACCGACTTCGGAGAAGCTACAGAAAGAAAAACAACAATAATGTTTAACCCTCTCTGCTCCACCAGGATAGCGCTTTAAAAACAAAATGCAAAAGAGCTACAATAAAAGTACTAACGTCATACTCAGGTCCCTCAAACCTATATAGTATTAATTGTCCTTGGTCCGATGTCAAACATCCTGGTGGTCTACCTCCGAACCAATAGTGTAGGTTACACGCAGAAGTGCATCGGTCTGTAAAAGTTTGTCACAAAAAATTCGCTCATTAAGCTGCTTGTGGCTGATGGGCAACGCCTTACCCATGCATGCCTGGATATTTCCGTTAGGAACCACTGCCATTAAAAGCCAAAAGAGAGATTTGCCGATCGCATAGTAAAATATTACAATAGGATACCTTTGAATCGGTTTCTTTGGTGCATCTGTGCCCGTACATTTGTCGTTGATGTCGTCATAACGATTGAAATTGATGCCTTTGAGAATTGTTTTGAAGATTCTTCTTCGCTGTCTGGAAGTGGTCGCAGGTATGTACAGCGGGGGCTTTGGTGTGCCTAGCAGACATACAGGCACAGGGCTCATTGTCTACAGCATTTTCAGACACGGAGCTCACGTGGCAGACAATCAGCAATTGGCTGCCAAACGCTGATCATCTGATCACTGATTCATCCACCCGAGTCTGAAAAAGCTGTGGATAATCCGCTTCACGCATTAAGAGGATTATGCAAATCGTTCTCCCAATTTGGAAATCACATAGGGGAGGATAAAACTGGCAGGCGTGTGCAGTGGCTAATCGTTCAACTCGCGATTGATTATCTCGTCAGAAAAGGACTAGCAAATAATGAATTTTATGCAGCTCCTGGATCTTACAGTAATTACTAATGATGCCTAGTGCTATATCAAATTCTCGCGTTTTATACCATACTCTGCATTTTTATCATCAATTGATAAATTGCTTTATAAACATAAATATTCGTTTGGATTCTTTATTACTCTATGCTCTGATCATATTGTTTTACCTGAACAAAAAATTCAAAACATCACAAAAATATTACGACTGTACAAGCAAGCTGAAGCAACCATAAAATAGACCATACGAAATTTATACAATAAATATATAGACCATGAAATATTTACATAAACAACAATAAAATATTTACATACCATCTTCATTCAATGCAGGCTCCGTGCAGTCCTTTGAGAAATGACCTTCTTGTTTACATCTAAAGCACTTATTTCCGCCTTCGCCATCTGCTCTGGGTTCACGGGGTTTTCGAGGCTCCGTGCAGTCTTTGACATATGACCAGATCCACTGCAATTATAACAATTGCTGCCACCTTCTCGCACCTTCCTTGGTTCCGGACAATCTTTTGACATATGGCCTGACCCATTGCAATTATAGCAACTACTACCTCCCCCACCCTCTCTCTCGCCTTCCTTGGTTCTGGGCATTCTCGCGACATGTGGCCTGACCCATTGCAATTATAGCAACTACTACCTCCGCCACCCCCTTCTCTCACCTTCCTTGGTTCTGGGCAATCTCGTGACATGTGGCCCGACCCATTGCAATTATAGCAACTACTACCTCCCCCACCCCCTTCTCGCGCCTTCTTTGGTTCTGGGCAATCTCGCGACATGTGGCCTGACCCATTGCAATTATAGCAACTACTACCTCCTCCACCTCCTTCTCTCGCCTTCTTTGGTTCTGGGCAATCTCGCGACATGTGGCCCGACCCATTGCAATTATAGCAACTACTACCTCCCCCACCCCCTTCTCGCGCCTTCTTTGGTTCTGGGCAGTCTCGCGACATGTGGCCTGACCCATTGCAATTATAGCAACTGTTACTTCCACCCCCTTCTCTCGCCTTCCTTGGTTCTGGGCAATCTCGCGACATGTGGCCTGACCCATTGCAATTATAGCAACTACTACCTCCCCCACCCCCTTCTCTCGGCTTCCTTGGCTCTGGGCAGTCCCGAGACATGTGGCCTGATCCATTGCAATTATAACAACTGCTACTTCCACCCCCTTCTCTTGCTTTTTTTGGCTCTGGGCAGTCTCGCGACATGTGGCCCGACCCACTGCAATTATAGCAACTGCTTCCTCCACCAGTAACCCCATCTCTTGTCTTTTGTGGCTCTCGACAGTCCCTAGAACTGTGCCCCTCGTCTCCACAGTTGTAGCAATTTCTACCTCCATCAAAGACTGGTGCTTTCGTTGGTGCTGTGCATTCACGAGAATAATCACCAGAATAATCACCAGAACCATCATGGTCTAAATCCTGCTTGCTACCATTACCATTGTTTCCTCCGTAATTTACGACACCTGCATTCCCCGCCTCACAGCGGCTCCTTCTGTCGCCATCACCACCATCACCACCATTTGTTTTCATATCATTAGCACCCCACCCCCCAGAATGAGATCCGTTAGATGACGATTTGTTGTAGACTGGATCTTCCCCAGCGGATGAATGATCACTGAATCCATTAACTAAAAGTAGAAATGTACATACATACGACATATATTTAATTTGCCACATGAAAAATTGTGTAAATTTTTTTTATACCGTATAAATGTGCTTAATACCATGACAAACATGGCTTACGAGACATCGCATTTTCTGAATTCTAAATTAAATATGGCACCACTAAATAACCGATGAATAAATGCAAAAAATGATAAAGAAATTCATTGAATAAATGTCATGCAACTCCATTAGGCATGCTGTCTCAATTTGTTTGGCATGCATCGCCTCAATTTTCAAACCACACAGGATGCGATTACAATCTAACCAGTTCAAACCTAAAGGAATCGCAATTGCTATGGTATTACAACCTTGAGTCTGAGTAAAGAGTATCACAGTAAGTACCTTGTGAAGTCGTCCCATGCGGCATGCCGTGTACGGCTGGCCTACTGTATACGGCTGCATCAATCGACGGCTTGCTTTCTGTCGAATTAGAAATGTTTATCTTCCCAACACCGATGGTGGCTTCGGAAATAATACCCATAGCGTCTGCAATAAATATGCATGAAAATCATATAATAATCATATAAATCATGTAACAAATTGGATACGAAATTATTGAAAACCGTTTATATTTGGCCAAGTTACACCCAATATGGGTCACTCAGTGCGCATCACACCGATTCACCCGTTACACTTGCCCTAGTAGGCTAGTAGCCTATTTGGTCATTTAGCGATTTAGTAGGTGGCCTACACTAACTGTCGCAGGGTATTTATAATATTCACTGCTGGCTGCAGACTGCAATCTAGACCGGTGATTTTAATACATCGATCTAGTTTCTCTTTCTGGGTTTTTGTATGAAAGAAAAATGGATGATAAGTTGGACTGCGCATCCGTGTGCGGATAATATTTTTGCTGCACGGGGGCATAAAACCAGCTGTGCGCGAGGGAACATTGCTTAGAGGGAACATAGCTTAGATGGAACATTGCTTAGAGGGAACATTGCTTAGAGGGAACATCAGATATTGATGGTGAAGGTACCAGTGGTACCTTCACCATCCATATCTGACTCGTTATTACTCGAGACTTCCAGATATTTGCCCTCCAGTTGTTTCTGAGCAAAAGCCGCGTGAGAACTGCCTTGTGAGCAAGCTAACACAGAAATGGTGTGCCAAATTTTTTAAACCATTAAAAATGCATTTTTCTGGAAGGGAGCAATATCATAGACGTTTTTAAAGCCTAAGAGCTTAAGAGTGCACAGGAAAACATCTTGTGACGTAAAAATTGTCTTCCAATTTGTTTTGTATCCGATTTGTAATGATATGCTCGAATGCAAGCTCGTTACAATTTTTGGACAAAACTTGAGGTATGGACGTCAAAATATCTCATTTACAATGCCTGAAAAAGTTGGGAGAAAATATTGAGATTTGGCCAAAATATTGAGATTTCTCTAGGGAGTTTTTTTTTGAGCGCTTCGCACCCTCTATTCAGAAAGAAACAAAATTAGTCAAAGATATTTAGTACAAGATATCAGACATTCCTGCCTCTCGTTGCCTCTCGTTTTCATGCACCATTAGTGCTCAATGATCTAATAAGGCATCAATTCATTTCCAAATTCTAACAAACTTTGTAGCAATTCATTCCTAATGAATTTGGCCTGATCAATTTTAAAAGACAACAATGATACTCACGCAGTAGATTTCCACGACCCATGCTTCGCTTTTTTCCTCCATTTTGCTCCATGATTAAACTGAAAACAACACATGTCAAAAGGTCCATGAATAGTTGCTAAAATATACGAAATTTCTTCACCGGTAGGCATTCATAAATGTGTTTGATTTCAGAGAAAAAAAGAAGTATTTTGCAGCCTAGGAGGCCACGGACAGTGGGCTGTAAAGTTTTATCTAAATGAACCTCTACATAAACAATAACAACTCGTTGCCTTGGTAACTTTCACTTTTATCCTCAACAAAACAACATAGGTCAAGCTAGCAGCCACATCCGGTTGGCTGGCAGCCAGTTGTTTGCGCGTATTAATATGACTAGCGTAGTAATTAATTTCAGAAAGCTGCGAAATGTTCTTTCCCTTATAAAAATCATAGTCCCTCAATATAAAGTCGGTGAAATAACCAGACTAGGCTGCATCCCATCTACTGACCTAATAACTTGCTGAATTGAATACAAGCACGGACTATTAATTTTATATCCACAAATAGTACAGGAAAACACATTATTAGCCAGGTGGCGATGAAAACAGGATGATGTC
>CAVUCP010000008.1:0-32202 GCA_963740075.1 uncultured Solirubrobacteraceae bacterium | reverse complement strand
ACGCCTCTACCTGACGGGTATCACGAGCCTCTTCTCGCTCGCACCCGGCTAGCTTTCGCGGTCGCGCCAGCCGACCCTCACCTCACGACGCCCTGCGCTGGCATGTCGCGCCGGCGCCGAGCGCACGCGAGAGCGAGAAGCGCGCGGAGACGACGAACACCCCGGGACCGTCCACGCTCACACGGGTCCACCCTCCGGGAGCGCTCCCCACACACCCGCTCCCCTGCGTGAGCGTCATGTAACGCGTGTAATGGACGCGCACGAGGAAGCTGCCCGCTCCGGTTGCGCGCAGCGCGAACGAGTCGTGCCCCATGGCCGCGAGGCGCCCGGGTCCTGTCGCGATCGGGGTTGCGCCGATGACCCTGAACACGCGCCAGTGGGCGCTCGTGTAGATCTCGCGCAGATACGGCAGCCCCGCGCGGATCAGATCGCCCTCCCTCGCGCTCGACGGGTCGAGGGGCACATCAGGGAGCGCGACCAGCGCGACCGCCTGTTCATCGAGCCAGCGGCGGTATGAGCCCGCCGTGAGACCGTGGCTCAGGAGCACCCTGTCGTAGCGCATCTCCAGCTGCTTCTCCCAGCCGCGTGCGAGCGAGACGCTGGGCGCCAGCAGCGCGGCCTCCCAGTGCGAGCGCGTGAGCGGCACCTCGATCCGCAGAGGACCCGGCTGCGTGGCGATGAAGCGCTCGAGCGGAACGTAGTACGCGGCGCTCGTCGCGGGGCTGGCGGAGACGGCCGCGGTCTCACGGATGGGTCCCCACAGCACCCATACCCCCGCGGCGCACAGGGCGAGAGCGGCTATCAGGGCCCCGCGGGCGGCGCGCGCCCCTGTCTGCTCGCGCTCGGCGGCGAGCGCACACAGAAGGAGCGGGCCGGCGAGCAGCACGCCGAGGCGCTCGATGTTGCTGCCGACCGGCGTGTGCACCAGCAGGCATGCCGCGCACGCGAGCAGATAGAGCACGCCGCCGATGCGCAGCAGGCGCTCGCGGGCCGGGAGCGCCCACAGGAACAGGAGCATGACGACCGCGGTAGCCGCGAACGAGGTGATCGGGTAGGGCTCATAGCCGCCTTCCGGGAACAGCAGCGCGAGGACCACCACCAGCACACCTGCGGGCAGGGCGAGTATCAGCAGCGCCCGCACGGAGCGCTCGTGGAGCGAGAGGGCGAGCGCCGCCACGCCGAGGAGAAGCGCCGCGACCGGGCTGGCGGCAGCGCATGCCAGCGAGAGCACGGACGCGAGGACCGGGCGTCCGCGGCCGAGCGCGAGGGCTGCGGCGAGAGCCACGCTGACCCCGAGCGCGAACGTCACCCGCCCCGCCCATACGTCTCCCACGGCGGCGACGGCGAAGAAGACCGCTCCCCAGCGCGCAGCCTTCCCGTACGCCCGGCCGGCCAGGCGCTCGAACAGCACGCACGAGAGGATCACCGCCGAGGCGCCGAGCACGCGGATCCCGAGCAGCGAGCCCAGCGGCGGGAAGATGAGGCTGTATGCCGGGAGGTGGTGGCCGGCGTACCAGTGCTCATCCCACACCACGAATCCGAGTCTGCGGAAGAGGTCCACCCTGTACACCTGGCCCGCGAGGTCGGGCGTGTGCGGGTACAGGAGCACCCACAGCGCGGCCAGCAGGACACCGGCCGCGGGACCGGCGAATCGGGCGGCGGCGGGCCGTCCCGGCGCCAGCGCGGCGGGCTCGGCCGCGGTCTCCAGCGACCCCGGCCGCGGCGGCCTCGCGATGCCCGGCGGCAGAGGGGTGGCTGCGCTCTTCATCGGCACCCAAAGATAATGACCGGGATGAGGGCCGCGACAGCCACCACCCGTCCCGGCCGGTTCGTGCGACTGCTCATGCTCGCGGGCGCAGCATGTGCCGCCCTGGCGATGAGCGGCTGCTCGACCGGCAATCCGCAGCCGATCTCCGCGAGCGCGCTCGCGGAAGCCCAGACGTTCCCGTATTTCAAGATCTACTGGGTCGGGCACACCTTCTTCGGCTACCACCTCGGGGCCACCGACGGACTGCGCAGCTACATCAGCTCGACGGGCGAGAGCCTGTACTACGGCGACTGCGTGCAGAGCAAGGGCATCTTCGGGACCGGCACCTGCAAACTGCCGTTGCAGGTCACGACCGTCATCTACCACCTGCATTCCAACGAACCGCTCGGGCCGCAGGAAAACGTCCTGCTGCGAGGCGTGCCCGCGACGATCTACGAAGGCGGCCGCTCGATCGAGCTCTACACCGGCCAGGTCGCGATCGACGTCTACTCCGACACGGCGCAGCACGCGCTCGCGGCGGTGACCCAGCTCAGGCCGGTCAACGCGCCCGGCAGCGCCCTGTCCCCCCTGCCGCTGCCGATCTACTGCCCGGGCCTGTCAGGTTCCGTGCCCGCGGGCGTGGCGAAGGTGATGGCGCACCTGCCCGGCAGGGCGTGTCAGGTCACGGCTGCGCGCCACGCATTCGACGAATCACTGAAGCACTGACGTCAGCCCGTGGCCTGTGACGCTGCGGGCTGACCGATTTCGTGACGCAGGCGAAGGAACGCAAGGGAGCCGATGAGGGCCGGCACCCACAGGGAGATCGCGCGGTAGATGACCACCGCGGCCAGGACCGCGGAGGCAGGACGCGCACCGAACAGGAGCAGCATCCCGACGAGGCCGCCTTCGACGGCGATGAAGCCCGCGGGAACCGGCACGGAGTTCGCGAGCATCCCGACGAGGTACGCCATCGCGACCACCCAGAACGAGGGCGCATGGCCGACGGCCGACAGGCACGCGTACAGAACGAGGTTGTCGCAGGCCCAGTACAGGAGCGCGCCGAGCAGTCTCTCGTCGTGGGCTCTCAGCAGCCGCAGCGCGTCGTAGACGCCTTCTCCCAGCGCCGTCATCGCCACGGCCGTGGCGCTCCCGGCGCGCCTGCTTTCGGCGCCTGCCCGCCTTGCCCACGTCGCCAGGGCGAGCGTCCCGGCGATGACCGCGATGCCGGCCACTGCCGGGAGCAGCGTCAGAAGCGGGTTGCTCGAGCCTGGTATCAACCCGAGCCACATCGGGATCCCGATCACGACGACGGCGGCGACGTTGACCGAGCTCGCCAGGACGAACAGCAGGACCGAGCGCCGTGCCACCATCGCGGTCGAGAAGCCGCGGCTCTTCAGGACCCATGCCCCGAGCGCGATGCCTGCTATGCCGCTCGCGGAGACGACGGAGTTGACGGCGAGCTCCGAGAGCGACAGGCGGACGGCGAGCCGCCGGCCGATCCCGTCGAACACGAGCGAGAACAACACCACGTAGCCGGCGCACGAGCCGAGCTCAAGGCCGATGCCCGCGAGGATCCATGTGCCGCCGGCGTCCGAGATCCTGTCCACCGCCGCCCGCAGGCTCGGCACGGCGAACAGCAGCGCCACGATCATCGCGAAGAAGATCGTCAGGCTTATCAGGCCGTTGCGCAGCCTGCGCGAGTTGGCCGCGAGAGCGTCGTCGCGCTCGTCGGGATCCTCCTGCGGGCTCTCGCGGTCCATGTCGGCCATTCTTGTCGCATTCTCACGCCGGGGCTCGCACGCTCTTCTCACGCTAGCCTGATATCTGCGATCGGCGGCGCCCGCAACGGGCCACCCGTGCGCGTCACGATGAAGAATGGCTGAGCAAGCGCGAATACTCGTCGTCGACGACGAGCCTGCGGTGCAGAGCGCACTGGCACGCGCCCTGACGCTCGAGCGCTACGCGGTCGCGCAGGCGTCGGACGGCAGACAGGCGCTCGACCTTCTCGGGTCGGCCCGCTACGAGGCCGTGATCCTGGACATCGCGATGCCGCACGTCGACGGGCTGGAGGTGTGCCGTGTCCTTCGCGAGAGCGGCGACCGCACCCCTGTGCTGATGCTGACCGCCCGCGGGGAGGTGGACGACCGCGTCGCGGGCCTGGACGCCGGAGCCGACGACTACCTCGTCAAGCCTTTCGCTCTTCGCGAGCTGCTTGCGAGGGTGCGCGCGCTGCTGCGCCGCGCCGTCGACGCCGACGGGACCGATTCGATGCTCACGTTCGAGGACCTCACACTGGACGTCCGCGCGCACGAGGCACGCCGGGGCGAGCGGACGCTGGCGCTCACACGGACCGAGTTCCTCCTGCTCGAGCTGTTCATGCGCCATCCGCGCCAGGTGCTCGCCCGCTCGGCGATCTTCGAGAGCGTCTGGGGCTATGACTTCGGAGCGAGCTCCAACTCGCTCGGCGTCTACATGGGGTACCTGCGCAGGAAGACCGAGCTCGGTGACGAGCCGCGGCTCCTGCACACGGTTCGCGGGGTCGGCTACGTACTGAGGACCGGCGCGTGAGCCTGCGCCGCAGGATCACCCTCGTATCGGCAGCGGCCGTCGCGATCGCCGTGGTGCTCGCTTCCGCACTGACATACGCGCTCACCTCCAACCAGCTGCACAAGCAGGTCGATGCGCAGCTGATGAGCCGCGGCCAGGCGGCCACGAGGCTCGCCCACATCCTCGGGAAGAGAACCGCCGCCCTGAACGCCGACCATGGCCGGATCTCGCTCCCCGGGGTCGCACGGCTCGGCCGCCCCGGCTTCGCTCCATCCGAGAGCGGGCTGCTCGGCAGGCTGCCCGCGAGCCCGAGCCAGGTCCGCGGCTACCAGCAGCTCGTCGACGGCAGCGGAGCCGTGCTAGCGAGCTCGCCTCCGGGTACCAGGCTCCCCGTGGGCGCTGCGACGCGATCCCTTGCGGCGCATGGCGGCAGCCCCGTATACAGCGATGCCGACGTCAACGGCATACACCTGCGGGTGCTCGCAGTGGGTTTCGGGAGCGGCCGCGCCCTCCAGTTCGCGCTGCCACTCACCGAAGTCGACGGCCTCCTGAGCCGCCTTCGGCTGATCCTCGTGATCCTCGACATCGGCGGGATCGCACTGGCGGCGCTGCTCGGCCGCCTGGTCGCGGGCGCCGCGGTGCTGCCACTCAAGCGGCTCACGGGCGCCGTCGAGCACGTCACGCTGACAAGGGACCTGAGCGGCCGGATCCCGCCTTCCGGGAACGACGAGCTCGGGCGCCTGGCCAGGAGCTTCAACGCGATGCTCGACGCGCTGGAGCATTCGATGACCGCGCTGGACGCGTCCGTGGACGCGCAGCGCCAGCTCGTCGCGGACGCCTCCCATGAGCTTCGGACCCCTGTCACGAGTCTGCGGACGAACATCGAGATCCTCGAGCAGGCGGGTCCCGCGATGGCCGAGGAGGACCACCGCCGGCTGCTCTCGGACGTGGTGGAGCAGCTCGGGGAGCTGACGCTCCTGATCAACGACCTGATCGACCTCGCACGCGGCGAGGAGCCGCGCGCCGACGTCGAGGAAACCCGGCTGGACCAGCTCGTGGTCGCCGTCGCAGAGCGCGCGGGGCGACGCAGCCCGTCGAGCCAGATCAAGGTCGAGGTCGCCCCCACCGTGCTGCTCGCCGTACCGGAGCGGCTCGAGCGTGCGATCGGCAACCTGCTCGACAACGCGATCAAGTTCAGCCCCGCCGGCAGCCCCGTCGAGATCGAGCTCAGAGGGCACGACCTGACCGTGCGCGACCACGGGCCCGGGATCGCCCCGGACGAGGTGCCGCACGTCTTCGACCGTTTCTACCGCGGGGCCGAGGCGCGCGGCCGGCCCGGCTCCGGTCTCGGCCTCGCGATCGTGAGCCAGGTCGCCGGACAGCTCGGAGGCAGCGTGAGGGCCGAGTCCGCTCCGGGCGGCGGGACGATCATGCGCCTCACGCTGCCGGGAGCGGACCCCCTCCCGCCCGGTTCGCACGGGTACGTGGACGGCCATGCGCAGGAGCTGGCCGGCCTCGCGGGCAGGACCCCGAGGAGCTGAGCGGTCCAGCTCTCAGCCGGCGTAGCGCCGCGCGGCCCTGTTCGCCGCCTCGCTGTACGAGCCGCCGAACAGCACGGCGTGAACGAGCAGCGGCAGCAGCTGGTAGAGCTCGACGCGGTCCGGCCATCCCTCCGACAGCGGATGGCGCTCCTGGTATGCGGCGAACACACGCTCACCCGTCCCGCCGAACAGCCTGAGCATCGCGAGGTCCACCTCGCGGTGCCCGCCGTACGCCGACGGGTCGATCAGCCACGGGCGCCCGTCGGCGTCCGCCACCACGTTGCCCGACCACAGGTCGCCGTGCAGCCGCGCCGGCGGCTCCGGCGCGCCCACGAGGTCCGGGAGCGCTGCCGCGACCCGTTCGACCGCCGCGGCGCCGGACGCGGATATCGCGCCGCGCTCCCGTGCGATCGCCGCGAGCGGCAGCAGCCGGCGCTCGGCGTAGAACGTCGCCCAGTCGCCCGCGGGCTCGTTCGGGAGCGAGAGCGACCCGAACGAGGCGGCTCCCGTGCCCGGATCCCCGAATGCGGGCGCGCCGGCGCGGTGGGTCTCTGCGAGACCGGCTCCGAGCTCCTGCTCTCCGGCCCTGTCCAGGCGGCCCTGCTCGATCCACTGCAGCGCGAGATGGGTTTCCCCGACGTCGATCACCTCCGGGGTGCGCAGCGCCCCGGGCTCTGAAAGCCAGGCGAGTCCCGCAGCCTCCGCCGCGTACTCCCCGGGCTTCGCGTCGGCGCGGGTCTTCACGAACGCCTGCCGGCCGCCGGGGAGCTCCACGCGCAGCGCCTGGTTGATGTCACCGCCGCCGACGGCGGCGAGAACCGTGGCGCCCTGCGGCACGCTCACCGCAGGGAGCCTGCGGTGATCTGCTGCAGAAGCCCGGCGCACGCCGCGTGCACGAGGTGAAAGACATCCTCGAAGCCGCTGTCGCCGCCGTAGTAGGGGTCGGGCACGTCGAGGTCGCCGGTGCCCTCGGGGTCGAATTCGCGAAGCAGCCGCACGCGCTCGCGCTCGGCTGCGCCCGGCGCGGCTGTGCGCAGATCACGGACGTTCGAGCGGTCCATCCCGAGCAGCAGGTCGAAGAGCTCGTAGTCCTCGCGGCTCACCTGCCGCGCGTGTCCCTGCAGGCGGATGCCGTGCGCGAGGGCGGTCGCGCTGGCGCGCTCGTCCGGCGGGTTGCCGACGTGCCAGGCGCCCGTGCCGGCCGAGTCGACCTCGATCTCGGCCTCAAGGCCCGCATCGACGATGAGGCTTCTCATGACCCCCTCGGCGGTCGGCGAGCGGCAGATGTTGCCCAGGCACACGAAGAGCAGTCGCATTGCTAGTCCTCCCCGAGTTCCAGCACGGCCAGGAAAGCCTCCTGAGGCACCTCGACCCGCCCGACCTGCTTCATCCGCTTCTTGCCCTCCTTCTGCTTCTCGAGGAGCTTTTTCTTCCGCGTGATGTCGCCGCCGTAGCACTTGGCGATCACGTCCTTGCGGAATGCCTTGACGGTCTCGCGCGCGATCACGTGCGCCCCGATCGCGGCCTGGATCGGCACGTCGTACTGCTGGCGCGGGATGCGCTTGCGAAGCTTCTCGGTGAGCGTACGGCCCATCTCGTAGGCCTTGTCCCTGTGCACCACCATCGAGAGCGCATCGACCGGGTCGCCAGCCAGCAGCACGTCGAGCTTGACGAGGTCCGAGGGCTTCAGCCCGCTGAGCTCGTAGTCGAGCGACGCGTAGCCGCGGGTGCGCGACTTCAGCTGGTCGAAGAAGTCGAGCACGATTTCCGCGAGCGGGAGGTCGTAGGTCATCTGCACCCGCTCCGGGGAGAGGTAGTGCAGCCCGACCGTCTCGCCCCTTCGTTCCTGACACAGCTCCATCACGGCGCCCACGAACTCTTTCGGGGCGATCACCGACGCCCTGATGAAGGGCTCGCGGATCTCGGCGATGGTTCCAGGATCGGGCATGTCGGAGGGGTTGTGCACCACGAGTTCTTCCCCGTTGGTCAGCGTCAGGTCGAACTGAACCGAGGGCATCGTTGCCATCAGTTCCAGGTCGTACTCGCGCTCCAGGCGCTCGCGGACGATGTCCATGTGCAGAAGCCCCAGGAAGCCGCAGCGGAAACCGAACCCGAGCGCGTCCGAGGTCTCGGGCTCCCATGAGAGCGCGGCGTCGTTGAGCGTGAGCTTCTCGAGCGCGTCCCGCAGGTCCGGGTAGGCATCGGAGTCGATCGGGAACAGGCCGCAGAAGACCATCGGCTTGACGTCCCTGTAGCCGGGCAGCGCCTCGGTTGCCTCCCCGTGCCCCGCGCGGGCCGCGGACGCACCGCGTGTGGTCAGCGTGTCACCGACGCGCAGCTGCGTGACGTCCTTCAGTCCCGTGATCAGGTAGCCGACCTCCCCTGCCGCGAGCTGGTCGGTCGGCATCATCTGCGGGCTGAAGAAGCCGATGTCGTCGATGTCGGCCTCGGTGCCGGTGGCCATCGCACGGATCTGGGCGCCCTTGCGGAAGACGCCGTCGACCACCCGGATGTAGGCGATCACGCCGCGGTACTGGTCGAACTCGGAGTCGAAGATGAGCGCCCTGGGCGGGCCGTCCGGGTCGCCCGACGGTGGGGGCACACGCGCGACGAGCTCCTCGAGGACCTCTCCCACGCCCTCACCGGTCTTGCCGCTGATCTTCAGGATCGAGTCCGCGGGCTCGCCGATCAGCTCGCTCACTTCGCCGGCGACCCGCTCGGGCTCGGCTCCGGGGAGATCGATCTTGTTCAGACACGGGATCAGCTCGAGCCCGGACTCGACCGCGAGGTAGGTGTTGGCGACCGTCTGCGCCTCGACGCCCTGCGAGGCGTCCACCACGAGCAGCGCGCCCTCGCAGGCGGCGAGCGAGCGCGAGACCTCGTAGGTGAAGTCGACGTGGCCGGGCGTGTCGATGAGGTGCAGCTGGTAGGTCTCGCCGTCCTTTGCGGTGTAGAAGACGCGGACCGCCTGCGCCTTGATGGTGATCCCGCGCTCGCGCTCGAGATCCATCGAGTCCAGCAGCTGGGCGCGCATCTCGCGTGCCTGGACGGTGTGCGTCAGCTCGAGGATGCGGTCGGCGAGCGTCGACTTGCCGTGGTCGATGTGGGCGATGATCGAGAAGTTGCGTATGTGGGACTGGTCCATGGCCGCTACAGCGTAGAAGGCGCCGCTCCCCAGGGACGGCGCCGGACACGCTAGCCTTCCTGTTCCGGCGGATCGCCTACTCGGCCGGGATCCTTCGGGATCCAGCCGCGGCAACGCGCCCACCCTCGGGTGGGCGGCCAGTCCCGGTGGTCGGGAGTGTCACGCCGCCCAGGCAAGACACAAAGTCCTGGGACGTAAGTAGTAAGCGGCGATCTATGTCCGGGCTTGGCCGGGTGGGCTCACGCTCACCCGGCCACATGCCCTGGCCGTGAGCTCTCAGGTGCGCCCGAGCTGCGTGCGGATCAGGCGGTTGACCTGGTGTGCCTCCGGGATGCGCATCGCGAGCACGGCGCGCGAGTACACGAGCAGCCCGACGGCGGCCGCGCCGCCGACGCTGATGAGCTGCGCGATCAGCGAGACCCCGAGCACGCCCTCGAGCACCCGCCAGACGCCGTATGAGACCGCGGCAAGGAGCGCTGACGCGGCGAGGATGCGCACGGTGATCATGGTCGTCTGCGCGCCTTCCAGCCTGCCGTTGAACCCGATCCGCAGCCTGTAGAGCAGCATCGCGGTCATCACCGCGTTCGCCGCGACAGTACCGATGATCAGGCCGGCGATGCCCAACGGCCGGTACAGGCCGATGCTCACGATGATGTCGACGATGATGTTGATCACCGCCAGGCGGGTCGGTATCCACGGCCTCTGGACGGCGAAGAACGTCCTCGTCAGGAGCAGGTTCAGCCCCCCGAACGGCAGGCTCCACGCGAACCAGAAGAGTGCTTCGGAGACGAGTTCGGTGGACCTTGCGTCGAAGTGCCCGCGCTGGAAGATCAGCCGCACGATCGGGGTTGCGAGGACCAGCATGAAGGCAGCTGCGGGAATCAGCAGCAGGTTGATCTGGCGCATCCCGATCCCCACCGCGCGGCGCATCCCTTCAGAGTCGCTGCGCGCCGCCATGCGGCTGAGGGTCGGGAACAGCACCGTCGCGACGGCGACGCTGAACATCCCCTGGGGAAGCATGTAGATGCGGAACGCGTTGTCGATCGCGCGCGGCGCTTCCTTCGAGACCAGGGTCCCGAACAGCGAGTTGATGAGCTGGTCGAGGTTGACGATGCCGAGGCCGATCGTGACCGGGAGCATCAGCGTGAAGACCTGCTTGATGCGCGGGTCGTGCCAGTCGATCGCGAACTCCAGGCGGAAGTCGACCCGGCTGAGAGCGCCCGCGGCCATGCCCATCTGCACGAACGTCGCAACGAGGATCGCGATCGCGTACGCGTAGAGCTGGTTCCCGTTTTCGTAGCCGCCGTGGAAGTGGGGCCGCAGGACGACCAGCAGGACGATGATCACGACGTTCCACACCGCCGGCGAGATCGCGGGGATCGTGAAGTGGTCGTAGGACTGCAGGATGCCGACGATCAGGCCGTTCAGGCCGAGCAGCAGGACGACGGGGAAGAGGATCTGCGAGAGCCCGGCGGTGAGGGCGTCGAGCTCGGAGTTGAACGTGCTCGCCGTGAACAGCGGCATGATCGTGCCCGCCGCCAGGATCGCGACGGCGGTGATCGCGCCGAGGACGATCAGCATGATCCAGAACAGCGTCGACGCGAGCCTGAACGCCTCTTTCTTCTTGCCCTGCTGCAGCAGGTCCGTGAAGACGGGCACGAACGCAGCCGACAGCGCGGCGTTCGCGAACAGGTTGCTCACGAGGTTCGGTATCTGGAAGGCGATCGTGAACGCCGACGCCGGACCGCTCGTCCCGAAATAGCCCGCAGCGACGATCTCTCGCACCAGGCCGGCCACACGCGAGATGCCCGTCGCGATCGAGAAGATCGCCGTGTTTCGCGCCACGCCGCCGCTGGCTGAGGGTGTCGGCGGCGGCTTCTCCTCCGTCGCCTCTTCTGCTGTGCCTGTCAAGGCCGCTATAGTACGGCGCTGCGCGGCGAGCCAGGGTCACCTCCCGGCTGACGCGCCGGTAAACCATGGCAAACATTCATTCACAGAAGAAGCGGATCCTTCGCTCAGAGCGCGAGCGCCTTGAGAACCGCCGCTACACGTCGACGATCAAGACCCACTTCCGCCGCCTGCAGGAGCTCGTGGAGGGCGGCGAGGACGCCGCCGCCGCGGACGAGCTGCACCGCGAGCTGGTGAGCACGATCGACAAGGCCGTCAAGCGCGGTGCGCTGCACCGCAACACGGGCGACCGCAAGAAGTCCCGCGCCGCGCGCGTCCGCGCCGGCTCTAGCTCGTAGCGGACCGGATCGCGAGCACGGCGAGCGTCTCCTCGTCGTCGCCGGCGAAGGCCTGGCGCCTGCCGCCGAAGCGGTGTTCCCCCGCGCGTCCCCAGTTCGAGGTCGGCCATCGCGACGAGCGCGGAGCGCAGACGGTCCGGGTCGGTGCGGGTGAGGTCGGCCATGAACCGCTCAGCGGCCTTCTGCGGCATCCTCAGGCCCCTGCGGACCTCGGCCGCGGGCGCACCCCCTGCCAGCGCCTCGGATGACTCGAGCGCGTCGCGTAGACGCTGGACCATCCGGTAGATCAGCCCGGTGACGGTCTCCCCCTGCCCCCGCAGCCTGAGATACAGGCCCAGCGCCGCACGCGGGTCGCGGCCCACGAGCGCATCGGCCAGCGCGTAGGCGGCGCGCTCGGAGGAGTGCGCCGTTCGGAGCGCGACCTCCTCGGCCGTGACCACCCGCGGCCCCGAGGCCGCCGCGCCGCCCCCTTCCAGCGCGAGCGTCTCGAGCTCGCGCAGCAGCCTCTGCTGACGTTCGCCGACCTGCTCGACGAGCGCCGCGGCGGCTGCGCTGTCGAGCCGCAGGCCCATCCGCTCGCCCTGCGCGCGCACCCACTTGGGCAGCTCCCATCTCTTGACGGTCATCTCGCTCTCGACTTGGCCCCCGGCCGCCCTGACCGCCTTGTGGAGCGCGGACGGCGCCTTCGAGCGGGCCTCCTCGCGCGCGAACAGCGCCAGCGTCGTGTCGGGGGGCATCTGAGCCATGGCCGGCGCGAGCGAGCCCTCGACGTCCGCTTCGCGCCAGCGCTCGACACCGTCGACGATGATCACGCGCTGGCCGATCGCCAGCGTCATCGCGGCGAGCGCTCGCGCAACGGCGGCGGGGGAGCCCGCCTCACCCTCGAGAAACTCGACGCTGACGCTACCGCCGTCGCCCTCCACGAGGGCACGCAGGCGTGCCCTCCGCTCGGCGACAGCCCCGTGATCGTCGCCGTGGATCAGGTACGCGGGTCGGAGCTGAACCATCCGGGCGAGTGTACGGCGCTGCTCGGCGCTAGCGCACGACGATGTTCACGAGCTTGCCGGGGACCACGACCTCCTTGATGATCTCCCGGCCCTGCAGGTGCGCCTGGACGTTCGGCGCGGCGAGGCACAGCTGCTTCAGCGAGGGCGGCCCGGCGTCGGCGGGTGCCTGCACCCGGTCGCGGACCTTGCCGTTGACCTGGCAGACGAGCTCGTAGAACTCGCTCTCGAGCATCGCCTCGTCCGCCTGGGGCCAGGGCTGCTCCCACACGCGCTGGCCGGTGAGCATCTCGTAGATGTCCGAGCAGACATGCGGGGCGAAGGGGAAGAGCAGTGACGCCGCGGTGCACAGGGCGAACCGCTGCGCCTCGAGTGTCGCGCTCTCGCGCAGGCGCGAGCAGTCGTTCAGGAGCTCCATGACCGCTGCGATGGCGGTGTTGAACGCGAAGCGGCGCAGGTCGCCGCTGACCTTGTCTATCGCCCAGTGGGCCTTTCGCATCAGAACCAGGTCGTCGTCCTGGGGGTCGGGCGGCCCGGCGGGCTCGACGACCTGCGAGCCGGCGCGGTCCGCGATCTCGGCAGATATCCGCCAGAGCCTGCTGAGGAACCTGTGCACGCCCTCCACGCCGTCGTCGGACCAGTCGGCGTCCTGGTCGGGCGGACCGACGAAGAGGATGTAGCAGCGGGCCGTGTCGGCTCCGACGCGCTCGACGATCGATGCGGGCGAGACGACGTTCCCCTTTGACTTGCTCATCTTCGAGCCGTCCTTCGTCACCATCCCCTGCGTGAACAGCGCCTGGAAGGGCTCTGTGAAGTCAAGGTGCCCGAGGTCGCAGAGCGCCTTCGTGAAGAAGCGCGCGTACATGAGGTGGAGGATCGCGTGCTCGACCCCGCCGATGTACTGGTCGACGGGCATCCACTCGCGAAGCGCCGCCGGGTCCCATGCCGCGCGTTCGTTGCGCGCGTCGCAGTAGCGCAGGAAATACCACGAGGAGTCCACGAACGTGTCCATCGTGTCCGTCTCGCGCCGCGCGGGCCCACCGCACCGCGGGCACTGCGTGTTGACCCAGTCCTCCGCGCCGGCGAGCGGCGAGCGGCCCTTCGGCGTGTAGTCCTCGATGTCGGGGAGGCGCACGGGCAGCTCTTCCTGCGGCACAGGGACCATTCCGCAGTCTCCGCAGTAGACGATCGGGATCGGGCATCCCCAGTAGCGCTGGCGCGAGACGAGCCAGTCGCGCAGCCGGTAGTTGACAGACGCGTGGCCCTTGCCCTCCCGGTCCAGCCAGTCCACGATCGCTGAGAGCGCCGCGCGGTTGTCCATCCCGTCGAAGTCTCCTCGTGAGCCGACGAGCTTCCCGTCGCCGGTGTACGGCAGGCCCTGCTCGTCGAGGTCCTCACCGGTCGTGACCGCGCCCTCGGGGGTTTCGATGACCCGGCGGATCGGAAGGTCGTAGGCGACGGCGAACGCGTGGTCGCGCTCGTCATGTCCGGGCACGGCCATGATCGCGCCCGTGCCGTACTCCATCAGCACATAGTCGGCCACGAACATCGGTATCTGCTCGCCGTTGACGGGGTTGGTGACGGTTCTGCCGAGCGCCACGCCGGTCTTGGGCTTCTCCGCGTTGCCGCGTTCCTCGTTCGTCTCGGTCAGCGCGTGGTTGACGTAGTCGCGGACCGCCTGCTCCTGGCTGGTGCCGCTCGCCAGGCGCATGACATCGGGGTGCTCGGGTGCCATCACGAAGAACGTCGCCCCGAACAGCGTGTCGGGCCGTGTGGTGAAGACCGGGTAGTCGACTCCGAGCGACTCGCAGCGGAACGTGACCTCCGCGCCCTCGCTGCGGCCGATCCAGTTCCTCTGCATCGTCTTGACGTGCTCGGGCCACTCGATGCCGTCGAGGTCGCCGAGCAGGCGCTCTGCGTAGTCGGTGATCCGCAGGAACCACTGCTCGAGCTGGCGCACTTCGACGATCGCTCCGCAGCGCTCGCAGCGACCGTCCGCGTCGACCTGCTCGTTGGCGAGCACCGTCTGGTCGTTCGGGCACCACTTGACGGCGGCCTCCTTGCGGTAGGCCAGGCCTGCGCGGAAGAGCTCCAGGAAGATCCACTGCGTCCAGCGGTAGTACTCGGGTTCGCTGGTGGCAAGCTCCCGCGACCAGTCGACCGATATCCCCCACGAGCGGAACTGCCTCTGGAAGGAGGCGATCGACTCGGCTGTCGACACGCGTGGGTGCACTCCGGTCTTGATCGCGTGGTTCTCGGCGGGCAGGCCGAACGCGTCGTAGCCCATCGGATGCAGCACACGGCGCCCCAGGCGCCGGTGGAAGTGCGCGATCGCATCACCGAGCGCGTAGCACTTCAGATGGCCGATGTGCGGCTCGCCGCTCGGGTACGGCAGCATCTCAAGGACATAGGAGTTCGGTGGCGGTGGCGCGCCTCTGCCCCCGCCCTGACGCGGGTCGGCGCCGTTTGAGACCTCCCACGTGCGCTCGCGCGCCCACAGCGCCTGCCAGCGCGGCTCGATCTCCCGCGGTTCATATCGGCGCTCGGTCATTGGGCTCGCAGGTTAGCGGGCCTCCTGCCGGGAATGTGGGCGCGCGACGCCGTGGTGGTTCAGCGGGCGCCCGACGCCTCGCGGGGCTCAGGCTCGCCGAAGCGACTTGAGGCGCGCAGCATCTCCACGACCTCGGCGGGCGCACGCTCCGGCGAGCCTGCGTCCAGCGGCGGCTGGGGGTCGTACTCGATACCGAGCTGGATCGCCTGGGCGACGGTGTCGCCGGCGATGCGCTGAGCGAGCGCGAGCGCCATGTCGATGCCCGCCGACACCCCTGCCGCGGTGACGATCTTGCCGTCGAACACGACGCGCTCGGGCACCGCGCGAGCACCGAGCCGTTCCAGTTCGCCCATCGCCAGCCAGTGTGTGCTCGCGGGCACACCCTCCAGCAGGCCGGCCTCGGCGAGGATCAGCGAGCCCGTGCACACCGCCGTCGTCCACGTGCTCGTCCGGTGTGCCTGCTTCAGCCACTGCAGAACCTCTCCCCCGGCTCGTGCTGCGACCTCGCCGGGCCCGCCGGGGACCAGGATGATCTCCGGAGCTGGGATCTCCTGCAGTGATGCCGACGCGAAGATCTGCAGCATCCCGTTGTCGGTCGTGACGGGGCCGGGTTTCTCCGCAGCGAACGTGACGGTCGCCCCCGGAAGCCTGCTGAGGACCTCGTACGGCCCGACCGCGTCGAGCGCCGTGAACCTGTCGTAGAGCACTATCGCGATGTTCATCTGCGTCCTCCTTGTGTCGTGGGTTCGGCTGCTGCGCCGGGTCGGGCTGCTCTCATGCTGCGCGCTCACCCGGCGATCGGAAGCGGCGCCGGTACTCCGCCGGCCCGACCTCGAGGGCCCGGATGAAGACACGCCTCATGGTCTCCGCGGTTCCGAAACCGCATCCGGCGGCGACTGCGGCGACCGATTCGTCGCTCTCCTCGAGCCTGCGCCTGGCCGCCTCGACACGCACGCGCTCGACGTAGCGCGCCGGCGTGATGCCGGTCTCCGCCCTGAAGGCCCTTGCGAAATGGCGCGGGCTCATGTGGGCGCGCGCGGCCATCGCCTCGACGCAATGGTCCTGCGCGATGTCCTCGAGCACCGAGCGCTGGACCTCGCGCAGGGGCTCGCGGCCTGGGGTCTGGGCGCCGAGCGTGGCGCTGAACTGGGACTGGTTCCCCGGCCGTCGCAGGAACAGCACGAGCATCCGCGCGATCAGCATCGCCGCGTCCCTGTCGAGGTCTTCCTCCACCATCGCGAGCGCTAGGTCCATGCCGCAGGTGACGCCCGCGGAGGTCCAGATGCGCCCGTCGCGCAGGAAGATCGGCTCGGGCTCGACGTGTACCTCTGGGTGCTCACGGGCGAGTGCTCCCGCGGAGGCCCAGTGGGTGGTCGCGCGCCGTCCGCTCAGCAGGCCGGCCTCTGCAAGCAGGAACGCTCCTGTGCACACCGATGCGGTCCTCCGCGCCCGCGCGGCGGTGCGTGCGATCCAGTCGAGCAGGCGGCGGTCACCGGCAGCAGCTGCGTGTCCCTCACCGCCGGCCACGATGAGCGTGTCTATGTCGGCGGGCGCGTCGCGCAGCCCGCGGTCGGGGGTGATGCGCAGTCCGCTCGAGCTGACGAGCGGAAGTCCGTCGGGGCTGATGAGCACGACGTCGTAGGCGGGCTCAGGCCTGTCGCTCTGCGCGATCAGTCGTGCGGCGCCGGCGAACACCTCGAGCGGCCCGGTCACGTCCAGGCTCTGCACGCCGGGGTAGAGCACGATTGCGACGGTGCGGGTGTCCTTCATCCGGGCCATGCGCCGATGATGCCGCAGCGCAACGCTGTCCGCAAGGACCAGTTTCCCACAGATCCTGCCATCGCTCGGTGGACGGTGCAGGTGCGGGCCGCTCCCGCCGGGGGCGGGCGCGCGTCGCCGGCACACGCGCTGCGCCGATGCGGTTTACGATGGCCCGCGTGGAGGATCACGAGTACGAGCAGGCTGCGTACGCGCATGAAGCGGACCCGGATGCGCTGAGCGCCGCCCCCGGACGCGTCGCGAGCATCGTCGGCGCGGCCGAACGCGCGGCGGCCGAGCTGCGCGAGCAGGCTGAGCTGCGCTCGCGCGAGAGGATCGCCGAGGCCGAGCGCGCCGCCGAGCATCGCGTGCTCGCAGCAGACGAGGAGGCCGAGGAGACGCTCGCCTCCGCGCGCGCCGAGGCGGAGGCCACCAGGAGCGGTGCGGTCGATGAGGTCGACCGGCTGCACGCCGAGGCCGAGCAGGCACGCGATGAGGCGGTCAGCACACTCAACGACGCGCGCGAGCAGGCGACACAGCTGCTCGAGGACGCCCGCGAGCAGTCCGAGCGGATACGCGCGGCGGCGCTCAGCGAGTCGGAGGTCGTGCGCGCGACGGCCGCGGCGGACACGGAGCAGCTGAGGGCCGACGCCATCGAGGAGTCACACCGGCTGCGGGACACGGCTGCTCAGGAGTCACAGCAGCTCAGGAGCTCCGCCGACGCTCATGCCGAGCAGGTCCGGGCCGACGCCGAGCGGGAGGCCGCGCGGCTGCTCGGCGATGCCCGTGAGGAGGCGGAGCGGGTCTCCCAGGAAACCCGTGAGCACACCGAGAAGCTGCTGCTGGCCCGCCGCGAGGAGCTGGTGCGCCTGCGGGAGGAGGCGGATGGCCAGGCCCGGGAGATAAGGGCCAATGCGCGCGAGGAGGCGCGCGAGATCACCAGCGACGCGCACGTCGCGGCACGGGAAGTCCTCGACGAGGGGACGGAGGTCTCGCGCAACCTGCGGGAGCTGTCGGTATCGCTGCGCAACAACGCCGAGCGCCTGCTCCGCGACATCACCCTCGCCCACGGCGGCATGACTGCCCGCCTGGACCAGGTTTCCGCCGACGCGCGCGAGGAGCCCGCCCGCCCCACGCGCGGACGGCCGAGCTCTGCGGGCCGCGCGAGGACGGGCGATGACGAGGACCTCGACGTGCCCGAGTTCATCCCCAGGGGCTGATCTCACAGCGCCGCTGCGGCCACGGCCGGGGCGCTAGGATTCATCTGCTTGGGGCTATAGCTCAGCTGGGAGAGCGCGTCGCTGGCAGCGACGAGGTCGTCGGTTCGAGCCCGACTAGCTCCATCGAGAGGCCGCCCGACGGTTCGGGCGGCTGCAGGGCAGCGAGAACCGACGCCGCCGGGGCGAGCAACCGCACCGGTCCTCCCGCCCGCCTGCCCGTCAGCGATCGCCCGCGGCTGGTCTGACGGCGGCGAGCAGCGCGAGCTCCCGCCACTTCCACAGGCAGTCCACGTCCTCAAAGCCGATATCGACGAGCCAGCCGAGCTGCGTGTGCACATCGAGCAGCCTGTCTGAGGGGTCCTCGTTCTCGATCGGTTCGTCGATCGCGTCAAAGAACGCGAGGTGGAGGTTGACGGTTGGCGACGCGACGTGGTCCAGGTTCACGAACACCCCGCCAGGGCGCAGGAACTCGAACGCTTCCCGGTAGAGCTCGCGCTTGCGCTCGTGCTCGAGGTGATGGATCGCGAGCGCGGACACGACCGCATCGAGCTCCCCCAGCCTCGGGAGCCGCTCGGCGAGGTCGTGGTCGACGATCTCGACCAGCGGGTCGTGTGCGAACCGGGCGCGCGCCCTCTCGAGCATGAGCGGTGAGGAGTCGATCCCGAAGGCCGTGATGCCCGGCCGCGCGCGCCGAAGCAGACCGATCAGCCGCCCGTCGCCCGTTCCGAGATCGAGCACGCGGCTCGCGCCGGGCGGGAGGAGCTCGAGAAGCAGGGCGTCGCCGTCGGCGCCGGGGCCCTCACCCACGCGTGAGAGGTAGCGCTCCACGTGCTCGGCGTCCGCCCACTCTCCCTCGGACATGAGGCCATTATCGCGATCGGGCGTGTCTGCGCCGACCGACGCTTTGACCTCGACTACGCTGCAGCGATGAGCACACGGCGACAGGCGCGGGGCCTGCCGATGTGGTCGCGCTGGCTGCTCGCGAGCCTTGTGGCCGTCGCGGTGGTCGCATACATAGTGACCTCGTTCGGCCACTCCGGCTCCGAAGGCTCGTCCTCGGAAGCCGGCGCGGAAGCCGAAGTCAACCGGATCGCTGACATCACGATCACCGAAGACCAGGCGCCGCACGTCGCTCCGCTGCTCCGGGGCTCTGCGCCGCTTCCGGCGCTGGAGCAGGCGGTAACGGCTGATGTCCGCACGCGCATCGCCCACGAGCAGCTGACGGGGCCGCTGCAGGGCGTGAGCTGCTCGCCGGCCGGCGGGGGCACCGCCGGCCGGCGTCCCTACCGGTGCAGTGTCCGCAGCGACAACATCTCCTATCCGTTCCTCGCCGTCGTCGACGAACGCGCCGAAAGGCTGACCTGGTGCAAGGTCGATCCGCCGCCGTCGGGGGGGCAGGAAGTGCCTGTCAGCGCCAGCTGCCGGGCGTGAGCCCGAGATCCGGGTTGGCGGATCGTGCCGCCTGCTCTACGGTGCGATCAATGACGCTGCATCCACTGGCTGCGCAGTTCGCGGGTGTGGCGGATGCATACGAGCGCGGGCGCCCCGAGTATGCGCCCGCCGTGGTCGGCGCGATCACGAGCGAACTCGGCGTCGGGCCGGACGGCAGGGTGCTCGACCTCGCGGCTGGCACCGGCAAGCTGACGCGCGCGCTGGTGCACGCCGGCCTGGACGTGGTCGCGGTCGAGCCGCAGGCGGCCCTGCGGGAGCTGCTGGTCGCGGGCGTCGGCGCCGAGCGCGTGAGAGAGGGCATCGCCGAGTCCATCCCGATCGAGGACCGCTCCGTGCAGGCGGTCACCGTCGCGGACGCGTTCCACTGGTTCGATCCGGTGCGGGCGCTGGCGGAGATCCGCCGTGTGCTTGAGCCGGGCGGCGGCCTTGCGGTGCTCACCGCCGGTCACGACTGGCGCGAGGCGTCGTGGGCGCACGATGTCGGCGAGCTGCTGTCGGGGCTGAGGCCGGAGCACCCGCATTTCGACGGCCCGCCCTGGCAGGACGCGGTGCGCGCCGCCGGCGGCTGGAGCGAGCCGCGCGAGATCCTTGTTCGCACCGCTGCCCCGGCGACGCCGGAGACCTTCGTGGACTACCTCGCGTCGCTGAGCTGGATCGCCGCCCTCCCCGAGGGCGGCCGCGGAGCGCTTCTCGACCGGGCCCGCGCGATCATCACCGCCGGGCACACGCCGCGCGAGATGCGTGTGAGCGTGGTGATCGGCGTGTCGCGCCTCGCCTGAGCACATCCCCCGCCCCGCGCGCCGGCGCCACGACCGGCAGGCCATGCGCCATCATCTGGATGTGGAACTGATCGCCGTCAAGGTGCTGCTGGCGCCGGGTTTCGTCGTCGCCGCCTCGCTGGCAGCCCGCCACTACGGGCCGCGGATCGGGGGTCTCATCGCCGGCCTGCCGGTGGTCGCGGGTCCGATCCTGCTCATCTACGCGCTGGCTCACGGCACAGCGTTCGCAGCCCATGCTGCCGCCGGCACGCTGCTGGGCCTGGTCTCGCTGATCGCGTTCGTCGTCGTGTACGGGCGGCTGGCAGGACACGTCTTCTGGGGCGCGAGCATGGTCGCCGGATGGCTCGCATTCATCGCGGGGACCGTCATCTTCAGCTCCGTCTCGGTGCCCGCGGGCGTCGCGCTGGCGCTCGCGGGCGCCGCGATCCTGGCGGGTCTGAGATGGCTGCCGCGAGCAGCGGACGGCCCGCGCGAGCATTTCGAGCCGCCCGTGTGGGATCTGCCTCTCCGCGCGGCGTGTGCGCTGGTGCTCGTGCTCGTGCTGACGGCCGTGTCGGGCTGGCTCGGGCCGCAGCTGAGCGGGCTGCTCGCGCCGTTCCCGATCATCTCGACGGTGCTCGCCACCTTCACGCATGCTCAGCGCGGAAATGATGAGCTCCTTCGCCTGCTGAGGGCGATGGTGGCCGGCTTCGGGGCCTTCGCGCTGTTCTGCTTCACGCTGGCGGTGACGTTGACGAGCCTCGGTGTCGCGGGGGCGTTCGCGCTCGCGACCGCAGTCGCACTGCTGGTGCAGGGCACGCTGATCGTGCTCACCTCCCCGTCGCGCACCGGTGCGCGTGCCGCTTCCCCCGCCGCGGCCCCGCCGCTCGTCACCGCGCCCGCCGAGGTCCGCGAGCCGGTCTCCGGCTGACCTGCGTCTCAGCCCGCCGGGGCGTCCTGCGCGAGCTGGTGGCGCAGCCGCGCGCGCGGCTCAGCGAAGCGCCTGACCTCGTAGAGGATCAGGACGCACAGCACGAGCGCGAGCAGCCCGAGCGTGACCAGCGCGGCCGGTGCATGGACGAGCTCGACGACGAGGATCGCCGCCAGGAGCAGCGCGGTGATCAGCCGGTGCCGGGGCAGGGTGTGCATGTTGCGCCAGCGGAACGCGACGTGCGCGAGGAGGTACATCGCGGCGCCGCCGAGCATCGCGCTGGCTGTGACCACGCCGAGCGGGCTGCTGACATGTGCGAGGGTCTGTTTCATGCCGACCGCGATCAACGCGATCCCGGCGACCATCGGGAAGTGAAGGTAGGAGTAGGAGTCGCGCGCGATCGCATTGCGCTCCCGGCCCGCGCCCGCCCGGACGAGCCTGCGTTCGGCCGCGATCGCGACCACGTCGAAGTACAGCCACCAGAGCGCGCACGCGACGACGACACCGAGCACCGCGGCGCCGACGACGCCCGCGTCGACGCTCGCGCTCGCGCCGGCCCCTATGGCCACAATCGACTCGCCGAGCGCGATGATGATGATCGCGCCGTGGCGCTCTGCGAAATGCTCGGGCACGAGCTTCCATCCCTCGATCCCGAACATGTAGGGCCCCCCTGTGTCGAGCACGATCGCAAGGCACCACAGGACGATCCGAAGCGTCCCTGAGGCGAACGCGGCGAGCACGAGCAGTCCGACGCCCACGGCGGTGCTCCAGGCGAGCCCGGAGACCGATCTGCGCAGAGCGTCATCGTCCCGGCTGGCGATCGTGAACAGCGCTATGTGCGCGGCGCGCACGACCCCGTAGGCGCACGCGAACAGCAGCGCGTCGGACGCGAACGCGCCCGGCACGCACAGCGCGGCCACGAGCAGCGCCGCCATCGCCGCGAAGATCACGAGCCTCACCGCGCCCTCCTCGGGGTCCACGACGCTCGTCAGCCACGCATAGCCGCACCATGACCACCACATGACGGCGAGCACGAGCAGGCCCTTCCCCACCCCTGCCCAGGAGTCCTCGTGGACCATCAGCGCCGTGCACTGCGTCAGCGCGAGCACGAACACCAGGTCGAAGAACAGCTCGAGCGAGGTCACCTTCTCGCCCTCCCGCATGACCGCCGTCAGGCGTGGCGTGTGACCGGGTCCCGTTGCGCTCACGACGCCATCTTTGCAAGCCGCCCGCCGGCGGCCCGTGCTGCAGGGGGCGGGGCGCCGGCCAGCCGGCCGGCCGGCGCCCCCTCCCCATGCGTCAGTGCAGCGACATGTTCGGCTCCCCGGCACCGTTCAACCCGGTGGCGGAGATCGTGCACGTCCCTCCCTTGGGGGTGCCGCCGTTGTATGCCTGCGTCAGGCAGTTGCGCAGGGCGAGCTGCGCCCAGTAGTTCGGGTGCAGGTCTTCCTGGATTTCATACGGCGGGAACAGCGCTGAGACCGTGCGGATCTGGTTGATCCACTCGCTCTTGTTCACCGCTTCCGGGCTGGTCCAGGAGGAGAGCCCCTCTTCTTCGAGCAGCCCGACGCCCTTCTCGCAGAGCCGGTGCCCGTTGAACGCCGACGAGAGTTCCATCGTCTTCACGTTCGACAGGCCGCTCGCGGCCGCCGCCCCGAGCACGGTGCTGTCGATCGTCGGCAGCATTGTCGAGTTGGCGTAGTTCGCGTCCTGGTTCCAGAACCCGCAGCCACCCGTGTCCTGGCGGGTGTACCCGCTCTGCGAGTAGCGGAAGCCGGATCCGTTGGGGATCGGCGACGGGTAGTCCTGGACCAGGATCGTGTACTGCGAGGTCGTGTAGCCGGCGTTGCTCATCGCCGTCGCCACGTTCAGGATCGCGTTCTTGATGGCCGTCTTCTGCGTCGCGACGTTGCCGGCGCTGAAGTTGTTGGTCACCGAGCTTTCTTCGCTGCAGTAGTCCGGCCACCACGACGGCGAGAGGAGCCAGTCCTCCACGCATGTCTGGACGATGCTCGCGAAGTTGAAGTTGTTGCCCCCGATCGACAGGGCGACGAGTTTCACGTTGTGCGAGGTGGCGAAGTGCTGGAGCATCAGCGCCTGGCCTTCGTGTCCGCCGGAGTTGTAGAAGTCGATGCCCGGCTTGAAGAGCCCTTCGGTGGTGAAGCTCGAGGTCTTCGCGCCGGAGCAGGCCAGGTTCTCGCCGTTCACGCCGCCGCCGATGTAGACCTCGGCCGACTTGGAGCGGTGGCATCCCGCGATGCTTTCGCTGGAGCCGTTGTCGTCATACGCGCTCGAGCCGAGCGCGTCGATCTTCGACGAGCTGCCGTTCGTGTTGCCAGCCCAGCGTCCTGCCTCACCTGAGATGTAGGAGTCCCCGAGGCTGACCGTCCATGGGGTCCCCGCTCCGGGCCCTTCCGCGCGCGCTGCCGGCGACGTGATGCCGAATGCCACCAAGAGTGATGCCGCCATCAGTGCTGCCGCCGCAAGCGCGCGCAGCGACCATGGCCGAACCTGACTCAGCTGGTCCATCGCTCCTCCTATATCCACGCACCGCTCCCTCGGCGGCGCTCTCGGGCGCGACCCTATCCCGCCCCGCGGACGGCCGTCAACCCCGCCGGCCGATTGTCCGGGAACGCCCCGGAGCGCTCAGGCGCCCTCTTCGGCGACCCGCGCCGGGGCCTCGCCCCACAGCTGCTCGAGCCTGTAGAACTCGCGCGTCTCGGGGGTGAAGATGTGCACTACGACGTCGAAGTAGTCCATCAGGATCCAGCCGCCCTGCGCGGACCCCTCGACCTTGCGCGGAAGCAGGTCGTGCTCGCGCTTGAGCCCCTCGAGGATCCCGTCGTGGATAGCCTTCGCCTGCCGGCCGGTGTTGCCTGAGCACACCAGGAAGTAGTCCGTGTAGCCGAGGACGCCGCGCAGGTCGAGCTCGACGACGTCTATCGCCTTCTTGTCGGCCGCGAGGCGTGCGATCTCGCTGACCATCTCCTCGGGGTCCATCATGCGGGCTCCGGGACTCGGTAGAGGTGGTGCTCGTAGATGTACCGCGCCACGTCCGGGCCGGTCAGGTCTGCCACGGGCTCGCCGGCGGCGACGCGTGCGCGAACGAGTGAGGAGGAGATCGCGACCTCGCCCATGTCGAGGAACACCACCGAGGCCGAGCCGTCGCTGAGCGGAACGACGGTGTCCAGGACCCGGCGGCGCTGGGATCCGTCCCTCGAGGCCACGGCCAGCCTCGCCAGCGACAGGATGGCCTCGGGTTCGCGCCATGAGGCCATCGTGCTCGCCGTGTCCGCACCCACGATGAACGTCAGGTCAGCGTGCGGATGGCTGGAATGCATTGATCTCAAGGTATCCACCGTATAGGACGCGCCGTCGCGCTCGATCTCCAGGGCGCTCACGTCGATCCCCGGCCTGGCGCACACGAGCGTGCGGCACATCTGAAGACGCTGCTCGGGGCCGGGGTCCTCGGCCGCCGGCTTGTGCGGCGGGATGCGCGCGGGCATCAGCAGCACCAGGTCCAGGCCGAGCTGCTCGCCCGCGTGGGTCGCGACCGCCAGGTGTCCGAGGTGCGGCGGGTTGAATGTGCCGCCGAGGATGCCGATGCCCCCCACCGGCCGGTCAGGAGCGGACGTGTCCGTCGCCCTCGATGAGGTACTTGAACGTGCACAGCTCGCGCAGTCCGATCGGCCCGCGCGCGTGAAGCTTCTGCGTCGAGTTGCCGATCTCCGCGCCCATCCCGAACTCGCCGCCGTCGGTGAACCTCGTGGAGGCGTTCACGTAGACGCAGGCGGCATCGACTCCGAGCTGGAACGCGCGTGCCGCGGCGGTGTCGCGTGTCAGGATCGCCTCCGAGTGGCCGCTGCCGTGCTCGCCGATGTGGGCGATCGCCTCCTGTGTGGAGTCGACCACGCCGACCGCGATGATCGGGGCGAGGTACTCGCTGGCCCAGTCCTGCTCGTCGGCGAGCTCGAGCGTGGCGCCGGTGTCCGTGCCGGCGAGTGCGAGCGTGCGCTGGTCGGCGCGCACCAGCACCCCCGCCCTGCCGAGGGAGCCCAGCACGCGTGGCAGCAGCTCGGGGGCGATCCGCTCGTGGACGAGCAGGGTCTCCGCGGCGTTGCACACCCCGGGCCGCTGTGTCTTGGCGTTGAGCACGATCTCCACGGCCTGCTCGACGTCCGCGGACTCGTCGACGTAGACATGGCAGTTCCCGGACGCGGCGTAGATCACGGGGACGGTGGCGACGGCCTGCAGAGCGTCCTTGAGCCCCTCCCCGCCGCGGGGGATGATCAGGTCCACCGTCTCGCGCTGGGTCGCGAGCTCCGCGAGCTCCTCGCGTCCGCCACCGGCGACGAGGCTCACGCACCCCTCGGGCAGCCCGGCGCCGACCGCGGCCTCCGATGCGATCTGTGCGAGCGCGGCGTTGGAATGGGACGCGGAGGAGGATCCCCGGAGCACTATCGCGTTTCCTGACTTCAGGCACAGCGCCGCCGCGTCGATCGTAACGTTGGGACGCGCCTCGTACACCACCGCGACGACGCCGAGCGGAACACGGACCTTGCGGATGTCCAGTCCGTTCGGCAGGCGCCTGCCGTCGATGACCTCGCCCACGGGGTCCGCCAGCGCCTCGATCTGCCTCACCGCACCGGCGATCGCCGCTATGCGGTCCTCATCCAGTCTCAGCCGGTCGAGCAGCGCATCTCCGATGTCGGCCTCGTGCGCGAGCTGCATGTCGCGCTCGTTTGCCTGCAGGATCTCGCCGGCGCGCTCGCCCAGCGCCAGCGCTATCGCGGCGAGCGCGGCATCCTTGACGTCGGTGTCGACCTGCGCGAGCTCGCGGGAGGCCCGCTTTGCGGCGCTGCATGTCTGCGGGACGGATGCCAGGACGGTTGCCATCGCCTAAAGGGTACGACGCTCAGTCAAGGACGAGGTAGTCGCGGTGGACCGCCTCCTCGGACGCTCGCGGCAGCACCTCTCGCACCGCGCCCGACTTCAGACCGATGACGCTTCGCAGCTCCCCGGCGGCGTAGCTGCAGATTCCCTTCGCGAGGATCCTCGGCTCGTCCTGCTCACGGCTCTCGCCGATGTCGACAGCGTCGCCGGCGTCGAAGTCCCCGATGACCTTGACGATGCCGACGGGAAGCAGGCTCGCGCTGCCGTCGCGCACCGCCCTGGCCGCACCCGGATCGATGAGGATGGTGCCGCGGGATGGCTTTGCGTACTTCAGCCACAGCTTGAAGCTGCTGTAGCGGGCCTCGCCGGCCTGGAAGCGGGTGCCCTCACGCTCGCCGGCCAGTACCGCCGCGAGCGCCTCGGGGCGCAGCCCGTTGCAGATCACCGTCGGGATCCCCGCGGCCGTTGCCATCTCGGCCGCGACGACCTTCGAGCGCATCCCCCCGGACCCCAGCGGTGATGTGGTGTGACCGATCTCGAGGGTCTCGAGGGAGCCGAAGTCGGCGACCTCCCGCACGATGTGGGCGTCGGGGTACAGGCGGGGGTCTGCCGTGTAGAGACCGTCGATGTCGGTGAGCAGGATCAGCTCGTCGGCGGCCACGAGCACGGCGACCTGGGCGGCGAGGAAGTCGTTGTCGCCGAAGGAGATCTCGTCGGTCGCCGTCGTGTCGTTCTCGTTGATGACGGGCAGGACACGCCAGTCCAGGAGGGTCGTGAGGGTCTGGCGGGCGTTCAGGTAGTGGGTGCGGGCGCTCATGTCGAAGAAGGTGAGCAGCACCTGGGCCGTGGTGATGTCCCGGTCGCGCAGCAGCTCGTCGTAGATCCGGTACAGCTTGCCCTGTCCGACCGCGCTGGCCGCCTGCAGTGCTCCCGTGGTGCTAGGGCGCGCGGACAGCTCCATGATCCGCATCCCGCGCGCGATAGCGCCGCTGGTGACGACGATCACCTCGGTGTCTTCGCGGTGGATCTCCGCGAGCATGTCGCACACCCCGGCGAGCACGTCGAGCCGCGGTGAGCCGTCGCTGTCCGCCACCACGCTCGAGCCGAGCTTCACAACAATTCGCCGCATGCTCTGAGCTTATTGCCGCGCCGCCACCGCGGGAGCCACGCCCTGCGGGCCTCTGCGAGCTCTAGAACCCGTCCTCGGATGGATCGAGCTCGAAGCTCACGCCCGCGATCTCGATCTCGTCTCCCGGGCCGAAGCCGTTGTCGGCGAGCGCCCGCAGCACACCGATACGCCTCAACCTGCCCTCCAGGTAGGCCATCGCGTCGTCGTTCTCCACGTCATAGCGCGCGAACAGACGCTCTATGCCCCTGCCCCTCACCGCGAATGTGCGGGGCCCCAGACGCTCGACCCTGAAGCCGGACGAGCCGGCCGGGCGGAACACCATGTGCTCCGCGAGCTCCGGCTCCTCGCCGCGCTCACCGGCCACGGCGCCGTCACCGGCGGGGGAGGCCGCGACGAGCCTCAGCAGTTCGCCGGAGAGCTCGCGCAGACCCTCTCCGGTGGCGCTGGAGGTTGCGATCACCGGGACGTCCGGGCCGAGCCTCTGCCGCCACTGCGACACCGCCTGAGCGGCCGTCTCCGGCGTGACCAGGTCGGCCTTCGACAACGCCAGTACGCGCGGCAGGCGCGCCAGGCGCGGGTCGTGTGCGGCGAGCTCGCTCTCGATCGTCTCGTGGTTGACTAGCGCGCTTGCGTCCTGCTCCTGGGAGAGCTCGGGCGCGAGGTCCAGGACGTGCACGAGCAGACGGGTGCGCTCGACGTGCGCGAGGAAGTCGTGGCCGAGGCCCGCGCCCTGGCTGGCGCCCTCGATCAGTCCGGGGATGTCCGCGAGGACGAGCTGGCGGTCCTCTGCCTCGAGCACCCCGAGCACCGGTGAGAGAGTCGTGAACGGGTAGCTGGCGATCTTCGGCGCGGCACGGGTGAGCCTGGAGAGCAGCGAGGACTTGCCTGCGTTCGGAAGCCCGACAAGACCGACATCGGCGAGGAGCCGGAGCCGCAGCTCGAGCCATCCTTCCTCCCCGGGCAGCCCGCGCTCGGCGAACCGCGGGGCCTGGCGTGTCGGCGTGGTGAAGCGCTTGTTGCCCTTGCCGCCGCTGCCGCCCCTGGCGACCATCGCGCTCTGACCTGCCGCTAGCAGCTCCCAGCGCCTGCCGCCGAGGTCGCCGTCGTCCTCGGCGGGCGCGCTTATCTGGGTGCCCGGCGGCACACGCAGGGTCAGCTGCCTGCCCTCGGCGCCGTGGCGCAGCGATCCTTCGCCGTGCCCGCCGCGTCCCGCGCTGTGATGGGTCCGGCGCCGGAAGCTCTGCAGATCGCGCAGCGAGTCGTCGCACAGGATCACGACGTCCCCGCCGCGCCCCCCGTCCCCGCCGTCGGGTCCGCCCTTCGGGACATGGGCTTCCCGGCGGAAGCTCATGCAGCCGTCGCCGCCGGCGCCGGCCTGCACATGGATCCTCGCGCGGTCATGGAGCATCAGGCAATCGTGACAGCCGCGGGCGGCTCAGCCCGCCGTGGCTATCGTTGGGCGCTCAATCGACCCTAAGGGAGAGAGCCCATGAACGCACGGCCGACTGACTCCGCGGGGAAGGTCCTGCTGATAACGGGTGCCTCGTCGGGAATCGGCGCAGCGACGGCGCGCGAGGCGGCGCGGGCCGGCTGGCGCCTGGTGCTCGCCGCCCGCTCGCTCGAGCGCCTGCAGACGCTCGCGGGCGAGCTCGGCGGACAGGACAGCGCGATCGCGGTCCGCTGCGATGTCACGGAGTGGGATCAGCAGCAGGAGATGGTCTCGCGCGCGCTGTCGGCGTTCGGCCGGATCGACGCCGTGTTCGCCAACGCCGGCTTCGGCGGGCCTCGCGGGTTCCTGTCCGGGACCCCGGAGCAGTGGCGCGAGATGGTCCTGACGAACGTCTACGGCGCCGCCCTGACGATCCGGGCGGGCATCCCTGCACTGAAGGACTCGCGAGGACATCTGCTGCTGACCTCGAGTGTCGCGGGACGCCGGCCGCTGCCCGGCTCGCTGTACTCGTGCACGAAGCATGCGGTGACCGCGATGGGCGAGGCCGCCAGGCAGGATCTGAACGGGACCGGGGTGCGGGTGACACTCATCGAGCCGGGCATGACCGACACGCCGTTCTTCGAGAAGCCCCCGATGGAGCACATGCTCGAGGACGAGGACATCGCGCGCGGCGTGATGTATGCGCTGTCGCAGCCTGCGCATGTCGACGTGAACGAGATCCTGATCAGGCCCACCGCCCAGGACGGCTGAAGCACGGCCCGCGGGAGCGGCGTTCAGGAGTGCGCGATCACGTGGGCGAAGTAGAAGCCGGCGGCTGCGCAGGCGCCGGCGACGATCGCGGTCCCCGCCACGCCCATGCGCGGCAGGTGCTCACGGGCCATCAGCGTCGCGATCACGTCGACGCTGTCGGCGGCCGCGCATCCGGCCTGCACCCGCCCTCCCGCCACGGGGTCGCCGAGCGTCGCGAGCGCCGCGACACCGAGAGCGATGTCGCGTGCGGCGAGGCCGCGTGCGAGATCTGCGACGACGGGATGCGCGGCGTTCTCCTCGCCGAGCCACCGGCCGCTCACGCGCTCGGGCGCGATCATGATCGCCGTTCCCAGCACGACGCGCCCGGCGGCGAGCAGCATTGCGCCGCGCCTGGCGTTCACGGCTGCTGTGACCTCAGGCCTGGTCTGCGTCGGGCACGACGGTCACGACACGACCGCGGCGGCCGGTGGTGAACTGCACGGTTCCGGCTGCGCGCGCGTAGAGCGTGTCGTCCTTGCCGATGCCGACGCCGGCACCCGGCTTGAAGCGCGTGCCGCGCTGACGCACGATGATCTCGCCGCCGGTGACGGCCTCTCCTCCGAAGGTCTTCACGCCGAGGCGCTGAGAGTTCGAGTCGCGCCCGTTGCGGCTGGAGCCGAGCCCCTTCTTATGAGCCATCTGAAGCCTTCTCCTTGTTCTCGTCTGTTGCCTTCGCGGCGGTGCTCGCGGGTGCCTTCGTCTCGGCCTTCTTCGCGCTCTTGCCGGCCCCGGAGGCGATCTCGGTCACCTCGATCTGGGTGAGGTCCTGACGGTGGCCGGTCCGGCGTTTGTAGCCACGCTTGGGCTTGAACTTGAAGACCCGGAGCTTCTCGCCGCGCACGTGCGCGATGACCCTGGCGGTGACCTTGACCTTCTCGAGGCCGTCCTTGTCGAAGATCGCCTCCTCCGAGCGGTAGAGGATCGGCTCGAGGGTCACGTCCTCGCCCTCGGCGACTGGCAGGCGCTCGACGAGCAGCTTCTGCCCGCGCTCGACGCGGTACTGCTTGCCGCCTGTCTTCACGATCGCGTACATGTCGGTCTCAATCTCGATTCTCTAGCTTGAAGGGCGCCGGCCGGCTGACCCCGTGCTACTCGGGGCCTGCCTCGGCCTTGGCAGCCGAACGGCGCCGTCCGCCCCTGCGGCCACGACGCCGAGGCTTGGATTGTAGGCCATCCTCGCCGCTCTCGTCCCCGGATCCCTCTCCCGCGGGTCCCTGCACGGGCTCCTCGTCGGGCTCGAGCTCGGAATCAGGCGCCGCCGCGGCCCTGCTGCGCACCTTCCTGGCCGCCGTATCGCTCTCGCCATCCGGCTCGGCCGCGGCCTTCGCAGACCGGCGCGCGCGTGGTTTGCCCTCACCCGCGGGGGTGCGCCGCCTGCCGCGCGTGCTCTCGCGCGTGCTGGGCGTCCGAACCGGCGCGGCGACCACCTCTCCGGACTCGTCCAGCAGCAGCGCGCTGGCGGCCGTGCGGCCGACCTGGTCGATGCGCACCATGCGCTTCTCTCCCACGCACGAGGCCGCGCCGGCGATCGAGATGATGTAGCCGTCGATTTTCGCGACCGCGTCGTCCACGTCGTACATGTGCGGCTCGACGATGTCGACGAGCACCTCGTCGCCCTGGCGGAACGGCAGCGCGCGCTCCTCGACCTCCTCGCGTGTCCCCATGAAGGTGATCGCGAAGTGATCCAGCGCGAGCCCTTCCGAGCCCTCGAACAGGAACGATGTCTTGGTCTGCGCCTCGAGCGCGTGCAGTACGCGTGAGCCGTGACCGGTGAACTGCGTGCTCACGCGGGGGTTGATCTGGACCAGGAACGCCTCGGCGTCGGGGTGTTCGACGGCGACGTCGCGCAGACGCCGCTCGAATTCGATCGCGATCGTTTCCTCCGAGCGGATCACGCCCTCCCCCTCGCAGGTCGGGCAGGGCCTGCTCATGATCTCGCGCACGCCCTCGGTCACGTTCTGCCGCGTCATCTCGACGAGCCCGAGCTTTGAGATCTCGGCGGTGAACGTCTTTGTGCGGTCCTCGTCGAGGGTCTTGCGCAGTGTCTTCATCACCGCATCGCGGTTGCGGGCGCGCGCCATGTCGATGAAGTCGATGACGATGATCCCGCCGATGTCGCGCAGTCTCAGCTGGTTGACGACCTCCTCGGCCGCCTCGAGGTTGGTCTTGGTGATCGTGTCCTCGAGCCCGGCGCCCTTGCCACGGCCGATGAAGCTGCCGGAGTTCACGTCGATGACCGTCAGCGCCTCCGCGTAGTCGATGATCAGGTAGCCGCCGCTCGGCAGGTCCACCCGGCGGGAGAGCACCCCCTCGATCGCCTTGTCGACGCCGTGGGCCTCGAACAGGGGTTCCTTCTCCTGCCACAGCTCGACCCGCTCGACGAGCTCCGGCGCGGTCCTCGTGAAGAACGAGACGAGCCGCTGGTACTGCTGCTCGTCGTCGACGACGGCGCGCTCGAAGTGCGCCGAGAAGATGTCGCGCACGACGCGAACGGAGAGGTCTGCCTCCTGGAAGACGAGGTCCGGGGCGGCGGTGTCCTTCACGCGTTTGACCAGCACCTCGTGGAGCTTGTGCAGGTACTTCAGCTCACGTTCGAAGTCCTCGCGCTTGGCGCCGTGGGCAGCCGTGCGGACGATCACCCCTCCGCCGTCGAGCTCGAGTCCCGCGGTCTGCCTGCGCAGGCGCTCGCGCTCCCTGTCCTCGAGGCGCCGCGAGACCCCCACGCCCTCGCCGGTCGGCGCATACACCATGTAGCGACCCGCGATCGTGAGCTCCATCGAAAGGCGCGCGCCCTTCGTCTTCAGCGGGTCCTTCACGACCTGCACGACGATCTCCTGGCCGGGGCTCAGCAGATCGGAGATCTTGCGTCCTCCCCCGCCCCCGCGGCCCCGCCTCGGCGTCTCCACACCCGGGAGGACGATCTCGTCGACGTGCAGGAACCCGTTCTTCTCAAGTCCGATGTCGACGAACGCAGCCTCGAGCCCGGGGAGGACGTTGTCGACCTTCCCCTTGTAGATGTTTCCGACGATCGAGCGCCCGCC
>CAVUCP010000007.1:0-200883 GCA_963740075.1 uncultured Solirubrobacteraceae bacterium | reverse complement strand
TGTTATGTCTAACCCTAACAGTACCGTATTGCTGAGCGTGCCCGTACGTGGCATCCCCGCTCCAATGACCCTCATAGCTCTCCTCTGTGTCCTGACGTTGCCGGCGCCTTCCGCTCGCCGCTCATCAGTCGGCCCGTGGACAGTCGGGGCGTCCCTCCGAGAACTCTAATCGAGGCACGGACGTACGTGGTCTCTACGGACCGGGCGGGTGCCGGCACAGCACACGGAGCCATCGCGTCAGACTCTGCCGATGCTCACCGCCTTCGGCGCCACGGCCGTCACCTTCATGATGGTGATGTACGCGTGCGAGAACCGCCGTCCGGGTTTCATCCTCGCGTTCGCAGTCGGGTGCCTGCTTCTCCAGCGCATACGGGTTCCTAGCCGGCACGTGGCCGTTCGGGGTCGTGGAGGCCATCTGGGGCCGTCGTCGCGATACAGCGCTACCGGACCGTCACCGCCTGACGCCCGGGCGAGAGCGCCCGCTCAGCGCACCGGAAATCCCTCCGGAAGCGGAACCTCCTGGGGTGGGCGGCCCGGGCCGCCCTGCTCCCATGATTCCCACGCCTGCCCGTCACGGCCTGCATCTGCCCGCTCCGCCCAGCGCCAGCAGCACCAGCCGCTTGCTGCCCGCGTTCACGAGTTGCCTGCGCACCGCCGGGCCGACGCCGGAGCCACATCGTCCGGGCCGAGCTTGTGCTCGGCCTCCTCGATCAGCAGAGTCAGCTCGCCCTCGAGGACCAGGTAGACCTCCTCCTGGTGCTCGTGTGCATGGATCCGGCCGCGCTGGCCGCTCTGGAGGACCACCAGGTTCATCCCGAAGCTGCTGACGCCCAGTTCGCGCCGGAGCCCCTGGAAGCGCTCTCCGGTGCTCCGCTGCAGAGAGGCGAACGTGATGTCGGCATCGGCCATCGCGGGAGCATAGAGCCCTGATGCCCTTGCGCAGCCGGTGGGTGTTCTAGAACGCCGAAAGCCCCGCCGGGGCGGGGCTTTCGACAGCGGGGGACCAATGATTCGCGTTGCGGTTTTGGAGACCACCGTGTTACCGATACACCAGGTCCCCACAGGGGACGCCGAATCTTAGGGCTCTCGCGGCTCCGTCACCACAGCTGAACCCGCGCGGGCGCCGGCCGGGGCCGGAGGCGCCACGCAGCCCGGCTCCCGGCGGACCCGGGCCGGCGCCTGTGGAAGGGCCTCCGCCTGAGCCCGTCGGTGCCGTCCGGCACCGCGCAGGACGTGGCCCTCGCGAGGCGCCTCACGGCCGCATCGCTAGAGGACTAAAGCCCGCTCCTCAGCTGCCCCGAAAGGTCCCTAGACCGGAGTTTTCTTGTGACGATGCACACTTTCTTTGGGACGCTACAGTGACGACCTGCGCTGTCGTCGGCACCGGCGACCGCTGGCGGTGCCCGTGCGCCCCGGCCTCCGCGCGCCGACGCACGCGCCCGAAGCGGCTCGCAGCGAGGCGGCTTCCTGCTCATCGAGGTCATGATCAGCGCGCGCTCGTCGGGCTCATCGTCATCGCGACCTTCAGCGGCTTTGACGTCGTCGACCGACTTGACCGCCGAACAGCGGCGGCATGACGAGGCCGCGCTGCTGGCCGCACAGTCCCAGGAGCAGCTGCGCAGCGACCCGTCCACCGCCCTCGACACCCTCGAGACCAACCCCCACAAATTCACGCGCACGGTGGGCGGGGACGCTCTTCCCGGTGACCCAGGAAGCCCAGCCCGTCAACTCCTCCGGCAACGCTGTCGGCTGCAACGCGAACGAAGCCGACCGCCAAAACCGGCGCCAACATCCGGATCACCTCGACCGTCAACTGGCCGACCCTCGGCAAGACCGGGCGGCCCGCTCTGTCGCAGACGAGCGTCATCGCGCCCCCCCCACCGGTCCGGCCTGGAGGTCGACGTCACCGAGGACGGCGCGTCGACGCCCGCCCCCGTGTCGGGATCACCGTCTACCGCGAAATACATCCCGGTCGAAGCGGGCGGTCGCCGCCTCCGCGAAGGAACCACCGGCAGCGGCGGCTGCGTGGTCTTCACGGCGATCCCGTCGACGCTCGCCACCGTCGAATCGCCGAAAAACCGGCTTCGTCACGACGAGCGGTGCGCTCAAGTACCCCAGCAAAGACTCACGCTCGCCCCGAACATCACCACCCACGACCCGTGACGTACGCCCCGGGCGGCGGCCTGACGGCCGCAATTCACCTACAAAGGCTAAACCGACGTTGGAAGGCAAAGGAGATCAAGCGCCCGACATTCGTCATCTACGGCCGCCACCTCGTCGCGCCCTCTTCGAACTGGGCGCACCGCCTTTCAATACGAACGGGCGGCGAAGAAAATATCAGGCGCTGACGGGCACCTACAAAGCCACGGCCTCGACGGCCTAGGGCCCGTTACCCCGCGAGCGACCTGTTCCCGTTCCCGTCAACTCCTGGGCGGTCTACGCAGGCGACTGCCTCAAAGAACAAACCGTCCGAAGCCGCCGAAAAAGAAGAAAGCAAACAGGGCGAAGCCAAAGTGGAAGCCGCCGCAAATTCACGTCGTCAGAAGTGCCCGTCGAGCTATGTGGCGCTGAAAGTCCACACCGGCACCCGCGCCCGTACCGTAAACTCTGTCGAAAGCTACAAAGTTCCCGTCAAGATCACCGACACCGAATGCGAACCCGTCGTGGCGCCAAACAACGCCTCCACCTCCGCCACCTCGACGCTCACGCACCCCCAGCTAACAACCGAAGCGGAAGGCGCTCCGCTCGGAAACCCCGTTCCAGCCCTTGGCGCGGCGACCCTCTGCCTAGCAAGCGCAGGCCGTGCCTATACGACAAGCTACAAAGCGATTAAGGCGCCCCGGTTCCACGCTGAACCTCGACATCGGCGAACTGAGCTCACGCCGAAAACGAAACGAACGAGAAACGCCGAAACCACCACCCGGACCGCGCGCGAAGCCACCGAAAAAACAGCGCCGAAGAAGTCGAAAAAAAACTGAAAGAATAATACGCCCGAAGGCAAAATCACAAGGGAACGACATACGAAAAAGAACTCGCTCCCAAGAAGCCGCGAAATTCGAAACTGAAGCGCCGAACAAAAAGAAAGAAGAAGAAACCACCGCTAAAACCGCCAAGACCAAAGAAGAAACCGAAGAAAAAGCAGCAGGCGAAAAGGCTGCTCCGGGTCACATCGGGTGCATCATGCTGACGGCCGTCTTTCGTGTGCTCCTCGCGATGAGGGCGGCTTCACGCTGATCGAGCTGCTGGTCGCGATGGTCACCGGAATCATCGTCACCGGCGCGCTGTTCGCGGTCCTCGAAGTCTCGATGCGCCAGACCGCCCGTATCACCGACATCGCGCAGGCCAACCAGCTCGGACGCACAACGATGACCCACATGGTCGATGAGCTGCACTCGGCGTGCATCGCCGCCGAACAAGAACCCTGATCCAGGCGGGCAGCGAACGGCAGAAAACTGATTTCATCGACGCGTACAGCGAAAAAGCCGAACTCACCAGCGCGCACGAAGGACGAAATCACCTGGGAACGCAGCGACCGGAAGCTGATCGACAAGACATATCTCAGCACCGGCGGCAGATGACCCAGAAATTCACGTTCCCCGCGGCTGCACCCCGACATCCGTGGTGATCGGCGAACACATCAGCCAGGCCGAAGCAGGAAAGCGTCGTGACCCACAAACTGGTGAAGTTCCCGATCTTCCAGTACTTCGCCTACACGACGAAATCGGTCACGTGCCCACCGCCCCCTCGACGACGCTCAGCGAAACCCCGCTGGTCGCGACCACGGCACATCCGCTCTCGGCGACGGAAGCTGAAGAGGCAGCGTCGGTGCTGATCAGCTTCAAGGCCGCACCCACGAGCAACGTGAGCTCGCGGGCGATCGAACTCAGCAACCAGGTCACGTTCGCGTTCAGCGCGCCCGCGGCTGAATCACCTGTGGAAGGTGCACCATGCGAATAACACGGCGTCACGGGCCTCAACAGCTCCCGTGTCGCCTCGGAGGCGGGTTTCACGATGATCATCGCCCTGGGCGTCATGCTCGTGGCGAGCCTCTTGCTTGTCGCGGCCTTCACGGGGGTCGCGACCGAGCGACGTCCGGCTTTCGCATACCGACACGGCCCAGAAGCAGGCCTACTACGCCGCCCTCGCCGGGGTGCAGGAGTACGAGTACCTGCTCCACCGAGTCAACCCCAACTACTGGGAGACCTGCAAGGCGCCGAAAAGCACCGTCCGAAGAAAAAAGAGAGAAGTACGAAAGTCAAGCTGCTGGCCGCCAGCACGGGAACTCCGGAATGGTCCTGACGTGCAGTACCACTTCGCCGTTCGCCGACGATGATCGAGTCGAAAGGCACGCTCGCGAACACCTTCCGCATCAAGTCCGCCGGCTACGTCGGCAAACTCGCACGCTGATGTCGCGACCTTCGGGGTCGCCGGGTTCCTCGACTTTGTCTACTTCACGAACTTCGAGACCGAGGACCCCGGCATCTACAACGCGCCCGAAAAGCTGCTGAAAAATGCCGTACTGCCGCTAATGGGCACCGAAAAGGGGCACCGAAAACTGCCAGGGCATCAAGTTCATGACGGGTGACCAGGTCGACGGGCCGATGCATACGAACGACGCCGCGCTACGTCAAGGGCTGTACGTTCGGGCGCAAAGGTCACGTCCCGGCCGACATCGTCGAAATCGACGGCGGCACCTACGGCTCCAACGCCGGCTGCAGGCAGCGGCGCCGAACTACTACGCCGCAACCGGATGCTATACGACCGGCGCGACGCTGGTCACCGCCGGAAACGACACCAGCCTCGAAGTTACGTCGAACCCGGAATACGGTCTACGAAGGCGTCAGCACCCGGACGAACTGAACGGCACCGACCAACGACGGTCATAGCCGTGTACTACGAAAAAGGCGTCGAAAAAGAAAAAAAGAGGCGTCAAACTTCCGCCCGACGGCCTATCTACCGTCAGGGGCCAGCGGGGACATCCTGCACCTGGTCAACTTCGACCGCCAACAACGCCGACACGTCAACGCGGAAGAACGCAGAGAAAAAGGGCTGCGGCACCGTCTATGTGAAGCGGCAGCTACTGCGAATCGCTCACGTCGCCGGCGAAAACGAAGTGATCGTCAACGGCAGCCTGTATCCGACCAGCGTCAACGGCAAATTGGGCAGCGAACCCACCGGCACGGCGTCATGGGTTGATCGCGACAGCTATGTGCGGCTCTACCACCCGTGCACGTCGAGCGGCAACAACAGGGGACCGGATCGCTGGAAAACCCTTGGATCTACGCCGGCATTCTCGCCACGCAGTCACTCCTGGTCGTGGTGACACTGGGCTCGGCAACGAACTCGGGAACCTAAACGTGTACGGGGCGATCGCCCAGGACTACCGAGGCGCCGTCGGGACCACCGGCGGCGCCGGCTACCTGAAGGACTACAAATACGACGGCCGCCTGGCCACCGACGAGCCGCCCTACTTCCTGGCGCCTCTGAAGGCCGGCTGGAAAGTCATCCGCGAGACCGCTCCCAGCGCCGGCTGACCGCGCAGCCAAGACGGGGGCCGCCCGTGAACGCGCGACCGAGCGACCCCCTGTCGCCCGCCTGCTCAGCGGTGATAGGGTCGCGCAATGTCCGACCTCTCTCCCACCGTGAGCGCGCTGGAGCTCGCGGCAGCGCTGCGCCGCCGGGAGCTTCTCAGCGGTCGAGCTGCTCGACGCCTGCCTGGCGGCGGTCGACGAGCTGAACCCGGACGCTGAACGCCATCACCTGGCGAAATGACGACGGCGCCCGCCGCCGCGGCCGAGGCCGACCGGCGGCTGGCAGCCGGCGAGGATGCGCCCTTCCTGGGAGGCGTCCGATCCCGATCAAGGACCTGACTCCTGTCGGCGGGATGGCCCGTCACCTACGGCTCCCGGGGCGCCCCCGAGGGCCCGAGCGACGAGGCGAGCTCGTCGTCGATGCGCTCGCCGCGTGCGGGCTTCGTCCTCTGCGGGCGGACCAACACCCCGGCGTTCGGCGTCATCACGGCCGCGGACGCCGCACGGGATCACGCGCAACCCGTGGGACATGAGCCGTTCTCCCGGGGTCCAGCGGCGGCTGCGCGCGCCGCTGCGCGCGGCGGGGATCGTTCCCCATCGCCCACGCCAACGACGGCGGCGGCTCGATCAGGTTCCCCGCGTCCTACTGCGGCCTCGTCGGGTCTGAAGCCCAGCAGGGGCGCGTCCCACGACTGGCGCAGAGCTGGCTCGGCGGCCGTCGTTGAGGGCGTCGTCGCCGCACCGTCGGCCCGATCAGCAGCTGCCCTCGACGCCATCTCCGGCCCGGACCAGCTCGCCTGGTACAACGCCCCCGCGCCGAGCGCCTTTCTCGGTGGCGCCGCGACGCGCCGCCCTCCCTGCGTGTCGGGCTGATGGCGCAGGCCCCCCGCGGGATGCCCACCCGACCCGCCAGTGCGCCGCGGCCGCGCGCTCGGTCCGCGGCGCGCCTCGAGGGCCTCGGCCACTCCGTCGCAGAGAGATGGAAGGTACCACGATCTCCGAAGAGATGATCCCGCCGTTCATCGCTGACCCAGGCCGGACTGGCCGACTACGACGGCGTCGACCTGGTCGCTTGTCGAGCCGGCATCGCCCGCCAGCGCAGCAGCGTCGGGCGAGCGTCTCGTCTGAGCGCTTGGCGCGCTCACCGGGAGAGCCCTCGAGCTTCTCGTCGCCGGAGCTCGTGAGGTGGGGCCGCGACTTGACGTCCTGGTTCACGCCCACCTCGGCGATCCTGCCGCCCGCCGCCGGCTCGATCCTGCAGGCCGGCACCCGCCCGACCAGCCCGGTGTTCGACGTCGTCACGACGTTTTCGCGTTCACGGCCTTCGGCAATCTGACCGGTCACTCCCGGCGGTGGCTAGCCTCCCACTCCACTGGACCGACGCGGGCCTGCCAGTCGGGGTGCAGATCGTGGCCGGGCCCTGGCAGGAGTCCCTTCTGATCTCGCTCGCCGCGGCCGCTGAAGAGGCACTACCATGGGCGTCCAGGCGGCCCAGCCCGTGGGCACTCGGAACGCCCTAGCCGGGCATCGCGTGCCCGCCTAGCGGAAGTCGGTTGCTCCGCGCGCGTCGGCCGGCGGCATGTTCGATGACACAGGAAGGCGGATACCGCCCCCGTGAACCCAGGCGGCTCGGCGCCTTGGACGGCGGGGACCAAGCTGCCGCCGGCGAGATGGGTCGAGGAGTTTCGTGCTCGCCGCAGCCGTCAGCCATGCGGTGCGCAGCACTACTGGCGGCGGATCGGCGCCGAGCGCCGCCGCGTTCGGCTCGTGCTCCTTGTGATTGGTAGCCAGCTCCTTCCTCGCGAACTCCGCCGCGACGCTGCAGTCGCCTCGCGCTCCGCAGGCGAATCGTAGGCTGATCCGACTGCGCCGGCTACGCACCAGTACAGCCGTGACGTCAGCCCGCGACCTGTTGAGCATGCCTTCAGACTCAGTGCGGAGGGTGGGAGTCGAACCCACACGCCCTTGCGGACAGGGCCTTTTGAGGGCCCCGCGTCTACCGTTCCGCCACCCCCGCGAGTGCGAGGCGAACGATAGCCGCGCGCGTCAGGCGGCCTGCGGCTGGGCGAGCCGGGGGAGGACGCACTTCCACCTCGACGTTCCAGCCCTGTTTGAAACCGCGCATCGCGAACACGATCAGCGCGATCTGCAGCGGAACGAGGACCAGCGTGAGGATGCCGAGCAGGCCCGCGTTGACCGCCGGCTGCGCGTACCCGGCGTCGTTGCGGTGAACCAGGACGGGGCCGCCGCGCCGCGGGAAGATCATCACGAACACCGCGAGCGTCGCGGCGACGGGCAGCACGCCTCGATTCCAGCGCAGCGCGTAGTAGGCGAGCGCCGAAATAGATCAGGACGTAGCGCGATGTCGACGGGGATCATCCCTTCGAGCTGATTCCAGCCGCCGACGGTGACGATCAGCACCAGCAGCGCGCTCACGAGAGCAGGAACACCACCGTGGCGCGCGTCGACCGCACGACCGCTTCGTGGCGGTGCGGGTGGGTGATCACGACGTCGCGACCTCATCGCTGTGCGCGTCCATCAGCGCAGACGATAACCGTCGAGGCGGCGCAGGCGCAAGCTCGCGCAGGCGGCTACTGTTTCGCTGCGAGCGGGCGTGGTGGAACTGGTAGACACGCCGGCCTTAGGAGCCGGTGGGCCGCCCTTGGAGGTTCGAGTCCCTCGCCCGCATACGTCGTCGAAATCACAACGATCCTGCTGCAATCGGGCATCTTCTGATGTCGCGTCGCTCGGCTCCGATACGGCCCGGCGTCCGGTCAGAGCCTCCTCATCCCACGAGGCGAGAAGGTCGAGACCTGCGGCGGCTCGCACTTCGACGCCAAAGCAGTCGCCGACCCACGTGTCAGCGAGACGCTTGCTTGTCGTCCAACCCAGCACGCTCGCATCCGTGACTTTGGGGCGGCGTCCTCGGGCAGCTTTTGACAGATCTCGGCTCCTAACGCCCAGGCGCTAGTCGAGATTGAACGCGGCCCGGATCGCAGCGTGGAGCACGAGCTCCTGGTCATCGAGCAGAATGCCGATTTGAGCACCGATTGCCTGCTTGGGGACCGTCGTGATGTCCTCGCAGCTCACCACCGAGAGACCATCGAGCCCATTGGCTGCACCGACTGGGACCTCAGACGACAGTCCCCGGATCGTCGTGGTGATCGGGGCGGCGAGGGTCTAGACCTGCTGCGGCTACTCGGTCGCCCGGTGAGGGTGCAGCCAGCTGTCGAGCCAAGCGAACGAGCGGGCATGGTACAGCGCTCGGGCAGCTTGCTCACAGTGATCATCGGCGCCCTCAACGGCGGTGAAGTGGACGTAGGTCTTCTCGCAGGCCAGTGCAGCGACCAGTTGCGGCGCCGAGGCGCTGATCTCATCGCCCTCGGCGCTGCACACCCAGGTCGGGCATCTGATCAGCAGGGCCCGGTCTTCCAGGGTGAATTCGCGCAGTGCATCGATGTAGCTCAGCGGATCGTCAACGCCGTGGACGAGCATGCCCCGTCGCAGCGCCCAGCCCGCCGTCGGCTTCGCAGCCAGACGCTCGAGGAGCCCGAGCCAAGACGATGCGCACGCGGCGGCGATCGATAACGCTCGGATTGGCGAGTGGCCCGGGCAACCTGTCGAGGAATGCCGCGTACAGGTCGTAGGCGCCGCAGTCGGCCACGCAGGCGGCCAGGCGGTGCTCGCCGCTGGCTGCACGGGGAGCGAGGTGGGCTCCAAGGCTGAGACCGATCAGGGCGATTCGCTCACCGTCGACATCGTCGCGACTTAGGGCATGGTCGACGACCGGCGTGATGACATTCTCCCAGTCGGCGCGGATCGGCTGCCGCTCCTCGGTCAACACGCGCCCCTGGCCAGGACCGTCGAACGCGAGCACGTTGTAGCCCCGAGCGAGCGCGGCCGCTCCGTTGGCGAAATACAGCTCCTCAGCGGTCCCGTCATAGCCGCCGGTCAGAATCACCGTCGCCCGTCGGCTGTTATCGGCAGAGGAGCGGAAGAAGTAGCCGGGCAGCGTGATCGCTCCGAACGGGATCTCGATTCTCTCAACAGGGAACTCCATCAACGCGGTCGCGTTGGCGAACATGTCCGCTTGGGCGCGGTAGGCAGACACCAGCCGCTCATCCAGTGGCGCGCCAAGCAGCATCACGCCGGCCGTGCGGTGATACGTGCACGCGCGCAAGTACGCCAGCCGAGCCGACGTCCGGTTGCCCGCCGCGGCCTCGTGCTCAGCAAGCCGCGCGACGGCGGCCGCCGTCGCAGTCCACTGCTCAAACCAGCTGTCCAGGTCGCGCTCGTTGATCCGGCGAGCCGTCGCAAGGCACTCCCCGAGGTCAGCGCCACCGTATCCGGCCGCACCGACGGCCCGCACCAGCTGGGCATCAAGAAGCTCATCCTTCAAGAGCAGACGAGTCACCGCCGGACACTGTAAGTGTCCCGGCCAACCCGGGGCCGCCGAGGTCCGATGCAGACGATCGCCCAGACGCGCCAGATCCGCGTAACCGACGACTGGGGCGAGCCAACCACGGCGCCCGAGTGGCGACGGACGCTCACCGACCAGCTCGCAAATCGGCAGGTACGCCAAAGCTATTTCGGGCTTGGGACGGAATGCCTCGCGCGCGCGAAACTCGGGCGTTCTAGGCTTCAGACGCTGTCCGACGGCGCCATTCCAACCCTGCGATCTGCCGCTCGGATCTGCCTATGGAGCGCTGCGTGCGATCGCCGCCAGGTGTTCGTCGTAAGTCAACAGCTCGCCTTCCAACTCGGCGGCGCACGCGAGCACCATCGCGTCGGGGAGACGCAACCGCACGTGCTGCGCGCGAAGCTCGGCCGCACACTCGGCCATGACCTCGGTGAGCGGCTCCACGTTGATGCCCATTCCGGATATTGCGCCGCGTGCCTCAGCGGTTCGTCCCTCGCGAGCGAAAGCAACGAGCGCCTCGCTGTAAGCCGTTGCCGGGGCCGCGAGCCGGCGTCGCGAGTTGTCGGCAGCCTCAGTGTCTGTCACGGCGCGCGTGTGGTGCGCATCCGCGGAGTCGAGCAGCCCGATCAGGACGCTCGCATCGAGAATCAGCGCTCCCACTCGGCGCGCAGCCTCTCGAGTTCGCCCTCTCGGTAGATCCCCTCCGCGATTCCAGCGTGTCGTCGGACGCGCGAACCGCGAGCCGCGACGATGACCTCACCCTCGCCGACGGGCCTCACGGTGACCTCATCGCCTGGCCGAAGGCCAGCCGCACGCATGACATCGACCGGCAGCGTCACCTGATTCTTGGTCGATACGCGGGGCATGTCCTTTACTTTAGCACCCGGGTTAGTAAAGGTTCCAGATCCGGTCACCTCTTCGCCGCGCGCAGAATCGGCGTCGATGTCGACGCGTGCAACGACGCTTCGCCGGGAGCCAGACCCGTGGCAACACTCTGGCGACGTCAGATCGTCCATGCGTCCTATGAGTCCATTTCCGGGCCACCGCCGAGGTCCACGACCTCATCAGCGGCGCCTTCCCAGTCCTCGCAGGCAGTCATCCAGTCCTCGAGGAGGCTGCGGATCTTTGCCCGCCCCCGAACCCGGTGGACCCGTTCGGCATTCGCAGCGGGATCAGAGCGAGTGTGGCCCGAACCGCTCGATTGCGACGAACACGGCCAGCGCGAAGATCACGATGTTCAGGGGCACGTGTGAGTATTCGCCGCGTCGTATGAGCGTGGCCGCCGCGACGACCATCGTCAGCGCCAGGCCGCATGCCGCGATCGGGGTGAGGATCGGTGCTACGCCAGCCGCCGCGGGCACCACCACACCGATGGCACCGAGCACCTCGACCGCGCCGATGGCCTTGACCTGCCCGTCCGTGAAGTCCTCACGTATGGGGTCTTCTCCTCAGCTCCTCACGGGACTGGGTCAGCTTCATGAGTCCGGCCGCGAGGAATACGGCTGCGAGCACACCCTGCGCTATCCAGATGGCTGTGTTCATGTGTACCGCTCCATGGCAGGCGTCGACGGTGGCTTGTGAAGTGACCTGACGCGAGCGCCTACTGCGCTCGCACCGGATTTGTGAGCGACGCCCAGCCGGTCGATCTCGACTTCGACCATGTCGCCGTCGCGCAGGAAGATGCCCTGGGGCCGCCGACGCCGGCGGGAGTTCCGGTGGCGATGATGTCGCCGGGGACCAGGGTGATCGTCCGCGACAGCCACGCGACTGCACTGGCGACGGAGAAGATCAGGTTCGACGTGTTGCCCTCCTGCACCACCTTTCCGTTGATCCGCGTGCGCAGAGCGAGCCAGCCGAGGTCGCCCGCCTCGTCGAGCGTCACCAGCGCCGGGCCGCAGGGCGCGAACGTGTCGACCGCCTTGCCGCTCGTCCAGAGCGGGTTCTGCAGCTGCAGGTCGCGGGCGCTCACGTCGTTGAAAGCCATCGCGCCGGCGACGTAGGAGAGCGCATCGCCTCCTTGACTCTGTTCGCCGTACGTCCGATCACCACCGCGAGCTCGGCCTCGTAGTCGACGTAGTCGGGGTGTGCGGCCGGCAGGACGATGTCCTCGCCGCTGCCGATCAGCGAGTTGGCGAACTTGGCGAACCACAGCGGCGCGGCGGGAATCTCCTGGCCGGTCTCTTCGGCATGGTCGCGGTAGTTCAGGCCCAGGCAGATGATCTTCTCCGGGTCCGGGACCGGCGCGAGCAGCCGGACCTCTGAGAGCGCGACGCGCTCCGGAGTACGCGCCCGCGCGCTCGCCGAGCTCTGCGCAGTCCCGTCAGTGTCGAGCGCCTCGAGCAGGCCCCTCACGCTGCTCGCCGGCGCGTCGAGCGCCGAGACCGGAACCAGTCCTCGCCCACGCAGGATGCCGGCCTCGGGGCCGCTGCCATCGTCGAAGCTGACGAGGCGCATCGGTCAGCCCGCTTAGGGGATCTCGACGGCGGCCTCGCCGGGCGCGAACTCGCCGCCTTCGCGCGCCTGTGGATCTCCGCGAACGTCGCGCCCTCGGCCGGCCGCCTCGGCGATCCGCGCGGGGTCGACGAAGACGCCCATCGGGTTGGAGTGGAACTCCTCGCTCGTCTCGCATCCACGCGCTCGACTTCGCCCAGTCGCCGAAGACGTCGCACTGCAGCTCGACGTGGTTGCCGTCGGGGTCCTTGTAGTAGTAGGAGAACGTCATGCCGTGGTCCAGGCAGATGTCGGGCGTGATTCCCGCCTCACGCAGGCGCAGGTAGCTGGCGTTCAGTTCCTCGAAGCTGTCGTACTCGAAGGCGCTGTGGTGCATTCCCGTCCGGGTGTCCTTCTCCGGGTCGTCGACGAAGACCGGGAACGCGAGCAGCGCGATCCTGTGATTGGCCTCGTCGTTGGACAGCCACGCCCCGTCAGGAGCCTGGAAGAGCACCTCGGCTCCGACGACCGTGCGGTACCAGTCGATCATCTCCCGCAGTCGCGTCGTCTTCAGGTTGAGGTGGTGGAACTTGGGATGGATCACTTCAGTGGCGCTCATGTGCTGGCCTCCAGGGCTCGCGTCGGGGTCAGTTTGCGGCTGCGGCGGTCGGCACGCCGATCGGACGCGCCAGGATCTGCCAGAGCGCACTGGCGAGCTCGCCTGCCGGATCCTCGGACGCCGCCGTGTTGCGCCAGGCCACGAAGCGGTCCGGGCGCACGAGGATCGCCCCGTCCGGACCGATCTGGCGGCGCCGCAGCCAGGTGCACCGCGGATCGAACAGATCGCCGTCGATGTGGCCGATGCGGACCGCGTCGATCGGCAAACCGTGCTCGGCGGCGAGCTCCCCTGCCGCTCGGCACCAGGCATCGCCCTGCTCGCCCGCGATCAGCAGGAAGCGACCTGGGCGGACGAGATCCTTGATCGGACGCCGGACGCCGTCCCGATCGTCTATCCAGGCGTGCGGCAGTGGCGAACCGGGACGCGTCGAGGGCTCATAGACCCGGATCTCCTCGATCGGCTCCGGCGGGACGCTGCCATCATCGACGATCGCAGCCGAATCGTAGGTGTAGCCGTACTCCACATTGTGCTCGCCGAACTCCATCGATTGAGCGCGCATCATCCGCACCAACTCGGCTGCGTGCTCGGCGTCCTCGGCCCGACCGCTCCACAGCCGCTTCAGAGCCGCCCAGTTCTGCTCAGCTGTGTTTTCGGGCGCAACGCCTGTGGCCGCTGAGAATGTCAGGTGGTTGACCGCGTTCTCAAGCGAGCGCTGGGCGTTGCGCGAGACCGAGGAGCGCCTCTCCGGCTCGTAGCTGTCGAGCAGTGCCGGCGAGGCGTGAGCGGACAGGACCGCCGCGAGCTTCCAGCAGAGGTTGTGGGCGTCCTGGATCGCGCTCGTCAGCCCGAGCCCGCCGGTCGGCGGGTGCCGGTGGGCAGCGTCGCCGACGAGGAACACCCGCCCGGAGCGGAACGCCGCGGCGATCACCGCTTCGACCGTCCAGCGCGTGATGCGGTGGATCTCCATCTCCACATCCGGCAGTCCGAGCGCGTTTCGCACGTCCGCCTCGACCTGCTCGTCGGACTCCGCGCGCGGATCCCCGACCGGGTAGGTCAGGTGGATCACCCACTCCTCGGAGTCCGGGCCCCAGCGCTCAGGTCCCATCGGCACCATCACCACGCCCGTCCCCGCCTGCGGCGAGACAATCCAGCGGATCAGGACATCCGGGTCTCCCGCCCACCTCGAGAAGTCCGCGGTCGCGTGAATCGTGGCGGTGTTGGTGAGCTTCCCCAGACCCTCATACGAGATTCCGAGCAGGCCCGGGATCGTGCGTCCACCGTCGGCGCCGATGAGGTACCTGCTGCGCACGCTGTACTCGCGGCCGGAGTCCCGCTCGCGCACCAGCGCCGTCACGCCCTCGTCGTCCTGCTCCAGGTCGAGCAGCTCGTGGCCGAACCGGATCGTCCCGGGCGAGAGCTCCTCTGCCCGTGCCTTCATCAGCGGCTCGAGGCGGATCTGCGGCAGGTTCTGCTGCCTGCACGCGCTCGCCGCCGACCAGTTCTCGTCAGCGCCGCCCGCGCCCCAGCACTCAAGGCGCGTCAGCCGCCGGCCGTACTCCTCGCTCGGGCCCTGCGAAGCCGGCGTAGAAGGCCGTCGCCGACATGTTCGCGGCGGGCGTTCCGCGCCGTTCGATCTCCGCGGCGGCGCCGACGTCCTGCAGGATCTCCATCGTGCGCTGGTTGAGCACGTGCGCCTTCGGCAGATCAGAGGTTGTCGGCAGCGCGCTGATGAGCAGCGTCTGGACGCCCAGGCCGGCCAGAAGCATCGACGCGGTAAGCCCCGCACCGCCTCCTCCGACGATGAGGACGGCAACCTTCTCGTCCACTTCGGCGGACGCCGTTTGAGATGAGCCGTGAGTTGTCATGGCGCCGAACCTAACCTGAACTGAACAAAAAGTCAAGACTGAGTGTATCCTCAATAAATGCTCCGGGTGCATACTGCCGCAATGGCGAAGGGCAAAGCCGACACGAGATCCCGGCCGGGCCGCAACGAGCGGCGAAAGGCACGTACTCGCAGCGCCCTGCTCGCGTCCGGGCAGCACCTGTTCGGGGAACAGGGTTTCGACGCGACGACGATCGCCGAGATCGCCGACGAGGCGGATGTCGCGATCGGCTCGTTCTACAACTACTTCGCCACGAAGGACGAGCTTCTGGCGGCTCTGCTGCAGGAGACGCTCGCCGAACAGCTGGGCCACATGCAGGCCCGGCGCGCCGGGATAGACGATCCGGCCGAGGCGATCAGCGTCGCTCACAGGCACTTCGTGCGCCTTGCCCGGGAAGAGCCGGACTGGGCACGGCTCCTGGTGCGCCTGGACATACCGCATCGCCTGACGAACGACGTCCTCGGCCGGCATGCGATGCGCGACCTACGAGCCGGCATAAACGCCGGCCGCTTCCACGTGCCCAACCAGAGGCTCGCGCTGCTGGCCAGCGGCGGCGCCCTCACCGCGGTAATGCACGCCGTCCTGCTGGGCGAACTAGGCAAGAACGCCGATTGCGAGCACGCCGAGGGCGTCCTGCGCAGCTTCGGTCTCAATCCCGCCGAGGCCGCCGAGATAGCCCGCAGGCCGATGCCGACCCGCGTCGAGCCACCCAACGAGAAGCGGAGCACATGACCGAACGTCAGCAGCCGTACCGCATCGACGTGCACGCCCACTACCTGGCGCCCCCATACAAGGCGGCGCTGCGGGACGCCGAGATGTGGCTGATCGGCGGCATACCGGTTCCCGACTGGACACCAGAGCTCGCGGTGGAGTTCATGGACGCGCACGGGATCGCCGCGCAGATGCTGTCCGTCTCCGATCCCGGCGTGGAGTTCGTTGACGGAGAGCGCGCACCGGCACTGGCGAGAGCGTGCAACGACTACGCAGCAACGGTTGTGCGAGAGGCTCCGGACCGGTTCGGGGCGTTTGCTGTGCTCTCGATGCGCGACGTCGAAGACGCGCGCAGGGAGGCCGTCCGGGCACTCGACGAGCTGCGCCTGGACGGCGTCGGCCTGCTCTCCAGCTATGAGGGCCGCTATCCGGGCGACCCGGCCTTCGAGCCGCTCCTGTCAGAGTTCGACGAGCGGGGCGCGTGGGTGATGGTCCATCCGGCCTCGATATCGGCCGAGCTCACCCCCGACCTGTCCGTGCCCGGCTTCATCGCCGAGTACCCGTTCGACACGACGAGAGCGTTCATCTCCCTGCTCGTAAACGGCGTCTTCGTGCGCCATCCCCGCATACGCTGGCAGTTCGCCCACGGTGGCGGCGCGCTGCCGATGCTGAGGGCGAGGCTCAACGCCGCGTCTGCGGCGGCACGCGAGCTCGGCCCGTTCCTCGGGTTGCCAGAGGCGGCAGGCGTGCTGACCGCCGACAGCGCCGCGGAAGCGCTGTCGAACTCCTTCTACGACACGGCTCTGGTCGCCGACCCACCGGCGCTGCGGGCCGTCGACGGCGTCGCCGCCGATGGGCACGTGCTGTTTGGCAGCGACTGGCCGTTCGCGGCGCGCATGTACGCGCCCGACGGCGACCCCCAACCCGCGCTCGGTGAGGTGTTCTCGCCAGGTGAGCTGCGGACCGTCGAGCGCGAAGGCGCGGTGGCACAGTTCGAGCGCCTCGCCGACCGCCCGGTGTCAGAGCGCTGACAAGATGGCCGGGCAACAGGGCGCCCCCGCGGAGATACCCGACCTGCACGGTGCAGGACAGCTCGAGCACCTGGCGTCGGTGATCGCTCCGTTGCGACGGATCGCACAGCCGAGGCTCTATGGCCTGGAGCACATCCCCTCCGACGGGTCGCTGCTCGCGGGCAACCACACTCTGTATGCCTTCCTGGACCTGCCGTTCATGCTCACGGAGATATGGAGACGGCGCGGACTCGCCGTGCGCTCGCTCGGAGAGAACGCGCACTACCGGATCCCGCTCTGGCGCGAGGTGCTCACGTCCTGCGGAATGGTGCGAGGCACCCGCGAGAACGTCCGGGCGCTGATGGGCGAGCACGCGACGGTGCTGGTCTTTCCCGGTGGCGCGCGCGAGGTCAACAAGCGGCGCGGCGAGAAGTACCAGCTCATGTGGAACGAGCGAGTCGGCTTCGCGCGCCTTGCGATCGAGCACGGCTATCCGATCGTGCCCTTCGCCGCCGTCGGCGCGGAGGAGATGCTCGACATCGTCATCGACGAGAACAACCCTGCCTATGCCCACATCACGGAGCTCGTCAGGAGGCTGACCGGCTGGCCGATGCAGCCACTGGTGCACGGAATTGGACCGACGATGCTGCCCCACCCTGAACGCCTTTACTTCTGGTTTGGCGAGCCGGTCAAGACGAGTCACTTGGAGGGACGCGACCAGGATGATCGTGCGGCGCACGCGATCCGCGACGAGGTGAAGATCGCAGTCGAGGAGGGGATCGCATTCCTGCTCGCCGAGCGCGAGAACGACCCCCGCCGAGGACTCCGCAGCCGGCTGCTCAGCAGCTATCCGCGCAACGATCGCTAGCCCGCGACGAGGAAGTCGCCGCAGCTTCAACCGCCGGCGCGCGCCGCTGAAGCCGGAGCGGCGCGCGCGATGCATCTGCCTACGCCTCCGTGTCGCGCAACGTTCTTACAACGATCCTGCTGCAAAGGGGTGCTCTGCCCGATCTGCTTCAAAACCCGCAGACTCGACCCCGAGCAGCTGACGCCGGACACGCGCCTTGCCGGCGCGACACCGCTCTGGGAGTGGATCGGCGACGAGCCAGCAACGGTGTTCAGCAGCAAGTGCATCCGCAGCTCCCGCAAATCGGCAGGTGCGCGAGCGCTGCGTCACGATTGAGACGGCAGCTCTTGCGCGAACGTCCCCCGCTCAGACACCCGTGCGGAATGGTCGCCGGCAACCGCAGCGGCATCGGTACCTGAGTGTGCGTTGAGGTTTGCGCCATAGGCGCGCAGGAGTCGCCCGTGGGTGAGCCACCCGATGACTTCGTGATCGTCAGTGCCCAGCACGGGCAGGCCTTCGTCGTCGGTGTTGGCAAGCGCTCGGGCGGCTTCCTCGAGGGTTTGGCTTGCGTGCAGTCTGTGAGCTGCGTGCAGGATTGAGCTCGCCGTGAGTTCGCTGGTCTCCGCGGTGAGCGACTGCTCGAGGTCGGCTGCATCGATCACACCCAGCAGCGCTCCGTCGGCGCCCAGCACGGGGAGAGTGTTTGCCCGCTCGGCGGAGAAGCGCGCAACGATGTCGCGCAGCGGTTGCCCAGGGGCGAGCGGCTGCGGGAGATCTCCCATCGCCTGGGCGACGGTGGTGCTGGCCATCGGGCTCGTTGGTGGCGGTGCGTCGATATCGATGCCCCGCCGGCGCAGCTTCAACGTGTAGATGGTGTCGGGTGTCACGGCGCCGCTGAGTGCGGTGGCGAGGACGATCGCGAACATCAGCGGCAGAATGATCCGGTAGTCGCCGGTCAGCTCGAAGATGATCAGGACTGCCGTGATCGGTGCGCGCGAGGTGGCAGCGAACACGGCGCCCATCCCGACGAGCCCGTAGGCGCCTGCGGAGATCGCCAGCTCCGGGAACATGTGGTGTGCGACGGCGCCGTAGGCGCTTCCCAGCATTGCCCCCATGAATAGTGAGGGAGCGAAAACCCCTCCTGAGCCGCCGATCCACATCGTCAGGCTCGTAGCCAGGATCTTCGCCGCCAGCAGACCGAGGAGCACGAGGATCACGTACTGCCCTGAGACGGCTTTCTGGAGCACCGGGTAGCCGACGCCGTACATCTCGGGCACAGCGAGCAGCAGCAGGCCGAGGAGCACGCCGCCAGCGGCGGGGCGCAGCCATGCCGGCCGCTGCCCCCAGAGCCTGTCGGCTATGTCCTCGCCGGAGTACAGGACCCGTATGAACCCCAGTCCGACGGCGGTGGCAAGAACTCCTAGTCCTGCGTAAAGCAAGAGCTCGACAGGAGAGCTGAACGTGAACGACGGCAGGGACAGGAAGGGGTGGTTGCCGAACGCCGCGCGCCCGATCGCGTCAGCTGTTATCGAGCTGAGGACCACGAGCCCGAACGAGCGGGTCTCGAAGTTACGCAGGATCAGCTCCAGCGCGAAGAACACACCCGCGATCGGAGCGTTGAACGTTGCCGCGATCCCGCCGGCTGCGCCGCAGGCGACGAGCAGGCGCAGCTGGGACTCGGGCAGGCGAAAGAGCTGGCCGGTCACCGAGCCGAGGGCCGAGCCGATCTGGACGATCGGTCCCTCCCGTCCGACCGAGCCTCCGGAGCCTATGCACAGTGCCGAAGCGAGTGACTTGACGATGGGCACCTGTGGGCGCATGCGTCCGCCCTGGCGGTTGACCGCGTACATCACCTCCGGAACGCCATGCCCGCGGGCCTCTGGCGCGAAGTGCGATACCAGCGGACCGTAGATGAGCCCGCCGATCACCGGGACAGCGAGCACGAACCAGATCCCAACCCCAGATATCAACGGGTTGCTCGCATGTCCCGCGGCACTGAAATCGTTGTGGCCCGTGAACAGGTAGGTGACGCCGAGGATCATGTATCGGAAGGCGACCGCGCCCAAGCCCGCGCCGACGCCCACCAGCAGCGCCAGGACCATCAGCCCGCGCTGTCCTCCCGCAACCGCGCGCGCCAGCCGCTCACGCCAAAGCCGCAGCGCGCGAAACGCTACGCGGGCATGCTCGTCGGGCGCCGCATCGCGCTTCGATCCGGGCGTCAGGGTGCCTGGCACGGCGTCCTGGCCGCCAGCCGCTGACGCTCCGGGAGAGGGCTTACCCGCAGCAGCCACGCCGCTAGGTCGCCTCGATCCCGGCGAGCATCACGTCGATCGCCCTGCGGATGTTGCGCCACTGGAAAGCTCCAGGGTCAAGCGCCCGATGCAGCATTAGACCATCAGTGAGCGCAAGCAGAATCGATGCGAGGGCGTTCGCGGGTATCTCACGCAGCTCGCCCGAGGCAACCGCCTCCTCGATCCACGAGCGCACAAGCACACGCCGCCTTTGCATCGACCCCGCCAAATGCTCCCGCACCGCCTCCTCGGTGAGCAGATCGGCCCACAGGTCAGCGCGAACCTGCACCCGTGCCGCATCCTCACCGCGCGCGAGCATCGCCTGCGCAAGAAGTCGCACCCGCTGGACCCCTGAAGGGCTCGCGTCGGTGATCCGCTCAAGCTCGCTGTCAAGTGCCGCAGCGTCGTCCTGCAGCAGTGCAAGCAACAGATCGCGCTTGTGCCCGAAGTAGCCGTAGAAGGCGCCCTTGCTGACCCCCGCCTCAGCGCACACGTCGTCGACCGTCAGATCGCGAAAGCCCCTCAAAGCAGCACATCGCCACGCCCCATCGATCAGGAGCTGGCGACGCTCGACACGGGTCTCGGGACGAAGCTTCGGCACGCGTGACCTCCGCGTTGGCTGCAACACATAAACCGACTCGTCGGTTTGTATGGACTCTAGTACATCCCGCCGCCCTGTCCAGGCATCACTCTTGTTGGCGTGGGCCGACCTGCCGCGGAATCTGGCCGCAGCCACCAGCGTCGTCCGCGTGGCTCCGCGTTCCGGACGTGTCGGATGAGCTGGACACCGGGTGCGCGAGGCATAGCTCGCCAGGGAACTGTGCGACCAGCTCAGCGGAGGGGGAAACCGCCACTGCGAGCCCTCGCCTTAGGACCTGGACGACGCGCGGGTCTTCGACTGGCTCGAGACCTACCTCGGGTAGCCTGCGGTGAAAGCGAGCAACGAGCTGGCGAACCGAGGAGGCTACGTGACGAAGTACACCGACGAGACGTCGAATTTCGGAGCTCGCGGCCCGTTCTTTGGGGTCATTCGCGAAGGGCTGGCCGGTCTGGTGGACGGAGAGGACTATTTCGACCTCCTCGCCGAGGATGTGATCTTCGAGTACGTCATCTCCGTGCCCGGCTACCCCCAGCGCGTCGATGGGCGTCAGGGAATCATCGATCTGTACAGCAACTACGACGACTACATGACGGTCCACACCGCTGACAATCTCCGCGTCTACCGGGACCCTGACGCCTCGGTCGTAGTCCTCGAGTACGAAGTACACGGAGAATCGGTGCCGACAGGCAGGCCGTACAACAACCGCTTCGTCTCCATAGTCACCGTCAAGGACCACAAGGTGACCCACTGGCGAGACTACCTCGATCCGGTCGCCGTCTTCGACGCCGCGGGCTGGCCCAGCATCCCCACCTGACAGATCCGAATCAAGCCGCCCGGGGCGCAGTCGGCGCTCGAATGCGTGGCCGGAAGACACCGAGAACGCCCGCGAACGCTGACGGTTGTTTGAGGGGCTGGCCAGGTCACCCGACGGCACACAGGCTTCAGGCGCCAAGCTTTCGCGCACGCTCTTAGCCTCGGCGCGCCGGCAAGCCGGCGGTCTTGCGCTCGCGTGGCCCGCGTGCCTCGCTTAAGCCCTCAGCGCCGCGCGCCGAAAGAAACGTGTGCGCACAGTCGTCGGAAATCAAAGGAGCGCCTTCAGATCAGCTCAGCCGGCGCCGGCATCCCGGCCCGGGCCTGCGCCTGTCTGCCTGGTGCGCCAGCCGGTCTTCAACGCCGATGAGGATCTGGTCGGCCATCGCCTCCTCTCGAGCACGGACGGATCGGGCTCACCTGGCGGATATCTGGCCGCGATGCCGCAGAGCGGCGACGCCGAGCTGGTGCTGGCCGAGGAACTCCATGCAATCGTTCCTCGCCGCCTGGTCTTCCTGAGTGTCTCGCGCGCCGAGCTCCTCGAGCGGCGCGCGCTCTCACTTCCGCCCGATCGCGTCGTCCTCTTTCTCCGGGTCTCTGAGCCCGTCGACGGCGACGTGCGGGACGCCATCGACCGTCACGCCATGCGAGGCTTCCGGCTGGCGCTGGATGCTGTCGACCTCGGCGCCGCGGACGGGCCTCTGCTCGACCGGGTCCAGACGGTGATTGTCGAGGTCGGGGCTCACTCCGCCGACCGGCTCGCGGAGCTCGTCGCTTCTGTGCGTCAGCGCGCGGGTCGGCGGGAACTGGTGGCGGCCGGAGTGGACAGCCGCAGGTCCTTCCAGATCTGCTGGCGGCTGGGTTTCGACATGTTCGAGGGCCAGTTCTTCCTGAGGCCGACTTCTGGACCGACCCGCACCGTAGCCGAGGCCGGCCTGGGTGGAATCGGGACGATGGCCGATCTTGCGACAACGGACAACTTCGAGCAGCTGGCAGCCATCATCACGCGAGATCCAGGTCTGAGCATGCGCCTCCTGCGCTATGCCAACTCCTCCCATATGGCCCTCCCCCGCCGGGTCGGCTCGGTCCACGAGGCACTCGCCTGGCTGGGGACGGTGGCGGTCCGCGAGTTCGCCTTGATCGCGGCCCTGGCCAACGTTCCCGAGACCCCGCCCGAGATGCTCGTGACAGCCCTTACGCGGGCGCGGATGTGCCAGCAGCTCAGCCGGCGACTCCCGGCGACTAACCCGGAGGAGTCCTTCACCGTCGGTCTCTTCTCGGTCGCCGAAGCCGTTACAAATGCACCCATCGACGGTGTCCTCGGCGAACTGCCGTTGCGCGAGGACATCGCTTCGGCGATTGTCGGCGGTGCGGGCGAGCTCGGCCGGCTGCTGGCGGCAGTTGTCGCCTACGAGCGAGGCGACTTCACTCCGGCGACGACGTTGACGGGTGCCCGCGACCTCCTCGCGGAGACCTACCTCGAGTCCATCCGCTGGGCCGACTCGGCAGTCAACGCCGTCGGCTGAGCCCTTATCGCACTCCCCGAGAATCCGCCAGAACAGTCGCCAAGGGCCTCTGGAGGGGAGCAGGTCCGTGAGAGCGCCCTTGGAACGTCCAGATCGTCCGATGCGTCCATCCTCTGCACGTTGTGGACATGTGGATGCGACGGTGCGATGCGATTTGTGCGCTAAAACTACACAGTTGTCCAGTTGGCAACGACGGAGCCGCCTGATCGGACCGCGGAACACAGGAGCCACAATCGATGACGCTACCCAGCCCCATACCGATCGACCTCGCGGAGATGATCTCAGCACGGCTGCGGGTCATCGGCGACCCCACCCGAATCCGCATCCTCGACCTGCTTCGCGATGACGAGCTGACGGTCACGCAAATCACCGAACGACTGGACACCAGCCAGCAGAACGCATCCAAGCACCTCGGCATCCTCCTGCAGGCCGGCATCTTGGCGCGCCGCAAGGATCGGAACAGCTCCATCTACAGCATCGCCGACCGCGGCGTCTATGAGCTCTGCGAGCAGGTCTGCGGAGGGCTCCAGATGCAGCTCGCCGATCTCACCGCACTGGTTCAGGGCACGCCATGAGCGTCCTCGGCCGGCGAGGCACACGTCGGCCGAGCGCCTGCGCCCCGCCCGGTCTCGGGAGGCCCTAGCGGCAGGCCGGCGAGCGGCTCTCTACCACTATTCTCGTACACAACGATGTAGTTGTGATATGTTCCTGGTGTGGACCAGCCGACCCGTATCCCTCACCAGCCGCAGCCAGAGCTCATCGACCTGATCGCCGAGCGCTTCCGCGTGCTGAGCGAGCCGATGCGGATCCGTCTGCTCGACGCTCTTCGTGATGGACCGAGGACCGTCCAGCGACTGGCCCACACGACCGGAGCTTCGCAGCAGAACGTCTCCAAGCATCTCGGCGTGCTGCTTCGCAGCGGCCTCGTCAGCCGACGCAAGGAGGGCACCTATTCGGTCTATGCCATCGCCGACGAGGGCGTGTTCGACCTCTGCGAGCAGGTGTGCGGCGGAATGCGCAGCCGCGTGCAGGGTCTCAACGCGGTGCTACACGACGGACTCACGCAGTGAGCCCGACGGCGTGTGCGAACCACTCGACGCCAAACCCCGCGGCGGGCAGATCCCGCTTGCCGCCCCAGCTCATCCCATTCGCGCTGGAGGGCAGCAGGACGCCCCTCAGCGCCGCGCCTGCCTCACTCGTTTCCAGATTGTTTCCGCGGCTGAGGGCATTTGTCGGCGTCGGTCAGCGGCTGGATGTGCTCGTCGCCGCTCGCCCGGCCTCGCCGGTGCTCCGGCGTCTGTTCTCGATGCGGTCCGTCATCTACCCCGTCCAGGAGGCACGCTCATGAGCACCACCGCCGCGCCTGCACCCGCCGCTGTCCCGGCGCCTGCTGAGCATCACATGAAGGTCGGGCCGATCGGTCGCCTGGGGCGCTACACGGCCACACATTTCCGCACTGTTCTCCTCGGGTGGGCCGTGATCGCAGTCGTGCTCGGTTTCTTCGCCCCGAAAGTCGAGACTGCACTGTCGGGCGCCGGCTGGGAAGCAAGCGGGTCGCAGTCTGCGCAGGCGCGCAAGCTCGTCGAAAAGGATTTCGCGGGCCTCGGCAGCTACGGGCTGATGACCGTTGTCTATTCGCCCACTGAAACCGTCGGCTCACCGGCGTTCAGGTCGGCGATCATGCGCGTCGAACAGACGCTGCGAGCGAACGGCGCCGTACGGACCGTGGTGGCGCCCACGGCTGGGCTGTCGATCTCCCGCGACGGCCACACCGCGATCGTGCAGGCCGGCGCCGCCAAGGACCCCAATGAAATGGTCGCCGCCGCGGACAAGCTGAAGGGAAGCCTCCACGCGCTGTCGACGAGCACGGTTGTCGTGAACCTCACTGGCGCAGCCGGTATGTGGTCGGACTTCAACGCTGCCAACCGCTCCGCGATGCTCAAATCCGAGGTCATCTCCTGGCCGGTGACGCTCGGCATCATGCTGCTCGCCTTCGGCTCGCTGGTCGCAGCCGGACTGCCGCTGATGCTGACAATGGTCGGACTGCTCTGCGCTGCCGGGATGCTCTACCTCGGGACGAAGGTCATGCCGATCTCGATCTGGGCGATGAACTTCGCACTGATGTTCGCGCTCGCGCTCGGCATCGACTACGCGCTGTTCATAGTCATGCGCTTCCGCGGGGCGCTGTTCGGGTCAAGGATGGACGCCGAGGAAGCGGCCGCCGTGACGATGGACACCGCCGGCAAGGCCGTTCTGTTCAGCGGCGTGACCGTCCTGATCTCGCTCACCGCCGTGATGCTCGTGCCGAGCCCCGCCTTCCGCAGCATGAGCCTCGGGATCATGCTCGCCGTCATCTTCGTGCTCGCCGCAACGCTCACCCTGCTCCCGGCGGTGCTTGCGAAGCTCGGCCCGAAGGTCGACAACCTGGCGCTGCCGTGGGCACACTCAGGTGAGCACCGCTCCCCCCGCTTCGCAGCGTGGGGCGAACGACTCTGGGCTCACCCCTGGCGCTACGGGGTCCCCGCGCTCGTTGTGCTGCTCGCGCTCGCCTACCCGGTCACGCAGCTCAAGACATCCATGCCCTCGATCAAGGTGGTACCCACCACCGATTCCTCACGGGTCGGCTACAACCAGGTTCAGGCCGCGATGGGCGCGGGCGCAACAGGTCCACTGCAGCTCGTCACGCCCGCCGCCGACGCAGCGAGGGTCACAGCGATCGCCAAATCTGACCCCGGCATCGCCCAGGTGATGCCCAGCCAGAACGGCAAGGACGGTTTCGTGCTCGTCACCGCCATCCCGCGCCAGGACCCCTCAGACCCCGCCGTCGCAACGACGATCGACCGGCTCCGCAGCGAGGTTCCCGCGGGCACCGTGCTCGGCGGCGCCGTCGCCGAAAACCACGACCTGCAGAAACTGCTGTCCGCCAAGACCTCGCTCGTCATCGGAGTGGTCCTCGTGCTCGGCTTCCTGCTGCTGCTGTTCGCGCTGCAGGCACCGCTGCTCGCCGCCGCCGGCGTGCTCACCAACCTGCTCGCCACCGGCGCAGCGTTCGGCGTCGCAAAGTGGGTCTTCCAGGACGGCGACCTGCACTCGCTGCTCGGATTCCAGCCGCAGGGATTCCTGGACGCCTGGGGGCCCGTGTTCTTCTTCGCGATGATCTTCGCGATCTCCATGGACTACACCATGTTCCTTCTCTCCTCAGCCAAGGAGCACTGGGACCACAGTCACAGCGCCCGAGACGCGATGGTCAACGGAATGGCGCACTCCGGGCGCGTGATCTTTGCCGCCGCCGCCGTGATGGTCGCGGTGTTCTTCACATTCGCGCTCTCCGGGCCCCTACCGCCGAAGGAGATGGGCATCATCCTCGGCGTGGCGGTGCTCCTCGACGCGGCACTCGTCAGGCTGCTCCTGCTCCCGGTACTGCTCCGGCTGATGGGCGCCCGCGCCTGGTACCTGCCCAGGTGGATGCGCCGCATCCTGCCCGACGTGCGGTTCGGACACTCATGAGCCGGCGGGAGACCATGCGATGGGATGCGGCCGAGTTCCACGTGCTCGCGCTCGCGCCCTGGCCCTCGTTCACCGATCGGCGCATCGTTCGGGCGAGCGCCGAGCCATTCCGAGCGGAGCGACAGTGATGCTGTTCGCCCGCAAGATCACAGCGATCACACCCACGCAGGCCTGGGAGGCGCAGAGGCGCAAGGACATCGTGCTGGTCGACGTCCGTCAGCCGCAGGAGCAGCGATCCGATGTCGTTGCCGGCGCGCTGCTCATACCCCTGAACGAGCTCGCCCGCCGCATGGACGAGCTGCCACGCGAGCGCACCGTCGCGTTCCTGTGCCGCTCCGGCCACCGAAGCACACTCGCCGCCCGGCAGGCGCGCCGGCACGGCATCGATGTGGCCAGCATCAAGGGCGGCATGATCGCCTGGAAGCGGGCAGGACTCCCGACCTCCACCCCACCCCGCCACGCGAACCACCCCGCCTGATCGTGTCGTTCACACAGCCGATCGAGCGAATCGCGCGCCGCCACGCCACGCGCATGGTGCCTGAACCCAGCGCCGAAGGACCCGGGCTCTTCACAGTCGATGGAACCTGGGGCACGATCGCGCCGATGCACCTATCCCCCGGCGTGGTCACCGTGGGCGAGCTCGAGGTCATCGACCACATCGCCGCCGGACTGCCGCTCGTGGACACTCGGCTCGAGCACTTCTACCGGGAGGGCACAATCCCCGGCGCACGCAACATCGCCCACGAGCAGATCAAGGACTCAATCGACTCGCTCAACCCGGATCTCCCGACGGTCTTCTTCTGCAACGGACCTCAATGCGCCGCGACACCCGACGCGATCCGCACGCTCCTCGCAAACGGCTACCCAGCCGAGTCGATCCTGTACTACCGCGGGGGCGTACACGACTGGATGACACTGGGTCTCCCCGTCGAGGTGCCGTCCTGACCTCGTCGACCCGGAAGGAGAGCGGGCGAGAAGTTGCTACTCACCCACCTCCACACATCACGGTGGTTCGCGTCCACTCTGGAAGATGCGCCCGTGCCCAGCAGCCCGGATCGGCGGGCACCGGCGTCGCCCGTGTGGTATCGAACCCGGATGCCTTCGACAGCTGACGCCGAGCTCGACAATCCAGCGTACGCGGCACTATGCGGGCCGCACGCGCGGTTTGCGCAGGTGCGCGGGCGCGTGCGGCGCTACCCGCCCGACGTCGCGCCATTCCTCGCGCTACCCGCACGGCCCTCGGCACGGGACTGGCGGGACGCCGGCGATCTCGTTGAACCAGGTGGTTACGCAGCCGTCCGGCACAGCAACGCTGAGATTCCACACGCGTGGCGGGAGATCGCGGCGTTCGATCTGGTTCAGATGATCGGTGAGCGGGTCGCCGCGACGGAGTTCCCGGAGGCTGCGCCGCTCGGCGCCGCCGACGTGCCCGAGATGCTCCAACTCGTTGCCCAGACCGAACCAGGCCCGTTTCTGACCAGGACGATTGAGCTCGGCGCCTACCTCGGTGTCCGCTGCGACGGCGAACTCGTAGCGATGGCCGGTGAGCGGTTGCGTCTGAACGGCTGGACCGAGATCAGCGCCGTCTGCACCAAACCTGAGCACCGCGGCCGGGGTCTGGCCTCGCGGCTGATCGGAGCGTTGACCGCGGGCATCGTGCTGCGCGCACAACGCCCATTCCTGCACGTGTTGAGCACCAACACGGGAGCGATCCGCCTCTATGAAGACCTCGGCTTTCGCGTGCGGCAGAGCGCAACGTTCAATGTTGTGACGCCGGAGCCGAGGCGCAGCGCGCGTCACTAGCTGCAGGGTGCGCAGCACAACGAGAGCGCTCGGTTGAGCAGACGCGTGAAGGGCGTAGTTTTGGCTTGAGTCCTCCACGGCGCATTCACCAATGCGACACCCCGAGTCGCGTGCACCGCGCATATCGACGCCAAGTCGTCGCGAGGCGGCCGTCGAGCCGCGGTCGGCACCGGCCGACCCCCGCTCGTGAGTTCGCTCGCTCTCGATCACAGAGGAGCGGCGGCCGCCTATATGCTGGAGGCGCTTTCTGTCCGCTGGCACGCGAGCGAGGGGAACGGCGGAGCGCGGCCCGACGAGCGGCCGGGCAGAGTTGGTGCCTGCGACCGTAACGCCAGCCACGCCGAGGTGACTCAACCACAATGGAAGCCCCCGCCGAACAACAAGCTGGATCCGTCGCTCCCATCTGGCACCGGGTGGCCGGCAGCGACGAGCTCCCGGAGGGGCGCGTTAAGGCGGTGAATGCGGGCCGGCACACGGTTGCCCTGACCCACTTCGAAGGTCGGTACGGCGCGCTCTCGAACCGATGTCCTCACCAGGGCGGGCCGCTCGGCGAGGGCACGATCGAGAAGGGCATGCTCCGGTGCCCGTGGCACGGCTATGACTACTGCCCGCTGACCGGCGAGTCACCGTTCGGCGACGCGGTCCCGACGTTCCCTGTCGAGCAACGGGATGACGGCATCTACGTGGCCGTGACGCCCGACCCGCCGCACGGCACGACCGTCAGCGACGTGGTCGCCCAAACGCTTGTCAACTGGGGCGTGCGCCACGTCTTCGGGATGGTCGGGCACTCAAACCTGGGGCTGGCCGACGCGCTGCGCCGTCAGGAGCGAGATGGCAACCTGAGCTATATCGGCATCCGGCACGAGGGTGCGGGCGCCTTCGCCGCATCGGCATACGGCAAGCTCACCGGCCGGCCGGCCGCGTGCCTGACGATCGCCGGACCCGGAGCGACGAACCTGCTGACGGGACTGTGGGATGCGAAGGTGGATCGCTCGCCCGTGATCGCACTGACCGGACAGGTCGACACGCAGGTGCTGGGACCCGGGGCCTTTCAGGAGGTTGACCTGCAAGCGGCATTCGGGTCGGTGGCCGCGTTCAGCCAGACGGTGCTGCCGAGCAGCCGGCATGCCGAGCTGGCCAGCCTTGCCGCCAAGAATGCGATTCTTCGCCGCGACGTCGCGCACCTGATCTTCCCTGACGAGGTTCAGACTCTCCCGGCGGGTGCCGAAGAGGCGTCCGGCCCCGAGGGCCGGATCGCAGGCCAGCAGATCACGCCGCCATCGCAGTCGCTGGCCGCGGCGATCGAGCTGCTGAAGCAGGCGAAGCGGCCGGTCATCATCGTCGGCCACGGCGCGCGCTTCGACATGGAGTCGATCACCGCTCTGGCCGAGCACATCGGTGCGCCCGTGATCACCACGTTCAAGGCCAAGGGGCAGATCCCCGACGGCCACCCCCTGGCGTGCGGCGTGCTCGGGCGCAGCGGCACGCCGGTCGCGAGCTGGTTCATGAACGAGAGCGACGCGCTGCTGGTGCTCGGAGCGTCCTTCTCCAACCACACCGGCATCTACCCCGGGAAGCCGATAGTGCAGGTGGACTTCGACCCGCTCGCGCTCGGAAAGTTTCACCCGGTCACCGTGCCGGTGTGGGGCGAGATCGGGGTCACCGTCCGGCTGCTCGCCGGAGAGCTCCCCGCGGCGGGCCCGGAGCGCGCCGACCAGCGCCCGGAGCTGGCCGAGCGCTGGTCTATCTGGCGCGCGGAGAAGGCGAGCCGCGCCCGAGATGACCGCGGCCGGGGAGTCAGCTCGGCCGCTGCCTTCGCCGCGCTCGAGCGCCACGTCCCCGAGCGGGCGATCGTCGCTGTCGACGTCGGAAACAACGCCTATTCCTTCGGCCGCTACTTCGAGTGCAAGAAGGACCAGACCGTCCTGATGTCCGGCTACCTGGGATCCATAGGCTTTGGCTACCCGGCGGCGATCGGCGCGTGGGCGGCAGCGCCGGAGCGGCCGATCTTCGCCGTCACCGGTGACGGCGGGTTCGCTCAGTACATGGCGGAGCTGCTGACCGCGGTCAAGCACGAGATGAACATCACGCACATGCTGCTCAACAACGGCCAGCTCGGCAAGATCGCGAAGGAGCAGCGCGCCGGCGACTGGGACGTGTGGCAGACCTCGCTTCACAACCCAGACTTCTCCGAGTACGCGAGGATCAGCGGAGCCTTCGGTGTGCGCGCGAGCAGCGCCGACGAACTCGACGACGCACTCACCGCTGCGATCGCCCATGACGGCCCGGCGCTCGTCGAGGTCATCGCCGACCCCGAGCTTGTCTAAAACCTACCGAGAGGACCTCACCAGCGATGCCGATCCCCGACTCGATCACCGCGTTCATCGACGCCCAGGCAAGCCGCTCGACCATCGTGTACGACGATCTGCGGGTGGTTGTCTTCAACGGCACCACCAAGCGTTCGCCCGAGCCGAGCAACACCGACGGGCTGCTCGCGATCTCGCAGCGGATCTTCGCCGCCCTCGGCGTGCGCTGCGATGAGGTGCGCACCGTCGATCGCACGATCCCGCCAGGACTGTGGCCCGACATGCGCGAGCACGGCTACGAGCACGACGAGTTCCCCGACATCTACCGCTCGCTCGTTGAGCCCGCCGACATCCTGCTGCTCGCCGGCCCGATCTGGCTGGGCGATCAGAGCTCACAAACCCGCACGATCATCGAGCGCCTCTACGCCTACTCCAGCGAGGTGAACGATCGGGGCCAATGGGCCTACTACGGCAAGGTCGGTGGGGTGCTGACGACGGGCAACGAGGACGGCGGCAAGCACGTCAGCGCGCAGGTGCTCTACGCGCTGCAGCACATCGGCCTCGCTATTCCACCCCAGGCGGACAGCTACTGGGTCGGCGAGGCGGGCCCCGGCCCGTCCTACCTCGACGAGGTGGGCGGCGGGCAGCACAATGCCTGGACGACCCGCAACACCGTGTTCATGACCTGGAACATGCTGCACCTCGCGCGCATGCTGAAGGATGCGGGCGGGATCCCGGCGTACGGCAACTCCACGTATGACTGGAACCTGGAGCAGAGCGAGCACCCCAACCCGGAGTACCGGTGAGGGCAGGCAGCGCGCTGGCCGCCCATAATCCAACAACCGTTGACTTAGAGGTTTCCGGAACCTAGTATCGGCCCCGTGTGGGCCGTGATCGTCAAGGAGTTCGTGGAGCTCCGGCGCGACAGGCGCTCGATGGCGCTGGTCATCGCGCTCCCGATCCTGCTTCTGGTCGTCTTCGGGTACGCCGCCAACTTCAACGTGGACCACATCAAGACCGAGGTGGTGGGTCCCGGCGCACAGGCAGCGTCCAACTCGCTGCCCGCCCGACTGCAGGTGAGCTCCGTCGATCCCGCGGGCACGAGGAACGATGCCGTGAGAGCCCTGCGTGACAACAAGGCCGACGTGGCGGTCGTGACGAGCTCCGGGACGGCGCCGGTGGCGCTGGTGGACGGCTCCGAACTCTTCGCCGCGCAGCAGGCCGTCGGCGGCCTGGCCCAGGCGAAGCCTCCGCTCCAGACAGAGGTCCTCTTCAACCCTGACCTGAAGACGTCGTGGGTGATGGTTCCAGCACTCGCCGGATTGATCATGGCGTTCATCGGCACGATCATCACGAGCCTGGGCCTGGTGCGCGAGCGTCAGGCGGGGACACTCGAACAGCTCGCGGTGATGCCGCTGCGAGCCACCGACGTGATCGGCGGGAAGGTGGTTCCGTACTTCGTTCTCGCCTGCCTGGACATGCTCGTCGTGACGATCCTCGGCGTGCTGCTCTTCTCTGTGCCCTTCAACGGCTCTATCCCGGTGTTTGCGCTCGGCGCACTGCTGTTCGTGTTTGTTGTGCTCGGGATCGGGGTCTTCATATCCACCATCTCCGAGAACCAGGGCCAGGCCATCCAGACCGCGATCCTCTTCCTGCTGCCGCAGATCCTGCTGTCGGGGATGATCTTCCCGCTCGTCGGGATGCCCTGGGCGATCCGTTGGATCGGCTACGTGCTGCCGCTCACGTATTTCATTGAAATCGCTCGCGGCGTGATGCTGCGCGCGGAGCCGCTCGCGTCGCTCTGGCCGGCTTTCGCTGTGCTCGCGGGGATGGCGCTGCTCGTATTCGGCGCCGCGGTCCTGCGCCTGAGCCGCGACCTGGCGCCGAACGCGCGCCGGGCGGAGCCGGTACCTGCTCCCGCCCCCGCGACGTGATGGATTTCGGGGTCGAGCAGGTCACGGTCGAGATCGACGGGAAGGCGGTGCTCGACGACGTCACCCTGAGCGTCCCGAGGGGCGCGGTCACAGCGGTCGTGGGTGGCGACGGCGCAGGCAAGTCGACGCTCCTGCGATGCCTGGTTGGACTGCGGACGCCCGTTCGCGGCGTGGTGCACCGGCCGTCCAAGACGCAGCTGGGCTACATGCCGTCGACGTCGGGAACGTGGCTCGAGCTATCCGTCGCAGAGAACATGTCCTTTGTCGGTCGTGCCTACGGGATCGAGCCACAGGTGTGTGCCAGGCGCATCGGGGCCCTGCTGCAGCAGGGGGGTCTCGCCGCAGCCGTGGACCGGCGCGCCGGCGATCTCTCCGGAGGGATGCGCCAGAAGCTCGGGTTCTGCATGGCGCTGCTACACGAGCCCCGGCTCCTGGTTCTGGACGAGCCGTCCACCGGCGTGGACGCGGTCAGCCGCGTCGAGCTTTGGCGGATGATCGCGCAGGCCGCAGCGCGCGGGGCGGCTGTGGTGATGGCGACGACTTACCTCGACGAGGCCGAACGTGCCTCCTCGATTCTCGCTCTCGACCGTGGCAGGTCACTCCTCGCCGGGGAACCGGCGGCGGTCCTCGCGTCGATGCAGGGTGCGATCGTCGAGGCGGATCAGCCATCGACGATGACATGGAGGCGAGCGGGCACCTTCCACGAATGGGTGCCTGACCGCGCTCTCGCGGGGGAACGCAGGGCAGTCACGCCGGACCTCGAGGACCTCGTGATAACCGAGCTGCTGCGTGTCCGCAGCGGAGCCACGGGCACACCGTGATCTCGCTCGCCGCGAAGGACGATGTTCTCGCGCGAACATCGCGGGCGACCAGGAGGTTCGGATCGTTCACGGCGGTGCAGGACGTTTCGATCGACGTTGGCCCGGGCGAGATAGTCGGCCTGCTGGGCGCAAACGGGGCGGGCAAGACAACGCTGATGCGCCTGATGCTGGGACTGCTCCCGGTCTCCTCCGGGTCGGTCTCGGTCTTCGGCGGGCCGCCGTCCCGCAGGACCCGCGCGAGGCTCGGCTATGTACCGCAGGGACTGGGTTTGTACATGGACCTGACCGTGGCCGAGAACCTGCGCTTCTATGCGGCCGCCTTCGGCGTCGAATCGTCGCCGGCCGACCTCCCGGACGGGCTCGCGGAGGCACACGACAGCCTCGTGGGTCAGATCGGTCTCGGCCGCCAGCGCCAGCTCGCCTTCGCGTGCGCACTCAGCCACCACCCGTCGCTTGTCGTGCTCGACGAGCCGACCTCGGGCGTCGACCCGCTCGCAAGGAGCGCGCTGTGGGACCAGGTTCACGATCAGACCGACCGCGGTGTGGGCGTCATCCTCACCACGCACTACCTCGAGGAGGCGCACCAGTGCGACCGCCTCGTGATCATGGCCGCCGGGAAGGTCGTGGCACGCGGAACCCTCGCTGAGATCACCAGGGGCCAGCGCACAGCGCGCGTTCGCTGTGAGTCATGGGCGAGCGCCTTCAATGCGCTCACGGCCGCCGGAATGCCGGTGACCCTCAGCGGACGGCAGGTGCGCGTGCCGGGAGCGTCGCGCGAGCAGGTGGCGAGGGTCCTGCGCACCTCGGGCGTCGACGCCGAGGTCGACGAGATGTCCGCCACGCTGGAAGAGACCATGACGATGATCCGCGCGTAGAACCCCGATGCCTGCCAAGACAAAACTCGGCCGCCGGCCCGGCCCGACGAGCACCCGCCCGGTGATCCTCGACGCCGCGCTTTCGCTGTTCGCCGAGCAGGGCTACGAGCGGGCAACGATCAGGTCGATCGCGGATCTCGCCGGCGTCGACCCTGCAACCGTCCTGCACCATTTCCCGAGCAAGCAGAACCTCCTGGCCTGCGCCCTGCGGCTGCCCATCGACCCGCCCCAGCTGCTGGACGCGATGGCCGGCTGCGAGCCGGGCCGGGAGGGAGAACTGCTCCTTGGACGCATCCTCGCGATATGGGAGGACCCGGAGGTGCGCCTGCGCCTCACTGCACTGCTCAGGATCGGCATCTCGCACAGGGACGCGGCAGAGGCGCTGCGAAACCTGTTCCAGGGACAGCTCATCACACCGCTCGCAGAGCTGATCGGCGGCCCCGACGCCGAGCTGCGTGCCGCGCTCGTCGCATCTCAGATCGCGGGCCTTGCGCTCCTGCGGTTCATCATCGGCATCGAGCAGGTGGCCGATGCGGACACCGACAGCCTCACCCGGATCGTCGGCGCCAACATCCAGAACTACATCTCGAGCGACACCCGATGACGCCGGTGTGCGACGCTCGCCTCAGCCACGCGTCTCCCCCACCCCGGCGGCCGATCCGACTTCGCGGGCGCCCCGCCGGCCTACGACGGCACTGCAGGCGACCGCAGAGCGCAGGCGGCACCCGGCCGTCGGCGTGTGAGAAGCTTCACGCGTGTCCGGCATCGTCGCATCCACCAGCACGCGGCTCCTGAACCCGGCGACCTACGACGGCGCCGAGTTCGACCCCGCGACCCGAAAGCTGTTCCGCGCCACGATCGAATGGTTTGAGGCCAAGGGCAAGGCGCGTCTGACATCGGAGGTGCGCACCGACGTGTGGTACTCGGACTTCATCGATTTCCTGGCGAGAGAGCGGGCCTTCGCGACACTGCTGACACCGGAGCGCGAGGCCGACGGCGATCCCAGCAAGCGGTGGGACACGGCACGCAACGCGGTGTTCAACGAGATCCTCGGGTTCTTCGGCCTGACGTACTGGTATGCGTGGCAGGTGACGATCCTCGGGCTCGGCCCGATCTGGCAGAGCGATAACGACGTCGCCAGAAGGCGTGCGGCGCAGCTGCTCGAGGATGGTGCGGTGTTTGCGTTCGGGCTGTCCGAGCGCGACCACGGCGCCGACATCTACTCCACCGACATGATCCTTACCCCGGAGGGCGATGACGGCTTTCGCGCAACCGGCAGCAAGTACTACATCGGCAACGGCAATGTCGCCGGCATGGTGTCCGTGTTCGGTCGCCGCGCCGACGTCGAGGGCCCCGACGGCTACGTGTTCTTTGCCGCCGACAGCGCCCACCCGGCCTACAAGCTGATCTCGAACGTCGTGTACGGGCAGATGTTCGTGAGCGCGTTCGACCTCGAGGACTATCCGGTCTCGGCCGAGGACGTGCTGCACACGGGTGTGGAGGCGTTTGAGGCCGCGCTCAACACGATCAACGTCGGCAAGTTCAACCTCGGCTTCTGCTCGGTGGGGATGGCCGAGCACTGCTTCTACGAGACCGTGACCCAGGCCGAGGGCAGGGTCCTGTTCGGCAAGCGCGTCACCGAGTTCGGCCAGGTCCGGCGGATCCTTTCGGAGGCCTACGCGCGTCTGCTGGCGGCCAAGCTGTACGGGCGGCGCGCTGTCGACTACGTGCGGAGCGCCAGCCGCGCGGATCGCCGCTACCTGCTCTTCACGCCGATCAACAAGATGCAGGTCACGACCGAGGGCGAGCGCATCGTGCGCCTGCTCGCAGAGGTGATCTCGGCCAAGGGCTTCGAGCGCGACAGCTACTTCGAGAGCGCGAAGAACATCATCGACGGATTGCCCAAGCTCGAGGGGACGGTTCACGTCAACCGCGCGCTGACCCTCAAGTTCCTCCCCAACTACCTGTTCGGCAGCCGAGGCGCTGGGCGCTCCGCCGGCGCGCCGTGACGCAGACGACGACGCATTCCTGTTCGCTCAGGGGCCGACCCGCGGGCTCGGCAAGATCACCTTCCCGGACTGGCGCCCGATCTTCGACGAATTCGCTGCGACGCCGAACGTCGCCCGCTTCCGCGAGCAGGCGGATGCTCTGGTCGCGATGCTCGAGCAAGCCCCGGTGACGCCTGAGCAGATGACCGCCGATCTCGACTTCCAGCAGTCGCTCGCGCAGCTGTTCACGCTCATCCCCTACGCGCAGCTGATCCTCGAGCAGGCGCAGCTCGACGGCACCGAGCAGGACGTCGTGGATCTCATCTTCGAGACGCTCGTGCGAGATTTCAGCACGACGGCCGTCGACCTTCACGGCAAGGCGTCGTCAACGGACGCCCAGCAGCAGTGGGTCCTCGACGAGCATCCGCAAGCCCGTCATCGACGAGCCCCGCGGAGATCGCATCTACGCCGAGATCTGTGCGCTCGCCGGGTCCTACGTGATGCCCGAGTAGGAACGGGCGCCCGTGTGGAGCGCTCGTCAGCGGTCGTTCCACCCCGCACCGGTCGCCTCGTACTCCTCGACTCGCGCGCGCATCAGCGACCTCAGGAGCTCGGTGGGCAGCTCGCGCTCATAGGGGAGCTTGATGAAGCCCTCACCAGCGTCGAAGCCGGCGGCCTCGACCGCGGCCTTCTGGGCGGCGAAGAACGGTGGCGGGAACCGTAGCGAGCAGTGGTTCTTGAAGTTCTGGAGCATCCACAGATTCGTGTTCTTGCCGCGTACGTACACGGGCAGGTTCCACTTCAGCTCCTCTCGCGCCTCTGGGTCGGCGGCAATGCTGAGCTCCCTGAGTGCCTCGAGGTGCGGCCGCTGGATGTCGCTCAGCTGCGCGAAGAAGTCCTCGACGCTTGACCGCTTGGGCATCGGCATGGCGTCAGCTTACCCGTGGAGCTGGGGTCGGTGAAACCGGGCGTCCCCCCGTGTTTCTCGTGCGATGAGGCGGACGGCGGCATGGTGAGCACCACGATCCGCGGCGCAGTCCAAGCTCTCGCCCGCCGCACCCGAACGGACGCGCGCGTGCACCCGCGGCGAAACGTTGCGCTGCAGGGTTACGCTTTCTGGACCTGCGTCCGGGGGAGTGCATCGTGATCTGTGGGAACTGTGGCGTCGAGGTTCCTGACGACGGGAAGTTCTGCATCGAGTGCGGCGCCGCACAGGACCTCCGCTGCCCCGCGTGCGCCACGCCGTATGAGCAGGGGCAGAAGTTCTGCGGCGAGTGTGGTTCGCGCCTCACGGCAGAGCAGGCGCCGGCGGAACCCGCCGTCCCGGAGCTGCGGCTCGTCTCGGTGCTGTTCGTGGACATCGTCAGCTACACGACGCTCTCTGAGTCGCGCGACCCCGAGGACGTCCGCGAACTCCTCGGGCGCTACTTCGACGATGCCCGCGCGATCATCGAGCGCCACGGCGGGACCCTTGAGAAGTTCATCGGCGACGCGGTGATGGCTGTCTGGGGCGCGCCCGTTGCGCGCGAGGACGACGCCGAACGGGCGGTGCGCGCTGGGCTGGAGCTGGTGGACGCGGTGAGCGCTCTCGGGGTGGAGATCGGGGTCCCGGCTCTGCAGGCCCGCGCCGGGATCGTGACGGGCCAGGCGGCCTCGATGAACAGGCCCGGAGAAGGACTGGTCGTCGGCGACCGCGTCAACACCGCGGCGCGCACCCAGTCGGCGGCGGAGCCGGGCACAGTGTTCGTGGACGGCGTCACGCGCGAGGCGACCTCGCTGGCCATCGCCTATGAGGACGCGGGAGAGCACACGGTCAAAGGCAAGTCCATGCCGTTGCACCTTTGGCGTGCGGTGCGCGTGCTGGCGGGTGTGAAGGGCGCACAGCGAGACCGCGGGCTCGAACCGCCCCTGGTCGGTCGCGAGGAAGACCTGCGCCTGCTCAAGGACATCTTCCACGGTGCGATCGAACGCGGCGCTGCGCGGCTTGTGGCGATCTCCGGCGACGCCGGCGTCGGGAAGTCGCGGGTGCTGTGGGAGTTCGACAAGTACGTCGACGCACGCGCCGAGACCGTTCTGTGGCACAGCGGCGGCTGCCTGTCCTATGGCGAAGGCATCGCCTACTGGGCGCTCGCAGACATGGTGCGCCAGCGGCTGGGCATCGCGCAGGACGCGCCCATCGAGACCGTAGCGCGAAGGCTGCACGAGGGCCTGGAGCGGTGGGTGCGCGACCCTGCTGATCGCGAGTTCCTGGCGCCGCGCCTCGGCGTCCTGCTCGGTTTGGCAGAGCGGGAGATGCCCCGCGCGGAGTTGTTCGCAGGTTGGCGGATGTTCTTTGAGCGCCTCGCGGAGACCGCTCCCGTGGCGTTGGTCTTCGAGGACCTGCAATGGGCCGACGAGGGGCTGCTCGCATTCATCGAGTACCTGCTGGACTGGGCCCAGTCCAGCCCCATCTTCATCCTGACGCTCGCTCGCCACGAGCTCGCCGCACGGCCCGACGGCTGGCCGCCGGTGCGCCGGGGCGCGACGCTCCTGCGGCTCGACCCACTCAGCGCGGCGGACATGGGGCAGCTGCTGGACGCGCTCGTCGACGGCCTGGACAGGCGCGTGAGGGCCCAGGTGATCGAGCGGGCCGAGGGTGTGCCGCTCTACGCAATGGAGACGCTCCGCGTGCTCGCCAGCCGCGGACAGCTCCTCGAGCGCGAAGGGCGCCTGGTGGCGGTCGGGGAGATGGGTGAGCTCGACGTGCCTGCGACGCTCGGCTCGCTCATCGCCGCACGGCTCGACGCACTCGCGCCGGCGGAGCAGCGCCTGGTCCGGGCGATGTGCGTGTTCGGCGGCAGCTTCCCCAACGCGGCCGCCGCCGCCCTGGGCGGGCTCACCCCGCAGGAGCTCGAGGTGGCACTCGCGTCACTGGTGCGCAAGCAGGTGCTCTCGATCAGCGCCGACCCGCTCTCGCCGCAGCGCGGTCAATACAGCTTCAGCCAGGAGCTTCTGCGGACGGTCGCGTACGACAGGCTCTCCCGCCGCGAGCGCAAGCCACGCCATCGCGCAGCCGCCGACTATCTGCGACGGACGTTCCCGAACGACGGCGAGGAGGTCACCGAGGTCCTCGCCTCCCATTACCTTGATGCCTACCGCGCGGCGCGTGAGGACGAGGACGCCCCGGAGCTCCGGGCGCAGGCGATCACCGCGCTGCACCGAGCCGCGCTGCGCGCGACGTCGGTGGGAGCGCCCGCGACCGCCGAACGCGCCTACCGGTCGGCGTCCGAGCTGGCGGAGGGAGAGGAGCGCCTGCAGCTGACCAGCGCGGCCGGCGAGATGGCCCTGCAGGCGGGAAACATCGAGCGGGCGCTGGAGCTCTTCGGCACCGCCGCGCAGGAGGTCGCCGGGAGCGGGCGCAGGCGCGAGATGGCGTCCGTTGCGGCCTGCCTGGGCGAGACGCTGCACCGGCTGGAACGCAACGAGGAGGCGACTCGTACCGTCGAGCAGGCGCTGGCCGCGCTCGCAGGCGGGCCACCGGTGCCGGAGGAGGCGACGCTGAACGCGATCCTGGGCCGCGCGCGGGTCTACGGCGGCGATGCCGCCGGCGCCGAGGAGCCGCTCGCGCACGCACTCGACCTCGCCCGCCGCGACGGACTTCCCGCGGTCGAGAGCCGCGTCCTCACCGACCAGGCGATGATCTGCGAACAACGGCCCGACCCTCGGTCGGCGCGAACGCTGCTGCTTCAGGCGATCGAGATCGCCGGACGCGAGGACCTCCGGGAGGAGCTGATCCTCGCGCGCGGGAATCTGGCGACGCTCGGCTCGCAGTGGGACCTGCCGGAGGCTGCCGATCAGCACGCCGAGGTGCTGGCGCTCGCGAGGCGAAGCGGTGACCGGCTGCGCGAGAGCATCGCTGTCGCCAACCTCTGCATCTCCTACCTGCTGGCCGGCCGCTGGGACGAGGCCGAGGCTCTGACGCACGGCGTCCTCGGGGACCTCGAGGAGCGGCCGGGAAGCGAGTTCATATATGCGCCGCTCACGATCCTGCACGCGCTGCGCGGCCGCCGAGAGGCAGCCCGCGCGACACTCGCGCACCTCGACGGCTGGGGGCACGGCGACGACGAGGAGCTGCAGGCGATGCACGCAGCCGTGGCGGTCGTCGTCGCGCTCGCCGGCGATGAGCCCGAGACTGCGCTCGCGCGCGGCGAGGAGATGACGCGCACCGCTCGCGCCACACTCACTGCGACCCACGAGGCGTTCCGCATCGGCTGGCCCGACACCGTCGAGGCGGCGCTGCGACTCGGGCGCCCGCAGGCGGCGGGGGCGCTGCTCGCGCTCGTGGCCGACGGTCTGCCGGCAGCCGCGCGCCCCCCGTATCTGGCCGCCCAGCTGGAGCGTCTGCAGGCGCTCGTCGAGGGGGCCGGCGCCGACCCGGACGAGCTCTCGGTCGAGAAGGGGCTGCAGGCCGCAGCGGATGGCTTCCGCGCGCTCTCCTACCCCTATTGGGCGGCCCGCTGCGAGCTCGAGCTCGGCGGCTGGCTGCTCGCGCATGGCGACGCGGCGCAGGGTGAGGCGCAGCTGGCCTCTGCGTCCGCGACCTTCGAGCAGCTCGGGGCGGCGCCCGCGCTCGCGCGGCTCGCCCTGGCGCGAGCCGAGAGCGGTTCCCCGCAGGCCAGGGTTGCGCACCCGGGTCACAGCCGGCCCGCCTGAATCCGGCGCGCGCAGAGCGTGCCCGATGTCACACCGCCCGCTTGAGCCGCTTGAGATTATTCGTGTGGCCGCAGCGCGCGGCGCAGCAGGCGGGGGGATCGATCATGGAGGTGGGACCGTGAGCGTATACGTGGGGTATCCGGGTCACACGGGACAGGTGGCGCAGGACTCGGCGAAATGGCGAGGACGCATGATCGCGGCCGTTCTTGCGACGGTCGCCGCGGCGTTGGCCCTGCTCGGCGTGCAGCAGTTCGCTGCGGGGCCGAAGGCCGCCCTACCGCGCACCGGCACGCCGGGTTGGGCCCAGATCCAGCGTCTCCCTGTGGCACTGCGGGCGCAGCTGTCCAGCGCGCAGGGGACAGCGGCGGCCGCCTACCGGGTCCAGGCCGCGCAGGATGGAACGCTCCAAGCCCGCGGCGGCGGTATCACGACGAGCTTCGCGCGTTCCGGGATATCGCTGCGCTCGGCGCGCGGTAGCTCCTCGCTCGCGCTGGCCGGCATGGCCGACGCGGGCACCCCGGTCCCCATCTCCAGGGCGCTTCCGCGGGCGCACGGGAACCGCGTCGAGTACGTGCGCGGCGCGGTCACCGAGTGGTACGCGAACGGCCCGTATGGGATCGAGCAGGGCTTCACCATCGCATCCGGCAAACCGGGCGCGCTCACGATCGCGCTCGCTGCGCACGGCGGCGTTGCGCCGCGCCTGCGGCACGGAGCCATCGAACTCGCCGCCGGGCTTCACTACGGCGCTATGTCGGCCACCGACGCATCGGGCCGTCGGCTGCCGAGCCGTCTGGCCGTTCGCGACGGGCGGATCGTGCTCCAGGTGAACGCGTCGGGCGCTCGCTTCCCGGTACGCGTCGACCCGTTCGTGTATGAGGAAGCGCTGCACTACTCCGGGCAGCCGAACGCCGGAGAAGCACCCGCCGGCGTGGCGCTCTCCTCGGATGGCGACACCGCTGTCGTGAGCGCCTCCCAGCCCGCCCCGGGGGCGGTCTACGTGTTCCATCGTGGATCGAGCGGGCTCTGGGCGCTGCAGCAGCGGCTCTCGCCAGGCGGCGCGGACGGCTACTTCTTCGGCTCCCACGTGGCTCTCTCCGAAGAAGGCAAGACATTGCTGGTGACAGCGGCGACGTCAAGCGACGTCGGCCACATCTGGACCTACACACTGCAGGAAGGCGTCTGGGTCCCAGACGCGAAAACGATCGACGACCCGCTCCACACGAACCCCGCCTGGGACCACGACAGCCCGGGTTTCGAGTTCGGCAACGCGCTCGCGATCTCCGGCAACGGCTCGCTGGCGCTCGTGGCCGACGAACCGCAGAACGCAGCGGTCCTCTACCGGCGCACGGGCTCGGAATGGCACGAGGTCACGACGCTCTCGGACGGCGGCGGCGAGCCCAGCGAATACGGCATCGCCATAGCCCTCTCGGGCGCCGGCAACGAGGCGCTCGTCGCCGCCCCCGCCGGCGAAGAGGTCTATTCGTATTCAGAAGCCGAAGGCAGCTGGAAACAGGACGGGGAGTTCGGCTACTACGACTATGACGGCCAGCGCAACGTGGCGGTGGCGATCTCGCGCGAAGGCAATACGGCGATCTCGGGCGAATATCTCGCCGGCGTCGCGCGCGTGTGGGTCCGCAGTGAGGGCGAATGGGAACAGCAGGCGGCGCTGGCGGAACCTGCGGGCCCCGAAGTCGAGGAATTCGGTTCCGACGTCTCGCTCTCGGCATCCGGATCGAAGGCGTTGATCCTCGGCTTCGGCTTCAGCCACGACGAGCTCGCGTACGAGTACACGCGCACAGGTCCGTCCTGGAGCCAGCAGGGCTCCTCGATCCCGATGCCCTACAACGCGGAATCCCGCTCGACCTTCTACGTGCCTGAAGGGGTGCTCTCAGCCGACGGTGATACGGCATTGCTGTGGCCGAAGTTCGCCACCGAACCCGTTCTCTACACCGACACCCCGGCGCTGAGCACCGGTGCGGCAAGCGAACTGGGCACCGGGACCGCGACCCTGAAAGGGACGGTCAACCCCGCCGGGGAAACGGTGACGTCCTGCCGCTTCGAATACGGGACCTCGCTGTCGTACGGGACCAGCAAGGCGTGCTCCGCGCTGCCGGAAGGTTCGGTTGCGGTGCCTGTCACGGCAGCCGTCAAAGGTCTCTCGGCCGGGACGACGTACCACTTCCGCCTTCAGGTGCTCACCGCCGCCGGAACGTTCTACTCGGCCGACGGCACGTTCGCGACGCTCACGGGCCTCGCCACGGCGAAAACCGAGGAACCCTCGAAACCCGCGAAAGCGACGCTCGGGAGCGTCAGCGCCACAGCCAGCGGAGGGACGGGCGAAGTCGCGGTCGGGTCCTATGGAGCGAGCGCGGGCGAGCCTCCGCTGCCGAGCTCGACCGGCGGCTATCTGGACGTTTACCGCTCGAGCAGCGCCACGTTCTCACAGGTTGAAATCAAGGCGTGTGAAATCGGGAACGCGAAGGCGCTGTGGGCATATGGCAGGGAAGGCTGGGTGCCGGTCAGCCCGGCTGCGACCCTGAGCGGCGGATGCCTCACGTTCACGGCGTCGGCGACGAGTCGGCCGTCGGTCGCTGAACTCGAAGGCTTCAAGTACAAAATGGGTGAGCCCGCGGGTCAGTTCGGCGAGTGCCGCGCGGCGAAGGACTCGGTGTACGCGGATTCGGGCTGCGAGACGGTGCACGAATCGCGCGGCACGCCGGACGGGAAAGGCAAGTACGAATGGTATTCAGCCGCCTCGGGTGCGTGCTTCCCGCTGAAGAAGGGCGAGTTCGGGGAAGACGCCTGCAAGCAGGCCGATGAAAAGAAGGGCAAGCCTGCCGGCAAGTACGAAGTGACGAACGGCAGCTTCACCACCGGCGTCGGCTCCGCGGTGCTCGAAGTGCAGGGCGCAGAAAAGATCGAATGTGCCTCGGGCGCAGGCACGGGCGAACTGTCCTCCCCGGAAAAGGGCCGGGAGACGATCACTCTGAAGGGGTGCGTCCAGAAAGGCACGAGCTGCAGCTCCTCAGGCGCGGCAGCGGGGACGATCGCGAGCTTCCCGCTGGAAGCGATCGTTCTCCAGAGCGCCGAAGCCGGCAAGTTCGAACTGGCGCTCGCTGCAGCACAGTTCGCGAGCTTCTCGTGCGGCGAGCGCCGCCTACGCGATCGAGGGCGCGATCGTCGGACCGCTGACCGGCGACGTGAACGTGATGAGCTCGACCACGCAGGCGTCCTTCACGTCCGGCGGATCGCAGCTGATCGACCTCTCCGGCTCGACGGAAATCTCCACCAGGCTGAGCATGAGCCTCACGACCACCAGCCGCCAGCCGCTCGAGGTCAACACCACCAAGCAGCCATAGCCTCACCGGGCCGGCGCCAGCCGCACGACGCTCGTCGACTGCGCCCGCGCGACGGACCCGGAGGCCGTGGCGAGCGTGAGGAGAGCGTGCACGCGCAGGGCGTGCCGGCTGCGCAGCATGCGCAGGGCCGCCGCGTCCGGGCGCACCTTGAGCGTGATGGTCCCGCCGGCGGTCGACGTGCGCCCGGAGGCGAAGCGCACGATCTCCCGTGCACAGGAGGAGCCGCGCGATGCGCACCTGGCTTGGGCCGAGAACGTCACGAGCCAGCGCACCGTTCCGGCCGGCGCGGCCGCGAGCGAGAAGGTGATCGCCCCGTTGTGCCGTGAGACCGACGGAGCGGCCAGCAGCCGGAGCGTGGCAGCGCCCGTGAACGGGGTCGGCGCCGTGTGGAAGGAGAGGGTCCCGCCCGCGGCCACCGCGAAGCTCAGCAGCGCTTCGGGAGCCGCGGCGTACGCTGCGTCCCCTGGCTGCGTCGCGGCGACCGTACAGGTGCCGGGTCCCAGCAGCGTCAACACGGTGCCCTGCAACGTGCATGTTCCGGGCGTCAGCGACGTGAGGCTCACCGGCAGCCCCGAGCTCGCCGCGGCCCTGACGAGGTAGGAAGGTCCGCCTGCGACAGCGCCCGTGGGCGCAGGCGAGAGGAAGGTGATGCTCTGCCCGGCGGCCGCCACCGGGTAGGACTGCGTTGCGGCCGGCGCCGGTTCGTAATCGGCGTCGCCGTCCTGTTCCGCCGCGATCGTGCACACGCCCGCGGCGAGCGTCATCACCGCGTCCCCCTGCACGGCGCACACGGTCGGCGTCAGAGAGACGAGGGACACCTGAAGCCCGGAACTGGCCGAGACCGCCGGCAGGTATGCGGCGCCCCCCACGACCGTTTCCACGGGTGCTTCGGAGGAGAAGCTGACTTCCTGCTGCGTGCGCTCGACGGCGAAGCTCTGCTGCGCTTCCAGGTACCCCGGCTCCGAGGCCGTCAGTGTGCACGTTCCCGCGGCGAGCAGCGAGACGTGCCCTGCCACGGCCGTGCAGACGCCGGGCGTCGCGGAGGCGACCGCCGCCGGCTGCCCGGTGAGTTCAACCTCGGCTTCCGCGGCGAAGGAGTCGCCTCGACGGGCAGGTGAGGGAGCCGGCGTCCTGAACGCCAGGCGCGGCTCGAGCGCGCCGATCCCGTGCAGGCTCCCGAGCCCGGTGGGCCCGTCGTAGCCGGGGCCGGCGACGCAGATCGGCCCCGACCCGCAGTCGGCGGCCTGTTCTTCGGCTGTGCACCCGCGTCCGAGGAAGCGTTCGCAGGCACCGTTGGTGCCGGACGTGATGTCGTGCAGCAACCCGTCATTCGATGCGGCGGCGTTCCGATAGAGCGTCTGCGCCGGATAGGGAACGCCGTGTGCGCCGCCGGCGAGCGCGAAGGCCGCGGCGATGAGTGGTGTTCCGGCGCTCGTCCCCCCGACGGGCCGCCAGCCCACCTTGTGCCCTTCGCTGTCCTTGTTCGAGTCGTAGACGGCGACGCCGAGGCGGGGGTCCGCTATCGCGGCGATGTCTGCAGTGGCGCGCCGCCCGCCGCAGCCGAGCGCTGCCCATTTCGGCAGTTCGAGCTGCCAGGAGGGCGCCGGGAACAGCGCGCTGCAACCGCTGCCCCCCGCTTCGTCGAGTGGTTCGAGCTGATCCCAGACGTGTTCGTCATGCCATTCTCCTGCCGGGCCGAGTTCGAGGCTGGTGCCGCCGACCGCGATCACGTCCGGCGATGAGGCGGGGTATTCCGGTCGCCCGCGTTCGGCTTGCGCAGAAGCCCAGTTGAGGTAGCCGCTGTCGCCGGCGGCCGCGGTGATGACGATCCCACGGTGATCGAAGGCGGCGCCTTCATCTGGGACCTGCGCCGGCTCGGCTTCGCCGAACGATATTGAGATCTCGTCGGCGCCCAGACGCGCCGCGGTGTCCGTGGCTTCTTCGAACGCGGGCAGCGATTCGGCGCTCGCCTCAACCAGGAGCAGCTTGCACGCCGTGCAGATGGCGTGTGCCATCTCGACGTCGAGCGATGTCTCGAGCGGCGCTTCCCCCTCCACGGCCGGCAACGGGCGGCGGTTCCCTTCGCCGTTGACGACGGTCGGGCATGCCGTTTCGCCCGAACACGCCTCCAGTTTGAATTCGCGGTCGTAGTTCGCGAGGTCCCCGTCGATTCTGGGATCGCCCCCGGCCGCAACGATCGCGATGGTCTGCTGCGATACCGGCGCTTGCGGCAGTTCATAGGCGAGGTGCAGGTCCTGCGGGCGCAGCCCGACGCAGCCTTCGCTCGCGCGGGGAATAGCGCATTCGGCTGTCTGCGCGCCGCCGGCGGTGGCCGCACGAGGACGCTGGTCTGAGGTGCTCGCGCCCGCGCCGCCCGACGGCGGCGTCAGCTCGAGTGCGTGGCAACGCAGGCGGGGTGTGCCAGCCGGCGGGCACACGGCGCGCACGCCGTAGTCGCCCGTGATGGGCACCGGCGCGGCGGCGTGTGCCCCAACCGCTCCGCAGGCCAGCATCCAGACGGCTGTCGCGAGCACAAACGACGCCCGCAGCCCGCGAGGCTTCGGTGACGCGGCGGCCGCCGCTCCAGGCTCCACCTGAACTTTCACGGCAGGCACAATCTAGCGCCCGGTCTGCACCGCCACCAGCAACATTAGGCGTGCGAATCCCAGATGATCTCCCAGAGATGTCCGTCGAGGTCGCGGAAGTAACCCGAGTAGATCCCCCACGGGCGGTCGTGCGCCGGCCCGGTGAGCGTTGCGCCGGCGCCCTCGGCCTGCGCCAGCAGAGCGTCGACGGCCTCCCTGCTCGGGACGATATGTCCGATGCTGAACTCGCCCGGCCGCGCCGGCCCGAGGGGCACGTCCGCGTCCTTCGCGAGCTCCGTTCGCGGGTACAGAGCGAGGATGAGGTCCCCTCCGAGGTGGAACATCGCGACATCTCCCGCCGGGCTCTCATCGCTGCCGACGAAGTCGCTGCCGGTGACTCCCTCCGAGTCCAGCCCGAGACCCTCGCGGTAGAACGCGAGCGCACGATCGAGGTCGGCTACCGCGAGCGTGATCACGTGGATGCGCGGTTCCATGCGCAATCGTGACGTCAGTTGGCGATGTCGCCGGTGACGCGCGCCGCGCCCCGCTCGAGCGTCACCTCTCCGGCGCTCATGTCGAGGGCTTGGTGCCAGCCGGCCGGCGCCTTGCCTGCCGCGAGGAACCTGCCGGCGACAGAGCGCGCGGTAGAGCACGCGATCCCGACAGCAGTCAGGTTGTTCAGGGCGGCGCGCCCGTTGCCGTTGGTGTGCGGGTACGTGTAGCTGACGCTGCCGCAGTGCTCGGGCCGCGCGGCGGCGGGCGAGAAGATGCGCACGTGAGCGGGTGAGAGCGTGAAGCCGTAACCGGCTCCGTTCGCGCAACGAACCGATGTGCCCGCCACCGTGCAGGCGATGTCGTAGCGCGCCCACACAGAACCGGGAGCCAGCGCACCGTACGGCGCAGCCGAGACGAGGTCGTCCTGGCTTATGTCGACGAGACGCGCGCGCCCGGCGCGCCCCTGCCCGAGCTGGACGGTGGGGTCGCCGACCCCCTGGCCATGCGGGATCCCTGCGGCCTGGCATTGCAGTCCCCGCCACAGGCCGTCGAGCGGACCTCGCGTGCCCGGGTCCACAACGGTCCCCTCGACACCTTCGGCTACCCCGCAGACCACGGCTGCCCCATCCGTCGACCAATTCAGGATGTGCGACGTGGACGCGTCCGCCGCAGACGGCGCGATCATCGCAATCAGCGCTCCCGCGCAGGCAGAGAGCAGCGTAGGTCGTCTCATCGAACGAGGGTACCGCGCCCGGCGAGCCCGGACGGCAGGACGGGGCCGGCGGCCGTGCACACGGGCTGCGGCTGAACCACCCTGCAGGCTCCGTGGCGTACCGCGAGGCGCGGACATGGGATATCCATCACCATGTCCTTGCCGGTCGTGCAGCGCCATCGCCGATGTCGCCTGCCGTCGGCCGTGCAACCTGCGTGATCGCGTCCGGCCACGATGGCCATGCGATCGAGGAGGCCGAGATCGCCTTCGGGGCCGGTGCCCCAGATGCACGATCCCACGTCTTGCCCAAGATCACCCCAATCCCGGAAAGGGTTCCCTTGTCTGATACTCCGAATGCCGTCGTTGGAGAGATGAACGATGCGAACGGGGGCGGCTGCCCCGTCGCGGCCGAGCGCGCCCCGCATCCAGCCGAGGGCGGGGCCAGCGCCCGCTGGTGGCCTCACAGGCTGAACCTGAAGATCCTCGCCAAGAACCCGCCCGTGAGCAACCCGTTCGGCGACGAGTTCGACTATGCCGAGGGCTTCGGGACCCTTGACCTGTCTGAGGTCAAGAAGGACATTGCGGACGTCCTCACGGTCTCGCAGGACTGGTGGCCGGCGGACTTCGGGCACTATGGCCCCCTCATGATCCGGATGGCGTGGCACAGCGCCGGCACGTACCGGATCAGCGACGGTCGCGGCGGTGCCGGCGCCGGTCAGCAGCGATTCGCTCCGCTCAACAGCTGGCCGGACAACGGGAATCTCGACAAGGCACGACGGCTGCTCTGGCCGGTCAAGCAGAAGTACGGCCGGAATCTTTCCTGGGCAGATCTGATGATCCTCGCCGGTAACGTCGCCCTTGAGACGATGGGCTTTGAGACGTTTGGCTTCGCGGGAGGCCGCGAGGACGTGTGGGAGCCCGATGAGGATGTCTACTGGGGGCCTGAGAGCACATGGCTGGGCGACGAGCGCTACACCGGCGATCGACAGCTCGAACAGCCGCTCGGCGCTGTTCAGATGGGCCTCATCTACGTCAACCCCGAGGGGCCCAACGGCAACCCTGACCCGCTCGCCGCGGCCGCGGACATCCGCGAGACGTTCCGGCGCATGGCGATGAACGACGAAGAGACCGTTGCGCTCATCGCCGGCGGGCACACCTTCGGAAAGACCCACGGGGCGGCCGACCCGGAACAGTACGTGGGCCCAGAGCCCGAGGCCGCGCCTCTGGAGGAGCAGGGCCTCGGCTGGAGGAGCACGTATGGCTCGGGCAAGGGCGCGGACGCGATCACCAGTGGTCTCGAGGTGACATGGACGGCCACACCGACAGCTTGGTCCAGCAGCTTCTTCGAGAACCTGTTCGGCTACGAGTGGGAGTTGACCACGAGCCCGGCTGGGGCGCACCAGTGGCAGCCGAAGGGCGGCGCCGGCGCGGGCACGATCCCGGGGCCCGCGGAGAATTCGCCGAAACGTCTGCCGACGATGCTGACGACCGACCTCTCGCTGCGCATCGACCCGGCGTACGAGAAGATCTCGCGCCGCTTCCACGAGAACCCGGACGACTTCGCCGACGCGTTCGCGCGAGCGTGGTTCAAGCTCACGCACCGCGACATGGGGCCGGTGGCGCGCTATCTCGGCCCCGAGGTGCCGGCCGAGACGCTGCTCTGGCAGGACCCCCTCCCAGCCGTGACGCACGAGCTCGTCGGCGCGGACGACATCGCCTCCCTGAAGGCTCAGATCCTCGACTCCGGGCTGTCGGTGACCCAGTTGGTCTCGACGGCGTGGGCGTCGGCATCCACCTTCCGCGGCAGTGACAAGCGCGGCGGGGCAAACGGGGCGCGCGTGCGCCTTGAGCCGCAGCGCGGCTGGGAGGTCAACGATCCCGACGAGCTGGCGACGGTGCTGCGCGCGCTGGAGGGTGTCCAGCAGGCGTTCAACAGTTCGCAGACCGGGGCAAAGCGGATCTCGCTCGCCGACGTGATCGTGCTCGGCGGTTCCGCCGCGATCGAGCTCGCCGCCCGCAACGCGGGTCATCACGTGCAGGTCCCGCTCACGCCGGGCCGGGTGGACGCATCACAGGAGCAGACCGACGTTGAGTCCTTCGCTGCGCTAGAGCCGTCCGCGGATGGCTTCCGCAACTATCTGTCGGAGGGACACAGCATGGCGGCCGAGTATCTCCTGGTCGACCGCGCGAACCTGCTGAACCTCAGCGCACCCGAGATGACCGTCCTCGTGGGCGGCCTGCGCGTGCTGGGCGCGAACTCGGGGGGCTCTTCGGTGGGCGTGCTCACTTCAATACCAGGGTCACTGACGAACGACTTCTTCGTGAACCTGCTGGACATGGGCACCGCGTGGACGGCGACGGACGGCGACGCTGGTTCGTTCGAGGGTCGCGACGTCAGCACCGGCGAGCCGAAGTGGACCGCCAGCCGCGTCGACCTCGTCTTCGGCTCGAACTCGGAGCTGCGTGCGCTCGCTGAGGTCTATGCGAGCGATGACGCGCGTGAGAAGTTCGTGCACGACTTCATCGCTGCGTGGGTCAAGGTGATGGATCTCGACCGTTTCGAGCTCTCCTGATCTAGCTACGTGGGTCGGCCTCTAGCCGCCGGCCCACGTACAACCGCGAGCCGGGCACACGGAGCGTCAGTGGTAACGGTCGAAGTCCGCCGGCCAGGGCAACGGGAACAGGTGCCGGTAGGGCCGCGCGTTCTCGATCACGCCGGCGAAGGAGGCCCGGTGGGCCAGCGCACGGTAGTAGCGCGTCAGCTGCGGGTGGGTGGCCTGAGCCCACGGGTGGACCGCGAGGGCATAGAAGAGGCCGGGAGCGGCGGCGCAGTCGGCGATTGAGAAGCCGTCGCCGGCGAGGAACTCGCGCTGCGCGAGTTGCCCCTCGAGCATGCCGTAGGCCATCTCGAGCGTGCCGCGCGCCCGCGCCACGGCGGGCTCGTCCATGCGCCCCTCGATCGCGGCGAGGACTATCCCCTGGACGGCGTCGGAGATGTACTGGTCGCATAGCCGGTCCCACTTGCGGGCCTGCAGGGACGGCACGAGCTGCGCGCCGGCGACATGCTCGATGATGATCGAGCTCTCGCCGATGATCTCCTCGCCGTCGCGCAGCACGGGAATTGACGCCGGCGGCCAGAGTTCCGCCAGCTCTTCGCGGCTGAAGTCTCGCTGTTCCTCGAGGACGACGTAGTCGACGCCCTGCTCGTTCAGCGCGATAAGAACCTTCTGGCAGTAGAGAGCGAAGGGATGCTCGTAGAGCGTGAGGATCTGTCGGCTCTCCTACCTGCGTCCGCGCGACGGCGCCCGCAGGTCGATGCTCTTCTGCCGTGCACCCAGCCGGCGGGTGTTCATGGCTCTCATCATTCTCGCTCCTCCTGTGTGCCCAGGGTCGCATGAGGATAAACCGTTCACGCGGCGCGTTCCCATGGCAACGCGGGTGCCCGGCGAGCCCAACGCTGCGCTCGCGGCGAACTGGAGAGACTCAGGCGGCCCTTGACTAGGCGCGGAGGTCGCGGTGTTCGATGGCGAGCGCGGCGACGGCCGTGAGCAGCAGGGAGATGACACCTGGCACGATCAGCTCGGCGATGCTGACACCCTGGGTGAGGGGGTCGGACGTCGGCTTGATCAGGTGCAGCAGCAGCCGCATGGTCGTCGACTAGCCGGCACCGTCGGGACCCAGACACAGGGCGCGGAACCGCCGCGTGGGCGTGCCCCGTCGAGCTAGCCGCGCAGTGAGCACAAGACCGGCGTCGACCGCGGGAGCTCGTCTGTGCGGCCGCGGGCCTGCCCGTGACCGGAAATGGCCCCGCTACGCTGAGCTTCGATGCCGCAGCTGAGTGACACACGCGTCCTGGTCACCGGCGGGACGAGCGGGCTGGGGCTGGCGATGGCGCAGGCGCTCGCGCAGGCAGGGGCAAGGGTCGCGCTGACCAGCAGGCGGCGGGAGCGTGCACAGGCCACCGCCGAAGCCCTCGGCGCCGGTGCCCTGGGCCTCGGGCTCGACGTCCGCGATACCGACTCGGTGTCGAGCGCTGTGGACAGCGCCTACGATTCGCTGGGCGGCCTCGACGTCCTGGTCAACAACGCGGGGATCGGTATGCGCACCGTCAACCCGCACTTCATGACCGATCCGCAGCCGTTCTGGGAAGTCCCGGCCGCCGGTTTCAGGGATGTCCTTGAGACGAAGGCCACGGGTACGTTCCTGGTCGCGCGGGCGGTTGTCCCCCGGATGCTGAATGCCGGCGGCGGGAGGGTCATCACGATCTCGATGAACGAGCAGACGATGACCCGCCGCGGGTTCGTCCCCTATGGACCAGCGGGCGCCGCGGTGGAGGCGCTCGCTCAGGTGATGGCCGCCGATCTGGCCGGCACCCCCGTCACCGCCAACATCCTGATCCCCGGTGGCGCGACGGACACCGGGATGATCCCCGACGGGATGCCGCAGGAGCTTCGCGCCGGTCTCCTGCAACCGCAAATCATGGGACCGCCGATCGTCTGGCTGGCCTGCGCAGATGCCGCGGGGGTTCACGGCGAGCGGATCGTCGCACGCGAATTCGAGGACTGGCTGACAGCTCGCCAGGGGAACCCACGGGAACCCGGCTGAACGCGTCGTCACCGCGGGGTCTCGCGCGTTTCTCAACAGCGTCTCTGTTCAGTTCGTGTCCCACTGCCCGTCGGCGACCCGGAGCCGATAGATCTCAAGCTCGGGCCGCCGGTCGGGGCCGGCGAGCGCGGCAAGCTCGTCCAGCAACCGCCGGATCCGCCGCGTGACGCTCGGCGCGAGTCGCTCCAGCGACGTGATGTCGTCGAGTGCCACGGCGACGTAGTCCTTCCAGGCCGGCAGCACCAGCGACACACGGACCTTGCCGTCGCGTCCTGCGACTTGCCCGACGTCGAGGTCCCGAGTCGCGATGGCCCGCAGGAGGCTGTCGGCGGAGTCGAGTGCCTGCACGGCCGTCGTCGGATCGTTCACGGCGGGAGACAGCGCTCGCAGCGCGATGTCTGCGAGCAGCCGCAGTGGCAGCGCCGGGTCCTGCTCGAAGGTTCGTTCGCTGCCGACGGTCAATGCGTGCAGCACCTGCCCGGCGAGCTCGGGATCGGGCTCCCCGCCGGCGACTGCGATCACCGATCCCTCGCAGAGCGTCTCCCCCGCCCCCGAAGTGAACCGGACCGTGGTCCCCGAGCGTTCGGCTGCAGCGAGTACCCGCGGCACGTCTATGACCTGCAGCGTGGCCGCGTGACCGGGCCAGCGGATCTCATGCCAGTGCCCTGCCGCGCCGGCGTCATCGGTCAGATCGCGCTCGTTGGCCTGCCCTGGCGGCCCGTCGGCCCTCGTGTAGAGGCCGTCGATCACCTCGCGCCCCCGAACCGCGACCTCGGCCAGCGTCGACGCGAGCTGGATGGAGCTGAACGCCGCCATCTGCAGCCTTCGATACACGACGAGCGACAGAAGGACAGCAACGAACGCGATGCCGGGGACGACGCCCGACGTGTACTCCGAGCGGCCGATCACGAGCGACGCGGTGAACGAGTAGACCACGACGGAGGTGAACAGCGCGAACGCTCGCCAGACGATCGGCGCGTCGCGAAACAGGTTCAGCCGCGGCGTGAAGGTGGTCGAGCTGTACTGCACCGTGAGGAACAGCAGCGAGAAGACGATCCCTATGAACGCGACGGTCCCGGCGCCCACCGCGAGGAGCATCTCCACCGCGCGGTTGCTGGGGATCCTGAGGCCGGAGCCAACGTGCGGCATGACGATCCCGAGCGCGACGGCCACGCCGGCGAAGAGCAACTGGACGATCCCGGCGCGGAGCCGGCGCCTTCGTCGCAGCACACGCGCAAGCTCGTCGCGGGGTCGCTCGCGCCGGAACGCGGGCGGCTCTGTGGCACGGTCGCTCATCGCAGGAATCTCGCAGGGCTCGCCGCTTCCTGTCGCGGCATGGACATCGGCCACCGGCCACCGAGCGGCCGTCGCGGGCCAGCGCCGCGCATCAGCTGTCCCCACCCGGCACAGGCGCGCCCTGACCGGGAGGCACCCGTGGCTCGCGCACACCGGATCCGTGACTGATGCTCAGCAGCTCGGGCGGGCGCTCATGGTCCACCTGCAGGGTCGAGTGGTCGATCCCGAAACGCTCGTGCAGGACCCGTTCGACGAGGTAGCGCTTGTCGTGGCAGTCGGAGTGCTCCTTGACCAGGACGTGCGCCGAGAGAGCGGGGAACCCCGACGTCACCTCCCAGACGTGCAGGTCGTGCACCTCCGTCACGCCGGGTGTCGCAAGCATCGCCTCGCCGATCTCCTGAGGATCCAGCCCCTCGGGGGCTGCCTCCAGGAAGACGCGGGCCGACGCTCTGACGAGGCCGTAGCCGGAGCGCACCATGAGAGCTGCGATCACGAGCGAGGCGATCGGATCGGCCCGCTCGAAGCCCGTGAGCAGTATCAGCGCGGCAGCGACCGCAGTGGCGATGAAGGCGTAGAGGTCGGTGAGGAGGTGCTGGTATGAGCCCGCGACGTTCATGCTGCGCCGGTTCGCCTTCGCGAGCGTCCAGGTTGCCGCAAGGTTCACCACGATGCCGACGAGGGCCACGGCGAGCACCAGCCCGGCACTGACATGCGGCGGTTCGACCAGACGCCGGACCGCTGAATAGCCGATGAACGCCGCGAGGATCAGCAGTGTCAGGCCGTTGGCCTGGGCGGAGAGGATCTCCACGCGCTTGAACCCGTATGTCAGGGCGCCCCTCGCGGGGCGCACCGCCAGCCGCGCCGCCAGCAGCGACAGCCCGATCGCAGCGGCGTCGGTGAGCATGTGCGCCGCATCGGATAGCAGCGCAAGCGAGTTCGCGAGCACACCTGCCGCGACCTCCACCAGCATGAAACCCAGGATGAGTGCGAGCGCGATCGCCAGCTTCCGCGCATCGGCGTGGACACCGACCGTGTGCGAATGACCGGCATGCCCTCCTGTGTGGGGTTGCCCGCTGCTCACACGCCACCTCGGGGTCTCATCTCGAGCACCTCGCCGGCGGACGGACAGCACCCCGGAGATGGCGACGAGCGTGCACAGGTCATGACATGGTCGCTGATCGATGTTGCTCGGGTGCCGTTACCCGGTCAATGCTATCCGCGGCACGGGCAGCATCAACGTCTTCGCGGACCGCATCCCGTCGGGTGGGCGGTGCCAGCCGCCGCATCAGCAATCGCGCTGCGTGAAATCCCGGATGCGCGCCGTGCTGCGGAGCGCGGTGGACCCGTTCACGACTGCGTGCGGCAGGAGCGGTTTTCCACCGACGAGGGTGCGGATAGAACCGGATAAGCCGCGGCCGGTCTGTATCTAGCTTGTCAGCATGCCATCCACATCGAAGCCACAGGTAGCGAAGCTGAACCCCCAGCCCTGGCGCTGGAGCCACCCGCGCGTACTCGTCGAGCACCCGGATGAGGCGATCGGGCTCGAGATCTCCTCCGGACTGCGGTTCGCCGGCTACGCAGTGGCAGTATGCCCCGGACCCGCCGGCCACGGCCGCTGCCCGCTGACAGGACCCGCGGGTTGCGCTCCCGCCCACGATGCCGACCTCGTCGTCTGCTCCCTCGGATACGAGAACGAGGCTGCTGTTGAGATCCTGCGCGAGCTGCGCTCGCGCTACCCCGACACACAGCTCGTCGTCGAGGTGCCTCCGGACATGGACGCCGGCCTGAGCGCGCTGCTCGACGGCTGCACGAAGTTGCCGGCACCTGCGTCGCCTGAGCAGATCGTGGATGCGGTGCGGGTCATCGCCGAACAGACAGCCGAAGCGGATTCCGCCCGTGCGTAGTCCGTTTCACAGCGAGACGGAGGCGTTCCACTTCGTCCTGCTGCTGCTCGTCGCACTGATTCCGATCGTGCTCGCGGCAGCGCTCGGGCCAACATGGCTCGCCGTGCTCGTGATCGTCGTAGTCGCGGCCGCTCTCGCTCTGCGGCTTGTGTCACTGCGCATGCGCAAACTCCGCGGCCTTGAGATCCCGGTGAAGATGGCGCCCCCGCATGTGGGCTCCGCGTCAGAGCGACGGATCCTCGTCGTCGCCAATGAAACGCTAGGCGAGGAGGCGCTCCTCTCCGAGGTCGGCCGGCTCGCGGCGACGCCCGGGACGCAGCTGCTTCTTCTCGCACCGGCTGTCGTCTCTGCCGGTGCCCGCCTGACCGGCGCGGTCGACGCCCGCTCCGAGCAGGCGCGCCAGCGCCTGAAGGGCGCACTGGAACGCGTTGGGCACGAGAGCACCGTCAAAGGCGAGGTGTCCGAGGAGGACCCGCTGCAGGCCGTCGATGACGCGTTCTCGACCTTCGCTCCCGACGAAGTGATCGTCTCAACCCGGTGGGAACACGCAGCCGGAGGGCTCGATCCCGTACTTGCCGGGCTCGTGCGCGAGCGCTTTGCGGTGCCCGTCCGCCATCTCGTCTTCGAGCCCGGCGCCGCCGCGCAGGAACCGGACAGGGCAAGGGAGGCGCGCTACCGCCAGCTGTCCGCTGAGCGGGCCAGCAGGAGATTCGGGATGAAGGTGCTCGCGGGTACCGCGCTCGTGGCTGCACTGCTGATCTCACTTGTTGCCCTCGTCCAGAGCAACGAAAGAGAACAGGAACGCAACTCAGCCCAGGCGGCCCTCGCGCGGGCAGCCGCCAGAACGCCCGTCGCAAAAGTCGTGGACCTGACCGTTAGCCCCGAATCCAAGCTCGGACCCGAAGGTGAAAAACACGATGCCTTCACGATCACCGAATTCGCCGTCCATGTCGGCCAGCCTCAGCGGCTGACGATCACGAACACTGATGACCAGCCCCACAGCATCACCTCGCCCGGTGCGGGAGTGAACATCGTGGTCATGCCCGGCACCCACACGTACACGCTTCTCGTGAAGCACGCGGGAACGTTCCTGTGGTTCTGCGACTTCCAGTGCGACGAATGGGCGATGCAGCACCCCGGCTACATGAGCGGGTACATCACCGCGAGCTAGAAGGGTCGGCGCCGGGCGAGCACACTCGGTCAGTCCAGGCCCGGGCCACCCTGCCAGATCCACTTGCCCTCGTCATCCTCGACGACGGCGTGGTGCTCACGACGCCAGAAGTCCAGGGACTGCGCGATCTCGTGTTCCTGGTGCTTGTCGCTGACGCTGAGCGCCTGCACGATCTCACTCGTGGACATCGGGCTGTCAGCTTTTTCCAGAACCTCCCGCACGCTGTCAGCCGGGTCGGCATCCATCACGCGCTCCTTTCCTTGACCTGTCCGAGCGTATCCGATGGCCAGTTGGGCGCATGGGCACGTCCGTGCTCACTGAGGGTCGGCTGCAGGCAGGACGATATGCCGCCGCTCACGTCGCGAGGAGCTCGGTGAAGAACGAGATGATCTCGTCTCGCGCCGCGATCGTCGGCTGACCCGCCTGGTCGATCAGGTGCGCTGTGACAACACTGTGCGGAGTGGGGACATACTGCTGGAAGAACGGCGGCGGGTCGGGATTCGCGGCGCTGTCGGGCAGGACACGCGGGACGAAACGATCTCCCAGGGCCTGGGAGTAGGCGGCAAACCGCTCGGCCCGGCAGACGCTGTCCCCGGCGAAGCGGTACGCCATCACCCTCAGGTCGTCCCGCTCCAGGCGTTCGCGCACCGCGGCGAGCTCCCGCGGGGAGATCTCGAGCCCGCCGGGGTCGTCGAGCGGCAGCGAAGGCTGCGAGAGGACCGGCGCGAGCATCGCCTGCTCGAGCATCATCGTGAGCGCGAAATTGCCGGTGAAGCACATGCCGATGGCGCCGACCCCGGGGCCACGGGACTCCTCGTGTGCGAGCCGCGCCAGCGCGCGCAGCCACTGGGTCACCGGGCTCGACTCGTTGGCGGCGAATGCGCGGAACTCCGCGCTCATGCACACGCGCCTGAACACTGCCGCGCCCTCATCAGCCCCCGGTACAGCACCGTCGCGGCCGAACAGCGAGGGCATATAGACCGTGAACCCGGCATCCCGGATCCACCTGCTGAAACGGGCGACATCAGGGCTGATCCCGGGCATCTCCGTCATGACGATCACCGCGGGCCCCGTTCCGGCGACGTGGACGACCTTCGCCACCCCGTCCAGTTCGACGACGCGCGGCTCGAAGTCATCGAGCGGGTCGTCCTCTCTGACACCCCTTTTCGGCATGCGGACCTCCAATCTCGTCGCTAAAATGTACGATCGTCCATATAGATATATAGGATGATGTGTCCACCCGCAACGAGAGACCGCATGCCGAGAGACCTACAGGTCAAGAGAACACAGGAACCGACGCCCACCGATGGCCGGCGCGCCCGTGGCATGCGCAGCCGCGCCGCCGTCCTCGAGCGCTCGGTGCAGCTCGCTTCGCGCGAAGGCCTCGAAGGCCTGTCGATCGGCGCGCTCGCCGCCGACCTGGGCGTCAACAAGAGCAGCGTCCACGCACTCTTCGGTTCGAAGAAGGAACTGCAGCTGGCGACCCTGGCAGCCGCGAGAACGATCCTCATCGACTGCGTGATCGCTCCTGCACTCGAGAGCGAGGAGGGCTTGCCGCGGCTTCGCGCAATCGGCGAGGCGTGGTGCGACTACCTCGCCGCTGACGTGTTCGCCGGAGGGTGCTTCCTGTGCGCCGCGTCCGCCGAGATGGACGGCCGGCCCGGATCCGTGCGCGACGCCGTCGAGTCTGTGATGAGAGCCTGGATCGCAGTGCTCGCCTCCAACCTGCAGGCGGCGATGACAGCCGGGGACCTGCGAGCGGATGTTCGGCCCTCCGAGGCGGCGTTTCGGCTCAACGCCCTCGGCATGGCCGCCAACTGGCAGCGCCAGCTCATGGGCGACGAGACCGGCATCGACTATGCCCGCTCCGCGTGGCGAGAGGAACTCGACCGTCTGTCCTCGTGCCGGCCGAACGCGAACCAGGCCCGACGGCCGCGCTCGGGGCAATCCTGATCTGGGAGCGTCAGGGACGCCTGGCGAGCACCGCGACAGCCGCTCGCGCCCGTACGCCTCCAGGAAGTTCAGCCAGATCTCACAGCACGCCACATGCGGCCGGGCGCGAGCGCGAATGGCAAAGAACGCGGAGCCGCGGCCGCGCAGCCCCGGTCGGCTAACCGTGCCTGCGCTTGGAGGACTTCGAGGACGCGGTCCTCGCACTCACGCGCGCCGCCCTCGACGAGCGCGCGCACCGAGACATGATCACCACCCGTACCGGAATGCTCACGGTTGCTCTCTCGCGGTTCGCGCCTGGGCGTTTTGTCGATCACGTGATCCGGGGCTCATTCCGCAGGAAGCTGCGAGGACGTTCGCTCGAGGGCGCCTCCCCGGCGGTGATCGAGTTCGCCGAACGCCTGGAGTGAACCCCGGGCAAGGCCGAGCCGTTGACGATGGCGCGCGCTACGGTTCCGGTGGGCCGGCTAATCGCAGCCGTCCACGGCACAGATGCCGCCTGAGCAGGGCCACGTGATCGGACAACCGCCAAGCACACACAGTTCGGGGCGGTCCGCACGAATGCTCGTAGGTCCGGCGACCCGCGGGTCGTATCCGTGAGCGATGCGGTCGTGATCGGCAGTGGACCGAACGGGCTCGCTGCCGCGATACGCCTGGCTGAGGCCGGGCGTTCGGTGACGGTGTGCGAGAGCGCCGACCGGCCTGGGGGCGCGATGCGCACCGAGGAACTGACGCTCCCCGGATTCCACCACGACACGTTCTCGGCGGTCTATCCGAGCGCGGCCGCCTCACCGGTGTTCGCGCGAATGCCGCTCGCGGAGCACGGACTGCAATGGACGCATCCCCGCGCTTGCATGGCGCATCCGCTGGACGCCGGCGACGCCGTGGTCCTGTACCGGGACGTGCGGTCCACCGCCGAGACGCTCGAGCGTCAACGACCCGGTGACGGCACGCGCTGGATCGAGTTCGCGGACCCGTACCTGCGCCATTTCGATGCACTCCGCGACACGACGCTCGCCCCCTTTCCCCCGGCACGCGGCGCGCTGCGCCTTCTGCTCGCGGCGGGTCCCGGCGCGAGCTGCGACCTGCTCAGGCTGGTGGGCGGATCATCGGTGGGCCTCGCGCAGCGGCTCTTCGAGGGCGAAGGCTCGCGCGCGTGGCTCTACGGCTCGGCGATGCACGGGGACGCGCCGCTCCGGAGCGCGGGCTCGGGCCTCGCCGCGGTCTACCTGCAGCTGCTGGGCCATGCCGTGGGCTGGCCGAGCCCACGCGGCGGCGCCGAGTGCCTCACCGACGCGCTCGTCTCCTATCTGATCTCGCTCGGGGGCGAGATCAGGACCGGCGCGCGCGTCGAGCACATCACCAGCCGCGGGGGGCGGGTCCGCGGGGTGTGCCTGGCCGCCGGGCAGGAGATCGCCGCCGGTGTCGTGGTCGCAGACGTGATGCCGCACGCGCTCGTGCGGATGACGGGCGACGCACTTTCAGCGTGGTATCGCCGAGCGCTCGGCCGATACCTCTATGGTCCGGCGACGTTGAAGGTCGACTGGGCCCTGAAGACTGCGATCCCGTGGCTGAACTCCGAGGTCGCCCGCGCGGGCACCGTGCACATCGGCGGCTCTGAGCACGAGATGCTCACATCGCCCCGGTCGGCATTCGTCCTGCTTGGCCAGCAGAGCATCGCCGACCCGAGCCGAGCTCCTTCAGGCAGGCACACCGCGTGGGCATACACGCGCCTGACAGAGCCTTCTGATGCATCCCACCCGCGCATGGTCGAGAGGCTGGAGGCCCAGGTTGAGCGGTTCGCGCCGGGGTTCCGCGACGCGATCCTTGCCCGCCACGTCCTGAGACCCGGCGATCTCCAGGCGCGCAACGCCAACCTGGTCGGCGGCGACGTCGGCGGCGGCAGCACGACGCTGCGGCAGCTGGTGTTTCGCCCACTGCCCAAGCTGTCCCCTTACTCAACTCCTATCAGGGGCCTGTTCATCGGCAGCGCAGCGACCTTCCCCGGCGCCGCGGTGCATGGCGTGCCCGGCGACGCAGCCGCGCGCGCCGCACTCAGGCAGCGTTGAACGACAAGGCGCCGGGACGAACTGGATCGGGCCTCAGCCCGTCGACGAAGGAGGTGGGGCAGTTTCGAGCTCCGACCTCATCTCCTCGACCAGGCGTATTGCCTCATCGGGGCCCGCGAACGGCGCTATCGCGATGTAGGTGAGCTGCGGCAGAAGGCGCTGAGTTTCGGCAGTGCGGCCGTCCTCGACCTGCCTCTGGATGATTTCGAAGATCGCGCCCGTGATGGCCTGCGAGGACATGTGCGAGAGCTCGCGCGCCTGCGGACGGTGGCGGTAGCCTTCCTCCAGGAAGATCGTGAACGACCGCGTGATTTCCTCCGCGCGGCGGACGGCCTCGGGGCCTGCCGCATAGCACTCGACCAGGCGCAGGTGAGCGATGGCGGGGTTCGACGCGATCAGGCTCAGGAGCGTTCGGAGCGCACTCCAGACGCGTCGCGGCCAGCTCTCCTCTGCGAAGTAGGAGGCCACGCACAGGTCAAGGATGTCCTGCGTGAACTGCTGCTGGGCTTCCAGGAAAGCATGCTGCTTGTCGGTGAAATGTTTGTAGAACGACTCTTTGGCGACGCCGGCGGCTGCGACGATGTCCGCGACCGTCGTATCGGCGTAGCCCTTGATCATCGTGGCCTGGGCGGTGGCCAGGATGATCCGAGTCCGCTGGCTTCGCGCGACCACACCCGGCGGGAGGCGGTGCCTGCCTCGTGGCAGAGGTTCGATCGCAAGCGTCGCCGCACCGGCCGTGAGGTGATCACGCACCGCCTCCGCGGTCAGCAGCGCGTGCGGGCCCGTGCTCCAGCGGCCCCTCTGGTACGGCACGGCGTATGAGCCCATCCACCCGAGGATGTCATCGGTGAGCAGCGGCAGGCGGTCCTCGCTGTGGGTCCGCAGGTGCCGGGCGACCAGGCCGCGCACCGCTCCCACCAGCGCACGCGCCGGGACATCCAGGGTCGTGTGTCCTTCGGGGGGATGAGCGAGGAGCGATTCGGCGCCGGCTTCGAACTCGTCGAGCGCGCGCGCGATCTCCTCTCGCAGCCGTGGTCCGCCCGCTCGTGCCTCGATGAACTGCACGCGTGCGCCGGACGGTTCGCTCTCGACGCTGTTGAGCAGCTCCGCGAAGGCGTCGCGCGTCGCGATCGCCCAGTCCCCGCTCCCCATCGCGAGCCGCATCCTGTCGAAGCTCTGCTCGTTGACGGTCCGGTAGGCCTCCAGAAGACAGTCTTCCTTGTCCCGGAACTGCTCGTAGAACGTCGCGCTCGAAACCCCGGCGAGCGAGCTGACCTGGGCGATGCTCGCGGTCTGGTACCCGGCTCGCGCCGACAGCTCGATCATCGCCTGGATCAGACGTTCGCGCTGGCTAGGCATCCGAACGTCCGAGGCGCGCGTAGTACGTGTGCCACGCGCGCGTCTGCGGGGTCCGTCCTGTGTTTGGCGTGACGGCTGCGGCATGATCGAGAGAGCGAACGATACCGCAGCGCGGTTTGACCGTCCGCGTGCGTTTTCGATTGCAGTCCGGCGGCTTTCAGCGCCGTACCCAGGGCGGGCGGATCCTAAACATCAATGGTTCGGCCTCTGTCCCTATTCCCTGCCAGAGAGTCGATTTTGCGCCTCTCAGCAGTAGGGTCGACGGGGCTGCTGTTGACACGGGTGCGGAAATCTGCTTAGCTGCCACCGTCGTTCAAACGAGGAGGACACGCGGGTGCGCTGGGAGGCTAGGGAGCAATGCCAGGGGACGAGGCGACACGAGCCGATCGATCGCCTCCGCCCAGCGCGCCCGGACCCGGTCGATCGACTGTCAGAGTCGGCCGATTGGTCGCCCCCACAGGCACCCTGCCCACCTCATGTAGGGCGCCTGCGAGGGCACGGTGAGAAAGGCCGAGCGCCGCGGTCGCATCCTCCACGCGGCGCTCGGCCTCGCCGGTCGCCAGGCCACTGACCAGAGCTGAAATCGAGGGAAAGGGAGCAATCAGGCATGAGGGACCTCAGCATCCGATTCATCAAGCGCACAGGTCGGCACGACGGGCGATCTCTGCTCATGGCGGGCGCGCTGGCGTTGGTGCTGGGCGCCGTCGCCGCACCTGTGGCACTTGCCAAACAGGTCGTCAACCACGAATTCGATGAGTTCGCGGACTGCCCCATCACCGTCAAGAAACTCGCCGACTGCATTGCCGGAACCGTTGACGGCGGGGAATTCAAGGTGGGAAGCAAGACGGTGATCATCAACAAGCCGATCACGCTTCAGGGCGGCATCATGAACAACAGCGAAACGCTCATTCCGCCGCCTGACGGCAACACGCTGTCCAAGACGCCGCTGACCGTTCCGGGCGGCCTGGTGGGGATCGAAGGTCTGGGCGGGGAAGTCACGGCGACGACAGAACTGGTCGGGCCGGTCCTCCTGAACACCCACAACCTCTTCACTCACGAAGGCATCGCCGCACAGCTGCCGATCCGCGTGAAACTCTCGAACCCGCTGCTCGGCAACGAATGCTACATCGGCTCGTCGCTCGAACCGATCACCCTGCGCCTGACGACGGGGACCACAGACCCGCCGGCGCCCAACACACCGATCACCGGTAGCTCGGGGACGCTGAAAGTCACGGCCGAAGGCACGATCGCGACCGTCGAAGGCATCTCGTTGGTCGACAACTCCTTTGCCTCCCCCGGCGTGAACGGGTGCGGCGAAGGCGCGTCGTTCCTCCTGGACCCGCTGGTCAACCTCTCGGCGGGACTCCCGTCGACGGCAGGCCACAACACGGCGATCATGGACCAGTCGGTGTCTGAGTCCGCGCCGAAGTACGTCAAGAAATCACACGTGATCCCTAAGCCCCCGAAGAACCCAGCGTAGGAGTCCACCACCGGTGGCAACCCCGTGCCAGCCGTCGTGCGGCTGGCACGGGGACCACCTGGGTTCGACAGGCGAAACGGATGAGGGGGCGGTGCATGGGAGCGCAATTGAGTGTCACGGAGGGCGCGAGCGGGACCCCAGGTTCCGAGCGCGAGAGATCTGCGGGGGCGGCTCGGGCCAAGGCACGCCACAGGACGCCGGTGCTGCATCGACTGGCGGTGCTCGGTTCGCTCGTCCGCATCGGCGGACTGCGAACCGTCGTGGCGGCAGGCTCGCTCTGCGTGCTGGCGAGCGTGATCCCAGCCGGCGCGCTGGCAGCGACCGGCCCGCAGAACTCCTCGCCGCCCGCTGTCGCGGGAACGGCGCGCGACGGATCGCTGCTCAAAGCCCACAAGGGCCGCTGGAGCGGAACCGGCCCCATCACCTACGCATACCAGTGGTACGAGTGCGCAGGCTCAGGCGAAGACTGTGCGTCTATCGAAGGGGCAACCCGGTCGACCCTGCGGGTGGCACACGGAGATGTGGGACAGACGCTCGCGGTCACGGTACGTGCGACCGACTCGGAAGGCTCGACTGCGCTGATGTCCGCGCCCAGTGCGGTCGTGCTTGGGCTGGCGCCCAAGAAACGGCACGCCCCGACGCTCACCGGGGTCGATGAGGACGGCCAGGTGCTCAGCGTCTCCGGCGGGACATGGCTCGGGACGCCGCCGCTTGCCCTGGAATACCGATGGGAGACCTGCGGACACGGGACCTCGTGCACAATCATCGCCGGAGCGACGTCCTCGACGTACCGGGTTGGCACGTCGCAGATCGGCAGCAAGCTGCGCGCGATCGTGACGGCCAGCAACGCGGAGGGCTCCGCCGCAGCGATCTCGAAGGCGAGCGGGAAGATTGCTGCCGGACCACCGGTGAACGTTGGTTCCCCGGCCATCTCGGGCAGTCTGCGCGAAGGCGCGACGCTCACGGCCTCACCCGGCGCCTGGGTGGGGACGCCGCCGTTCAGCTACGCCTACCAATGGGTCCGTTGCGGCGTTCTGGGTGGAGGCTGTGAACCGATCTCGGGAGCCACGCAGTCCACGTACTCGCTTGGCGCCGCCGATGTGGCGAGCACGATCGCGGTCCGGGTCACGACCAGCAACGCGCAGGGTGCCGCGACTGCTGAATCGCCGGAGACAAACCCGATCCTTGCCCTCCTGCCTGAAAACACGCTTGCGCCGTCCATCTCCGGTCTTCTCCAGGACGGACAGCTCCTGACCGTCGCCACAGGCACATGGACGGGCACGCAGCCGATCAGCTTCAGCTACCAGTGGGAGATCTGCAACCCGCTCGGCGGATCCTGCTCGAACATCACCGGCGCCACCGGGGAAACGCTCAGCCTCTCCCCCGCCGACATCGGCTCGACCCTGCAGGTGATCGTCAAGGCAACCAACAGCGCCGGCACAACGACCATCACCACACCCATCACGGGTCTGATCACCGGCCTGCTGCCGAAGAACACAGCGCTCCCGTCGATCTCGGGGCTGCTGCAGGAAGGCGGCCTGCTGAGCGTCGCAAGCGGCACGTGGACGGGAAGCCAACCCATCACCTACACCTACCAATGGCAGCTCTGCAACTCCCTCGGGCAGTCGTGCTCGAACATCACGGGTGCCACGGGCGAAACGCTTGGTCTGCTCGCGGCGGACATCGGTTCGACGGTTGACGTGATCGTCACGGCGACGAACGCCGCCGGCGCCACGTCGGTGACGACTCCGGCGAGTGAACTCATCAGCGGTCTGCTGCCGAAAAACACGGTCCTGCCGTCGATCTCGGGACTGCTCCAGGAAGGCGCCCTGCTGAGCGCCACGAGCGGAACTTGGAGCGGGACAGAGCCCATCACCTACAGCTACCAATGGCAGCTCTGCAACGAACTGGGGGGATCCTGCTCGAACATCACCGGAGCGACCGGCGAAACGCTCTCCCTCACGGCGGGCGACATCGGCTCAACCCTGCAGGTGATCGTCAAGGCAACCAACAGCGCCGGCACGACAACCGCCACCACACCCATCACAGGACTCATCACAGGCCTGCTGCCGAAAAACACAGCGCTCCCATCTATCTCGGGGCTCCTGCAGGAAGGCGGCCTGCTGACCGTCGCAAGCGGCACCTGGACCGGAACGCAACCCATCACGTACACCTACCAATGGCAGCTCTGCAACGAACTGGGGGGATCCTGCTCGAACATCACGGGCGCCACCGGCGAAACGCTCTCCCTCACGGCGGGCGACATCGGCTCAACCCTGCAGGTGATCGTCAAGGCAACCAACACCACCGGCTCAACAACCGCCACCACACCCATCACAGGACTCATCACAGGCCTGCTGCCGAAAAACACAGCGCTCCCATCTATCTCGGGGCTCCTGCAGGAAGGCGGCCTGCTGACCGTCGCAAGCGGCACGTGGACCGGAACCCAACCCATCACGTACACCTACCAATGGCAGCTCTGCAACTCCCTGGACAGTCGTGCTCGAACATCACCGGAGCGACCGGCGAAACGCTCAGCCTCTCCCCCACCGACATCGGCTCAACCCTGCAGGTGATCGTCAAGGCAACCAACAGCGCCGGCACGACAACCGCCACCACACCCCTCACGGGTCTGATCAACGGCCTGCTGCCGAAAAACACAGCGCTCCCATCCGTCTCGGGGCTCCTGCAGGAAGGCGGCCTGCTGAGCGTCGCAAGCGGCACGTGGACCGGAACCCAACCCATCACCTACAGCTACCAATGGCAGCTCTGCAACTCCCTCAGGACAGTCCTGCTCGAACATCACCGGAGCGACCGGCGAAACGCTCAGCCTCTCCCCCACCGACATCGGCTCAACCCTGCAGGTGATCGTCAAGGCAACCAACGCCACGGGCACGACAACCGCCACCACACCCATCACGGGACTCATCACGGGCCTGCTGCCGAAGAACACAGCCCTGCCATCGATCTCAGGACTACTCCTGAACGGACAGCTGCTGAGTGTCACCTCGGGCTCATGGACTGGGACACAGCCCATCACCTATACCTACCAATGGCAGCTCTGTAACGCGCTCGGCGGATCATGCGCGAATATCAGCGGCGCGACAGGCTCATCTCTGCAGCTCGCCTACGGCGACGTCGGCGGGCTGCTGGACGTGGTCGTCAAGGCGACCAACGTGGCAGGCTCGACCTCGGTCACGAGCCCGCTCACGGGCCTGATCGGGCTCTAACTGACCTGCGCGGTCCCCGTGCGGGCGAGCCGACTGCAAGCTCGCACCGCCGCCGAGCGGCGGGATGCCACCCGGACAGCCCGGCGCGCCTAAGATGAATCCGATGGGCATTACCGTCGAGGAGCTTGGTCCGCCTGACGTGGCTGCCCTGGGTTCGCGCGTCGCGGCGAACATCGCCGGCGCGGTGAAGGTGCCCGAGGGCGTCCTGCGTGAGGTGCTCGTCGCTCTGATGGCGGACGGGCATGTGCTGATCGAGGATCATCCCGGTGTGGGCAAGACCGCGCTTGCCCGCGCGCTCGCCCGGTCGATCGACGCTGATTACGCGCGGATCCAGTGCACGTCGGACCTGTTGCCCTCGGACGTCGTGGGAACGAACGTCTTCAACCAGCTCGAAGGGCGTTTTGAGTTTCGCCCGGGCCCGGTGTTCGCTCACCTCGTGCTCGTCGATGAGATCAACCGGGCCTCGCCCAGAACCCAGTCGGGGCTCCTCGAGTGCATGCAGGAGGGCCGGGTGACCGTCGACGGCGACAGTCACCCGCTGGCACGTCCGTTCATGGTGCTCGCGACGCAGAACCCCGTCGACTATGAGGGGACGTATCCCCTGCCGGAGGCGCAGCTCGACCGTTTCATGGTGCGCGTGTCCCTGGGATACCCCTCGCCGGCCCAGGAGGCCGAGATGCTCTCGGTACACGCAGGGGGCGACCGGGTTCTCGACCTGAGCCCCGTCACGTCGGTCGCGGAGATCAAGCTCGCCCAGAGCGCATGTTCAGAGGTGCATGCGAGCGCGCCGCTGCGCGAGTACGTCGTCGCCCTCGTCGGTCACACACGTCGTGATCCGCGGGTGGAACTCGGCGCCAGCCCGCGGGCGGGGCTGATGCTGCTGAAGGCGGCGAAAGCGAGTGCGGTGCTCGACGGCCGCGACCACGCGCTGCCGGATGATGTGAAGGGGATGGCAATCGCCGTTCTGGCGCATCGCCTGATGCTCGCGCCGTCGGCTGTCGGCACGGTGCCCGAGCAGGTCGTTCGCGAGACGCTCACGACGGTCCGAGCCCTGTGAGCCGCGCACGGGAGCTGACCCTCGTCGGGGCGCTCCTGTGCTTGACCGCGGCCCTGTTCGGCGCACCCGCCCTCTACATGCCCGGGATTGCCGCGTTGCTGGGATCGGCCCTCGCCGCGGTATGGGTGAGGGCCAGCACGGCGCGCGCCGGGCTGGCCCTGCGCTGCGAGGACCTGACGGTGCAGGAGGGCGAGAGCGTGCAGATGTCCGTTCGCGTGCGCCGCGGGCGGACTCCGTTTCCGGGAGCCGCTCTCACGCCGTGGCCCGGTGCACGGGCGATCCCCGTCCGCGGGTCGGAGGAGATCCGAGGCCGAACTGCGCTCTCGCGGCGGGGGCGCCACACGGTGGGCCCCGCGGTCCTCAGCGTCGCTGACCCGCTGGGCCTGTGCGCCGCTGACATCCGCTCTGATACGGCGGAGGTTCTGGTGCTCCCTCGCGTGCACCGCGTTGACGAGCGCGACCTCGCGCTCATCGGCGGCACCGGGCGCTCATCGCGGGAGACGCCGCAGGAGATCGACTCGTTGAGGGTGCACCGTCCCGGAGGGCCCGCGTCGCGCATCCACTGGCCGACCGTCGCCCGCTCCGGCGTGCTCATGGAGCACAGCCTCAGACCGGAGGATGACCCGCGGGTGCTGGTCGAGGTGGACGCGATGCGCCCCGAGTCCGGTCGTGCGCTGGATCAGGCACTGAGCGCCGCCGCGTCGCTCTGCGTGCATCTCGCCCGCCACGGGGGATGTCTGCTTCTGCTGCCGGACGACGCGCGGGCGGCTGTCATCAGAGCCGACCTTCGAGGCTGGCCCGGCCTGCACGCGCGTCTTGCGCTCGTGCAGGCCGGAACGGGGGCTCCCCGCATCCGCAGGAATGTCCGAGCGCTGACGGTGATCCACGTGACCGCCGCGGGCGGCCCGGAGCCGGCGATCGGCGGCCCGCACTACCGGGTCGCTCCAAGCCCTCTGCCGGAGCTGGGGGTGGCGTTCAAACTGGCAGGCTGTTGCTGCCAGCAGGTTCACGGCCGTCATCTGGCACGGTCCGCATGAGCGCCGCCGGCGCCACGGCAGGACTTCGCCGGCCGGCCCGCGTCGTGAGCGCCGCTCGTCCGAGCCGCAGGCTCTCTGCCCTCGCGGTCTTTGCGTTCTCGCTCACGAGCCTCCTCGCGGGTCTTCGCTTCGCCGGGCTCCTGGAGCAGCCGCCCGTCCTAGCCGTGGCGGGCATCGTCGCCTGCGGCGCCGCTGTGGGGGCAGGACTGCTCGCGAGCGCTGCGGCACGCGCCCCGCGCGGCTTCGCGGTCGCGGCGCGGTCCGCGACCGTGATCGCCGGTGCCTACTTGGCTCTCCGGCTGGCGGGCATCCCGGCGGATGACCTCTGGCCTTGGCGGTGGTCCACGCTCGCACAGCGCTTGAGCAGCGGGGTCGGCGACATGGACGGCCTGTGGCCGTATACGGGCGGGTCCCCGCAGGCACGGGAGGCGATCATGGCGTGTATCGCGGTGGCGGTCGTCTGCGCGGCTGCGCTGGCGTTCTGGCCGTCGGCCCGGCGGGTCACGGGGCGCCGCGTGGGCGCATTGATGCTGCTCCTGACGCTGTACGTGATCGCGGCGAGCAACGAGTCCCGCACCGGATGGCAGGTTCAGGGAGCGCTCATGCTCGCCGCGCTGTGCGCCTGGGGGTGGGCAGCGCGCGGGAGCCGCCGGGCATTCGACGGGCGTGCGGCGGCGTGGATGATGACCGGCGCCGCGATTGCGATCGTCGGCGCCGGTCTGCTGTCGGGCGCGCGTCCCCTGATCGACTATTCGGCCTGGAACCCGTTCGGGCAGGCTTTCACGCCGACGAGATTCGAATGGAACCAGACATACGGCCCGCTGCGATGGCCCCATTCCTCGGAGACGATGGTCGACGTCACCTCCTCCGCGCCGATGCTGTGGAGGGCGACCACACTCGACCGTTTCGACGGCACCCGTTTCCTTCGCTCAGCCGATCCTCCGCTTGAAACGAGCGCGATCACAGCCGAAATGCGCGACCGGCCACGCTGGATCAGACGTGCGACGTTCACGGTGCGCGGGTTCGCGAGCCGGGCGCTGCTCAGCCCCGGGCAGGTCCTCGCAGTCTCGATCAGCGGCGCCTCGGTGCCTCGGCTGCTGCCGACCGAACCCGATGGGACCCAGGAACTCGCAGCCGAACCGCAGAGCGGCGTGAGGTACGCGGTGACGGCGTACGTTCCGCGGCCCACAGCGGCCGAAATGCGTCTCGCAGCTGCAGATTTCCCGGCTCCCTTCAAGCGGTATGTCGAATTCGACCTGCCGTCGGCTTCGGGGGCTCCCCTGCCCGTCTCGTCCTCCGGCCCGGCGGGGGTCGCCCGCATACTCGCCTCGCCCTATGCGGGCGTGTACAGGCTCGCACGCCGCCTGTCCGCTGGAGCACCGGGCGAGTACGGTGTCGCGGCGCGCATCGAGGGCTTCCTGCGCGGCGGCCTCTTCACCTACGACACGAATCCACCGACGGGCCGCTTCCCGCTCGTCTCTTTCCTGCTGGACTACCGCACCGGCTACTGCCAGCAGTTCTCGGGGGCGATGACGCTCATGCTGCGGATGGACGGCATTCCAGCCCGCGTCGCATCGGGATTCACGAGCGGCCTGCATGAACGCGGGAGCGATCGCTACCAGGTGAGCGCCCGTGAAGCGCACGCCTGGGTCGAAGTCTTCTTCACCGGTATCGGCTGGGTGCCATTCGACCCGACTCCTCAGGCTCCGGTCAGCCTCTCCGGCGGGGCGGCCGACGCGCAGATGACCCCGGCCGAGCGCGCCGCTGCCCTGCACCGGCTGCTGCCCTCCGCCGCAGACCCCGCGCTCGCCCGCGCCGCGCCGCGGGCCGGCAGGCGGGGCGGCTCGGACGAGGCTCCCCTGCTCTCCGGCGCGGCGGTGCTGGCCGTTCTGATCCTCCTCTGCACGCTGCGCATACTCGCCAGCAGGCGCCGCGCGGCCGCGGACCATCGGGCTGACCCCGCGCTCGCCGAGCTTTCGCTCGCCCTGCCGCGCATGGGGATCGCGCTCGCCCCGGGGGTCACGCTGGCAGAGATCGAGCAACGGCTCGAGCGCTCCTACGGCCCCGGCGCGGGCCGCTACGTGAGGGGGATTCGCGAACGCCGCTACGCACCCGCCGGCGCACACGTCACGCTCGCCCCCGGTGACAGGCGGGCGCTCCGCAGGGCGCTCGCCGCTCACCGCGGCCCGTTCGCCCACCTTCGCGGGCTGCTGGCCCTGCCGCCCGGATTCCTGACTTTGCCCGCGGCGGGCCGCGAGGAACGGGACGGTGGGGTTCGCCCCGCGTCAAGCGGTTGGCTGCGGTGATTGCGGCGATCCGAGTGCTCGGGCTGAAGACGCGAGCACGCATCCGCACACCTCCATCTCCAGTCCGCTCTGGAGGTCCCTCACCCGCGGGACGCCCCGGGGGACGGGGGCGCTACCCTGCACCGATGGCCCTCAGCGACGAGAGGTACATGCTCCTCACGACATTCCGCAGGGACGGTACGCCGGTGTCGACCCCTGTGTGGGTGGTCGGCATCGATGACGCCACCGTCGGCTTCTGGACGAGCTCCGGGTCCGGCAAGGCCAAGCGCCTCGCGCACACCGACCGCGTGACAGTTCAGCCGTGCGACGCCCGCGGGCGGGTCAAGGAGGGGTCCGCGAAGCTCGAGGCCACAGCGAGGATGGTGAGCGGCGGCGAGCTCGACGCGATCCGCGAGCGCGTGGTCGCGAAGTATGGGTTTCAGACGAAGATCACGAAGGTCCTCGGCACCATCGGAGGGCTGATCCGCGGCAAACGGATCCCGTATGGCGACACGGGGGTGATCGTCACCCCGGTCTCCTCCTGACGCGTCCCGCGCTGGAGCTACATGCAGCTGTAGAGAGCGTCGAGGAGCGCGCGGTTGCGCGGGTTCTGCCACCGCGGTCCCAGACCGTGGTTCGGTGTGTAGCCAAACGCGAGACGGGCGTCGGGATCCGCGAATCCCAGCGAGCCGCCTGCGCCGAAGTGCCCGTAAGCGTTCGGGCTGGGACCCAGCGGACGCTCGGGCTGCGTGAGCTGGAATCCGAGGCCGAACCGCGACGGCCGGCCAAGTACCGCGTCGAGGCCGCATGACGCCTCGCTGGTGGCGGCGGCGAGCGTCGCGGGCGCGAGCGGGTCGCACCATGGGTTCCCGCCAGCGCGCCGTAGATCGCAGCCACGGCCCTGGCGTTGGAGTGACCGTTGGATGAGGGCATCTCCGCCTCCCTCCACGCCGCCGTGTTGACGGTCCCGTCGCCGGAGAGGCCGTGCGGGTTCATGTACGCGTGCGCGGTCATGTTCGGCGGGGCGCCGGGCTGCAGGCGCGGCATCTGCGGGAACAGGAACTCGGCGACGCGCCAGTGCTCGCGGGCCGGGAGCCCGAAGTGGAAGTCGGCGCCGAGCGGCTCCGCGACGTTCCGCTGAAAGAACACCCCGATCGGCTGCCCGCTGACGCGGCGAACGATCTCGCCGACGAGGAAGCCGAAGGTGTTCACGTGGTAGCCGTGGCGTGCCCCAGGCTCCCACCAGGGTTCCTCGCAGGCCAGCTGCGAGGTCATCTGCTCCCAGTCGTACATCGCGTGCGGCGCGAGCCGGCTCCTGAGCGCGGGCAGCCCCGCCCGGTGAGCGAGGATCATCCGCACCGTCGTCGCCTGCTTGCCGGCGGCCGCGAACTGCGGCCAGTAGTCGGCCACGGGCCGGTCGAGCTCGACCTCGCCCTGCTCGACGAGCATCAGCAGGCAGATCGCCGCCATCGGCTTGCCGACCGAGAACACGTCGACCAGGGTGTCGTGCTGCCAGGGACGTGTCCGTGCGCCGTCCGCCCACCCTGCCCAGATGTCGGTCACCACGGTCCCGTCAACGCTGACCGCGAGCGCCGCGCCGAGCTCGTCGTGGTCCACGAAGTTGGCGCGGAACGCGTCCCTGAGCGCGCCGAAGGCGCTGTCGCAGCGACCCTTGATCTCGGGTGGCGTGCCGCTTGCCTGTGCGCTCACCTGGGGAGCTCGCCGCGGCCCGACCGCCGGTGTTCCCTGTCCAGATGCCGCGCACGGCGGCGGTTCAGGTGAGCCTCGACGGCGTCCGGGTCCGGGTCGGGCCCGAACAGCAGCCACGCGTTGCGTCCCAGCGGGATGAGCGTGGCGATGATCACCCATATCGGCCAGAACTGTCCTTCGCCCCCGTTCGCGGCCCAGATCGCGATGCAGACGGCGGTGAGCCCTACCGCGCCGCCGCTCTCCTGCAGGAGGCGTCGCTGCAGACGCGTCCGTCGCTGCGCGAGCGCCCTGTCGACGGTTGCGGGGCTGACCGGCAGATCCTCCTTCAGGGCGTTCAGGTCCGCGCGCGTGCGCGCCTGGTATGCGGCCCCGAGGCGCTCCTCGAACTCCTCTGAGGTGAGCCGGCCCGCGAGCATGTGTTCGCGCAGTTCCTGGACCAGTGCCTCCTTGTCAGTGTCTGCGACGCGCAGCTCGGGCCGCTCGCTCATGAGCTCAGGTTAATGCCTGCGCACCGCGGCATCAGCAGATTCGAGGAAGCTGCTCGCCGATCTGCAGGTCGATCACGCGGACGCCGCCGATCCCGGTGCGGCCGGTGACGAGTCCCGCCGGTCCATCCGAGACGGAGCCGATGACGCACGCCTCGACGCCGAGCGGCTCGCGGCGCATCGCCTCGAGCACCGCCTCGACGCCATCCGGGTCGACGATCGCGGTGAGGCGTCCCTCGCACGGCACATACAGCGGGTCGAGCCCGAGAAGCGAGGACGCCGACGCGACGATCTCCCTCACGGGAATCTCGCGCTCCTGCAGCTCGATGGCGACTGCGGACGAGTTGGCGATCTCGTTCAGCGCGCTGGCCAGGCCGCCGCGCGTGGGGTCGCGCAGGACGCGCACCGCGCCCGGCGCGGCGGCGAGCATGGCTGCGACGAGTTCATGCAGCGGCGCGCTGTCCGAGGCGAGCTCCCCGGCGAACTCGAGGCCCTCCCGCACGCTGAGGATGGCGATCCCGTGATCGCCGATCGGGCCGCTGACGAGGACGACGTCGCCGGCCCGTGCGCGCTCTGGGCCGATGTTCACCCCGTCCGCGAGCAGCCCCAGTCCGGTGGTGGTGATGAACAGCCCGTCGGCGCTGCCCCTCTCGACCACCTTCGTGTCGCCGGCCACGACCTCGACGCCTGCGGATCTCGCCGCAGCCGCCATCGAGGTGATGATCCGCCCCAGCACGTCGATCGCGAGGCCCTCCTCGATGATCAGCGCTGCGGTGAGCGCGAGCGGGCGGGCGCCCATCATCGCGAGGTCGTTGATCGTGCCATGCACCGAGAGGGCTCCGATGTCGCCTCCTGGGAACTCGAGGGGGTGCACGACGTGCGCATCGCTGGTCAGCGCGAGACGCCCCTGGCCGGCGTCGAGGACCGCCGCGTCCGCGAGACGGGTGAGCGTGCGGCCGCCGAATGCCGGCAGGATCAGATGCTCGATCAGCTCGGCCTGCAGGCGGCCCCCGCCTCCGTGGCCGAGGATCACGCGCTCGTGGTCGCGAAGCGGCACGGGGCAGGTCCACTCCTGCAGGCGCGCCCCCGCGTCCGCCTCCTCAGGCAACGCGGGCACCGTCGGGGTCGGGCCGGGCGCCACGGTAGCGGTAGTAGGCGGCGCAGGCGCCCTCACCGGAGACCATCGTCGCGCCGAGCGGCGTGCGCGGCGTGCACCGGGTGCCGAAGAACTCGCAATCGCTTGGCCGGATCAGGCCCTGGAGCACCTCTCCGCTGCGGCAGCCGGCGGCCTCCGAGGTCCGGATCGACCCAACCTCGAACCGCTGTTCCGCGTCGAAGCGCGCGTATCCCCCGCGCAGGCGCCAACCACTCGCTGGTATCTCCCCGATCCCTCGCCATGTGCGATCAGTCGGCTCGAACACGCGCTCGAGCACCTCCTGCGCCGCACGGTTGCCGTCCGGGCGCACCGCCCTCGCATAGGCGTTCTCGACCTCCGCTGTTCCCGCCTCCAGCTGGTGGATGGCCCTGCGGACCCCCTCGAGCACATCGAGCGGCTCGAACCCCGTGACGACGATCGGGACGCGGTACTCCAGTGCGAGCGGACGGTACTGCTCGGTCCCCATCACGGTGCATACATGGCCTGCTGCCAGGAACGCCTGCACACGGCACGCCGGCGAGCGCAGGATCGCCTCGATCGCGGGAGGGACGAGCACGTGCGAGACGAGCATCGAGAAGTTCACGAGGCCGAGGCGCTCGGCCTCCAGCGCGGCCATTGCGTTGGCGGGTGCGGTGGTCTCGAAGCCGATCGCGAAGAAGACCACCTCGTTGCCCGGGTTCTGCTGGGCGAGCGCGACCGCGTCCAGCGGCGAGTAGACGATCCGAACGTCGGCGCCCACGGCGCGGACCGAGAAGAGGTCGCGCTCGCCGCCCGGCACGCGGAGCATGTCGCCGAACGAGCAGAAGATCACGCCGGGTGTGGCTGCGATCGCGAGTGCCCGGTCGATCATCTGCACGGGGGTGACGCATACCGGGCATCCCGGACCGTGGATCAGCTCGACCTGCTCGGGCAGCAGCTGGTCGATGCCGTTGCGGATGATGGAGTGCGTCTGCCCGCCGCAGACCTCCATGATCGCCCAGGGCCGTGTGACGGTTCGCTCTATGTCTGACAGCAGGCTCCTTGCCAGACCGGGGTCCTGGAACTCCTCGAGGTATCTCACCGGGGAAGACTCCACCGCTCGCGGCTGCTCATGTCAAGTCGGGCTGCCGGGCGCCGCGCTCACGGCTCGCTCGCGCACGCGCTCGCCACAGCTGCCTGCCCGAGCGCCAGCCCTCCGTCGTTGGCCGGGAACCGTTCGGCCGTCAGCACGCGCATCCCGGCCGCCTGCAGCTGCAGCGTGATCCCGTCCAGCAGGAGCATGTTCGCGAACACCCCTCCCCCGAGGGCGACGGTGTCCGTGCCAGCCTGCTGGGCGAGGCGGAGGGCCGCGAGCGCGCTCGCGGTGGCAAGACCGGCATGGAACCTCGCCGAGATGTGCGCGCCGGCGGCGCCGCGCAGGACGTCGCGGGCGGCCTCTCTCATCAGCGGCGCCGTGTCGAGCACGAGCGGCGAACCGGCCGTCAGCCCGACGGGATATCCCTCCACGGCGCCGGCCCGTGCACCCGCGGCCTCGAGCTCGACCGCGGCCTGGCCCTCATATGTCGAGGTGTGGCGCACGCCGGCCAGGGAGGCGACGGCATCGAACAGGCGGCCGGCGCTCGTCGCAGTGGTGCACCCCGCCCCGCTCTCCAGCATCCGCGCCAGGACCATCCGCTCCTCGCCGGTGCACGCCGCGACACACGGCAGACGCGGGTCCCACCGAACACCGGCCACATGCAGGTGTGCGAGTGCCACCCTCGCGGGGTTCCGGACGGCCGCATCCCCTCCCGGCAGCGGGACGGCGCGGAGGTGGCCCACCCGCCTGAACCCGCGGTAGTCGGCGAGCAGCATCTCACCGCCCCAGATCGTGCCGTCGGGCACCCCGTAGCCGGTGCCGTCGAATGCGATGCCGAGCACCGGTTCGCCGCCGTCCAGGCCATGCTCGGCCATCACCGCTGCGATGTGCGCGTGGTGGTGCTGGACGGCGAGCGGGGCGGGCATGCCCGCGCCGGTGGCGACTCGGCGCGCCCAGCCGGACCCGCGGTATCCCGGGTGCGGGTCGCACGCGAGTGTTCGAGCCGTGACCGAGGTGACCCGCTGCAGACGTGCGGCGGCGCGCTCGAGGGCCTGCAGCCCGCCGGGGCCGTCGAGGTCACCGATGTGCTGTCCGACGATCACATGCCCCCGGTGCGCGAGCGCGGGCGCGCACTTGACGTCGCCGCCCACGGCGAGCACGGCCGGCCCGCGCGAGGGCCCGCGCAGCGTGAGCGGCACCGGGGTCAACCCGCGGGCGCGGCGCACGGCGAGCGTGCGATCACCGTGCACGCGCACCACCGAGTCGTCGCACGGCGCCGCGATCTCCCTGTCATGGCCGAGCCACATGTCCGCGATCCCGGCCAGAGAGCTGCGTGCGTCGCGGTCGGACGTCGCGATGGGCTCGTCGCTGCGGTTGCCGGACGTCATCACGAGGGCACCGAACGGCGCACCCGAGAAGAGCAGGTGATGCACGGGCGTGTACGCGAGCAGCAGGCCGGCGAGCGGGCTGCCGGGAGCCAGCGCGCTCGCGGTGCTCGCGCCGTGACGAGCCGGCACGAGGGTGATCGGAGCCACGCTGGACTGGAGTAGCCGGGCGGCGCTCTCGCTGATCTCGCCGAGCCGCCGAGCGGCCTGGACGTCGGGGCACATGACGGCGAACGGCTTCTCGCCGCGGCCCTTGCGCCGGCGCAGCAGGGCGACGGCGTTCTCGTTCGCCGCGTCGCACGCGAGGTGCCAGCCGCCGATGCCCTTGACCGCGACGATCGCACCCTGTGCCAGGGCCGCCTGCGCGCGATCAAGCACGGCGCGGTCTCCCGTGACGCTCTCGCCGTCCGGCTGCTTGAGCCAAAGCGCCGGCCCGCACCCGGGGCAGGCGATCGTCTGGGAGTGGAACCGCCGGTCCGCGGGATCCTCGTATTCAGAGCGGCACGCGGCGCACATCCCGAACGGCGCCATCGTCGTGTTTCCCCTGTCGAAGGGAAGCCCGAGGGCGATCGTGAAGCGCGGCCCGCAGTCGGTGCACGAGATGAACGCGTGCCCGGCCCGGCGCGAGGCTGGGTTGCGCATCTCGGCGAGGCATGCGGGGCAGGTCGCGGCGTCCGGCGGCACGCGCGCACCGGTTCCCGTGCCGGTGCTCGCGACGATCCAAAAGCCGCCCGCCGCAGCCGGCTCGAGCAGCTCGGTCTCGACCCCCTCTATGACAGCCAGCGGCGGGTGTTCGGAGAGCATCCGTGCGGTGAACTCGTCGAGGGTGACCGCGGGCCCCTGGACATCCACCACCACCCCCGCTGTCGTGTTGCGAACGTGGCCCTCGAGGGACATCTCGCCGGCGATCCTGTGGACGAACGGCCGGAACCCGACGCCCTGGACGGCGCCCCGCACTATCAGCCGGCGTCGTTGCAGAACCTCCACCGCAGCGAAGGATCGCACGCCGGCTCTCAGACCTGGGAGACTGGGGCTGTGTGCCTCGCGGTCCCCGGCAAGCTGTTGAGCATCAAGGGCGATGACCCGCTGCTGCAGATGGGCACGGTTGACTTCGGTGGGATCCGCAAGCAGGTCAGCCTCGCGTACGTGCCCGGTGTGCGCGTGGGGGAGTATGTGATCGTGCACGTCGGCTTCGCGCTGGAGGTCCTGGACGAGGCGAGCGCGCAGCGCACCCTTGATCTGTTCCGCTCGCTCGGCTCTCTGCAGGAGACGCTCGGCGCCGAGGCGGGCTAAGCGAGCTCGCGCCGGAAGACGACGCGGTTCTCCCCCGGGCCCGAGTAATCCGCCACCTCGCTCACGCTCATGCCGATCGAGCGGTGGAAGGAGATCGACTGGGTGTTCTCGGGTCGCGTGTAGGCCTTCAGCGCGACGGCGTCGCGCTCGCGAGCCAGCGCCTCGAAGTTCTCATACAGCGAACGCCCGAGCCCGAGCCGCCGGTGCGAGGAGCGCACCGCGACCAGATGCGCGTATCCGATGCGCCCGTCGAGCGTCACGAAACCGAACAGGTATGCGACTATCGGGCCGTCCTCCGAACGGATCACCACGGACGTCTGGCCGAACTCGTGGACGAGCATCGGGTGGTGCAGGTGGGACATGTCGCGCTCGCCCCAGAACTCCCGCTGCTCGCCGGTTATCGCGACGAGGTCCTCGATGGTGGCGCGGCCGACGGCGTCGCCCACTACGTACCCGTGCCGGTGAACGTCACCGCCACGTAGCCCCTGCCGTCGTTGCTGTTGAAGAGGTAGCGGCCCGTGAAGACACCGGCTTCGGTCGGCTGGAAGGTGACCGTCACGTGGATGAACGTCCCCGCGTCGAGCCTGAGCCCCTCGGGCACCGGTTCGGTCACCGAGAACATGCCGAGCGGCGCGATCGCGCGGCTGATCGTCAGCGGCACCGTCCCGCTGTTGCCCACGTCGAAGCTCGCCGTCGTGCTCTGGCCCACGGGCACGCTCCCGAGGCTGATCGACGCGGGATCGACGGCGAGGCGGGGCGCCCCGGTGACGGCCGTTGCGCTGACCGGCACCGTGAGGGTCCCCTGGCTGGTGGCGAGCTGGAGCGTCGAGGGGTACGTGCCGGCGTGGCCGGGGTCGAAATGCACCGAGGCGGTCACGGCCTGGCGCGGGGCCAGGACGGTGCCGGCGGCGGGCAGGCCGGTGACGGTGTATGGGCCGCCGGGGCCGTTCGCGCCGAGGAACGTCTCAGGTCGGTCCCAGCTGTTGCTCAGCGTCAGCGCGAGCCCCTTGCCTCCGGCCCCCGTGTCGACGGTCCCGAACGCCAGCGGCTGTGCCGAGATCAGCAGCCCCGGCGCGGTGCCGTAGCCGGATACGGTCACCGTGCGTGTCCCGGCGCTCGTCGGTATCGAGAGCTCCCCCACATCAGGGCCGGCGTGTGCCGGGGTGAACGTGACCTTCACCCGGATTGTGCCTCCGGCCGCGATGTGGGCGCCGAGGGGCTGGCGGCGCACCCGGAACACGGTCCGCCCCAGTCCGACGGTTCCCGACCCGTTCGGATTGGCCGGGCCCGCGGTGAGGACCTTCGCCTTCGGGTGCGCGGCGGCGTGGGCGCGGCCGCGCGAGGCGGTCACCGCTGCGATGCCGGGCGCGCCTTCCTCACCGGAGACGGTGAGGGGACCCGTGATCTTCAGCGGCGTCGTGGCGGAGATCGACAGTGTCAGCGTCTTGCTCGCGCCGACGGCCACCTGTCCCGCGTCGAGTGCGGCTGCCTGCACGGGCGCCGCGGCGGAGGAGCCGTACGCGATCAGATGCCCGTCCCGTGTGCCCACGTAGACCCGGCCGTCGTATGCGGTTGGAACCGCGAACTTCGAGGCGGTCCCGATGTGCGTCGACCAGAGCAGCGGCAGGTTGGCTCCGCTGGGAGCCGCCGAATAGGCCCGCAGTTCCGCTTTCCTGCCGCTCAGTCCAGATGCGTAGACGACCCAGACCACCGCGCTGCCGGCGGTCGTCCCGCTGCTCGTCACCAGTGGGGATCCGGAGGTGTAGCCGAAGGATTCGGCGCTGGTCGCCACAGAGGTCAGGGCGGGTGCCCCCTGCCCGTTGAGCCCGTAGCTGAGTGCCCGCAGGTAGCCGCCGCCGGCGCTCTCAAGTACGTAGACCCAGCCACCCTGGCCGCCGTAGGCGGCGGGATGCCCCCAGACACCGTCGAACGGTCCCAGTGTCTGCAGCACCGCGTCCGTTTTCCCGGGTCCCTGCTGGCTGCCGCCCATGTTGTCGGCGTCGACGAGGAAGATCCGCCCGTCCTTGCCCACCTGAACGACAAGATGTTTATGGGCGGAGGTCCCGAAGTATTCGGTCGGCAGCGCGACCGGTCCGCCGGAGCCGAGGTCTTCGTCGTTCTGGTCGAGCGTGGGCGCGTTGCTCGGCGAGAAGAACTGCGTCGGTTTGAGTTCGCCGCCGCTGCCCACCGTGAGTCCGATCACCGACTCCGAGAGCGTGTCCGGCGGGTCGTTGGAGGGCGCCGCCGTCGGGGAGACCCCGTTGCCGGAGGTGACGATGATCCTCCCGGGTATGTCGGAGACGAGCCCTCCCCCGCCCTGCCATATGCCCGCCTCGGAGTTTTCGTCGGTGCCGGTGCCCGACTCGTCACTCCACATCGTGTGATCTTGTGGGCCGACGTGCTGACGCCGACCACGATTCCGCGGTAGGGGGCGATGTCGCAGTCGGATGCGAACCCCATGTAGACGACCCCGTTCAGGAGCAGCAGGCCGGGGCGCTGCATCTGGTAGTTGTCGTTGAACGGCACTCCCGGTGTGTTCACGGGCGTCCCGGAGATGCGGACCGGGAAGCCTTCGACCTCCTGCCCGGTCGACGCCGAGAGCGCTTGCAGGTACCAGTGGGCGTTCGAGAGCCCACTGCCTTCCTGAAGGCGCGTCGTCATGTAGATCGTGCCCGTCGACGGGTCGACCACCGGCGTCGATGTCGAGCCGATGTAGGGCTTCAGGTCGGAGCATCCGATCGTCGACGCTTTGAACGGGTTGCCGAACGTGCGGCTCCAGAGGATCGCGCCGGTGCTGCCGTTGATCGCGTAGGCCTTCGCCCTCTCGGTGGTCACGATCACGTCTCCATTGACCACGAGTGGTTGTGCGTACACGGCGCCTTCGACCTTCGTCGAGAAGAGCTTGCCGAACGACGCGGACTGGATGGCGGACGGGCTCAGCCCCGGCTCTTCGGGGTCCCAGTTGTCGCGCAGGTTGTTGTAGCCGGCCGTGAGCACGCCGGTGCTCGAGCCTCCGGCCTGCGCCACGAGCGCGTTGCCCGCGAGCCCGAGGACGGCCAGCACCAGTACCCCTGCGACTACAGCGACCCGACTCCGTCCGTCCCTCATCCGTGCCTCCCTCTCTCAGTCCGTGCACCGCAGGGTAGCCGACCGCGGGGTATCCGGTGTTTGCAGCCCGTGAACCGTGCCCTTTCGTCCAGACGAGCTCGCTGCCGCGCCCTGCAGAGCAGCCGATCAGCAGATCAGCCGACTCCGCGCTCGAGATGCCAATCGACCGCGTCGCGCAGCGTCTGCTGCAGGGGCCGCGAGGTGTAGCCGAGCTCGGCTCGGGCGCGGCTGTCGTCGTAGTACCAGCGACGCTCGCTCATCAACGCCATCTGGAGCGTCAGCGGAGGTTCCCCGGCCACGCGGTCGGCGGCCCTGGCGAGGGTTCGTGCGAGCGCCGGCGCGAGCTTCACCCGCGGGCCGGGTCGCCCCGTGATGTATGTCAGCAGCCCGAACAGCTGCTCGAACGTGATGTTCTCGCCGCCGAGCAGATAGCGCTCACCGATGGTGCCGCGCTCCATCGCGAGGAGCAGTCCCTCCGCGGCATCCCGCACATCCATCGCGTTGTGTCCGCCGTTGATGTAGGCCGGGAGGCTGCCCCGCAGGAATCCCGCGAGCAGGTCCGAGCTCGATTCGTACACGTCGCCAGGCCCGTAGCAGAAGCACGGGTAGGCGAAGACGAGGGGCATCCCGCGGCTCGCGTGCCCGCGCGCGATCAGCTCCGCCTCGCGCTTGGCCTGGACGTACGGCACGTCGAGAGCCGACAGACCCCACTCGGCATCCTCGCGTACCGCGATCCCGTCTCCCCCGCCAAGGGCGAATATGCTCGCGAGATAGACGATCCGCTCGACCGCGTCGCAGTCTGCGGCGGCCTGCAGCAGGTTGACGGTGGCGGTCACGTTCACGTCGTGCATCCGCTGCCTGTCGCGCTCGCGCAGCGAGATGCTCCCGGCGATGTGGTGGATGCGGGTCACGCCGCGCAGCGCGGGCGCGAGCGTCGCCGGGTCGAGCAGGTCGCCGGTGTGGACCTCGAGCCCGCGCGCTCCGTTGTCGATGCCGACGTCGGCGAGCCTCGCCGGCGAGCGGACCAGCACCCTGACGTGCTCGCCCCGCTCGAGCAGCAGTCGGGTGACATGCGAGCCGATGAAGCCGCTCGCCCCGGTCACCAGCGTCGTGCTCAGGACGCCCGTCTCCGGCGCGCACGCTTCGGCCGGGCATCCCCGGCCGCCGCCTGCAGTTCCGCCACCGAGCCGCTGACCTCGCCCACGAGCTCCTGAAGGTCATGCACGTGGTCGCTGTCGGCGATGATCGAGATGACGGCCCGTCCGTTGTAGGAGACGATCGCCACGGCCAGCCGCTTGTCCTCCGCGAGGAACGCAACGGGGACGAACGAGCGCAGCTCGCGGCCGAGGACGTACACGGGGAACTGCGGCCCGGGCACGTTCGAGAGCAGCACGTTGTAGAGCATGGTGGAGAACTGCAGGCGCGAGGCCTGCGCGAGGATCGTCGGCGGGGCGAGTTCCTCGACGGCCGCGATCGCATCTGCGCCGACGGCCTGGCCGGACTCCTTCAGGCCCGCCATCGCGCGCGTCACCTCCCGCAGGCGCTCCACCGGATCTTCGATACCGACCGGCAGCGGCGCGAACATCGCCACGATGCGGTTGCCGAGGGCGCCGTGCTCGGCCTCGGTGCGGACGGAGACCGGCACGCAGGCACGCAGCCGGAGCCCGTCCACGAGCTCGCCGTGGGTTCGCAGCCATCGCCGGATCGCCCCCGCCATGACAGCGAGGAAGACGTCGTTGACGGTACCGCCGAGCCCGTTCTTGATCGCCTTCAGATCCTCGAGGTCGACCTCCATCCACGCGATGTCCCGGTGCGGTCCTATCGGACCATTCAGCGCGGTGTGAGTGGCGCGTGTGCCCATCACGGCCGCGATCTCGCCCAGCCCGCCGATGATGCGGGCGGCATCCGAGAGCGCCCGTTTCGGTGTTGCCGCGAGGGAGCCCGCCTGGTGGAGCAGGCGCATGGGCGTCAGGGCGACGTCGCGTGCAACGCTTGCGGCGAGCTCCGCCGCGGTGGGCGGAGGCGGCGCCGACCAGCTCTCGCGTGGGCCGTCGGCGAGGGGCGGCGGTGAGGCGTCGATGTCGAATATCGCCGTTGTCAGGTCGATGCCGCTGACCCCGTCCACGACGGCGTGGTGAGTCTTGTTGATCAGCGCGAAGCGCCCTTCGTCAAGGCCCTCCACCACCCACATCTCCCACAGCGGCTTGGTGCGGTCCAGTCGCTGGGCGAAGATGCGCCCGGTGAGGCGGCGCAGCTCCTCCTGCCCACCGGGTGCGGGCAGCGCCGTGTGGCGCACGTGGTAGGAGATGTTGAAGCCCGGGTCGTCCACCCAATACGGCTTGCCGAGGCTCAGCGGCGGCTTGGCCAGTCTCTGGCGGTACCGCGGCACCAGGTCCAGCCGAGACTCGAGGTGCGCGATCATGTCGGCCTGCGACGGCGGCGGCCCGTCGCATATCAGCACGGCGCCGACGTGGAGATGGGCGCCGCCCCGCTCCTGGTCCAGGAACCCAGCGTCGACCGCGGTCAGGCGATCCATGCACTGCTCCTCGCGGGCTCGGGCTCGGGCGCGCGCGGCTCTCTCTCGGGCGGGACCGCGCTCAGCATCCGCGGGATCCTACGCGCTCGCGCCGCGGCGGCGCCTGAGCGTTCGCGCCCCGCCCACTGAGCTCAGCGTACGATCACGGAGTGTCAGCTCATGCAGGCGCCCAAGATCGTGAGCCGGGCCCGATCGCGGCGCTCTCGGATGTCGTCGAGTTCCTGCGCACCCTCCCTCCGTTCGATGCTCTCTCCCAGGCCGATGTGGAGCGTGTCGCCGCGTCCACCGAGATCGAGTTCTTCCCGGCCGGATCGACCATCTTCTCTCAGGGCGCACAGCCGGTCGAGCACCTGCGGGTCGTCCGCACGGGCGCGGTCGAGATCGTGCTCGCGGGCCGGGTGCTCGACCTGCTCGCAGCCGGCGAGCTCTTCGGTCACTCCTCCATGCTGTCCGGGCTGCCGCCCGGGTTCGCCGCGCGCGCGCTGGAGGACACCCTCTGCTACCGGATTCCCCAGGAGGTCGCGCGCTCCGTGCTCGCGCGGCCGGAGAGCGTCGGGTTCGTCGCGCGTTCTCTTCTGGAGATGCACGCGAGCGCCCCGACGGCGCTGACCCAGCGCCGGCCCGACGGCGACCCGTCGGGCCAGCCCGTCGGAGCGCTGATTCGCGACCCCCCGGTGCTGTGCTCACCGCAGACGAGCATCCGGAGGGCCGCGGAGATGATGACGGCGGCCGGCGCCAGCGCCGTCGTGGTCGAGCTGGGCAGCTCGCTCGGGATCCTCACCGACCGGGACCTGCGCTCGCGCGTCGTCGCCGGGGGACTGTCTCCCGACGCGCCGGTGTCGGACGCCATGAGCGCTCCTGCCTACACGGTCGAGCCGGACCGCCTGGCAGGCGATGTGCTCCTCGAGATGCTCGACCGCGGCATCCGCCACTTTCCCGTCGTGCGCGCGGGCCGCGAAGTCATCGGTGTGGTGGAAGCAGTCGACCTGCACGCCGTCCAGACGCTCTCCTCGTTCAATCTGCGCGCTGAGATCGCGAGGGCGGGCAACGTGGAGGCGGTGGTCCGCGCCGCCCGCGGGCTGCGCCCGGCCGTCATCGCCCAGCACGACGCCCGCGTCGCGGCCTCGAGCATCGCGACCATGTACTCGGTCCTGCTGGACGCCCTGACGCGCAGGCTCATCGAGATCGCGCTGGCGGACGCCGGAGCACCTCCGGCCGGCTTCTCGTGGCTTGCTCTCGGAAGCCAGTCAAGGCGCGAGGCGACGCCGGGCTCGGACGCCGACAGTGCGATCGTGTGGTACGGCGAGGTGCCGGAGGAGAGCATCCGCTCGTTCCTGCACTCGCTCGCGAGCACCGTGGTGGCGGGCCTGCAGGAGTGCGACATCCGCATCGACAGCCATGGCGCGAGTGCGTCGGAGCGACTGTTCGTTCGTTCGCTCGACTCGTGGCAGCATGCGGCGAGGTCCTGGATCGAGAACCCGACGCGTGAGCAGGCGCTGATCCTCGTCTCGGTTCTGGTGGACAGCCGTCCCGTGTGGGGCATCCACCGGGGCACGCCGCTGTCGGACACCTTCCGCTCCGCTCAGGCGCGGCCGGACCTGCTGCGGCTGCTCGCGCGCTTCGCCCTCTCGCACAGGCCCCCGACGGGTTTCATGCGCGGACTGGTGCTCGAGCATGATGGTGAGCACCGGGGGCGCCTGGACCTCAAGAACGGCGGCCTGCTCCCCGTCGTCGACCTGGCGCGCTGGGCGGGCATGGCGGCCGGCGTGACGAGCGCCTCGACGCAGGAGCGTCTGCGCGCCGCGCGGGACGCCGGGACGCTTCCGGTCGCTGACGTCGAAACCCTCACCGATGCGCTCGAGCTCTTCACCGAGCTGCGGCTCGAGCACCAGGTGGAGCAGATGCGCGAGGGGCTGCAGCCCGACGACCATCTCGACCCGCGCGAGCTCAGCACGCTCACCAGGAGCCACCTGAAGGAGGCGTTCAGGGCTGTCGCGTCGGTGCAGAAGCGGATAGCGGCCGAACTGGACATCCGCGCCCGATGAGCGACGCCCGCCCGGCGCCCGGGGCCTATGCCTACCGCGCTCTGCGACCGCCGCCGGACCGCACGCCGTGGCGCCAGGCGCGCTTCTGCGCGGTCGATCTGGAGCTCAGCGGTCTGGACCCGCGACGCGACGAGATCCTCTCCTTCGGCGCGATCCCGATCGACGAGGGGCGCATCGTCCTAGGATCGGCGACACAGGGCCTCGTGCGCCCTTCGGGGCCGATCAGCGAGTCATCGATCAGGGTCCACGGGCTGCGGGTCGCGGACCTCGAGCACGCGCCCGCGCTGGATGAGGCGATCGACCCGCTCCTGGCGGCGATGGCGGGCAGGATCCCGGTCGTCCATGCTGCCGCGGTCGAGCGGAGCTTTCTGACGCCGGCCCTGCGCCGCCAGGGCCTGAGGCTGCGCCGTCCGATGGTCGACACCGCGGTGCTCGGGCTGCTGTGGCTCCATGAGCGCGACGGACGAGACCGACGCCACCTCACGCTCGCGGAGCTCGCCGGCGAGCTGGGGCTGCCCTCCCACAGGCCTCATGAGGCGGCCGGAGACGCGCTCACGACCGCGCAGACGTTCATCGCGCTGGCGTCCCTGCTCGACGCGCGCTCGCCCGAGAGCGTGCGCAGCCTCGTTCGCGCCGACAGGCGCGTTGAGAGGATCCGCGCGTTCCAGATGCCCTAGCGCCGGCCCATCGGGGCAGGTGCCCTGGCGCGGACGTCTTCGCCGAGAGCCTCGGCGACCACGCGGTGGTACTCCTCGAGCTCGAGCAGGAACGAGTCGTGACCCCAGGGGGAGGCGACCTCGACGTGGCGGGCCTTCGCGGCGCACCTCTCGAGCTCGGCGACGATCGCCCGCGAATGCTCGCTGCCGAAGCGCCAGTCGCTGTCGAACGAGATCGCTATGAAGCGCGTCGAGGCACCCGCGAGGTCCGGCCGGTCGCCCGAGAACGGCTCGAAGTAGTCCATCAGCCTGGTCAGGTAGAGGTAGCTGAGCGGCATCGAAGCGCTCGACGAAGCTCTCGCCCTGGTGGTCCAGGTAGTGCTCCACCTCGAAGTCGCTGGCCATGCTCATCGGCGCGAACGCCCCGTCACGGCGCGAACGGTCGAACTTGCGCCGCATCGACTCCTCCGAGAGGTACGTGATGTGGCCGACCTTGCGGGCCAGCGAGAGGCCGCGGGCGGGCCGTGAGGGGCCGTCGAGATAGTTCCCGTCCTGGAAGTCGGGGTCGCTGAGGATCGCGGCGCGCGTGACGGCGGTGAAGGCGATGTTCTGGGCGCTCAGGCGGGCGCTGGCGCAGATCATGACCGCCCGCTCGACCTCGCCGGGATGGTCGAGCGCCCATTGCAGCGCCTGCATGCCGCCGAGCGACCCGCCGATCGCAGCGTGGACATGCGTGATGCCGAGATGGCTGAGCAGCGCGCGATGGACGGTGACGAGATCCCGCACGGTCAGCAGCGGGAACCCGAGGCCATACGCGCGGCCGGTGGCCGGGTCGACGCTCGACGGCCCGGTGGTGCCCGCGCAGCCGCCGAGGAGGTTGGGGCAGATGATGAAGAAGCGGTCCGTGTCCAGGGGGCGCCCCGGGCCGATGATCGTGTCCCACCAGCCTCGTCGCGACGGGTTGCCGTGATGCCCGGCTGCGTGGGCGTCGCCGGTGAGCGCGTGGCAGACGAGCACCGCGTTGGCGCCCGTCGGCGTCAAGGCTCCCGTACGTCTCGTATGCGACCTGCACCGGCGCGAGGCTCACGCCGGACTCGAGCTCCAGCGGGGCGTCCCGGTCGAACAGGACGACCCGCTGGGTCTTCACGCGGCCGACGCCGCCCCCGCTCATGCCGTGATCAGCGATCGGGTTGCGGCCAGGGCCTGCTCGAGGTCCTCCACGATGTCGTCGATGTGCTCTATGCCGACGGACAGGCGAACGGTCTCCTGGGTCACCCCTGCGGCCGCGAGCTCCTCGTCATTCAGCTGCGAGTGTGTCGTGGACGCGTTGTGGATCGCCAGCGACTTCGCGTCCCCGATGTTGGCCAGGTGGCTGAACAGTTTGAGGTTCTCGATGAACGCGCGGCCGGCGTCGGCGCCTCCGCGCACGCCGAACGTCACGAGCGCCCCGTAGCCGCCGCGCAGCACGCGTCCCGCGACCTCGTGGTAGGAGCTGGACGGGGAGCCCCGGGTAGTAGACCCACTCGACCGCCTCATGGTTTGTTGAGGTCTCGGCGACCGCCTGCGCGTTGGAGTTGTGGCGCTCCATGCGCAGGGCCAGGGTCTCGATGCCCTGCAGGAAGAGGAACGCGTTGAACGGGGAGAGCGCCGCGCCGGTGTTGCGAAGCAGCACCGTGCGGGCCCGGCCGGCGTACGCAGCGGGTCCGAGGGCGTCGGTCCACACGACGCCGTGGTAGGAGGGGTCGGGCCGTGTCAGCCCCGGATAGCTGTCGGCGTGCGCCGCCCAGTCGAAGTTGCCGCTGTCCACGAGGGCTCCCCCGATCGAGGTCCCGTGGCCTCCGATGAACTTGGTGAGGGAGTGGACCGCGATGTCCGCGCCCTGCTCGAAGATGCGCGCTCCGATCGGCGTCGGCACGGTGTTGTCGATGATCAGCGGCAGGCCCTGGGCGTGTGCGGCCTGCGCCCAGGCGGGCACGTCCAGGACGTTCAGCGCGGGTTGCCGATCGTCTCCGCGAACGACAGGCGGTGCGTCGTCGGCGAGGCGCGCGACCGCCCGGGGTCGTCCGCGTCGGCCCAGCGCACCTCGATGCCGTACTGCGGGCAGGGTGTGCGCGAACAGGTTGTAGGTGCCGCCGTAGAGCTGGGAACCGAGATGATGTTGTCCGCCGGCGCGGGCGATGTTGAGCACCGAGTAGGTCACAGCCGCCTGGCCGGATGCGGTGACGAGGGCTGCGACGCCGCCCTCGAGCGCGGTCAGCCGCTCCTCGAGGACCCCCCATGTGGGGTTCATGATCCGCGTGTAGATGTTCCCGGGCACGGCCAGAGCGAACAGGTCCGCGGCGTGCTGCGTGTCGTCGAACACGTATGACGTCGTCTGATAGATCGGCACCGCGCGCGCGTTCGTCGCACTGTCGGGCTCTTGACCGCCGTGCAGGGCGACGGTCTCGGGACGGGGGTGATCGCTCACTTTGGGCTCCTGTTGTAGGCGGCTACGGCCGTGAAACCATCAATAGCCAATTGGATTTATGGAGTTTACACGCGTGCGGGGCTCGGGTCTCGCCTCCGGGGGCTGGGTCGCGCTCGTCAGAAGGCGTGCCAAGAGCAGCGGCCTGGACGCGTATCTCGGGGATGGCGGTGCTCTCGAACAGCTCTCCTCGGCGCGGGGGGCCGAGCGTGAAGCAGCGGTGCGACACGGTCCCCTCGATGTTGATCCGCGCACCCTGAGGGCTGGTCGCCAGGCCGATACCGAGAGCGTCGGCGCGGGCACGACCGCTGCGCAGCATCCGCTGCAGGAGCGGGTTCGCGCAGGGGCTGCTCACCCGTGCCGGCCCCGTCGCGTTCACGACCGCGTCGCCGGTAACGGTGCGGCCGTCGCCCAGATGCACGCTCGAGTGCACCATCCGGGCCGGCGCCGACAGCGAGGACGGAGCCGGTGAGCACCTCGAGCCGGCCGCCGCCCACGAGATCCGCCAGCCGGCTCGCCGCCCGCGGAGCGAGCCTGTGGCGGTGGATGTCCCACCACCAGCGCAGGTCGCTCTCAAAGCGTTCCCGGTCGGCGACGCTCAGGCCCTGCCATAGAGCGGGTGTCACAGGACGCATGGAGTCGATGACCTCGCGCCAGGCCGCGGGTTCGCGCTCTAGCCCGGCTGCGACGGCGCGCGTGATCTCGCAAAGGGGTGCTCCGGGTGTCAGGTGCAGCTCGCGAGGAGCACCGCACTGCGGGGCGTGCGCCAGCGGCAGCCGCCCGTGGCGCGAGACGGCGCATATCCGAACGTCCGGATCCTGCGAGGCGAGGCTCGTCGCGACATCCACGGCGCTGAGGCCCGCTCCGACGATCACGACCCGCTTGGCGTCCCGCAGGCGCGCGAGCTCACCCGGCGACCACGGGTCCTGGACGATCTCCGCGGAGCCCAGCTCAGAGACCGCGCGCACCGGCGAGGGGGCCGCGTTGCCCACGGCGAGGACCGCGGCGTCGGCAGAGAGCTCGCTCCCATCGCCGAGGGTGATCCGCACGCCCCCGTGGAACGGTGGCTCGACCACGTTCTCGACGCGGGCGCGAAGCAGCTGCACGCGTCCCGCCCGGTCGAAGCGCGCCAGCAGCGCCCGCAGGTAGTCGCCGTACAGGCCGCGGGGCAGGAAGTCGCGCCTGCCGACGTTCATGCCCCGCTCGGCGCACCACACGAGCAGGTCGTCAGGGTCGTCCGCGAGGCCGCTCATGCCGCACGCGGGAACGTTCAGAAGATGCTTCTCGTCGCGGGTCGCGTATGCGATGCCGCGCCCGTGCTCGGTCGGGTCGATCAGGATGACGCGCACGTTTGCGAGCCTCAGGAGGTTGACCGCGACGAGCGTTCCGCTCGCGCCCGCGCCGACGATGGCGACGACGCGCTCGCGGGCCTGCGATGCGAGCGGCCTGCGCAGCCGCCTGCCCTGCTCGAGATGCTCCCCGCGCCCGCGGGGAGTCATTGCCGGCACCCGGGTTCAGATGCGCCGTCGTCTGCTGGAGGTGTTCGGTCGGCTTGCATGAGCGGTCTCCTTACCATTTCTCACAATATAACTTGACAAACTAGGGATTATGCTGCCCCCAGTCAAGTCCCGCACGAGCGCCGTCACGCGCCGCGTCCCGGCGCGCACGGCGGGACGGTGCTCTTCTAACCTGCCAGAGGGCGGTCCCGCACCCGATCACCGCCGAGGAGGAGAGCCAACATGCCCGTCACAAGCCCAGGACAGATCGACGGCGACCGCGTCGAGGAGCTCACGCGCGTCGAGCTCGAGCGCCTGAACGCCCGCACAGCCCTGGCTCCGAGCAGACCATGTACGAGCGCGCCGGCGCAATCGCTGAGCGGTGGCGTCGCCTCCTCCTATCAGCTGCGCGACCCGTGGCCGATCTACCTCGTCGACGGCGACGGGCCGCGCGTCACCGACGTCGACGGCAACACGTACTGGGACTTCCACAACGGCTTCGGCTCGATGGTCCAGGGCCACGCGCACCCCGGCGATCACCGAGGCCGTGCACGAGCGCGCTCCGCTCGGCACGCACTTCGCGGCGGTCACCGAGGACACGATCGTCGTCGCCGAGGAGCTCGCCGAGCGCTTCGGGCTCGCCGCGCTGGCGGTTCGTCAACTCGGGCTCGGAGGCGACGATGGACGCGATCCGGATCGCGCGCGGCGCTCACCGGCCGCGACACGGTGATGAAGATCTTCGGCTCCTACCACGGCCACCACGACGCGGTGATGGTCTCGATCGGCGTCCCCTACGACCAGATCGGCGACCGCGAGGAACTACGCCTCGCTGCCCTACGGCGCCGGCATCCCGAAGGCCGTCAGCGACATGACGATCGCCGTGCCGTTCAACGACGCCGGTGCGATGGAGCGCCGGATCGAGCGGCTTGAAGGCCGAGGACCGCCTTCCGGCCTGCGTGATCATGGAGGCGGCGATGATGAACCTCGGCGTCGTCCTGCCCGAGCCCGGCTACCTCGAGGAGGTCCGCGAGATCACCGCGCCGCCACGGCATCGTGCTGATCTTCGACGAGGTCAAGACCGGCCTCGCGATCGCCGCCGGCGGCGCGACCGAGCGCTTCGGCGTCAAGCCCGACATGGTCACGCTCGCCAAGACGCTCGGCGGCGGCCTGCCGTCCGGCGCGATCGGCGGCAGCGAGGAGGTCATGAGCGTCGTCGAGGACGGCACCGTCTACCAGGTCGGCACCTACAACGGCAACCCGCTGATCATGGCGGCCGCGCGGGCGAGCCTGGAGCAGGTGCTCACCGCCCGAGGCCTACGAGCACCTCGACGCGCTCAACGACCGGATCGTCGCCGGCTGCGAGGCGGTCATCGAGCGCTACAACCTGCCCGGCTACGCGGTCGGCATCGGCTCGAAGGGCTGCGTCACCTTCTCGCCCGACGCCGATCGTCGACTACGAGACCTTCAAGGCCAACCAGGACGCCGCCGTGACCGAGCTCGCGTGGCTGTGGAACATGAACCGCGGCATCTACATGACGCCCGGCCGCGAGGAGGAGTGGACGCTCTCGGTGACCCACACCGACGAGGCGATCGACGCCTACGTGCGGGCGTTCGACGAGATGGCTGCCGCGATCACCTCTTAGCCGCCGTCCCACGGGTCGCCGGTTCGCCGGCGACCCCTACGCGCCGCACGAGATGCTCCACGCTCGCGGCCTGCCCGATCGTCGACCAGTCGAGATTCGCCGCGGTGTCAGACGGCCAGTGGTAGTTGGCGGGCATCTTCAGGTCGGTGCACGCCGCCAGGCATGCGGCGCGGTAGCCGGCGCGCATCGCCGGGAGCGCGTCGGTCGCCCCGGCCCCGAGCCGCAGCCCCGCCAGACGCCGACACCGGCCTCGTCGGCGGCCTGCTGGAGCTCCTCGCGAAGCGCGTCGTCGTAGTCGCGCATGCGCAGCATGCCCTCCCCCTCCATGATCACGAGCCTCGGCGACCCGACGCACTCGAGGGCGACGATGCGGGTGCTCGCCGGGTCGAGCTCCTCGCGGTGGCGCGCGATGAAGCCGCGCATGCCCTCCATGAAGGACTCCTCGCTGCCGGTTGAGAGCAGCAGGACCCTGACACCGCTGACGCGGTCCTTCGCCAGGCGCTCGGCGACGTCCAGCAGCACCGCGACCGCGCTCAGGTTGTCGTTCGCTCCGGGGACGACCGGCGACCGTGCGACGTCCGCCAGCAGCGCCGCGGTCACGGCGCTCCAGAGCACGCCCGCGCAGCCTCAGCCTGCGCAGGCCGAGGCGCAGCCCAGAGCGGCGACGGCCGGGCCCGAGCACCATCAGCCGCCCGGTCTGCGTCGAGGTGTTCTGGCGCTAGTACCAGCCGGGCGCCAGGCGGCTGAGGCGCGGAATCAGGCCGGGGTGGAACAGGAGCCCGGTGTGCGCGGCGTCGTGGTGGGCGACCAGTACGACGGTCTCGGTCGCCTCCGCGTCGCCCGCCCATGCGATGACGTTCGTGGTCTCGCGTTTGACGAGCATTCGCCTGAGCAGGTGCGCGCCGTTGTCCACATCGTCGGCCATCAGGCCTGCCGCGATCGCTGCCGCGGCCGCACCTGCGCCACGCGCACGCCCGCCGACGGCTCCCGCGAGCGCACCGGCTGCGGCCGCCAGCCCCGTCGACTGCCAGAACCCGCCCACCGCCAGCTCGGACTCGAGCGTCGGCTGAAGTCCGCGAGCGGCGAGCATTCCCGCGAGCTCCCGCGCGGCGAGGCTCTCACCGTGGGTGGCCGAGCCCCGCTGCATCCCGGCGAGCCGCTCGACGTCCCGTCGTGTCTGCGAGCCCGGCATCGGTTGCACTCTAGGACCTGCGCGCCGCATGCGCGGGCGGGGCCGCGCACGCCCGGCGCCGCGATCATGCGGCGTTCGCTGCGCGCCTGCGGGTCCGGCCGGCCTTCGGCTCGTGCTGCGCGGGGCACAGAGCGATCAGATCTGCCAGCGAGCGCTCGATCCCTTCGCACAGGACGCCCATGTCCGAGGTCGTGTCGTAGTCGCCGGTGACGCCGAAGGTGAGCGCACCGTCGTAGGAGAAGATCGCTACCCCGAGCCGGACGTGTCCTCCGAGGGGCACGTAGCCGACGGCCTCGATCATCCGCCGGCCGGCGGCGTAGAGGGGGTGCTGCGGGCCGGGCACATTGGTCGTGACAGTGTTGACGTTGTGCTGGGAGACGCGCGTCGCGAGTCGCTCCCCGAGTGCCAGGAGCATGGGAGGAGCGAATCCGCCAAGCGACGTCAGGACCTCTCCCGCGACGGCCTCCTTCGCGCTCTTCAGGTCCGCCATCTGAGCGCTGATCGCGGCGAGCCGCTCCGCCGGGTCCTGAACCGAGACCGGAAGCTCCGCGAAGATGGCCGAGACGCGATTGTTGTAGACGCCGTGCTCCCCCGGCGAGCGGACGGAGACGGGGACGAGGCTGCGCACGACGCGGTCGGTGCTCTCCCCGCGGGAGATCAGCAGATCGCGGAAGCCGCCGGAGATGCTCGCGAGGACCACGTCGTTGACGGTCCCGCCCATGGTGCGCTGTATGAGCTTGATGTCCGAAAGGCTCGCCCGCGACCAGCCCCAGCGCCTGTGCTGCCCGACGCGGCCGTTGAGCGAGGTCGTCGGGGTCGGGGCCAGAACTCCGCTCATGCGCAGCAGGCCGCGGGCCGCGTCCCGCACATGCTGCACCCTGTGCTGTGCCGAGCGGACGCTCTGCACCAGCTGATACGGGCTCGTGAGGTCCTCCGCGACCGAGCGAATGAGAAGCTCGGGAGCGGTGGGTGGGCGCCGCGGCCTCCACGTGTCCCGCTCTTCGGGTGCGGGGATCGGCTCGCGGTCGAGGATCACCGTCAGCAGGTCTGAGGCGGAGACGCCGTCAACGAGACAGTGGTGTGTCTTTGAGACGAGCGCCCACCGCCCGCCCGAGAGGCCCTCGACGACCCACATCTCCCAGAGCGGCCTCGCGCGATCGAGCTGCTCGGACATCAGCCTGCCCACCAGGACGCACAGGTCGCTCTCCGTGCCGGGCTCGGGGAGGGCTGTTCGGCGCAGGTGGTAGTCGAGGTCAAAATGGGCGTCGTCGACCCAGACGGGCCGCCCGATGCTGAACGCCACAGGCTGCGCGACCTGCCGGTAGCGCTCCACCAGCGGCAGACGGCTGGCGATCATCCCGCGCAGCTCGCGGTAGCTGAGCGCGGGGCCCTCGAAGAGCGCCACGGACCCGATGTGCATGTGACTGACCGCGTCCTCGACGTCGAGGAAGGACGCGTCGAGTGCGCTGAGGCGGTTCATCCGCGGCCGCGCGGAACAGGTCCGCCGTGGATGTAGGCCGGCGAATCCTCGTGAACACCGGCTGCCGCCCCGAGCTCGCCGACGGCGTCGCCGATCTCCTTCACCATGACGTCGAGGTCGGGCACATTGTCGCGGTCCGCGATGACGCCGAAGAAGGCATCGCCGTCGTAGCTGAGTATCGCCACGCCGACGGCGTGCGCGGCCGCAAGCGGGACCAGGGGCTGGATCTCGCGCATCCGGCACCCGAATGCGTACAACGGCTGCTGCGGCCCGGGAACGTTCGTGATCGTGACGTTGAAGAGGCGTGTCGCATAGAGCGCCTGGGCGATGGTGGAGTGGATCACCGGTGGCGCGAGGCCCGCGATGTCCAGCACGGCGGTGGTGCCCTCGGCGCTGTGGCCGTCCGTCTTCAGCGCGGCCGAGCGTGCGGCGGTTTCGCGGTAGCGCCGGATGGGGTCCGGTTCGCAGACGGGCAGGTCGATGAACAGCGAGGAGATCTTGTTCCCGAGGGCAAGCTTCTCGCCGGCTGACCTGACGTTCATCGGCACCATCGCCCGCACGCCCTGCTCGGGCGGCGTCTCCCCACGCGACTCCAGGAGCTTCTTCAGCCCGCTCGCCACCACGGCGAGCACCACGTCGTTCACGGTGCCTCCGAGCTCGGCCCTGATCGCGTTGATCGCGGCAAGCGGCACGCGCACGACCTCAAACCGGCGCTGCGTCCCGATCGGGTCGTTCAGGCTCGTGTGCGGGGCGGCGCGGATCTCCTCGCGCGCGACCATCTCGAGAGCCGAGGTCGCGGTCCTGAGCGCGTCGCGAGGGTGCATCACGCCGTGCACCCCTGCCTGCGCGGCACTCGTGATCGTGTCCATCGGCAGCAGCCCGGTCCACGCGCGCACGACCCGTCCCAGTGGGTCTGCCGACCCGCCGCCGCTGTCCTCGTGCGCATCCTCCGGGCCGGGCTTGTCGGCCGTCAGTCGAGGTCCGCCCGCAGCGCGGCGGGAACGCCTCGGCTGTGTGTCGAGGATCAGGTGGCCGACGTCCACCGACCCGACGCCGTCGACCATGCAGTGGTGGGTCTTGGTGGCGAGCGCCCAGCGCCCGTCCTCGAGGCCCTCGACGATCACCATTTCCCAAAGCGGACGCAGGCGGTCCAGGCGCTGGGAGAAGAAGGCAGAGGCCCAGTCCTGCAGCTCGGTGCGCCCGCCGGGCTCAGGGAGCGCCGCGCGCGATACCTGCCGGGCGAGATCGAACGCCGGGTCAGGCTGCCACTCGGGCCACGAGAGCCCGCCGGTGTGAGGCTCCGAGAGCCGTTGGCTGTATCGCGGGAGCTGGCCGAGTCGCTCCGCGAGATGTCCGCACAGCTGCTCGGGCGACGGTGCCCCTCCCGCCTTCATGCCGTCGAAGACCATGATCGCCCCGATGTGCATGTGGGCGCTCTCGTCGGCCTCCTCGAGCTCGAGGAACGTGGCGTCAAGCGGTGTCAGTCGGCTGCTCATGATCGAATCCCCTCCCCGGACGGCATAGTGCGACCCACAGCCGGCCTCCCCGTGGGTCCTCTCCATGCCCCAAGCCGGCCGGCCGGCATCTAGAACATAGGGCCTGCCGTCCGGCTTCTCATCAGGGTGCTTCCGTCCGCGCGTTTCGGGTTATCGCTGATTGCAACGGCATGGGCGACTGGGATGGTTGACCGCGGCTCGAGCCTGCGCCTGTGCGACCCTGGCTCCTACACGACTCCGGGAGGAACGAGATGGGCAACATCGGTGGCAGCGCGAGCATCGAGATAGATGCTCCCATGAAGGAGGTGTGGGCCGTGGTCGAGGACGTCATCACGGCGCCGGAGTGGCAGGGCGGGATGGACTCGATGCGGGTGCTGGAGCACGACGCGCAGGGCCGTCCCACGCTCGTGGAGACCGAGAGCGACATCAAGGTGAGACGTATCAAGGCGACGGTGCGCTTCACGTACGAGGGCCCGACGCGGCTGACATGGACTCAGGAGAAGGGCGACATGCGCTCGGTCGACGGCGCCTGGGACCTCGAGGACCTGGGTGGTGCGCGCACACGCGCGACGTTCACGCTCGACACCGACCCCGGCCGCATGCTCGGCATGGTGATCCGCGGGCCCGTCGAGAGCGCGACGCGAGCGATGTTCGTGAACGGACGGCCGGGAGAGCTCAAGCGGCGCGTGGAGCAGCCGGACGGTTGACGCCGAGCCGGACCCGGCGGTGGCGGGGGCGCCGACGCGGCCGCGCGCAGCGGAGTCCGCGCCCGGCGCCAGCCCGACCGCATCCGGCCGGTGTGTGAGAGCTAGGGCAGGTCCGCGAGGAGCTCTGCCAGCGGCCTGCGCAGTCCCGTGATGAACGGAAGCTCGTTTTTGGTGTACAGCCGCGCCTCGGCTCCCCTGAGGTGGCGGATCAGGTCCACGATCCTTCCCACGTCATCAGCCTCGAACGCGAGAAGCCACTCGTAATCCCCCAGGCCGAACGCGCTGACCGTGTTGGCACGCACGTCGGGGTAGTCGCGGCCCATCCGGCCGTGCTCGATCAGCAGCGACCTCCGCCGATCGGGGTCGAGCAGGTACCACTCCGCGGTCCGCACGAACGGATACGCGCAGAGCCAGCGCCGCGGCGGCTCGCCCGCGAAGAATGCGGGGACATGGGACTTGGAGAACTCCGCCTCGCGGTGCACCCCGACGGCCTGCCAGAACGGCTCGAGCGACCCGCCCAGTTCGGTGCGCCGAAGCGAGGCCTGGGCATGCTGGAGCGACTCGGGTGTGGGGCCGGCGAGCCAGAACAGCAGGTCGCAGTCGGCGCGCAGACCGCTCGTGTCGTAGGTGCCGCGGATCGCGACACCCGTGCCGTCGGTGAGCGCCCGCTCGGCGTCGGAGGCTATGTCGACATGCGCGCGACCGGGGAGCGGCGCGGCGAAGCGGTAGGCGGCATACGCGGTGTATGCCAGGCCGGCTGGAAAGCCGCCGCTGCTGTCGGCCTGCTCTTGGCTCACGACGGTGGACATTGCAACAGCTCCTCTCGGGGGGTCATTGGGAAATCATCGCTGGGCTCGCCTCACCGGAACGCGGTGCCGCGCCCAGAGCGGCGAGGCTGGCGTCGGCTGCGGCCTGCCCGTCGCGTATGCAGGATGCGACTCCCACACCGCGGTAGGCGGCGCCGCACACGCTCACCGCGGCACCGCCGAGCGCCTGCTCGATTCGGGCGATCCGCTCAAGGTGACCGACAGCGTACTGCGGCAGCGCGCGCTCGAAGCGGAAGACGCGTTGCTCGAGGGGCTCGGCGTCGAGTCCCATCGCCTGCGAGAGATCGGAGCGCACGGCCGCGACCAGGCGCTCGTCGTCGAGATCGAGGGCGCTTCGATCTCCCGCGTGACCGACCGAGCACTTGACGAGCGCCGAGTCGCCGGCCAGCTGGGCCCACTTCGAGGACGACCACGTGCACGCGGTGATCGTGCTCCCACGGTCGCGGGCGACGAGGAAGCCGCTCCCATGCGGGCAGCCCTCAAGCGCGGATGGCCGATAGGCGAGGGCGATCGTCGCCACCGACGCGTACCTGATGGCGCGCATCTCCGCGGCGGCCTCGGGGCAGTCACGCTCGAGCAGTTCGGATGCCGTGAATGCGGGCACGGCAAGGATCACGTGATCGGCGTCCAGTTGCTCCCCGCCATCCAGAGCCACGCGGACGGGGGACCCTTCGTCGGTGGCCTGCAGGTCCGTGACTGCGATGCCGGTACGGACGTTCACCGCGCCGAGGCTCTCGCTCAGGGCGCCGACCATGTCCTGAAGCCCCCCACGGAGCGTCAGGAACACCGGTGCGGCGGGGTCGCCCGGCGCAGCCGCGGCGAGTGCACGCAGCCCCCGGACCAGCCCGTGACCTCGTCCGAGTGCGGCCTGCAGCTGGGGCGCTGTCGCGCGCATGCTCAGCTCGTCGCAGTTGCCGGCGTGGATCCCGCCAAGCAGCGGGTCCACGAGCCTCTCGAGGACCTGGTCGCCCAGGCGCCGGCGCACCACCGATCCGATGGAAACGTCCTCGGCCGGGAGGCGATCGGGAAGCACGAGGTCGAGGCCGGCGCGGGCGAGCCCTGCCGGCGAGAGGATGCCCGAACGCACCACGGCGCCGCCTCCCCCGGGCACACCGGCCATCAGCCGGGGCGGGAGCGGACGCAGCTGGTCGGTCCAGACATACGCCTGGTCGGTGACGGGAGCGACCAGCTCGTCCCCGAGGCCGACCGCGCGGCACATCTCCACGCCGGCCGGCACGCGGGCCAGCAGCGCCTCGGCGCCGACGTCCAGGGGGCGCCCGGCGATCCGCTCCGTGCGGATGTTGCCGCCGAGGCGATGGTCGGACTCCAGCAGCGTGATGTCCACCTCCGCACCGCAGGAGGCGAGCCGGTGGGCCGCCGCGAGACCGGCGATACCCCCTCCGGCGACGACCACATGGGGCCGGCGGCCCGTCATCGGGGTCGCGTCGGCGTCACGCCGGCGTCTCGCTTGCCGCCATCTGCTCGAGGACGACGTCTGCGAGGGCGCCCATCACGAGCGGGTCGCCGTTGGGTGACGCCGTGCGGGCGAAGGCGATCCCGCGCTCGGCGGCGCGGGCACGGGCCTCGATGTCGAGGTCGTAGAGGACCTCCAGGTGGTCGGTGACGAACCCCGCCGAGCAGACCACGACGGCAGGGGTTCCGGCCTCCGCGAGCTCGTCGATGACCTCGAGCACATCGGGGCCGATCCACGGCTCAGCTGTGCGCCCTGCGCTCTGCCACGCCACCGACCAGCGCTCGAGCCCGAGTTTCGCGGCAACCGCCTCGGCGGTCTCGCGAAGCTCGGTGGGATACGGGTCGCCGTCGGCCAGGATTCGCTTGGGAAGGCTGTGGGCGGTGAACAGGACGTGTGCTCCTGGACGCACATCCTCATCGATCTCGCCGAGCGCGTCGCGGAGCGCTGATGCGAGGAACTCTAGATAGCCGGGCGCGAGGTGCCACGTGCGCACAACCGAGACGTGGGGCGCGCCGGGCGCGCTCGCGGCGGCAGCTTCTGCGCGGGAGGTGTACTCGCCGACGCTCATGCGCGAGTAGTGCGGCGCGAGGACTACACCGATGATCTCCTGTGCTCCCGCGCCGGCGAGCTCTGCCACCGCGTCCTCTATGAACGGGCTGGCGTGCTTCATGCCGAGCGCCACGGGGATGTCCTCGTGGCCGGCGGCCGCGACCGCCTGGTGCAGGGCCTGCACCTGGTCGAGCGTGATCTGGAGCAGCGGCGACTGTCCGATCGCCTCATAGCGTCGGCGCAGGTCCTCGAGCAGCTCCGGCGTGGGTGGCCTGCCACGGCGGATGTGCGTGTAGTAGGCCTCTACCTGGTCGGGCCCGGACGGGGTTCCGTATGCCATCACGAGGAGGGCCGTCCTGGTCACGACTGCGTCTCCTGCGGCGCCCGAAAGGCATGCACCTGCTCGACGATGCGTCCGAGCATGTCGGGATCGGTCTCGGGCGGCACGCCGTGGCCGAGGTTGAACACATATCCGGCGGAGGGCGCGTCGGCGAGGACCTGCGCGACCTCGGTCTCGAGGATCGCAGGCGAGGTCAGGCACGCGACGGGGTCCAGGTTGCCCTGCAGCGCGGTGCCCGCGGGCAGGCGCCGCCTGCCCTGCGGGATAGGTATGCGCCAGTCGAGCCCGACCGCGTCCGGAGCGGCGCGCCCTATCTCCTCGAGCAGATGCCCGGTTCCCAGTCCGAAATAGATCCTGGGGACACCGAGTGCCGCCAGCGAGTCCATGAGCCTTCGCACCACGGGAAGCACGTGCGAGTGATAGTCGCGGGCCGAGAGCGAGCCGACCCAGCTGTCGAATATCTGGACCGCCTGAGCGCCCGCCTGCACCTGGGCGGTCAGGGAGGCCAGCGCGATGTCGGCGAGGCGGTCGAGCAGGGCACGCCAGGTGATCGGATCGCTCAGCATCAGTGCGCGTGTCCTGGCCTGCGCCTTCGACGGGCCTCCCTCGACCAGGTAGCTGGCGAGCGTGAAAGGGCCGCCGGCGAAGCCGATCAGCGGCACACTGAGCTCAGCACAGGTGAGCCGGACGGTCTCGGCGAGCCAGGGGGCGTCCTGCTCGGGCTCGAAAGCCCTGAACCTGCGGATGTCCGCCGCTGCGCGCACGGGCTCTGCGATGACAGGTCCCACGCCGGGTCGTATCTCGACACCGATGCCGATCGCCTCGAGCGGGGTGACGATGTCGGAGAAGAGGATCGCCGCATCGACCCCGTGCCGGCGAACCGGCTGCAGCGTGACCTCGGCCGCGAGCTCGGGGGTGTGGGTGATGTCCATGAGCGTGGCGTGCTTGCGGATCGCCCTGTACTCAGGCAGCGATCTGCCGGCCTGGCGCATGAACCACACCGGGACACGGTCGGGTCGTTCCCCGCGCAGGGCGCGCAGCAGCGGCGCATCGGCTGCGGTGGGAACGCCGCGCGCGGCCTCCATCTCGACTGTTCCAGGCGGCACGTCTTCGACGCTATGGGTGGTCAGGATTGTTCACAAGAGGGAAAGACACTCCACCATATTGCGGAGAGTTACTGAGCCTTGCCTAAAGGCGGCTTTAGCCGGCACGCACGACGGCTGCCGGACCGGACGGCGGCCGTCGTCGGTAAAGCCACACGGGAGCATGTGCATTTCACGGATGAGCATTTGTGGATGCGGTGGGATCTTGGCGGTTGCTGCGCGGCCTGCGACGAGTGAGAGGGAGCCCTGAAGATGAGCACAGCAACCGAGACGCTCCAGCGCTGGATCTGCGAATCCTGCGGCTACACATACGACCCGGAGTTGGGCGACCCGGACGGCGGGATCCCGCCTGGGACTGCTTTCGAGGATATCCCAGACACCTGGATCTGCCCGGTGTGCGGCGCGCGCAAGCGCGAGTTCGTGCTTCAGGAGGACTAGGCAGCCCACACGGCAGTCTGGCTGCCGGGCACATGCCCTATCCTGGCTGGCCAGCCAGCCAGAATGACGGATCTACACCACGACGGAGGTTGAGCGAGATGGCAACAGTTGGGCGCGACATCAAGCAGGTCGAACTGTCCGACTCCGAGCTGTGGGTCGACGGTCCGCCTCACGAGGTTTTCAAGCAGATGCGCAAGGAGTGCCCAGTCCACTGGACCGAGACGCTCGAGGAATTCCCCGACGAAGACGGCTTCTGGTCGGTGACGACCGCGGACGACGTGTTCACGGTGACCCGCGACTTCCGCACCTACTCCTCGGAACTGGGCGGCGTGACCGCGCTCACCCACGCCATACCCCTGGAGCTCGCCCGCGGGATGTTCATCGCGATGGACCCTCCACGTCACGACAGGGTCAAGGCGCTGTTCCAGCGCGGCTTCACCCCGAAGCGGATCGCTGCCCACGAAGACGAGATACGGTCGATCGTCGTCAAGGTCCTAGACCGTCTCCAGGGCCGCGAGAGCTGCGACCTGGTGAGCGACGTCGCGCAGCCCGCGGTCTCGCGCGTGATCCACAGCTTCATGGGCGTGCCCGAGCAGGACGACGCCATCTGGGCGGCTCTCGCGAACTCGACGCTCGGGACCGGCGACACTGACCTCAATCCGGGCGGTGTCGAGGGACTGCTCGACTCGGGCCTCCCCGAGGTCTTCGAGCGCTGCCAGGCGATGATCGCCGAAAGGCGGGCGACCCCGACCGACGACCTAACGAGCGTGCTCGTCAACGCCGAGGTCGAAGGGGAGAAACTCGAGGAGCACGAGATCGTCATGGGCTTCTTCCTTCTCGTCGCGGCGGGCAACGACAGCACGAAGGCGACGTACTGCAGCGGCATGCGAGCACTCATGGAAGACCCCGAGCAGCTGCAGATGCTGCTCGAGGACCCGTCCCTGATTCCCGGCGCGGTCGAGGAGGCGCTGAGGATGTTCCCTGCGTTCGCGCATTTCCGGCGCACCGCCACCTGCGACACCGAGCTTCACGGTCAGAAGATCCGCGCCGGCGAGAAGGTGGTGATGTGGTACCCGTCCTCGAATCGTGACGAGACGCGCTTTGAGGATCCGGACCGTTTCGATGTCACGCGCAACCCTGACCATCAGGCGTTCGGCGCCGGCGGAAGGCACACGTGCCTGGGCCTCGCGCTCGCCCGGCTCGAGCTGAGGATCCTGCTCGAGGAGACGCTGAGGCGCTACCCCAAGATCAGGATCGACGGCACCCCGGTGATGGCCGAATCGCTGTTCGTCAACCAACTCAAGACGCTGCCCGTGAGGCTGACTCCCGAGACTTGAGGCCGGGTGCCCGGGCGCGGTGGGTGGCCTGGATGAGGGGCCGCCACCCGCCGCGCCGTGAGGCTCGCCGGCAGCCACCCGGCCTTGTACAGTCCTCGCGATGACGCTTGTCCTGCTCACCGGAGCGACGCGCGGGATAGGTATGGCGGCGGCCGTCGGGCTGGCCCGCGAGGGCGCCGACGTGGCGCTGGTCGGGCGCGACCCGCAACGGGTATCTGAGGTGGCCGCCCAGGCTCGCGCCGCCGGCGGCGGGAGCGTTCACGAACACGTCGCCGACCTGACGCTGATGTCAGGTGTCCGCGCGCTCGCCGACGAGGCCCTCGAGCGATACGAGCGGATCGACGTGCTCGCCAACAACGCGGGTGCCCTGTTCGCGACCCGGAAGGAGACCACCGAGGGCCTGGAGCGGACATTCGCCCTGAACCACCTCGCACCGTTCCTGCTCACCAACCTGCTTCTGGGGCGGCTGGCCGGGGGGCGCGTGGTGACGACCGCGTCGGACGCCCACACCGGGGGGCGACTGGACCTGCAGGACCTGCAGTCCGAGCGCTCCTACTCCGCCATGCGCGTTTACGGGACCTCGAAGCTCTGCAACATCATGTTCACCCGCGAGCTGGCGCGCCGAGCGGGCGAGCTTCACGCCAACTGCTTCCACCCCGGTGTCGTGCGCACCGGATTCGGCAAGAACGAGAACGGTGTGTGGAAGGTCCTCACGACGCTTGGCTCGCCCTTCATGCGCTCACCGGAGAGAGGAGCCCGCTCCCTCATCTGGCTCGCGACATCCGAGCAGGCCGCGTCGCTCGACGGCGAGTACGTCGTCGACGAGAAGGTGCGTGCGCCGAGCGCGCAGGCGCAGGACGAGGCGCTCGCGCGAGGCCTGTGGGAGGCGAGCGCGGAGCTGGTCGGCCTGGACGCCTGAGCGCAGTCGCCCGGCTCCCGATAATTTGCAGGGCAGGGGTGCCGGTCGCGGCGCCGCGCGGGCGGCCGATGCTCGCCATTTTTCGACGAGGGAGGCAACCATGCATCAGGCCACCGGCGAGCAGTCCTACGACCGCGCGGTCTCAGAGCACCGCTGGGTGGTGCCCGAGCGTTACAACATCGCAGCGGACATCTGCGACCGCCATCCACGCGAGAAGCTCGCGATGATCCACGAGCACTTCTCCGGCGAGGTGCGCGAGGTCCGCTGGGGCGAGCTCCAGGACCGCTCCAACCAGATCGGCAACGTGCTTGCGGGACTCGGCGTGGAGCGGGGCGACCGTGTCGCCGTCGTCCTGCCCGCGACCCCGGAGGCAGCCGCGGTCTTCTTCGCGATCTGGAAGCTCGGGGCCATCCTGCTCTCGATGTCGGTCCTGTATGGCGACGAGGGAATCGAGTCACCGGCTGGGCGACTCGAAACCGAGGGTCCTGGTAACCGACGCGCCAACGCCCCCCGCTTCGCGCACATCGCCGGCCCGACGGTCCTGGAGCTCGACGAGGGCACGTTCGCCGGAGCCTCGACCGAGTTGGACTCGCCGACACCCTCGCCGATGATCCGGCGCAGCTCTACTACACCTCGGGCACCACCGGGCTCGCGAAGGGCATCGTGCATGCCCACCGTTACATCCTCGCCCACGAGGAGTTCCGCTACTGCCATGACCTGGAGGACGGGGAGCGCTTCCACGGCATGGGCGAGTGGGCGTGGGCGGCGGGCATCTGCCCGCTCATCGGCCCGTGGCGCCTCGGTGCGGTCCAGTGCGTCTACCAGCGCGAGGCGGGCTTCGATGCCGGCAAGCAGCTCGACTTCCTCTCCCGCCACCAGGTCACGAACGTGTTCGCGACGCCGACCGCGATCCGCTCGATGATGTCCATCTCCGACGCACGCACCCGCCACCCCCAGTCGTTCCGCGTCGTCTGCTCTGCGGGCGAGCCCCTGAACCCGGAGGCGATCCGCTGGTTCCGCGACCAGTACGGCGTCACGGTCCTGGACTACTACGGCCTCACGGAGTCCTACCCGCTGTGCGGCAACTTCCCGTTCATGGAGGTCCGCGAGGGCTCGATGGGACGGCCGATGCCGGGATGGGACGTCGCGATCCTCGACGAGGACGAGAACCCTGTCGCCCAGGGGGAGCGCGGCGAGATCTGTCTGCGAGCTCGCACCAACCCCCACTACCCGCTGGGCTACTGGGGCCTGCCCGAGGACGAGCGAGGCCGCCTTCGGCGGCGAGTGGTTCCACACGAAGGACGCGGCGAGCATGGATCCGGACGGGTATGTCTGGTACGAGGGCCGAGCAGACGACGTGATCATCGCCGCGGGCTACCGGATCGGTCCGTTCGAAGTCGAGTCGGCGTGCCTGGAGCACCCCGCGGTGGCCGAGGCGGCGGCGGTGGCCGCGCCCGACGAGCGCCGAGGCAACATCGTCAAGGCGTTCGTCGTTCTCTGCGCCGGCCATGAGCCCTCCGACGAGCTCGCCGGAGGACATCAAGGTCTTCGTCCGCGACCGCCTGTCCGCATACGCCTACCCGCGCCGCATCGAGTTCGTCGCAGAGCTGCCCAAGACGCTCACCGGAAAGATCAGGCGCATCGAGCTGCGAGAGCGCACCTGACCGGGTGTGCGCAGTGCGGGCGCACACCCGGATCGGGTCGCGTTCAGCCCACAGGCTGGCTGAGGTCATACAGGGTCTCCCCGCCGACCGTGACAGCCTTGTAGTGCGCCTTCACCCAGGTGGTGATCGCCGAGGTGCTGCCCGCCGAGAGACCGCCGCCGGCTGTGCCGCCCGTGGGAGCGCCGCCTGAGCCGCGCAGCGTCGGTGCACCGCCCGAGGGCGCCCCGCCACCGAAGCCGCCGGGCGCTGACCGGCCCGCGGAGCCGCCGGGCGCCCCCGTGTGACCGGCTGCGCCGAAGGCGCCGGCGCCCCCGGCGCCTCCGGTCGAGGCCATGTAGTAGTGGATGTCGCCTGCTGCGACGTACCGCTTGAACTGCGCGAGGGTGATGTTGCCGCCCTGGTTGTTGAAGCCGCCGATCGCCATCACGGGATCGCCCCCGGTCGCGAGCTCGATACCGGCAGCCGTCTGTGAACCGGAGACCGCGAGCACCCACCGGTAGCGGCTGGACCCGTTCGCCAGGGCGCTTCTCAGCGCCGAGCTGACGGTCGAGTTCCCGCTTGCGCCGCCGCCGGCGGAACCCGGGCCGCCACCGCTCCTGCTCGCCGACGGGCCCGCGGAGGGGATCGAACCGGTGTGGGCCGATGAGAGAGTCTGCGCCGAGTAGGCCAGGGGGCCCGCGAGGCACGCGACCGCGGCGAGCACCGCGGCGATGATCGAGAGTCGCGGGCCCATCCGCCGGGACCCTCGGGCGACGAGCAGGCAGAGCGCGCCCAGCACGAGGCTCGCGGGGATGAGCACGAGCAGCCATGAGTTCCAGTGCGGGGTCCGGTCGAGCAGGGCCCACGACCACGCTGCGGTGAGGAGGACGCCGGCTGCGCCGGCCAGACGCGCCGGGGCGTGGGCGCGCTCCCGCCATGCCGTCGACCCTCCGATCGCGACGAGTGCGGCGATCGCCGGAACGAGGGCGACCGTGTAGTAGGTGTGGATCACACCGCTGGAGTAGCTGAAGATCGCGGCCGTCACCACGAGCCAGCCGCCCCATAGGAGCAGCGCAGCGCGTGTGCGGTCGGTACGCGGCGCGCGGCGGGTGTGCCACAGGCCGGCCACGAGGGAGAGCACCGCCGCAGGGAGCAGCCATGACGCCTGGCCACCCATCAGGTCGTTGAACAGCCTCAGCGTGCCGGTCGAGCCGCTGAAGTTCGCTCCCCCGCCCCCGCCTCCGCCGCCGCCGGCGCCGAAGATCCTCCCGAGCCCGTTGTAGCCGACGACGAGACTCAGGACGCTGTTGGCCGAGGTACCGTCGATGAACGGCCGTGAGCCGGTGGGCCACAGTTCGACGATCGCAACCCACCAGCCGCAGCTCACGACGATCGCAAGCGCACCGGCGAGGAGTTGACCGACGCGGCGGCGCAGCCCGGTGGGCGCAGCGACGAGATACACCAGCCCGAACGCGGGCAGGACGAGGAAGGCCTGCGCCATCTTCGCCAGGAACGCGAAACCGATCATCGTCCCGGCGGCGAGGATCCAACCGGTCCGGGCGTGCTCGAGTGCACGCGTCACGCAGTACGCGCCGGCCACGAGCAGGCAGACCAGCAGCGCATCGGGGTTGTTGAAGCGGAACATCAGGGCTGCGACCGGGGTGATCGCCAGGAGCGCACCCGCTGCCAGACCGGCCCCGGCACCGAACCAGCGGCGCACCGCCGCGTAGAGCAGGCCGACGGCCGCGACTCCCTCGAGCACCTGCGGGACGAGCATGCTCATGCTGCTGAAGCCGAAGATCCGGCCCGATAGCGACATCACCCACAGGGACGCGGGCGGCTTGTCGACGGTTATGAAGTTCGAAGAATCGATCGAGCCGAAGAAGAAGGCCTTCCAGCTCTTGGTACCAGCCTGCACGGCAGCGGCGTAGAAGCTGTTCGCGTATCCGGACGCGCTCAGGTCCCACAGGTAGGCGACCGCCGTGAACGCCAGGAGGGCGATCAGGGCCGGCCGCACCCAGCGCGGATCGGAGTTCGAGCGAGCCGGGGCGTGCTCGCGGGCGACGGGACCCCGTCTGGAGGTGATCGGCGGCCCGCTCTGCGGGCGTGGAGGCGAGACGGTTGCGTTCATATGCACACCGTGGACCACGAAGCTGGGAGCAGCGTGCCGTGAACCTGAGAGACGGATGAGAGAACCCGCGCGCGCACATGGGCCGCCGCCGTCGCCCACCCATGTAGGCTTGACCGCGTTCAGGGATAAAGGGAGATCGCATGAACATCGAGGATCTGATGAGGGCGGAGGAGTCAGGCGAGGTGGACACGGTCCTGCTCGCCATGACGGACATGCAGGGGCGCCTGCAGGGGAAGCGGCTCACCGCCAAACACTTCCTGAAGGAGGTCGCACACCACGGAGCCGAGAGCTGCAACTACCTGCTCGCCGTGGACGTCGACATGGCGACCGTCGAGGGATACGCGATGTCCTCGTGGGAGCGCGGCTACGGCGACATGCTGCTCGTTCCGGACATCGCGACGCTGAGGCCCGTGCCGTGGCAGGAGGGCACCGTGATGTGCCTGGCCGACGTCGCGTGGCTCGACGGCTCGGATGTCGTGGCCTCGCCCAGGCAGATCCTGCGCCGTCAGCTCGCCAGGCTCGCCGACCGGGGATGGACCGCGAACGCAGGCACCGAGCTCGAGTTCATGGTGTTCCTGGACACATACGAGGAGGCATGGCACAAGGGCTACCGCGATCTTCGCCCGGCGAACCTCTACAACGTCGACTACTCGCTTCTGGGCACCGCCCGCGTCGAGCCGCTGATACGGCGGATCCGCAACGACATGGCGGCCGCCGGGATGGTGGTCGAGGACTCCAAGGGCGAGTGCAACTTCGGCCAGCACGAGATCAACTTCCACTACGCCGACGCGCTGCGGACCGCCGACGAGCACGCGATCTACAAGAACGGGGCGAAGGAGATCGCGTCCGAGGAAGGATTCTCGCTCACGTTCATCGCGAAGTACGACCAGCGCGAGGGCAATTCGTGCCACATCCACTTCTCCCTCGCCGACGACCAGGGGCCGCTGTTCGCCCGCGACCAGAAGCTGTTCGAGTCCTTCCTGGCCGGCCAGGTCGCGTGCCTGCGCGAAATGACCCTGCTGCTCGCGCCCAACATCAACTCGTACAAGCGCTACGCCTCGGCGACCTTCGCGCCGACAACGGTCGCCTGGGGCAAGGACAACCGGACGTGCTCGCTTCGCGTCGTCGGGCACGGTCCTTCGCTGCGCTTCGAGAATCGGGTCGGCGGGGCGGACCTGAACCCATATCTGGCGCTCAGCGCGATCATCGCCTCGGGCCTGCACGGGGTTGACGCCGGGCTCGAGCTCGAGCCTGCCCTGGAGGGCAACGCATACGCAGCGACCGAGCGGCCCCGCGTTCCAGGGACGATGGCGCAGGCGCGCGAGCTGTTCGCCGCGAGCGACGTCGCGCGGGAGGCCTTCGGCGAGGAGGTGCTCGCGCACTACGTCAACGCAGCGGATGTCGAGCTGTCAGCGTTTCAGTCGGCGGTGACCGACTGGGAGCGAGTGAGGGGATTCGAGCGGCTGTGAGAACGCGCTAGGGGTAGCGGTGGCGGGGGCACCGGAGCAAAATCGAGTCGCCGACGCACATACGGCACCTGACGCCGTCTTCGCTGTCGTGCGCTCGCACACCGCGTTCGAGGAGACCGTCGACAGGCTGGGCACCGCGATCAAGCTCGGCCTCCTCGCGCCCGGATCGCGGCTGCCGGCCGAGCGCGAGCTGTGCGCGAGGATGGGCATCGCGCGCTCGACCCTGCGCCAGGCCCTGACCGCCCTCGGACAGAGCGGCCATGTGTACGCCACCCGCGGCCGCGGCGGCGGCACGTTCGTCTCGGACCCTCCGCCTCCCGCGGACCCCCCCTCTCCGGAGATGCTCGCCCGCTGGCGCGAGACGTGCGACGAGCGCCTCGCGGTCGAGCTCGGCGTCGCGCTGCTCGCGGCGCAGCGCGCCGAGCTGGGAGACCTCGACACGCTCGACGAGACCGCAGATGCCCTCGAGCGAACACTCGGGAACTTCGCGGCCTACCGCCAGGCGGATATCCGCCTGCACGTCGGGCTCGCGGAGGCGACCCACTCGGCGACGCTCATACGGTCCATGACGGAGGTGCAGGGAGCGATGAGCGACCTGATCGCCCACATCGCCCACCCTCAGGAGGTGCTTGCGTCCTCGAACGCGCAGCACCGGAGGATCCTCGCGGCGGTGCGCGAGCGGGACGAGATCCGCGCGGTCCGCGAGATGGCCGAGCACCTCCAGGGGACCGAGCACATTCTCGCCGGCCTGCTGCCCGGCGGCTGAGGTCGCGGGCGCCGCCCGCAAGTCCCCCAAATTGCCGCACAATCTTGGTGCGGATGCCTTGACTTCCGTCCGCGGTCGCGCGTATTGTCACGATCGAAGGAAGGATCAGCAAACCTTTACCAATCGTTTGGGGGCGAGGCGATGAGCACGACGGAGAGTTTGGGGACGGACGAGCAACGACTTGCGGAACTTGGGTACAAACAGGAGCTCAACCGCGGATGGAGCTCGTTCTCCAACTTCGCGATCTCGTTCTCGATCATCTCGGTGCTCGCGGGCTGCTTCACGACGTACGGGCAGGCCTTCAAGAACGGCGGTCCGATCGCGATCTCGATCGCCTGGCCGCTCATCAGCCTCCTGATCCTCTGTGTTGCGTTCTCGATGTCCGAGCTGGCCTCCGCGATGCCGACCGCCGGAGGCATCTACTACTGGGCCTCCAAGCTGGGGGGCGCAGGCTGGGGCTGGTTCACCGGGTGGTTCAACCTGATCGGCCTCGTCGCCGTCGTCGCATCCGTCGACTACGTCTGCTCGGCCTTCCTGATCTATTTCCTCGGCCTCTTCAACCTGCACTTCATCTTCAACTTCACCGAGGCCGCAGCGGGAACGAACGTCCACTACACGGCTCACGTCACGTTCGCGATCTTCGCGATCATCCTCATAGCCGGCGGGCTGATCAACGTCTTCTCCAGCCACCTCGTGTCCATCTTCAACGGGATCTCCGTCTGGTGGCACGTGGTCGGCGTGGGCATCATCGTCCTGATCCTGATCATCGTCCCGAGCCACCACGCGAGCCTCTCCTACGTGTTCGGCCACAGGATCAACGACTCCGGGTTCGGCGAACACATGTACTGGTACTACGTGCTGCCGCTCGGGTTCCTGCTGACGATGTACACGATCACCGGCTACGACGCCTCCGCCCACGTCTCGGAGGAGACGCACGGAGCAGCGGAGTCGGCTCCCAAAGGAATCTGGCGCTCGGTCTTCTACTCCGCGGTGATCGGCTGGATCGTCCTGCTCGCGATCACCTTCGCCGTGCAGAAGAGCCATGAAGCGGAAATCCTCAAAGCCGGCTACCCGGCCCTGACGATCTTCTCCTCGGCGCTGTCGCTGACCGGAGCGAAGGCCGTCATCTTCATCTCCACCGTCGGGCAGCTGTTCTGCGGAGTCGCATGCCTCACGAGCGCCTCGCGCATGACGTTCGCGTTCTCGCGCGACGGGGCGGTCCCCGGCCACAACCTGTGGCGCCGGCTCAGCTCGAACAAGACCCCGACGTGGGCCGTCTTCTTCGTCTGCCTGTTCGCCCTCATCGTGACGATCCCGGCGTACTTCCCGAACCACCTGGGAAGCCCGGTCGCGTTCCTCGCGGTGACGTCGATCTCGGTCATCGGTCTCTACATCGCCTACACGATCCCGGTGTTCCTGCGCTGGAGGATGGGAAGCGCCTTCCAGGCCGGTCCGTGGACACTCGGAAACAAATACAAATGGCTGAACCCGATCGCTTTCGTGTGGGTCGGCCTGTGCGTGATCATCTTCTGCCTCCCGTTCGCGCCCGAAGGCGTGCCCGGGAACAAGGCGTTCAGCTGGTCAGCCGTGAACTACGCTCCGATCGTCACGATCGGGACGATGCTCGCGGTGACCATCTGGTACGCGACGTCAGCCAAGAAGAGCTTCAAGGGCCCAGTCAGGACGATCGACGACCTCGATACCGAAGTGGCGCTGCCCGACATCTCCCAGGCGCCGTAGGCGGGAGGCAAATTGGACTGCATGATCCGGGTCCCCGCCGACCCGGCCGGCCAGGGATGGTGAAACGATGAGTGGTGAGCTCTCGGTACTGGAGCCGGCCACGGAGGCCGTCCTCGCGCAGGTGGCGAGGGCGGACACCGGGGATGTCGACAGGGCGGTGGCGGCCGCAAGAGCCGCCCTGCCCGCCTGGCGCGCCCTTCCCCCGGCGGAGCGCGCACGGCTGCTGCACGCACTCGCCGACACGCTGGCCGGCCACCTCGAGGAGCTCGCTGTCCTCGAGGCGCGCAACGCGGGCAAGGCGATCGGGGACGCACGCGGCGAGATGGGCATGGTGGTCGACACGTTCCGCTACTACGCCGGCGCGCCCGAGCGTCTGCTTGGAGACACGATCCCCGTAGCGGGCGGCCAGGCGTTCACCGTCAGAGAGCCTCTCGGTGTGGTCGGCCTGATCACCCCCTGGAACTTCCCGCTCACGATCGCCGCATGGAAGCTCGCACCGGCGCTTGCAGCAGGCAACACGGTCGTGCTCAAGCCCGCGGAGCTGACACCGCTGACCGCGCTTCGCTTCTCCGAGCTCGCGCTCGCCGCCGGGATCCCCGAGGGCGTCGTGAACGTCGTGGTCGGCCCCGGCCGCACCTGCGGCCAGCGCCTGGTCGAGCACCCCGACGTCGCGAAGATCGCGTTCACGGGATCGACGGAGGTCGGGCGCTCGATCGCCGCAGGCGCCGCGCAGACGATCAAGCGGGTGACGCTCGAGCTCGGCGGAAAGTCCGCCAACGTCATCTTCGCCGACGCAGACCTCGAGGCGGCAGCCGCGGCGGCGCCGATGGCGGTCTTCGGCAACGCCGGACAGGACTGCTGTGCGCGCTCGCGGATCCTCGTCCAGGAGGATGCCGTAGACCGCTTCATGGAGCTCCTCGAGGTCGAGGTGAAGGCGATCCGCGTCGGCGACCCGCTGGACGAGAGCACGCAGATGGGGCCGCTCATCTCCGCACAGCAGCTGCAGACGGTGTCCTCGTTCATGCAGGACGACGTGTCGATCGCGTTCCGCGGCAGCGCCCCCGAGGGGCCGGGATTCTGGTTCCCGCCGACGGTTCTCGCTCCGGTCAGCCCCGGAGACCGGGTCGCACGCGAGGAGGTCTTCGGTCCGATCGCAGCGGTGATCCCGTTCCGCGACGAGGCGGAGGCGATCACGCTCGCCAACGACACGATCTACGGGCTCTCCGGTTCGATCTGGACGCGCGACGGCGCGCGGGCGCTGCGCGTGGCGCGCGCGGTCGAGACCGGGGTCCTTTCAATCAACGCAAACACCTCCGTCCGCGTGAGCACGCCGTTCGGCGGCTTCAAGCAGTCCGGCTACGGGCGCGAGCTCGGTCCGCACGCAGTGGACGCGTACACGGAGGTCAAGACGATCTACTACGCGACGGAGGCATCATGACCGCTACGGGCAGGCTCGAGGGACGCGTTTGTGTCGTGACCGGCGCGAGCGGCGGGATCGGGGCCGCGACGGTCGAGCTCTATCAGCGGGAGGGCGCGCGGGTGGCCGGCCTGGACCTGCTCGACGGGGCGCCCGGCGACCTCGCGCTCCAGGTCGACGTCACGAGCGAGGATGACGTCGCCGCCGCGCTGCAGCGCGTACGCGACGAGTTCGGCCGCATCGACGTCCTCTTCAACAACGCGGGCATCTCGCCCAACGACGACGCCTCGGTGCTGGACACGACACTCGAGGCATGGGAGCGCGTGCAGAACGTCAACCTGCGCAGCGTGTTCCTGGGCTGCAAGCACGGCATACCGCACATGCTCGAGAACGACGGCCCGCTACGCGGATCGGTGATCAACACCGCGTCGTTCGTCGCGGTCATGGGCGCCGCGACCTCGCAGATCTCCTACACGGCATCCAAGGGCGGCGTGCTCTCGCTGTCGCGAGAGATCGGCGTGGAGTTCGCGCGACGCGGTGTCCGCGTGAACGCCCTCTGCCCGGGCCCGGTTGACACACCGCTGCTCAAAGAGCTCTTTGCGAAGGACCCCGAGAAGGCCGCGCGCCGGCTCGTCCACGTGCCGATGGGCCGGTTCGCCCGCGTCGAGGAGATCGCCAACGGGGCGCTCTTCCTCGCGAGCGACGAGTCGAGCTTCGTGACGGCCACAACGTTCCTCATCGACGGCGGGCTGAGCTCGGCGTACACCACACCCCTGGAGTAGTGGTGCTCGGGCCCCTCGACCATGTCGGCTACCTCACCGACGACCTCGACCGCGCCGTGGCCGAGTTCACCACCCGGCTCTCGCTCCCGACGGCGCGGACACTCGAGCTTCCCCAGTTCTCGATACGGGCGGTGTTCCTCGGGCCGGGCAGCGGCTGCATCGAGCTGTTCACCCTCACCGACGAGCGCCTGCTCGCAGAGCGGCTCGGCGACGGCGGCATCCTTCTGGACCACGCCGCACATCGCGTCGATGACATCGACGCGACCGTCGCGCAGCTCGCAGCCAACGGTGTGAGGTTCTCCGGCCCCGACCGTCGGCAGGAGGTTCACGAGCCGTGGACGCTCGGCGCGGCTCGCCACATCTGGACGATTCCCGACAGCAGCGCCGGCCAGTCGCTCCAGATCATCGAGCTCTGACTCTCCGGCGAGGGCCCTGAAGCCGGGGGACCCCGCAGACCCGCGGTGCTCCTAACGAACGTCGGTCGCAGCGGCGAGAGCGAACGGGCTCCCCTCGGAGTCCCTGCAGATCGCCCACCGCTCGCCGGGGTGGATGACGCTGCCACCGAGATCGGCGACGCGCTGCACGGCGAGCGGCAGGTCGCTCACCTCGAAGTAGGGGAGCGAGAGCGTGTCGCCGGGTCCGGTTCCGCGAACATGGACGCCGATCTCCGTTCCGGGCGTGCGGGTCTGCCACCCCTCCCCCTCCGGCTCGCGGCGATCCTGCAGCTCGACCCCGAGAAGCTCTGACCAGAAGCGGCGTGCCCGCTCAGGGTCGTCGGCGGGGAACTCTATGAGCGATGGTCGGGCCCGCGGCACCCCCCGGACGATAGCGCCGGCGGAAGGGCTCCTAGTCGATCACGAACGCGACCTCATCCTGCACGCACCACGACCAGTTCTCACCCGGCTCGATCGAGGTCAGGATCGGATGCGACTCGGCGGCCGCATGGGCCGTCGCGTGTTTGTTCGGCGAGGAGTCGCAGCAGCCGACCTTTCCGCAGGTCCGGCACACCCGGAGGTGCACCCAGGTGCCGCCAATCTTCAGGCACTCCTCACAGCCCGGCACCTGCGCACGGGTGGGGACGTCAAAGACCTTCACCTGGTCAAGGTGCTCGCATGCGACCTGCTGGCTCATCGGGTCATCTCCTGTTCGTTTGGAACCGGCTGTGTATCCGCGCCCACGATCGCCGCAGCGCGCCCGGTGGCGTGCGGAAACATAACTACGCTAGCCATGTGACCGAGAGCGCGCCGCCGCTGCCCGAACCCGACACCGGTGTCGGCGACGGGCACGCCACACCCGTGAAGTCCTCCGCGGATGCCGTGACGGCGGAGAACGGCGCCGTCACCCAACGACTCAGCGCGCAGGAACTGTCGATGCCCGACGCCCTGTCGGGCAGTCGGCTGCGCCGGCAGATCGTGCTGCTGCTCGGGGTCGGCGTCGTCATCGTCGCGCTCGTCACGCTGCTGCCCGGCCTGAACGGGCTTCGTGCGAGCCTCGAGCGCGCGGACCCGGCGTGGCTGGCGGCCGGAGTGGTCCTGAAGCTCGCATCGGGCATGGGCTACGTCGCCATCTTCCGGGTGACGTTCTGCCGCCGGATGAACTGGCGCGTGAGCACCGAAGTCGGGATGTCCGAGCTGGGAGCGAACGCGGTCCTGCCCGCAGGCGGCGCCGGCGGCCTGGCGCTCGGAGCATGGGCGCTCAAACGCGGCGGCATGGCCAACGAGGAGATCGCAAGGCGCACCGCGGCGTTCTTCATGCTCACGAGCGTGGCCAACTTCGGGTTCGTCGTGCTCGTCGGCGGGGCGCTCGCGACGGGCCTGTTCTCCGGTGAGAGCAACCTCCTGCTGACGGCGCTCCCGGCGCTGCTGGCACTCGCCGCGATAGCCGGCGCGCTGATGGCGGGCCGCACGGCACCCGCACTGCATGCACGCGTGCGTGAGGCCGAACAGGGTCCGGCTCGCCGGACGACCCTGCTGTGGAAGACGCTCAGTGCGGTCGCAGACGGCGTCAACGAGACCGTGAGCCTGCTGCGCGAACACGACCTCGTGCTGATCGCCGGGATCCTCGCGTATCTCGTCTTCGATCTCCTGGTGCTGTGGACTTCGTTCAAGGCGTTCGGCGCCGCTCCGTCGCTCGCCATCATCACGATCGCGTACCTGCTCGGGGAGCTCGGCGGACTGATCCCGATTCCGGGCGGGATCGGCGGCGTCGACGCAGGGCTCGTCGGCGCACTGGTGCTCTACGGCGTCGCGCTCACGCCGGCGACCTCTGCGGTGCTCGCGTACCGCGCGATATTCCTGTGGGTGCCGGCGATCACGGGCGCGATCGCGTTCGGATTCCTGCGTCGCACGCTCAGCGACGAGGCCCGTGCCGCGGCGCTGTGCTCCGCCGACACCGAAATGGAAATCATCGGGCTGGGACGGGTCGTGATCGGCCCGGGTCAGCCCTCGGAAGCCGAGCTCGCCGACACGGAGCTCTCCGGCCCGCTTCAGGCCTGATCGGGCGTCGGAGGCGGAGGCGCCGCGTTCTCGCGCTCGGCCTCGCGCAGTCGCGCTTCGGCGCCACGACACCTGCGCTCGAGCTCGCCGAGCTTCTTGGCGCTCGTCGGGCGAGAGCCGTAGGTCTTGGCCTTGTAGAGGTCGTATCGCTCGCGGTGGTAGCGAGCTTCCGCCTGCATCTCCTCGATCCGGCGCAGGCCGATCACGACGATGCGCCGCCCGGCGTGACGCGCCCCGCGGCTCCGGTCCGGGCGCTCACTCGAACGCTCCCGGAGGCAGCACGAATCTGCGCGGTGGCTGCGCCGGGCCGCCCGCCCTGCTCAGGCCGGCGCCGTGGAGACCTGACATCCGTGCGGCTGGCGCCGTGGAGTCGCCGACGCCGTTGTGCTCGTCGATCCATGCGAGCATGGCTGCCGAATCAGAGCCCTCGGCGATGATCACCGAGCGCTCGATCACGGTTCCTCCTGACGCGTGCGGCCTTGCGAGCCGTCTGACACGTGCGGCGATGGCAGAATCGGTTGCGGGTTCCATGTCAGTGACCCGCCGAGCGGCCCTGGTGCGCGCGCTCGCGCCGGGGACTGGCTGCTTCGATCGCTGAGACGACGTTGATGCTGTGCATGTCGCTGACCTTCCGGAGCCGGAGCGCCGCGAGGGCGCGTACAGCTCGATGGTGGACGACCGTGCGTCCCGCCTGGGACAGAACTGTCCGTGAGCTCACCACCGGATTACCCTGGCGGTGCTCTGCGCGAAGCCGCTCCGCAGAAGCGATGGTTCGGCCTTGTAGGGGAAGTCTAGTCCAGTCCGCGAGCGTGCGGGCGCTGCGCCATACTTCACGCCGCCCATGCTCGTCGAGCGCCTGACTGCTCAGCTGCTCGCCGGAGAGCGCGCCGACGACGCGGTTGGAGTGGCCGAGCGCCTTCTCGCGGTGCAGGCACAGGACCCGCGGGGAGCCCGACTCGCGGTTCGCGCGCGCGCCACCACGGGCACGGCTGTTGACGTGGACCGCGCCCTAACCGAGGAGCGCACGCTCCTCGTCAGCTGGCTCAATCGCGGGACCCTGCACCTGGTGCGCCGCGAGGACTATCCGTGGCTGCACGCTCTCACCGCCCCGCGGCTGATGAGGGGCAACGCACGCAGGCTCGCGGACGAGGGCGTCTCCGCCGGCACCGCCGACAGGGCGGTGCGGATCATCGAGCGCGCACTAATCAGGGACGGTGCGCTCACACGCGCCCAGCTCTCGCACGAGATCGATGCCGGCGGTGTGAAGCTGCAGGGCCAGGGGATGGTGCATGTGCTGCTGCTCGCGTCGCTGCAGGGCCTGATAGTCAGGGGACCCGTCGTGGATCGCCAGCAGGCTTTCGTGCTCGTGCGCGACTGGCTCGGCACGCAGGCGCCGGTGGACCGCGACAGGGCTCTGGCGGAGCTCGCGAGACGCTACCTGGCCGGTCACGGCCCCGCGCAGGACCGGGATCTCGCCCGCTGGTCGGGTCTGTCGCTGCGCGACGCAAGGGCGGGGCTCGCGGCGATCGCGGGTGAGCTGCGCGAACGCCCCGACGGGCTCCTTGACCTGGGCGGGCGCACCGCCTCGGGGTCGCTCCCAGCGCCCGTGCTGCTGGGCGCCTTCGATCCGCTGCTGCTCGGCTGGGACGGTCGCGACTGGGTGCTCGGCGCCCACCGGCAGGAGATAGTCCTCGGCGGCATCTTCCGGCCGTTCGCACTCGTCGACGGCCGTGCCGCGGCCACATGGAGCGTGCGTGCTGGCGAGCTCATCCTGAAGCCGTTCGCGAAGCTCCGCTCGGCGGACCGGGCTGCGCTGGCCGCCGACGGCGAGGAGGTCAAGCGTCACATGGGACGCTGGCTGCCACGGACCTGACCCGCTAGCGGCGGGCGGGTGCCCGCGGCGCCGCACGGTTGTATTCGATGCGGCCTGTCGCTTGCGGACCGCAGCCGAGTCGGCTGCCGGGGGGCGCGGGCGTGACAGTGCCGGACACCTGGATGATGCAGGGCCGCGTGGCGCCGGTCGGCGAGCACGGCTGCGCGGGGACACCCGGCTCGGCGACGGGGATCACGCAGCCGCGTACACACGTGTCTCCTTCCAGCAGACACGGCCCCGCCGCGCCGTAGCGCGAGGCCCACTCCTCACCGCCTGGGCGGGCCGCATCCCGGCGCGGTACATGGGCCGCGCCGGCGTGGCGCGCACCGACGAGCAACAGCCCCGCTGCGAGAACACCGCACAGGCCGAGAAACGCGGAGATCCTCGACTTCCCGCTCACCGGTCCATGCGCCCCCTCGACCTGGCTAGGCGTTGTGGGCAGCGAACACGGCGCGGAGATCGGCCGTGTTCACCAACGCGTGGTCAGAGCTCTGCTTGCCCCAGGAGTATGCGAAGTCGAACACCGGCGTCGGGGTCAGCGCACCCCACGCCGCGAGGATTTCTTCCTCCTGGGCCGCCTTCGGGAGTGTCCAGGCGCGATAGCCCCCGCCCCCGAAGGCCTGGTAGACGGGGATGATCTGTTCCGCGGTCACCCCGGACGCCTCAGCGGCCGATACCGCGCCGCCGATCACCGCCAGATCGCAGCCATGCAGTTCCTTCATGCACGGATAGGGGTCCAGGCCGAAGAGTTCAACGCCCGAGTTCGCAGAGTTGTACGTGTCCGTGTAGTCCGGCGCCGTCGGCGTGCCGAGGTTCATCAGGACGATGAACGTTCTCGCGCCCGGCACGTTCGCGTGGATCCATTCGGACTCTTGCTTCAGATTCCCGGCGAGGCACTTTTCCTTGTATTTCCCCGTCGGGTCGGGCTCGTCCATGAGGTAGAAGCCGAAAAGCCTTGTGTTGCCGATGAACGGCTGGACGGCACCGGTGAAGCTCGACTGCACGCCGCCGCACATGCCCAGGTAGACGAGCCCGTGCACACCGGCCGGGAGCGTGTCGAGCTGTGCGGGCGTGCTGACGTCGGCGAGGTTGAAGCCATCCGCTCCCGGCAGGTAGACGTCCGCCTTGCGGCCCCTGCCGAAGTTGGCGTTCGGCGCGTAGTGCAGGGAGGTCACCGGGCCGTCCGGCGCAGCGGGCCGCTCAGGCGCGGATCGCGTCGCGAGCACTGGCGCGGCCAGCGCGGCGAGCGAGCATGCGCATACGGCGCACAGCGCGGTGAACATTCCTCTGCGTCCCAACCACGGCCTCCTCGTTCTACACCAGGTGAAAGGCTACACCCGCGCGGCGGGCAGCGCCGAGGCTTCGGGGGCGCAGGAATCAGTGTTCGGGACGCTCAGCGGCGGGCGTCCCAAGCCAGTGCGCTATCTCCAGCGCGAGCCCCACCTGGAGCCCGCGTTGATCCAGGGGCGCCGGCAGCAGCTCCCGTGCCCGCACAAGCCTGTTCAGAACCGTGTTGCGGTGCGCGAACAGCGCGCGCGCCGCCCTCGACGCGCTGAACTGCTCGCGGATGTACACGCGCAGTGTCTCGCGGAGCTCGGGGTCCGCCGTGGCGAGATCTCCGAGCGTGCGCGTGAGGAACTCCGTGGTCCTGTCCTCATCCTGCGCGGCGAGCGCGACGAGCTCGATGTCCTGGTATGTGGCGATCCGCTCGTCGGCCGAGATGCGGCTCATCAGGCGCTGCGTCACGAGCGCGTCGAGATGCCCCCGCCGGAATCCGTCGATCCCGGACGCGGTGGTGCCGACCGCGACGCGCACGCCGGGCGAGTCCTCGAGATGCGCGAGGACCTCGGCCCGGTCGACGGGCCCTGCGTCCGCGTACCAGACCCACAGCGATCTGCTGGTAGCGACGACCGTGAACGGGCTCCTGGCACCGGACGCGGCGGCGAGCGCGTCCGCTGCCCGCTCGAGCTCCACCTGGTCGGCAACGCCCGCCTCGCTCCACAGGACCGCGGCGGTGTGCTGGCGCGAGAGCTCATAGCGCAGACGCGAGCTCGCGCGGGCGCTCGTGATCGGCGCCCCCTGCAGGATCAGGCTCACCGTCTCCATTCGCTGGGCATGCGCTCCCCCGACGAGCTGCTCGCGCTCGCTGTCGATCAGCTCTCGCAGCCCCGCGACCGTCTGGTCCACGAACGCGAAGATCGAGCGCGAGGTGACATCCAGCAGCTCACGCAGCTCACCGGGGTCGTCGGTCAGCGCGAACGCCCTCTGCATCCATGCGAGCCAGGCGGCGTTCTGGCCTATGCGGTACGTGTTGAGGGTCGTGTCGTCGAGTCCCCGGCGCACGATGTCACGCGCGAGATCAACGACCTCCGGGCTCAGGTTCGCCTCCACGGGCGCACCGGGCCGGCGTACGTTCGACCGCGCCCAGTGGAGGATGTTCGCGTGATCGGTGGCGACGGTCGCAGACGTGATCGCGGGATCGGCCGCGAGCTGCGTCGGCGCGGCCGCGAGAACGGCCCTGTCCACATCCGCGAACAGGACGCCGGGATCCTCGATGAAGGCTGCGGCAGCGGAGCGGATCAGGGCTGCAACGCGCTCGGAGGGCGGCTGCCAGGAGGGGGCTGACACACTGCGACGATAGCGCGCCGCTGGGCATCACGCACATCCTGACAGACGACGGCTGTGCGTTCTGCCCTGGCATCCGGGTGTCGTAGCTGCCACTCTGGAGCCTCCACGACCGGGAGAAGCCGCATGAGCGTGTCAGCCATCGAGGAGCAGCAGGTCACAGGATCGCCCGTCGCGCACTTCGATGTGCTGATCGTCGGCGCCGGCGTCTCCGGCATCGGGTGCGCCTACCACCTGCAGCACGAGCGGCCCGGCAAGAGCTACGTGATCCTCGAGGCGCGCGAGGCAACGGGCGGGACCTGGGACCTGTTCCGCTACCCGGGGATCCGCTCGGACTCGGACCTGCACACCTTCGGCTACGCGTTCAAGCCGTGGAAGGACGAGAAGGCGATCGCCGACGGGCCGTCGATCCTGCGCTACATACGCGAGACCGCGAGCGAGAACGGGATCGACGGCCACATCCGCTTCGGCCACCGGGTGCTCGGTGCGTCACTGGTCGAGCAGCGACAGCCGCTGGACGGTCACGCGGTGCAGCACCGACACCGGCGAGACCGTGCAGTTCACGTGCTGCTGGCTGTTCGCCGCCGGCGGCTACTACCGCTACGAGCAGCGGCTACCCGCCCCACTTCGAGGGCCGCGAGCGCTTCCAGGGCACCGTCGTCCATCCGCAGCACTGGCCGCAGGACCTCGACTACGCCGGCAAGCGCGTCGTCGTGATCGGCAGCGGCGCGACGGCGGTCACGCTGGTCCCCGCGATGGCGCGGACGCCGCGCACGTGACGATGCTGCAGCGCTCGCCGACCTACGTCATCTCGCTGCCCGAGAAGGACCCGATCGCCAATGCGCTGAAGCGCGTGCTGCCCGCGCCGCGTCGCGTACGCGCTGACGCGCCGCAAGAACATCTGGCTGCAGCGCAACGTCTACAACCTCAGCCGCAGCCGCCCGAAGCTCGTCAGGGCCGTGCTGCTGCTGTGCCTGCTCAGACGCCAGCTGCCCGCCGGCTACGACGTCGACACGCACTTCAACCCTCGCTATGACCCGTGGGACCAGCGGCTCTGCGCGGTACCCGACGGCGACCTGTTCGAGGCGATCAGCGCCGGCCGCGCGTCGGTCGTCACCGACCACGATCGACCACTTCACCGAGCACGGGATCAGGCTCGCCTCCGGCAGCGAGCTGCCGGCCGACATCATCGTCACCGCGACCGGCCTGGACCTGCTGGCGTTCGGCGGCATCCACGCTGACCGTCGACGGGCAGGCGGTCGATCTCCCGAGCACGCTCGCCTACAAGGGGATGATGCTCAGCGACGTGCCGAACTTCGCGTTCGCGATCGGCTACACGAACTCGTCCTGGACGCTGAAGGTCGACCTTGTCTGCGACTACCTCTGCCGGCTGCTCGCGTACATGGACGAGCACGGATACGACACGTGCGTGCCCGCACGACGACGGCCCGGCGATGGCGACGCGTCCGCTGCTGGACTTCGGCGCCGGCTACGTCCAGCGCGCCGTGGACCAGGCTCCCGCGCCAGGGAGACCGCCTCCCGTGGTCACTGGCGATGAGCTACAGGCAGGACGTGCAGAACCTGCGCCGCGGCGCGATCGAGGATCCCTGCCTGAGGTTCTCAAGGAGTCCCGCAGCGACGCCCGGGCCGCTCGCCGCGGCATCCGCCGGCTGAGCAGGGCCCCCTGATCACCGCGTGTCCAGCGCGCCCTCCCTGCGGCGGCGGATCCAAGCGCGCCGCGTGCCCAGGACGAGCGCCGCGATGAGCGCGATCGGCACGAGGACGGCTGCTGCGACGAGGATCGCGCTCACCGTCACCAGCAGGACACGGCCGGCATCGCGCAGCCCGCGGCGAAGCGTCAGGCCTTCCGCGCCGGCCTTCTCATCACCGACGATGCTGACTTCCACTTCCGCGGTGCTCGCGCGCGTCGAGATCGCGTTGAAGGCGCCCTGCGCCCTCACGATCGCGGCGCGTGCGACGACGAGTCGTTCGCGCAGGCTCGCGATCTGCCCTTCTGTCGTGGCGGCTGCGAGGGCGCGGAGCAGGGCGCGTCGTTCGGCTTCCGCGTCGCTCAGCGCGCGGCGCGCGGCGTTGTAGGAGCCGGTGATGTCCTGCTGAGACTGGGTCTCCTCACGCACCGGGGCAAGCCTTGCGAGCGCCGCCAGCTCAGCCCCGAGCCGCGCGCTCGGAAGCCTCAGGGCGAGGGTCGCTTCGCTTGCGCCGCCCTGCTGGACCTGGACGTTCGAGGACTGTACGTAGCCGCCGTCGCGGATGGTCATCTGCCCCACCTCATCCGAGAGCGGCTGCACGCCCGCCGGAGTGCTCCCGAGCGTCAGCGACGCCCCCACCTGCTGCACGCGTCCGGGTGCCCCGGCTCCGGCCGGACCCGATTGCGCGGACGCGGACGGTGCTTCCCCTGTCGCCGTCGACGGCGCGGCCTGTGCCTTCTCAGGTCCGGGTGAGGCGGGCGAGGTTAGGGCGGGCACACGCTGCGGGGAGCTCTGCAGCTCAACCGCCGAGCCGCCGGGCTGTGCCGCGATGACGGCCGCGGCGACGGCGACCGCGGTGAGCGCCGCCCCTGCCAGCGCAGGCCCCCGATGGGCGGCGAGCTTCGCCGGCAAACGGCGCAGCCTGCCGAACGCTCCCGGCCTCGTCGCCTCCCCACGCATCCCCGGCACCTCAGCGGCCGCAGGCCTGCCCTCCAGCGCACCCGCCCTTTCGAGCTCGGTTCTCATGCGCGCCTGGAACGCCGGTGACATGGGGGGAGCGAGCGAGCGCACGTCCTCGCTGAGCTCCCTCCAGGATCGCGCCGCCGGACCGATCGACTCGCCGCGCAGCGCCGCGTCAAGTTCGGCTGACCACGCGTCCTGTTCGGGCGAGGGCGAGCCGGAGGGGAAACCGATGACCCTCACGCTACCTCCTCCCGGTCCACCTGGGAGCACAGTTCGCGCAGCCGCGTCAGGGCGCGATGAAGGCGGGTGCCGGCGTTCGACTCGCTGATCCCCAGCGCCCTCGCGAGCTCCGCGTTGGACAGCTGGCCGTGAAACTTGAGCAGGACGATCTCGCGATCGCGAAGCGACAGGGAGGCGAGGGCACCGCGCACCGTTGCGCGCCGCTCCACATCGGCGAGGGCGTCATCCTGCGCCCGCTCCCCCACCCGCTCCTCCTCAAGGCCGTAGGCCTCACGCCGGCGGCGGCCGCGCAGCTCATCCAGGGCGGCGTTGCGTGCTATCGCGAACAACCACGCGCGTGGCGTCCCGCGGCGACGGTCGAGCCTTGAACGCGAGCGGTAAAGGCGCTCGAATGCGAGGGCGGCAACGTCCTCTGCCGAAGCCCGGTCACCGAGGAGCGAGATCAGGTAGCCGTGGACATCCGAGGCGCACGCCCTGAACAGCGCGTCAAACGCCTCGGGGTCCAGTGCGCCCTCGCACGGGTCGGTGTTCGGGCCGCGGCGGCTGATCGGATGGGTGCATGCGGGAGCTCATCACCCTAACTACGACGCAGCCCGGCGATCCGTCACACGCCTAGCGCGCTCTTGCGCCGGCTCGCGCCATATCAGCCGCCGCACCCGACACTCAGGCGGCAGCAGACGCCACTTCATTAGTGCGCTCCGGTCGTCGGCACGACGTGGGCATGCGCTGGCAGCACGAGTTCCTCCAGCATCGAGGGTGCCGTGCTGCCGTGCTTGCGGGCGGGGGCACCGCCCCCGCCCGCAAGCACGCTACGGGTTATGCGCGTTTACGCCAGCCGGAGCGAGGAAGTTGTCGATCCCGTTGATCCCGAGCGTCCCGAGCATCCCCGTCGTAGGCGAGTTGAATTCGAGGAACCCCGCGCCGACCCACGGAGACAGGGTGCCCGTGTACGTTTGGTACGCGGCCAAGCCTTTGCATTTGAACTTGAGTTCGATCCCGGTGATTTCGTCGGCGATCGGCGATGTCCCCACCAGTTTCGACGCCCACGGGAGACCTAGTGCTGTTACGACGAGCGCTCTCGCAACGCCGGTAGAAGTGACGGGGCACGGCGGCGGAGTGCATTTCGTGACTTTGAACGCTTTCATCAGGTCGACACCGGCGCCGCCCCCGACAGGGTTTTCTATGACCTCGGCGTCGGCGACGCTACAGGTGACCGTCGTGCCGTGGAATGTTTCGTCGAAGACGAGGGTGCCACCGGTCTTTGTCACGACGTGTTTGCCTTCCGGAATCCGCGTGGTGCCGATGTACCAGTGCGGTTCGCTGGCCTGGGCGACCGCCGGCGCCGCGATGACGACGGCCAAGACCGCGGCAGGCACGAGCCGGAGCAGGAGCTTCGAGCGCATTATTCCCTCCAGTTTCAGAGCGGGGCGGGGGTGGTGCGCCCGAGGTGACCCCTTGCTGCGCGCACCATTCACACGCCTCCGAACGTATAGCCGTGTCCACGCAATGTCAATGGCTCGGACAGGTTCCGACGGCGGGCCTGGGTTAGCCGACGACCGCGCGGACGCGACCCAGCGTTTGGCCGGTCGCTGCGACGGCGGCGATCGTGACAGTTGCCTTGCCCTTGCCGGTGAGCTCGAGTTGGGGTTTGGTCGCTGTCGTGGTCGTGGCTTTGCCGCTGCGGGTGACCGAGATGGTGTAGCTCGCGGCGGCGCAGGCGGCCTGCCAGCGCAGAGTGCCGGCCTTCAGCGTGACCCTGGCGGGGATCTCGCTGCCGTTGCTGGCTGCGTTCGCGAAGCGCGCGATCGTCGCAACACCGGTCGGCGTCTGGCCGTCGAGGTAGTAAGCCATAAGGGTGCCCGTTCCCGCGGTGCCGGCGAGCATCTTCATTTGCAGCGTCCCGGCTCCCGGGTGTGGCGCCCCGACATAGATGTGGCTGGCACCCTGCTGCGCGTAGAGCAGCTCGTGCTCGCCGGAGGCGGGCTGCAGCCGGTAGCGGACCTGATCTATGCACCGGGCCGGCGTCACTTTCGCGCTGAGTCGCGGGCTCGGCTGCGGGTCGGCCTGGAGGATCCCTGCGATTGCGGGGGAACCGGGCGTCGCGGTGATCGTCCAACGCCCGGCGTGAGGGTGGGCCAGACCGATGTAGGTGGTGTCTTCGCCTGCGTCAGAGAAGACAAGTGCGCCGTCCTGTGCCTCCGGCTGGGCAGCGGGAGTGGCCGTGATCGCCGGGCCGCCACCGGTCAACCGCACGCTTGGCGGGGCGCCCACACCGTGCACGGCGAGCATCGTCCCCGTGAGGCCTGGGCTAATCGTGAGGTGCGCCGTGCGTGCGAGCGCGGACGCCGACGCCCCCTTGGGGTGCTTGAACGCACCGAGGTTGCATCCGGGTTTCGCTGCGACGTCGAGCTTCGAGAGGTCCTCGCTGAAGCCGAACTCGGCGTTGCCGTTGTAGGTGAGACAGACGCCGAGCAGGTAGTTGTTCAGGATCGCGTCGAGTGTCCCGACCTGGCCGAATGCCTTGCCGGTCAAAGTGCCCTCGAGAAGGAACCCGTTGGGGACATCAGACTGGCCGTTGACTTTCATCTCGGCGCCGGTCCCGAGGATCGACCCGCCGATCTTCCCGGTGAAGTCGGCCTCGGGACTATCCGGGTTGGCGTGATAGGCGATGCTCGCCGACGCTAGTTGCAACTCGAGCGGCGAGAGCCGACCGATAGTCAGCGCACCGCCGAGTTTGTATGTCCAGTATTCGAGGCCCTTCGAGGCCGGCAGGAGGGTGAACGCGAGGTCCCCGCGCAGCAGCGACAGTTCGGTGCCGGTCAGCTCCTTGCCTTTCACTCCGAGCTCGGGGCCGTAGCTGATGCCTGTGGTGCCGGTGATGGAGGAGACGTTGCCGGTTTCGAAGTCGTTGCTGAATTCGGCGCCGAGGCTCTGCAGGAAGAACCCCAGGCCGATCGGGTAGCCCGAGGCGCGGACCTCGCCGATGCTGGCATCCCCGAAGGTTTCCGATTTGAGGTGGTCGAACTGCAACCCGAACCGCTGGATCTTGTAGCCGGCAAGCTGACCTGAGTCCGATGGCTTGGCCTTCTGCGCTGCCAGCTTCACATAGATGTCCCCGGCGAAGTGCGCGATAGCGGTCGGAAGCTTGAACATCCCGCTGCCTTCCCACAGCCCTTTTTCGAAGAGATAGCACAGCTGCGCGCCCGAGATTTCACCGTCGTTCCACTCGTCGGCCGAGAACGGTTCGATTTTCACGTCGTTGAGGGAACCGCAGACGGTCCCGGTGAGGCCCAGCCGGTTCGTCGCGATGATCGAACCTCCCAGGCCCAGGCTCGGGGTGCCCTGCTCCTCGCCGTTTGGGAGTTTTTCCTTGAACACACCGCCTGTGAAGTCCCATGTGGCCCTCGTGTTGAGCGGGATCTGCAGTCCTCCGCTGATCGTCGTCTGCCCCGCTGTCTCACTGAACGGCAGGCCGTAGCCCGCGGAACCGCCCGTGCCCAGGCTGATCGGCAGTCCGAACAGGTTCGGGGCGAGCGGTCCGGTGCCGGCACCCTGATCGCCGACGGACACCGTGGAGCCGCCCTGGTAGTTGAGTGAGATATTCAGCGCGGGGGTGACCGGCCAACCTCCGATGAGCAGCTGTGCGGGTCCGTTGCTGGTCACGGTCGGGCCGGCAGCGTCGAGTTGGAGCGTCGTCCCCTGTGACGGCTTGACGTCGATGCCGTCAATACGCACCGGTTTGTTGCTCGTGAAGATCGTCGCTTCACCTTGGCGTTCGGGTTCGTCGGCGTCCAGCAGCCCACGGCTTCGAGATCCCCGAAGGTCTTTGCGCCCGGGATCGGGTTCGGCGTGGTGGCCGGCAGCGGTCCGCCTTTCGGGGTTCGGTACCACGCACGCCGAGAATTCGATCAGGCGATCCTCGTTCAGGTTCACTTCGCAGCTCGTGTTCGACGGCTTGCAATCGGTGCTCGGCACCGGGAAGAATTCGACGCCGGCGAGCGGCTTCACGGCGGCCACGCTACCGGGCGCGAGACGGGCGGTGAACACGCCTTCGCCGTTGGTGGTCGCTTCCGTTTTGTGGAGCGTGTGCTGCTCTTCGTCCTGGAGCAGGACGGTCGCGCCTTCCACGCCCTGACCTTCCAGACCCTTCACCTGGCCTGTAACGGTGTACCCAGCGTTGAAATTGACGACCTTTTCTTCTTCGTTGGCGAGCACGATGCCTTCGCAGTCGGGAACCTTTGCTTCGCTCACCACGGAGGTGCCGCGGCTCCCCGGGCACTGTTCGGGTTCAAACTCGTCAGCACCTACGGCAGTTGGCCGGCTCGGGGGTGACGGTGTAGGTGCCCGGCGTGACCGCGAACGCATATGCCGTCTTGCGCGGTCGTGGTTTCGGCGCTCGCGGTCCCCGCGAGGCGGACCTTGACGCCGGCCTCGGGGTCCTTGAAGGGCGTGATGATCTTCCCGGATATCCGGGTGGTGGGCGTCAGGACCCTCAGCATGACCCAGCCGTTGCCGTTGGCGCTGCCTTCCCCTGTGGCGGAGATGGGTTCGATCGCGGCTGGCGCGACGTACCCGATTCCCCCGCCGCCGGTGCCTCCGGCGGCGTCGCACCCAGCGCCGCCTCCGCCGCCGCCGTAGTAGCCGCCGCCTCCTCCTCCTCCGGCGCCGCCGCCGCCCGCCCCCCGGCGCCACCGTCCCCGGGTGTACCTGCCGCGAATGGACCTGAGCCAGCTTCGCCCTCAGAGGCGGGCGCCGCGGGATATTCATGACTTGGGATCGCCGGCTGGCTCCCGGCGGCCCCTCCCATGCCGCCACTGAGGGAACTCGCCCCTTCCCCGCCATGTCCGGGAGTCCCGATCGTCGGTTCGATGCCGCATTCCATGCCGGTAAGCCCGTTCGCCAGGGACGGGTAGGTCACCACCGCACCCGAACCCCAGCCGCCGCCCTCGAAATAGGCCTGGCCATAGCGCTGGTCGGCGGCGCCGCCGCCCCCGCCCGCAGCAATCAGGAGGTTCCCCGCGCCTTCGTATACAAATGAGCCCCCGCCACCGCCCTCTCCGGCGAGCCCCGGGAATCCTGAGGTGGTTGCCGCACCGCCTGCCCCTCCCCCACCGAAGCCGCCAACGGTGGAGCCGTTGACGTTGTGGAACGGAGCGGTGCAGTTACCGTTGCACCCGCCCACAATGACCTTCAGGGTCTCGCCGGGTTCAACGCGGAACCCCGCCGACTCGCGTCCGCCGATACCCCCCCGCGGAGCTTCCTCATACCCATCCCAGGGCCCACGCGGACCGGACGCGCCGTACGCGCTCATCTCGATCTCGTGAACGCCGCTCGGAACCGTCACGGTCTGCACGCCACCCGTGTAGGAGAGCTGGCATCCCACCCAGCCCGACGGGCACGCTTCCTGCGCGCTGGCGGCCGTCACGCCCACCGCCGCGACTGCAGCGAAGGCACTGCCCAGGCTGCCACGCGTCGCAACGCCGCCCACGCGATTAGCGCCTTGATGGGGGGTGCTTCCCTGCCCCACCTCATGCGGATAGGCTTTTCACCCGGCGCACGTGTTGGCAAGCGGGTTCTGTCCGCAAGCTGCGCGGCAACCGGCCGGCTGCCGCGCAACCGTCCGGGACGGCGAGAACCAGGACCGTCATGCGTGCTGACGTGGTGTTCGACTGCTAAGGCGCGCTGCCGAGAGCCTCACAGTTCACGAGGGGTGAGCGAGGGGACTCGAACCCCCGACCGCCTGGACCACAAGAAGGGCGCGGCTCGCAGCCGAGGCGCCGGAATCGTCGGATTCACTAACGATTCGGCGCCTCTCGGCGGCTCTAGCCCGTCCAGCGATTCACTGTGAGTTTGCACGATTTGGGCAGTAGGAAAAGCGACCGCTGCCCATTTGGAGAGAACGCGATTGAGCGTCCGCGGCGCGGTTATGATTTACACGGTTCGTCGTTTTGCGGATCGTCTTGGAAGCCGGCCTCCCGCCCTGCGGGGGCCACTCTCGCTGCATCATCGCTACGCGCCAAAGGAGTAACCCGCCGCCGGGCGCAGCGGGCGAGCGGCGCCGCAGAGCGAGCATCGAGGTCGGGGGCGCTCCGGCCCCCATCGCGGGGCACACCCGCCTCAGCCATCGGGGGCCCGCTCCTGGGCGAGACGTTCCGCGGCGCCACGGGCCTCATCGATGTCCGTGTAGTTCGTGACTCGCGCAATCTTGCCCGCTTCGCACAGCAGGACGGCCGCGTAGCGAAGTCGGACCTCGCCGCTGCTGCCACCAGGACGGCCTCTCTGAAGCCACACGGCGAAGGCGACTCCATTGCCGACGTCGAGAAGCTCCTCGGCCTCGCGCTCCCACTCCTCGTAAGAACCGAACCAGTCCTCCATGAAGCCGCGAATCGCGGCGTGCCCCTCGAACGTCCCCATCCCAATCGGTGATAGGTCCCACACTCCATCCGGCGCATAGAGCGCCGTGATTGCACCCAGATCGCGGCGACCGGCGGCGTCCGAGACCAGCTTCAGCAGCTGCACAGCGTCGGAAGCCGTGGACTCGTCAGGCACCACGCAGCGAAGTATCACGCATGCTGTGTGGCCACCGCTTGCTCTGCGATGGCCCGCAGACCGCTGCTCGGCCACGGCGAAGCGAGCGCCTCGCGAGGCCCGGTTGGGACGAGCGCTTGTCGCCCGTCGGCTTGCCGCTCCGCCGTCGCTCAGGTGCCTGCGCACCACGCAGGGCAGCGATGCTGCGGCGTGGTGACTCACGCCCACCGTTGCCGAGTCCGGAATGGGACGTTCTGAGCGCCCGCTCTGTGTACATTTGTGCTGTGCCGAATCTCGGTGCCAGCGAGGAACAGGCAGCCCGAGCTTGGCATCACGCGCGCCAAGAGGCGCCATGCGATGCAGTCACGGCCTGGAAACACGGGACCGTCGTCCGCGCGAGCCGTCACTCAAGCTTCTATTTCCACAACGCGGTGCGAGTTGAGGACGAGCCGTCGCTCAGCGCCGAGGAGCTGATCGCGTTCGCCGACAGCGCAATTGAGGGAACCTGCCACATGATCGTCTTTGACCGCCCGGCGGCTGGTGAAAAGCTGCGTCCGCAGCTTGAGGCTTTGGGATGGCACCCATGCAGGCTGGTGCTGATGCTTCATGTACTCCCGCTCCCAGGAGCGCGCTCCGGCGAGTGGGAGGTTGTCGAAGTGGACTACGACCAGGTTCACGCACTGCGCGCCCGCTGGCACCTGGAGGACTTCCCGGCCTCCGATCCCGAGGACTACCTAGCCGCCAAGCAAGAGATTGACCTCGGCGGCGACTGCCGCGTCCTGGCATCGCTTCGGGACGGCTGCCCCGTGGGATTCGCCGCGCTTGTCTGGGCTGGCGATAGCGCGGAGATCGACGGCGTCTATGTCGTCCCCGAGCATCGTGGTCGCGGACTTGGGACCGCGCTTACGCGTGCAGCTGTCGAGAGGAGCGCGGGCGCCCGTCAGTTGTGGATCGGCGCCGATGCGGAGGACCGTCCGCAACACGTTTACTCACGGCTCGGCTTCCGCGCGGCATGGACCTGCGTGGAGTTCATGTTGATGCCCTAGCGCGCCCCTCGGAGCGAGCGTCCCCGCTGCAGCCGCGCAGACGTCTCCTGCATACGATGTCGTCCAGGGCGACGCGGCCCGACCACTAGGCGGTCGGGATCGCGATCAGGCTGTTGAAGTTGGCCGACCCGTTGGCGACTGCCACGTTGCACTGAACGCTCACCTCGGTGGGCGACGTCGGCGCCGTGATAACCGCTTGAAGGGTGGCTGGCACAGCGGCGAGTGCGGGTAGCGTCTTCATCGCGACCTGGTCGACGGTGGCGGCACCGGATTTCAGAAGGCATTCCACGCTGTCGCCGGCACCCGTCTGCGAGAGCTCGGTCTTGGCCAGGAGGACATAGTTGCCCGCCGGAACGGCGAGTTCAACCACGGTCGTGTGCGGGGCACCGGTCGGGAGGGGGGTCAGGCCCTGGGTGGCAGACAGCGGCGCAATCGTCCCGTTGGTCCCGTTTGTCCCGTTCGTCCCGTTCGTCCCGTTTTCGCCTTTGGCTCCATTGACCCCATTGGTGCCGTCGGTGCCGTCGGTGCCGTTGGTGCCGTTGGCACCGTTCGGTCCCGTTCGCACCGTTGCTGCCCTTGGCGCCTTCGACGCCATTGGCGCCGTTGGGTCCGTTCGCGCCGTTGACCCCGCCGGCACCAGGGGTGCCCGCCGGTCCTGTCGTCCCAACGTTCCCCTTTGCCCCTTGCACGCCACCGAGCAACGCTCGCGTGCTCGCGCTCAGATCTCTCGGTACGACTGCGCCGGACCTGATCGCCCGGCTTGTCACAGCGCCTGTGGCGATGTCGCCGGCACGGATCAGGCCGCTTGCGGCGAACGCGGACCCGCCGAGCGCGATGAACATCGCCGTGCCAGCGAGGACACCCGATGGAGTCGCCCTCCACCGACGTGTTCGGTCCTGATGGGCTCTGCTTGCACGTTTGAGCATGGTTACCGCTCCTCTGGCTGACCGCCTGGTTGGAGCGGTGGGGGCTGCTCGAGCTAGCGCTCTCGCTAGTAGGGCATCGACTGGTGGACGCCCATGCGTGAGCCCCTGCCTACGCGCGGACGAAAAGGGCGCTGCCCGGGTGCACCAGAGGGCGACGACTTGGGGGCGGAGCGAACGGGCGATCGGTTTGTGCTCGCACGGGGGTGCGCCGCTGCCGACGCAGCGGCCTGCTCGGGCATTCCAACCTGGGCACCACGGGCGTCTAACTGCAGGGCATCGACATCGAGGAGATCATCTCGACCGTGCATGCCCGCTCTCGCGCATCCATGATGTCCGTTACCGCAGGCCTACAGGTCTGAAGCACCCGGATCGTCCGGGACGCGAGTACCGGCTCGGGGACTGCGCGCTGGGGCATAAGAGAGCCCCGCGTTCGAAGGGCTCTTCTGAGGGGTGAGCGAGGGGACTCGAACCCCCGACCGCCTGGACCACAACCCGACGATCCCCGTATCGCTGAGGCTATGGGGCCCATGTCTACTGGGTTTCTTGCTTCTGGGTATCTCTGAGTTTCGCTCAATTTGGACCCCAAATTGGACCCCAGCTCGAGGGTCCGCCGTGAGAAGATCCGAACTCGCGGACCAGCTTCGGCAGCGAGTCAGTTTCGAAGAGCAGCGCGAGCAGGCCATGCTCGAGCTCCTTGCCGAGCCGCGTCGCTCGTGCGAACACCTCGGACTCGCCGGCCTGCGCTCGTGTGAGCGCTTCGAGCTCCTCCCGACTGGACTCGTCGTCGAGCAACCCGAGGAAGTCGTCGTAGGCGCCGATTGCGCGGCCGCCGGGATCGGCGGCGTCGTGCCTGAGGAATGCTTCTGCGATGCGATCGACGGGCGGCATCCGAAGCTGCGCGCGCAGATACTCGGGCATCTCCTCGGCGGAGAGGCGAGCACATTCGAGCACGGGCAGCAGGCCGCCTGCGAATAGCACCTTGCGAGCGGTTCGCAGCTTGACGTTGCGCAGTCCCCACTTCTCGGGGTCTTCGTGCTCCTTGCCAGCGAAGTCGACGCACATCGTTCGCCAGTAGCGGATCACGTCGTTCAGCAGAAATCGAGGAGGCCGATAGTTCTTGACCGACTCATCGAGGTAGCGGACCAGGAGATGGTCCCGAGCGGCGTCAGCGACGTCGCTGTTGCTCGCATCCGTCGACTCCAGCATGAAGAGCATGCGACGCGTCAGGTTGTTGTTCGAGTCATCCTCGAGCCCGATCTTCTCGATCAGGCGCTGACCTTCAACAGGCTTGCCAAAGACCCCCTGGCGGCCGGGAGCGCGGTCGAGGATCGTCTCGATCTCGGCTTTCGAGGGCCGTACGTCGCTCGCGCATCTCGCCGGTGACGAGCACCATGTAGTCGTCGTCGCTGCCGCTTGTGACCTCGGAGCGACCCCACGAGCCCATCAGAACGATCGCCACGTCCTCATCGTGCGGAAGCTGCTGCAAGCGAGGCCTGCGCTCAGCAAGCTTGGTCGCCGTGAGCTCGCGGGCGGCCGACAGGTTGGGGAAGCTGCGTCCGCTTGCCTCCGACAGCTTGCTGCAGGGGCTCGGTCACGGCTACGGACCGGTCAGTCTTGCCGCGGAGGCGCCTCGAGGATCCATGGGACGTCAAGGCAGCGATGCAGCAGCGGCATGAACTGCTCTTCATCGCTCGCAGTCGAGCGGAACGTGATGTAGCGAGGGGTCCATCGAGCTCAGATGAACGTGCCGCAGGCGAGTCCGGAAGGCGTCGAGCAGTTCGCCGCCCAGCACCATCGACTCGTCTACCGACGAGGCGTGGGCGATGTCGAAACAGAACCCTGCTTCGGGGAGAGCCGAGAACCACGGCTTGAGCTCCTCGACGGTCCGGCCGTCCTGCTTGCGAGCGTCCATGTTCTCCAGAACGAGCTTGCGGCCGAGAATGCAGAAGTTGGCTGGGTCTTCGATGGTGTCTGGATGCATCACGATCGCGTCTGCTCGCTCAGCCAGCCGGGCGAGCGCACTGGCGAGCTTTGCCTCGGCCATCGCTAGTCCCTTGGAAGGGCCGTGGATGCTCAGATAGCGGAACGGAACTCGCGGGCTCCTGTCGAAGTAGCGCGCGAGCCCGTCAAGCTCGTCCTCCGACAGCGCCGACAGCTCGACCGCAAACGGCGACATGTCCCACGCCTGCGGACCTGCTAGCGGCCAGTCACCGCGCGAGTACGCCATATAGCCCGTCGAAACACCGAGCGGATGTGGGCGAGAACCGACTCAGGCGCGGCAGGATCGTCGTCGACATGGTTTCAAGCTAGCGGCCTGCGAGGACGATGTGCTCAGCTCCAACGGGCTGCGGCACCTCCTTCGCATGCGGCCCGTGCGGCTTAGCGCATCGGGCATTTCCGAGGGCCGCGCCGGACGACCGGCGAGCCCTGCTCGGCTTCACGTCCGCTCTTCGGGCGCGAATGCGTCGTTGACCATCTGGACCTCGCGCTCGGACGGGGCGTAGTGCGCGTAGATCTGGGTCGTCTTGCTGTCGGCGTGCCCGAGGAACTCCTGGATCGTCCGGAGTGGCTGCCCGGAGGCCGCCAGGCGCGTCGCGAATGTGTGGCGAAGGTCGTGGAACTTGACCTCCCTTACGCCCGCGGCGCGACATGCGGCCTTGAAGCGCTTGCTGACCTTCGACCGATCCAGCGGCGACCCGGTCTGCGGGTGGGCGAACACGAGCTCGTCCTCGCGCGCCGTAAACGGTGCGGAGGGACCAGCGGTCCAGCTCGCCGACGAGCCGGTCGGCCATCGGCACCGAGCGGCGCGTAGACAAGTCCGACTTGCCCTGGGCGGAGTGCTCGCCGCGAACGAATGTGTTGCGGACACGGACCCGTTGAGCGGTCCAGTCGACATCACGCCAGCGCAGGCCGAGGAGCTCCGATTGGCGAAGTCCGGTCATCGCCGCCGTGAGGATCAGCACCCGGAGCACCGGCCCGAGGACGTCGGGCGATGGCGGCGGGGCCGGACCACCGCGGCCGCGCCTGGTCGGCGCGGGAGTGCGCACGACCACGTGGTCAGGGATCGCCCGGATCACGGCCTCAAGCTCGCTGACGTTCAGGAACTGGATGTCCGGGTTAGTGCCTGACCGCACTCGGTTGGGCTTCTCGGCTCGGCGGGCAGGATTCTCGCGTATCCATCCGCGGTCGATGGCGTGCTCGAACACTCCATGCAGGAAGCCGAGAATGTTGCGCACGCTCTTCGGTGCGAGACCGCCGCGCAGCAGCTCTCTCCCAAAGGCTTCGACGTCGGCGGTGCCGATGTCGGTGATCTTGCGGACTCCGAGATGAGGCCCTATGTGGACGCGCTGCATGTACTCGCATGCCTCGATGTAGGAGTTGCTCGCACCGCGCAGCTCGATTCGCTCACGCAGGGAAGTCGTGACCTCTGCCACAGTCGGGATGTGGGCACCTGGCTCCGGGCGCGGCGACCGCTCCTCCGCATCCTGCAGCCGGCGGAACTCTCGCTCGGCCTGCGAGCGCGTGAGCCCGTCCGTCTCCCCCGGTGTGCGCACCCTCCCGATCCTACGGTTCAGGCGCCGCCCGCTCGTGGTGCGCCAGCGCCCGTAATAGGCGCCCGACTTCTCGTATAGCTGGCCCGTTCCGTAGCTGCGCTTAGCCATCGACTCTTTATACGTTGACCTACGGATGCCAGGAGCAGCCGAGATCGGCTGATGAGCCTCAGCGCCGCGCACCGTTCCGCGGCGTTCCGCGCGCCGGCGGCCGGGTGCCAGACGCGCGTTCGGCCTCCTCCATCCAGATGACCAGCGCGCTTCGCCGGTAGCGCACATACCGCCCGAGACGAAGGTGGGGGATCCGACGACTGCGTGTCTCGGCGTACACCCACGCAGCAGTGACCTGCAGGAGTGCCGCGACTTCCTCTGCTGTCAATAGGCCGTCAACCAGCGGGCCAGGATCCGACGTCGCAAGGTCCTGCACGGTGCGTGCTGACGACGACTTCATGCTGCTCCCCCGTGGCGGATCTCCACCGCCGCACGCTCGAGCGCCTTGGGTACGCCCGGTAGGGAAGCAGCTTTTCCGCCGTTCATCGTGTGCGCTCGTGTGATGGAGGCGGCGGGGTCGCAAAGCGCGTGATTGCTCTGGCGATGCCGGGGATGGGGCTGGCGCGGCTCGGTGCGAGCGGGATCTCGAATCCGGGGCCCCAATCGCGGTCGGGTAGCGGTGGGTGTGCGAGGGACGGGGTCTGCCGCTCGCTTCGGCTCATCATCCCGGCGAGGCGTCTGATGCGGTCACTGTCCTGCCCCTCGACGCCGAGGTCCTCGCGGGAGACGAACCATGTCGTGCCCTTGCGGGCGCGAGATGCCTCGACGTAGGCGGGCTCGCTGGCCGGTTTGCCAGCCGCCGGTGATGACGAGGGTGCGGGTGACGGTCGCGCCCTGAGCACGGTGGATGTGCTGCGCATAGCCGAGGCGGACGCTTGCGAGCTCCTCCCCTGCCAGGGTGCGCGTTCGGCCGGTGACGTCGAACTGGACCAGAACCTCGCCAGCCGGTGTGATGTCCAGGACATCGCCTTGGCTTCCGTTCTCGATGCGCGCCCGCCCGGGCTCGTGATGCTGGTCGATCATCGCGACCCGGTCACCCTGACGGACGCCGTAGTGGGTGCCGGGGACCTGGGCTTCGGTGCTACCGAGTTCGCCGCGCTCGAGCGCGATGATGTTGAGCGCGGGCGTTGAGCCGGTCGATCTCCACGTTCGAGGCGTCGGAGATCAGCGCGACCTCCTTGATCGGATATTCGGTGGTCAGGCGTGCCCAGTTTTCGACGGCGTGCTCGAGGGCCTGATCTCGCGTGTTGGACATGTGCAGCTGTCCGCGGGAGAGGTAGTGCGCCATCGCCCTGTCACTGCGCCCGGCCCGCAGGTCCGCCCAAGCGCGCTGCTCACGCCGATCCAGGGTGCGCCGGACGTCCGACAGCTCCACCGATGGCGCGATCGCCGCCAGGCGGTCGAACATTCCTCCCGCACCGATCGACGGGAGCTGCGCGTCCGTCACCGATCGCGACGAGCTTCGCACCGGTCCGCTCGACGATCTCGGTGAGCCGCTCGAGGCGGGAGGTGTCGGCCATCCCGGCCTCATCCAGATAGATCGTCGTATCTCGATCCACTCTCATCTTGCCGTGCTCGACGCGCGCAACGAGGCGCGTCCAGGGTGAGGGTCTGCCCGGCGAGGGCGGGGCTGTCCTGCCCGAGACGCTGCGCTGTCGACCCGGAGACTGCGATCCCGATCGTGTCGCGTCCGGTGAGCTGCTCCGCGCGAGCGGCAGCATCGATCACCACGCCCTTTCCGGTCCCGGCAGGGCCGACCAAGACTGCGACCCGCTCCGGGCCCGTGATCACCTGGAGCGCCCTGGCCTGCTCGCCGCTGAGGTGTCGCCGATTCGCTCGGCGACTTCCCCACTTGCGAGCTGCGGGCCATCTCGCCGACCTCGCGGTCTGCGGGGCCTGCGAGCCCGGCGAAACGGCGCTCGATCGCCTGCTCCCGGGCACGGACCGCAGGGTCGTCATCAGACCGCCCTCCAGCGGCAGCACCCGTCGCTCGCTGACCATCACCCGGACCCAGTCGAGAGCATGCTCCGGGGAGAGCTCGCCGACGGACTGCTCGAGCAGCACCGCGCGCAGCTCGCTCGCGGTGAACGTCGCTGCCCTCTCGGTCAGACGCTCCTCGACGCGATCCTCAAGCGCCTGAGGGACGATCCCGCAAGCGCTGGCTCGTGACCACCCGCGAGGTCCTGCGCGTCGAAGCCGAGCGCGGCGGCCTTCTCGTCCCAGGCGTCCTTTAGATCTCGGCGGGTGACGGGAATCTTTGCCTTGCGGTTCTCAAGTGCCATCCAGCGGAGCTCGCCGCGCTCGGGGGCCCTCCCCCATTTCGCGCGGAAGCGCTCGGCGGCACGCGCGACCTCACGGCTGCGTGCCGAGAACGCCTCAACAAGCTCCTTCGGCACCCCCGCGATCTCGAAATACCGGCCCTGGTTACCAGTACCCCGCTCGATTACGTAGCCGCAGTCTGCGAGCTCTGCGGCCAGCGCGGAGCGGTAGAACGCGCCGACCTCCCTGGCGGAGCGGAAGATCGGCCTGGAAGCGACCGCGACGAACCGCCCGTCCTCCCTCACAGCGCTCGTCAAAACCACATGGCTGTGAAGCTGCGGGTCCGGGACATCACCGTCCACCACACCACGGGCGGTCGTGTGCAGATACTCCGCCGCCACCACATCGCGCGCGGGCTCCTCCACCACCGCGGCGCCATAGCGGCGGCGCACAACCGGCACCGTCTCCGTCAGATGCCCCACGGCCCGCCTGACCGCCGCCGCGTGAGCCGCCTCAACACACCGCCGCTGGCGCTCATCGCCGAGCGCCCAAACGACAGACACCGACTTCGGGGCGCTGAACGTCACATCGATCCCGCCGCCACGGCCACCACCAGCACCCTCCCGCCGAAGCCACCGGCCGGTCCCCGGATGACGACCCTCCATCAACGCGACGAAATCATGGCCATCCACCTCCTCACCCTGAATCCCGAGCCTTTCAAGGGTGTCCGGAGCGGCGAGCCAGCGACCCTGAGCCTGCGCGAGCTCACCGTCCGGGGTCAGGTAGTAGTCACCGCGCTCAGGCGCAACCGTCTTGGCCTCCAGATACCTGGCATACCCCCCGCCCTTCGCGGCACCGATACTCGACGCGCTCATCACCACGGTTAATGAGCGCGAGCACCCGATCGCGGCCAACGAATCTCAACGTTCCGTCTCTTCACTCCCCTTCATGACCGCGAACACCCCAAACCGGCCACGAACCTCACCGCCACCCCCGCTCCGCGGCCACCAACACCGCCACTCCACCACCGCCACAACCACCAACAAAGCACCGCCACCCCAGCCGACCACCGCCGCCACAACGCAACAACAAACAGCCCGACAGACAAGATGCACAGGGGACCGATCGGTCCCTGATCGGTCCCCCCTTGGGCCCGCGCCGCACCTTGCGGCACACGCGATCGTGCGCCCGCACCCTCGCGTGCCGGCCGGTCCGGCGACGTCGAGGTCGACGCGAGAGCCCAAACGCCCTGGAGAACGGCCCTGACCTTGAGGGGTGCCGCGTTGAAGGTCATCGATCCACTGGGGCCTCGATAAACAGGTGTGCGACGTTCGACGAAGCTCGCGAGTTTTGCTCTCTGGTTCTAGCTGGCCGGGGACCTGCTTCGGCACCCTCACCTTAGGAACCGGTCTTCCAACTCTGTGCCCGGATTTACCAGGTCGCCGGATCTTCCGAGAGCGCGAACACGCGTGGCAGCTTGTCTACCTTGTCAACGCACGCGATCAGGATCTGTCCGGTGTTCATCCAATTTACGATCGACACGCCAACGTCTGGTGATGGCTCAACGGATTGGAGGTTGAGGTACGTCATTTCGCTCCAGTTTTCCAGATTACCGTCGGCCCTCGCGACCGCGAGCTTGCCGCTGTCACGGTCGATCCAAGCGATGATCGAGGGCAGCTGCTCGAACTCGCCCTCAGTGCTGGGAAAAGCGAGCGCCGGTGCGCAGGCCGAAGGCGTCGGCACGATGACCTGGCGGCTCGCCGAGATCGGGCTCGCGAATGCGTCGAAGTCCATAAAGTTGAGCGAGTTACCGGCGTCGTCGCCAACCCAACTCAGCAACACATGCGGCCCCGCGAAGATCTCGCCAGGCACACCCGTGCCGCGGCCGAAATAGCCGCCCCCCACACACATCAGGTTGGGCCGGTAGCGGCTCGTCTCCCTCGAAAGGATCGCCGTTTCTTCAGTGCTGGTGCCCGGCAAGGACCCCACATTGCGAAGGTTCGGATGCCCCGGGACCGAGTCAGTCCCAAGCCACGCGATGATACCGACGGCTTCCGCCTTATCGTGTGGCGACATCCCGCTGGGTATGGTGACCGCAGCGACCGCAGCCGCTTGGTTAGACGAGTGACCCCGAAATATGGTCTTCGTGTAGACACCGGGAGCAGTGGGCTCGCTGCACAATGCGATGTTCACCGTGTGTGACTCGTCGGTCCCCGTCCAGCCGACATACAGCTCATCGATGTAGCTACCGGGGGCCGCCTCCGCGCCGACGCCAGGGGGCACAGCCAAGTCCAGTCCCATGCCCGAAGTCTCCGAGAGATACATCGGATTGGGTTTGCCGGGGTGCGGGGTCAGCCAGGTCAGCTCGCCGTCCTGTTCTCCTGCGTACCACAGCGTCAGTGCGTTTGAGCTCTGTCCATCATTGGCGGTGGCCAAGGTGGATCCGAGGATAAACTTACTCGGTCCGCATTCGACGATGCTCACCGACCCGCCACAGGGCTCCGCTTTCTCCCCGGGGCCCTTGTCTTTGAGCACCGCGCCGCTCGGGTGCTCCTTCAGGCCCGGAGCGTCCAGCCATAGCGTCTCGTAATCGACATTCCAGGGCACAGGCATCCTCCAGTTATCGGCACTGTGGACCGGCGGATGGCGCCCCCGGGTCTGCCCCGGAGCGTGCGTGACGGCACGTGAGGTCGGACGCCACCAGAATAGAGGATGTCGCTCAGGGAGCACCTGATGCCGAGCGTGGCCGATTGGCCTGGGCGTTAAGGCTCGTCAGCGCGTCGTCCGACCGGCTGCCTACTCGCGCCTTCGGCGACCTCATCGGTGCCCCGCCGGCAATACGCCCTGATGCCCGCACTAGACGCGCACGCGCGTGAAGATGGAGCCGGCAGCCGCGTGGCTGGCCAGGCACCTCCGTGAGCGCGTGATGGCACGGCGCCGAGAGTCGACGGTGTACTCAGAGACCCCACTGTCGCCGAGTGCCCCTGTGTTCCAGCTAAGCCGCTAGGCGACTCTCATCGTCGTGTGTCCGATCACAGTCGTAGTGCGGCCACGCGTCATTCGCACCAGCGTCAGGCGGTACACGCCGCGGCGCAGGTTCTTCAGAGTCAGCGTCAGCCTGCGCCCACGGATGGTGCCATGACCGACGATCTCGCGGCGACCGTGAACCTCGATACTCGCCGCCACCGCGACGACGCTGGGGCCGGTAGCTTCGTACTTGTAGGAGACAGTGCACTTTTTTCCGCCGCGTATCGGCATGCAGACCAGTTCCGAGCCGACCGGGCTCGCGCCCGCCGGGCCGGCCGGTCCCTGTGACCCCTGATCACCTTGCGGGCCGGGCGGACCGGCCGCGCCGTTGAGGCCGTTGGTCCCCGGCTCTCCCTGAGGCCCGGCTGGCCCCTGAGAGCCCCCGCTACCCGACCCGCCGACCGTGAACGAACCGAAGCCGTAGTTTTGCGTGACGAGGTCGCTCGACGCCTCGCATTGAGCACCGATGAAATATGTGCCGTTGGCGACACCACCCGGAACCGTGAGCGTGCCCTTCCAGTCACCGCTTCCATCGAGAGTGACGCTGACTGTCGCCAGTGGTGCACTGGCCGGCGAATAAAGCGTCAGGGCCGCGTGCGTGGAGCCGAACTCCCCGCCGCCCAATGGGCACGGCGTGACCGAGCTCACGCCGAGTCCCGATTCCGCCGACCCCGCGCCAGGCGAAACAGCCAGGGAACCCGACGAGACGAACGGCGTCAACTCCACAACCTTGTTGATCGTCCGGTCGGCGACGAACGCGTCGCCCGCCGAATCGACCGCAATACCCCACGGTTCGCTTAGGCCAGTAAACGGCAGCGTGACCTGCGACCCGCCGTGAGGCAGCTCAACGACCCCTTCATTTGCGGGGTTGTCGGGGTCGGTGACTAACACATCGCCCGACGAATCGACCGCGACACCGAGCGGGTGGCTCAGGCCCGTGAAAGGCAGCGTGACCTGCGATCCGCCACCGGCAGGCAGCTCCACGACCCGATTGGCTTCGTAGTCGGTCACGAACACGTCGCCCGCCGAATCGACCGCGACACCAATCGGCTCTACCAGGCCGGTGAACGGTAGCGCGACCTGCGAACCGCCGCGAGGCAGCTCCACGACTCGGTGGATGTCGGTGACGAACAAGTCGCCTGCCGAATCGACCGCGATATTGCGCGGGAATTCCAGGCCGGTGAAGGGCAGCGTGACCTGCGCACCGCCGCCGTGAGGCAGCTCCACGACTCGACTATGTTCGGGGTCGGTGACGAAGACGTCGCCGGCCGAATCGACCGCGACGCCCTGCGGAAAACCCAGGCCGGTGAAGGGCAGCGTGACCTGCGATCCGCCACCGGCATGCAGCTCCACGACCCGTTGGTGGTCGGAGTCGGCGACGAAGAGGTCGCCGGCCGAATCGACCGCGACGCCCTCCGGAATACTCAGTCCGCTAAACGGCAGCGTGTTCTGCTCGAACCCGATCGCCTGCGCCGACGCCACAGGCACAGCCACAGCCGCCACCGAACATGCCACCACCATCCACGCCCGCGCACGGACAGTCGCTCCGAACCCCATGACGCTTCTGCTCCGTGAAGCACTGAACTCGCGCATCCTGCTGCCCCCATTCCCTAGGTCACGAGCAAGCGCCTGCCGGCCCGGAAGTACGGCCTGAGAGTATGCCCCAACCGAAGTCGTCGCGCAATGCCGACACGCATGACCCCCGAGGCGACCTAGCACGATCGTACGTGCTCCCCTGATGCATCCAGATGGATTCGACCCCGGCCATTTTCGAACCAAGAAGCTCCTGGACACGCGTCGCCAGACCGTCGGCCGGTGGCCGTTGGAGCCGTGTCGAGATCAATTGGACCCCAATTGGACCCCAGCCAGATAGGCGCAGCCACTCCCGCAAGTCCCGAAACCCGCTGATTTGCAGGCACTTCTCGAGGGGTGAGCGAGGGGACTCGAACCCCCGACCGCCTGGACCACAACCAGGAGCTCTACCAACTGAGCTACGCCCACCACGTTCTGCGAGGGCAAAGTCTAGCGTCACGCAGCCGTGCCGGGGGACGACCGGAGTGCGTGTTCGGCCAGGGCGAGGCTCTCGCTCGGGCTCAGGCCCGGCGCACGGGCCGCGGCGGACCTCCACTCCGCGAGGAGCCGTCCGGGATCGCTGCCGAGCAGCGCCGCCGCCTGGGCACCGAGCGCCTCCAGTGTCAGCTGCGGTGAGCCTGCGGGAGGCGCCGCTGCGAGGGGCGCAGCGGCCCGCGCTGCCGCTGCCGCGGCCGCGGCAGCGGCCTGCGAGAGCACCTGGTCGGTGACGTCCACGCCCTCACGCTGCGCGGCGGCCCAGCCTCTTCCCATCGTCAGCTGATCGAGCGGGAGCTCCGGGCCTTCGAGGATGATCAGTTTTGCCGTCTGCGGGTTCCACTTGCGTTCTTCGACCTCGAACACCTTCTCGCGCACCCAGGGGTCGACGATCATCCGCAGCTGCTCGCCGCTCAGGTTGTAGTGGTTGAGGTTGTGGGGGAACTGGCGCAGCTCGATGTGGTACACGGATGTAAGGCTCGCAGGTCTGCCGCGGCGGCGTCAGCGCGCCTGCGGCAGCCGTGCGCGCATGATCTGCACCGCCTCCGGGTTGGAGTCGATCAGCACGTAGCGGCGCCCGAGCTCCGCCGCCACGGCCCCGAGCGTGCCGCTCCCCGCGAAGAAGTCCAGGCACCAGTCGCCGGGAGCGGTTGATGCCTGGACCATCCTGCGGACGATCCCCTCGGGCTTCTGGGTGGGGTAGCCCGTCTTCTCGCGGCCGCTCGTCGGCACGATGGTGTGCCACCAGACGTCCGTCGGCAGCTTGCCGCGGGCTGCCTTCTCGGGGGTCACGAGTCCGGGCGCCATGTAGGGCTCGCGGTCCACCTCCTCGGAGTCGAACAGGTAGGCCTCGGGATCGCGGACGTACACGAGGATCGTGTCGTGCTTCGCGGGCCAGCGGCTCTTCGTGCGTGCGCCGTAGTCGTACGCCCAGATGATCTCGTTCAGGAAGCACTCGCGCCCGAAGATCTCGTCGAGCAGCAGCTTGCAGTAGTGCGCCTCGCGGTAGTCGATGTGGAAGTAGAACGTCCCTGTGCGGGCGAGCAGGCGACGTGCCTGCTCAAGGCGCGGCTGCAGGAACGCGAGGTAGTCATCGAACTCGTCCCTGTAGCTCGACTGCGCCAGCAACCTCGAGCTGTAGCGCCGGCCCTGAAAGCCCGTACGCGTGCCCTCGCCCTCGTCGCGAACCGTGCTCAGCGTCCGGCGGGTCTGCCGGCGCCCCGTATTGAAGGGCGGATCGATGTAGATGAGCTGGAAGGAGCCGTCCGCGAATGACGGGAGCAGCTCAAGGTTCTCTCCGAGCAGAATCCTGTCGTCCGCATGATCCGGGATCGCTGCATGCACGGTAGGGAGACTAGTTCGCAGCGCAAGCAGTTGCCGCCGTGCCGGGCCGCGGCGCAGGGGTGAGGCGCCGGGCTCGCCGCGCAGGTTAACTGTGGGTCCGTGAGCTCCACACCCAAGCATGCGCACGACCGCCGGCAGGCGGGCACGTGGGCGCTCCTGGGTGTGCTCACCCTGCTGCTGGCGCGGCGTCGTGCTTCTGGCCGCATCGCTGAACGGACACACGCGCGCTCCGGGTGGGCGCACGCGCGCCACGGGGCCCGCGACTGCCACTGTCGCGATAGAGCGGAGCCGACCCGGGCCTGTCGTGCCGCCCCGTTTTCTTGGGCTCTCGTTCGAGGTCTCGGACCTGGCGATGATCTCAAGCTACGCCGGGCGCGGCGACCTGACCAGACTCCTGCGCTCGCTTGGCCCCGGCGTAATACGGTTCGGTGGCATCAGCGCCGACAGCCGCACGGGGTGGACGGAAGCACGCGACCCCCCGCCGTCGTGGGCTGGGACGACGATCGACCCGGAAGACTTCAGGCGCCTTCGCGCTCTCGCCCAGGCGAGCGGCTGGCAGGTTCTGCTGACGGTCGGACTGGCCCACTACAACCCGACGACGGCGGCCCTCGAGACGGCGGCCGCAAGGTCGATCCTCGGCCCCTGGCTGCTCGGTATCGAGATCGGCAACGAGCCGGACTCGTATGCACGACATGGCTTCAGGACCCAGCCGTGGAGATTCGAGCGCTACAGCGCCGAGGTCTCCGCCTACCGGCGTGCGATCGACAGGCTCGCTCCCGGCGTTCCGCTCGCCGGCCCGGACGTGTCCGGTTCGAAGATCTTCACCACTTGGGGCCCAAAGGAGGCTCGAGCCCAGCGGCCGGCGCTCGTCACCGGGCATCACTACCCGTTGGGATGCCGGGGGCGTCTTGCTCCGTCGATATCCCGGCTTCTCAGCCCGCAGACACGCTCCCGCGAGCAGATATCGCTCGAGCGGTACATGCGCGTCGCTCGCGGGGCGCACCTTCCCCTTCGGATCGACGAGACCAACTCCGTCTCCTGCGGAGGCGTTGCAGGGGTGAGCGACACCTTCGCGGCCGCGTTGTGGGCGACCAGCTACATCACGAGCGCGATGGCCGAAGGGGTCGCCGGGGTCAACCTCGAGGGGAATCCGGCTCGCTGCAGCGGATACTCGCTGCTGTGCGCATCGACTTCCTCGCGCCTCGCCTCGGGCGATCTGCAGACCCAGCCGGAGTGGTACGCGCTCCTGCTTGCGCGCGAACTCGTCGGCGATCGCCCGCTGGCGAGCAGGATCACGCAGCGTGCCGGCTCGAACATATCCGCCACGGCGCTGCTCGGGCCGGAAGGCGCGGTCAAGGTCGTGGTCGTCGACGACGAGCCGCCCGGATCAGGAGTTGCGCGGGCTTCGCTCGAGGTGGGCAGCGGCCTGCACCGGGCCGATGCCGTCTACCTGCGTGCGAGCTCGCCGGCCGCGCTCGGCGGAACCACGTTCGGTGGAAGCACCGTTTCGGCGAGCGGATCCTGGTCGGGGCCGGTCGACGCGACGGCGCTACCGGTGCGCTCAGGCGAGGTGGATGTCGCGCTCACCCCCTCCAGCGCCTCGCTGATCACGATCAGGCCGTGAGCGCCGGCTCAGGCGCCCGGCGGCGCCGTGAGCAGCTCAACCCATTCCGGCTCCGGGTCACAGAGCTCGCGCCAGTGTGACGCGGGCACGACCGTCAGCGTGTCGGCGGCGTCCGAGCGTGGTGCCAGCGTTATCCCCTCGAGCACGGCGGCGCCGCCGTCGCCGGGTGCCAGCGTCGCACCGGGGCGCGTCAGCGTGAGAACGTGGGCCCCGGCCGTGAGGTGCAGCGAGATCGGCGGGAGGGTGTCCGGGACAAGCGAGTTGCCGCTGAGCTGACCTCCCAGGCTTGCAAGCGGCCGTCCGTCGAGGGCGACCGGCACGCCGGGCATGAACTCTCCCTGGATCCACAGGTTCCACGCGCCTGCGAATGGGATCTCGAACCGCGCGGTCAGGGTTCCGGGGTGGGCCATGACCACGCTCTGGCGCTGGTGCCCCCAGTTTCGCGGTCGGCTCGTCCGCTGCAGGTCCACCCGCACGAGCACGGGAGCGGGCGCGGCCGCGAGCGTTCCTGTCGGCGTGTCGCCGGCGAGCCGGCCGATGCGCATGCATCGCGCCGACGAGGACCCGGTCAGCGGGATGTGCGCGAGCGCCGCACCGGCTCCCGGCACCCGCCCCCATACCCTGTAGAAGGACCCCTGCCACAGGAGCCGATACGCGGCGGGCGGCCGCGGTTCCGCCGGGTCCCGGCGGGTGATTATCAGCGGGTATGCACGCAGCGCCGCGGGCGGCGCCGCGTCCAGGTCGACCGGCTGGCCGTAGCCCGTCGAGGTCGAGGCCAGGGCAGCCGGCGGATAGACGAAGTCAGGCCCACCGACATCCAGGCTGCGCAGGACATACATCGAGTATTCGTCGAAATCGGTGAAGAGAGCGGGACCGCGCCCGGCGAAGCGTGAGTTCACCGATTCCAGCTCCGTGTAGCGCGCGGTGGGGGCAAGGCCCGAGGCGTGGTACTGCAGTGCGTCGGAGGCGACGACGCCCGCGAGGATCACCGCGGCCACGAGCGCCGCCGCGACGCGGGGCGCGGCGCGTCCGGGGAGCGAGTGGATCGCTCCGACGCCGGACCATGCGAGCAGCATGATGACGGGCGAGGTGATCATGAGCGTCTTGGCTGTCCCCCACGTCGTGACGGTGTGTTCGACCAGCACCCATCCGATGATCATCAGCGCGATCCAGCACGCGAGCGCATACGCCCTGATGCGGATCAGCCACACGGCACCGATCGCCGCACAGACGAGCGTCAGGAGGGCGAGGATGTGGGTGGCGGTGAGCGAGCCGGCCAGCGGAGCGATCTTGTAGCTGCCGGACAGCCAGACGCCGAGAAGCTGGATCGGCCGGAGGGGTTCGTGCAGGTTCCCTGGGTTGCTGGTGGACGCGATGGTGCTCGCGGCCTTCAGCGAGCCGCCCACGTTCGCCCATGTGGGCAGCGCGGCGAGGAGGATCGTCACCGCCGCCACCGCCGCGGCCGCAGCCGCCCTCGCGGGGGCGACCGCGCGGGAGATGACCTCGGCAACCAGGATCGAGGCGAGAACGAGCGCTGCCATGAGTGCCCAGACGCCGAACCCGACTCCGAGCGAGGAGACCCCGGCCGCGACGACGAGGCCGATCGGGATCGAACGCCGGGGCGCAAGCCCGAGCCAGTTCCGGTGGCCGGCCAGCAGCGCGCCCATCGTCAGGATCATCGCGAGCGCCGCGAGCTCCTTCACCGAGCCGATCAGCACGTAGCCGTAGACGAGCGCCGGCAGGACACATGTCACGGCTGCCACCGCGGAGGTGCGCATCCCCAGCCCCACCCTGCGGGCGAGGACCCATGCTGGGCCGATCGCGCAGGCGAGCACGAACGCGTTGAGGGGCTCGAACACCCAGATGATCGGCAGGCCCAGTAGAAACGCGCTGCCGCCGAGGAGCGTGTCCGCACCCGACGGGTAGCTGGTGTTGTAGTAGGCGTTGATGAACTGCCCGTATGAGTTGTGCAGGTCAAGGTGGCCGTACTGCTGCCCATGCGTGATCAGATAGTCGGCTCCGATCATGTGCACGGCCGAGTCCGAGAGCGCCATGAACGAGGAGAACGTCGGTCTGCCCGAGAGCAGAACGGGCGCGAGCGCGAGCAGGTACGCGAGCACCATCGCCGCCACCGGCCAGGGGCGCTGCAGGATCGTGCGCGAGAGTGCGAGCGCGCGGCCTCGGCACACCGCGAACCCGGCGAGAGAGACGACGGCCATCAGCACGGGCGTCGCCGGCGCGAGCCATGAGGGGTACGTGGAGAGCTGAGAGAGACCGATCAGGCCCGCCGCGCCCACCGCGGGCAGGAGCGCCGGATGCAGGAAGCCGCCGCCCGCCCGGTCCACCAGAAGACCGGTCCCGATGCACAGCAGCGCGAGCACGGACGGGTACACAAGGGTGCTCAGGACGAACATCCTCAGACGGTCCGGGTTCGGGCTCGAAGGCCTTTTCGGTCGCTGTGTCTCATCGGCTGCACGATTCTCGCGGGGGCGTGACGCACGGGCGCACGGCCAGACCTCGGCGGCGATGATCGCAGGCCCCGGCTGGCGCCGCGCAGGCCATGCCGCGCGCGGCCGGGGGCGGTCGCACAGGGTCGTTAAGGTTGCGCCATGAGCAGCGCGCCGCAGGCTGCCCCGGTGGGGGCCGCTGACAGCAGCACATCGGAGGCGCCAAACCTGCGTCTGATCTTCACGGGCCTGCTGCTCGTGATGTTCCTCGCGGCGCTCGACCAGACGATCGTCGCGACGGCGCTGCCGACGATCGTCGGCGACCTCGGCGGCCTCAGTCACATCTCGTGGGTCGTCACGGCGTACCTGCTGGCCCAGACGGCCGTCACGCCGCTCTACGGGAAGCTCGGCGACATGTACGGGCGCAAGATCGTCCTGCAGGCCGGGCTCGTCGTGTTCCTCGGTCGGTTCGGCGCTGTGCGGGCTGAGCCAGGAGCATGGACGAGCTGATCGCCTTCCGCGCGATCCAGGGGCTCGGCGGCGGCGGACTGATGGTGAGCGCCCAGGCCGCGATCGGCGACGTCGTGCCACCGCGCGAACGAGGCCGCTACACGGGACTTTTCGGAGCGGTGTTCGGTCTCGCGAGCATCGCGGGCCCGCTGCTCGGCGGTTTCCTCACCAGGGCAGCTTCAGCTGGCGCTGGATCTTCTACGTGAACCTGCCGGTCGGCATCGTCGCGTTCTTCGTGCTCGCGGCGACGCTACCGGCGACGAAGGAACGCGTGGACCACGTGATCGACTACCTCGGAACGGCGCTGCTCGCGGCAGGTCTGGCGGCGATCATCCTCGCGACATCGCTCGGCGGCAACACCTACGCCATGGGGCTCGGCGTTCATCATCGGCCTCGCGGTGGCGGGCGTGATCATGATCGCCGGCTTCCTGTTCGTGGAGCGGCACGCCGCCGAGCCGGTCCTGCCACCGCGACTGCTCACCAACCGAGTCTTCGTGGTGGCCGGCGCGGTCGGCTTCGTCGTCGGTTTCGCGCTGTTCGGCGCGGTCACCTACCTGCCGCTCTTCCTGCAGGTCGTCAAGGGCTCGAGCCCGACCGTCCTCGGGCCTGCAGCTGCTGCCGCTGATGGGCGGCCTGCTGATCACCTCGATCGCGTCAGGCCAGGTGATCACACGAACGGGCCGCTATCGGACGTTCCCGATCGCCGGCACGGCGGTCATGACCGTCGGCCTGTTCATGCTCTCGACGCTCGACCCGGCGAGCAGCAGCGCCCAGATCTTCCTCTTCATGTTCATCCTCGGTCTCGGGCTCGGGATGGTGATGCAGGTGCTGGTCCTGGCCGTCCAGAACGCGGTCGACTACTCGGATCTCGGCGTGGCGACCTCGGGCGCCACCCTGTTCCGCTCGATCGGCGGCTCGCTCGGCACGGCCGTGCTCGGCGCCGTCTTCTCGGGCAGGCTGAGCGCCGAGCTGCGCACCGTGATCCCGCGGTCGCTCACAGGAAAGATCCCGTCCTCGGCGGCTGTCAGCCCGAAGGTGATCGCGGCACTGCCGGCGCCGATCAGATCGCGACTACCTGCAGGCATTCACGAACTCCCTGAACACGGTCTTCCTCGTCGCCTCGCTGGTTGGCCTGCTCGCGTTCGCGCTGTCGTGGTTCATCCGCGAGGTGCCGCTGCGCGAGACGGTCGCCACAGGCGACATGAGCGATACGTTCGCGACACCCCGTGACACCGACTCGCTCGCTGTCCTGGTCAACAAGATCGGCAGGCTGGACCGCCGCGAGGGCGCTCGGGAGATAGTCGAGCGCGTCGCGGCGCGCGCCGGCGTCGACCTGCCACCCGCAGCGTGCTGGCTTCTTGCCCGGAGCAGCGTGGAGCCGCAGCTGGACATCGCGGCCCTCGCCGAGCGCGCGAAGGTGAAGACCTCGACGCTCGAGCTTGCGAGGGAGCAGCTGGTCGAAAGAGGCCTCATAGCTGGAGACTCGACACATCACGCCCCGTGCGTGCTGACCGACCAGGGCCGCAGCACCCTGGCACTCCTGACCCACACGGGCGAACAGCGCCTGAACGACCTGCTCGCAGAGTGGCGGCCGGAGGAGCACGCCGACGTCGCGAGGATGATCGGCGTGCTGGCGCGCGAGTTCTTCATCGACACCTCAGCCCTGCAGGCGCGCACGCGGGCGCAGGCGACACCCGTCTGAGCGCGCGCCCTAGCCTCGCTGCGACTGCAGAGCCGTGATCATCTCGCCGGCCGCAGCTGTGCGCAGGGCCCATCCAGGTATGCGCGGAGGCTCCGCGCCGGCTGCCATGCACGTGAGCGCCGCGACCTCCACCGCAGCCCGGACGGCGTCGCCCAGCTGCCGGGTGTCGCAGAGATCACCGGCCGATAGCGACCGCGCAGTCCACCATGCGATGAACGCCGCGACGAGGGCATCCCCGCTGCCGACGGTGTCGACGACCCCGACCTGTGGAACCGGAACCTGCTCTTCACGCGTGCTGCACAGGAGCGTCACCGGTCCGGGCCCGTCGGTGATCACCACGGCCCTGGGCCTCGCCCCGAACGCGCGACGAGCCGCTGCGCCGGGGTCGAGACCGGGCGCGAGGATCTCGAGATCCTCGCGACTGGCCTTCACGATGTCAGCACGCTCGCAGACCGCCTCTATCACGCGCCGATGGGACTCCGCGTCCCGGATCGCACCCGGACGGCAGTTCGGATCCAGCATCACCACCGCATCGTCGGGCACGCGGGAGAGCAACCCAAGCAGCGTCCCGGCCATAGGCTCGATGAGCAGGCCGAGACCTCCGAGCACGAGGACTCTCGTCTCGCCCGCCAGCGTGGCCGGTATGTCCTGCGGCCTCAGCTCCCCGGCCGAGGTCCCGTCGAGGTAGAAGCGGTACTCGGCGTGACCGGACGGGGCGAGTGCGGCGAGCGCGAGCGTGGTGGGCGCCTGCACCGGGGCGGTGATCGGTACTCCGATGCCCTCGTCGCGAAGCTCCGAGAGAAGCAGCCCGCCAAGCGCATCCTCGGAAACCCGTCCCAGGAAACAGCACTCGACGCCCAGCCGCGCGAGCGCCCTGGCGACATTCAGCGGCGCTCCGCCGGGGTGCACGGTCACATCACCGGCGGGGTCCACGAGCAGATCCACCAGCGCCTCGCCTGCGACGGTGATCATCGGCTCTCTCCGGTGCGCAGCACGCTCGCGCCGCCCGTCGGGCTTACCGGTTCAGCTCGACACTGGTTCCCGCGCTGCCGGCAAGAGCCTCGGAAGCGAGCTCCATCGCGGCGATCACGGCGCGACCGCCCGTCTCGGCGAATCGGGCGGCCGCCTCGGCCTTCGGTCCCATCGATCCTGCAGCGAGATGAAGGCTGCGTACCTCCTGCGGCGTGGCCTGCGACAGGGGGTGAGCATCCGGCGTCCCAAAGCCGACCTGCACCGCCGGCACGTCCGTGAGCAGCAGCAGGACGTCCGCGGACAGCTCGCGCGCGAGCAGCGCGGCGGCGAGATCCTTGTCGATGACGGCCTCCACGCCGACGAGGCCGATATCCGAGGACAGCGCAACGGGGACGCCCCCGCCCCCGGTGCAGACGACGATCACCCCCGCCTGCACGAGGATCCGGATCGACTCGACCTCCACGATCCGCAGGGGCTCAGGCGAGGCCACGACCCGGCGATAGCCGGCACCGTCCGGGGCGATGTGAAAGCCCCGCTCGGCGGCCAGGCGCTCGGCCTCCTCGCGATCGTAGACCGGTCCGATCGGCTTGGAGGGATGGTCGAACGCGCCGTCGGCGGGATCGACCACGACCTGCGTGAGCAGCGTTGCGACCCTCCGGTCCGGCATCACGTTCTCGAGCCCCTGCTCGAGCAGGTAGCCGATCATGCCCTCGGACTCCGCACCGAGCACGTCGAGCGGATACGGCCGCGCACCCGCATACGCCTCGGCCTGCAGGGCGAGCAGCCCGACCTGCGGACCGTTGCCGTGGGTGACTATCAGCTCGTGCTCGCGCGCGAGCTCGGCCAGCGAGTCGACCGCCCGAGCGATGTTCTCGCGCTGCACCTCGGCATCGGCTCGCTGTCCCCGGCGGATCATCGCGTTGCCTCCGAGGGCCGCGACGACGCGCATGCCTCAGCCCTCGTTCATGAGGTCGGTGGCCTCTTCCGCCAGGCGCGCGTATGCATCGGGACGGCGGGTCAGCAGGAAAGGGAACAGCTCGAGCCAGTCGTGGCGCTGATCCAGGTCAAGGTCTGCGACGAGCACCGCAGCCTCTTCACGCGGAGCCTGCACGAGGATGCGCCCGTATGGATCGCAGATGAAGGACGAGCCGTAGAAGCGCAGAGGGCCCTCCGTCCCGTAGCGGTTCACGGCGACCATGAAGACCCCGTTTGCGATCGCGTTTCCCACGATCACGCGCTGCCACAGGGGCTGGGTGTCGAAATCCGGATGGTCCGGCTCCGAGCCGATCGCCGTGGGATAGACCAGCACGTCCGCACCCTCGAGGCTGTACGCGCGCGCAACCTCAGGGAACCACTGGTCCCAGCACGTCGGCAGGCCGAGCTGCGCCTCTCCGAGCGCGAGGACCGGGAACGCCTCCTCCCCAGCTCCGGGACCGGGCCGGAAGTATCTGTCCTCGTGGTAGCCGGCCGTGAGGGGTATGTGCAGCTTGCGCGTGCGCGCCAGGAGCCTGCCATCGGGCGCGAGGACGATGGCCGTGTTGAAACCGAGGCCGTCGGGAGCGTCGGCGCGCTCATAGACCGAGGCATGGACGTGGATCCCGTACTCCCGTGCCATGCGCGCCGCGAAGCCGTGGGTGGCGCCGCCCGGCAGATCCTCCGGCTCGACGACGCCGGCACGCGGACCTGCGGGGTCGACCGCGAAGTAGGGACTCAGGGTGAGCTCCTGTAGGCAGACGAGCTGAGCGCCCTCTGCGGCGGCGATCCGTATCCCGGCCTCCAGTGCCGACTCGTGCTCGCCGGGGTCGGGGTGCCAGCGGACCTGCACCGCCGCGATGCGAAATGGAGGACGCCGCGGCGGCCGCTTGCGCGCCGGTGAGTCATGTAGGCCAGCGGATGTGATCAGTCGTAACTCGTCCATGCCGTTCACTCTAAGCGGTGGGCGGGACCCGCGGCATACTCCGCCTCCCCCGAGGTGTCCGGCGCAGTGCTCGTGCGGCTTTTCACGGATGGGTCGCGGGCAGCGTGCCAAGAGAATGACGACAGATGAGACATTTCATAGACACCCAGGACTTCTCCCGCGAGGAGCTCGAGGAGCTCCTCGCGCTGATCGGGCTCCTGAAGGACGCAGACCGCGACGCTGCCGTTCCGCACGTGCTTCACGACCGTTCGCTGGGGATGATCTTCGAGGAGCCATCCACGCGCACGCGCGTGTCCTTCGAGGTCGCGATGGTCAAGCTCGGCGGGCATGCCCTGTATCTGAAGCCCGGCGAGATCCATCTCGGCGTACGCGAGTCCCTGTACGACACCGCGAAGGTCCTGTCTCGCATGTGCGACGTGATCGAGGCACGGACGCTCAAGCACAGCACCGTCGTCGACCTCGCGCGTGACTCCGACGTGCCCGTGATCAACGGTCTGACCGACTACAACCACCCCACCCAGGTCGTATGCGACCTGCTCACGATGAGCGAGAACCTGCCGGAGGGCAGGCGCCTGGATGAGTGCACCGTGGTGTTCGTCGGAGACCGCACGAACGTCTGCAGTTCCCTGATGGCCATCACCACCCAGTTCGGGATGAGCTTCGTTCACGCCGCCCCGCCCGCCTACCAGGCACCCCCGGAGTGGATCGCCATCGGCGAGGCGAACGCTGAGCGCTCGGGCGGATCGGTGCGTGTGACCGATGACGTGGAGGATGCCGTCGCCGGCGCGGACTTCATCTACACCGACCTCTGGTGGTGGGTTGACCAGGAAGATCAGATTCCTGAGCGCAAAGCCGCGTTCATGCCGCGCTACCAGGTCAACGAGGCTCTCATGAAGCGTGCGCCGGCACACGCGAAATTCATGCACTGCCTCCCGGCTTCACGTGGCGTCGAGGTCACCGATGAGGTGATCGACGGTCCGCAGTCGGTGGTCTTCGACCAGGCGGAAAATCGTCTGCACACCGAGAAGGGAATCCTCGTGTGGCTGACCTACCCGACGCTTCAGCAGCCGAGCGACGAGGTTCTGCGCAAGCACGAGCGGCTGATCGATTCGCACCTGAAGTTCATGAGCTGGGACCGTGAGCCCTCGACCGAGCCCGCCGGTGCCCGCGAGCCGGCCCAGCCAAACCACGGATAGGAGGACACACGGTGGCCAGCGAGATGACAGCCACGCAGACCGAGGGTCCGCACCCCGAGAGGGTCAAGCGCCGGCGCGTCATGGGCGTCGTCGACATCACCCTCTTCACAGTCTCGGCGATGCTCGTCGTCGAAACGCTCACGGCGTCGGCTTCGATCGGAACGAAAACGATCGCGTGGTGGATCCTCGCGATCGTCCTGTTCCTCATCCCCTACGGCATGATCACCGCCGAGCTCGCGACCACCTATCCGACACAGGGCGGCATCTACGTCTGGGTCAAGCAGGCGCTCGGTAGCAAATGGGCAGCCCGCACCACCTACTGGTACTGGGTCAACGTCGCTCTCTGGATGCCCTCGGTGTTCGTGCTCTTCGCCGGGGTCTTCTTCCAGCTGTTCGGGAAACACTACGCCGAATGGCCCGCCGGCAAGTGGCCTCAGGTGGCGATGGCCGTGGTGCTCGTGTGGCTGGTCGTAGCCGTGGGAGTGATGCGCCTTGAAGTCGGCAAGTGGGTGAACAACATCGGCGCGCTGCTGAAGGTGATCATCATCTTCTCACTCGGCATCGGCGGCATCGTCTTCGCGATCCGCCACGGCGCGGCGAACACGATCAGTGCGTCGAGCTTCCTGCCGTCCTTCGGCGTCGCGAAGCAGTTCCTGCCGGTGATCGTCTTCCTGCTCCTCGGATTCGAGCTCATCTCGAGCATGGCGGGCGAGGTCCAGGAGCCGGAGAAGCGCATCCCGCGCGCGATCTTCACCTCCGGTGCGACGATCGCGTTCCTGTACCTGTTCGCGACGATCGGGATCCTGCTCGCTCTCTCACTCAGCAAGCTGAGTCTCGTCGAAGGTCTCGTCGAAACGTTCAAGGCCATCTTCGGGGACAAGGGCCTGGGTGAGGTGGTCGTCTACCTCCTGGGCATCGCGGCGCTGTACACCTATTTCACCAACATGACGACGTGGACGATGGGCGCGAACCGCTCCGCCGTGGAGGCAGCCGCGGAAGGCGAGCTCCCGAAAGTGCTCGGTCGCGAACACCCGACCCGCAAAACGCCGGTGGGGGCGCTCATCGGCACGGGACTGATATCAACATTCGTGCTGATCGTGACCGCACTGTTCATCAACAAAGAGGACTCGCTGTTCTTCGCGATCTTCGCGGCCTCCTCCGTGATCTTCCTGCTGCCCTACCTGCTGATGTTCCCCGCGGTCGCCGTGCTCCGCCACAAGGACCCCGACAGGCACCGGCCCTTCAAGATCCCCGGCGGTGACCGGTTCGTGATCGCGATCGCGACACTCACGACCTTCATCATCGCCGCGGGAGTCGTGCTGTTCCTGTGGCCGAACATCCCGCATGCCCCCACCGAATGGTCGTACACCGGTCCGCTGCTGGGCATTGTGATCGCGACGCTCCTCGCCGGCGAGGTGATGCTCTGGCGGATGGGACACCCGCGCCGGCCACGACCTGAGCCGTCGGTGAAGCCGGTCGCGCCCACCGCTGACCTCACCGGTCAGGCGACATGAGCGCGACCCTGGGGTCGACTCCGGCAGCCGACGGGTTTCACATGCCCGGCGAGTTCGAGCCGCACAGCGGCTGCTGGCTCGCATGGCCCGAACGCCCCGACAACTGGCGCCTTCACGCCCGCCCCGGACAGGAGGCGTACGCTGCGGTCGCCGAGGCCATCAACGCGTCCGAGCCCGTCACGGTCGGGGTGTCCGACGGGCAGTTCGAGCGATGCCGCTCGATGCTGTCACCGTCGATACGCGTCGTAGAGATCTCGACCGACGACGCCTGGATCCGCGACATGGGGCCGACGTTCGTCGTCGACGGCGCCGGCGGTCGCCGTGGCGTCGACTGGCACTTCAACGCCTGGGGCGGCCTCAACGGCGGCCTGTATTCGCCGTGGGACAGGGACGATCGCGTCGCAGGCAAGGTGCTCGACATCGAACGAGCGGACCGCTATCGGGCGCCGATCGTCTTGGAGGGCGGCTCGATCCACGTTGACGGCCAGGGCACGGTGCTCACGACCGAAGAATGCCTGCTGAACCCGAACCGCAACCCCGCACTCTCACGCGAGCAGATCGAGCAGACGCTGTATGACTATCTCGGCTGTGAGCGTGTCATCTGGCTGGGCGCGGGTGTCTACAACGACGAGACGAACGGCCACGTGGACAATCTCGCGTGCTTCGCCGAGCCGGGGGTCGTGGTGCTCACCTGGACCGACGACGAGTCCGACCCGCAGCACGCGATCTCCCGCGATGCGCAGGAGCGGCTGCAGAGCGCCCGCGACGCACGCGGCAGGCCGCTGGAGGTCGTTCGCATCCCGTCGCCCGGTCCGCTGACGCTCACCGAGACCGAGGCACGGGGCGTGCAGGAGGTCGCAGGCACCCAGCCGCGGCGCGCCGGCGACCGCCTCGCCGGCTCATACGCCAACTTCTTCATCGCCAACAGCCGCATCGTGTTCCCGCTGCTCGATGAGCGCTTCGACGAGCAGGCGGCCGAGATCCTCGCCGGCTGCTTCCCCGGCCGGGAGGTCGTGGGGATACCTGCTCGCGAGATCCTGCTCGGCGGGGGCAACATCCACTGCATAACCCAGCAGGTCCCGGCGGTCCCCGGCGAGCGTTGACGATGGGACAGGAGCGCTTCACCGCCGAGCAGGCCAGAGGGATCGGGAGCGACATCGGCATCGACTGGGAGAACTCGCCCTTCGATGTCGAGCAGTTCAGGGCCGGAATGGACGTGGAGCTCGAGCACGGCCTGCACGACAGCCTCACGAATGTCACCGGCGATGATCCCCACACGACGGGCAAGATCGCGCTCGCGCACCTGAACGAGTTCCCGGATTACTACACGCGGCTCGAGCGCATGGAGCAGGAGGCGCACGAGTACTGGCGCGCCCGCGGCCGCACCTGAGCGAAGGCAGGGGCTAGGGCTCGGAGGCCAGGGACGCGAACGCCGGAGCGAGCGACAGCCGACCGATGGACGACAGCGGCCCACGGCTCGTGAGGTAGCTGCGCAGGAACGCGATGCTGACCCGCTCGACTATCGACAGCTGGGGCTGCTCAACGGTGTACGGAGGAAGATGCTCAGCTCCGATGAGGCGAAGAAGGTACTTCGGCCTCCTGGCATGCCTGAAGTAGGTGTAGGTGTACTGGGGTTCGTTGAACGTGTCAGCGGTTCCCTGAACCGCCAGCAGGGGCGGGCTGCCCGACGGGTAGGAATACCCTCCGATGCCTGACATTTCAGCCCCGGAGAGGATCACGCTCGCGCGGACACGTGGATCTCGGTAGCGCCGTGAGTACGCCACCGCGAGGGCGCTCTCGGCGCCGTCAGAGTGGCCGGCGACCGCGACGCGCGAGGGATCGACCAGTCCCGCGAAGGTGCTCGTGCCCGCCGGCGCGCCTGACAGGGCGAGCATGCTGGTGATCACAAAGCTCATGTCGCCGGGCTGGTTGATCACATCTGATTCCTGAGCCCCGCCTGGCGTGTCCGCGTTCCCGAGCGGGAACACGGGTGCAGCGACCACGAAGCCAGCCCGTGCCCAGCTCTGCAGCAGGCTCGCGTAGATCGCCGGGGTGACGCCGAAGCCGTGCCCGAAGACGACGAGCGGGTATGGCCCGGAGGCCGTGGCCGGCGGAGCATTCGCCAAATCGCTCGCTCCGGGCGGACCGATCGCAGGGTACCTCACGTAGGTGACCAGCGTCCGGGGCTGACGCCTTCCGTCGAGCACGATCGTCCGGCTCCGGTCGACGAGCTTCAGTACGCGCAGGCCCACAGCAAAGTGACCCGTTTCGCTTGTGGTGCCGGCTCCTCCGGTGCTCGCCGCGGGAGCGAGCGTGGCCGCGGCAGCTCCCGCGAGCAGGGCGGCGGCGAGCGTGGCGAGGGCAACGGTGCCCGCTCTCGCTCGCCTCGTCCGAGATGCTCTCGCGCGGTCTTTGCACTCGCTCGCACCCGGTTGACGGACCACCCGGACAGTATCCCTCCGCCCGCCGTCTCAGGTCGCCAATCGCCGTGCCCTTCTCAGAGCGAGCGCAGCGCGGGCAGCAGCTCACGCTCAGCCCACGCGATGAACTTCTCCTGGGTGTCCCCGCCGATCTGCACCAGCGCGATCTCCGTGAACCCGGCCTGGATGAACGGCGTGATGCTGTCGACGTGCTCGCGGACGTCGGGTCCGCACGCGATCTGCTCCGCGACCTGCTCGGGGCTCACAAAGGCCGTGGCCGACTCGAACGCGTCGGGATTCGGGAGGTCGGCGTTGACCTTCCAGCCGAGGCCGAACCAGCGGAACTGCTCGTGCGCACGGCGGACCGCCTCCTCCCGGCTCTCGTCGTAGCAGACGGCAACCTGGCCCACCCTCGCCTTGCCCGTCCCTCCCGCAGCGTCGAACATCTCGCCGAGGTCCGCCCTGGGCTCCGTGGCGATCATCAGGTCCGCCCTGACGCCCGCCAGACTGCACGACTGCGCTCCGGAGACCGCCACGCCGAGCGGCACACGCTCGTCGGGGAGATCCCAGAGCCGGGCGGACTCGACGTCGAAATGCCGCCCTCGGTGGCTGAAGCTGTCCTCACCGTCGAACAGGCCGGCGATGATCTCCAGCGCCTCCGCGAGCATCTCGTGGCGCACGCCCACCGACGGCCAGCGCTTTCCGACGACGTGCTCGTTGAGGTTCTCTCCGGCACCGAGCCCGAGCCGGAAGCGGTTGCCCGACAGGATCTGCAACGTGGCGGCCTTCTGAGCGATGACCGCCGGGTGGTACCGCAGCGAGGGGCACGTCACGTAGGTCATGAGAGGGATGCGCTCAGTCGCCTGTGCAGCAGCGCCGAGTACCGCCCACGCATACGGCGAGTGTCCCTGCGCCGAGAGCCACGGCTGGTAGTGGTCAGAGATGACCGAGAAGTCGAAGCCGGCTCTCTCGGCCAGCTGCACGTCACGCACCAGCTCCTGCGGGCCCGACTGCTCGCACATCATCGTGTAGCCGAACCCGGGCACACTCAGCCCTCTCGCCTGCGGCCCGGGTGCCGTGCCCCTCGCGGGAGCCGCCGTCTGCTCACCGGGCGCTCTCGTCGTGCTTGCCGGCACCGGCAACCGCGTCCGTGACCTTCTCGGCCGCCTTCTTGACGGCGCCCTTCGCCTGCTCGGCGCGGCCGCGGTTCTTCATCGCCTCGTCGCCTTTCAGCGCGCCGGCGGCCTCCTGAACACGGCCCTTTGCCTTGTCAACGAGTTTGTCGCTCATGTCGGACCTCCACTGTCGAGGGTGATCGCTACGTCGCGTCTCCTACCCGCCCCTCGTCGGGGAAAACAGCGACTGGCGCGTCTGCCAATTCCCGTTTGCCGCGGTGTGCAACGGGAACCGATGCGGGATGGATCGTTTTCCCCCACGCGGCTGCGGACCGGCGTGTCGCTGAAGCATCCTGTCGAGCGCGGGGAGTCCGGGCGTCGAAGCATGTTCGACCGGCTCGCGCAGCGGGCCTCCTATTTCTCGAGCTCCCCGCTGTTCTTCCTGATCTGCCTGGCGCTGGTAGCGGCGTGGGCCGGTGGCTACGCCGTGGGCGCCAGCGGCACATATGAGCAGGCGCTCGGGACTGCGCTGACAGCGACGACGCTGGTTCTCGTCGCGATGCTCAAGAACGCGGAGCTCCGTGCCGAGGCGGCGATGCAGAGCAAGCTCGACGCTCTCGCCGCGGGCATGCTCGCGGCGATCCGGGAAGACCATGAGCGTCGGGCCGGCGCCGACTCGATGCTCGAGCACGCGATCGGGATCGACGAGGAGCTATGACCGCACGACGCTCATCGTGGCGTTAGAGGCGACGGGTGAGCGGGTAATCGCCGGTGATCAGGGACCCGGACCTTTGGAGGTGCCGCCATGCCACCGAGAGGTGTCGCGAAGGGCAGCAAGCGTGCCAAACAGTACGAGCACATCCGCAAGTCGGAGCGCGCCCAGGGCGTGCCTGAGGCGCGCGCCGAGGAGATAGCCGCCCGCACCGTCAACAAGGAGCGTGCACGCTCCGGAGAATCGCGCACGAGCTCGCCGGCATCGGTCCACGACATCTCCTCGGGCCGCCGCGGGGGTCTGCGTTCAGGGCACCCCGGCCCACGAGGCCGCACCAGGCGCCAGCTCTACGAAGAGGCCCGGCATCTCGGCGTTCACGGCCGCTCGAACATGAACAAGGCTGAACTGCAGCGAGCTGTCGACGGGAAGCGCCGCTGACAGACCTCAGAGCTGTTCCGCCGACGGCCGCGCAAAAATCCTGAGAATGAGAACAGCCACAATCGTTCGCAGGGCAAACGAAGCACCGCCCGTAGATGCCTGCCTTCGGTTCGTGGAGGGAGGCGACGAGTTCGTGGGCGTGGTCGACGATGTGGCCCGTCGTGCGGACGGGCACGTCCGGATCACGCTATGCATGACCGCGGCCGACCACCAGCGTCTGATGGCGACTCGCAGCGAGAATCTCGGCACAGCGGCATAGCTGCAGGCCCATGGGCCAGGCCGGCTCAGGATCCGGGCCTTTCCGCCCTCAGCCGCTCGAGCAGGTCGCCGAGCTCGAAGACATCGAGGGTCGCCGCCCGCGCACGGATGTCCTCATCCCAGATCGTGGCGGCGCCGGGCGTGCCGATGATGGTGAAGTCGGCCCCCGCGACCTCCCAGTTCTCGAACTCGCCCTCCGACAGGGCTCTCAACACGTACCCGGTTGAGAACTCGACTCTCAGCGCCGAGTCCCTGCCGGCGACGGCGCGCGAGATCCGACTATCCCGCAGCGCGAGCAGCACAGCCAGCTCATCCCAGGGCTGCGTCTCCGGGTCAAGGTGATGCGACGCTGATCCCGGCTGCTCGAAGTCGAAGGCCCCGGGCAGGCTGATCATCGCGTTCGCGTCGTCCCCCTGCAGGCCGATGCTCACCGACATCGCGAACGTGACGTGCTCGACGCGAAAGCCCGTCAGCGGCAGCTCCCAGGGCCCATCGCCGGAGAATTCCATGACTGCATGATGCCCGGTCGCTGGGCCGCAAGGACGTCCCGCGCACCCCGGCCGTCCACGTTGCAGGTGGGCGCACATGGCCACCCGCGGAATAAACCTCATAAATTCGATTGACTTAATGCAGATTATGTCCTAGCTTCCCGATTGGCGGCGCGAGCCGCCCGCAATCCCACCAGGCCAACTGCTCGAAAGGAGCACGATGCACCTCCCCTCACCCCTAACCCCGCGCCGCGGCGATCTTCGCCGCCGGCTCCACGCCGGGTATCGCGCAGCAGGACTGCTGCTCGCTATCGCCGCGTTGCCCCTCGTGGGCGCCGCGGCTGCGTCGGCCGCTTCCCCCACCGCTCCGCCGCCGGTGAGCATCCTCACCTCGCAGCCCGGATTCGGCCAGGGGGACATCTTCATCACCCCGACGGGCGACTCCACGGACTACGCGAACGGGCCGGAGATCCTCGACAGCCACGGCAACGTTGTTTGGTTCCACGCCATCCCGCAGGGACAGACGGCAGCTGACTTCCGTGTTCAGAGGCTCTACGGCCAGCCCGTGCTGACCTGGTGGCAGGGAACGAACCTCGGTGGCCTGTCGGACGGCACCGACTACATCTACAACACCCACTACCAGCAGATAGCCGCCCTCAAAGCCGGCAACGGCCTCACCACGGACGGCCACGAGTTCCTCATCACGCCGTGGAACACCGCCCTGATCCTCTCGTACAACCTCGGGACGGCTGACCTGACGTCGATCGGAGGCCCAGCCGAGCAGTCCGTCATCAATGGAACGGTGCAGGAGCTCGACATCAGCACGGGCAAGGTTCTGTTCCAGTGGAACAGCCAGGATCATGTGCCCTACGGCCAGAGCGAGCAGCCGCTTCCCGCTTCGCCGAGCACACCGTGGGACTGGTTCCACATCAACGCCGTGCATCTGGACACCAGCGGAAACCTGCTGGTCGACGCACGCGACACGTGGACGACGTATGACGTCGACCCGCGGACGGGTGGCATCGTGTGGCAGCTCGGAGGCAAGGACAGCAGCTTCACGGTCCAGGCCGCACCGGGGCAGAGCCTGAACAGCGCAGGCGAGATCTTCGCGTGGCAGCACGACCCAGAGGCCCTGGGCAACGGCTACTACACGTTCTTCGACAACGAGTCCTCAGGCACACCGCTGCTCCCCTACAGCCGGGCGATAACGGTGAAGCTGAACCCATGGACGCACGTCGCAACGCTCATAGCGTCCGATGACCAGCCCGAGGGACTGTCCGCACCGTCGCAGGGCAATGCCCAGACGACTCGCTCTGGCGACCTTTTCGTGGGTTGGGGCGCACTGCCCTACTTCTCGGAGTTCGACCAGTCGGGCAGGCTCATATTCAACGCCGAGTTCCCCGCGGGCGTGAACACCTACCGGGCGTACCTGCTGCCGTGGCCATCCACGGGCTGGGGGCCCCAGGGACAGACAGGTCGGGGACAGCGGGCGCCTCGCTCCTAGCCCCGTCCGCGCCGGGCACCCCCGGTGACGAGGCGACGGCCGGTCCTCCCCCTCAGGGACCGGCCGTCGCCGCACGGGGGACGGGACCGCAGGTGCGCGCCCGGAGAGCCTCGAGAGGGCATGGTCATCTCCCACGGACGAGCCAGAACTCGTATGGCTGGGTTGTCCAGAACGCCCGTAAAACCATGGCGCGTGTGTAACGCTCTGGAGAACATCGAGCCAGCGAGCTGCGGGGTGATCTACGTGGGAGGCGGCCGTCGAGACGGCGGGCGAGCGGGCGAGCAGCCGGACGACCGGACCGAAGAGCACGTGCCCGGCGTTTCAGCAGATGTGGCCTCACACGGCCGGACCGGCGCGGGCAGCCGCGATGACGTCGAGCATGGCGATGCCGTGTCGAGGGCGTTGGAGGCGATGCAGGCCGCGCGCGACGCATGGCATGCGCGACACGACGGCCGAGATCTCTGACTGCGGCGGGTGCATCCTGGTGCAAGCGGCGCCGACTCGTTGCGGCGCAGGCGCCGGGTTAGACTCGTCGCATGCCGAGACGTCGAGTCGTGATCGACCACGTGACAGTCGGAGTGAGCGATCTCGAGCGGAGCCGCGAGTTCTACAGCCGGGCACTCGTGCCGCTCGGGTTCAGCCAGATCGGAGATCCACAGAACGAGGGACGGGAGATCGAGTTCGGGCTTGAAGAGGCACCCAACTTCGCGATCTCGACCGCGTACCCGACGGGAGCACCGGTCCACGTGGCCTTCGCGGCCGACCGACGGGAACAGGTGGATGCCTTCCACGCGGAGGCGTTGGCCGCCGGCGGACGCGAAAACGGCCCGCCCGGGGTCAGACCCGAGTACTCCGATGACTACTACGGGGCTTTCGTGCTTGACCCCGACGGCCACAACGTCGAGGCGGTGTGCCACGGCGAGTCGGGCCGCTGACTGCCCGTCGCGCGGATTTCAAGCGACAGGGAGCACCCACGACAGCGAGTGCACGCTGCCGCCGATGCGGCGCTAGTGATTGCTTGTCTTCACGTTGCACTTCGCAGCGTGAAGTTCGCGGCACACCACTACATACCCGGCGCGTGGGTTGTTGTGCGTGTCCATCAGCCCAGCATCAAACCGGGTGTTCGACACGCCGCCGGTCCAGTCGTACAGGTACAGACGCTTGATCTGTGACTGCGAGCGGGCAACTGAGAAGACGAATTTCACGACCTTCGCTGCTCGCGTGAGCCCGGAGCCGTGGACGTTCGGGAATTCGCCGCCGAACTGCACGATGCCTCCCGTCTCGGTCAGCCACACCTGGCCGCCGAGGGCGCGGTCGAGTTCTGCGGTCCGCCAGCTTTCGAAGCGGTTCACGTCGGAGTAGTCGTGCAGGCCCCAGATCTTCGGCATGACCGTCTGCAGGCGGCCGATCTCGTACTTGAATTCGGAGATGTACTGCAGAGTCGGCCCGATCTGCCTGGCGTCGAGGACGTCTAGTCCGATCACCGTGCAGCCCTTGCAGACGCGGATCAGCGCCTGGTAGTACCGCGCGTCGAGTGCCGCTGACGGGCTCGAGAAGGCGCCTCTGACGTTGCCGCGGTTGGCCTCGTCGTAGGCCTGGTACTGCTTCACGCGGGGGAAGTCCTTGATGAATTTCTTGACGTCGGCCTGGTAGGTCGCGACGCTCGGAAGAACCGTCGGTGTGTGCTCGGAGTGGTAGAAGGCGACCAGCACCTGGACGTGCGCCTTTTCCGCAGCATGGATCCAGGTGCGTGCTGTCGCGAGCTCGTCGCCACGCGCCGCTGCGTCATACGGCGCTATGTAACGGGCGATCTTGGTGTGCAGTTGCACCCAAAGCGGGTTCGTGAACATCGCGGCATGCTCGTCTCCGATTCCGACCAGGAACGACGAGGCGGTGTGGGCGCGCGGCGCGGAGGACCGGCCCACCGCGCTCGGCGCGACGAGCAGGCACGCGAGCAGCGCAAGGACGCCGGCGAGCGGCAGAAGACGGGAGTTCAGGCGAATGGTCTTGCTCAAGGTCCGGGACATCATAGGGAGACCCGATGACGCACGCGCCACATCCCGCCACTCATCGGCTCTTCGACACCGCGGGACACTCCCGAAACAGCCGTGCAGGGCACGTGCTCGCGCCCGCCTACGCATGGCGGCTTTCGAGCAGTCCTTCGGTCGCGGTGTCTGCGGCTCCGGCGAAATACATGTCGAGAACAGCCTGGAAAGGCGAGCCCTCGGGTGCGACGCGCGCGAAGAGCGTCATCGACGAGCGCAGCTTCATGGCGTCGGTCACGCCCATCACCTCCTGTGCTGTGCGGCCTCGCAGCTCGGCGAGGGCGCGGGTGCACTCGACCAGGCGAGGGCCGAGCACAGGATGCTGCAGATATGCCTCGGCCTCTGCCAGGGACCCGATGGCGTACCTCCGGGACATCGCACTCTGTCCGAGCCCGCGGATCTGGGGAACACGAACCACATCCAGTGGCTCGTCTTGCGGCCCGCCCTCAGCTCGGAGAGCGCTGTGGCGTAGGTGCTCGCTTCATCCTGAGCGACCTCGAAGCGGTCGAGCAGGAACGGGTCAGGCATGCGCGACCTCGTCCGTCAGGCGGCGACGCCAGCCGGCGCGCGCGCTGCCGCGAGCACCGCGTCGAGCAGCCCCGGAAAGCGCGCGTCGAGGTCTTCACGGCGCAGGCTGTTCAGACGCGCCGTTCCCTCCTCGTGCTGTTCGATGACGCCGGCTTCCCGCAGGACCCGGAAGTGGTGGGTGAGGGTGGACTTGGTCACCTCCAGCTGAAACTGGCCACATCTGCGCGGCGTGGGGTCCCCCGCGAGGCAGCGCACGATGCTCAGACGCTGAGGGTCGCTGAGGGCATGCAGAACGCTCGCGATCTCGAGCTGATCCCTGTCGGGGTGATGAAGGCCCATATATGGATTGTACGACGTTTGTCGTCCATGTTGCTACGATGTTCGTCGTACCACCGAACAACAAGGAAGGTCGGGACCCATGAATTCGCCCACATACCCCTCGCCCAACCCGCCGTCCGCAGCGGCCGCTCCCCCGGTCCGCCGCGTGAGGATGAGCGACCCGCGCTACTTCTCGCTGGTCGAGGCTTCCTACATCCTCGAGAAGACACGCCCGTGACCTCGCTCTGCGCAGGGACCCGGTAGACCGAGGCCGGCTGAGAATGATCGCGCCGACGGGTCGGCGCTGGTCGAATGCCCAAACGCGTCCGGAGATTGCTGGCCACCAGGCCAGTGCGCCTGAGAGTGCCGTCGCAGAGTGTTCAGCTCAGATGAGCGTCGACGTGATCATCTCCTACGACGGCACCGAGAACGACGACGATGCGCTCGCACTCGGTGGACTGCTCGCGCGCGATGCGACGAGGATCGCGCTGGCGTACGTTCGCCACGCCCCGGAGTTCGATCCCGACCGCGAGGCGCTCGCGCAGCACGACGCGGAGCATCGCCTTGCGCACGGCGCCGCGGGCCTTGGAAACCCGGAGATCCCTCAGCACGTGATCCTCGCGGCGTCGACCGGCGCGGGCCTCGAAGAGCTCGCCGCGGCGGAAGAAGCGTCGGTGATCGTCTTCGGATCCGACTACCGGACGCCGCCCGGACACGCCGAACCTCCGGCCTCAGCGCAGAGACTGCTCGAGATCGGGGCGACGGGCATCGCCGTGGCCGCGGCGGGCCTGCGTGCAGATCGCGAGGCCAAGCTCGCGTCGATCGCCGTGCTCTCGCCCGATGGCGATGACGCGGCTCAGAGGACCGCCGATGCGCTCGCCGCCCGGCTAGGCAGCCAGAGCGTGCCGCCGGGAACTCCGGCCGCGCTGAACGTGGTGGGCTCCCAGCCCGGTGCGCCCGCTGGCCGGATCGCGTTGAGCGGCGCCGCGCGATCGCTGCTCGACGCATCCCGTGGCTCGGTCCTCGTCGTGCCGAGCGGCCGGCCAATACAACTCTGAGGCGGTCGACCCATCCGCTCTCGCGGTACTCCCGTGGTGACTACAGGAGTTCGACCACGCCGACACCGATGAGGTAGATGCCGAGCACGGCCGATCCGATGACGGCGACACGGCGGCCATTGCGCGCGAACCACGAGTTGATCGAATCCAGCGCCCGTGATCCTCTCTCGGGGAATGCCACGAGCATCAGCATGGGAATCTCGATCATCCAAAGCATGATCACCAGGACACCCACGAGGTAGAGGAGCTGCTGCCCGACGGACGCGTTCGTGTCCGCGATCGCCTTGACGGCCCCCAGGTAGATCGGCGAGGGAACGACGTACATGATCACTCCGAGGATGATCACCAGCCGGGCGCTCTCGAGGTAGCGATCGGTTTTGGAGGGGCCTTCCTTCTTGGTTGCGGGTGGCCGGTTGCGAAGCCTGAGCGCGAGCACCACCAGCGCCAGGCCCGCGAGCACATAGAGGCCCGCGCCGATGGTCCGAGCCGGCTTGTCGGAGCCTCCGACTTCGGTGAACAGGAGCAGCATGAGCGTGCCGGTGGCCAGAACCGTGAAGAACGCACCGACGACGAGCAGGACCACACGCAGCCGCACCTGCTGCCCGCGCCCGAGCGCGATCACAGCCGCAAGAGCCGGCGGGTAGATGGACGCCGCGAGGGCGAGTGAGATTGCTTCAGAGGGCATGGGCGGCTAGAGGCATGGATGCGCGATGACACGCCCGTCGAGTCGCCGGCACTCTTGCTGGGTCGGGGGCGGCCGTCCGATCGTCCTCTCCCCCGTGCTGCGAATATCGGCTGACGCGCGCGCCCGTAGGCGCACACCCTACCCGCCCGCGGCCTCTGCATCCGTGCTTCGCGGCGAGCGAGAGGAGCGAGAGGAGTTACCCTGATCCTTGAGAACCCCGGAGGACGGGCTCAAGTGCCGCGGCGAGCGGCGGGGGCCCCAGAGGAAGCGAGGTGCAGGTACATGCTCTCATCAAGCCACCGCGGCGTTGTGATCGGAGCGGCGACCGCAATGTTCTCTGCCGTAGCTGCATTGGGTTCGTGCGTGCCCGCCCAGGCAGCGAATGCAGGCTTCGGCCCGCTCAGCGGCTCCGGTGGGTGCCTGGTCGCTCCGGGCGCGAACGCGAGCACGGGATGCGGTGAAGGAAAGGGCCTTGCTGCACCCACGGCGGTCGCCGTGTCGCCGGACGGGTCCAACGTATACGTCGTGTCCGGGACGTCGGGGTCGGATGTGGCGACGAGCTTCGGCTCGCTGGCGATATTCAAGCGCGAACCCACGACGGGCGCGCTCTCCGAGGTGGGCTGCTGGAGCTCGGACGGGACCGACGGGCGGGACGGTGCGTCGGGGGCGTGCACGCCCACTCCGACGCTCCTCGGCGCCGACGGAATTGCCGTCAGCCCTGACGGCGCGACCGTGTACGTCTCCTCGAGCTTCTCGGGGGCGGTGGCCGCGTTTGCCCGCAACTCCGCGGACGGCTCGCTGACCCGGATCGGGTGCCTGCAGTTCGCGCCTCCGGAGGGGTCACCGTGCCGCCCCGCGAACGTGTTCCCCGGGTCCGGGGCGCTCGTGGTCAACCCGAACAACCGCTCGATCTATGTCGCGGCACCGACCCCTGGAGCCATCTCGACGCTGACCGTGCCGCCCGTTGAAGCGACGCGTGCTGGGAGCACCGCGCAGAGCGGCCCTGAACCCACCGCTGCCTCCCTGTTTGGCGTGCCGTCCTCGCAGAGCCTTACCAACGCCTGCATAGCCGTGAATGGCCTGGAAGGCGACTGTGGTGTGGGCGTCGCGACGCAGGGGCTCAGGTCGCTGACGCTCAGCCCTGACGGGAAACAGCTCTACGGCGCTGCTCCGACAAGCAACGCCCTGGACGTCTTCACTCTCGGCACCGCCGGTGAAGTGACCGAGACCGGGTGCCTGAAGGTCGACCCCCCGCCGGGTCTGTGCGGTGCGAGCAAGCTGACGGCTGCGCCCACGCAGCTGGCGATCACCCCAGACGGCCGCAACCTGTACGCGGCCACCTCGTCCGACACCGGCGGCAGGATCGAAATCTTCAACCGGGAACCCACCAGCGGCGCGCTGACCAGCGCAGGCTGCATCGACGACCTGGCACCGGAAAAACATCCGGAAGGCAAGGAAGAACAGGAAGAACAGGAACACGAAAAGCAGGAACCGGCTCCAAAGGATCCGTGCACCAGCGTCCCCGGACTCGAGGGCGGCGATGTGCTCGCGGTAAGCGGCGACGGGTCCTCCGTCTACGCCATAGGCAGCGACTCCGAGGTCACGTTCACACGCGACGCTTCGACGGGCGCACTTACGGAGGCATCGTGCGCGGACAGCGAAGACAGCCGCTGCACCAGCATGACGGCCCTGGGCGACGTGAGCGACGCCGCGGTCAGCACCGACGGACGAGAGGTCTACGTCACGGCAAGGACGAGCGATGAGGTGATCGTGTTCGAGTCCGGTGCCAGCGTCACCACGAGCGATGTCCCCGTCACCACGGCGGGCCTCGCGCACGTCGATGTCGCCTGTCCAGCCGGGAAGGCAGGCCCATGCGTGGGCCACATCGCGCTGCTGCGAGCGGTGGCCGACGCGAGCGCGCGCACCGGAAGCCGGCGCGTGGTGAGAAGGCTCGGCGCCGGCGACTCCGCGGCGTTCAGAATCCGGCCGGGAGGCCGCACGAGTGTCCCGGTGCACCTGTCGGCCGCCACCCTCAGGCGACTGCGCTCCAAGCGTCGCCTGCGCCTTCTGGCGGAGGTGTTGGCACGACCAGGCGGCGGCGGGTCGGGTGACGGCAGAGCGATCACCTTCCGACTGCGCGGCTGAGCGCACCACTCGATCCACCCTCGTCCACCAGCCCGGGCCCGCTCGGCCGAGCTGCGTTGAGCCCGGAGCCGGCTGCGTGAACGCTCACCGGGCCCCTCCCCCTCGACGTCCGGGGCACATCGCCCGAGAGCCCGTCCTGCCGACACGGTGTCACCCTGCCGCCGCCGGCGCTCCGGCCCGTCATCCGAGCCAGCCGTCGGCGTTTTCCGCGCGCCGCGTACGGGTGGCGTTGAGGTTCAACCTCCGTCTAACGGCGACCATTGCGTTTCACGACATGTCTTCTTGGGCCGTCGACGCGTCTCCAGCACGAGCATAGGTGGGTACCACTCAAATACAGTCCATGGAGTCAGCCAGCACCGGCGAATTGTCCACAACCGGCGTGCCTGCGATTGACACGCAGACGCCAACCTGATTAGATACCTCCGTCGTTCAGAACTGGTCCGTGGCAAGCACCAAGCCAGGCGATTGCTGAGCTACACGAGGGGAGCTGCGCAGCGAAATGGCCGTTCGTCCTTCGACTGTGCGAGAAGCGTTGACGGGTACCCGGCAGCCCCGGTCGCGCAGGCCCGCCGCCGGCGAGAGTTCGCGTACCCGACTTTCAAAGTGTGCACACGAACGGGGCATCTGGTCTCGCTCGGGTGCGCTGCACCAATCGACCGGAGTTGGAGGGATGCCGTTCGGTTGTCAACCGAGACAACGAGGAGGAGTTGGAAAAGTGAGACATGTACGCCTAGTCGGACTGTGCCTCATCGCGGCTTTCGTGGTGAGCGCACTTGCGGCCGCGACCAGCTCGGCGGCTCTGCCGGAATGGGGTAAGTGCGTAAAGCTTCCGGCCGAAATAAATGGCAAAGTGAAGACCAAAGGCAAATACGCGGACGCCAACTGTACCGAAAAACTCGCGCCCGCCACGGGGGAATATGAATTCCTGAAAGGCACATCAGGACTCGTTGGCGGGACGGAATTCACAAATACCGCCACATCAGCCAAAGTGAGCCTCGAAACGTCGTTCGGTATTTCGGTGAACTGCACCGGACAGACGGCCAGGGGTGAATTGTCCGGCACAAAAGAAGTATCGCAAGTGAGCGTCACGTTCACAGGATGCGAAGCCAGCCTTGGTTCTTTCCCGTGCGAGAACACATTCGCCGAAGACGAAGGAGAAGAAGGCAACTTCCACTACAGAAAGGGCGAAATCGTCACGTTCGGCCTGAAGGGCAGGCTGGTCTACATCTCGGGTGCAGGTACCCCTGATCCATCCGTGGGCCTGCAGCTCGAACCTGAAGAAAAAAAGGGATGGTTCGCGTTCTTCGGCTGCGGACCCGGGAAGGCACACCCGCTCCCGGCAATCAAGTCGATTGTCGGTAGGAAAACGTATGGTTCGAATGGTGGCGACAAGATCGTCTCGCCGATCACGCCGCTCAACGCCATGACTACCGAAACCACCCAGAAATACGAAATCAAGAAAGTCGAAAACCCAGAAACGCACGAACTCGAAAACGAACCCGGCATTCAGGAACCCAGCGAAATAAACGGTAAACCAGCCCACCTGGAAAGCCAGCTCTTCATCGAAGGCGGATCAGGCACGGGCAACTGGGGGAACGCGGCTCAGGAAGAGACCGCTGTGACCAGGCTCAACTCGGGAGAAGAACTCGAGATCAAGGCGTAGCCACGGCTGAGACTGCCAGCTGGAGTCTGCACGGGGCCGACGGCCCTGTGCAGACTCTGGGGCCCGCCAGGGGCTCGGACCCGGCGAGCGGCGTTCGACGGGCTCGGGGCAGAGACCGACATGAGCGTAGCCGCGCGTGCGGCGTCCGAGACCCGACCGCGCACGTTGCATGTCGATTGCAGCGATTGCTCTGGCCACCGCGGAGTGGCGGATTCAGGGTCATCGCAATCGGGGTAAGCTGACGTCTGATGGCCGACACGAGCGTGGCGCCCTCGTCCCATAGCCCTCTGCGGGGAGGCTGCCTTTGCGGGGAGGTACGGTTCGAGATCACAACCCCGCTGATCTCCGCCGGCTACTGCCACTGCACGCACTGCCAGCGGCGCACCGGGACCGGCTCCTCGGCGAACGGCAGAGTCCCGCGCGACGGCTTCCGCCTCCTCCAAGGAGAAGGCGAACTGCGCTCATTCACGCCACCCGCGGGGGTGCCGAAGCTGTTCTGCGGACGGTGCGGCTCGGCGCTGTTCAGCGGCGACCCGTCCTCCGACAGTGAGATCGCGGTGCGACTCGGCACGCTCGACCGCGATCCTGGCATCCGACCTCAGTATCGGCAGTTCGTGGATTCGGCAGCTCCATGGGAGCCGGTCCCCGACGATCACCTCACGCGGCATCCGCAGTCGCGGTCGAACTGACCCGCCGGCCCTCCACGGTGCCTCCAGGTGGGTGAAGCTGCTCAGCAAGCCCTCACGCCGACTCGTCGAGATGGCGGCCGATCTCGCGCGGGAAGACCGCCGATCGGGTGCCCATCGCGAGACGGCACCACGCAGGCGATCGGCGCGGTGTTGGAGTCCGGTGGTTCGCGGATCTGGCTGTGCATCGGCGTTTCCAGCCCGAGGTCACGGAGGCCATCGGAGACCCATCCCGGCTATATTCGGGACACGCTTCGACTTTCAAAGCGTTCTCGCGGCACTAATGCGCCCCGCTGCCGGCCGTCTTGCAAGCCCCCGGCAGGGTTCGAACCAGCGACCCTCGGATCAGAAGCGCGATGCCCCGATGGCCGTAGCTGGGTGCCGGGCCTGGGAGCCCGCTCTAGGACATGCGGTGGTGGTGTGGCGCGGCGCGCGCTGCGTAAGGCATCTGGCAATTTCCCGCGAATCGGGCTCGAGCGCAGACGGAACAGCCGCTGAGGTAAGCTAGAAGGTGTGATGGCTACGCCGCCCGAGGGTTCGGACATCTCGAGCCGCGAGGGTGTTCGCGTGCCCGACTTCTTCATCGTCGGTCACAAAAAGTCTGGCACCACCGCGCTTCACCAGATGCTCAGGCGCCACCGGCAGATCTTCATGCCCGAGCTCAAGGAGCCACACTTCCTCGCGAGCGACAGGCGGCCGCGGTTCCCCCCCACGAAAGGCCAGAGGCTTCCCGCGACCCTAGACGAGTACCTCGCGTTGTTCGCCGATGCCACACCCGGCCAGCGTGCCGGCGAGGCGTCTGCGTCGTATCTGTGGTCCCGCACAGCGGCGGACGCGATCGCCGACCTGCAGCCCAAAGCACGGATCATCGCGATCCTTCGCGAGCCCGCGAGCTTCATCCGCTCGCAGCACCTCCAGTTCCTGAGGATCCAGTTCGAGGACCAGAAGAGCCTTCGCAAGGCCGTGGGACTCGAGGAGGACCGGCGCCGGGGCAAACACATTCCGCGGCGTTGCCCGTTTCCACAGATGATCCTCTACTCCGATCACGTCCACTATGTCGAGCAACTGCGCCGGTACCACGCGCGCCTGCCTTCCGAGCAGGTCCTCGTCCTCATCTACGACGACTTCCGCCGGGACAACGAGGCGACGGTCCGCCGGGTTCTCGAGTTCCTCGACGTCGACGCCGCAGAGCCGATCGAGGCGGTCGACGCGAACGTGACCACCCGAATAGTCCGCTCGCAGCAGCTGGACGACATGCTCGGCTCGATCTCATCCGGAGACGGCTCGACGTCGCGGGCTGCAAAGACGGTCGTGAAGGGCCTAACGACCCGGAACATGAGGCAGCGCGCCATGCGGATGACACGACAGAAGGTCGTTCATTCAGAGCCGCCGCCGGTCGACCAGGAATTCACGCTCGAGCTCCAGCGCCGCTTCTTACCGGAGGTCGAGTCGGCGAGCGAATACCTCGGCCGAGACCTCGTCGCTCTGTGGGGCTACGACAAGCTCGGCTGACGTCGAACCGTCCGCGGGTGGTGTGAAACGACATCTCGCCGGCGGCGATCGGACCGCCGCGATTGACGACAGGCACGGTGCGTCACGTGTCGATCAGCTTGACGTGCCCGTCCGGCTCATGATCGCTGGCCGGCCGAGGGAACGCGCGAAACGGCCCCCGCGAAACATCTGGGGAGAGGACCGGGCGATCGCAGACGCGATCCGGAACACCGGCAGCTCGTCGTAGTTGTCGCCGACGATCCGCAGGCCGGTTGGGACGCCGCTTGACGCCAGGGCAGCGGGACGCTCATGGCAGACCCAGGCCGGGTTCAGATCAGATCGGCACCAGCAGAGCACACGTTCTGCAGGTTCTCTTGCATGCCCCCGGCTGGATTCGAACCAGCGACCCTCGGATTAGAAGTCCGATGCTCTATCCAGCTGAGCTACGGGGGCGTGGGCGGTGCTCCGGCCACCATATTGCCCGACTTTCCGGGCTGAGCGCCCCGGATCCGACAATGGTGCCACGCGCCGGTGACCGACCCTCGGGCACGCTGATCCGGCGAGCTCCCGCGGGGGTCCTTAGGCACCGTTGAGGAGAAAGCTGTAAAAGTTCACGCTGTGAGCCCCGCCGACGACGACGATGAGGACCTGACACGCAAGCAGCGCCGCGAGCAGGCGCGCGCTGAACGCAAAGCACTCGAGGAGGCCGAGGCTGCCGGCGCGGCACGCCGCAGACGTCTCGGAATGCTCGGGATCGCAGGCGGTGCGGTCGTAGTGGTGATCGTGATCATCCTGATCGCGACCGGCGGCGGAAGCAGCAAACCGTCGACGACCGGCAAGTCCTCAGAAGAAGCGGTGGCTCTGGTCAACTCCACCGTGGACGGTATCCCGCAGAGCGGCAACACCCTGGGCAACCCGGACGCGCCCGTGACAATCCAGTACTTCGGTGACCTTGAGTGCCCGATCTGCCGCGAATTCACGCTCGGTGCCCTGCCGACGCTGATTCAGAAGTGGGTGCGCACCGGCAAGGTCAAGATCGAATACCGGTCGCTCGAGACCGCGACACGCGAACCTGAAGTCTTCAAAACACAGCAGGTCGCGGCGCTCGCAGCCGGCAAGCAGAACAAGATGTGGAACTTCGTCGAGACCTTCTACCACGAGCAGGGAGAAGAGGACTCGGGCTATGTGACCGAGGCATACCTTCAGGGGATCGCGGCGCAGGTGGCCGGCCTGAACAAGAGCCAGTGGATGAGCGATCGCAACAGCTCAGCGCTCGTCGCGCAGGTTGAATCCGATGCGCAGGCCGCCGCAAGCGAGGGTTTCAACGGCACGCCGTCGTTCCTGATCGGCAAGACCGGCGGGGCGAGCGAGAAGCTCGAACACTATTCGCTGACAGAAACCGCCCCCTTCGACGAAGCAATCGAAAAGCTGCTGAAGGCGTAGACCTTGTTGTGAGCGCGCGGGCTCTCAAGACAACCCTGCTCGTGCTCTCGGTGATAGGCATCTGCCTCGCCGGCTACCTCACATACGTCCACTACTCAGGCGTGACGCCGCCGTGCTCGATCAAGGGCAACCCCTGCAGTCAGGTGCAGAAATCGAAGTACTCGGAGCTCGCCGGCGTACCCGTTGCGTTGATGGGCCTGATCGGCTACATCGCGATCCTCGGGTCGCTGCTCGCTCCCGAAAGCGAAGAGATGAGGTTCGCGACGGTCGCGCTCGCCCTTGCGGGCTTCGGCTTCAGCATGTATCTGACCTACCGCGAGGTCTTCACCCTGCACAAAATCTGCGAGTGGTGCGTCGGGAGCGCCGTGCTCGTCACGATCATCATGTGCCTGTCCATCTGGCGGTTCATGAGAGGCGACGCCCCCTCGGGCGGGGCGGGCGCTCTGTCTCCGGTCGGCGAGGGCTCGCCGGTCGAGACGCCCTCGAGCTGACCCGCTGAGCCGCATCGCGGCCGCGAAAGCGGAGCGCGCGCTCGTCAATCCGTCCAGTGGCCCGCCGAGTTGCCGCGCAACGGCGCATGCGGGCCGACGGTTACCTCAGGAATGGGCCCTGAGACGACTAGCAATCCCAGCATCGCGCAAGGCGACGGTGTCCACGGCGGGCAGCCCGAGATCGCTCGTCTCTTCGAGCTGACCAGCGAGCTGCTCGCGACCATCTCACCCGAGGGCAACTTCACGCTGATGAACCCCGCATGGGAGCTGCTGCTCGGCTGGACCCGCGAGGAGCTGCAGTCGGCGCCGATCGAGCATTTCATGCATCCGGACGACGTCGAGCAGACGCTTGCGATCCTCAGGCCCGGAGCACAGGACGGTCCCGGCGCGGCCGCCCAGACGTTCACCAACCGCTACCGCCATGCGGACGGCTCCTGGCGGTGGCTGCTGTGGAGCGCTCGCCGCGATGGAGACACGTGGTATGCGGCGGCGAAGGATGTGACCGACCGGCGCTGGCTCGAGCGTCAGGCTCTTCACGACCCGCTGACAAGGCTGCCGAACCGGCTTCTGCTGATGGACCGCGCCCGACAGGCCCTCGCCCGGCTGCACCGCAGCCACGGCGTCGTGGCGATGATGTTCATCGACCTGGACAAGTTCAAGGCCGTCAATGACAACCTCGGGCACGACGTCGGCGACCAGCTGCTGGTGGCGGTCGCCGGCCGGCTGGCCGACCTGATGCGCGACAGCGACACCGTCGCGCGGCTCGGAGGCGACGAGTTCGTGATCCTGGCTGAGGACCTCGAGAGCGAGGCCGAGGCCCTTGCCCTGGCGGAGCGTGTGCTCGACTCGCTCGAGCGTCCTTTCCCGCTAGGGAAGGCAGAAGTCGCGATGCTCGCGAGCGCCGGCGTATCGGTCTCGCACAGCCCGGACGCGGACCCCGAGGCGATGCTCCGCGAGGCGGACCTGGCGATGTACCGGGCGAAGAACGGCGGCGGCCGGCGTCTGGCGCTCTTCGACGAGGGTCTGCGCCAGGAGCTCAGCACCCAGGTGGAGATCGAGGATCGCCTCCGGAGCGCGCTGCCCCGGCGTGAGCTGATGCTCGCCTACCAGCCGATCGTCCCTCTCGCGGGCGGCCACGCGGTCGGCGCAGAGGCTCTGGTCCGCTGGAAACCCGGAGCAGGCTCCGATTCGGGCGCGGGAGAGGTTCTGCCGTCGGTCTTCCTGCCCCCCGCCGAGGACAGCGAGCTGATCGTGCAGATAGGCAGGTGGGTGCTGCACGCCGCCTGCGCCCAGGCGGAGAGCTGGCGTCGCAGCGGTATCTCGATCCCAATCTCGGTGAACGTATCAGCGCGCGAGCTGACAGAGCTCGATCTGGCCGAGCGCGTCCGCGAGGAGCTCGCGTACTGCAGGCTCCCGGGCCGGGCGCTGTGCATCGAGGTGAGTGAGGACGCCGTCAAGCGCGACCCCGAGCGCGCCAGGTCGGCACTGAAGGACGTCAAGCGTCTCGGCGTGACGGTCGCCCTGGACCGCTTCGGCTCCGGCCAGTATTCGCTCGGGCTGCCCAGCAACATGCCGCTGGATGCGGTCAAGCTGGATCGGGTCCTGATTGGCGGCTCCGATCGCGACAAGGAGCACCGCGCCATGTTCGCGGCAACCATCGCGCTCGCCAAAGAGGCGGGGCTCACCGCGATCGCAGTCGGCATAGAAACCAAGCGCCAGCTCGCGCTCGCCCGCGAACTGGACTGCAGCGTCGGACAGGGCTTCCTGCTGCACGGACCGGCCGCGCCCGACCGCGTCAGACTCAGGGAGACCGTCGGCACGCTAACGTCCGCCCCGTGGCGTCCCCTCGTCAGACTTCGCGGCAGCGATCACCGCAGCTGAGCCGGCACGCGTGAGCGAGCAGGAGAAGGCGACGGCGGCGATCGCCGCCGCGGAGCTCCTGCGCGATGACATGCGTGTGGGTCTGGGCACCGGCTCCACCGTCGCGCATCTGCTCCCCGCGATCGCTGCGCGCTCGCTCAGCGGCCTGCGCTGCGTTGCCACGTCGCCGGCCACTGAAGCGTCGGCCCGCGAGCTCGGGCTTGCCGTGGTGGCGCTAGACGAGCTCGGTGAACTCGACATCGCGATCGACGGAGCGGACCAGATCGACCCGCAGGGCTGGCTGGTCAAGGGCGGGGGCGCAGCCCACACGAGGGAGAAGATCGTCGCCGCGGCGGCGAGGACCTTCGTGGTCATCGCCTCGTCCGAGAAGGCAGTCGAGAGCCTGCAGCCGCCCGTTCCGCTGGAGCTCCTGCGTTTCGGGGTCGAGAGCACGCTGCGTGCGCTCGCTCCGGCGCGTGCCCGAGACGTCGGCGAGAGTCCAGACGGTGGTCTGATAGCCGACTATCTCGGCCCCGTGGGAGACCCGCGCGGGCTCTCGGCCCGCCTCGACGGAACACCGGGTGTGATCGAGCACGGCCTGTTCGCGCCCGAGCTCGTGAGCCTCATCCTCCTCGCGCGCGGCGAGGAAGTCGAACGGCGCCGGGGTGGCAAGAGCGATTAGACGTGCACGTGGCGGCGGTTAGGCGGGCTCCTCCGTGGCCTCGAGCACGCGAAGCTCCTCGCGGTAGGACATCGGATGGCGGACGAGCACGCCATCGCTTCCCACGACGTAGGAGCCCATTCTCAGCAGCGGCGGGGAGTAGACATGGATCGTCACCGCCGGATCGGTGCCGGCGTGTCGGACACGGTGGATGTCGGAGGCCGAGAAGTGGAATGTGCTCCCCGACTTCGAGATCACCTCTCGCGGCGGCCCCTCTATCGTCAGGCGTTCCTCGCGGACCGCGCCGCTGACGACCGCGACAGCTCCGCAGGACAGGTCGTGGTCGTGAAAGCCGGTGTCGTGGTCGTCCATCCAGCAGATGAGCCAGGCGGTCACGAACGGATCGCTGATGAGCTCCTCGTAGCGTCGCTGGCTGGTGTCGTGCCTGACGTGATCGATCCAGAGCTCGGGCCGATCTGCGAGCTCCGCCACGAACACCTCCAGCTCCGGTCCCGTCAGGTCCCGCCCGCGCGGGCGGGGAACCTCGGCGAGCGCCCTGTGGCCGATGAGCGGCTCTCGATCGCCATCGGCTGCTCCCCGCGCCGGTGAGGCTGCCGTGCTCATGTCGCGACACTCACCACTGGCGCTGCGCCGAAGGCACGGCGTGTCCCGGCGATGATCGGCTCCCAGTCGAGCTCGGCGGGCATTGCGAGCTCGGACGGGTCGACGACCGGTCGGTCTGAGCCATAGAGCAGCTGGCCCCAGCCGACGCAACCCGCGACCGCGGATATGGCGCTCGAGCCATAGGAGGATGTGTCATAGAAGATGAGCGGGTCCGGCTCGGAGGGTGATGGCCCGCCGCGACACGTCAGCCGCTCCGACTGAAGGGGGGCAAGCCCGGCGAGCATCGAGAAGATGACGCGAAGGCGCGGGTGCTGCGAGCGGCCGCATGAGATGAACGCAAGCCAGGCCGACTGCATGCCGGCCACATACGAGGTGAGCGCCGGCCACCAGAGCGGGTCGCCGAGTCGCGCGGCGGCGAGTTCACCCGTCAGACGGCCGGCACCCGGACCCGGATGAACCAGCAGCGGGACGTCGTGCTCCTGCAGGCGCGCGAGGACGGGGTCAAGGCTCGCGAGCGCGTCGACGCTCGAGAGCGCGCCGGCTGGAAGTGATATGCCCACGCACCCACGGGACAACGCACGGTCGACGTCGTTTGGGTCCGGGCGATCTAGTGCGAGCGACCCCCACACGCCGAACCGATCGCCGAGCGCCAGCGCGCCGTCGTGGTAGGCGTCGATCAGTGGACTTGCCTGCTCGCGGGGCAGCCACTCGATGCCGAGCGGGCTCGACAGGCACACCAGCGCCAGGTCAAGCCCGTCGCCGTCGACGAGTGCCGCACGTCGGGCCGCCTCGTCCCGCGAATGCTCGATCACATAGGGCCGCTCGCCGACGAGGTACAGCACGCTCAGCCCGCTCTCACGGCGCACGAACGGGAACTCGCTGCGCATCGACAGCGCGTCGAGAAGCGGCTCACTCCAGAAATGTTGATGGACATCTATTTTCATCAGTTTGTTCACCTGTTTTATGGAGATTAGCGCAGTACCTGACCAAATGCAAGCTGGAAGCGCCGCGGTGCAACATCGCTGTCGTTCGACGCTCAGAGGCGTCCGTGCCCACCTCGCGCTCGCCGGCCCGCCGGAGACACGCGTATCCTGCCCGCCTAATCCTCCAGCGCGAAAGCCGGATCCACGCTCGCCTGTTCGGAGCGCCACGAGTTCAGCGCGGCGAGCGACCCGTCAACGATCCGGTTCAGGAACTCTGTTCTGTCGTTGATGCGCGGCAAGGGCACGTCGGGGACCGGCAGCTCAAGGAACTCGCACAGCGGCGCCCAGCCTTCGCTCACGTCCCACACGAGCAGTCGGCCGGCGGGGATCGCTCGTCTGACCTGCTCGTTGTGCCTGAGCATCCCCTCGATCATCTCCGCCGGCTCTGCGCCGGAGGCGAATGTTCCGCGCCCGCGCCAAAGCAGGCTGTCGATCATGTTCAGATACGCGCGCCAGTCCGGGTTCACATGCGCCTGAGCGCTCGACAGCAGGCGCATCAGCGACTCCCCGTGCCGCACCGCCCAGACGGTCTGGCGCATGCTTTCCTCCCACGCCTGCGGGTCACGCACACTCAGCAGGACCTTCGCTTCCGGATAGGCATCAGCCAGCTCGCGGTAGAAGTAGCCGCCGGGCCAGTCGACTGTGGACTGGAAGCCGGCGAATATCCGCTCCCACGGTGCGTCGCCGTCTAGCGCCTGTTCCCAGAGCGCCGCCTGGTCCAGGTCCGCGAGGACGTTGACCATGTGGTAGCAGGGGCCGAGCCCCAGCATCTCGAGTGCCAGCTTCTGCGTCAGCGTGCCGGTGCGCGGCATGCCCGCTCCTATCAGCCTCATCCTGCCACCTCCCGCTCCAGACGTTGCCGGATCTGCGTCCCCGCCGCGAGTCGGGTGCCCGCCGAGCCTCGGGCTCCCCCGCGAGAACTCTAATCCAGCGCCCGACGGAGTTCGCGCGGCCGACCTGACGGACCGATCAGCCCGGCCCCTGCGATGCCGAAGGACTCTCGGGAATGCTCACCGCGTCCGGCGCCGTTGCAGTCATCTACGGCGTCCTCGCGGGCACCTGGCCGCTCGGCGTCGCGGAGGCGATCTGAACGGTGATCGCGCTTCGCCGCTGGCATCAGATCCGCTGATAGACACCTCACCCCCGTGGGAGATCCGCAGGCAGCGGCACATCCTGGGGCGCGCGTCCATCGCCCGTCGCCTGCCAGTCCTCCCACGCCCTACCGTCCCGGCCGGCATGCTCTCCGGAGCCCCCGAGAGCGAGAAGCACGAGCTTCACGTTCGAGGCGTTCACGAGCTGGCGGCGGACGTGCGGCGCCACCCGAACGAGCTCGTCCGCCGCGAGAACGCGGGACTCGCCCTCGATCAGGAGCGTGAGCACGCCCTCGAGGACCAGATAGACCTCCTCCTGCGTGTCATGCGCGTGGATTCGCCCCCTCTGGCCAGGCTGCAGCACGATCAGGTTCATCCCGAACGAGCTGACGCCGAGCTCGCGCCTGAGGCCCTGGAAGCGATCCGCAACATCGCGGTCGAGGGCGGCGACCGAGACCTCTGCGTCGTTCATGACGCGAGCATACTGCCGCTGCAGCCCGGCGTCCTGCCGCGCCAGGGATCACCCGGGCGACGCGCCAAATCTGGCTCTACAGTGCGTGATCGCGCACTGTAGAGCCAAACGGGGGACCGAGGAGTCGAACCTCGCGTTGCGGTTTTGGAGACCACCGTGTTACCGATACACCAGTCCCCCGGGAACGCAGAATTGTAGGCGCAGGGGCACGCTCGGGCGGCGTGCCCGTTCCGCTGGGCGTGCCGGCCCGGCAAACGCCGTGCCGCCGCGAGCCCTGACCCCTCGCGGGGAGTCCGTGAGAACAGCGCTTGCTGATCGCCGCCGGAGCTAAAGGACGCCGGGCAACCTGCCGAAGCTACCCGCAGGACCAGGCCGGATCCATGACCATGCGCATCTTCAACGCCAAGACCCGCCCATCCGACAACGGCCGGAGGCGCCCGAGGTGGCGCTCACAGGCGGGCGACACGCTCATCGAGGTCATCGTGAGCAGCCTGCTCATCGGGATCATCGTGATCGCCACCCTGACCGGTCTGGACAGCTCGAACCGGTCGACCAGCCTCGACAGGGCGCGATCGCAGGCGGATGCCCTCGCCCAGCAGGCAGAGGAGCAGCTGCGCAGTGAACCCGTGAAGAACCTCTCCGAACTCGATCGTGTGCGCGAAGTGACCCTCAACGGGACCAAGTACACGATCACGACAACCGCGACGTACTACTCGGACTTGACGGCCACGGCGAGCTGCAACTCGACCTCGGCGACGGCGGAAGACATCAAGACAACCTCGACTGTCACATGGCCGTCCATCGGGGTCAGCAAACCCGTTCAGGAGAGCAGCCTCATCAGCCCGCCGGCCGGGACGGCCCTGATCGTCCAGGTCACCAACCCAGTCGAACCGCTGGCCAACGCGGTCGTGAGCGTGACCGGGCCGACGACCACGTCGGTGGAAACCTCCACGGACGGATGCGCGATCCTCGCCCTGGAACCCGGCTCCTACACCATCAACGTCCACAAAGCCGGATACGTCGACCAGAACGGATACGAAAACACGAGCGAAGACTCCGCGGACATCCGCACCGACTACCTCGTCGCCGAGACCACCACGAAGGCGCCGTATCTGCTCGCTCCCGCGGCGAAACTCGAAGTCAGCTTCTCGGGGGCCACCGAAGGCGACACCTTCGTAGCCTTCAACACCGGGCAGAGCAAACTGCGCACGTTCGGCTCGCTGGGCACTTACAAAGCCGTCGTCACGTCGGGCACCCCGAACAGCATCTTCCCGTTCCCGAGCACCTCCAAGTACTCGGTCTATGCCGGCACCTGTGAAGCGAACCTTCCCTCGAAATATGGCCAGGCGCCCGTCGAAGTCGCGGTGCTGCCGGCGAGCAACACAGCCGTGACCGTCCCGCTCCCGCCGGTCAACGTGAAGGTCATGAGCGGCACCAGCGAAGCCAGCCCCGGCGCCGCCGTGAGCGCCGGCGAAGTCAAGGTCAAAGACGAAGGGTGCAAAACGACCGCCCGCATGCTCACCACTAGTTCCACGGGCGCCATGGCCCACAACGGCCTGCCATACGGCGAATACAAGTTCTGCGCCAGCACCGGCAAAACAACGGGCCGCCACTGGGAAGGCACCCTGCTCAACAACTCGCCGACCGGACCGACGTCGACGACATGGACCAACGGCGGCGAACACTCGGGCAGCGACGTCATATATCTCGGTACCAGTCCCTCTGGAACACCGGCCGGCACGGCGGCAGGACTGTGCCCATGAGTGCGCGGGCTCCAGCTTCCGCAGCGCGCTCCGAGGCCGGATTCACCCTGGTCGAGATCCTTGTCGGGATGGTGCTGACGCTGATCATCAGCCTCGTGGCGTTCACGTTCCTCGAGTTCGCCACGCGGGACGTTGCGCGCACCACCGAACGTGTCCATGTGGATCAGGGCGGCCGCACGGCTCTGGAAAACCTCATGATCAAGCTGCATTCCGGCTGCGTCGCGGCAGAGATCACGCCGATCCGTGGCGGCAGCAACGCGAGCGTCCTGAGGTTCGTGAGCGAACACGGCGAAACGGCATCCCTGCCGTCGGTGACCCTGCACGAAGTTGTCTACACCCCGGCCAGCGGGAGCAAAGAAGGCACCCTCGTCGAAAACTCCTGGAAAAGCACCGCCGCGAGCGTCGCCCCGAAGTATCTGTTCAACGAAGCCAGCACACCCACGACTGTGAGGCTGCTCACGGGGGTGCGCCAGACCCTCGACTCGTCGGAAAAAGCGATCCCCGTCTTCCAGTACTACCGCTACTACAACAGCACCGACCACTCGCCCGTCTACGGCGAACTCAACCCGTCTCCGCTCACTGCGGCCAACGTCTCCAAACTGAGTGAAGAAGAAGCAAAGACGGTGGCGAAGGTCACCATCGCCTTCACCCTCGCACCGGAAGGAAAAGAAGCAACGAGCCTCGGCTCCGGCCGCCCGGTCGCCTTCGAAGACTCGGCGATCCTGCGGCTCTCACCCTCGTCCACCTCCTCGGAAGTCACTAATTTCCCATGCGCCTCCTGAACCCCGTCGCCACCATCTCGAGCGTCTCACGCGGACTGCAGCGTCTGCGCCGTGAGGACGGCGTCAGCATGATCATCACGCTGGGCGTGATGCTCGTGACAGGATCGCTGCTGGTCGCGGCGTTCACGTCGGGGATCGGTGAGGTCCGTCTGACTAACACCAACGTGGCCTCCAAGAAGGCCTACTACGCAGCACAGGCTGGAATCAGCGAATACGCAGCGCACATGACACAGGACAGCAACTATCTGACCTACTGCACGACGCCCACACCGGCGAACAAAGCACTGAACCAGGTCAGCGAAGGGACCAAAAACCGCGTCGCGGTCCCAGGCACGACCGATGAGGAATACGCGATCACCCTGCTTCCTGCGGAAACGGCCCCCGCTGCCGACAAACAGTGCGATAGGGCCCACCTTGTCGAAACGATGATCGAGTCCAGCGGAGCTGCCGCCGGCACGTTCCGGGTCGAGTCGACAGGCTTCTCGGGTAGCGAGAAGCGCACCCTCATCGCTACGTTCCGGAACGCCAACTTCGTGAGCTTCATCTGGTACGACGAGTACGAAACCGGCGACCCGGTGCTCTACGGCAGAGAAGACGAACGCAACGAAGCCAAGTACGCCGAATGCGGTCAGTTCTACGGCGAACGCCCAAGCTTCTGCTCGACGTTCGACAACTACTTCATCAGCGGAGAAACGATCAAAGGACCGATGCACACGGAGGACCACGTCGGCATCTCCGGCAACCCGGTGTTCGGTCGCAACATCAACGACCGGATCGAATTCGGGCACAGCTACCAGGGCGACTCCGGCTATTCGGCCGAGTCCAACGGCGGAAGCGCCTCGCCGGTGTTCGTCGGCACCCACATCCCGCCGAACGAAGTCCCGTCCCTGAAGCCTCCGCCCGGAGACGAAGAACTCGAACACATCGTCGAAGAAAAATACCATTTCGAAGACAAGACGGAAATCATCCTTGAAGGCAACGCGATGACCGTCAAGCAGCATGTCGGCAACAAAGCCAAAGAATCGACTTCGAGCATGGCATTCCCCCCCAGCGGAGTCGTGTACGTCTCCGGCGGCTGCGCGCAGCGCTACTCCCCCTTCGGCCCGAAACCCGGATACACCGAAGACAGCGAATGCGGGAACGTGTACGTGCACGGCGAATACTCGACCTCGCTGACGATCGCCTCCCAGAACGACGTGGTCATCAACGGAAACATCACGACGCCGCATGACGCCGAAGGCGTGCCGACCTCGACCGCGATCCTGGGCCTCGTCGCGAACAACTTCGTTCGCGTCTACCACCCGCTGGAAGGCACGCGCGAACCTGAATTCACGAGGTGCGGCAACGCGAAAAACCTTGAAAAAGGAAAAGAAGCGGACCTCAACAAACCCGTTATCTACGCTGCCGTGCTGGCACTGAAACACAGCTTCATCGTCGACAACTTCGACTGCGGCTCTCCGAGCCTGGGCTCGCTGGACTTCTACGGTGCGATCGCGTCCCTGTTCTCGAACGGCATGACCGGCGTCTTCCAGAACGGGAATCTGATCAACGGCTACGGATACGCCGCCGAATATGACGACAGGCTCCAGGCCGAGGAGCCTCCGCACTTCCTGAACCCGATTCAGGCCGCCTGGTACGTGCGTCGAGAGACGCTGTCGCCGTAGCGACCGCGGCCACCCGGGGGTGCGGCCCGGTGATATGGTCGCGCCGTGGCCGAGCTCTCACCGACAGCATCCGCGCTCGAGCTGGCGGCTGCTCTTCGCAGCCGCGAGATCTCGTCCGTCGAGCTGCTGGAGGCCTGCCTGGGAGCCGTCGACGCTCTCAACCCTGAGCTCGGGGCGATCACGTGGCGCAACGACGAGCAGGCACGCGCCGCAGCCGCGGAGGCGGATCGGCGTATCGCCGCCGGCGAGGACGCACCGTTCCTGGGCGTCCCGATCCCGATCAAGGACCTGACACCCGTCGCCGGATGGCCCGTGACCTATGGCTCGCACGGCGCCCCCGAGGCTCCCAGTGCCGTCAGCGAGCTGGTGGTCGACGCACTCACACGAGCGGGCTTCGTGCTGTGCGCCCGTACGAACACCCCCGCTTTCGGGGTCATCACAGCAGCCGAGAACACCCGCCACGGGATAACGCGCAACCCCTGGGATCCCGCCCTGTCACCCGGCGGCTCCAGCGGCGGCGCGGGGTGCGCCGTCGCGGCCGGAATGTTCCCCATCGCCCACGCCAACGACGGCGGAGGCTCGATACGCATCCCTGCCTCGTACTGCGGGCTCGTCGGCCTGAAGCCGAGCCGAGGACGGGTACCGCGGCTCGCGCAGAGCTGGCTCGGCGGAGTCGTCGAGGGGGTGGTGACGAGGACCGTCGCCGACTCCGCAGCCGTCCTGGATGCGATCTCGGGCCCGGACCCTCTCGCCTGGTACAACGCCCCGCCGCCGGCCCGCCCCTTCTCCCACGAGACCGGGTCCACGCCTCCCGCGCTGCGGATCGGACTCATGGCGCAGGCACCGGGCGGGATGCCCACCGACCCCCAGTGCGCCGCTGCAGCGAGTGCGGCGGCAGTCGGTCTCGAGTCTCTCGGGCATTCCGTGCACGACGTCGAGGTGCCAACCATCTCCGAAGAGATGATCCCCCCTTTCATCGCCCTCACCCAGGCCGGCCTTGCTGACTACGAGGGGGTCGACTGGTCGCTCGTGGAGCCACACATCGCCCACCAGCGCGGCCAGGCGGGCGAGACATCGTCCTATGACTTCGCTCTCGCGGCACGGTCTCTGGAGCTGCTGAGCCGCCGTGAGCTCGTCAGGTGGGGCCGGGACTTCGACGTCCTTCTAACCCCCACCTCAGCGATCCTGCCGCCGGCAGCCGGCTCGATCATGCAGGCTCAGCACGCCGCGCCCGATCAGCCGGTATTCGATGTGGTCGCAAGCGTCGCGTTCACAGCGTTCGGGAACATCACCGGGCTGCCCGCCGCAAGCCTTCCGCTCCACTGGACCGATGACGGCCTGCCCGTCGGCGTGCAGCTCGTCGCGGGGCCATGGCAGGAGTCTCTCCTCATCTCTCTCGCTGCCCAGCTCGAGCGAGCGCTGCCGTGGGACTCGCGCCGGCCGCCCGTGAGCGGCGCAACGCGCTAGCCGGGATCCAGCCCGACACCCGTCCCCGAAGCACCCTGCCGGCATCCGGACGCTCGCCCGTGAAACCAAGTGGGCTATCGACCCACACCGCGAGACTTCACAAGGTGCGGCGGGTGGGACTCGAACCCACACGCCCTTTCGGACAGGGCCTTTTGAGGGCCCCGCGTCTACCGTTCCGCCACCGCCGCAATGTGGCAAGGCAACGCGAGGATAGCCGCGAGTGCCTCAGGCAGGGTGCGCGGGCGAATCCACCAGGTGCCCGCCCGCGGCTGAGGGGTCGCGGCGCTCGAGCTCCACGTTCCATCCCTGTTTGAATCCCCGCATCGCGAAAACGACGAGGAGTATCTGCACGGGCACGAGCAGCAGCGTGAGGATGCCGAGCAGGCTCGCGTCCAACGTTGGTTCTTCGTAGCCAAACCCGTCGCGGTTGAACCAGCCCGGCGCGGCGGCGAGGGCGAAGATCGTCAGGAGAACCGCCAGTGCAGCACCCACAGGCAACACTCCCCGGTTCCACCGGACGGCGTAGAAGGCGAGGAGGCCGTAGACGATCACGTAGAGCAGGTCCACCGGAATCGCTCCCTCGAGCTGATTCCATCCGCCCACCGTGACGATGAGCACGAGCGCCGCACTCACGAGGAAGAGCAGCACCACCGTCGCGCGGGTCGCCTGGACGACGGGCTTGTCGCGGTTCGGGTGCGTGATGATCACGTCGGTCCGATCGTCGTTGCCGTGAGCAGTCGACATAGCTCGTGACGATACAAGCTCGCGCGGCTCAGGTGCTCGGATGCTGGGCGGCCATTGCGGCGGATAGGCTCTGAACCGCGCGCGGGCGTGGTGGAATTGGTAGACACGCCGGCCTTAGGAGCCGGTGGCCTAACGGCCTTGGAGGTTCGAGTCCTCTCGCCCGCATTCGTTGTCAATTCGACAACGAGTGTCCTGCACACGGGCGGTCCGGGATGTCGCGTCGCTCGGACGCCCGCGCGCGTTCGGGCGCCGTCTCCTCTCGTCGTAAGCGCTCCGGCATGCCGACTTGATCTGTGCAGCCGCGCGCGCAGAAGGCCGGTCGCACTCCTGCTAGCGCCATAACGCATCTACCGGCGCCTAAATGGCGCTAGACTGGCGCATATGCCGAGCGTGCAGATCAAGGATGTCCCAGCTGACGTACATGCGGTCCTGCGCCAACGTGCCGCAGCTGCGGGCCAGTCCCTGCAGGAGTATCTGCTTGGCCGCCTGGTCGCAGACGCCCGTCGCCCGTCGCTAGACGAACTTCTTGATCGCGCCGGGCAGCGCGCCGGCGGCTCGACAAGCTTTGGCGACTCAGCCCGCCTGATCCGAGCCGATCGCAACGAGCCGTGATCGTCGTCGACGCGAGCGTGCTCGCGCCGGCCCTCGGCGACGACGCCGCCGACGGTGAAACCGCCCGCGCGCGGCTTCGAGGCGAGGATCTGGCTGCACCGGAGATCATCGACCTGGAGGTCGCGTCTGTCTGGAGGCGGACGCTCACGGACGATCGCCGCGCATCCCTGGCGTTGGCCGATCTCGCGGATCTCCCGCTCCGGCGGGCGCCACATCTACCCCTCCTGGCTCGTTGCTGGGAGCTACGCCACAACCTCACGGCCTACGATGCCGCCTACGTGGCGCTCGCCGAGGTACTCGACGTCGCGCTCGTCACCGCCGACGCACGCCTCTCCCGCGCAAGCGGCATTCAGTGCCCGGTCGAACTGCTCACCTAGTTCCGAACAACGTGATGGTTCGAGTCCGCTCGAGTGCATTTGGCTGAAATCGGCCCCTGTTGCGAGATCGCAGTGCTCCGTCATGAGGCTTCGAGACCCCGGCCGGCTTTACGAGTGACCGGCTTCGGGGCAGCGCACGTCACGCTCCGCCTTCCAAGCCCGACGAACGTTAGCGGCGTCAACTGCGCCACTGAACCTCGTAATGCCCGATCGGATCGTCAAATCCCTTGACGGCGATCGGGCCCCGGTCCGTGAAGCGGATCTCCTTGCCGCGGCAGAGATCGTGTACCCCTGAGGAGGCGACTATGCAGCCCGGCTGAGCGCAAGCGCACAGCCGCGCGGCCTGCTGGACCGCCGCGCCGAATAGATCGTCGTGCTCGGTCACGGGTTCCCCTGCCGCCACGCCGATGCGCACATCCATCGCATGCTGCTCCGCACCGTCGCGCGCATGCAGGTCACGCTGAATCTGCATCGCAGCGCCGACTGCCTGGTAGGCGGAGTCGAACGCCGCCATTATCCCGTCGCCGGTGTGCTTGACCTCGCTTCCTCCAAACCGAGCCAAGGCGGCGCGCACGATCGAATCGTGTTCACGGAGCATCCGCATCACCGCGCGATCCCCCAGTTCTTGAGTCAGGCTCGTGGAGTCGGCTATATCTGTGAACAGGATCGCGCGAAACGCCGTTTCCACGTACGGCTCGCCAGGAGGGTGCGTGTTCAGCCGACCGAAGAAGCCGCGCACGCCGGCTTCATCTACCTCGATCACCTGCGAGGGAAGCAAGCCGTGAGCCGCACGGTGGGCCGCCTCGACGGACTCCGCGTCGGGCGCCTCGACTAGGCAAAAGCCGCTCCCCGCTCCCTCTTCGAACCAATACGTGACGAAGCGCACCCCAAACTGGTCCTGTACCTCGAGGTCACGCATGTGAGCAACCGCGAGCTCCGCCGCAGTCGCATCGGGAAGATCGTGGCGGTCCATGAACAGAGCCATGGTCAGCGAACTGTACTGCCGGGACCCAGAGACGCACGTCTTGGCCCGGCGATGCAAGAGTCTCCACCCCTGGTGCTGCAAGGCCCGCCCAGAGAGGCCGCGCGAGCTGGCGCGCGACGCGCTCGAACGCAGCCGCGCCGCGCGCACGCCGGTCGATGGCCATCTGGCGCGAGAGAATCGGGAGACCGGATAACCAAGGAGCTCTTCGAGCAATGCGCAGCGATTGCCGCATCGAGCCGACGACCCGGATGATTGTGCCGGGTGGGCCGCCCACGCGAATTGGCAGTCGGACGGACGGGCGGCCGTTCAGACGCCGGCAGCCATCGCCTTGACGTCCTCGGTCCTCAGGGCGTTGCCGCCGATGGCCCAGTCGCCGCTCCGCACCTCCTCGATGACTACCCACGTAACACCGCGCATGTTCTCGCCCTCAATCGAGACCATCGCGTCTGTGAGCTTCTCGACGATCTCTCCCTTCTGTGCGGGCGTGAAGACGTTCTCGATCAGCTTGACGTTGATGAGTGGCATGTGAACTCCTCCTTCATGGGATTGTGTTCTTTCGTTCGGGCTCGCTCGACAGATTGAGACCCTCGAGCTGTGTCGTCGCCGTGCCGACGTTGGTGAGATACCGCTTGAGGGCGCTCTGCACGGATTGCTCCCCGGCGTGGCTGGGGAGTGCGGCGAGCAGGTTCAGACGGCTGCCTGCGATCCACTCCGACAGGTCCGGATCGCGCAGCCAGCGCCCCTCGGCTCTCCAGGTCGTGGCCGTCATTCGGGGCCAGTCCTCGACGCTTTGTGGATACGGGTTCGGCGGACACAGGCGGTTCTTTTCCTCGTCGTCGTCGCGACTGGCCTCCACGAAGCCGATGAGGGCAGCGTTGAAACAGGGCGAGAGGTGCCGGACCTGTTGCAGGACGATGTGGCCAGGACGGAAGACGGGCGTGGCGGGTGCGTCGCTCAGGCCGAATGCGGTGCAGTCAACGCCAACCGTGCTGCGCCCAGTCTCGACCTCCCCATGCGTGAGTAGGATCCTGTCCGGCTCGATGCGCCGTACGCGTCCGAGTCGCACGACGTCCTGAATCTGCCTGAGCGACTGCAGCTCGGGCGAGCTAAGCATCGTGCCGCGAAACATCGCCGCGGGGCGCGACGAGTCGATGCGCAGCAGGCGTCCGCATCCCTCCAGCCGTTCGAGGAGGTTCCCGACGCTGGTCGCCGTCGCGCCGGCTTCGGCATCGAGGGCCAGGCCCTCGACGATCTCCCCGACCTGCGCGAGCGGCTGGAAGTGACGTCGGTCGTAGAACCATGCCTCACGCGGGCGGACCCAGCGGATCCGGTCTGGGTCGGTGCCATTCCCCAAGAGCCACATGCATGCGTCGGCGGCGGTCTTGCCCGAACCGATAACGGCATAGGTGCTCGTGCGGTCGGCGACGTTCGGCAGATCGTTGACAGGCACGCACCGGGCGCCCGAGGCGACGCCGAACGACGGAGCATGGGTCGAAGGGATCGAGCCCTCCAGGTAACGGGCGTCCACGACCTTCCGGCGCACGTTCAGGCCCCTGACCTCGCCGCTACCGGTGTCGCGGATTCGCTCGCCGGCGGTGTCTCGGCCGAGATGTTCATGCCCTACCAGCAGCCGGACTCGGCCCGTTTGAGCGAGCCGGCGCGCAGCCGCCGCAAAGTACTCCCGCACTTCCGGGCCTGTCGCGCGCTCATAACAGCCGGCGTTCTCGCCGACGAGATCGATCGTGTCCTCGCCGAGCGGCAACGAGTTCACTCCGTAGTAGGAGGACGGGCTGTGCAGGCGCACGAACGGGTACACGTCCAGCCAGTGACCACCCGGGGCGGGCCGTCGGTCGACGATGGTGACCTTGACGGCATCCGTCTTCGACACGAGGGAGTCCGCGAACGCCAGTCCGCTTGCTCCCGCTCCCACGACCAGATAATCGGTGTCCTCCACGTCGCCTCCCCGGACGGTCTCGGAACATAAGCGCACGATCGTTCTATTCGCGTTGGAAGACTAGCACGATCGTTCCTTTATGCTTGGGAGGCGATGAACGACGAGCCGACGAAGGGGGAACGCACACGGGCCGCGATCTTGGATAAAGCGGCCGCTGTGGCGACCGAAGTGGGCCTGGAGGGCCTATCGATCGGGCAGCTCGCCGACGCAACCGGAATGAGCAAGAGCGGGCTCTACGCCCATTTCGGATCTAAGCGCGACCTCCAGCTTGCGACGATCGAGGCCGCCCGGCAGACCTTCGTCGAGGAGGTCATGCGGCCAGCGCTGCGCTCGCCGAAAGGGGTCGAGCGGCTTCTCGCGGTGTGCGGCACATATCTCTCGCATGTCGAACGCCGCGTGTTCCCGGGAGGCTGCTTCTTCTCAGCGGCTGCTGTCGACATCGGAACCAGGCCGGGGCCCGTACACGACGCGATCGTCGCCCAGCAGCTCGAATGGCTGTCGCTGCTCGAGCGGCTCGCACGCGAAGCGATGGAGTGCGGAGACCTCGCCCAGGACATCGACCCGGCGCAGCTCGCCTTCGAACTCCAGGCGCTTCTAGTCGCTGCGAACACGGCGTTCATCCTCCGCGGCGACACAGGAGCTTTCGTGCGATCGCTCGACGCGATCCGCACACGACTCCAAGCGCCCGACATCGCATCCAACGGTAGGCCCGACCAGAGCGGCGGGACGCCGCGGGTAACAACCGGCGGAGCTATCTCAGACGCTGCGCGCTCGCGTCGACCAGCAGCTGAGCTTCAATCTTCGGCCTGATATAGAGCCTGCGGCGGCCGATCTTGACGCTCGGGAGCAGGCCTCGCCGGCCCAGTCCGCGATCGTCGAGACCGGCACGTGCAGGGGGTCTGAGACCTGCCGGCTCAGGAGGCCGGGTTTCTCGTGCTTGGGCGCTCATCGCTCGATTCCTGGCGCGCCGACCGGTCGGCCCCTCTGAAGAGTCGCTATGGGTGGTTGCTCCTGACCGCAGGCGCCCTCGCTTCAGCCGCCGGCGCACTGGAGCAGGGATCCTGCGGTGTGTCGGCGCCACGCCGAGGGAGACGGGGCTAGCGCCGTCCCGGTCGTTCGATGGCGGTTTGCAGTTCGTCGAGAGATCGCCTCATCAGTCCAGCGAAGTCGCTCTCCGGATGGTCGATCCAGTCGTCGTATGCGGCATTGAAGACGGTGATCGCGGCCTGGGCTGTGAACCGTGCGGTCCTGGGCGGTGTGCCTCGGGCGATGAGTCCGTCCTGGAGGGCTTGGGTCAGCGTTGCCAGCTTGACGAGGTTGCGCTCCTGTAGCTCGGTCGAGCTGGCGATCAGCTCTCGGCGTGCGCCCGCGGCTTGGCTGTAGTTGGCCAGCGAGAGGCCCGCCTGAGTGAGCGCGTAGATTGCGGCCTCGAGGGGATCGGTCGCGGGGTCCAGCGCGGCCAGCGGCTCGGTCAGGGCGAGGAGAAACGCGTCGGCGTCGGCGAAGAGGACCTCACGCTTGTCGACGAAGTGGTTGAAGAAGGAGCGCTTGGTCAGGCCGGCCCGCTCGGTGATGTCCGCGACGGTCACCTCGGCGTATCCCCGCTCGAGGAACAGCGTCATCGCGGCGCGCTGGAGTCGTCCTTTGGCGTCGGGCTCCCATCGGGACATGGGCCGATCATACCGCGCTGATTGCACTCGGTGTAGTTATGTGTCATGCTGTGACTGCATCAAGTGCAATCAACCAGTCAAGGAGCTCGCCCATGCCCAACACCTCCCATCCCGACAACTCCGCTGCCTGGCTAACCGCCCCGCACGCGCAGCTTGAGGTCGCAGACGCGCCGTACACGCGGCCCGACGATGACCAGATCGTCGTCCGCGCTCACGCTGTGGCGGTCAACCCGCAGGACTGGATCACCCAGGTCGCGGCCAACTTGACCTACCGCTGGCTGACCTACCCAACCGTGCTCGGGTCGGACGTCGCCGGCGAGGTCGTCGAAGTCGGCAAGGACGTCACGCGATTCGCGGTCGGGGACAGAGTGATCGGACAGGCCGTGGGCACCGACAAAGACAGCAACCGCGCGTCCGAAGGCGCGTTTCAGCGCTACGCGGTGATCTTGGAGAGGCTTGCCTCGCCGATCCCCGACTCGCTGTCATACGAGGGCGCTTCCGTCCTGCCCCTGGCGCTTTCAACCGCCTCGTGCGCCCTGTTCCAACAGGACTACCTGGGTCTACATCACCCGTCGGCGGACCCCGCGCCCACCGGAGAGACCGTTCTCGTATGGGGCGGCTCAACCAGCGCCGGGAGCAACGCGATCCAGCTCGCCGTCGCCGCAGGCTATGACGTCATCACCACCGCCTCCCCGCGCAACTTCTCGTTCGTCAAGGAGCTCGGCGCCAGCGAAGCGTTCGACTACAACAGCCCCACCGTGATCCCGGACATCATCTCCGCGTTCGCTGACCGCCGGCTCGCGGGCGCAATCGCCTTCGGCACCACAGCGGCACCGGCGTGCGTGAAGATCGTGGCGTCCTGCGAGGGGAACCGATTCGTCGCCATCGCCACCCCGCCCGTCTCATTCGACGGACTCGCGCGCGAAAACGGGCGCCGCCGCGAGACCGCCCGCACAGTACGTCGACTGATCAGTTCAAACGTCGCGCTGCAGCTGCGCTCACGGCCACGCGGAGTTCGGATCAAATACATCTGGGGAACCTCGCTGAAGCACAACGAGGTCAGCCACGCGATCTACCGCGACTTCCTGCCCGCCGCGCTGGCCGAGGGCCGCTACCGCGCCGCTCCCGCGCCGCGCGTGATCGGCGACGGACTGGAGTATCTGCAGCGCGCACTGGACACGCAGCGCGAAGGGGTCTCCGCCGAGAAGGTCGTCATCACCATCCCCCAGGACGAGGACCGCTGATGGCAACCCTGCCCTGGACCGCCACCGCCCCGATCGACCCCGACGCCAACTACCTGGTCATCGCGACCCGGTTCGCGGTCCTCCGCCGCCGGGACCTCCCGGGCGTCGTAGCGGCCACCACCGGCCTGTGGTCACGCTTCGGCGACACCGACGGCCTGATCGGCTACAGCCTGTCAGCACGACCCGTCCGCGGAACACTCGCCACGCTCTCAGCATGGCGGGACCACGACACGATGCTCGCATTCGTCCGCGGACCCGCCCACGGGGAGGTCGTCGACCACACCCGCGCCAGGCTGAGAGAAAGCACGTTCACAAGCTGGCGCGCCACCGGCGCCGAACTACCCGCGGACTGGAGAACGGCTGACCACAGATTGGAGCTCGCGACGAGACAACAGCCCGGTCAAACTCGCGAGGGCATCGCTCGTGGCCCGGCCCGGGTGGCGCGCGGACGCTACCGCGTCCCCTCTCCGCGCGCGCGAGGATCCGCCGGGCACCGATGGCGGCGCCGCGGCGCGAAGGCCCTCATTCCTTCACGTCCGAGCGGTCCTCGCCCGTCCGTCACGGCCAACCGGTGGCCTTGACTTCGTCTCTATGAAGGAGGGCCGGTTGTCAAGTAGCGGTCTGTAGTTGGGGTCGTTCTCCTCTCGGGACTGGTTTTGGAGCGACGCTCATGTCTCTATGGCCTCCTCGTCGGGAGGATCAGGCGAAATTGGATGTTCGCTCGGGCGCAAGTCCGAAAAGGGCGGTCAGGCCGCCAGACGAAAAGCGGCGCCTCGTGGAGCGAACTTTTCCTTGCGGGAAAGCATGTGCCAGATTGCGTGGGACAGTCTGCGTGCGATGTCGACCTGGGCGACTTTCGCGCCGCGCTGCTTGCCGAGCCGGCGCTTGGTTCGCTCGTAGCGCTCGGCGTAGGCGGGGTGCCTGAGGGCGTGCATTGTGGCCTCGAGGAGCGCCCAGCGCAGGTAGGTCGGCCCGTGCTTGGTCAATGGGCCGCGGCGATCCTTTTCCCCGGACTGGTTCACGCGCGGACAAAGACCGGTGTAGCCGGTGAGCTTCTCCGGTGATGAGAAGCGCTCGATCTCGCCGATCTCGGCGGCGATCGTAAAGGCAAGGACCCAGCCGATCCCGGGCACCGTGAGTAGCAGCGGGATGTAGGGGTGCTCGGCGTGGCCGTCCTTCAGGCGGCGGTTGATCTCGGCGATCTGCTCTTCGAGGTCGTCGATCAGCTCGATCGAGGCGTTGATGTTCCCCCGCCAGGGCTCGGGGACGTGCAGCCGCGCCAGCAGCTGGCGGCCCTCCGCGCCGAACAGGTCGCTGACCGGACAGGGCTTGCCGAAGTTGATCAGCGTCGAGTGGATCCGGTTCTTCAACGCGGACTTGTGCTTGACCAGGTGCAGCCGGAAGCGCGCGAGCTCACGCTCCTCACGGACACTCGGGTCGGGCAGCCAGATCGCCGGCACCAGGTCGCGGTGGCTGAGCACCGCAAGGACCATCGAGTCGATCTTGTCGGTCTTGCATGCCAGCGGCGCGAGCCCCTTGACCTTCTGCGCATCGGCGATCTCGACACACCAGCCCTGCTGCTCCAGGGTGTCGTGCACGACCCTCGCGCCGGTCATCGACTCGATCACCGCACACACCGGCTCGCAATGGACCTCCTCGATACGTCGCGCGAGCGTTATCAGGGAATCGACATCAGGCGGCACGACGAGCTGATCCAGATGATCTCCCTGATCAGAGAGCAGACAAACATCAAGCTTCTTTCGACTCAGATCAAGTCCAGCGTGCAACATGTAAACGGGCCTCCTCGAGGTCGGTTCTTGATGACAAGCAGAGCTTGCCACCGAGGAGGCCCTCCTTCATGGCAGTCCGTTTCGCAAGCTGGAACCTGGTTTGGCGGGCGCTCGCATTGCTGGGCGAGCAGGCGCGAGCCGGAGAGTACCTCCCCCGGCGATACTTCAGCAGGCCGCTCGGTGTCGGTATCGAACTCGGCGAGCAGCCCAGGCTCAGACATTCGTCCATCGCCGGATTGTCCGCTCTCGGGCGCTTGCTGATTTCCCGATGGTGGCAAGGACGTTCGCTCAGTGCCACGATTGATCGAGCGGGCACGAGCGACCACTCGAACCACTAGGCCAGACACGGGGGACAACGGCATGTTCAGTCACGACACGAAGGCAGACGCCAAGCGCGAGCGCGAACGCGAACGCGAACAGTACGAACGCGACCGGGAACGCGAACGCGACAAGTACGAACGCGACCGCGAGCGCCAGGAAAACGAGGCGCGACACAGCTGAAGCTGGTGGTAGGCACCCCACGGTAGGCGACACTGCCTACTCGGAGTAATCGCGCAGTTGGCCTGCCACCCCGACGAGCTTGCGAAAACGAACATGGACCGCGCAACCAACGACGGGTTCGTCGATTACTACGCCGGACTGCATGTACCCCCAGACGTCTCAAAGGAGCGACTGTCACAGCTAAAGCGGGACTGGTCACGGGCGTACCACCCCGATCGCTGGGGCGACGCGACCGCGTCGGAGCGCGAGCACGCAGAGGAGACGCTCAAGAAAGTCAACGGACACTTCGACACTCTGCTGGACGATCACAGGCGCGCAGAATACGATCTAAAGAGACGGGATTTCCTTCGGCCTGCTCCCGAGCACCAGAGCGCCGGCGAGCAGCAAGCACACGTCCGGTCGCGCGAGCCTCAGGTCACCGCGACGAGCGCTCTCGACGGGAGGCGACAGAGTCTGGCGACCACCGCGCTCATCCTTTGCCTAGTAGGCCTGGGACCCGTGGGAGCCGCCCTCGGCTTCGTCGCACGAAGCCAGAGCAGGGTCGCTGGCGGTCGCGGCAAGGGTATCGGGCGCGCAGATCTGGCGATCGCGCTGGGGATCTGGATCACCATCGGTGATCTTCTACTGTAACGGGAGCCGTGAAATGAGCCCATCCTGCGCCATCCGGCCCGGCGGGCGTTGTGTGGCGGCCGCGCTGGTCTTAGCGCTAGGGCTCCTCGCCTCTCCCGGACGCGCACAGTCGGAGCGCATTTCGATACAGAGCACACCGCCACTATTTGTCGACGCTCAGCCCGGCGGGCCGCTGGAAGTCGAACGTGTACGGCCCGACGGAACGCTCGAACCCTCCAAAAGAATCCACACGGTGGCCGAAGAAAAAGAAAAACTGAACCGGCGACCGAAGCATGCCAATTTGAAACGCGCGTTGCGGAAGGGGCATATGACAAAACAACCGGCAGAGTGGTACTTGTCAGTTCCTGCGCGGGGGCCGGCTACATCTTCACGTCCACCGACGGCGGCGCCACATCTACCTCCGGCGTGGCCGTCGAAATGGAAGGTGCCCCGTTGGCCTCTTCCGAGGACCTCAAGGTCGCTGCAGACAACGGTGTGGTCTACGTGCTCTGGCGATGGTCCCGCACCGAAGCCGAAACAGCGACGCGTTTGGTCGCGCTAAGTGAGGCCACGGGAAAGAAGCTGTGGGAAGAAACGACCCTCGGCGACGCGGAATGGAAGACATGGAACCTCAACTACTTGCTCGTGATCACGCCAGGGAGATCTCGTCGTGGTATAAGGTGGTGCGCGACGAAAGCGAACAAGAAGTCGCCCTCTCGCGCGAACCGTCGGCGGCAATGGTCCGGATCCCACTGCCGGAAGGCTCTCGATACCTCGCCACTACCACCGGCGTCGGTAACGTCGTGTTCGTCCAACAAGAGGGTGGCTGTCACGGGATCTTTTCATTTGGCCCAGCCGGACCGCTGCGTACATATGTCTACGACTACGAACACGGGACGCTCGGGAGCCCCGAGCCTGGCCGCGATCGCAGCTGAAGGAATTTGCGAAGACCTCGGTTACCCGGAACCTGGGCCCGCGGAAAGCGACAGCATCGCGCTTGTTGAGCCCACGATCAGTAGCGCGGAAGGTCTCGGTCCCTGTGAATGGTTTGAGGATCCTCTCGCGACGCGCGAAACCTGCGGCCGTGGCAACGCAGAGCACACGCCGGCGTCCCCGGTTGCAAGCCTCGTCATCTACAACTTGGCGACTCAAGAGAGCGGGTGGCAGGGTCTCCCGGGATTCGCGAGTCCCGCTGACGAGCGAGCCACTTGAAACGCAAGAACACCCGCTGGAAGTCCGTTTCGCCGGCGGATCGCCCTCCGTGACATTGCTCGAAACGCACGCGGCGACGAGAAACGAATTCGATCAGCTGACCTCCACGTATCCGATCGGGGTCGCCTCCCTGCAGGAACCTGGCTTGAGCTTCCCTGCCGGGACCGTCTCGGCCGAAAAGGTGTGCGGAAACGGAAGTTACGCAACTTATAGGTTCCTCGCGCAGGGGACCGATCCCGCCGGCCGCTGGAGGAACCGTCCGAGACGCAGTGGTCTCTCGGCGGCGAAGAAGGATGGTCACCAGGCGAAACGTTCACGCACACGTTCACTAGCGCTACTCCAACCACCGTCGCGGCGGCCGTCTTTGATCAGCTCGGACACGGATCGCAGGCATCGAAGTCATTCACCCCGGACCTCTCGACCACAAGCTCGCCGTGCCCGAGTGCCGGTGAAGGTAGCGGGAGCCACGGCCCAGTGAAGGAAACCCGACCCCAGGGTCACCTCCCAAAATCCCTAGCGTGCCCCCGTCCACGCCGCCCAAAACGGGGGTCGAAGTACTTTCTGCCCCCGGTCCCTCTACCAGACTCGGGTTTTGTGATTACCTCCGCCGGCGTCCTCAGAGGGACCAGCACTGCTCCCAACGCGACGAATCCAGAATGCATTCTGATGAGTAAGGTCAATGCCTGTCTCACGGGCGGCTTCGCCTTCGACGTGGAACGCGATATACCCAACCGCCTGAACTCACCTTCGAAAACAAAAACAGCTTTACCGTGGAAATGGAAGCGCCGACAATCGAGCTGCTAGCGGGTAGCACGTTACCCTGTCTCTCCGCATCCGCCTCGCCCGACGGGCCGTCAGAACCCCTAAATATCGCCCGGGGCGAAACGATCCCCGTCGCCGTCGATATCTGGGTGACGTGGAACTGGCTCATGGCTCCGACCGAAAGCTGTGATGCAGGCAATGGAGCCGATGCCGCGGAGCAGGCTGTAGGGGAAAAGCTCCGGCAGGCGGGAGAAGCCGCGGTCCGGGAACTGGTCGCGTCAGCGACTGGAGGAACCGCTGCCCTCAGCGACAGTCGGTATGCCGCACGTCTCGCCGCCATTAGCCACGAAATAGAAGGGCTGAAGGACTTGGGGAAGACAGTTGCTGAACGGAAGGGGCCGAGTTCCGCTTCGAATCGCCTTCGCCGGCACTGCGGTCCTGCCGGGACAACCGCCCTCCGAACCGGAACGCTTCGGGGCAGTGCTACACCCCAAGGGCGGTAACACAGAGACGGAAGGGACTCTCGCAAGCGCGACCAAACACGCGTGGGCGGAATATGTCACGTTGAAGCTGTGGACGCTTGGTGTCGACCCTGCGGGGGCGCGGGAAACGCTCGGTGCGACGATCGCGCCGCTAAGACCACTGGTCGATTTGCCAGAGGTCGGTCAGCTCGTTGGCATCGTGGTCGCGCTCGTCGACGGAGTCGACGAGCAACTGGCTCAGATTGAATCGATCGGCGCTGCGGCGGCCGAGCGTTCTACGCAGCCGCGACCGGCACGAGTCCACCGGAGTCGCGCGCGATTGCCGCGGCTCGGAGCTCCAGTACGCAGGAAAGCTTCACCGACCGTGTGACGGTCGCCATCCTGCGGTGCGCCATCCCACGCTCTCTATCTCGCGTATCTTGATGCTGCCGCCACTGCCGAGGTGCGCGCCGAAGCCGC